>CAVPYQ010000001.1:0-134334 GCA_963709985.1 uncultured Actinomycetota bacterium
GGTCAGTCCGCCCAGGCGGCAGCGGCGGCGCGTGCCTCGCGGGCCGCGTGCTGCTCCCGGCAATAGAGCAGGCCGTAGGTGAATCCGTTTTGGCCCGGCGTCGCCCCGGCGCGGGCGGCGAAGTCGCGCAACACCCCGGCGGCAACCACGCTGTCCTGGTGCTCGCCGAGGACGTCCTGCAACGCCTTGTAGCGCTTGATCGTCTTCTTGGCCGCCTTCGGCCGCCGGATCGGGGTGGTGAGCTCAACGGCGTACCGGGCTCGTTTGGTCGCCTTGCGGGCTCGGTGCAGAGCTCGTCCGGCGTGCGCTTCGTCCGCACCTTCGCGGACGGCGGCGACCGCTCGGCGGAGTCGCTTGTCGGCCTTGCGCCCGGCCCGGCGGGCGAGCTTCCTGAGCGTCCGCTCGTCGGCCGGACGGGTCAGCGGCGGTGTCGTCGCCCACGTCCCGACCTCGGCGAGCAGATTCAGGTAACGCTCGCTGCTCAGCGCGGTGTCGACGTCGCCTTGGTAGTGCAACTGCTCGACATGCAGGCGCTGGTCGATGTCGGCGGCGACCGGGCCGAGGATGAACTCGGGCGGCAACCGGTCGAGCGCGGCAGCGAATCGCGCCCGCTGGACCTGACGGTCGCGCACCTTGCCCAACACGTCGGCGTACCAGGCCAGTTCGGCGTCGAGGTCGGCGGCCCGTTCGGCGTCGAACAGATCGCCGAACGTGCGCAGGGTGCTGCGCAGGCGTCGAGTGGCGACGCGGGTCGGATGGATTGCGTCGTGGCCGCGGCGCAGTGCGATATCGCCGGCGACCAGTTCGGCCTGCTGCGTACGCAGGTAGTCCGCGACGACGACCGCGCGCCGATCCACCGCAGCCGACTCGTCACCGGGGTCGAGCGATCGCAACGCTCGCGCGAGTTTCGACGGGTGCGCCGACGGTCGCGCGCCGGCCCGGGTGAGTTGCTTGCCGAGCTTGGCCAGGCCGGCGTCTTCGCCGTCGCCGACCTCCACCTCGATCTCGCGCCATCGCGTGAGCACGGCCGCATCGCCGAAGGCGGTGGCGCGGACGTGGTCGTCGGCCAGTTCGAACAGCGTGGCGCCGTCGGGCGCAACGATCCGGTGCCGCACGCGCCTGGTCCGGAGCACCGCGACCTGCCGCAACGGCTGCCCGGCGGCGATGCCGCGGGTCAGCGCATCCAACTCGGCGGGCACGTCCTCGCTGTCGGTCGCGAGGCGGACCTCGGTGCGGGCCTTCCCGGCGGGAACCTTCAGTTGCCAGCCGGTGTCGGCGTCCCCACTGCGCCGGCGCAGCGTCACTCGGTGGCGTAAGAGATCGTGGCCGGGCGTGTCGAAGTAGAGGCTGTCCAGATCGACGCGGTCCTGCTCGACCCGGCCGCCGGCCGGCGTCAGTTCCTGCAGTCGGGGTAGGACGAATCCCTCGTCGGCGTCGTACTTGTCTTCTCGTTCGCGCTGCGTGGCTGCCACATTGTGAGTGTTACCGCCAAGCCGCCGGGTCAAACACCGCTCAACCGCTCGCGGCCGGATCGGGCCATTGCCATTTCGGCACTTCCCGGAGCGGGTGCAACTGGTCGTCGGTGTCGGCATGCGAGTTCTGCATCGCGACATGCGAGCCGAACTCGACGTGCTCGCGCAGGGCCTCGCGGAACGGTAGGTCGTCCGGCAACTCGGCAGTGTCGGCCGCGGCCAGGTACAACTCGACGAATCGCCGGCGCTGCGACTCGGTGATCTTCAGGCCGCGATGGACGTCGATCAGGTGGGCGAAGCCCCCCATCCGGCGGCTGAACTCGTCGGGGCCACCGAAGGATTCGGAGTCGAATGCCGTTAGCTGATCGACATGTTCGGGCCGGCCGCTGCCGAACAACGGCTGCAGGACCGGATCGGCGAGCACGCTGCTGTAGAACGCGTCGATGAACCGGTGCAGGCCCTCGTGACCGCCTGCGTGCTCGTATAGCGACTCCATAATTACATCATTACATCGCTCGGGGTCTCGATGAAGAACTCGGATCAGGCAATGCCCTACGGTCATCCGGTGGCATCAGACGGCGTTGTTCTGTTCACCCTTGGCGGCACGATCTCGATGGCCGGAACCGATGGCGGCGTGGTCGCCCGGTTGAGCGGCAGCGATCTGGTCGCCGGCGTCGGCGGGGTCGCTGACAACATTCCGGTCGAGGTACGCGATCAGCGCGCCGTGCCGAGCGCGGACCTGTCGTTCGGCGATGTCCTCGACATCGTCGACGCGGCGACCGAAGCGGTGGCCGACGGCGCGCGCGGCATCGTGCTGACGCAGGGCACCGACACCTTGGAGGAGACGGCATTCCTCGTCGATTCGGTGTGGTCGGGTGAGGCGCCGTTCGTGGTGACCGGCGCGATGCGCAATCCGACGCTGCCCAGCGCGGACGGTCCGGCGAACCTGCTCGCCGCAGTGCGGGTCGCGGCCGCCGCCGAGGCGCGGGGCCGCGGCGCGCTCGTCGCGTTCAACGACGAGATCCACGCGGCGAGTTATGTGCGCAAGGCACACAGCATGAGTACGGCAACGTTCACGTCGCCGGACCTCGGGCCGGTCGGCCATCTCGTCGAGGGCGTTCCGCGATTTCTCGCCCGGGTCGCGCGCCGGCGGCCGGTCAGCGGATTCTCCCGCGACGACCTGCTGGCGACCAGAATCGCCCTCTACACAACGACATTCGACGACGACGGGGCATTGCTCGACGCGATTGCCGCCGCCTACAACGGGATTGTGGTCGCGGCGTTCGGCGTCGGTCACGTACCGGGCGCGCTTGCCCCGGTGCTGGGCGATCTCGCGGCCCGGATGCCGGTCGTGCTCACGTCGCGCACCGGGGCCGGGCCGGTGCTGGCCGACACCTACGGCGCGATCGGGTCCGAGCGCGATCTGCGCCGGCGTGGCCTGATCGGTGGTGGCTTCGTGCATCCCTACAAGGCGCGGGTGCTCCTGCGCCTGCTCGTCGCGGCCGGTGCCGGGACGTCCGAGATAGCCGCGGCCTTCGCCGAGTTCGGGTAGCGGAAGATCACGCGTCGAGGACCACTCGCGTCCGGACGCGTAGCGGCTCACCGATCTGGTGCAGGTGCCGCAACGCCGCCGCGTAGGAGCCGAACAGGCTCGTCTCGGTGTACGTGATGCGGTTGTCCTGGCAGTACTTGCGCACCAAGCGCTGCGCCTTGCGCAGGCTGGGACGCGGCATGTTCGGGAAGAGGTGGTGCTCGATCTGGTAGTTCAGCCCGCCGAGGAGCAGATCGGTGAACCACCCGCTGCGCACGTTGCGTGACGTGAGTACCTGGCGGCGAAGGTAATCCGGCTGCTCACCCGCCTGGTAGATCGGCATTCCCTTGTGGTTAGGGGCGAATGAGCACCCCATGTAGAGGCCGAAGACGGCCTGGTGGATCGCGATGAACGCCAGCGCCTTGAGCGGCGAGAGCACGGTGAACACGGCCGCCAGGTAGATCGCCAGGTGCAGGCTGAACAGCGCCAGTTCGGTGCGGCGGTAACGGTCGGTCCGCCGCGCGAGCAGGAAGCGCAGACTCTCCACGCGCAGTTGGATGCCCTCGAGCGTCAGCAGCGGAAAGAACAGCCAGGCCTGATGACGGGTGAGCATCCGGCCGAAAGCGCCGTCGCGCGCCTCGACATGAGCCATCGTGAACGCCAGGACGCCGTCGCCGATATCGGGATCCTGCCCCTCCGTGTTCGGGTTCGCGTGATGGCGGTTGTGCTTGTTGAGCCACCAGCCGTAGCTCAGCCCGACGAACAGGTCGCCCGCGACGAGGCCGACCGCGTCATTGCCGTGGCGAGACTCGCAGACTTGCTGGTGCCCGCCGTCATGGCCGAGGAACGCGACCTGGGTGAACATCACGCCGAGAACGGCCGCGACGATCACCTGGTACCAGGAATCGCCGACGAAGTAGAACGCCGCCCAGGTCAGGGCAAGCGCCAGTGCGGTCAGTCCGACGCGCGCCACGTAGCGCGCGCGTCGGCGATCGAGCAGGTTCGCCGCCCGGATCTGGCGGCACAGGCCGGCAAAGTCGCTACCCCGTTGCGGCAGCACCGCAGTTGGATCGGTCATGCGTGACTCCCGCGGGGGTGCGATGAAGGTCGTGCTCAGAAGCCCATTCCGCCGGACGGATCCGGCGCCGAGGTGCCCCCACGCTCTGGCTTGTCGGCGACGACAGCCTCGGTCGTGAGGAACAGTGCGGCGATCGAGGCTGCGTTCTGCAGCGCCGATCGGGTCACCTTGGCCGGCTCGACGATTCCGGCCTTGACCATGTCGACGTATTCGCCGGTCTCGGCGTTGAGGCCGTGGCCGGCGCGGCAGGTTCGCGACCTTGTCGGCCACGACACCGCCTTCGAGGCCGGCATTGATCGCGATCCGCTTGAGCGGCGCGGTCAATGCGACTCGCACGATGTTCGCGCCCGTTGCCTCGTCGCCGGTCAGGTCGAGCTTGTCGAACGCGGTCATCGCGGCGTTCGCGAGCGCCACACCGCCTCCGGGCAGCAGCCCTTCCTCGACGGCGGCCTTGGCGTTTCGGACGGCGTCCTCGATGCGGTGCTTGCGCTCCTTGAGTTCGAGTTCCGTGGCCGCGCCGACCTTGATGATGGCGACGCCACCGGCGAGCTTGGCCAGGCGCTCCTGGAGCTTCTCGCGGTCGTAGTCCGAATCGGTGTCCTCGATCTCGGTGCGGATCTGCCGGACCCGTCCCTGGATCTGCTCGACGTCGCCGAGACCCTCGACGATCGTCGTCTCGTCCTTGCCGGCAACGACCTTGCGGGCCCGGCCGAGCAGATCGAGGCTGGTGTTGTCGAGCTTGAGGCCGACCGTCTCGGAGATCACCTGGCCGCCCGTCAGGACCGCGATGTCGGCGAGTACCGCCTTGCGCCGGTCGCCGAATCCGGGCGCCTTGACGGCGACGGAGTTGAACGTGCCCCGGATCTTGTTGACGACCAGGGTCGCCAGGGCCTCGCCGTCGACGTCGTCGGCGATGATGAGCAGCGGCTTGCCGGTCTGGGTGACCTTCTCCAGCAGCGGCAGCAAGTCGTTGACCGCGCTGATCTTGCCCTCGACGAGCAGGATGTACGGGTCGTCGAGCACGGCTTCCATGCGGTCGGGGTCGGTCACGAAGTACGGACTCGTGTAGCCCTTGTCGAAGCGCATCCCCTCGGTCATCTCCAGTTCGAGGCCGAAGGTGTTGCTCTCCTCGACGGTGATGACGCCTTCCTTGCCGACCTTGTCCATCGCCTCGGCGATCAACTCGCCGACGGCAGAGTCGCCGGCCGAGATCGTCGCGGTTGCCGCGATGTCTTCCTTGGTCTCGACGTCATTCGCGCTGGCGGCGAGCACTTCGCACACCGCGGCGACGGCGACCTCGATGCCCCGCTTGAGGGCCATCGGGTTGGCGCCTGCGACGACATTGCGCAGTCCCTCATGCACCAGCGCCTGCGCGAGCACCGTGGCGGTCGTCGTTCCGTCGCCGGCTACGTCGTCGGTCTTCTTGGCGACCTCCTTGACCAACTCGGCGCCGATTCTCTCGAACGGCGAATCGAGTTCGATCTCCTTGGCGATGCTGACACCGTCGTTGGTGATCGTCGGAGAACCCCACTTCGAGGCCAGGACAACGTTGCGGCCCTTCGGGCCGAGCGTCACCTTCACCGCGTCAGCGAGGATGTTCATGCCGCGCTCGAGGCCTCGGCGGGCCTCTTCGTCGAACGCGATCAACTTGGCCATGCGTGTCGTCCTCTCCACATCGTCGTACTGGATCCCCGTAGCGACGGGGTCTTACTGGGGTCGGACGAGACGCCGGCGGGCGTTCGAGTCAGACAGTGCGCCGAAGTCGGTTCCGTGCTGCGGCCGGTGCGGCGGCAGTCGGTACGGAAAGGCTGCGGTGCGGTTCGAGGGTCGTCATTCGTGCGCCGATCCAGGCTCAGAAAGGGCCGGTAGCTGAATCACCTGGGGCGAGGCCGGCTGGAAGCCGTCGTGCGAAATACCCTCGGTAGCACCAACCGTACCCTGGGTCGGGCCGTCCGCACGCCGAAGTGACGGATGCGCCCGATGGTCGATCATCAGGGCAATGTCGGCAATGTCGGCTCAGGTCGCGCGGATCCCAGCCGATGTCGGAGGGCGCGTCGGCTCGCGCTGATTCCGGCTGACGACATAGCTCGGCGGCCGCCGCAATGCCCGAAGGCATGCGACGGCCGCCGATGTCGAGCGAACCCTTAGGCGGGTACCTCGGCGACGACGAACTGCACGCGGCCTTCCTGGTCGACCGTCGCGTCGAGCGCCTTGTCATCGAGCACGCTGACCGCCGCGGAGTCGAGGAACACGCGAGCGCCTGACGAGGTGTCGACGACCGCGTCGCCGCCGGCCGGGGCCGGCGCGAGACTGAGCGTCAGCGAACCGGCATTCGGGTCCGACGCGATCCGCATTCCACCGCCGTCTGGCACTTCTGGCCGGTCGACGAGATTGCGGATCTCAGCAGCCGCATTGTCGGTCACGGTGAGCATGGTTGAACCTCCTTGGTGGTTCTGTAGTTCTTTTGCGGATGAAGCACCTCGCGCGACGGCGCCACTCTGCGCACAGCACGGCCGCAGCGTGCCGGCCGGGGCGGGAGGTGGGATGGGCTGGGAGGAACGGTCAGACACGTCGCCCGCACCGTGACATCGGCGCGGCGCTCGGCGTAGACCCGGTAAAGCAGAACTTCCTCTCCGACGAGTAGTCGGTCAACGGCCATCCACACCCCACGTTTCACCTTGCGCCCGCATACGTCAAATATGACCGCTGTCAGGTAACGGCGGCTTGATCTGGCTCGCGAGCGGTACTGCCGATAGCCGGATAAATGCCGGTAGACCGGTCTTGGTTGCTACACAGACTGGTTCGAAGTGGCCTCGTTGTGTGAGGATCGCCCGCATGGACGCGGGGTCCGGCCTGACGAGTGTGCGCCGCTCGTGGCTGGAGCAGGTGCTCGACGTGGTGCGTGGTCTCGGGGCGAGTGGTGACTTGCACGAGACCCTAACCCGTGTCGTCGAGGCAGTGGTCGACGTGCTCGAGTTCGGCGCGGCGGCGATCAATGTCACGACGCCCGAGGGCGACGCACTGCGGGTCGACGCCGTCGCCGGACCGCCCGAGGCGATGGATCTGCGCGGCCAGAGCAGCGACATGCAGTACTGGCTGGACCTGCTCGATGCGTCCGAGGAATGGGGCGCGCTGCGGTTCTTCAGCCACGAGAGCGACCAGACGTTGATGGATCGCGTCGTGAGCTGGACGCCGCCACCGGCCGACGAATCCGATCCGGAGATGTGGCAGGCCGACGACGCGCTCATGGCCCCGCTGCGCGACGCGAACGGGACGCTGCTCGGCGTGCTGAGCGTCGACCAGCCGCGAAGTGGCCACCGCCCCGATCTCGAGCAGCGGACCGTGCTCGAACTGTTCGCCGCGCAGGCGGCCATCGCGATCGCCGATGCCATGGCGCACAGGGAGTCGGAGTCGCGTCGGCGCGAGGCTGAGCTTCGCTGGCAGGTGGCGTTCGCGCACAGCCCGGTCGGCACCGCGATCGTGAACTCCGGCGGCAAGCTGTCGCAGTTCAACGACGCGCTCGTCGACATGCTCGGGTACTCGCGAGAGGAACTGCTCGAAGGCTCGCTGCGCGGATTCGCCCATCCCGACGACGAGGACAACGACGCGGCGCTGCTCGCTGAGTTGATGTCGGGTGCGCGCGACACGTACGAGATCGAGAAGCGCTATCTGCACAAGGACGGGCACGTCGTCTGGGGCTTGCTGCACGTCGGCGTCATCCGCGACGAGGACGGTGCCGTGCAGAGCGTCGTCGGCCAGGTCAACGACATCACCGCCCGCAAGCTCGCCGAGGAGCAGTTCGCGTTCCGGGCGATGCACGACCACCTCACCGGGCTGCCGAACCGGGCCCGGTTGGAGGAGTTGCTCTCGACGTACATGGCGTCCGGGCGTCCCGCCGGGGTGCTGTGCTGCGGCCTGGACCGCTTCAAGACCGTCAACGACAGCCTGGGCCACGACGCCGGTGACGAGTTGCTGATCGCCGTTGCCGAGCGGCTGGTCGAGGCCGTCGCGTCCGGCATCACGGTGGGGCGGGCCGGCGCGGACGAGTTCGTCGTCGTCGTGCCGGACGAGGGCGATCCGGGGGTACTGCGCAGCCTGGGCGGGCGGCTCACCGCCGCGCTGCAGCAGCCGATTGCGCTGCGCGGCTACCAGCACACCGTCAGCGTCAGCATCGGCGTGACGATCTGCGGTCCGCGGCACGAGCACGCCGACGAGGTGCTGCGCGACGCCGACCAGGCGCTGCGTCGGGCGAAGCGGCACGGACGGGCCCGCGTCGAGATGTATGACCCGACCCAGGACAGGCCGGCGACCGTCGCCGACCTCGAACTCGAACACGCGCTGCGGGCGGCCCTCGCCGACGGGCACGAACTGCTGCCGTACTTCCAGCCGGTCGTCAGCCTCGAGACGAACGCCCCGGTGGGCTACGAAGCCCTTATCCGGTGGGCACATCCCGAGCGCGGGTTGCTGGAGCCCGATGACTTCCTGCCGCTGGCCGAGCAGTCCGGGCTGATCGCCCCGCTGGGCTGGTGGATGCTCGAGGTCAGCTGCCGGGCGGCCGCCAACCCGCAGCTGACCGGCGGCTGGTCGCGCTGGGTTGCCGTCAACGTCTCCGGCAGCCAGTTGGGACGAGGCCAGCTGGCTCCGGCTATCCGGCAGGCGCTGAGTGCGGGCGAGCTACCGCCGTCGCGGCTGCATCTGGAGATCACCGAAACGGCGCTGGTCGAGGCGTCGTCGGCGGCGATCAAGGAGGTTCGCGAGGTCGCCGACCTCGGCGTGCGCATCGCGCTCGACGATTTCGGTACCGGCTACTCGTCGTTGTCGCTGCTTCGCGACCTGCCGGTCAGCACGGTGAAGATCGACCGGAGCTTCGTCAAGCCCATCGCGTCGGACCGCAGTGCCCGGGCCATCGTCCGCAGCGTCATCGCGCTGTGCCAGGAACTCGGCATTGCGACGGTGGGTGAGGGCGTCGAGACCGAGGAGCAGATCACCTCGCTGCGGGCGCTGGGTTGCACGCTGGCGCAGGGGTATCTGCTGGGACGGCCCAGCCCGCTACTTCAGCAGGACGGGTAGCACCTGAGTTTGCCGGGCATACCGGGTTGCGCCCGGGCCGGCGGCGTTCCGGATCAGGTCTCGCCGCCGATGTCGGTCTGGTAGGCCTCGAAGACGAGGTCGGCGCCCCGCTGGCGGTGCTTGCGCAGGCGTACCAGCAGGTCGTTGGCGAGGGCGCGGATCCGGTCGACCTGGTCCAGCGTCGTGACCGACCGGGCCTGGGTGGTGAGGTCGTCCACCATGTCGTCGATGACGTCGTGCTCGGCCGTCAGTCGCTCAACGGCGCGGGTCAGGCGGGGAGCCGTGACGATCACGTCGCTGTGCAGCCCGCCGGCGCCCTCGGTGATGGCGACGTGTGCGCGGATGTCCGCGGACAGGGCAACCAGCGCGACGTTGACCCACTGCGTCCACTCCGGGAGCCGATCGGTGGCAGGCTCGGCGAGCGCCTGCTCCAGCGCAGCCATCGACTCGAACAGTTCCGCCCGCCGAAGGCGGAGCGCGTCCAGGCCCGGATCACGGGCAACCATCGGATCCATCGGGCCTCCCCTGGAGGGTGAACCTCCGATGGTGCCGCCGGGAACGCGTCGCGTCTACCCGTCGGGGCCCCGTGCGAGCCCGGTCCCAGCCCACCGTGCCGTTGAGTGGTGCATTTCGGCGTGAGTGGTGCGTTATAACGCGCCACTCAACGGACAACGCACCACTCAACGGACGGGGGCGGGCGTCGGGCAGGATCGCGGTGTGACTGAGCATCGGCATACCCACCGAATCGAGTTGGACGACGCCACGGTGCGTGAATGGGACGCGACCGTCGTCGGGGTGGACGAGCGCGGCATCGTGCTCGACCGGTCGGCCTTCTACCCGGGTGGCGGCGGCCAGCCGCCGGACCAGGGCGTGCTGCTGTGGGGCGGAGTGCGTACCCGCATCGTGGGCGCCGACAAGGGCGACGAGCTCTACCTGGTGCCGGCCGAGGGTGACCCGGTGCCGCCGGCCGGAACGGCGGTGCGTGGCGCGCTGGACGACGAGCGGCGTACCGCGCTGATGCGTACCCACTCGGGCCTGCACGTGCTGACCGGGGTCGTGTTCCGTGATTTCGGGGCGCTCGTCACCGGAGGCAACATGGAACCGCTGAGCGCCCGTATGGACTTCGACCTGGCCGAGGTGCCGCCCGACTTCAAGGAGCGCGTCGCCGAGGCCTGCAACCGCGAGATCGGCGCGGACCGGCGGATCGAGGTCTCGACGCTGCCCCGCGACGAGGCGTTCGCCATCCCGGACATCATCCGCACCGCGACCAACCTGCTTCCGCCCGACATCGAGGTCGTGCGCATCGTCGACATCGTGGGGCTCGACACCCAGGCCGACGGCGGCACGCACGTGGCGTCCACGGCGATGATCGGCCGGCTCGAGGTGGTCAAGATGGAGAACAAGGGGCGGGGTTTCCGGCGCCTGCGGGTGCGGCTCGTCTAACCCGCGGCGATGCCGGCTATGGCGGCGATGGTCGCTGATCGGCCCGGCGCAGGCGTCCACGTGTGTTGAGCAGGGCGGCCGGGACGCACCACTCGCGGTACGGCTTGCCGCCCCCGACCAGCTCGAAATCGCCGAGGTCCAGGTCGTCGGGCAACGTGACCTCGAGAACCTGGTCGCCGATCGCGCCTTCGTTGACGCCGACCGGGGCGTCGGCCAGGAACACGCCGTTCCGCACCGTCGTGGCCAGCCCGTACGAGGCCGTGGCGTCGCGGAAGCCGTCGCGCAGGATCGCCTCCGCCGCGTCGGTCGTATGAAACAAGCGCACGGCGTCATTGTGTCGAAGTGGCGTCGTGCACGCGGCACAGAATCGAGCAGGAGCGACAGAAGGTGGCCGGAAGAGGTCGGATCGGACCAGCGGCGATTCGGGTCAGGGCAGGACTTGGGTCTTGAGACCGCCGCCGCTGCGGAACCGTTCCAGCGCTCCCGCGTATTCGTCCAAAGGCAGCCGGTCGGTGATGAAGATCGCCGGGTCGAGGACGCCGGTCGGCGAACAGATCGGCCGCCCGCTCGTAGCTGTGCAGCACGGCCATCGAGCCGGTGATGGTGATCTCCTTGTTGTAGATCTTGTACGGCTCGATCGTGGCCCGCGCGGCATAGTCGGCCACGCCGAACTGCAGGAACGTGCCGCCCGGGCCGACCCGTCCCAGCCCGTCCTGGATGGCGTTCGCGTTGCCTGTTGCGTCGACGACGAGTTCCCACCCGTACGGACGCTCGATCTCGTCCGCCGAGGCGACCGCCGTCGAGCAGCCCGAGCTTTCGGGCCACGGACAGCCGCGTCGGCGTTCACGTCGACGACGTCGACACTTGCCGCGCCGACCCGCTTGGCCAGCTCGAGCATCATCAGGCCCATCGTCCCGGCGCCGTAGATCAACACGTGCGCGCCGAGTTGGCTGCGCAGCACGTCGTAACCGCGCACCGCGCAGGACAGCGGCTCGATCAGCGTGGCGTCCGCGGTTGCGACGTGCTCGGGCAACGCCACGCAATTGGCCGCCGGCACCGCGACGAACTCGGCCGCCCCGCCGGCCTGGGTAACGCCGATCGCGGCCCAGCGCTCGCAGAGATTGTTGCGGCCCAGGCGGCAGTAGTGGCATTCGAAGCAGTACAGCGACGGGTCGACAGCGACCTGCGTACCGACCGACAGCGAGTCGACCTCGGTGCCCAGACGCGACGACTTCGCCCGGCGAACTCGTGCCCCGGGATGAGCGGCAGGCTCGGAGCGAATTCGCCTTGCAGGATATGCAGGTCCGTGCCGCACAGCCCGCACGCGGCCACCGCGACCACGACCTCGCGCGGGCCGGGCGTCGGATCGTCCACCGTGACGATCTGGACTTCGCCGACGGACTTGATGACTGCTGCTTTCACTTGACGGCTCCGAGGGATAGGCCTTGGACGAGCTTGTCCTGCGCGGCGAACCCGGCGATGAGCACCGGCAGGGAGACCACGACGGCCGCCGCGCAGACCTTGGCCAGGAACAGGCCCTGGCTGGTGACGAAGCCGGTGAGGAACACCGGCGCCGTCTGGGCGACTGACGCCCGTGAGGACCCGGGCGAACAGCAGCTCGTTCCAGCTGAAGATGAAGCAGATCAGCGCGGTGGCGGCGATGCCCGGCAGCGGCGATCGGCAGCGATGATCTTGCGCAGCATGTTGATCAGACCCGGCGCCGTCGATCGCGGCCGCCTCGATGATCGCCGACCGGCACTTCCGCGAGGAACGAGCGCATCATCCACACCGCGATCGGCAGGTTCATCGAGGTGTAGAGGATGACCAGCAGCCAGATGTTGTCGAGCAAGTGCGCGTTCTGCGCGAACAGGTAGATCGGCAGCAGGCCCGGCGACCAGCGGCAGCATCTTCGTCGACAGGAAGAAGAACATCACGTCGGTCCACTTGCGCACCGGCTGGATCGACAGCGCGTACGCGGCGGGAACGGCCAGCAGCGAGCACGAGGAGCGTCGAGACGACGCTCGCCGTCGATCGAGTTGACCAGCGACGGCCAGGGGCTGGCGCCGGTGCTCGGCCCGAAGAAGTCGCGGTAGCCGTCGAGGGTGAGCGGCGCGCCGATCGTCGGCGGGTTGGTGCCGGCGTCGGCCTCGCTGTGGAAGGACGTCAGGACCATCCACAGCCACCGGGAGGAAGAACAGCAGGCCGATCACCCAGGCGAGCGAGACCAGCAGGGCGTTGCCGGCCGCCACTTGCGGCGTGGCCGCGTGTCGTGACGCGCGACGTGGACGCCGCGCTACTGCGGTGGTCATCAGCGGTCTCCTCCTGGAACAGCGACGACACCGTGCGCAGCGCGAACGTCGCGATGATGATCGTGCCGACGACGACCACGACGCCGGCGCCGAGGCCAGGCCGTAGTCGTGCGCGCTGTAGAACGTCTGGTAGATCGTGTAGGGCAGGTTCGCCGTGCCGAGGCCGCCGGAGGTGATCATGAAGACGGCGTCGAAGTTCTGCACGATGTAGATCGAGCCGAGCAGGCGCGCCGAGTTCCAGGTACTGGCGCATGTGCGGCAGCGTGATGTAGCGGAAGATCTGCCACGGCGCGGCGCCGTCGACGTGGGCTGCCTCGATGACCTCAGCGGTCGCGCACTGCAGGCCGGCCAGCAGGATCAGCATCATGAACGGCGTCCACTGCCAGACCAGTGCGGCCTCGACGGCCATGATCGGGTGGTCGGTGAGCCAGTCCGGCTGCGGCGGGCTGTCGCTGCCGAACGAGTGCCAGATGCCGGTGAGCGTGCCGTTGATCAGGCCGTAGCTCGGGGTTGTAGATGCGCGTGCTTCCACAGCAGGGCCGCGGCGACGGGGACGATCAGGAACGGCGTGATCATCAGGGTGCGCACGACGCCGCGGCCGAGGAACGTGCGGTCCAGCAGCAGCGCGATGCCGAGCCCGAGTGAGCAGGCTGACCAGAACCACCGTGGCGGTGAGGACGATCGTGGTGACCACCGAGTCGCGCAGCTGCGGAGTCGGTGAACACCTTCCTGTAGTTGTCAAGCCCGGCCCAGCCGCGGTCTGCCCGGGTCGAGGGCGTTCCAGTGCAGGAACGAGATGACCAGCGTCACCACGAACGGCAGCTGCGTGACGATGATCAGGAAGATCAGCGCGGGCAGCAGCGGGCGCGCGGCGGGCCCAGGCGGCCCTGCGCGGGTCGATCGGCGTGCGCCGCGTCGGCGACCGTCGCTGCGCGCTCGGCGCGGATGCGAGCGTGCTTGTCGTCATGGCGATCGTCCCCTCAGGGTAGCACGATCGAGTGCTCGGCACGTGCTCACTTCCTTGTACTTGTCGCCGGCCTTCTCGGCGAGCGCTGGCTCGTGTCGAGCGCGCTCGACCGCTCGTCTTGCCGGCGATCGCCGAGCTGATGTCCTGCGAGACCTGCGGTGCCGAGGTCGGTGAACTCCGGGATGTCGACGAACTGGATGCCGGGCGTCGGGCGCGGCTGCACGCCGGGGTTCGTCGGGTTGGCGCTCTGGATCGCCGTCCAGGGTCGGCTTCGGCGAACGCCGCCGCGCGACCTTGAGGTAGTCGGGGTTGGTGTACGTCGAGTCGCGCTTGCCGGCCGGGACGTTGGACCAGCCCGAGCTTCTGCCCGACGAGTTCCTCGTACTCCTTGCTCGACGCCCAGGAGACGAACTTCCAGGCGTTGTCCTTGTTCTTGCTGGCCTTCTGGATCGCCCAGGACCAGGTGTACAGCCAGCCGGAGCTCTTCGGTCTTGTCCACCGGCGCCTGGACGTAGCCGATCTTGCCCGCGACCGGGGAGTCCGTTGCCTCCAGCGATCCGGCCGCCGACGTGGCGTCGTACCACATGGCGACCTTGCCCTGCTCGATGTCGTTCAGGCACTCGGTGAAGCCCGGCCTGCGCGGCGCCCGGTCTCGCCGTGCGCGCGGACCAGGTTGACGTAGAAGTTCGTGGCGTCCGTGAATCGCGGGCGTCGACCTGCGCGTTCCAGTCCTTGTCGAACCAGGTGCCGCCGAAGGTGTTGACCACGGTGGTCAGCGGCGCGAAGACCTCGCCCCAGCCGGGCTGCCCGCGCAGGCAGATGCCCCGCATCCCCGGCTGGGCGCCGTCGACCTTGGCGGCGATGTCGGCGACCTGCTGCCAGGTCGGATGCTCCGGCATGGTCAGGCCCTTCGCTGCGAAGACGTCCTTGCGGTACATGAGGAACGAGGACTCGCCGTAGAACGGCTCGCCGTAGAGCTTGCCGTCCGGGCCGGTCAGCGACTCGGTCATCGGCTTGAGGATGTCCGCCTGGTCGAAGCCCGGGTCCTTGGCGACGTAGTCGTCCAGCGGCGCGAGCCAGCCGTTCTTGGCGTAGATCGGGATCTCGAAGTTGCGACAGCGACGCCACGTCGTACTGGCCGGCCTGGCTGGAGAATTCCTGGCTGATCTTGTCGCGCACGTCGTTCTCCGGCAGCACGGTGTAGTTGACCTTGATGCCGGTCTGCTTGGTGAAGTTGTCGGCGGTGAGCTTCTGCAGGTCGACCATCTGCGGGTTGTTCACCATCAGCACGTTCACCGTGTCTTGCCGCCGGCACCGCCGAACCCGGCACAGGCAGTGAGCCCGGCGGCGAGCAACGGGATGGTCAGTGCCGCGGCTAGGCATCGAATGCCGGTCTGCTTCACCGTTCTGGCCTCCTAGCGAAATGCTCATATGAGCGCTAGTCCGCTCGAATCGTTCGATGTCAGGTTGTTACCCGCTCTGGTGTCTTGTCAAGGATTTCTGCCAAACTGAGTGCCGGCGCGCTCAAATGAGCGCTTGGAGGAGAAGCCGTGGCGCAGCGTCCTACCGAGCTCGTACTGACCGCGCGGGTGGCCCGCATGTACTACCTCGACGACCGGTCCAAGACGGAGATCGCCGACGAGTTGGCCATCAGCCGGTTCCGGGTAGCGCGCCTGCTCGACTCCGCCCGGCGTTCTGGCCTGGTGCGTATAGAGATTGCGGCACCCGGCAAGGTGAACACCGACCTGTCGGCCCAGTTGCAGACGGCGTTCGGGCTGCAGCACGCGATCGTCGTCGACATCTCCGACGACGATCCGGTGGTGTTGCGGGGGCACCTTGGCGAGGCCGCCGCCGACGTCCTGCGCGAGATCGTCACCCGCGACGACGTGCTCGGCCTGGCGTGGGCGCGGTCGTTGAGCGGTATCGGCGCCGCGCTGGACGGCTTCGTGCCCTGCCCGGTCGTGCAGCTGACCGGGGCGCTGTCCCGGCCCGACGGCAGCGACGTTTTGGAGCTCGTCCGCCGGGTGGCCCGGGCCGGCGGCGGCATGGCGCATACGTTCTACGCGCCGCTGGTGGCGGCCGACGCCGCAACGGCGCGAACCCTGCGCCGCCAGCCAGATGTCGCGAACGCGGCGGCGCTACTGCCGAAAGTCACGATCGGAGTTGTCGGCATCGGCGCCTGGCAGGAGGGCCTGTCGACGATCTTCGACGCCGTCGACCGCGAGACGCAGCAGCGCACGAAGCGGCTCGGCGTCATCGCCGAGGTGTCGGGCGTGCTGATCGACACCGCAGGAAAGCCGGTGAGTGCGCCGCTGTCGAAGCGGATTATCGGCCTGTCGGGCGAGCAGCTTGCCGCAATGCGGACAGTACTGGCGATTGCGTACGGCGAGGAGAAGGCTGATGCTGTGCGGTCAGCGCTGCAAGGAGGTCTCGTGACCGGCTTGATCACTCATGAGAGTCTCGCGCGCCGCCTGCTGTTCGCCGCGTCGGACGCCGCCCGAGCAAGCGATGCCCAGCGCGGATAGCGACGGACCGCTCTACGGGGGAACCGCCAATCGCGGCAGGGTGATTCGGGTCGGCGCGACCGTGCATCGCCCGCGGGGTACGTACAGCAGTTCGGTGCACGAACTGCTTCGTCATCTGGAGTCGTCCGGCTTCCACGGGGCGCCGCGCGTCGTGGGCGGTTACGGCGAGACCGAGGTGCTCGGCTACATCGACGGGACGGCCGCCGACGTGCTGGCGGCGACCCGAGGCACGCCGGCCGTGGGGCTGGCCGGAACCGCTCCCGATTGGGCGCTCAGCGACGACGCGCTGCGCAGCGTCGGATTGCTCCTGCGCGACTATCACCGGCACGCGCGCACGTTCGTGGCCAAGCCGAACGCGGTGTGGCAACGGCCGGTTCCGGCGCGCTGGCGCGGCTCGCTCGTGACGCACAACGATCCCAACCCAGCGAACGTCATCTTCCGCGACGGCCAGGCGGTGGCGCTGATCGACTTCGACCTGGCGGCGCCCGGGTCCGTGGCCTGGGAACTTGCCGTGGCGGCGTGCTTCTGGGCGCCGCTGCGCGACGAGCGCGATATCGACGACTTGCGACAGGGCCGCACGCTGTCGCGGTTCCGGCTGCTGCTCGACGCGTACGGAGCAAGCGCCGCGCTGCGCCATGACGTCGCGCGGGCCACGGTCGCGGCGAACACCTGGATCAGCGCGATCATCGAGGACGCGAGCCGCGAGGGCCATCAGGCGTTCGCCGAACTCTGGTCGAGTTGGGCCGACCGGTACGCGCGGGCCCACCAGTGGCTGCGCGCGCATCGCGCCGATCTGATTTCGGCCACCGACTGAACTGTCGCTGGGACGTGGCAGGGTGGTGGGCGTGACCGATCGACTCGCCGAACTGTTCGAACTGCGCTCCGCCACCCTGCTCGACATCGACGAGGGGGGCCGGCTGCTCGTCGGCGACGACGAGTCGGGCTCGACGCAGTTGCACGAACTCGCCCCTGACGGCACGCGCGTGGTGCTGACCGATCTCGGTGAGCCGTGCTCGGGCCGGTACCTGCCCGGCGAGCGCGCGGTCATCGTGTCGGCCGACGACGGCGGCACCGAGCGGGCCCAGTTGTGGTTGCTGCGTCTCGACGCCGACGCCGAACTCGAGCCGCTGGTGCGCGATCCGGCCTACATCCACACGCTGCTCGACGTCCTGCCCGACCGGGTCCTCTACGCCACCAATCGGCGCAACGGCGTCGACTTCGACGTTGTCCTGCGCACCGTCTCGTCCGGCGACGAGACAGTGATCTGGGACGGCGGCGGCTGGGTCAACACGGCGGCCGTGTCGCCCGATGGTCGCTACATCGCGATGCAGCGCGAGGCGTTGCTGCCGGCGTCGAGCATTCTGATGCTGGCCGATACCGAAACGGGCGAGGTCGCCACGATCACCGACGAGACGCAGCCCGGCGACTGGACGGCACCGGTTTGGCTGGGCGACGGGTTGATCTCGGCCTCGGACGCCGGGGCGGAGTTCCATTCGGTGCGCCGCTTCGACCCGTCGACGGCGTCGTGGTCGATCTTGCTGGACGCGCACGGCAGCGATCGCCGCGCCTGGCCGGCACCTGATGGCCGGCGTCTCGCGGTGATCACCACGGACGACGGTGCCGATCGGCTGGCGGTGTACGAGGCGTCCGGCGACGCTCTGCGCGACCCGATCGAGATCGAACTGCCCGGCGTCGGCGTGGCCGCGTTCCGCACGAACCTGATCTGGTCGCCCGATTCGGCAGATCTCGGCATGACGTTCTCCTCGCCGGTCTCCCCGCCCGAGGTCTACCAGTGGTCAGACGGCGCGCTCGAACGGCGGACGGTGTCCAACCCGCAGGCGGCAACCGCCGGGCTGATCGAGCCGGTGTCGCATCGCGTCCCCTCGCCGGACGGTGAGCAGATCCCGGTCTACGTGACCCGAAGCGCCGATGCGGACGGCTCGGTCGTGCTCTCGATCCACGGTGGCCCGGAGGCGGCGTGCGTCCGGTCCTGGTCGCCGTGGATGGCCGGGCTGGCGCTCGCCGGCCATACCGTCGTGGCGCCGAACGTGCGCGGCTCGGCCGGTTACGGGCGCCGGTGGGTCTCGTTGGACGATGTCGACCTGCGGCTGGACTCGGTGGCCGACCTCGCCGCCATCCATGCGTGGCTGCCGACCATCGGCGGTGACCAGGCCCGGGCGGCGCTCTACGGCGGCTCGTACGGCGGCTACATGGTCCTGGCCGGGTTGGCGTTCCAGCCCGAACTGTGGGCGGCGGGCGTCGAGGTCGTGGGCATCTCGTCGCTGGTCACGTTCCTGCAGAACACGTCCGCCTATCGCCGGGCGTACCGCGAGCGCGAGTACGGCCGGCTCTCGGACGACCTGGAGTTCCTGCAGAAGGCGTCGCCGCTGTCGCGGATCGACGACATACGCGCGCCGCTGTTCGTCGTCCACGGCACCAACGACCCGCGCGTTCCGCTGTCGGAGGCGTCCCAGCTGGCCGAGGCACTGCGCTCACGCGGCGTCGACTGCGAACTGCTCGTCTACCCCGACGAGGGCCACGGCCTGGCCAAGCGCGCCAACCGGCTCGATGCCTACCCGAGGGCCGCGGCATTCCTCGAACGTCACCTTCGCTGAGTCGAGCGCACTACATTTAGCCGCTGATTGCGCAAGGCGGTGAAATTCGGGCGCTGACCACGCGCCACTCCACAGAAATTCGCGCGAATTGGCCCGGAAAACTGCCCCATGTATCACGCGCGCATTTAGAGTCCTCCCAATTGTCACCGTGACGTGTGCGGTGGTGACGGTGATGGCCGTGATCGCGGTGATGGCCAAGGGGAGGTCGGGCCAATGGCGTTTCAGACGCTCGAGAAGTTCCTTGCCAGAGCGGGAACTCTGAGCCCGAAGCAACGGGCCGTGCTCGTCGACCAGGCCGCCGTGCTCATTGATCAGATCTACGTCCATCTGCCGCTGAAGCGCGCCATGCATGCCGTCGACCCGGTGCAGCGACTGCGCAATCTGAAGGCACGAATGGCGCCGATGTCCGAGCGCGAGTTCCACGACGAGCTCATTTCGATCTTCACCGAATTGCGCGATCTGCACACTAATTACATTCTTCCAGCGCCATATGCCGATAACCTGGCGTTCCTCCCTTTCCTCGTCGAGGAATGTGATTCGCCTCCGCGCTATCTGGTCACGAAGATGCTGGCCGGATTCACCCATCCCACCTTCGGGGTCGGCGCGCAGATCACGCACTGGAGCGGTGTGCCGATCGACCGCGCGGTCGAGGTCAACGCCGCTCGGCAAGCCGGTAGCAACACCGACGCCCGCCACGCCCGCGGCCTCGAGGCGCTGACCATCCGGGACATGAGCCAGTCGGCGCCACCGGACGAACTCTGGGTCGACGTGGAGTACGTGCCGGCCGCCGGCGGCGCCGCGCAGCACCTGCAGTTGGACTGGCAGGTGTTCCAGCCCGATCCGGCGCCCAATGGCGTCGACCCGAACAGCGCATCCGCTGCGGCGGCAAAAGCGCTCGGCTACGACGCGGCGACCGAGGCGCGTCGGCGGGCCAAGAAGGCACTGTTCAACCCCGCGGCAATGGCGGCCGAGGCGACTGCCGCCGAGGCAGGCACACCCGTCGGGGCAGGCACACCCGCCGGTGCCGGCACACCCGCCGACGACACGACCACGACGATGCCGGATGTCTTCTCGTTCCGGCCGATCCCCACAGCGACCGGATCGCTCGGCTACCTGCGGATCTGGACGTTCATGGTGGACGACGCAAATGCCTTCCTGGACGAGGCAATAAGGCTGCTCGGCCTGCTGCCGCAGGACGGGCTGATCATCGACGTCCGCGGCAACGGCGGCGGGAACCTGCTCTGCGCCGAGGGAATGCTGCAGTTGTTCACGCCCGGCACCGTCGAGCCAACGCTGCTCTCGCTCATCGCCACGCCGCTGACCGTCGCCATCTCCGACGGGCAACTCGGCGAGCAGTCCGGGCTGACGCCCTGGCACGACTCGCTGGCCCAGGCGGCGCAGACCGGGTCGGCGTTCTCGCAGGGCCTGCCGATACTGCCCGTCGCCGACTTCAACGCGCTCGGCCAGCACTACCAGGGCCCGGTCGTCCTCATCACCGATGCGCTCTGCTATTCCGCGACGGAC
This sequence comes from uncultured Actinomycetota bacterium, assembly GCA_963709985.1. GTDB lineage: Bacteria > Actinomycetota > Actinomycetes > Mycobacteriales > Jatrophihabitantaceae > DASXRA01. Next base: position 20,535 of record CAVPYQ010000001.1, read on the forward strand.
ATGTTCGCCGCGGGGTTCCGCGACAACAGCCTCGGCCCGATCCTCGGCACGGCCGCGAATACCGGCGCGGGCGGCGCGAACGTCTGGACCCAGGATCTGCTCCGGCAGTTGTTCGGCGCCCCGTTCACGACCCTGCCCAAGGGTGCGGCGTTCCGCGTCGCGTTCCGCCGCACGACGCGGGCCGGTGCCGCCGGTGGAACGCCCATCGAGGACCTCGGCATCGTGCCCGACGCGGTGCACCTGATGACGAAGGACGACGTGCTCAACGGCAACGTCGATCTGCTCGCCGCCGCGGCGAAGCTCATCGGCACGCTGCCGGTTCACCGGCTAGACGTAACGGTCGGGACGGCATCGGCGTCCACGTCGCGCCTGCGACTGAAGCTGTCGACCTCCGGCATCGACCGGGTGGACGTCGCGGTCGACGGCCGTCCGGTGGAGTCGGTCGACGTGGCCGACGGCACGAAGACGATCACGATCGCGAAGCCCCCGGCGGGCGCGCACACGCTTGGCTTCGCCGGGTTCAGCGCGGACGTGCTCGTCGTCCGGACACAGGTGGCGACATGACGGGCGTTGTTTGTTACGTCCCGGGCGATTCGCCAGAGATAACGCCGTAGCCGGGTGACGAGACGTGCGCGGATACTTCTCGCGTGTAGCCGACGGCACCCCGACAGCCAATGATCACGGGCGGTTTAGGGAGATCTGATGTCAGGCGTCATGAACATCGGCCTTAGCCTCAGCAGCGAGCGCTACGACGCCGACGACGATCGCTGGCTGGACCAGGTCGCCGATCTGACCCGCGATCTGCGGATGGAGACCGGCGCGCTCGAGGTATCGCGCACACCGGTGCCCGGCACGAAGGGCTCCATCGACCAGCTGATCCTGTCGCTCGGCTCGGCCGGCGTATTCACCGCGGCGCTTGACGTCATACGGATCTGGCTCGCCCGCGACAAGACCCGCTCGGTCGAGCTCAGCTATATCGACCGCGACGGCAAGGAGCAGCGGATCAAGGCCACGGCGACGCATGCCGACAAGGACGCGCTCGCGCCGCTGGTCGCCGCGATGGCCGGACAGATCGAAGCAACGCCATGACGTATCGCGCCCTGCTGATCGGCAACAGCGTCTTCGACGCCGATGCGGGGCTCAACCCGCTCAATGCGCCGGTGAAGGACGTCGCCCGCCTGCACCAGGCACTCGTCGATTCCGACACCGGGCTCTTCGACGACGATCACGTGCGCCTGGTCACCGAGCGCACCTGCAACGACATCCTCGACGAGTTGGACCGCTTCTTCGACGCCGGCCGCAAGGATGACCTGTTGCTGCTCTACTACAGCGGCCACGGCCTGCTCGACGAGCGCAATCAGCTCTACCTCTGCGGTCGCGACACCCGTTCGGACCGGCTGCTGCGCACGGCGGTCAGCAACGTTCGGGTCAATGAGTTCGTCAGCCAGTCGATGTGCCAGTGCACGGTCATCGTCCTGGACTGCTGCTCGAGCGGGATGTTCAAGGGTGGCCCGGTCGGGGCGCAGATGGCCGGCCCCGGGCGCTACATCGTGTCGAGCACGCGGGGCGCGGCTCTGGCCAACGACGCCGCCGCGGCCACCGGCACCAGCCTGTTCACCGAGCACCTCGTCGAGGGACTGCTCGGCGCCGCCCCGGATACCAACGACGACGGCTACATCGATCTGCGCGAGATCTACGACTACGTACGCAGTTGCCTGGTGGAGACGACCAAGCAGGTGCCGCACTGCCGGTTCGACGGCGACGCCGCCCTGTCGCTGGCCAAGGTCCGCAACCTTCCGCAGGTGGCTCGCGCCCCGTCCGGCGAGCGATACCGCGCGAACGAGCCGACCTTCGCCCTCGCCGAGAACATCATCACGTTGCGAGATGTCGAGTTGGACGAGCAGTTGCGCCCCGAGGTGGTCGAGGTGATCCAACTCGGTGACGCGGCACTGGACCTCGTCGCGCGCACTGAGGACGACTGGTTGCAGGCAACCGTGTCGACGGACGGCGTGATCGTCGTGCTGCGCCCACGGTTGGGCCGCAATCGCGGCAAGATCACCATCCGGGACCGTGCCTCGGGCAGCGCGCAGGTGCTGCGCGTCGAGGCACACGTGCGCCTCGGCTCGATGGCGCCGACGAACACGAAGAGCGGTCCGGCGCCCGCACCGCCCGCGACAGGTACCGAGTCGCGTCCGGCGGCTGAGCACTCCGCGGCGAATCCCGGCAGCGGGCCGACCCGTGCGGCGGCCGCGGCGGAGGCCGCCCCACCGACATCCAGCGGACAGTCGTCAACCGCCCAGGCGTCGACCGCGCAAGCGCCGCCCGCTCAGGCGCCCGCCGGTCCGCCGCCGGCCCAGTACCCAACCAGCGCGCAGGCGCCGGCGGATTACGCGCCCGCGCACCACCCGCCCGCTTATGACGCGTCCTCCGGGTACGCGCCGTCCGGGCAATGGCTGGGCAACCCGCCCGGGCCGTCCACCGGGCAGATCCCGCAAATTCCCCAGGGCGCGCAGTGGTATCCGTCGCAGCCGGCACCACCTGTGTGGTCACAGCCGTCACAGCCGTACGGCGGTCCGCAGGCCGGTCCACCGCCCACGCCGCCGATGCACCACGCCTACGGTGCTGCCGGCCCGCGCCGGACGTCGGCAAAATCGGCGAACGTCATCGGCCTCGGCATTGCCGGTTTCGGCGCGCTGCTGCTGCTCATTGCCTTCGCGGGCGTCGATTGGTACTCGATCCCCGGCAATACGTCGAGCACAAGCGTGAGTGCCATGCACGCGGCCGCGTCATCAGCCGGTGCCTCGTTCGCATCGACGTTCTTCGGTGGCCTGGACTGGCTGCTGATCGTCCTCACGGTTGGCGCCGCTGTTCTCGCCTGCCTGCCGATCGGCAAGGCAATGACCTGGATGCGTTGGACGGCGGCCGGGCTCGCGCTGCTCACCGTCGTCCTCATGATCGCCGCGCTCGATGACCTGTGGGCCAAGGCGAGAGACCTTGGGGCGACCGGCGTCGGCGTGTGGGACCACACCGGCACCGGGCTCGGCATGGCGATATGGGGATTCATTCTCGTGGGATGCGCCGGCTTCATCCGCCGACGCCGCAAGCGGGGCTAGTTGCTGAGCGCGCAGGCGATCTCGGCGATCTCAGCGGGACCGACGCGGCAGCACCCGCCGACCAGCCGGGCGCCGCGGGCAACCCAGTCCGTCACGTCGTCCGGATGGAATGCGCGCGAGCCGGTCCATGTGCCGGCCGTCCACGTCTCACCGCTGTTCGGGTAGACGATCACCGGCTTGCCGGCGTGCTCACGGGCCAGTCGGACGAGGGCGGCCGCATCTGCCGGGTCGACGCAGTTGACGCCGACCGCGAACACCGCCGGGCAGTCGGCGGCCATGGCGAAGGCAGTGGCGGCCGGCTCGCCCGCCCGGGTGCGCAGTCCGGCGCAGGTGAGCGAAAGCCACGCCGGAGCGCCGATCGCGTCGAGTTCGATCAGCAGGGCCTCGACCTCGGCCAGGCAGGGGATCGTCTCGACGGCAAGCACATCGGCCCCGGCGTCGGCGAGCACGTCGAGCCGCGGGCGATGGAACGCGCGCAGTTCGTCGACGGTCAGCCCGTAGTCGCCCCGGTACTCCGATCCGTCGGACAATACGGCGCCGTATGGTCCGACCGAGGCAGCAACCCATTGCGGCTCGGCCTGCCGGGCCAGTTCGACGCTGCGTCGCATCAGCGTGGCGGCATCGGCGCCGAGACCGTCGAACGATGCCTGGTAGCTGGCCGAGATGGCCACCTGCGCCCCGGCGTCGACGAAGGCCCGATGCGCTGCGACGATCTCGCCGGGCGCGTCAGCCAGGAGTCGCGCCGACCACAGCGCCGAGGACAGGTCGTTGCCGCGGCGTTCGAGTTCGGTGGCGAGCCCACCGTCGAGGACGACGATTCCGGAGGCGGCTGCGTCGACGAGGCTGGGCACGCATCAAGTGTCCCGCGGCGGGCAACATGCTGGATGAGGATGCATACTCCGCGGTTCGTCGCTGTCGATCCGCGGGAAGTCCGTTCGTGTAGAGGGTGAGCGGCCGGTACCGGGCCGGTCGCCGACACCAGGAAGGCACCAGTGATGACGCAGTACCTGCTCAGCGTTTACCAGCCCGACGGCCCGCCTCCGCCGTCCGTCGACATGGACCAGATCTCGCGCGACCTCGCCGTGTTGAACGAGGAGATGAAGGCCGCCGGTGCGTGGGTGTTCACCGGTGGGCTGCACCCGCCGAGCACCGCCACCGTGGTTCGGGCCCGCGACGGCGAACTGCTCACGACCGACGGGCCGTTCATCGAGGGCAAGGAGCACATCGGCGGATTCACGATCGTCGACGCGCCGGATCTCGACGCCGCGCTGATGTGGGCGGCCAAGTTCACCCGGGCCACGATGCTGCCGATCGAGGTGCGGCCGTTCCAAGACGATCAGGACAACAACTGACGGCATGCTGCCCACGTCGCAGATCGAACGCGTCTTCCGCGAGGAGTACGGCCGCGCGGTAGCGGTGCTCGTCCGCGTCTTCGGAGACATCGACATCGCGGAGGAGGCCGTCCAGGACGCGTTCTCTGCGGCGGTACAACGCTGGCCGGCCACCGGGCTGCCGCCGAGCCCGGCCGGCTGGATCATCACCACCGCCCGCAACCGGGCGATCGACCGCCTGCGCCGGGAGGCGACCCGCGAGGACCGGCACGCCCAGGCCGCCCTGCTGCATGCAGGCGACGAACCCCCCGAGGAGGGCGCCGTGCGCGACGACCGGCTGCGCCTGATCTTCACCTGCTGCCATCCGGCACTCGGCGCCGGCGCGCAGGTCGCCCTGACCCTGCGCCTGCTCGGCGGGCTGACCACCGCCGAGATCGCGCGCGCTTTCCTCGTGCCCGAGCCGACGATGGCGCAGCGCCTGGTGCGGGCAAAGGGCAAGATCCGCGATGCGCGCATCCCGTACCGGGTGCCGTACGAGGCCGACCTGCCGGATCGGCTGCGCGCCGTGCTGGCCGTCGTGTACCTGATCTTCAACGAGGGGTACGCGGCGAGTTCGGGCGAGCGGCTCGTCCGCGAGGAACTCTGCGTGGAGGCGGTCCGGCTCGGCCGCCTGCTGGCCGAGCTCATGCCCGACGAGCCGGAGGTCATGGGGCTGCTCGCGCTCATGCTGCTCACCGAGTCGCGCCGCGCTACGCGCACCGGCCCGGGCGGCGAATTCGTGCGGCTGGCCGACCAGGACCGCGACCAGTGGGATCGCGGACTCATCGCCGAGGGCCAGGGCATCGTCCGGCAATTCCTGCGACGTGATCAGCCCGGCCCCTATCAGATCCAGGCGGCGATCAATGCCGTCCACAGCGACGCGTCATCATCCGATGCCACGGACTGGCGTCAGATTCTGCAGCTCTACGACCAGTTGCTCGTCGTCGCTCCGAGCCCGGTCGTCGCGCTCAATCGCGCGGTCGCGGTGGCCGAGGTCGCCGGGCCGGCCGATGCGCTCGCCCTGGTCGACGACCTTGCGCTGGACCGGTACCACCTGTTCCACGCGATCCGCGCCGACCTGCTGCGGCGGCTGGGGCGTAGCGCCGAGGCGGCCGCCGCGTATGACGCGGCGATCGCCCGCACCGAGAACGCCGCCGAGCGCGACCTCCTGCAGCGAAACCGCTCGGCGCTTTGACGGCGTCGGTGGAGTCGCCTTGTTGGCCGCGTGCTGCTTCTCGGCCCGCCTGTTTCGCTTCCCCGCCGAGCCGACCAGATGGCGCGCTCTCAGTGGTCAACTCAGCGGGGAAGCGGTGCCGGCACGCGGTTCGCTATTCGCTTCGCAGGGCGGATGTCGGGGTGAGCCGGGCCGCGCGCAGGGCCGGGTACAGGCCGGCGACCAGGCCGACGAGCAGCGACCCGGCCAGGCCAAGGGCGATCGGCAATCCAGGTAGCACCGGCGAGATCCGCCGGACCGCCGCGTAGCCGAGGCTGACCGCCACTCCGAGCAGCGCGCCGACCACCGCGCCCAGCAGGCAGAGCAGCGTCGACTCGGCCAGGAACAGCAGCCCGACCACCGAGCGGCTCGCGCCGAGCGCCCGGCGCAGGCCAATCTCGCCGCGCCGTTCGAGCACCGACACGACCATGACGTTCGCGACGCCCACGCCGCCGACGAGCAGGGCGACGGCACCCAATCCGAGCGCCAACGCGCGCAGTGACGTCCGGGCGGCCGCGCGCGCGACGAGCAGGTCAGACGGCCGCCCGACCGAAACGGACCCCGGGTCCGACGGCGACGCCGTGGATGCCAGCACGCCGCGCACGTCCGAGACCCGGTCTGGATCAGAACGCAGGTAGATGCGCGTGGGCTTGCCGTCGAAGCCGAGATGCGCCGCCGCGAACGGCGTGCCGACGAGCGCGGACGTGTCGAGCTCAGGCGCGAGGGGCACTGGCGCGAGCACGCCGAGCACGGTGACGTACTGCCCGCCGTGCCCGTCTCCGTCACTCAGGTAGGCGAGCGATCCGACCGAGACGCCCAGCGCGGACGCCGCCCCGCTGCCGAGCACGACGCCCGGATAGCGCGCCGTGGCCGCGTCGAGGAAGCGGCCGGCGCGAAGCGTCACGTCCAATGTGGACGGTAGCGACGGGTCGGCCGAGAGCACCGAGATCCCGCTCGTGTCGGCCACCGGAATGAGCGACGTCCGGCGCATGACGCGTCCGGTCAGGTACGAGACCGGCGACACGCGCTGCACTCCGTCGATGCGGCGCACCATTCCCGGTGCCGTGGCCGGCAGCGCCACCGGCTGGTTGTCGATCGTGTCGCCGGACGCGACGGTGAGCAGGTTGCCGTCGCGTCCGAGCTGATCGAGCAGCGCCTGCTGCGTGGACGCCGGAATGGCCAGCACCACGACCACCGCCGCGACACCGAGTCCGATGCCCAGGGCGCAGAGGGCCGCCCGCATCCACCGTTGACGCAGGCCGGTCATCGCCTCGCGGGCGATATCGCGCCGCCGCGGCCGGTCGCGCCACGAGCGCTGCTCGCGCTGCCTCATCGGTCCCATGCCGAGTCGTGCACGAGCAGCCCATCGCGCATCTCGATCTGCCGGGCGGCCGACGCGGCGACCTCCCGGTCGTGGGTCACGACGATGACGGTCGACCCGTCGGCGTGCAGTTGATGCAACAGGTCCAGCACGTCGGCGCCGGTGACGGAATCGAGGTTGCCGGTCGGCTCGTCGGCCAGGATGACGTCGGGATTGCCGACGAGCGCGCGGGCGATCGCCACCCGCTGGCACTCGCCGCCGGACAGCTGCCCCGGCCGGTGCCCGAGACGGTGCCCGAGGCCGACCCGTTCACAAGCGGCGACGGCCAGCGCGCGGCGCCGCCGGGCGGTAGATCGCCGATACAGCAGCCCGTGCGCGACATTCCCTACGACGTCCACGTGCGGCAGTAGGAAGAACTGCTGGAACACGAAGCCGAGATGCTCCGCCCGGAACGCCGACAGCCGAGCGTCCGAGAGCCCAGCGACGTCCTGCCCGGCAATGCGGGCAACTCCGGACGTGGGCCGGTCGAGCGTCCCGGCCAGGTGCAGCAGCGTCGACTTGCCCGATCCCGACGCCCCGACGATGGCGACCATCTCGCCCGGCCGCACCTCCAGCGTGACCTCCTGCAGCGCGACGGTCGGCCCCGGGTACACCTTGCCGATGCGACGCAGGTCCAGGGCGCTGCTCATGACGCCGGGACCACAACGCTGCTGCCCTGGGTGAGCCCCGCGCCCGACACCTGGACGAGCGAGTCGGAGTAGAGGCCCGTCGTCACGGCGACGTCATGGCGTTCGGCTCCGGTGACGACCGTGACCGCGAATGTGCCGTCAGGACGGGCCAAAAGTGCCGCGATGGGCACGGCGAGCACCCGGCGGGCCTGCGCCGTCGTCACGTCGACACTGACCGGCGCCGACGTGTACCGGGCGGCGACGGACGGGCGGCTGAGCCGGATCGTGACGGCCACCGTCGCCGGTTGCGGGCGGCTGTTGGCCGATCCGTCCGACGGCGGCTGCGTCGCCACCCGCGCCACGTCCAGCACCGTGCCGGGCGTCCTGGTCACCGCATCGGGCAGCGTCACCGTCACGGGCGCCGCGGTGGATCAGGTAGATCTGATCGACGGGCACCGGCAGTGAGACGACCTGCGTGGTCGGCGTCGCCGCCAGCAACGGCGCCCCGGCCGCCGCAGGCGCGCCGACCACGGCCGAGACCGCGTCGACCCGCAGCGGCGTGTGCGCGAACGCGACGTCTCCGACGGCGACGGTGCCGGTGACCGTGACGCCCCGCGCGCTCTGCCAATCCTCGACGGCTGCTCGTGTTCGCCAGTCGTAGTGGCGCTGCCGGCGATTCCGGTGGCGTAGCCCAGGGCGACGAGGTCGGTGTTCAGTTCGGCGATGTCCGGGCCGTCCGTGGCGTTCACCGACAGGGGACGCCACATCGGACGGCTGCCGTTGAGCAGCGGCACCCTATGCCCGTCGACCTCGTACAGCGCCTGGCCCTGGTGGATCACCGCGCCACCTGCGGGCAGCCAGGTGTACACCCCGCCGGACGTCGAAGCGCTGATCGGGACCGGAGTGCCGTACCCGAGCGTTCCGTAGAACTGCTGGGTGGTGCGGAGGTCAGTACGCACGACGCGGGCCGTGGCCGTCCGGGTTGCGGCAACCGGCTGTGACTTCGGGGAATCGCGCCGCGCGACGCCCGCGGTGACGATCACCGCGGTCGCCGCGACGCCGAGCACGAGAACGATGAGCAAGATCCGGCGAGCAATCCGCATGATCAGTGCGCCGCCAGATTGGTCAGGTTGGATGCCTGGTTCTCGGCGTCCAACAATGATCGGCAGGCCGAAAAGGCTTGCTGCACCGCGGGATTCGTCTTGTCGGCGCCCGGTGGCAGTTCGTCCTGGGTGATCCCGAACCCGTGGCCCGGCGTGTATTGGGACGCGGCCGTCGGATCGCGGTAGTTCGGCAGACCGTGCTGGCGCAGGCATTGTGCGGCCCGAACGCCCGCTGCCACAAAGGCGGCAGGCGCGGGCGGCTGCTGCTTGAGGTTCCAGTCGGCCGCGCCGAGCTGGCTGCGGCACGCGGACTGTGCCGCTCTGATCGTGCTGTCCGGCGCGCTCTGGAGCGGACGGGCATCGGTGAACACCTGACCGTTGGCGCCGAGCACCGGGTCGTGGAAGTTCGTGATGCCGTGCTGGCGAAGGCAATCGGCGGCCCGGTGCAGCGCGGCAATACGACCGGACGACGCGGACGGATCCGACCCGGACGGCGACCCGGCGCTGGAGCAGGCCGCCAAGGCGAAGATCAACACGGTGGCAGCTAGAAGGCGATGTGGTGTGCGCATGGCACAGACGTACGCGGGCACATGTGACACCTCGCTAACAGTTATTCCGTTGTCACGCCGCGGCGCGCAGACTCCGGGTGTGAGGCTGTTGATCGTGGAGGACGAGCCGGTTCTGGCCCGTCATGTGGCGGACGGACTGCGCGATGCGGGGTTCGCGGTTGACGTCGCACTCGACGGAGCGTCCGCGCTGGAGAAGATCGACCTGGTCGACTACGACGTCGTGGTGCTCGATCGCGACCTGCCCGGCATCCACGGTGACGACGTGTGCCGCGCCCTGGCGCAGACACCCGCGCGCGTCCTGATGCTCACCGCCGCCGCCGGCATCGAAGATCGCGTCGAGGGGCTCGACCTCGGCGCTGACGACTACCTGCCCAAGCCGTTCGCGTTCACCGAGTTGGTAGCGCGCGTGCGAGCTCTTTCGCGGCGCGCTCCGTCGGCGCCGACCACGCTGGTCGTCGGCGACCTCATCGTCGACCTCGCCCGCCGGACCGTCACCCGAGCCGGACGCGCAGTGCTGCTCACGCGCAAGGAGTTCGGTGTTCTCGAGACCCCGCTGCTCGCCGGTGGCGCCGTGATCAGCGCCGAGGAACTGCTCGACCGCGTCTGGGACGAGAACCTCGACCCGTTCAGCAACATCGTCGCAGTGACGGTGGCCCGCCTGCGCCGCAAGCTCGGCACGCCGCCAGTCGTCGACACGGTCGTGGGCGCGGGGTACCGGGTGTGACCGTGCATCGCGCTCGCCTGACACTGCGCGCCAGGCTCACCCTCACGTTCTCGGCGGTGTTCCTGCTGGCCGGCGCTGTGCTCATCGCGATCACGGCCGTGCTCGCCCGGCAGAGCATCGATCGAGCCAATAACAATCAGCCGGCGATGGCCGCGTTCAAGAGCGCGATCAACAAGGCGGTCGCGCCGTCTCCGTCGCCCGCCCCGCAGACAGTTACCAAGACCGCTGGCACGATCGTCGTGAAGGTGCCCGCCCTGGATGAGGTGCAGAAGAAGCAGCTTCTCGACGCCAACAACGCCTATGCGGCGGCCACGCGGAGCGACGCCGTGCGCCATATCGTCACCGGATCGGTGATCGCCGCCGCGCTGCTGATCCCGGCTGCGGCGTTGCTCGGCTGGCTGCTCGCCCGTCGCGCGCTGCGCCCCGTCCGCGCCATAACGGGAGCGGCTCATCGGGTGTCGGCCAATCAGCTGTCCGAGCGGCTCGCGATCGACGGCCCGCGCGACGAGATCACCGAACTGGCCACCACCTTCGACGCGATGATGGACCGCCTGGAGCACGCCTTCGACGCCCAGCGCCGTTTCGTCGCCAACGCGTCGCACGAATTGCGCACACCGCTCGCCGTCGCGGGCACCGCGGTCGACGTCGTCCTGGCCAAGCCGGACCGCCGACCGGAGCAGTTGGAGGCGATGGCATCTGACGTGCGCACCGCCGTCGGGCAGGCCGAGCGGGTCGTCGAGAGCCTGCTGGCGTTGACGCGCAGCCAGCACCTCGATCACCGGCGCGACGACGTCGACCTGGCCGCTCTCGCCGAGGACGCGCTCGACGCCCGGGCCGCGCCGATCGCCGAGCGCGGCCTGACGGTCAGCACGCAACTGGCCGATGCCACCGCGGTCGGCGACAGCGCATTGCTCGAACGGCTGGTGGGCAATCTGATCGACAACGCCGTCCGGCACAACGGGCCGGGCGGGCAGATCGAGGTACGCACCGGCCGTTCGGACGGCCACGCCGAACTCGAGGTGGCGAACAGCGGCACGGTGATCGCGCCCGATCGGGTGGCCGTGCTCGTCGAGCCGTTCCAGCGACTCGACGGCCGGGCCCGCAACGGCGACTCCGGGCTGGGCCTGGGGCTCACGATCGTCAAGGCGGTCGCCGACGCCCACGAAGCGACGCTTGCACTGCACGCCCAGCCCTCGGGCGGGCTTCGCGTCCTGTTCCGGCTGCCGGCCGAACCGACCGACGCTCGGCCCAGCTGGCTCTAGATGGCCCAGCGGAGTCGCGCTCTGGTCCTGTGGCTTGTCGAACGACAGCGCGGCGGGCGCATCGCTCGGGACGATGGGCTTGTCCGGGTAGACGGACGCGATGCGCTGGTACGGCGAACCGACCGGCGGGCGGAGGTCAGCCGAGCCAAGATTCGGCCACATGGACAAGGCCCGCTCGGCCTGCGCGGTGATCGACAGGGCCGGGTTGACGCCCAGGTTCGCGGTCAGCGTCGAGCCGTCGACGACGTGCAGGCCCTCGTAGCCGTACATGCGGTGGTACGGGTCGATGACGCCGGTCTGCGCGGATTCGCCGATCGGGCAGCCGCCGATGAAGTGCGCAGTCATCGGGATGTTCATGAGGTCGCCCCACGTGCCGCCGGTGCCGCCGTCGATGTTCTCGGCAAGTTGCCGCGCCGCCTTGTTGGCCATCGGGATCCACGTCGGGTTCGGCTCGCCCTCGCCCTGCGTGGACGTGAGCCGGCCGGTCTTGCGGCGGAACACCGTGATCGAGTTGTTCAGCGACTGCATGACCAGCAGGATGATGATCCGCTCGGACCAGTGCCGCGGGATCAGCGAGCCCGAGGATCAGCTTCGGGTTGCGGAACGCCACCCCGAGCCACTGCCGCCACCGGTACCGGCGGGTGCCGCCGTCGGTCATGGCGGTGGTGAGCAGGCCCATCGCGTTACTGCCCTTGCCGTAACGCACCGGCTCGATATGCGTGTTCGGGTCCGGATGCCACGACGACGTGATCGCGACGCCCTGGGTGTATTCGTCGCGCCGTTCCTTGTCGAGCACGCCGAGCAGCGACTCGGAGTTCGTCCGCGTCAGATGCCCGAGGCGCGGCGAGATGCCGGGCAGCGTCGTCTGGCGGAGCCGGTGCAGGAGGGTCTGCGTGCCCCACGTCCCGGCCGCGAACACGACGTGCGTGGCGGTGAGCGTCGAGTCGGGGCGGCGCGTCCACTTGCCCGTGCGTACCGTGTCGACGGCGTAGCCGCCCTCGCGCACCGGGCGCACGTTCGTCACGGTGGTCAGCGGATGGATCTGCGCCCCGCCCTGCTCGGCAAGTGCGAGGTAGTTCTTGACCAGCGTGTTCTTCGCGCCGTGGCGGCATCCGGTCATGCACGAACCGCACTGGATACAGCCCTTGCGCTCGGGCCCGACGCCGCCGAAGAACGGATCGGGCACCGCGACTCCGGGCTCCTGGGCGCCGTTGCGTCCGAAGAACACGCCGACCGGAGTGAGGTGGAATGTGTCGCCCTTGCCGAACTGGTCGGCCAACCGCTTCATCTCGACGTCTGATCTGGTCATCGTCGGATTGGTGACGACGCCCAGCATCTTCTTCGCCTGCGCGTAGAACGGCGCCAATTCCTCGCGCCAGTCGGTGATGTGCGACCACTGCGGATCGTCATAGAACGGCTGTAGCGGTTCGTAAAGGGTGTTCGCGTAGTTGAGCGAGCCGCCGCCGACGCCCGCGCCGGCCAGGATGACGACGTTCTTCAGCACATGGATGCGCTGGATGCCCTTGAGGCCGAGCTTCGGGGCCCAGACGAAGTTGCGGGTGTCCCAGGATGTCTTGGGCAGCGTGTCGTCGGTGAATCGCTGGCCGGCCTCGAGGACGGCGACGCGGTAGCCCTTTTCGGTCAGCCGCAGCGCCGAGACGCTTCCCCCGAACCCGGAACCGATGACAATTACGTCGTAGTCGGGCACTAGCGCACTCCTATTGAGCAAGAATCAGTAGCCCGAAGAGTAGGCGGGGCGTCAACCCCGGGTCAACCGCCTGTGACGGTTTTGGCCGCCCAGCATCAAATAGATGACTGGGCGGCCAAAACCGGTTAGTGGGTCACGACGCTCGCGCGGCCACCAGCACGGCCCGCCAGCCGTGCCCCGTGCGCAGGCGGTGCGTCTCGTCGCGTGCCAGCTTGAGCGCCACCAGCAAGACGGCGACCGCCGGAATCGCCCCGGCGAGCAGCAGGCCGGTCCGCGGCCCGAGCCGTTCGTCGAACCAGCCCAGCAGCGGACCACCGAGCGCCCCGCTGCCGATGAACACCAGCAGGTAGACGCCCATGACTCGCCCCCGGATCGAGTCGTCGGCCGCGAGCTGCACCGACGAGTTCGCCGAGGTGAGGAACAGCAGCGTGGCCCCGCCGATCGCGATGAGCGACAGGCAGAAACTCCATTCGGACGGCGCCAACGACCCGAGCATCTCGACGCCGGCCAGCACCGCCCGCGATGGTCACCAGCGTTCGCAGTCTGGTGCGTGACCGCCGGGCCGAGATCAGCGCGCCGCCGAGCGAGCCGATGGCAACCACCGAACTCAGCAGCCCGTACCCGCCTGCGCCCGAGTGGAACACCGTCTTCGCGTACGCGGCGAGCGTCACCGGCAGGTTGATCGTGAACATTCCGAACACGCCCACCAGCACCGTCGGCCAGAACACCTCCGGACGGCTCGCGACGTAGCGCAAACCGTCGCGCAGTCGGCTCTCTCGCGCAGCGGCGGTCGGCGGCGAATGCAGTTCCCGCTCGCGCATCATCAGCAGGGCGGTCGTGGATGCCGTATACGACAAGGCATTGATGGTGAACGCATAGCCCGAGCCGACCATGTTGATCAGCACGCCGCTGATCGCCGGACCGATCAGCGCACCGAGTTGGAACACCGAGGCATTGATGCTGATCGCGTTGCGCAGCTGATCGGGGCCGACCATCTCGTTCACGAACGACTGGCGCGTCGGGTTCTCGACGGACGTCACGGTGCCGAGGCCGAACGCGATCAGGAAGACGTGCCACACCTGAACCTGGTGCGTCAGGGTCAGCACCGCCAGCGCCGCCGCCATCGATGACATGCCGACCTGGGCGGCGAGCAGGACGCGACGTTTCGGATAGCGGTCGGCGATCGCACCGCCGACGAGGCCGAACAGGAGCGTCGGCAGGAACTGCAATGCGGTCGTGATGCCGACTGCGGTGGCACTGCCGGTGATGGTCAGTACCAGCCAGTCCTGGGCGATCCGTTGCACCCAGGCGCCCGTGTACGAGACGAGCTGGCCGCTCACGAAGAGCCGGAAGTTGCGAGTACGTAAGGAGCTGAAGGTAGAGGGCCGAGATTGTTGATCTTCGGGCGGGGAAATCACGATCATCCCAACTAGTTGCGTGCGAGCTTCGTCCACGTAATCTTCGGCCGGGTTCGTTCATTCCTAAAGCGAATTGATCATATTAGTGTTATCACGTTTGGCGATGAGGGAGATGAGGTCGTGTACGACCCCGAACTGCTGCGCACGTTCCTCGCCGTGGCTCGGACGCTGAGCTTCACGCAGGCGGCGCAGACGCTCGGCATCAGGCAGCCGACGGTCAGCCAGCACGTCCGCAAGCTGGAGAAGGCCGTCGGCCGGCCGCTGTTCATCCGCGATACGCGAAGCGTCCGGCTCACCGCGGACGGCGAGGCGATGGCCGGTTTCGCCCGCACGATCCTGGCCGCGCAGGAGCAGGCGGCCGGGTACTTCACCGGATCAGGGCTGCGGGGCCGGCTGCGCTTCGGCGTCTCGGACGACCTGGCGCTGACCCCGCTGCCGCGCATCCTGCGCGACTTCCGCCAGCTCTACCCGCGCATCGACCTGGAGCTGACAGTCGCGCAGAGCAGCAGCCTGCACCGGCGCCTGGAGTCGGGCCACCTCGACGTCGCCTTCGTCAAGCACGACGCCGGCGACGGCCGCGGCCGCCTCGTTCGCCGGGACCGGCTGGTCTGGTCGACGGTCGAGGGGGCGCGCTTGGAGCCGGATCGTCCGATGCCATTGGTGGTTTACCAGGCGCCGAGCCTGTCGCGGTCGCGTGCCGTCGAGGCCCTCGAGCGCGCCGGTCGGACCTATCGGATCACCTGTACGGTGCGCGGCGTCAACGGCGTGCTGGCGGCTGCGCGCGCCGGCCTCGGCGTCGCGATCTTCGCGCGCAGCCTGATGCCCGACGACCTCGTCGAGGTGCCGGAGAGCGCCGGCCTGCCCGAGCTCGGCGAGATCGACCTGGTCCTGCTCACCAGCCCGCGGGCGCCCACCGAACCCGCCGAGGCGCTCACCGCCGCCATCCTCGGCAGCGGCCACACCGTCAAGCCCAGCTCGGCCCAGGTCGAGCTGCGTCACCCTTCAGTTGAGTGGTGCGTTACCGCGCACTGAAGTCGACGACAAGGCGACGAGCACTCGCGCGAAGAGCGACGCGGCTTCCAGCGAGACCAAGGTGATCACAGGGCGACGACAGGGCGATGAGCGCTCGCGCGAAGAGCGATCGCGGCTTTCCTGCGAGACCAAGGTGATCACAGGGCGACGACAGGGCGATGAGCGCTCGCGCGAAGAGCGATCTTGCGCAGCGAGCGAAGCGAGCGACCGGTTTGCGAGTGCTCCCGAGCGAAGCGAGTGGAGCGCGAGTCAACCGGTACAGCGATCATTCAAAGCAGCGATCATCCAAAGCAGCGATCATCCGAACCGCCCGGAGATGTAGTCCTCGGTGCGCTGGTCGTTCGGGTTGGAGAAGATCTTCTCGGTGTCGTCCATCTCGACGAGCTGACCCGGCTTGCCCACTGCGGAAAGGTTGAAGAACGCGGTGCGCTCGGAAACCCGCGCCGCCTGCTGCATGTTGTGCGTGACGATGACGATCGTGTACTTCTCCTTGAGCGTCTGGATGAGGTCCTCGATCGCCAGCGTCGAGATCGGGTCCAGCGCTGAGCAGGGCTCGTCCATCAGCAGTACCTGCGGCTCGACGGCGATCGCGCGGGCGATGCACAGCCGCTGCTGCTGGCCGCCCGACAGGCCGGCGCCGGGCTTGGCCAGGCGGTCCTTGACCTCTTCCCAGAGGTTGGCGCCGCGCAGCGACTTCTCGACGACGTTGTCCAGGTCGGACTTCTTCATCCGCCCGCCCTGCAGCTTGAGGCCGGCGACGACGTTGTCGTAGATGGACATCGTCGGGAACGGGTTGGGCCGCTGGAACACCATGCCGATCGTGCGCCGGACGTCGACCGGGTCGACGTTGTTCGCGTAGATGTTGTCGCCGTCGAGCAGCACCTGGCCCTGGACGTGGGCGCCGGCGATCACCTCGTGCAGCCGGTTGAGCGTGCGCAGCACGGTGGACTTGCCGCAGCCGGACGGGCCGATGAACGCGGTGACCGATCGCGGCGCGATGGTGAAGTTGCAGTCGCTGACGGCGAGAAACTTGCCGTAGTAGATGTTGAGGTCCTTGCCGTCGATGCGCTTGGCCATGATCGCGTGCCTTCTCTAGTACGTGGAACCTTGTTGAACCGCCCGAGCAGCCGGGCGATCAGGTTCAGGGCCATGACGATGATGATCAGCGTGAGCGCCGCACCCCACATGCGGTCGGCGGCGTAGTGGATCGTGACCGGCTGGCCGTTGACGAGCACGTGGGTGTTGCCGAGGTTGCCGACCTGGTCGTAGATCATGCCGGGCAGCGAGCCCTGGAAGCCCGTTGAACAGGTTGCCGTTGGTGTTCGGGGTGTAGCCGACCAGGATCAGCAGCGGCGCCGTCTCGCCGGCCACGCGGGCGATGCCGAGCACGATGCCGGTGATGATGCCGGTCAGCGCGGTCGGCACCACGATGCGCTGCGATCGTCTTCCACTTCGGCACGCCGAGCGCGTAGGACGCCTCGCGCAGCTCGTTGGGGACGAGCTTGAGCATCTCCTCGGTGGTGCGCACGATCACCGGGATCATCAGCAACACCAGGGCGAGTGAGACCAGCCAGCCGCCGCGCTGCCCGTGGAAGGTCGTGATGAACGACGGCGTAGATGAACAGCGCCGCGACGATCGACGGCACACCGGTGAGGATGTCGACCATGAACGTCGTCGCCCTGGCCAGCGGGCCGCGGCCGTACTCGACGAGGTAGATGCCGACCATCGACGGCGATCGGCACCGAGATCAGCGAGCACAGCGAAGACCTGCTCGAGCGTGCCGAGGATCGCGTGCCACGCGCCGCCGCCGGCGTCGCGGAAGGTGATTCCCCGTTGGCTCTGGGTGAACCAGCCGTTGCGGGTCATCGCGTGCATGCCCTTGCTGATGCACGGTCCAGAGCAGCCACACCAGCGGGATCAGCGCGAGGCCGAAAGCCAAGCGTGACCAGCACGGTGGCGAGGTTGTTCTTGACCTTGCGCATCGGTGTGCCCGGGCGCGACTGTGCAGAGCCGTGACAGTGGTCATTCGAGAACTCCCTGCGCCGGCTGACGACAGCTGCGGGCTGCGGCGTTCACCGCGAAGGTCAGCACGAACAGGACGAGGCCGGCCGCGATGAACGCTCCGGTCTGCTTGGGGTTGTTGAACTCGGCCGCGTTGTTGGCGATCTTCGACGCGAACGTCTCGCCGCCGTTGAAGATCGAGAACGAGAACGGTGACCCGACGCCTGGTTTGGACAGGATGAGGGTGATCGCGATCGTCTCGCCGAGCGCCCGGCCGAGGCCGAGCATCGCGCCGCTGATGACGCCCGGGGCGCCCGTAGGGCAGCACGGCCAGCCGGATCATCTCCCAGCGCGTGGCGCCCAGCGCCCAGGCGGCCTCGATGTTCTCGCCGCGGTGTCCGCTCGAACACGTCGCGGCCGATCGCGGTGATGATCGGCAGGATCATGATGGCGAGGACGCAGCCGCCGTTGAAGATCGTGCCCTGCGTCGACGTTCTCGTCCTTGAACAGCGTGAACGCGCCGAGGTGGTAGAGCACGCGCTGCACCGGTGCCAGTTTCGGCGCCAAGCACGGTGATGCCCCAGATGCCGTAGATGATCGACGGGATCGCCGCGAGCAGGTCGACCACGTAGGCCACCGGCCGGGCGAGCCGTTTCGGCGCGTACTGCGTGATGAACAGTGCGATGCCGATGGCGATCGGCACGGCGATCGACCATGGCGAGCAGCGAGATGATCACCGTGACCCAGAGCAGGTCGAGCACGCCGAAGCGCAGGACCGGCGCCGTCGACGCTCCAGTCCCGGGAGAACAGGAAGTTCGACTTGTCGTCCGCGATCGCCGGCATCGGCCTGGGCGATCAGGAAGATCGCGACCAGCGCGATCAGGATGACGACGAACGCGCCCGATCCGGCTGCGAGGCCGTGGAAGACTCGGTCGCCGAGCCGCGTCCTTGCGCCGGCGTGCGCCAGCGCGACCGATCCGGCGCCGAACACCGGCGGTGCGTCCTCCAGCGTGCTGACGCCGAGCGGCTGGGCCGAGCCGATCACCGGCGGCTCGTCGAACTCGATCTGCTCGCCCGCCGGTCGGTTGACGTTGTCTGGCATCGGCGTCGCCACCATTCGCGGTCAGGGACGCATCGATCGACTCGCCGCCGACCCGAGGCGGCGGTAGCGGCGCAGCGTCGCCGCCCTGACCCCGGTCCGTCGTCGTCTCTCGCTCTGCCATCTCGCTCGCGTCTTTCATCTGAGCGAGGAGCCCCGCCGGGCTGCCGGGCTGGCCCGGCGGGCCCGGCGGGGCTCCTTCGTTGACAGCTGAACGATCAGCTGATGTCGCTAGCTGATCTTGGCCACCGAGGCCTGCACCTTCGCGTCGATATCGCGTCGGCAGCGGCGCGTAGCCGAGATCGGCCAGGCCCTGTCTGCCCCGTCGGTGGAGGTGTAGGTGAAGAACGACTTCACCAGCGCGCCGACTTCGCGTCGGAGTACTTCTCGCACACCAGCTCGTACGTGACCCGGTGATCGGGTAAGCGCCGGGGACCTTGGTGGCGTAGTCGAGCTTCAGCGTCAGGTCGTCGCCGGTGCCGATGACCTGTCGCCGCGCTGACCGCCTTGCCGGCCGTGTCGGCGTTCATCTCGACCGCGCCGCCACCGTTGTCGATCTTCGCGCTGTTCAGCCCGCCACTGCACGACGAACGACCACTCGAGATAGCCGACGCCGCCGTCGACCGACTTGATCGCCCTGCTGCACACCGTCGTTGCCACTTCGACTTGCCCTGACCGACCTTCCCCGACCAGGTCTTGCTCGGCTCCGCCGTGTATATCGGTCGGCGCGGACGCCGCCAGATAGCGCTCGAAGTTCTGCGTGGTGCCGGACTCGTCGGACCGGAAGAACACCGTGATCTTCGTCGACGGCAGGTTCGCGCCCGAGTTGAGCGCCTTGATCGCCGGGTCGTTCCAGGTCGTGATCTTGCCCTGGAAGATCTTGGCGACCACGTCCGGCGTCAGCGTCAGGTCCGTGACGCCCTTGACGTTGAACGCGACGCCGATCGGGATCGTCACCATCGGCAGAGTTGAGCGCCGGCCCACCGCAACGCTTCTTCGCCGCGGCGACCTCGCCCTTCTTCGGGTCCAGCGCGGCGTCCGAGCCGCCGAAGTCGACCTGGCCGCCGGTGAACTGCTTCACCCCCGCACCCGAACCGGTCGCGTTGTAGGCGATCGTCGTGCCGCTGCACTTCGCCTGGTACTTCTGAATCCATCGCTGGATCACGTTCTTCTGCGCGGTCGAACCCTCGCCCTTGAGGCTGCCCGTCGCGCAATCGGTACTCGGCGCACTGGACGAACCGGCCGAACGTCGAGCCGTTGCCGGCGGGCGCCGGCGGGTTGGTTGCCTTCTTGTCCGAGCCGCAGGCGGCCAGCGCTAGCGCCCCCGCGAGCAGACCGGCTACGACGCCAGTCCGGTACAGCTTCACGTGTGTTCCCTTTCGTCAGAGGCAGGTGCCGTTTTGGACGCTAGGGCGATGAGGTGGCGTGCTGGCGTGGGGGAGGTGAACGAGAAGTGAACGGGAACGCCTACCGATATGACGCTTGCCGGTCGCGGAGTTGGCCGGCAGGTGAACGAGCCGCCCGGACCTCCCGGAAGGCACGGGCCGCTGTTTCGTGATCAATTGCGCAGCAGCGCTACCCGCGGCGGTATTGCACGTCCACGTCGTGGCGGGAGAAGCCGAAGCGCTCGTAGAGGCGCATCGCCGTGGTGTTGCTCTCGTCGACGTAGAGCATGACCGTGTCGAGGCCGCGGCTGCGCAGGTGTTCGAGGCCGGCCGTGAGCAGCGCGGGACCAAGGCGCATACCCTTCGCGGCCGGGTCGACGCCGAGCACGTACACCTCGCCGATCCGGTCCGCGTGCACCTTCGTCCAATGGAAGCCGAGCAACGCGCCCGACCGCTCGGCGAGCAGGAAGCCCGCCGGTTCGAACCAGGGCTCGGCCTCCCGGTCCTCGATGTCAGCCTTCGTCCACCGGCCCTGCTCGGCATGTTCGGCGAAGGCGGCGGCATTGACGCGTAGCCACGCATCTTCGTCACGACCCGGCACAAACGACCGGATCGTGACGCCTTCGGGCAGGGGAGCGTCCGGGATATCGCCGAGTGGACGCCGCAACTGCCACAGCGCGCGATGCCGGGCGTAGCCGCGAGCTTCGGCCGCGGGGCCCACCGGGCTGTGCTTGCCGTGCGACCACACGAGCAGCTGCCCGTCGGCGTGTTTCTCCAGCGTGGTCAGCAACGCGGCGCTCGCGTGCCGGCCGTCGGCGATCTCGGCGACATCCGCGTCGAGCTGGGCATATCCCACCAGGTCACCGCCGTCATGCGCGGCGAGGTGAACGAGGCCGGTGCGGGTGTGGCTCAGTTCGAGCATTGCGTGATCGCTCAGCGGAGGCGCACCGTCGCGGGCCTCGACCGCGCTGATCAGCCGGCGAACGTCCTCACGCAGCGGCGGATCGAGCGCCCCGTGCACCTCAACGGCAACCATCGGGCCACGCTATCGGCCCGCTGGGTGTCTCGTTGAGTGGTGCGTTTCGCGGTGAGTGGTGCGTATAAGGCACCACTCAGCGGATAACGCACCACTCAACGGAAGTGGCGGCGCGGCCTGGCGCTCAGAGGTCGACGAGGTCCTCGGCCACCGTCCGCCTTGTCTCGGCGGCCTCGGAGTCGCTGGCCGGGCGGACGAACTTGTACCCGACATTGCGGACCGTGCCGATCATCGCCTCGTGCTCGGGGCCGAGCTTCGCGCGCAGCCGCCGGACGTGCACGTCGACCGTGCGGGTGCCGCCGAAGTAGTCGTAGCCCCACACCTCCTGCACGAGATGCGACCGCGAGAAGACCCGGCCGGCGTGCTGGGCCAGGAACTTCAGCAGCTCGAACTCCTTGTAGGTGAGGTCGAGGGCCCGGCCCTGCAGGCGGGCGGTGTAGGTGGTCTCGTCGATGGACAGCTCGCCGACCCGTACCCGTTCGGGCGTCGCGTCGGAGTTCTTCGTCCGACGGTCGACCGCCAGGCGCATCCGGGCGTCGAGTTCAGCCGGACCCGCCGTGTCGAGCACGATGTCGTCGACGGCCCAGTCAGCCGACAACGCGATGAGGCCGCCCTCGGTGAGCACGGCGATCACCGGCTGATGAAGCCCGACGGCGCTGAGCACGCGGGTGAACGTCCGCACGCTCGCCAGATCACGGCGGGCGTCGATGAGCAACAGGTCGCCACTGGGGTGGTCGACAAGCGCCGCAGCATCGAGCGGCAGGACGGTGACTGAATGGGGCAACAGGCCGAGAGACGGGAGTACTTCGGTCGTTGGCTGCATTGCACCGGTGAGCAATACCAGTTCCACGCGCGCCTCCTGGGAGTAGGTCGCGGACACCAGGCGGCGCTGCCCAGGCGAATACAGGCAGGATAGCAACGTGAGCTCTTCAGGGACGGTCGTCTTGACCACATCTGACGGCGTTCGCATCGCTGCGGACTACTGGCCGGGCAGCGGGCTCGGCTATGTCGTGGCGCACGGGTTCACCGGCTCCGCCCGGGCCGAGCGCGTGCGGGTCATCTGCAAGCAGCTCGCCGACACCGGCGCCGGCGTGCTCGCCCCCGACTTCCGGGGGCACGGCCGGTCGGGCGGGCACTCGACGCTTGGCCAACTCGAGGTGCGTGACCTCGCCGCGGCCGTCGCCTTCCTCCGCGGCGAAGGCTTTGCGCAGGTTGCGACGCTTGGCTGGTCGATGGGCGGTTCGGTCGTGCTGCGCTACGCCGGACTTGGCGGCGATTCCGACGCGGTCGTCAGCGTCAGCTCCCCGGGGCACTGGTGGGAGCGGGGCACCTCGGCCATGCGGCTCGTGCACTGGGCGGCCGAGACCCGCGTGGGGCGGCTGGCCACTCGGCTGATGCTGCGCACCCGCCTCGCGTCGGGCTGGGCCGAACTGCCCGAATCGCCGGTCGAGGTCGTAGGCCGAATACCGCCGCGGCCGCTGCTGATCGTGCACGGCGACGCCGATCATTTCTTTCCGGTGCGGCACGGACAGGTTCTGGCTAACGCCGCCGGAGCGGCCGGGCCCGCGAGAGATACCTCACGTTCGGACTCGGCCGATCCCGGCGGCCAGCCGGCCGACCCGGTGGCAGATGGCTCGACGAGCACGGCCGAGTTCTGGCTCGAGCCCGGTATGGGACATGCGGAAAGCGGCACGACGCCCGAACTGGTCGACCGTCTGGACGGATGGGTCCGCACCGCGCTCAATTCGAATTCGACACTGCGCCGCAGTCTGCGACGATGACGGCCGTGTCCGGCGAACCGCCTGCGCGCCCACGGGCGCAGTGGGTCGATCCCGTCGACATAACCGCTGAGCTGTCGCCGGTTGCCGACTACCCCGGTTACCCCGGCGGTTCGGCGAGCCGGCCGCCGATCGGTACCGAGCACTCGCCGCGCAACGGTGTGCCCGCCCCGCCCGGAACCCCTGGGCTCCGGTCTCGCGCACCGGAAACCCTTGTGCCACAAGGGCGTTCTCGTCGGCCAAGGCCCGGTCCACACGATCCGCACGCCCCAGCCGCTCCGGATACTTCGTACAACCCGGCGGGTCCGGGGACTCCGGCTGCTCCGCCCGGTCGGGCCGCTCGGCGGGCGCAAGCCGGCGAACCCCCCGACCGGCCCGCCGCAGCGCCGCGGACCGGCGTCAACCACCTGGGCAGTGCCGCATTCGCAATCGTCGTAGGCGCCGCCCTGGCGGTCGCGGCCAACCTCGGGGCCGTCGACCTGCTGGTCGCGGTCGCCGTGATGCAGGCTCTGCTCGTCATCTCATGGGTACTGGGTACCGGCCTGCCGGGACGCATCGGCGGGTTCGCAGTCGGGGCCCTGGCGGCCGCCGGGGCCGACGTCGTTGTATCCAAATGGCCACACGGCCAACTCGGCACGTTGCTCGGCGTGCTGGCCCTCAGCGTCCCGGCAATGTTCGTTCACCAACTGACCCGCGGCGTGGTGCGGACGCGGGTCACCGAGTCCCTGTCCGACATCGCGATACTCGTCGTCGCGGTCGTCGCCCTGCCGGCGCTGATGCAATTGCGCCACGAGACGGACGGCAAGGTCATGGTGACCGTGGTCGTGCTCGCCGCCACCGGGGCCCTCGTCGTGGGTCACCTGGTCGACGCCGTTCTGCCCCGGCCACGCTTTGACCCGACGGTGTCGCGCGGCTTCCTCGCGGTCGTCATCGCCACCGGTGTCGCCACGGCGACGAGCTACCTTCGCCTGCACAACAGCGTCGAGTTCACGTCTGGACGCGCTGCGTTCCTCGGCGCGGCCGTCGGCGGTGTCGTCAGCCTGTTCGCGGTCGGCGCCGCGTTCGTCGAGCAGACCTCGTCGGCGCCGACCGGGCCTGCTCGGTTTCTTCGGCCCATATTCGGTGTGTTGCTGCCGCTCTCACTGCTCGCGCCGGTGGCCTACCTGCTGTGCCTGGCAATCCGCGCCTGAGCCGAGGCCTGAGCCGAGGCCGGGCGAGCCGGGGCAGCCGGGCAACGTCGGCGGAGATGCGCCCAACCGGTTGCTCCTAATCTGTCTGGGTAAGGTCGCCAGATGGTCAACCCCGGTCCGACGGCCATCCCGGTCGGAATGCCCCCTCCGCCGCGCCGTGTCCGACCACGACGCTGGCCGTGGGTGCTCGCCGTCGTCCTGGTGCTCCTGCTCGTCGTGTTCGCGATCCTCGACCGGATCGCAGTTTCGGCCGCTCAGGCGGCGGTCGAGAAGCGGCTGTCCGAACAGAGCCCGTTCGAGTCCGGCAGCAAGCCGCACGTGTCGATCCACGGCATCCCGTTCCTGACCCAGGCGGCCGGCGGAAAGTACGACGACATCGAGGTGTCCGGCCACCCGTTGACCATCGATCAGGTCGGCAACATCGACCTCGACGCCCACATGCATGGCGTGCACGTACCGCTCGGCAAGGCAATAAGCCGCAATGTGCAGTCGCTGCCGATCGATCAGGTCGACGCCTCGGTGGTCATCCCCTACGACGAGGTGGCCCGGCTGACCGGCATCCACGGATTGTCCTTGTCCAGCAACAAGAATGTGCTGCATGTGTCGCTGCCGGTCAGCGTGCCGGGGTCAGCGGGCACCGTGACGGCTTCGGCCGATGCCGTCGTGCATTTCAGCGGCCGTCGGCTCTCGTATGAGGTACAGCAGATCTCGGTCGCGGGCGTTGCGCTGCCGCCCCCGGTCGCGTCGGCCGTCGCGTCGCAGATGAACGGCGCGTTCACCTTGCCGACGTTGCCCTATCGGCTTCAGGTCACGGGCGTGACGACGACGTCGTCCGGCGTGCAGGCCACCGCGCGCGCCGACCACATCGTGGTCGACACCAATTCCTGAACGCGCCGCGGCGCCGCGCCCGGTCGCCAAGATCGGCTGCGCGCCCTGGATGATCGAGCCCGACGGGTCGTGCAGGCTTCGGCGGGCCCGCGTCGTCGGCCCCATCGGCGGGGGCCGTGGGGTTGGCCTGCCCCGGGCACAGGCGGCTACTCTTGCGCGCATGGGCATCGCGCTCTGCGCTGTGAGCACCCCGCTCACGTCTCGCCGCACGGTCGACCTGTGCCGTGTGGGCAGCTGCTTGTGTTGCGCCTGCTAGCCGGGTAACCGAACCCGATCCTCGCGCCTTCGTGCGCATCGCCGTCTGTCCCGGTACCTGGACGCGGCTTCGCACTGTCCGCAAACCCACCCACAGTCTCGCCCCTCCAATCCAGAAAGAAGGAGAATCTCTATGAGCCGCGCAGACGTTCTCGTCTCGGCCGACTGGGCCGAGGAGAACCTGAATGCTCCTGGCGTCGTCTTTGTCGAGGTCGACGAAGACACCTCCGCCTACGACGGCGGCCACATCGCCGGCGCCGTCAAGCTCGACTGGAAGACCGACCTGCAGGACCCGGTGCGCCGCGACTTCGTCAGCAAGGAGCAGTTCGAGAAACTGCTCGGCGAGCGTGGCATCGGCAACGACGACACCGTGATCCTCTACGGCGGCAACAACAACTGGTTCGCGGCCTACGCCTACTGGTACTTCAAGCTGTACGGCCACGACCAGGTCAAGCTGCTCGACGGTGGCCGCAAGAAGTGGGAACTCGACGGTCGCGACCTGTCCAAGGACACCGTCGCCCGCCCGGCGACCACCTACACCGCCAAGGACCAGGACACCTCGATCCGGGCGTTCCGCGACGAGGTCCTCGACTCGATCGGCAAGCAGAACCTGATCGACGTGCGCTCACCCGACGAGTTCTCCGGCAAGCTGCTCGCCCCGGCGCACCTGCCGCAGGAGCAGTCCCAGCGCGGCGGCCACATCCCGACCGCGCTCAACGTCCCGTGGAGCAAGGCGGCCAACGAGGACGGCACGTTCAAGTCCGACTCCGATCTGGCGGCGCTCTACGCCGAAGCCGGCCTCGACGATGCGAAGGACACGATCGCCTACTGCCGCATCGGTGAGCGTTCCAGCCACACCTGGTTCGCGCTGCACGAGTTGCTCGGCCACCAGAACGTCAAGAACTACGACGGCTCGTGGACCGAGTACGGCTCCCTTGTCGGCGTACCGATCGAGAAGGACGTCTGATCATGTGCGGAGCCCCCACCCAAGCGCCGGAACTGCCGGCGCACGTCGACATCACGAAGGAGACCGTCATCTACGGCGTCGTCTCCAAGGACGATGCCCCGGTGCCGGCCGCGTACGTCCGGCTGCTCGACGCGACCGGTGAATTCACCGCCGAGGTGGTCACCAGCGCCACCGGCGACTTCCGGTTCTTCGCCGCTCCCGGCAAGTGGACGCTGTCGGTACTGCACCATGACGGCTCAGCGCGCAAGGACGTCCATGCGCTCGAACCAGGTCTCGTCGAAGCGCCTCTCGTCCTGAGCTAAGCAACCAGCAAGAGCAACCGATCGTGCAACTTTCTCCGGCACCAGACCGCTGAGGACAGTTGCCACGATCGCTGCTTCTTAGTAGCACGAGGGCCTGCGCTTCGGGCTGCAGTACCTCCTCGACGAACGACGTCGAGCCGGCCACTCGAACGCCGGTGAGGGTGGCGTCCTCGGTGATTCCGCGGCGCGCGGCGCACTGGGTGCAGACGGTCAGCGTGCCGCCGGCCACCACGGCGTCGCGCAACTGTGCGAGCGGCGAGGCGTGCGGCAGTTCGAACTCCTCCGCCCGGCCCGGCAGGGCGAACCACGCGGCCTCGCCGGTGAGCCACAGCGAAACGTCGGCACCTGACGCAATTGCCGTGGCAGCAACCATGAACGCCTGGTTGCACCGCTCCGGGTCATCTGATCCGGCAGTGCATTTCACGACGAGTCGGCGCGGCCTGGATGGGGTCATGCGGCTATCCTGCCCGCTATGGAAGCGACCTATCTCGCGATGCTGATCGTGACGCTGGTCGGCATCGGCGGCGCGTCGCTGTTCGTCATCTACAAGCTGTTCGCCGGTCAGCGTTGACCACCGGCATCGACACCACCGACCTGCGCACGGGCGCGCCGCTGCACGACGCCCTGCTGGCGCTGTTGCCGCTGGTCGGCGTCTGGGCCGGGACGGGTTCGGGCGTCGCCGAGTCAACCGGTGCCGAATTCCGCTATCGCCAGCACGCGACGTTCGCGCATGACGGTCGGCCGTTTCTTGCCTACGAATCGCGCAGTTGGCTCATCGACGCAGACGGCAACGACATCCGCCCGGCGTTTCGCGAATCAGGTTTCTGGCGGCCAGGTGCCGGACGCGACGACATCGAGATGATGACGGCCTCGATCACCGGCCTGACCGAGGTTTTCGCCGGCACAGCCGGCGACCACCGCTGGGAACTCGCCACTATCGCCGTGTCGACCACGCCGACAGCGAAGCCGGTCGGCGGCGAGCGCCGGCTCTATGCCTTGTCCGACAGGGCTCTTGTCTACGCCACCGAGTTGGCGCTACCCGGGCAGGACTTCGCGCCGCATCTGAACGCGAGGCTGCAGCGCGTCAGCTGAGCACTGCGCGCGTGCGACGGACGCTCAGCGCTGGCAACGCCGCGGCTGGGTAAGGCGATGTACCGGGTCGAAGCGACTGGTTATCCGGTACTGACCCGCAGCCGGCAGGGTGAGGTTCAGCCAGCCGTCCGCGTTCGACAGGCAGGCCCCGACGGCCAAAGTCCCGTCCGGGTGCTGGACCGCGAGATACGGCGACCACCGCACCTGAACCTGTACCGCCGCTTGGGCGGGCGCTTCGATCGTTATCCGCGTGGGTTCGACACGCAACACCTGTGCGCCCACGGCCAACGGGGTTGCGTCGGTGACCCGGTAGAGCTTCCAGGTCGAACTCGACCAGACAAGGCGCAGGTAGTCCAGCCCGTTGGCGACGAGCTTCGATTCCGCGACGGCCGAGTAGTCCAGACGTGCGGCCGGAACCGCAACCCAGCCGACCGCCAGTTGGTGCAGCCAGGTCTGATAGCTCGCCGCATTGAGTTGATCTTCGTGATAGAAGATCGGGTCGTTGGCCACGTCGGCCTGGCGGTCCCACCCGCGGGCGAGCGAGGCGCGATTGGCGAGGTAGACGGTGGCGAAGTGATTAACCGAGTCAAGTACCTCGACGCGCTCACCCACAGCGCCCGGCCCGGCCTTGTTCTGCTCGGCGGTGAGCGCCACCAGCAGTGGGCGGTAGTAGGCCGCCGTGGTCGACGGGTCGCGTGTTGCGGACAGTTGCTGCACGAGGTCGGCGGCCGGCCACAGGGCGAGCAGTCCGAGCAGGATAGCGAGTAGCCCGCGCCGAAGCGGCGAGTACGCGACAGCCACGGGTGCGGCGCAGATCCACGCGAGACGGGTGACGTTGTTGCCGATCGCGCCGGGCGCCACCAGGAAGATCGGCAGCGCGAGCATGAGCAGCAACGCAGAGGCACGTACGACCCGGGTCGGACAGCACAAAGCGACGCCGACACAGCACAGCGCCGCTGGGATCAGGTCGGTGACGTGGAAGGGCATCCGGCCCGTGCCCGGAAACAGCAAAGCCATCGATATACCGAGGAGGCCGAGCAATCCCGCGAGTGAAATGGCGATCCGCCGCCGGGACGGATCGGTTGCGAGAACGGCCAGTAACGCAAGGCCGAGGAACAGACCGGCGAGCGGGCTGGCGAAGTACGCCGCGGCGACGAGCGGTGCCGCGAACAGCGGGCGCCGGGCCTGCAGGGCGAGCAAGCGCACCCGCTCCGAGGGTGACGCCGACGGCGAAGGTGACCCGTCCGTCGAGCAGATTGGCCATCTCGGCAACGGAAAACGCAATCGCGCCGGCACGTGGCCGTCGCGCTCCGGTGACCAACCGGGCGCTGATGACTCCACCGATCACCGCGGCGACGACACCGGTTGCGCGTACGCCGAATATCGCCATCGATGAGGGCGTCAGCAGGCTGTAGGTAGGCAGGGACAACCCACCGAACCATCCGGTCCACCAAGACACATTGCCCGCTGAGCGGACGATGTTGGCGCGCGCGATCTGGGCAGCGAGATCAGGGGCAAGCGGGCGCCACTGCAGGTAAATCAGCGCAAGGGCAGTGCCGACGATGACGGCCCAGCCCGCCGGTGAAAGCCGGCTTGCGGTGCGGCGAATCGCCAGAAGCACATTCTCGCCAGCACGCACGGCCTGGCTGGTCATGGACACCTTCACTGCGAAGTGGACGCGGCGCTGCGCACATCCGCGTGAGCCTGTGGCATCGAGCGGGTCTGCCTCTTGGGAGGCTACGCGCCAGTACCTGGGAAGATGCCGATACCCCAGGTGGGCGTGTTGATCGACATTGGTGTAAGTGCGACGGTAAGTACAAATAGTGCGACCCCCGAGCGGGTTCGCGCGAAGGCGAGTCGGCTGGACGGGCCGGCGGCTCGGGGGCCGGGTAACTGTCAGGTACTGCTGCCGCCGGAACTCAGCACTGGAAACAACTCCAGCGCTTGACCGTTCGTCGGCGCGCTATCTTTCGACAGCTGCATACCTCGCGTCCGGGAGTTAGCGGATCACCTTGTCGGTGTTCCGCCGTCAGCGGCTAGCGGACAGCCACCTCACGTGTCCGAGAAGTACTCAACTCTGGACCACCTCCTCTCTCGTGTACGGCAACCGTACGATGCGCGTCCCGTGATCGGCAACGGATTTCGCCGACGGCGTTTCGCGCGTCATCCGATCATTGGACGAGTTGGCCGGATAGCCAGTTTTCCCTTGGCAATCCGACGCAAACGCCGCGTGGCCGTTGCTGAGACGGCGGACTTGAATTCTCAGAATCCGGCGAGTTTTTGCACCGTGGCGACGAGATCGAGATCGCGCGAACGGGCCCGGCCGTCGAGTTCGACGACGTCGACGGGGCCGCGCACCGTACCGGTCAGAAACACGGCGTCAGCAGCATGCAGATCGTCGATGTGCGTGGGCCGCGACTCGGTGCGCCAGCCGGACTCGGCGGCCTGCTCGAAGAGTCGCTGCTGGGTCGTGCCGGCCAGAATTCCCGTTTCGCCAAGGGGGATCGTGTACATCGAGTCACCGCGCGTCCACACAACGGAGGACGTGGGCGCTTCGAGCACGTAGCCGTCGGCGGCCAGGAAGATCACGTCGTCGGCGCCGCGCCGGGCCGCCTCGCGCTGGGCCGCCATGTTGATGGCGTACGAGATGCTCTTGACGCCGCCGAGCAGCCAGGGCGCGTCGGCGAACGCCTCGGTCGTCGTGCCGCGGCTCAGCGTGATCACGCTGATTCCGTCGCGGCGTTGCGCCGCATACGCCTTGTCGATTGGAGCGATCGTGACCAGTCCCGTGGCGGGTCGGCCCGGTAGGCCCGGTCGGCCGCGGGTCAGAAACCAACGCATGCTGGCCTCGCCGGGGGCCGTCCACGCGGAAACCGCTTCGGCGATCAGCGCCCGCCATCGCAGAGCGTCGAACTCGATGTCGAGGGTGGCCGCGGAACGGCTCATGCGGGCCAGGTGCGCGTCGAGTTTGTCGACCTTGCCGTCGACGATCCGGCAACCCTCGAAGCATCCGTCGCCACGCGTGAAGCCGAGGTCGTCGGCATGCACGACCGGGGTCTCCGGATCGACCAGTCCGACCCCGAGGACACCAACTACCTGCACCGTCACGTCGCCAGGTTAAGCGATGACGGGTGGCCGAACCGGCGCCGCCCTACCATGGACGCGATGGCTGACAACACCGATCTGGCCGTGCGCTTGCGTTCGCGTGGCATGCGGATGACCCCGCAACGTGACCACGTTCTCGCGGCGGTGCGCGAGCTCGGTCATGCCACACCGGAACAGATCGGCGAGGCTGTTCCGGGCGTAGACATCACTACCGTCTACCGCACACTCGAACTGCTCGAGAGCATCGGCCTGGTTCGCCATACCCACCTGGGGCACGGTGCGCCCTCGTTCCGGCCGGCCGACGACGACCACATCCACGTGGTGTGCCACGCCTGCGGTCGGGTGGTCGACGCCCCGCATTCGCTGGCCGACGATCTGGCCGAACGGCTGCGCAGGGAGCAGGGATTCCTGCTCGATCGGTCGCATTTCACCGTGTTCGGGCGGTGCAGCGACTGTGCGGACGCCGATCAGACTGCGTCGCACCATGTGGAACAAACGAGCTCCAACCAACGATAGGTCTTGATATGACGGGCGTCCTTACTCCGGAAGGCATCGACGTCGGCGTGCCTATGCACTACGGCGATCCACTGCGCGAGCAGCGCATGCTGGCGACGTCGGTAGGCGTGGTCGACCGTTCGAATCGAGACGTGCTGGTCGTGCCCGGCGAGGATCGCCTGTCGTGGCTGCACACGATCTGCTCGCAGCACGTCGCCGACCTCGCAGACGGCGAGTCCACCGAGGCACTCGTGCTGTCGCCGCACGGACACGTCGAGCAGCACTGGCAGGTCACCGAACTCGACGGCACGGTCTGGCTGGACGTCGAGCCAGGCACCGCAGCCGAGGTGCTCGGCTACCTGCAGAAGATGCGCTTTCTCAAGAGGGTCGAGCCAGCCGACGTATCGGCCGCGTGGTCCGTGTTGAGCGTGGTCGGACCGTCCACTGTGGACACGCTGCGAGCCGCGGATCTGCCGGACCCCTCCGCGCGGGCGATTGCCTTGCCGGACGGCGGTTTCGTGCGTCGTACCGGCTTCGGCGCCGATCTCATCGTGCCGCGCGAGTCGGCGACGGCGATGCTCGCCAGATTGCAGGCAGCGGGCGCGGCGCCGGCCGGTGTGATGGCCTACGAGGCACTGCGGGTCGAGGCCCGGCGTCCACGGCTCGGCCTGGAAACCGATCACCGCACGATCCCGCACGAGGTGGGTTGGATCGGCGTGGCCGTGCACCTGGAGAAGGGCTGCTATCGCGGGCAGGAGACGGTGGCGCGGGTGCAGAACCTGGGGCGGCCGCCGCGGCGCCTGGTGCTGTTGCACCTTTCCGGCGAGTCGGACGTCCTGCCGCCGCAGGGAACGCCGGTCGAGCTCGACGGGCGCACCGTCGGCTTCCTCGGCACCGCCGTTCACCACTACGAACTCGGGCCGATCGCGCTCGCGGTGATCAAGCGGTCCCTGCCCGACGACGCAGCGTTGACAGTCGCGGGCGCACCAGTCGCGATCGACCCCGGGTAGCCGGAGTAGCCGCCTGGCTAGTGGTCTGTCTGCGATATGCGGCATATCGCAGACAGACCACTAGGATGATCTGAAACGGCGGAGGGGCCCGCCGACAACCGCGACAGCCGAATCGCCAACGGTCCCTACCTCCCGACCCGAGCGAGGTAGCCGCGTGGCCCCTGACCACAACGACGAAGTTTTGCCTGCCCGTGACGGATCGCCGCCGGTACGCAGCGCGCATCGCGAGGTGATCGACCCCGACGTCGACCTGCACGATCCGAGCCAGCGCGCCGAGTTTCGGCAATGGGACGTACTCGTGGCCATCGCCGTGGGCGGCGTGGTCGGCGCCGAGGCGCGCTACGGCATCGACGAGGCGCTGCCGCATTCGGGCGCGCAGTTCCCCTGGGCGACCCTGCTCGTCAACCTCAGCGGCTGCCTGGTCATCGGCGCGCTGATGGTGTTGCTACTCGAACTGACGTCCCCGCACCGACTGGCCAGACCGTTCCTCGGCGTCGGAATCCTCGGTGGCTACACGACATTCTCGACGTTCGCGGTCGAGGCCGAGCAGCTCGTACGCGCCGATCGGCCCGGCCTGGCCCTGCTGTACGTGACCTTGACGGCGATCGGTTGCATGCTGGCGGTATGGGTTGGCAACGTGCTGGCCCAGCTCGGCGGCCGGGCGCTCATCGATACCCGGGCGCGGGCAATGACGCGACGAGGTGAGCGATGACTCTCTCCGGCCCGGCGCAGCGCCTGATGATCATGATCGACGAGGACCGCACCTGGCATCACAAGCCGTTGTGCGCCGAGATCGTCAAGCGTGCGCACACAGCCGGCCTGGCCGGGGCGTCGGCATTTCGCGGCATCGAGGGATTCGGCGCGTCCAGCCGGGTGCACACCAGCCGGATCCTCAGCCTGCTGCTCAAGCTCCCGGTCATGATCGTCATCATCGACACGCCGGAGAAGATCGCCGCCTTCATGCCGCAACTCGACGAGCTCAACATCTGTGGCGTGGCCACGCTGGAGGACGTCGAGGTCGTGCGCCTCGGGCTGCAGGCGCAGCCCGGTCCGTCGTGATCGCGCTGATGGTTGCCCTCGGCGCACTCGTCGGGGCGCCTGCGCGCTACCTCACCGATCGCGCCATCCAGTCCCGGCACGAGACGGTGTTCCCGTGGGGGACGCTGACCGTCAACGTCGTCGCGAGCCTGGTACTCGGCGTCCTGGCCGGCGCGGGCTCGCACCTTGATCCGCAGGTTCTCGCCCTGGCCGGCACCGGATTCTGTGGCGCGCTCAGTACGTACAGCACGTTCAGTTACGAGACGATGCGTCTCACTGCGGAGGGTGCGCGCTTCTATGCGGTGGCGAACATCGCGCTCAGCCTGGTGGCCGGCATCGGCGCGGCCGCACTGGGTTTGTCGATCGGCCTGACCCTCCACTGAGGGTGCATGCATCACAACGCTCCGCAAGTACTGCCAAAGAGTCGGTGTCGCGTTGCATGATGTCGCGATGAGCCTCCACGACAATGGCGGGGGATTGCGGTGGCGCGGCCGGCCGAAGCGATCCGGAGTCCCGACCCGAAAGACGAGCGCGGCCGACGTCATGCAGCCGCTGGTGCGTGCCGCACTCGGTGGCGAACTCCCGATCCGCGTGCGCTGCTGGGACGGCAGCGAGCTCGGCCCGGCGGATTCGCCGGTGACCCTGAACATCACGTGCCGACGAGCCTTGCGCCGGCTGCTCTGGGCGCCGAACGAGCTCGGTGTGGCGCGGGCGTACGTGTCCGGTGATGTCGAGATCGAGGGTGACCTGCTCGAGGGGTTGACCCAGCTGAACCGGCTGAGTGCTCGGAGCGACGGGCCGGGTGTGGTGATCGACGCCGAGCTCAAGCGCGCTTTCGTGAAGGGTGTGCTGCGCCTGGGCGTCCTCGGGCCACCGCCGCGCCCGCCCGTCAGAGGAGGCCAAGCTGGCCGGGCGCAGGCACTCGCAGCGGCGCGACTCCGACGCGATCGCGCACCACTACGACGTCGGCAACGACTTCTACGAGATCGTGCTCGGCCCGTCAATGACCTACTCGTGCGCGTTCTGGGAGCAGGAGGCGGGCTCGGGCTACACGCTCGAGGACGCGCAGCTGGCCAAGTGCGATCTGGTGGCCCGCAAGCTCGGGCTCACCGAGGGGATGCGGGTGCTCGACGTCGGCTGCGGCTGGGGCAGCTTCGTCATCCACGCCGCGAAGACATATGGCGTGCAGGCAGTCGGCATCACGCTCTCACGGGCGCAGGCCGATTACGCGCGTAAGCGGATCGCCGAGGAGGGGCTGAGCGAGCTCGTCGAGATCCGCATCCAGGACTACCGCGAAGTCGACGACGGGCCCTACGACGCCATCGCCAGCATTGGCATGGCCGAGCATGTCGGCGAGTCGATGTTGCCCGGTTATGCCGCGCACCTGCACGCGCTGCTGCGGCCCGGTGGGCGCCTGCTCAACCACGCGATCGCCCGGCGACCCGGCAAGGCGCCGCACTTTTCCAAGACGTCGTTCATCGCCCGGTACGTCTTCCCGGACGGCGAACTCGAACCGGTCAGCGTGATGGTCGACGCGATCGAGAGCGCGGGCCTCGAGGTGCGCGACGTCGAGTCGCTGCGGGAGCACTACGCCCAGACGTTGCGCGCCTGGGTGACCAATCTGGAGCGAGCCTGGGACGGCGCCGTTCGGGTGTCCAGCCCCGGCCGCGCCCGCGTCTGGCAGCTGTACATGGCCGGATGCGCGCTCGCGTTCGAGGCCGGGCGGATCGGCGTGAACCAGGTGCTGGCCGTCAAGCCCGCGGCAGACGGAACGAGCGGCATGCCCCGAACGCGACGCGCCTGGCTGGCCAACGCCTGACTGCTGCGTTCGCGCTGTGCGGCCAGGGTTCCCGCGCTGTGGCCGGGGTTCCGCGCTGCGGCGGGCTCCGGCAGCGCGTGGTGTGCCGGGCCCGCTGGTGCGTCGTGCGCCGGGCTGGCTGGTGCGTGGTGTGCCGGGCTGGCTGGTGCGTGGTGTGCCGGGCCTGGCTGGTCGGTGCGGCTGTGAGCACCTGTCGCCGGCGCGCGTTCCGGCGAATCGGGCAGAGATGATCAATACGGTGTAGGTCGGCGTCGTCCCCATCTGGCAGCGCGGTGTTCGGCGGGGGACGATGGACGTCATGAACAACTCGCACCCGTTACGCACGCTTGTGCTGTGCGTCGTGGGCCTGATCGTCGTCGGCGCAATAGCGTGGTGGGCGATCAAGCTGATTCTCGGATTGGTGTTCTACCTGGTTATCGGCGCCGCAGTAGTCGGCGGCGGCGTCTACCTCTACGGCCGGGCGCGCCGCTCACTCGCCGGTGGTGGGCGCGGCTCCATCGGCCGCTGAGGGCAGCAGACGACCGCTGAGCGCTGAGGGCGCTCAGGCCACAAAAAAAGATCGCGCAACATTCCCCGGTCTCCGTCCGGGGAATGTTGCGCGATCTGCAGGGGCGGCTAGACCCTCGCCAGGGTGTCCTCGTCGCCGCCCGGCCTGCCCGCCGCGTGGGCGCCGCGAGCCTCGGCAGCGTCCTCGGCGTCGATCGACACGTGCGGCGTGACCTTCTCCAACGCCTTCGGGAAGAACCAGTTGTTCTTACCGAACAGGTGCATCAGAGAGGGCACCAGCACCGTGCGCAGCACGAATGCGTCGAGGAAGACCGCGCTGGCCAGGCCAATGCCGAGCAACTTCACGACCCGGTTCGGGTCGATGATGAAGCCGGCGAACACCGTGATCATGATGAACGCAGCGGCAGTGATGATTCCGCCGGTCTCGGCCTGGCCAACGGTGATCGCGCGCCGGTTGTCGTGGGTGTGTACCCACTCCTCGTGCATTCGGCTGACCAGGAAGACCTGATAGTCCATCGACAATCCGAACAGGATCGCGAAGAACAACACCGGTGCCCAGGCTTCGATCGGGCCGCCCTTTCCGATGCCCAGCGCGTCCGAGCCCCAGCCCCACTGGAAGATCGATCACGACGAGGCCGAACGATGCACCGACCGCGAGCAGGTTCATCGCGGCCGCGGTGAGCGGCACGACCAGGCTGCGGAACGCGATCAGCAGGAGCAGGAACGACAGGCCGACGACTGCCCCGATGAACAGCGGCATCTTCGACGACAGCACCTTGGCGAAGTCGACGTAGATCGCCGTCTGCCCGTACACGTACACGTGGTCGGACGTCCCTTGGTAGAGGCTCGGCAGGACGTCGTTGCGCAGGTGCTTGACCAGGTCGGTCGTCTTGATGTCCTGCGGCGAGGTGACCGACTTGAACGAGACCAGACTGAGGCTGTTCGGTCAGCGGCTTGTTCGGGACGAAGACGCTGCCCGCGTCGACATCGGGCACGGACTTGAGCGCAGTGCCGACCTTCTCGGCGGTCTGCTGGGCCGACGACCCGGACACCACCAGGGTCAGGTTGGAGTTGTAGCCCTGGCCGAACCCCTGCGCGATCAGGTCGTAGCCCTTGCGCGTGGTCGTGCTCGAACGGTCGTTGCCCTGGTCGGCGTGGCCCATCCGCATGGAGAAGAACGGGATGGCGAGCGCGATCATGACCGCCGCGCCGATCAGGCCGGTGACCGCCTTGCGCCGGGCAACGAGTTCGGACCAGCGAGCCCAGAAGCCCTTGGCGTGGAAGTCCTCGAACTGTCCGGCCCGAACCGCGCGGCGCTGCTTGCGGGGCAGCACCTTGAGGCCGAGCAGGCTGAGTAGCGCGGGCAGCAACGTGACCGAGGCGATCATGGTCAGGCTGACCGCAATCGCGGTGCCGATGGCCAGGCCGTAGAAGAAGCTGACGCCGAGTGCGGTCAGGCCGAGCATCGCGATGCACACAGTCGTGCCGGCGAACAGCACTGCCCGGCCCGAGGTGTTGATCGCCGCGGTGATCGAGTCCGGCACGCTCATGCCACGGCGCAGATTTCGCCGATGCCTGGTGACGATGAACAACGCGTAGTCGACGCCGACACCGATGACCATCAGTTCGGTCAGTTGCGGCGTCACGTTCGAGACGTTCATCACGTGGCTGAGCATGGCGATCAAACCAAGGCCGCTTGACAAGGCGGCGACGGCGCTGGCCAGCGGCATTGCCGTGGCGCCGATCGTCCGGAAGACGATGCCGAGGATGATCAAGGCGGCAATGAAGCCGAGGAGGAACGGCGGAACGCCGCTCTCCTTCTGGCCCTGCCCCTGGAAGCCGTCGCCGGTGAACTCGACCTGCAGGTTGGAGCTGTTGAGCCCCTTCAGGTTGTTGTAGACGCCGTCGAACAGCTTCTGGTCGTACTTGTTGGAATGCCAGTTGACGTTGACGATCGCGATCGTCTTGTCCTTGGACAACTGGGTGGGCTCGGCCGCGGTCTGGGTGCCGCCGCCGCCCGGGCTGCAGCTGTATGACTGCCACGGACTGGTGACGCTCACGACGTCGAAGCCGTCGTTGCACAGCTTCTGCAGTTGCGGCAGGACACCGTTCGGCGCTGCTTGCAGATCACCGGACTTCGCATGCATGACGACCTGGCCGGACAGCCCGTTCTGGTTGTCCTGACCGGACGCCTTCAGCAGCTTGACCACTTTGTCGGTCTCGGTGTGCGGCAGGCTGAACGTGTCCTTGTAGTTCGCACCGCCAAGAGCTCCGGAGATGCCCTGCGTCAAGATGATGAAAGCGAGCCACGCGACGATTACCAGCCACCTGCGCTGGATTGCCAGTCGAGCGAGCTTTTGCATAATCCACCCCGGAGAAAGTGTCGGCGAGAGATGTTCGGTGCCGCTAGCAGAGTGCACCGAGATGCCCGTCTGTGCGATGCATTTCTCAGGTAGCTGACAGCCGCTCTCAGGCTCGCGCCAGGTATGCGAGGTTGGCTGGACATGTCGGCCATGACAGTCCACCGGCCGACAATCACGGCGCCGATCCTGGGTGTGAGCGGAGCCGCTAGCTGCCCGCTTGCATCTGCTAGCACTATGGGGCACACTGGGATATGTGAACGTCGAGGGGTTGAAGGAATCGGCCAAACGTGCCGCGACCATAGGGGAATTCATCCACGAGCAGCGGGTGCAGGCCCAGGTGTCGCTCCGCCAATTGGCGCGACTGGCCGGTGTCTCGAACCCGTACCTCTCGCAGATCGAACGCGGGCTGCGCAAGCCCAGCGCGGACGTCCTGCAGCAGATCGCAAAGGGTCTTCGGATCTCCGCCGAGCAGCTCTACATCCGCGCCGGGATTCTCGAATCGCGGCACGGCGATCCCGAACTGATCGCCGCGATCCTGGCCGACCCCGGCCTGGAGGAACGGCAGAAGCAGGTTCTGATCGAGATTTACGAAACGTTCCGGCGGGAGAACAACGCACACAACGTCCCGCACGCCGCTAGCAACGAGGCTGCGGCGCAAGTCAAGACCGCGGCGGTCAATGGCAAATCCGCGACCGCCCATAGGGGATAGGGGAGATTGACATGTCGATCACAAATGATGTTCGTTCGTATGCCGATGCAGCAATCGAGCGGGGCAAGCACGTCGTCGACCAGGCCGAGTCGCGTCTGACCGAGGTGGCAAGTGATGCCACCGGTCTCGCGGGCAAGGTCAGCGTCACCGCGACGGAGGTTGTCGACAAGGTCCAGGACCGCGCGCACGGCCTGACCGGCAAGGCGGTCGAGACCTACGGCGAACTGCGTAACTTCGGCGAGTCGC
The DNA here is from genome assembly GCA_963709985.1 of uncultured Actinomycetota bacterium. GTDB lineage: Bacteria > Actinomycetota > Actinomycetes > Mycobacteriales > Jatrophihabitantaceae > DASXRA01. The sequence continues at coordinate 59,322 of CAVPYQ010000001.1, forward strand.
TCTACGGACGCGTCGCCGCCCTGCCTGTCGTCGAGTCTGTTACGGCGACGGTCGAGCCCTACGTCGGGCAGCTCAACGGCTACCGACTGGTCGTCACCGAGAAGGTCGAGGAGTTCTACGCCGACCTGAAGAAGAACGACCAGATGGCCAAGGTGCTCGACAACGCAGAGTCGGTCGCGGGTGTCGTTATCGGCACCGTGCAGGAGCGCGTGGTCAAGCCGGTCCGGTCAATGGTTGACGGAAAGCCGGCGGGGCACGCGGCGAGCCACAAGCCGGCCGCCACCGCTGCGGCGAAGCCGGCGACCACGACGGCCAAGGCCAGCCCGGTCAAGGCTGCTCCGGCCAAGCGCACCGCGCCGCGCCGCTCCACTGACAAGGCCTGACCCCATACGGGCCTGACCCGTAGCGGTCCGACCCGTTCCGGCCTGACCCATAGCGGTCCCGACCGGCACCGGTCTGATCCACTTCGAACCCGGCCTACACCGACGGCCCCGCACCGGATATCCGGTGTGGGGCCGTCGTCTGTCGCGGCGGCCAACTACGCTCATCGCATGCACCTGGTCGACGACGTCTACTTCTGGGTCGACTGGGTGCTGTACTGGGGGCTGGTAGCCATACGCCTCTGGGCCGTGGTCGACTGCGCCACGCGTAAGGCCGCGGCATTCCCCGCCGTCGACAAATTGACCAAGCCGGCCTGGCTCGCCATCACGATCATCAGCGGTGGCCTCGGTGCCCTGTTCCTCGGCCAGCCGCTGAACATCATCTCGTTGATCTCGCTGGTCGCCGCCCTTGTGTACCTGACCGACGTGCGGCCGGCCGTGCGTGAAGTGTCCGGCGGCAACCGATAGGTTCGCGGGGCCGCTAGCTCGAGGTTCGGTTGCGCGGTTCGGTTCGGCCGGACGACGCCACGTGCGGTCCGCCGCGACCGCGTTCTGGCTTGGCCCGAGCGAGCTGAAACCCCGCCTGGAATCTCGTGCGCGCACCGAGCCGGACCATCAGGTCGTGCACCCGGCGATGGACGGTGCTGGCGCTGACCCCGAGGGCTCGCTGGATCGCGTCGTCGCCGAGGCCGGCGGCGAGCAGCCGGACAAGCTGCTCATCCTTCGCCCACTGCGCCGCGGGCAGCACGGCAAGATCGCCGGACTCGAGCGTGAACGGGATCGCCCGCTGCCAGTACGCCTCGAACAGCGCGGACAGTGCGTCGAGCAGCGGTGATCGGTGCACGACGATCACCGAGACCGATCCGACCGATCCGACTCGATGCCGACGTGGGCCGGTCTGCGCTGAGCCGGTCTGCACGGACAGCGTTGCCGCGAAGTCGTCGAACAGGGTGAGCTTCGCGGGAAGATCGGGCAGCACCCGGGCCTGCTCACCGGCAGCGATGCCGGCCTCGAGATCGGCCCACCGGCCGGGGACCTCGACCGCATGCTGGGCGTAGATGACGCGGTACGCCACGCCGTCGGCGAGTCGCTGAAGTTCGACGGAGTCCGGCTCGAGCGGGTCGGCGAAATACGGCGGGCAGTCGAACGCGCGTAGCTCCTTCGAGACCGCCTGGCCCAGCTGGCCCCACCGCTGCAGGATTGCGCTCTCCGACGTCACGATCTCGATGAAGTCGACGGAGGCGGCGCTGCGCATCGCCGCCCAGAACCGGTCCATCAACGCGGGGACGGCCTGGCTCGCGCGCCGGGCGTCGTCGATCCGGGCACGCACCAACCCCTCGACGGCAACGTCCGGGGCGATAGCGGTGTAGAGCGGCGGCGAGCCCGCGAGTCGAGTGGCGAGGCCGAGTTCGACGAGCGTCGCCACGACGGTGACCGTCTGCGGGCGGGGGCGCTCGGGATGGCGAGCCGCGATGTCGTCCAGGGATTGGCCCGGGCGGGTCAGCATGCCCAGGTAGGTCTCTTCCTGCTCCGCACTGAGCCCGATGCCTTCAAGCACGGGCGGCTCCTGTCGGTGCGAGCTATCGACCGATATTTCTGACTAGTTCATAGCAATGACGGAAAGTCGTCGCATTAAAACCGTACAGGAGCAGAACGGTCTTGGCAGCATCGCTTGCGACGTTTGGCGCGGCGACGCGGGCGCGCCCCTCAGTTCGCGATTCTGGAGGTGAGGCGGGTGCCTCGTCGCACGCGCACGACCGTGATGATCGCTGTGGCCGTCGGAGCTCTCGCGGTCAGCGCGCCCGCCGTGGCCGCGCCGGCGGACGGCCCGGCCGCTGCTCCGGCCGCCGCCCCGCCGACAGGAATCAGCGCGCCGCGACAGGTCACGCTGGTGACCGGCGACGTGGTCACGGTGTCGACCTCGCCGGACGGGCGGCAGCAGGCGTCGGTGCTCCGGCAGAGTCCGACCGGGCCGGGCGGCCAGTTCCAGACGTTCAACCTCGGTGCCGACCTGTACGTCGTGCCGCAGTCGGCGGTGCCCTACCTGGGCACGACGATGGATCTCGCGCTGTTCGACGTGACGAAACTGGCGCAGGCGCAATCGACGACGGTGCAGGTCACGTACCGGTCGAGCACCGCGCCGTCGGCCGTTCCGGGCATTACGATCACCCAGCGCTCGGGCACGACCGCGCAAGGGGTCGTGACGCCCGAGTCGGGACGGGCGTTCGGCGCGGCGCTCGCGTCGCAGTGGATCGCCGACCACGCGTCGCCGACGCACACGACGGGCCTGTTCGCCTCCGTTGCGCGCATCGGCACGACAGCCGCGGCCGTGGTCCAGCCGCAATTCGCCATGCACACGCTGACGATCAACGGCCTCAACGGAGCCGGCAAGAAGGACAACGGCGACTCGGTGCTTGTCTACAACGTCGACGATCTGCGGGCGTACGCAGGATCTGCCTATTTCGTAAAGGGATTGGCGAAGGTCAGCGTTCCGGCGGGCCACTACGCGGCGCTGAGCTTCTTCTACGACTACCCGTCGCGGACGGTTCGCGGCGTGACGATGCCGCAGTTCGCCGTTACCGCGGACGCTGCCATCACGCTCGACGCGCGCGACGCCACGTCGCCGGTGTCGATCACCACTCCGCATCCGGCGACTGCCGCGGTCAACGTCGTCAGCGTCGGACGTGACGACGCAGTGGGCGGCAGTGCGAGCTACACATTCCTCGGCGACGGCACGACTGCGTTCTTCGTGCAGCCGACGACGAAGCTGGTCACTATCGGCCAGCTGCACTACTACGTGTACTCCCGCCAGTTCTCCGCAGACGGCGCGGCAACTCCTTACACGTACGACCTGGAATTCCCGAGCGACGGCGCGATCCCGGCCGATCAGCACTACGTCGTCCACGACGGCGACCTCGCGGCGATCGACTCGGCGTACCCGGCGTCGCACGAGAATCAGCAAGCCCTCGACACGCGATTCGGCGCGCTGCCCTGGCAGTTCTTCCTGTTCGCCGCCGACCTGACGGTGAGCACGCCGACGCAGCGCACCGAGTACTACTCGGCGCTGCCCACCCTGAACTGGCAGGGCGTCTACTACTCGGTGTTCGACCCGGCGACGTTCTCGCTGCTGGGTGCGTACCAGAGCGCGTGGCGTACCTATTCGCCCGGCACTTCCTTCGCGACGACCTGGGCGGGTCAGCCCGGCCATCCGCGACCACTCGAGGGCGACATCTACATCGGCGAGACGGTCTGCCCCGCGTGCATCAGCGGCGCCAAGCTCGACCTGCTCTCCTACCCGTTCGCCGATAATTCGCCGGAGCACTTCGGGTTCCCGGACGGCACCGTCGCCGGACTGACCGAGTCCGTGGCCTACGGCGTATACGCCGACGATGTGCCGATAAAGACGGGTGGTTTCCTCGATGCGGAGGCGACCATACCCAGCGGTACGCAGCGCTACCGGATCGACTACAACACCGTCCGGTCGTCAGCCGACTTCACGTTGTCGACGGACGTGCAGACTCGCTGGACGGTGCCGGCCACGGCTGCGACGAGCGCCCTGCCGGCCGGCTGGGTATGCACGTACCGCACCGGCGCGCCGAGTGACTGTGGGGTGCTGCCGCTCACCACCGCCAGCTATGACCTGCCGGTCGACCTGTTGGGCCGGCTGGGCAGTGGCGCCACGACCGGCACGCTGCACCTGGGCCATCTCGCCGGCGCATCGACCATGGCGTTCAGCAGCGTCAAGGTGAAGGTGTCCTACGACGGCGGGCAGACGTGGAAGACGGTGGCCGTCACCGACCAGGGTTCGGGCAACTACGGCGTCGCATTCACCGTGCCTGCTGCGGCCGCCACGAACGGATTCGCTGCGCTGCAGATCAGCTCGCGTGATGCGGTCGGCGGCACATTCGACCAGACCATCCAGCACGCCTTCGCGATCGCGTCCTAGGAGAGTCACGTGAAGATTCGGATCGCAGTACCCGTCGTTTCGGTCTCGTTGCTGGCGATTGCGATGGCGGCGCCGTCCGCGAAGCGGCGCCGCCTACGACCCGCGCCGTGTGCGCGCAGGCTGCGCCGATGCATGCGCGGTGCCTGTCGGTCGTCCACACCGGTATCGCGCCCATGGCGGCCGACGCCCTGCCCTCAGGCTTCGGCCCGGCCGACCTGGAGGCGGCCTACAACCTGCCAACCGCGCGCGGAGCGGGCCAGACGATCGCGATCGTCGACGCCTACGACGACCCGACCGCTGAGGCCGATCTGGCCACGTACCGCAGCACCTACGGACTGCCCGCCTGCAACACCGGCAACGGCTGCTTCAAGAAGGTGAACCAGGCCGGCGACGCGGGCAACTACCCGGACGTCGACGGCGGCTGGGCGGTCGAGATATCGCTCGACCTCGACATGGTCTCCTCGGCCTGCCCCCTGTGCAACATCCTTTTGGTGGAAGGGGATTCTTCGCTGGTCGACGACCTGGCCGCATCCGTCGACACTGCCGTGAAACAGGGCGCCGACGTGGTCTCCAACAGCTACGGGCTGGCCGAGTTCAACACCATGCAGTCCTACTACAAGCACTATCGGCACAGCGGCCACGTGATCGTCGCGTCGTCCGGCGACTTCGGATTCACGGCGGCGTCGTTCCCGGCCGTGGCGCCGGGCGTCGTGGCGGTCGGCGGCACCAGCCTGTACGCCGCCGACAACGCGCGCGGCTGGACGGAGAAGGCGTGGTCGGGGGCCGGCAGTGGCTGCTCGGCGTACGTCAGCAAGCCGAAGTACCAGACGGACAACCACTGCGACATGCGCACGATCGCCGACGTGTCCGCAGTGGCCGACCCGCAGACCGGCCTGGCCGTCTATGACACAACGCCGAATCCGTACGGCATCCCGGCCGGTTGGCTGATCGTCGGCGGCACCAGCGCGTCGGCGCCGTTCATCGCCGGAGTGATCGGCCTGGCCGGTAACGCCTCGACGTTCACGGCCGGATTTGCCTACAAGCACGCATCCGCGCTGTTCGACGTCATCGGCGGATCGAACGGCTTCTGCGGCAACGACTACCTCTGCACCGCGGTGAAGGGGTACGACGGCCCGACCGGCGTCGGCACCCCGAACGGGGTCGGCGCGCTCTGAGTTTTGGGTTCGCGGGTTTTGGCCGCCCAGTCATCTAGTTGATGCTGGGCGGCCAAAACCGTCTTACCTCAGGGGCAGTTGCCGATGTCGCTCTCGGACGAGGCGAGCACCACGTCGGTCTTGGCGAGGCCCAACGCGTTGACCGTCACGTGGACGGCGTTCACGGTGAGGCCCGCATCCGGACCGGTGACTGCCTTCTGCTCGTTCAGCACGAGCTTCACCACGCCGACGTTCAGCGTCGTGTTCGGCGCGATGTTGGTGGGCTGCGAGATCACCACGGTGCCGCCGACCTTCAGGAACGCGATCGTCGTGCTGCCGGTCGAGCCGCCACACGTCGTCGAGGACGTCGATGCGATGGTCGACAGGCTGATCACCGGCAAGCCCGGAATGCCGACTGTCGTTGAATCCACCGACGCGTTGGCCACCGACTGGCCGGGGAACGCGGTCGTCGTCACGTTGGCACACAGGGCGTGCGCCGTGACCAGGCCGGTCAGCGTGGCCACACACGGCACGTTCGTGCTCGATGACGACGTGGTGACGATCGAGCCCGTGTCGGGCAACGGCAGCACGGTGACGAGCGGGGCGCCGAGCAGGGTTGCCTTGGCCGACAGGCCAAACGCCCGCCCGGTCAGGATCTGTGGCGTGACGACCACCGGCTCGTCGCCACACGGCGCGGTGACCGGGTTGTTGTTGGCGTCCCCGCCGTAGGTGGCGACCCAGTTGTACGTGCCGGCCGCGCCGATCGTGACGTTGCCGGTCGAGGCGGCGCCACCGCTGAGCGTTCCGACCCGGGTGGCGATCGGCGTCTGGCACGTCGTGTCGCCCGGAGCGTAGAGGCGGAACGTCACGTCGCCACTCGGCTGGAAGCCACCGGACACGTGCGCCACGTCGGACACCTCACCGCCTGCCGGGACGGTGCCCGACGGCGTGGTGGCGATGGCCGGCGTCGCCTTGATGACGTCGACTTTCTCGCTGCCACAAGGGGAAACGTCGCCGTTGTTGTGGGCGTCGCCGCTGTAGGTGGCCACCCACCGGTACGTGCCGACGCCGCCCGCGGCGATCGCACCCGACGAGGTATGGCCGCCGGACAGCGCGCTAACCCGAGTCGCGATCGGCGTCTGGCAGGTGGTGTCGCCCGGGCCGAACAGCTCGAACGTCACGCTGCCGGTGGGCGAGAATCCGCCGGACACGGTTGCCGCATCGGCGATGTTGCCGCCCGCCGGGACGTTGCTCGGCGGCGTCGTGGAGATCGACGGGCTGGCCTTCGGCACGTGCTCGGTGATCGACTCGCTGAAGCCCGGCGCGGAGTTGCCGTTGAGCAGGAAGTCCACCGTGCAGTGCAGTGTGTTGCCGGGAATCGCCGACGGCGACACCGTGACGTCCTCGCTGAAGTTGGCATCGTCGCCGCTGGTGACCGTGCGGCTGGTCGGCGTCTCGCCCACTGCCAGATCGGGATCGCACCCGTTGAGCGAATACGTCACGGTCACCGGCAGGTTCGACAGGCCGCTGAGGATCGTGTTCGACACCTGGCCCGGCTGGACGCCGCTGAACAGTTGCCCGCCGGTGCTGGCCGTGACGATGCTGGCCTGTCCGCTGCTGTTGAGGCCGTCGCTGATCTCGCCCGGCGTCGGGCCGACGTCGAGGGCAAGCACCCGAACGTCCTGTGCGTTCAGCGCATTCACCGCATCGCCGAGGGAGTGCCCGGCACTGGGGTCGTGACTGGACGAGTCACCGATCCAGACGACGACCCGGGCGCTGGCCGGCCGGTACGAGATGGCGCCGGAGGCCACCTGCCACAGGCCGTTGATGCCGTCTTCGGGCGCGTCGGTGCCGCCGCCGGACAGCGGGGTCAGGTTGTTCAACCCGGTCTGCGTCGCCGACGTGCTGGCAGTCAGGTTCTGCAGTACCTGGAACGCGGGGAAGCCTGGCTCGTCAGCGGTGTCCTTGTACTCGGCCACCGCGAACTCCGCGGTCGGCTGAGCGGACTGGATGTTGTTGAGGATGGGCACCAGATTCGCCTGCACGTTGGCGATGACCGGCCCCATGCTCGTCGTCGTGTCGACGAGAAAGACGATGTCGGGGTTCGGCGGTATCGGCGGCGTCGACACGGTCTTGGCGATCGTGGTCGATCCGCCGGGCGGCAGGTTGAGGGTCACCGTCGACGGCGAGACGCCCGGATCGGCGAACGCGTTACCGGTGATGGCGATCGATGTGGCAACGAGAGCCACTGCGCACAGAACAGCCTGGGTACGTCGAGTGATGTTCATCGATGGTGTGCTCCCGAGCGCGCGGCGGACTTCCAGTGCGGACTCGTTCTTCGTGATGCCATGTGCGGGTCTCCCCCTCCGAAGGCAAGTGATCAACATTCGTGATCACGGCCAGGAAGAACGCCCTATGCAGGCAACAGATACATAGCCGGGCGGACGATGCCCAATAGGGCGGAAGGCAACACGTGACTTAAAGCCCGAACCGCCCGACGAAGGGGCGAACCGTGCGTAACTATCGGGCAAAAGTGGTCAGCGGGCGAGCCGGCCGAGCAGGCTGGCCGCGGTGATGATGCCGGCCACGGCGGCCAGGCCGACCACCGCGAAGTCCAGCCACAGATTCGACGCCTGGCCGATCAGCAGCGCGCGCAGCGCGGCAACCTCGTAGCTGAGCGGGTTGCCATGGCTGATCACCCGCAGCCATCCGGGCATCACGCTGATCGGGTACAGCGCGTTCGAGGCGAAGAAGAGAGGCATCGTGATGGCCTGCCCAATGCCCATCAACCGTTCGCGTTTGAGCACGAGTCCGGCGATGGTGACCGACAGGCAGGAGAAGAATGCAGCGCCGAGAACGACGATCACCGCGACGCCGAGCAGCTTGAGCGGATTGGCCGTGAGGCCGACGCCGAGCAGCGCGGCCACGATCAGCACCGCAATGGCCTGCACGAGCGAACGCAGCCCTGCGGCAAACGCTTTCCCGGCGACCAGGGCGGCCCGCGGGGTGGGCGTCACGAGAAGCTTCGTGAGCACGCCGGCGTCGCGTTCCCAGATGATCTGAATGCCGTAGAAGATCGAGACGAACAGCGCGGACTGCGCGATGATGCCGGGCGCGAGGTAGTCGAGGTAGGGCAGGTTGCCCGTCGGGATGGCGCGTACGCGCGTGAACGTCTCGCCGAAGATGACCAGCCAGAGGATCGGCTGGATCATCCGGGTGATCAGCTCGGAGCGGTCGTGGCGGAGTTTCTGCACTTCTACAAGGCAAAACGTGAAGATTCGCGACGCCAGCCGGCGAGCCCAGCGTACGGCTCCCTGGTCGGCGACGAGTGGATCAACCCACTCGGCGGGCGGTGCGGCGCGTACTGCGGACACTGCGCAGACCTCCCCTCGCGTCGTCTGTGTTGTCGTCTTCGAGTTGCTCGCCGGTGTGGTGGCGGAACACGTCCTCGAGGGTGGCGTCCGGGCCGAGCGCCGCCTTGAGTTCGGCGGGTGTAGCCGAGCGCGCGCAACCGCCCCCTGTGCATCAGCGCGACCCGGTCGCACAGCACGTCGGCCTCCTCCATGTAGTGCGTGGTGAGCAGGACGGTCATGCCGTGCTCGCGTTGCATCTGCTGCACGCGTTCCCAGACGCTGTCGCGGGCGACGGGATCGAGGCCGACCGTCGGCTCGTCCAGGACGAGCAGCGCCGGGCGATTGATCAGCGCCTGCGCGAGTTCGAGACGGCGCACCATGCCGCCGGAGAACGTCGAGGCGAGCCGGTCGGCGGCCTCGGACAGGTCGACCATGTCGAGAACCTCGGCGACGCGCGCGGCGCGCTCACGCCGCGGCACGTCGAACAGCCGGGCGAACCAGGCGACGTTCTCGCGTCCGGTCAGCGCACCCTCGATCGAGAGTTGCTGCGGGACGTAGCCGAGCAGCCGGCGCACCGCCATCGCCTGCCGCCGCACGTCCAGGCCGAAGACGTCGATCGACCCGGTCTGCAATGGCAGCAAGGTGTTCAGGACGCGGATGGTGGTCGTCTTGCCGGCACCGTTCGGGCCGAGCAGTCCGAGCATTTCGCCGCGCTGCACGGTGAGGTCGAGGGTGTCGACGGCGAGGTGATCGCCGAAGCGATAGCTCACCCCGGCGATGACGATGGCGGTCTCTGGGGCGGTCACCGCTGTCACCGCCGGGCCTCCGCTGCCGGTACGTCACGTAGTGAGTCCGCGAGTTTGCCGAGGACGGGCAGCGCCTTGGCGAGCGTGCTGCGCTCGGCCTTGCTCAACTCGCCGAGTGCGGACGCGGCCAGCGCGGTACGCCGGTCGCGCCAGGCCTCGACATTGCGGCGCGCGGCATCGGTCAGGGTCAGCCGCGCGACGCGGCGATCGGTGGGATCAGGTGTGCGGCGGACCAGCCCGGCCTCGGTGAGCTGGCCGACCAGCGTCGAGACGGTGTTCGCGGCCAGCCCCAGTTCGGCGGCCGCCTCGGCGACGGACGTGCCGGGCTGGCGGCGGATGAGGCGCATGACCTCGAGTTGCGAGCCGGCGAGGCGCTCGATCGGCCACGGCCGGCCGGCCTCGCGCCGAACCTGGCGCCGCAACAGGCCGATCGTGGCGAACAATGCGTCGGCCAGTGCGACGTCATCCGCATCGGTTATCGGACGGGATGGGTTGGCCACCCCGCCACAATACCTCTGATTCAGAGCTAACTGTTTGCGGCGCTCGCGGAGACGATCATGTGCAAACGCGAGCGGTGGGGCCGCCGTATCTGCACAGGATCCGAGGCGAGGTGCTGCTCGAAAGGTGACGGGGACGGCGAAGGGGCGGCGCCCAATACGGCGCCGCCCCTCGGTCCGCCTACTGCGCGGCGATGCGGTAGACGCTGCCGCCACCGGTGCCCGCGTAGAGCCACTTGCCGTCCGGCGAGGTGGCCAGGCCGCCGATGTCCAGATCGGGCAGGCCGGCGGAGATGTTGACGTAGCTACGTCCGTGGTCGTGGCTGACTCAGCACGCCGCGGCCGCTGACCGGCAGGTTGGCCTCGTCGATGTAGGCGTTGTCGCCCGCGTACACCGTGCCGTTCTGCGCGATGAGCAGCGTGCTGATGTTGAGCCGTCCCGCCACGACATTCGCCTGGCGCCAGGTGTGCCCGCCGTCGAGGCTGTCGTAGAGGCCGTGGCCACCGATGAGCAGGTGCTCCGGGTTGCGCGGGTCGATCGCCAGGGCCGTGACCGGGGTCGTCGACAGCTGAGTGACCGTCTGGCCCTGATCGTTGGAGCGGTACAGCCCGGATGGCCCACCGAGCCAGATCCGGTTGGGGTCGCTCGCATCGGCGGCGATGGCCACCACGACACCCGGCGTCGCGTTCATGCGCCAGGTGTGGCCGCCGTCGCGGGTGACCAGCACGCCGGGGCTGATCGAGTCGGTCACCGCCACGTAGACGATGTTCGGGTCGGCCGGGTCGACGACGATCGCCGACGGCGTGCCGGGGCTGCGCGAGCCGGCCACACCGGTCCAGGTAGCGCCGCCGTCGTCGGAGCGATTGATGCTGATCCGGCTCTGCGCGTTCTTGAGGGCCTCGTACACGATGCTCGGATCGGCCGGGTCGACCCCGAGCGCCAGGATCTTCCGGTCGATCCGGCCTTCCTCGCCGCTGATGCCCCAGTCGCGGGTAGCCGCGGTGACCTTCGTGTCCTCCGGCGGCAGCGTCGAGAAGGTCGAGAACCCGGTGCCGGCGAGCAGCGCCTGCTTGCCGGCCGCGTTCTTGTCGACGACGAGCGCGTGGACGTCGGCGGCGGGAAGGCCGAGCCGCTGGTAGCTGGCGCCGTCGTCAGACGTTGCGAAGAGGCCGACGTCCGGTTCGGAGACGAGCAGCCGATCGTTGCTGCCCGGCCAGGCGCTCACCATCCACAGGCCGTTATCGAGGTCATCGGACGGGAACCGGCGTGGGCACCGACTTCCACGCGCCGCCGTCCTCGGCCCAGATGTGCCAGCCTGCTCCGGCGAAGATCTCGCCGTTCACGAGTCCCAGCGTGGTCAGGAAGTTGTCCTCGTCCGGCGCCGTGAAGACGACGTGCCAGCTCGCGCCACCGTCGCGCGACTCGACCACGTGCTCCGCGGTGTTTGCCACGAGCCGGGTCGAGTCGCCGGTGACGTCCTCCATGAACTCGCCCTCGGGGGCGGTGTAGACGGTCTGCAGGAGCGCCGGGGTCACTGTCGACGTTGCGGACGACCTCCACGTTCTGGCCGGCGGTCATGTACAGGTCGTGGCCGACCGTCCGCGCGTGGACGAGGAACCCGTCCGTGGGGAAATAGGAGGTCCAGGTCTGCCCGCGGTCGGCGCTCACGTACGCGACGCCGTCGTGGCCCGTCACGGTGAGGATGTTGCCGGTCGCGTCGATGGACAGGTCATCGGGTTCGGCGTCGAAGCCGGGCAGCGTGGTCCAGGTCAGGCCGCCGTCGTGGCTGGCCAGCACCCGGCCGGCGTAGGTCGGGTCGGCGCCGTGGCGCACGGCCAGGTAGACGGTGTCGGGGTCGGTCGGGTCGGCGACCAGGCCGAAGTCGCGCCCGTCGCCCACCGGCAGATTGTGGAACTCACGCCAGGTCGTGCCGCCGTCGTCGGTGCGGAACACGACCGGGTGCGGCGACACATTCGGCATCGCGTACATGCGGCCGGGCCGCGAGGTGGTGGCCATATGCCCCGCGCCCATGGTTGTACGGCCCGACGGATACCCAGTCGCCGTGGCTCGCGCCGAGCTCCTCGATGGTTGATGCGCCGTAGAGCGTGACTCCCGAATCGGCCGTGACCTCCGCGCTCAGCTGGTAGAGCCCGGGCGTCCCCTTCGGCACGGTGGCGGTCCACCAGCCGGCTTGGAAGAACGTCGACGTGATCGTGGTGGTGTGGTGATCGGGCGCGGTCACCGTGATCGACCGGTGCGCCGATCACGTTCGCCTCGGCGTACACGAGGACCTGGGCGTCCGTCGGCGGTCGGGTCGGGGTCGGCGTGCAGTTGGAGCGGCCGGGCGGCGAGCTCGTACGGAACAGTCGCGATCTGCGAGCCGGCGGTCTCGGCGCGCAGCCAGCCGTTGAAGTCCTGGCTGGTGGCCTGCCGGGTGCCGTGCACCGACAGGGTGACCGTCAGGCTCTGGCCGGGCTTGACGCGCCCGCTGCGGGGGCTCACCTTGACCGTGCCCGGCGAGCCGGGTCCAGCCTGCGCCTCGAAGTACACGGTCTGGGTCTTCGTCGAGACGTTGGTGAACGTCACGTGCGCGGACGAGCCGAACGTGGGCTGCGAGAGATCGGCCAGTCCGAAGTCGACGGCCCGGGGCGTGGGCAGCAGCGGTGTGTTGTCGGACGCGGCGACGTCGAGGCGGCCGGCGCCCTGGGCGATCGCGTCGTAGCCGGGTAGCAGCTTGGAGCCGCTGGTGAGCGCGGCGGCGACCTGATCGGCCGTCCACGTCGGGTGCGCCTCGCGAAGCAGCGCCGCGGCGCCGGCCACGTGCGGGGCCGCCATGCTGGTGCCGGTGTCGTCGGCGTACCCGCCACCGGGCCAGGTCGAGCCGATCTCGACGCCGGGAGCGACGAGGTCGGGCTTGAGGGCGTAGCTGTTCATCGCCGGACCATGCGCGCTGAAGGACGGGATCAGGTCGGTCGCGTCGGTGCCGCCGATGTGGATGCGCACCGGCCCCTGGTCCAGCCACTGCGCGATGTCCGTGCCGTCGGCGCCGTTGGCCTGCACCGCGACGATGTTCAGCTTGTCCGGGTCGTCGGACAGGCCGGCCGCGAAGTCCGGCAACGGGCCGGTCTGGCGGCCGCGCTGGGTGTAGTCGTTCGTCTGCTGGTAGATGATCGCGGCCGCACCGTGCGCCTGCGCGGTGATCGCCAACGACTGGCCGAACGCGTCGGCGCTGTTGCCGACGTAGACCGCCTTGCCGGTGACGTCGAGGCCGTCGTACTCGGACGGCTGACCGTTCCCGGCGTCGACGACGTCGAGGTCTTCGCCGTTCGCCGGCGGGTTCGCCGACAGGCCGACGCGCTCGACGTTCATGGTGCGATGGACCGGGGCGGTCACGGTCAGCGTGGGCAGGTCGACGCCGGTGGCGCTGGCGCCGACCGCGATGACGTCGGGAGCGGCCGCGGGTGAGAGCACGCTGCCTACGCCGGGGCCGAAGTTGCCGGCCGCCGCGACGACGACGACGCCCGCGTGGATCGCGTCCTCGCTGGCCTGCTCGAGCGGGTCATTGGGGCCGGCGTGTCCGGTCAGGCTCATGTTGACGACGTTGGCGCGGTAGGGGTTGTCGACGCTGACCGCGGCCTCGAAGCCCTCGATGATCGTCGATTCCGTGCCGAAGCCGTTGGCGCCGAGCACCTTGTAGGCAGTAAGCGTGGCTTTCGGCGCGACCCCCTCCCGTCCGCCCGGCGTGGCCGGATCGCCGGCGATGATGCCGGCAACGTGAGTGCCGTGCCCGTTGTCGTCCATCGGGTCGGGGTCGTTGTTGATGAAGTCGTAGCCGGCGGCGACCTTGTAGCCCGCGGCCGAACCCGGCGCCGAGGTCCGGGTGGTTGTAGTCGATGCCGGTGTCGATGACGGCCACGGTCTCGCCCATGCCTTGGACGGAAAGGCCCTTGGCGTCGTGGGTCTGCCACACCTGCGGCGCGTTGATCTGCGTGACGTCCGCGTCGACGCTGGCCTGCATCGTGACGTCGGGGTAGACGCCGGTTACGCCGGGCATCGCGCGCAGCCGGGCCACGTCCGCGGCATCGGTGGTCACGGCGACGGCGTTGAGCACCTGGCTGAAGTCACGCGTGACCGTGGCGTGGATGCCCGCACTCGCGACGCGCTGCCGGAACGTCGCGTGCGTGGCGCGCAGGGTGGCGGCCTGCTGGCGTACCTGACCGGCGGCGCGTGCTCTCGTCGTGGCGTTGCCCGCGTCCAACGCGGTCGCGCCGGAGAGCGCAGGCGCTCCGGCGAACTCGACGATCACCCGCGTCGTCGCCGCGGCGGGGTGATCCGGTGCGGCGGTCGCCGCCGGGGCGAGCGGGACGAGCAGCGCCAATGGCGTCGTCAGAGCCACCATTGCTCTGGCAGCACGTATTGATGTACGACGCATGGGGCACTCCCGACCAGATCGCGGAATCGTTCGTTGGGCGCCTGAAGTGTGCTCATGGGAAGCACGGTGCGACCAGGCATGCAGCGGGCATGATCGGGTCAATGTCATTGACCGGCCACGAGTGGTCGAAGCGGCACATTCTGTGCATCAGTCATGGACGCGCGCGTCCCGCAATTAACCAGTCCTGCCGCGAGGTCCTCGTGTGGCATTCTGACGACAATGTCCATAAGAGGTCGACGCGGTGTCGATGACCGCGAGGTCCTCGGCAAGCTCTCCATCGTCGGCGTACCGCCGCTCGACGAGCAGCTTTACCGCGAGTTGCTCACTGCTCCCGGCTCGACGCTCCCCGAACTCGCCGTGCGGGCGGACGTCGGCATCGCCCGTGCGCGGCACGCGATCACCCGGCTGGAGCGGTCCGGACTGCTCAGCCGTCGACCGGGGAATCCGGCCCGGTTCGTCCCCGCGCCGCCGGACGTCGCGGTAGGCGCGCTCATCGCGCAGCGCCAGGACGAACTCGAACGGGCCCGGCTGCTCGCCGAGGGTCTCGTGGCCGACTTCCATCGAGGGACGCGCTACGAGCACACGTCCCAGGTCATCGAGATCATCAGCGGCCCCGACGCGATCAACCAGCGCGCCGTCCAGTTGATGCGCAGCGCCGAATCCGAACTCATGATCTTCGACAAGCCGCCCTACGTCGGCTCGCCGGAGAACCCGGACGAACTCGATGCGCTTGCCCGCGGGGTGCGCTGGCGGGCGATCTACTCCACCGAGTCGCTTGCCGTCCCGGGACAGCTCGCGACGATCTCGAGCTTTCGCGATGCCGGCGAGCAGGCGCGGCTTTCGCCGCTGGTTCCGACGAAGATGGCTATCGCCGATCGCCGTCTGGCCCTGCTGCCGCTGACGATCGACCGGCCGGCCACCGAGGAGACGGCCGTCCTGGTGCATCCGAGTTCCATGCTCTCGATGCTGACCATGCACTTCGACAGCGTGTGGGAGCGCGGCATCCCGTTCGACCAGTACGTCAATGGCCGCCGGTCACCCGCGCAGACGGGCGATCACGCCGACCGTCAGGTGCTGCAACTGCTCGCCGCGGGCATGAAGGACGAGGCCATCGCCCGCCAACTCGGCATCAGCCTGCGTACCGCCCGGCGCTGGATCGCCCACGTCATGGCCGACCGGGGCGTGACCACCCGCTTTCAACTCGGCCTGATCGTCGCCCGCGAGATGGTCGCGGACTCGCAGTCCGTAAGCGGCCTAAGGATTCGCCGTCGTTGTGTCGAAGACGGACAGGCCGAGCGTCGACCAGGCGTGCATCAGTTCGCTGTCGCCGCAGGCGGCCACGAGGTCGTCGTCAGCGAGTTGCTCGGCCGAGGCAGCGTGCACCGCGTCGTACCCGCGCAGGTTCATGTGCCGGGCCAGATCCGCGGCCCGGGTGACGATCTGGTCGTCGACCTCGACGATGTCGATTTCGGCCCACAACTGGTCGAGAAGGGTCAGGCTCGCGCGATGGGTGCGGGCGGTCAGCAGATCGATGCGTCGCGCCTGGGTCAGTGCTGCGGTGGTCTCGACGTAGAGGAGCCGACTCGATACGACCGAATCCGAGTCGTCCCAGAATCGCCTACAGGATTTCGACGTCGGCTCGGCTACCAGCAAGGGCACGAAAGCTGACGTGTCCAGGTAGCCGATCAACGACGCTGGTCGGCGATCAGATCGGTGACCGGCGCGCGGGTGTACAGCGGCTCGGGCGCGCGTCGCTTGCGGCGGTGCGCCTTCTGCACGCGGCCCTCGGCCACGAGTTGCTCGAGCATGTTCGGCTGGTCGATCGGCACGATGCGCGCGATGGGCCGGCCGTGATCGGTGACCGTGACGGTGCGACCCGCGCGAACTTCGGCCAGGTGACGGCTCAGGCTGTCGCGCAGTTCCTTTACTCCGACGTCCATTCGGCTCCCTAGGGGGCGTAAGGCGCTTGACCCTACTGCAGCCAAATGCCAAGCGCGTAAACGGTGGCGATACGGTTAGCCAAGCGAACAAATCTTGATCATTTACAGGCGATATGAGAGTGGGGACGCGAATGCAATTCAAAAAACTCGGCGGCACCGGCCTCGAAGTCTCAGTCATCTGCCTGGGGTGCATGAGCTTCGGCGACTCCGGCCGTGGCTCGCATCCATGGACGCTGGACCAGGACGCCACCCGCAACGTGATCGGGCAGGCGCTCGACGCGGGCATCAACTTCCTCGACACGGCGAACGTGTACTCCGACGGAACGAGCGAGGAGTACGTCGGTCGCGTGCTGCAGGAGTACGGCCGTCGCGACGAGATCGTCCTGGCCACCAAGGTGCACGGGCGGATGCACGAGGGCCCGAACGGCGCCGGCCTGTCGCGTAAGGCGATTCTCGCCGAGATCGACAACAGCCTGCGCCGGTTGCAGGTCGACTATGTCGATCTTTATCAGATCCACCGCTTCGATCCGGCGACGCCGATCGAGGAGACGCTCGAGGCGCTGCACGACGTGGTGAAGGCCGGAAAGGCCCGCTATATCGGCGCATCGTCGATGTATGCGTGGCAGTTCAGCAAGATGCTCTACGTCGCCGAGCAGCACGGGTGGACGCGATTCGTCTCCATGCAGAACCACTACAACCTGGCCTACCGCGAGGAGGAGCGGGAGATGCTGCCGCTCTGCGCCGACCAGGGCATCGGCGTGATCCCGTGGAGCCCGCTCGCGCGGGGCAAGCTGACCCGGGACTGGGACGAGAGCACGGCACGGGCCCAGACCGACCAGTTCGGCAAGACCCTCTACCACGACAGCGATCGCGTCATCGTCGACCGCGTCGCCGAGATCGCGGCCCGCCGCGGCGTCTCGCGGGCGCAGGTCGCGCTCGCCTGGCTGCTGAGCAAGCCGGTCGTTACCGCGCCCATCGTCGGCGTCTCCAAGCCGCAGCACCTCACCGACGCGATCGCCGCGGTGGATCTGCACCTCGACGACAAGGAGATCGCTGAACTCGAGGAGCCGTACACGCCGCACGGCATCGCCGGGCACTAGACCCTGGGGTCAGCCAGCCGCTGCAGGATCTCCGGGCTGGTGTTGCTGCCGGAGAGCACCAGGACGACGGTGCTGCCCGGCGTCACGGTCAGTGCTCCGGCGCGTATCGCGGCCAGGCCCACCACGGCGGCCGGCTCGAGCAGCAACTTGGTGGCGTCCATCAACTGCCACCAGGCCTCGACGATGGGCGCCTCGGCGATCTCGACCACCTCGTCCACGTACGCCTTGACGTGGGCGAGCGTGTGCCGGCCGGCGAACGGTGCGCTGAGCCCGTCGGCGATCGTGTTCGGACGAGACGGCAGCCGCTCCGGCGCGCCCTGGCGCAGCGCGTGGCTCATCGCGTTCGCGCCGAGCGGTTCGACCCCGACGACGCGGGTGCCGGGCGATCGCAACTTGACCGCCGTGGCCACCCCGCTGATCAGCCCGCCGCCACCGACCGGCACGACAACCAGATCCGGGGCGGTGCATCCGTCGATGATCTCCAGGCCGACCGTGCCCTGGCCCGCGATGACGGCAAGGTCGTCGAACGGGTGCAGCAGTCGGTACCCACGCTCGGCGATCACCTGATCGCAGGCGCCCACCAGGTCGTCGGTGAAGACGATCTCGCCGCCGTAGCGGCGCACGGCGGCGACCTTGCTGGCGACCGCGGTGCGTGGCATGCACACGACCGCCGGAAGGCCGACCTGCGCCGTCGCGTACGCCACGGCGGCCGCATGGTTGCCGGCCGAGAACGTGGCGACGCCGGGCGGCAGAGTGTCCTGATCACGCCAGGTCAGCAGGGTGTTGAGCACTCCGCGGACCTTGAAGCTGCCCGTGTACTGCAGGCTCTCCGCCTTGACGAGGACGTCGGCGCCGAGTTCGTCGCTGAGCCGCCGGCATTCTCGCAGCGGCGTGTGCTCGACGAGTTCCGCGATGCGCTGCGCCGCCCGGTCGATTTCGGCGATCCCGTTCAGCGTGTCGTCGGCCACCCGGCCAAGATAGTCAGGACGTGGCGGCGTGCCGGCGCCGTTCGAGGCCGGCGAGGTATTCGGCGATGCCGTCCTGCGCGCCAGGTGAGCTCCACTGCTTGCGCACGATCAGGTCGTCGTCGAAGCGGTGCTGGTCGATGTGCGTCCGGGCCGGCCGGTGCAACTGGTGCTTGGTGGTGGCGTACGCCTGGGGCCGCGCCCCGGCGAGCGCGTCAGCCCGTGCGAATGCCTGGTCGAGCAGGTCGTCGGCGTCGACGACATCGTCGATCAGCCGGATGGCGGCCGCCTGCTGCGGGTCGAGCGTGACTCCGGTGAGCGCGAGCATCGAGACGGCCGGGCCGACCGCGTGCGCACGATCTCCAGTGCGGCAACCGGGAACGGGACGCCGACGAGCAGTTCGGTGAGCCCGATGGTTCCCGCCGACATGAGCCGGACGTCGGTCGCGGCGGCGAGCACGCAGCCACCGGCAATCGCATGGCCGTTGATCGCCGCGACGACCGGGCGCGGGCAGTCGAAGACCGACAGCAATGCCTCGCTCAGGGCGGGCAGGAACTCACGCACGTACTCGGCCCCACCGTCGACGACCCGGCGAAGGTCGACCCCCGCCGAGAACGCGCGACCGGCCCCGGTGATCACGACGGCCCGAGCATCGGCCATGTCACCCATCGTCGCCGTTATCGCCTGCAGGAGTTCGAGATCCAGTGCGTTGACCTTGCCGTGGTCCAGGCCGACGAGTGCGATGCCGTTCCGGTCGGTCACGTCGATCATGCGGTCCTCCGGTCGTCCGGGGTGGGCGCGTCGCGGGTGTGCCCCGGATTCTTCACCTCGCCGACGCAGGTCCCGCCTATGTTCATGGCCACATTTAGCCGCGTGCCGTGCCGGGGTTAGCGTCAGTCTGTGCCGCTTTGGAACCGACTTCTGCGCGACTACTGCGAACTCACCGGAATCGATGCGGGCCTCGCCTCGGCGGTGGTCGGCATCGAGCAGGCGGACACGTTGCCGTCCCGACTGCCCACCACCGAGCTCGCCACCGGTGCCGTCGCCGCCGCCTCGCTGAGCGCCGCCTTGCTCGCGGCGACGCGGGCTGGTCGCCCGGATCCGGCACCGGACGACGTGGCCGCGGTCAGCATCGATGCCGGCCGGGTTGCGGCGTCGTTCACGAACGATCGGCTGCAGCGGTTGGACGGGAAGGGATCAGCCGGCTGGGCTGAACTGTCCGGCTTCTGGGCCACCCGGGACGGCTGGGTGCGCACCCACGCCAACTTCCCGCACCACCGATCGCGTCTGCTCGAAGCGCTCGATCTGCCCGACGACGCCGACCGCGATGCTCTCGCCCGACGGTGCGAATCGCTTTCCGCGCTGGAGATCGAGGACCGCGTGGTCGCCAATCGCGGTATCGCCGCGGCTGTCCGAACGCCGGAGGAATGGGCCGAGCACCCGCAGGCGACGGCGATCGCCGGCCTGCCGCTGGTCGGTATCCGGACGGTCGGCGATGCTGACAAGGCGCCGCGCCACCTACCGCCGGCGCCGGATCGTCCACTACGACCGGCGGCCGGCCTTCGAGTTCTCGACCTGACTCGGGTCATCGCCGGGCCGGTGGCCACGCGGACGCTCGCCCTGCTCGGCGCCGACGTCCTGCGGATCGATCCGCCGGCCATTCCCGAGATCGCCTGGCAGCACCTCGACACCGGCGCGGGCAAGCGCTCCGCGCTGCTCGACCTCGCGTCCGCACCGGACCGTTCGACGTTCGAACGGCTGCTCGCCGACGCGGACGTCGTCGTCACGGGTTACCGGCCGGGCGCGCTCGACGCCTTCGACCTGACCCCGGAGCAACTGGCTGCCCGCCGGCCGGGCCTCGTGGTCGCGACGCTGAGCGCGTGGGGGACCGTCGGCCCGTGGCGCCAGCATCGAGGCTTCGACAGCATCGTCCAGGCCGCTACAGGCATTGCGCTGCGCGAGTCCGCACACGGTGACCGGCCGGGTGCCCTTCCGGCCCAGGCCCTCGATCACGCGACCGGGTACCTGATCGCCGCCGCGGTGCTGCAGGCCGTCGCCCGGCAAACCATCGATGGCGCAAGCCGGCACGTGCAGGCGCACCTCGCGCGGACCGCCCAGTGGCTCTTGTCGACGCCGGCGGGCCCGGATCTGCCGGTGAACGCTCGAAGTCTCGACGACGTCCTGGTCGAGCGGCCGACGCCGAGCGGCACCCTGCGCTACGCGCCGCCGGCGGTTGCCTACTCGGGCGGCCCCGACGACTACCCGAGCGCCGGCGGTGTGTGGGGAGCCGACCAACCGCACTGGGCCTGACTGCGGCTTGATCGCCCTGGCGTCCCGAGCGGTCAAATTTGCCAGCAGAGTTGATCTTGGCGTGGCCAGCGCAATGTGTGATGCTTGTCTGCGAATGTTGATCATGTGAGGCGGATCGCTCACCGGGGGTAGTTCCGCGACAGGATGCCTGGGGGGCCGCCGTGCTACCTGCCGTCAAGACTGCGCCCCGACAGCGACCCGCGTCGCCGCTCTGTCACCCGATCCGCAAGAGCCGGCGATGACCGGGCCGGACGACGCGTCGCTGTCGGCGACGGGCATTCTGAGCGGCGAGGTGACGAGCGATCCGTTCGAGGGCTGGACCGAGTTGCTGTTCCGGCTCGATCTCGATGTTCGGGGCGAGCAACGGGGCGAGATCACCATCGCGAACCTGCGCCTGCCGGTACGAAGCTGGCGCCAGGTGCCCGGCACGGTCCTGACGAGACCGCCGGCCGGCGCAGATGCTGCGGCCAATGTCGGGGCCGGGCTCGTCCAACTCGGCGACAGCTCGTGGTTCGCGAACGTGGAGCATCTCGAGTTCACGCCGGCCGAGCCCGGCGATGCCCGGCTGCTGATGCATGTGGAACTGCGTGAGGCCGCGAACGCTGATCGCCGGCTGGTGCTCGACGGCCCCGTGCAGCTTGGCGTGATCCGGGTGGCCGGCGGCGAGCGCGCCCTGATCGCGGCCCGCGGTCTGCTCGACCTCGAACACTTCGAACCCGCCACAGACGCCGACACCGACACGCTCGTGCTGCGCCCGCGCGCCGAGTAAGCGGCGCGCAGCTCCTCGCGTCAGCCGCACGATCCGCCGATCAGTTGATCGCGACCATGCCGCCCTTGAGGGCCAGTTGTGCCCCGGCTTCGACGCTCGTCGTGGCGATGCCTTTGACGTGAACCTTCGTGCCCTCGACGTTGGTCGTACCCGACGACTTGGCCGTCATCTGGGCCGTCGCCTCGATGCTGACGGCCTGTTCGGCCTTGATCGACACATTGCGGCCGGCGATCGTGACCGATCCGTCGGCCGCGATCTCGAATCTCGCCTTGCCGGCCCTGATGCGCAGCGGCTTGCCGGGCGGGATCTCGATATCGAGGCTGTCGGCGCCCAGCCGGATCGACCCCTTGCCGCCGGCGAGCCCGATCGAGATGTGGTCGACGGTGCCCGCGGTGGCATCGACCAGTTCGACCGTGTTGCCGCCACGCGAGGTGAGGCGGGGCGTCACGATCGCGTCGTTCGCGGCGGCCGGGCCGGCCTGTGTCGACAGCACGCCGATCACGATGGGGCGGCGCATGTCGTCGCCTTCGAATCCGACGACGACCTCGTCGTTGACCGCGGGCCGCAGGGTCGCGCTACCGGTCGGCACGGCGACACGCGCCCACGGGGTGTCCAGCGTGTTGCTGACGCCGGGGTAGCGCAGCCGGACCCGGCCCAGCAACTCGGGATCGTCGATGTTCGTGACCGCGCCGATCAGCAGGCCCGACACGAGCAGACCCGGCTCAGGGCGTGGCCGGCCGCTCGGCTCGACCACCGTGCCGGAGAGGGGATCCCCGGCGACGAACCGCGTATGGAACTCGCCCTGGGTGTAGAGGTGCTCGACCTGGCGCACCTGGTAGCTGCCCGACGCGGGCCCGGCCTCGTCGATCGTCAAGGTCACGGCCGGCTTGATCGCATCGTTGACCGCGCACGTCCCACTTGCCACGACGGCGCCGCCGGACGTCGCGAGTACGCCGAGCGGGCCGGCCCCGGAGCCGTTGCCCCCGGCCGGGTCGACGGCCGGGTCCACGGCGGACGCCTGCACGGAGAAGGCCTGCAGATCCTCGGCGAGGCGCAGCGTCACCGAACCGCTGGACGTGCCTGTTTTCTCGACGCGCAGCACGTCGGCGCCCGGGCCGTCGAGCCACCACATCATCCCGGCCCGTTGGACGATCCCGTCCAGAAAGGCGAGGTCGGTGCCTGCTTGCAGGGTGTACTTCTCCACCGACGCCGTTGCGCTCACCCGCGCCGACAGGCCGTTTCGCGCGGCAATGGCACTGATGATGTCCGACCAGCGGCTCTGCACGTAGGCCTCGGTATGCGTGCCGCTGGCGAGCCTCTGCGCGGCGTCGTCGATGACAATGACCAGCTCCGGGTGATCGGAGATCGACTGCTCGAGGCTGACCCCGGTAACCGTCGCGTTCATCAGCAGGCCGCCGCCGTGCAGGCCAATGCGCACAGGTGCGCCGATCTTGAAGGGTCCGCCGGCCGAAATCGCGTAGCCCGGATCGCTGAAGCGAAGCGTGCCCCGCCCGACGAGGCCGATCGCCCGCTCGAGTCGCATGCCCACGAGTTGCGCGAGCCACGGGTCGGCCAGTGGTGCCTCGTTGATCGTGACCACTGGAGCGACGCGGGCGAGCGTTGTCATGCCCGATGGATCCCGCTGGACCGTCCGAGGATGCCGTCCCCGTACCGGCCCGGGCTTGGGACGGATACGGCGCGGTCGGGTCCGGCACGGCCGAGAACAGCACGGTTATTGGTACGCGAGGGTGCGGTCGGCTGCACTATCGCCGAATCCGCGCCCGTCGTCCCCCTTGGCTGTGCTGTCCTTGCCGCGTCCGAACCCGACCCCGCCGAACCCGGTCCCTCCCCACCCGATCCCCCGTTGGCCAGTCCCGCCGGACCCGGTCCCTCCCCACCCGGTCCCGCCGAACCCGACCATTCCGTGCTCGATCCGCCGTGACGTCCTCCCGCTTGCGGCGCGAGGTCGTCTCGTCCTTGCGATGCGATCGCCGGACGCCCACGAGACGACGGCGGATCTGCTGGCGCCAACTTCGGCGCCACCGGCTCGGTATCAGGTCGACCAGTCGCTTGGGACGGCGGTAGCGCCGGCTGTGCACGCGGTGCCCGAGACGCCCTCGTCGCGGACGATGCGGCGGTCAGATTGTCGCCGACAACATTGTCGGGCGAGGCAATCCACATCCGGATCGTTGCCGCGCTCGGATCGCGTGCGTCGCGCGCGTGGCGCGGGGCGTGCGATCCGGGCATATGGGGACCGTCTCCTCAGCTAGCTTGGCCCCCGCCCCAAAGTGAAATGATCAATGCGGACGGTATCGCATAACAGCGCCCTGCGTAACACCATGATCACCTCGTTTTCGGTCGGATTTCGGCTCGGCCGTCCTCATCGCGCAGTTGTACGGGTGGTGCCCGGCACGAGCAGGCCGATCAGTCCGCCGTAGGCGCAGGCGCAGATCGCGCCGGCGACCAGCGCGGGCTCACCGCCGATCACGGTGCGCGGTGCCACCGGGATCCAGGTGCCGACGACCGCGGGCACGCACGGCATGGGGGTCAGGATGTCGTCCGCGGCTGCGGTCGCCGAGGCCACGAGCGGGTTGGTCAGGCTCGAGCAGGTACCGAACGGTGACAGGTTCACGTCCGTCGCTGCGTCGCTGATGACGGCTGCGGGTTGACCCTCGATCAGGACCCGGGCGGCCGACGACACGTTCAGCGTCGACGGCGCGCTACCGAAGCTGCATTGCATCGTCGCGCCTCGGACGACACTCGCGGACATCCGCGCCCTCCTCGCCCCGTTTGGCCAATATGGTCGGTCGCGTCACGGCGGTCGCGTAATTATGGCGTGATACAGCGAATACTGACAGCGGTAGTCGACGCCGTCTTTGGTTACGGTTTCCGCCCGCGGACGTCCTAGCGCTGCGCGCGCTCGAGTGCCTGCTCGGCCTTGCGCAGATCGGTCTTCGCTCGACCGGCCTGCAGTCGGGCTTCGTCCAGGCTGCGCTGCATGTCCGCGACCTGGCTCTTGAGTTCGCGCAACTGCTCGCGCCGATCGCGCTCGGCGGACTCGGCGGTGGCGAGATCACGCCTGGCGTCGGCGACCTGCTTCTTCGCCGCGGCGACCTGTTCGCGATGCCGGGCCTTCCGCTCGTTCTCCAGCGCCCGTTCGGCGGCCCGCGTCTCAGCCGCGGTCGGTGTCTTGGCGGCGGCCGGCGGTGGTGAGCCCCGCTTGGCGCGCCGCCTTTTTGGCCGGTTCGCGCTTGGCCGGAGGTGGCACGAGGCTCAGGTCCGGACGGATGCCGGAGCCGAAGCCGTCCCACTGGGCCGACTTGAGGACGGTGCCGGATTGAAGCAGTTCGGCCAGGTCCGGGTCGGCGAACGCCGCGGACAGCGTGTTGCTGACCTCTTCACGGAGCGCCGCAGACGGCGCGGATTGCTTGCTGGCCGCGAAGGCTTTGCGGGAAAGGCTGTTGATCAGCTGGCGGCGCTGCTTGGAGAGGTCACGCATTTGTGCACCGTCTAGTTGGCGCTCGGCCTCGCGCATCTGGCCGCCCAGGGCGATGACGTCCTCGATCAGTGCCGGCTCCGTGCGGGCGAGCATGTTCAGCGTCCAGGCGCTGCGGGTGGGCTTGCGCAGCGCGGCGATCTGCTTGGCCGCGGCGGGCTGCCCGGACTGGCGAGCCTCGTCGGCCAGCGATTTGCGGCGCTCGACGAACTCGTCGGGATCCGTCGAGTACAGCTCGTCGGATGCCTGACTAACCAGGTCGATGCCGGCCACCTGGCCATCTTGCCCGGACGGCGGCGACCCCGTCAGTAGCGCATCACCGAGTCGACGGCATCAATGATCCGCGCGGCGTCGGGCAGCCACGCGGCTTCCATCTGCGCGCCGTAGGGCACCGGCGTGTGATCGCTGCAGACGAGCTTCGGCGGTGCGTCGAACAACTCGAAGTGCTCGGACGTCAGCCGGGCGATCAGGGAGGCGCCCCAGCTTCCCGGGGCGGATCCTTCCTGGACGACGACCAGGCGCGAGGTCGTCTTCAGCGAGTCGATCACCGTGGCGATGTCGAGCGGGGCGATGGTGCGCGGGTCGATCACAGTGGCCGAGACGTCATAGCGCTGCAGGAAGTCCGCCGCCTGCATGGCCCGGTGCCGCATCTGCTGGATGGCGACGATCGTGACGTCGGGGCCTGTCCGCACGACATCGGCGACGCCGATCGGGACCGGGGCAAGCTCGGCGTCCGGGCGTCCCCGCAGCGACAAGAGGTTCTTGTGCTCGAAGACGATCACCGGGTCGTCGTCCTGGACGGCTGATCGGATCAGGCCGTACAGGTCTTCGACCGTGCCGGGCGCGACGAGTTTCACGCCGGGGACGTTGAGGAACCAGTTCTCGGCCGGTTGGGAGTGCTGCGGCCCGAATCCGGCACCGGCGCCGTTCGCCATCCGGATGGTGACGGGCAGGCTCGCTTGCCCGCCGGTCGTGTAGCGGTACTTCGCGAGCGAGTTGACGATCTGGTCGAAGCACACGCCGGCGAAGTCGGCGAACATGATCTCGGCAACCGGCCGGATGCCCTGCAGCGCCGCGCCGACCGCCATGCCCACGATCGCCTGCTCGGCGATCGGGGTGTCGCGCACCCGGTTGCCGAAGCGTTGCTGCAGCCCGGCCGTCGCCTGGAAGACACCGCCGGCGGCGCCGACGTCCTCGCCGAGCAGCACGACGCGGGGATCGGCGTCCATCTCGTCGGCGAGCGCCTGCGCGATGACGGTGCGGTAGTCGAATTGGCGCTCGCGGACCGCGGCGGTCATCGAGTGGTCCAGACGTGCTCGACGCGGCTCTCGGCCGGGGCGTCCGGCCAGGACAGCGCGCGGTCGGCGGCGACCTGCACGGCCGCGCGGGCGTTCTCGCGCAACTCGTCGAGAACTGCCGGGGCGACGTTCCACCGGCGGGCGTGGCTTTCGGCGACCAGGACCGGATCGCGTTCCAGCCAGTGTTCGAGTTCGCCCGGCGGCCGGTACCGACCCGGGTCAGATCGCGAGTGCCCGCTGTGCCGGTAGGTCATCGCCTCCAGGACCGTGGGGCCCTCGCCGCGGCGGGCCCGGGCGACCGCCGCGGTCGTCGCGGTCTTGACGGCCAGGACGTCGTTGCCGTCGATCCGCAGGCCCGGCATGCCATAACTGCCGGCCCGTTGCGAGAGGTTCGTGTTCGCCGTGGTCAACGTGATCGGCGAGTACTCGCCGTACAGGTTGTTCTCGATGACGAACACGACGGGCAACCGCCACAGCCCGGCGAGGTTCAGCGTCTCGTGGAACGTGCCCGCGTTCGATGCGCCGTCACCGAAGAAGCAGACGCTGACCGCGCCGGTGCCCTGCAATTGAGCCGCCCACGCCGCTCCGGCGCTGACGGGCAGATGAGCGCCCACGACCGCGAAGCTGCCCAGTGCGCCGACGCGCAGATCCGTCAGGTGCATCGAGCCGCCCTTGCCGCCGCACAGGCCGCGCCGCTTGCCGAGGATCTCCGCGAACGACTCGTCGAGCGGAGCACCCATTGCGAGCACCGTGCCGTGACCGCGATAGGTACAGGTGGCGGTGTCGCCGGGATTGAGGACGGCGGCCACGCCCACGGCCACGGCCTCCTGGCCCTGGTACAGATGCGTGCTGCCGCGAATGGCGCCGCTGGCGAACCAGTCCTGGACGCGCTGTTCGAAGAAACGAATCTCGTGGATGGCCCTGAGCATGTCGAGCAGTTGTCTGGCATCGATCTGCGCGTCGCCTACTGCCGGCGCGGTGACTGACATCGAGGGACGGCTCCTAATCGTGCGTACTGTCCATTCGCATCGCTGCGGGCGGGTACATCGCGGCGCACTGCGTGGGCGACCGCTGTGGCAGTCGGCGGTACAACATCGTGGCAGGCAATGCAGCAGACGTCGCGCCGGATGCGCGGATCGCGCAGTCGCCCCGGGGGCGCTCGTCGGATCGGCTTCACCCGAATGCGCGATGCTGGGGATGATCGGTCGAGTCGTCGCGGGAAGGTTCTGATGAAGGTTGCTCGCTTGCACGGCCAGGCCGACGTACGGGTAGGCGACGAGGACCGGCCGGTGCCGGGGCCGGACGAGAGTCTCGTCCGGGTCACCGCGGTCGGACTGTGCGGCTCGGACCTGCACTGGTTCGCCGAGGCCGGCATCGGCGATGCGCACCTGGGTGATCCGCTCGTGCTCGGGCATGAATTCGCCGGAGTGGTCGAGGGTGGGCCGCTCGACGGGCAGCGCGTCGCCGTCGATCCGGCAATCTCGTGCCTGCGCTGCGCGCAATGCCTCGAGGGCAACCGCAACCTGTGCCCGAACGTTCGCTTCGCCGGGCACGGTTCGAACGACGGGGGCCTGCGCGAGTACGTCACCTGGCCGACCCGGCTGCTGAATCCGCTGCCGGAGTCGATCACCGACGCCGGGGGGGCCGTGCTCGAACCACTCGGCGTGGCGATCCATGCCTTTGACCTCGGCCACGTCCGGGTCGGCGCGTCGGTGGCGATCGTGGGATGCGGGCCGATCGGCCTGCTCCTGCTGCAGGTTGCCCGCGCCGCCGGGGCCGGGGCCATCGTCGTGGTCGACCCGCTGACGCATCGCCTCGACGCCGCCACGGCCTACGGCGCCGACCTCGCGTTGTCACCGCAGGCGGCCCACGAGGGCGGCGTCACTTCGCTCGTCGACGGGGGAGTCGACGTCGCGTTCGAGGCCGCTGGCGACGACGACGCCGTGCTGGCGGCGATGCAGGCGGCGCGGCCGGGCGCGCGCATCGTCCTGGCGGGAATCCCGGAGAACGACGCGACGACGTTTCCCGCCGGCTTGGCCCGGCGCAAAGGCCTCAGCCTGGTGCTCGTGCGGCGGATGAAGGAGGTCTACCCGCGCGCGATTCGACTGGTGCAGCAGGGACTGGTCGACGTCGACTCGCTGGTCACCGATCGCTTCGCGCTCGATCGAGCGCAGGACGCGTTCGTGACGGCGACCGCGCGAACCGGCCTCAAGTGCGTCGTCGAGCCGTAGCCCAGGCTGCGGTCAGGCGGCCAGAGGGTCCAGCGCGTCGAAGGCCCGGCGGACGATTGCGGTCAGGTCCTCGGTGTTGTCGCGGTTGTAGAGCGGGCCGTCGCCGCGGCTGAGCAGAAGGCTGAGCTCGGCGACTCCGCGGGCCGAGACCGGGCCGTCGGCGGCGAGGCGGCGGCTGACGTCGGCGAACTCGCTCGCCGCGGCCTGAACCCGCTCGCGGCGCAGCGGCAGTGCCCGCAGCGCGACGGCCTCCGGCTCGAACGCCCGGGCCAGCAGTTGCCATACGGCAGCCGCCAGGTTCAGGCGAGTGGTCAGGTTGACCAGAGTCTGCGCACGCAACGCGAGCGAGGGACTCGCGTCGGGGGACGCGCCGGCGGCTAGTCGCGCGTCGAGATGGTCGGCCCGAACGCGCGCGGCAATCCGGTCGCGCAGGCGCGGGAAGGTCGCCAGCGCGCCGCCGGCACCGTCTTCGAGCAGGAGCATGGGTTCGGCCTTTCGATGAGATTCCTACCTGCCTTACGGTGCCCGCCTGAGGATGGGCGGCGCATCGGGAAGGTTCCCTATGTCGGCGTCGTGCGGCGCCTTAGAGGGGTGCGTGTTCGACACGGTGCTGCGCAGCGCGCAGGCTGGGGTCGTGAACCGTACCGACCTGCGCCGCTGGATCGAGGACGCTCTTGCCCGCCACGACCGTGACGCGCGCGAGCGCGACGAGACGGTCGCGGACGTGACCGTCGACGAGATCGTGGATGCCGTCTGGGGACGCCTGCCGCTGGAGATCCGCCGGCAGACCTCGCGCGCTCAGGTGCAGGCGAGTCTGACCATGCTGACGCTGCGGCACGGGGTCGCCCGCTCGCGCGACGACGGCACAGTGCCGACCGCGGCGACCGCAGTCGACGCGCGGGTCGCTCCTGGCATCGAGTCCTGACCGGCCGCGACTGGGTCCCGGCCGGAGGAGGAGCGGCCCGCGTGCCAACTATCGACGGCCGCCTTACGACGTGATCGATGCGCCCGCCGGCGAGACGAGCCACCACTTGGCGCCGAAGTTGGTGCTGCCCTGGCCCTTGGTGTCGCCGACGGCGGTGTCGAGCTTGAAGTAGTACAGCGGGTGTCCGTTGTAGGTCACCTGCTTCGACCCGTCGGAACGGGTCAGCGTGCCGAGCATGCTCGATGTTGCACCATTCGTTGCCGTGGGTGCGCCCGTCGTCGTCAATGGCGGCCAGAACGTCAGGCAAGCCCCGGAGCAGGTCGACTTCGTGCTCGTGTCGGACACGAAGTCGTAGAGCGTCTTTCCGGTGCTGTCGGTCAGGTACGTGCCCAGACTGCCGCTGTGTGTGGCGACCACCGCCGCGCCTCCCTTCGCGGCTCCCGTGCCAGCACTGGCCGGCGGAGTCCCGGACTTCGTCGAGCTACTGCACGCCGCTACCAGCAGCACGGCTGCAGTTACCCCACCCGCAAGGCGTCCACCGGAAAGCAGCGAATGCCGAAGATTTGTGATCATCTTTTGCTCATCTCCTTATTTTCTCGGCCATACCGGGAGCTCTCCCTGAATATCGGCCACTCAATTCGAAGTACGGGATCGCTCGCGAGGTCGGTTCACCGATTCCGGTCGAGTAACCCAATGCATGCGCTGTGAAGAACGCGGATGAGAACTGTCATCAGGCGTTGAAGTAGCGGTCTTACTGGTACGGGCACCCATTTGGCACCACAAATAGTGCGTCCAATTCGGGACGTTCGCCTCTGCCACGTGCTCACGCGCGGTAGTTGGCTGGATCACCGCCAAAGCGAAGGGTCGGTGGCCTCATGAATGCTCAGCAGCCTGCACGTGCCAGTGGTAAATCGGTCGGGAAAACGCCCGGGCGAGCC
Organism: uncultured Actinomycetota bacterium; assembly: GCA_963709985.1. Taxonomy (GTDB): domain Bacteria; phylum Actinomycetota; class Actinomycetes; order Mycobacteriales; family Jatrophihabitantaceae; genus DASXRA01. The sequence continues at coordinate 89,863 of CAVPYQ010000001.1, forward strand.
TCGACGGCCGGGTCATGATGCACAGCGCTTACTACGTCCACTGGGGCGTCGTGCAGATCTCGCTGACCAACATGTTGATCATCATCGGGATGGTTGTGCTGTTCTGCCTGGCGCTCGTTGTCCCGTTCCCGAAAGGACATCAGGACACTTCGAGTAGCTCCGACCGGCGGGAGGATGCTGATGAGCACGCATGACGGCGAGTCGTCGGGCAACTGGACGACAGCTCTGCGCCGACGCCTGAGCCGGACCGTCCCGCCCGGGCAGCTACTTCCCGATCGGCAACCGGCGTACGTGCAGTCGTGGATCTACGTCTTCGGCGTGGCCTCGTCTGGCGGCACTCTTGTGGGTGATCGCATCCGGAGTGCTGCTGACCGTCAAGGGCTCGACCTGGTGGCACACGTCCTCGCTCGGGCATTTCATAAACTCGACCCATTTGTGGAGTGTCGAACTCTTCTTCGCATTCATGGTCATGCACCTGTGGGGCAAATTCTTCATGGCGGCCTGGCGGGGCAAGCGCGCGCTGACGTGGATCACCGGCGCGGTGGCTTTCGTCGGGTCGATCGGCACGGCGTTCACGGGATACCTGTCGCAGACGAACTTCGACTCGCAGTGGATCTCGTCGGAGGCCAAGGACGGTCTCAACGCGGTCGGGGTCGGCGCCGTCTTCAACGTGTTGAATCCCGGCCAGATGCTCATGTGGCACGTTGTGCTGCTGCCTGCGGTAGTGGGGATCCTGGTCGTGCTGCACCTCGTGCTGGTCCGGCGCCACGGTGTCGTACCGCCCTTCGACGCCGTGCCTCCGGGCAGTGAAACATCTGAGCAAGCTGACGATGACGGCCGGCACCGGCACGCCGACAGCCACCCGCAGCCCGAATCCGAACCTGCGCCGGCCGGCGCCGATCGCGCACCAGCGCAGGTCGAGGTGCCGTCGTCATGAGCAAGGACAAGACGCCTGACGCGCATCTATTCCCCACCCGCTCCTACGACCTGGTCAAGGAGTTCGTGATCGCGCTTGCCGTCGTCGGTGTCCTGACGATCGCGCTCGCCGCCGTGTTCTCCTCCCCGGACCGCAAGGCCATAACCATGGCGACGTGGGCGAAGGCCGCCCCGGAGGACGTCGTCGCGACGGCTGCGGGTGAACTCGCCGGGGCGACGACCAGCGCCGGTTACGGGGCGCCGTACAACCATGCGAGCCCCGGCATGAAGATCGGCCCGGTCACCACGCAGAACCTTGGCGGGTACCGGATCCCGATCGACAGCGCGAACGACCTGGTGATCAATCCGCTGCGAACCGTCCGCGGGAATCCCGCCTTGACGGCGGCGCTCGCGGCCTGGCTGGCTGCCACGCCGGACAAGCAGACGGCATGGGCGAGCGCATATTCCGACGCTCTCGCGAACGCGCCGGACGGAGACCCGGCCAAGGTCGCGGCGGGCGACTACGGTCCGGTGCCGGTGCTGTCCGCCGGCCTGCTCTCGCTGGCCCGCAGCGGTTCGCTGGAGGGCCTGCTCACCACGAAGGACACGTTCTACACCGAGAACTGGACCAAGCCGATGCTGCTGCTCGGCGATGGCACATACCTCGAAGACCAGGCTGTCGCCGAACACCTTGGTGGCGATCAGTGGGGCATGATGAACGAGACCGGAAACTACCCCGGTCAGCCCTGGATGTGGCTCTACACGTTCTGGTACCAGGTCAAGCCGTTCTCGACGTCGGGGAACGCCGACGCGCTGGTCTGGGGCCTGATGATGTTGCTGACCCTGGTGTTCATCCTCGTGCCGTTCATCCCCGGACTGCGTTCGCTGCCGCGCGTCCTCGGCATCCACCGCTTGATCTGGCGTGACGTCCCGCGACGTCGGTAACGCTTAGCCGCTAGGAGGAATTGCTTGGTCTGGGAGCTCAGCTGACGGCGTAGCGCTGTGACGGCCGTCGGCCTGAGGCGGTGGCTGGCTTGGCCTGGCCTGCTGGTCGGTGGTTGCTGTCGAGGGGTTGATCACCCGCGGATTGCGCACCGCTGATGGTGCGCGATGTGCAGGTGATCATGTTGGCAGGCCGGCCCGGGCTCGGCCCGGGCTCGGGCCGGGCTCGGGCCGGGCTCGGGCCGGGCTCCGCATCGCGAGGGCGAGAGTTTTCCCTTACCGGCAAGGGCGTTCTCACCTGATCTGCTCACCTAGCCAGGTCAGCCGGATCCGCCCGCCGGTTGGCCGTCCGCCGATGCGCAGTCGACCGCTGATCGCGCAACCGGCGGGCGAGGCCCGGTCCCGCGCCCGCCGGCTCAGATGTGCCGCGGCCGGGCGCGAGGACGGATGCGTCCCGCGGCGACGGTCAATGCCGCGCCGAGTGCCACTGCGGCCAGCCCGGCGAGCAGGAGCGCTCCGGCGGGACTGCCGGTGTTGCCGAGCGGAGTGGTAGCGGGCGTGGTCGGCGCGCTGCTCGTGGGCGGCGGCGTAGAGGCCGCGGCAGAGACGGCCGTGATGGTGATCTCGGTGAACTGGTGGCACGCCGTCGTGTCGGAGGTCGGGTTGTCGCAGACGGGATTGCCCGCGTCGGAGCCGCCGAGGAACGCCAGTTGTGTCGTGCCCGCGGCGACGGCCTTGAGCTTGAGGGTTGCCTTCGCCGTGCTGTGAGCGGGAATCGTGCCGATGAACCAAATGACGCTGGTGCCGGGCGTGCCTGGCGTCGCCGATGCGCCCGGCGTACCCAGCGTGCCCAACCGGCCGGGTGTCGTGGCGGCACTGCGACCGGCGGCCTTGCGGTTGAGGCCGGCGACGTGCTGGGCCGCCCGGGCGGCGAGCGCCGGTAGGGCCGGTGGGGTGGTGTTGCCGGTGAAGTCGACGATCTTGAAGCTCGTGTCGGTATCCGTGAGCGCCAGGGCAACCGACTCTTCGGCCGGCTGCGGGCCGTCGTTGCGGACGCTGGTCGTGATGTCGACGGTCGCGCCGATGTGGACGCGATGTGCCGACGGCGTAAGGGTGAAGTCGAGGACGGCGATACCGGTCAGCCGGATCGTTGCGGTCAGTGTGTTGTCGTCCGGGTTGGCCTCGACGCCTGTGTCCGGCGCGACCTTCATGATCAACTGGACCTCAGTGCCCGGAGCGCCGGCGGGCGTCGCCGTAACGGGAATCTCCAGCAACGTGTCGACGCCTTGGGCGACCGCGCCGACGGTGCAGGTCATCGTGTGGCCGCTCGGCGGCGCGCACGCGATCGGGGCTGCGTCAGCGCCGTCGTCGGTCTGCCAGTGGTCGTCTCTGGTCACCGGATCGGCACTTGTGTCGATCGCGAGCCCGGTCGGCACGGTGATCGTGAGGGTGACACCCGTCGCGTCAGCACCGGCGTTGGTGAGTTCGGCGTCGTAGAAGCCGGTCTGCCCGGTGCCGAGCGGCAGGATCTGATCCTCGCCGCTGTTGGGCGGGATCGACAACGCGAGGTCGGGCCCGCTGAGCGCCACCGTGTTCGACGTTGCGCTATCCGGCACGGCGCTGCGCGTAAATGCGAGGGATGCCGACGCCGTGGCGTTGGATGGCACCGTCGCCGGAACGGCGATGTCGAACGTGATCAGGTAGGCGCCCACCGTCAACGTGCCGCCCTGCGCGCCGTCCGCGCCGGCACCCAACCGGATGGTCAGCCCGTCGCCCTGCTGGCTGACCGTGCCCACCGGCGCGTCGACGCCGTTGACCTGCACGGTGGCCGGATCCGCTGTCATGTCGGCCGGTTCGGTCGCCGTCAGCACGGCGCCGTCGATCGCGGCGGTGACGGTGATCGTGTAGTCCAGCGTCTCCGGGCCCGGACTGGCGACCGGGGCCGGCAACGAACCCGCGATCGTTACGGCTGGCGGGGCAGCCGAGGCGGTGCCGAGCCCGGGTAGTGCTATCGCGAGAAGGGTTGAGCACCCGACCAGAACTGACAACACACCACGACGACGCACCACAACTCCCGGCGATCAGGCGGACAGTGCCGCGTTCTGAAAATGACAGACAAGAGGAGCCGAGCGCACTCCGCCGCACTGTGGACGGCAGCGACCGAATTGAGGCATCCGCGGTGGTCGCCCGATGCCTGATCGGGAGGGGCGAAGATCAAGTCGAAACACTAGCCCTGACCGGTGTCTCCTGCTCGCCGAAGCCACCGGGACACGCGGCCTCGTCGGATCGAAGGCCGGTCAGGCCCACAGGTCGTCGAGGGTGGGCAGGGCGACCCGAGCGGTGGTCAACGCCCGGCGCGGCGGTGGCGCTGGTGGGTCGGCCTCGCAGATGTCGAGAGTGGCCAGGGCGCCGTCGGTGAGGAATCGGCTTGCCGGCGCAAGGCTGTGCTTGTCGCTGTGGGAGTAGCGCTGGTGCGGCATCCGCAACGGCGTGTAGAGCGTCAGCTGGTCTCGCGCGCGGGTCAGTGCGACGTAGAACAGCCGCTGCTCCTCGATGAGCCCGGTGTCGGTGCTGAGCGCCATGTCGGAAGGGAACGCGCCGTCGACCAGGCCGATGACGTGCACCGAATCCCACTCCAGGCCCTTGGCCGAATGCACGGTGCTCAGCGTCAGGTAGTCGTCGTCGAGATGGGGCGGACCGGCGAGGTCGCCGGTGGAGGCGGGCGGGTCGAGGGTCAACCCCGCGACGTACTCGGCCAGCGTGGGCGCTGCCGCCGCGGCGGCGACGAGCCGGTCCAGATCGCCCAGCCGCACCGGGTGATCGGGGTAGCGACGGATCAGCAGCGGCCGCAGCATTGCCACAACCGCGCCGGCGCGATCGGGGGTTGTCGTCGCGGCGCGCGCGGTTTGCAGCCCGGTGAGCGTCGCGCCCAGCCGCACGCGCGCGGTGGCCGGGGCGGCGGCGACGGTGTCGGCGTGGCGATCGTCGGCGCCGGCCGTCGCTGCCCTCGCCCGGCCGGAGCACGGCGAGCAGGTCGCGCGCTCGGGCCGGGCCGATGCCCTGGTGCAATCGGAGCAGCCGGTACCACGCGATCTCGTCGGCGCCGTTGTCGAGCAGGCGCAGTCCCGCCACGAAGTCCTTGACGTGCGCGGCTTCGAGGAACTTCAGCCCGCCGAACTTGACGAAGGGCACCCGGCGCGCAGTCAGCTCGATCTCGAGCAGGTCGCTGTGGTGGCCGGCCCGCATCAGCACCGCCTGATCGTGCAGCCGTTGCCCGGCCTCGACGGCCTCCAGAACCGCATCGGCAACCAGACGGGCTTCGCCGGCCGCGTCGTAGCAGCGGACGAGTCGCGGGCGCGCGCCACCTGTCCGGTCCGAGTGCAGCCGCAACGCGAGCTCGCCGGGGCGTACCTCGTTGGCGAGATCGAGCAGGGGTTGCCGTGATCGGAAGTTTCGCTCGAGCCGCACGATCGACGCGCCGGGCAGCGTTGTGGCGAGTTCGGTGAGATGCGCGGAGTCCGCGCCGCGGAAGCCGTAGATCGCCTGCGCGTCGTCGCCGACCACGGTCAGGCCGACGCCGTCCGGGCGCAGCATTCGCACGATGTCGACCTGGACCTGGTTGACGTCCTGGTACTCGTCGACCAGCACGTGGTCCCACCGTGGCGGACATGGTCGGCCCGAGCGTCGCGTCGCTGAGCAGGCTGCGCCAGCCGAGCAACAGGTCGTCGAAGTCGAGCAGCCCGCCGGAGCGTTTGCGCGCGGTGTAGGCGCGGAACAGATCGAGGATCTTGTCGATGTGCGGATCGCACCACGGGAACTCCGCCGCGATGACGGCTCGGGCGGGCCGGCCGGTGTTGACCGCCCGGGAGTACGCATCGACCAGGGTGTCCGCCCGCGGGAACCGCTCCCGCGCACCGGTGCCGGCACTGGACAGGCCGTGATCGTGACGCAGCAGATCCATCAGGTCGCGCGCATCAGCCGGGTCGAGAACCGACAGCCCGTTCGGCAAGCCGAGCGTCTCGGCGTGCATGCTGATCAGCCGGTGGGCGACGGCGTGGAACGTGCCGCCCCACAGCTTGCCCGCCGCCCGCCGGTCACCGCACAGGACGGCGGCGCGGGCGAGCATGTCGGAGGCCGCCCGGCGGGTGAACGTCAGCAGCAGGACCCGCGACGGGTCGGCCCCGTGCGCCAGCAACTGGGCGACCCGGGCCGTGAGCGTGCGCGTCTTTCCGGTGCCTGCTCCGGCCAGCACGACGAGTGCGCCACCGGCGTGCGCAGCGGCGGCAAGCTGCGCGTCGTCGAGCCCTGCGTCCCATTCCGGCTCGAACATGAGTGCGATCGTAGGCCACGAAGCGCCCGCCGTCGCGCACCGCGCCGTGGGCGTTGCGGGCTCCGGCTCTGATCGGGCAACCGGCTGCGGACGCTCGCCGGAACAGGCGGCCTATCGGCCAGATGGCGCAGGACCGACGTCCCTGTTCATGCGGGACAGTCGGCTCTGTCGAGCGTTCCGGCTTTCCAGTGAACTGGATCACAGAGCCGAACGGGGGCTTACCGCCTTCACGAGGTAGTCGATGACGACGGATTCGGCGGCCACCAACTTCTATGAGGAGTCGAAGATGACGCTAGCCAGCCGAGCGGAAGCCCTGTTCGTCAGCAGCGTGCAGCCGTCCGAGCACCTGACGGCCCAGCAGCTCGTGTCGGCCATCCGCGCCAGCGTGCTCCAGCACGGCGGCCCGCGAGCGTGCGCCGCCGCGTTCGCCGCCGAGTACGGCGAGCACCCCGAGACGTCCCGCGATCGGATGAAGTGGGCGCTCACGGTGACCGCTGCGCTCAGCTCGCAAACGGCCCAGGCCGCCTGAACCAAGCGCCCCGATCTTCCTGCACAGTGCGGGTTAGCGGCCTCGATGCGCAGGAAGATCGCGATGAAGCGCCGAACCTAGGCGGGCTGAAGCAGCCCGGTAACGTTCCCGTCGGCGTCAGCCACGGATGCGATCAGCTTGCCGCCGCCCACATCGGAAACGTCTTGCCGCAGTTGCGCGCCGGCGTCGAGCAGATGTTGCAGGCTCTCCTTGATGTCTGCGACCTCCACATAGCCGAGCGGTGCCGTCGTGCCCTTGTCGTGGCCATTGGGGTCCAGACCTATCTCCTGGTCTCCGACCCGGTAGCCGACGTAGTAAGGCTGATCCACGTAGGGCTCGACACCGAGCAGCGTGCTGTACAGCGCCTTGGCCTGGGTGAGGTCCTTGACCGGATAGACGAGCAGTGTGATGCCCTGCGTCATGGCGAAACTCCCTTTGCTGATTGGGTGGTGTGCATCGGTCATCCATATGACGAATCGCGGTTGAGAAATATGACGGGGACGGACGCCGCGTGCCGGGCGGCGATCCGCTCGTCATATCCGCGCCGTTTCATTCGTCACTCTTATGACGACGTCGACGGAGGACCTGACCGATGACTGAACCCGAGTGGTTGGCGCAGCGGTTCGAGGAGAACCGGTCGCGTCTTACGGCAGTTGCCTACCGGATGCTCGGCTCGTCGAGCGAAGCCGACGATGCCGTGCAGGAATCGTGGCTGCGCTTGAGCCGCTCGGACACCAGTGACGTCGCGAACCTGAACGGATGGCTGACGACAGTCGTCGGCCGGGTGTGCCTGGACATGCTGCGCTCGCGCAAGCTGCGACGTGAGGAGCCGTTGGACGTCGCGGCACCCGAGCCGGCCGCGAATCAGGTCGACGTTGTCGACCCGGAACATGAAGTGGTGCTCGCCGATTCGGTCGGGCTTGCGTTGCTGGTGGTGCTCGAAACGTTGGCGCCGGCCGAGCGGGTCGCGTTCGTGCTGCACGACCTGTTCGGGGTGCCCTACGACGAGATCGGCCCGATCGTGGGGCGCTCGTCGAACGCGGCCGCGCAACTCGCCAGCCGGGGCCGCCGCCGGGTGCAGGGAGCAGCACCCGCACCGGGGGCGGACCTGGCTCGGCAGCGTCAGGTCGTCGACGCCTTCCTCGCTGCCTCGCGCGGCGGTGACTTGGGCGCACTGCTGGCGCTGCTCGATCCGGACGTCGTGCTGCGGGCCGACGCGGCCGCCGTGCAGACCGGCGCGCCGACTGACGTCTTCGGTGCGGCCGACGTGGCCGGCACGTTCGTGGGACGAGCGCGGGCGGCGCATTCGGCGGTGGTGGACGGTGCCGCAGGTGCCGTGTGGGCACCTGGCGGGCAACCACGCGTCGTGTTCGCATTCACCGTCGCGGACGGCAAGATCGTCGCGATCGAGATTCTTGCCGACCCCACGCGGATCGGGCAGATGGATCTCACCGTCCTCGACAACTGAACGCTGTGACCCGCCCTCAGATCATCGAGCGACGAAGTCGGCCCAACTCGACGACCGCGAGCAACAGCAGTGTCGCCTCGACGATGAGCGAGGCGACGCCGAGCGGCTCGCCCCAGTTGCCGATGTCTTCCTTCGCGCCGGGCAGGCCCACCGTGCGGGTAGCGATGAATGCGGCCAGCGGTCCCGCCGCGCAGCCCAGGGCCAGTAGCCAGGTGCCCGGCGTCGGCCGAGGGAGAAGCACAACAGCGACGACGACTGCCGCGACCTCGAGAACCAGATACGCGCCCTGTAGATAGGCCGGGCTCTTGTCGAATGCGAGAAAGCTCTGGTCGGCGAAATGGATATAGGCCACTGCGATCAGCAGCGCCGCTGCGGTGACCCGGGCAGTGACGTGCGTGTCAGTGCGACGGCCCAGAGAGCGCACAGCGGTCTCGACGGTGGTCACGAGAGAAACTCCTTCTGCGATCGTTGCCCTCGGCCGGTCAGGGAGTTCTACGGTCGACCGAGGCAAGGCGGAAAAGATCCCGCTGTCGCCCAGGGTTGCCCCGATTGGTTCTGATTTCCCTATCAGGGCGCTATGAACTCGCCCTTCTGGCGTGGGGACGATCACAAAGCCCGCCTCATTGGGGTTCTCGCCCAGAACGCCGATGCCGACTGTCCACTGTGGACGATCGATCTGCGGCCCTTCGCCTGCGGTGGACGGGACGTCCTCCTCTTGAGGCCGCACCGGGCCAAAGCCACCATCGAGACGTGCCGAGCGCACGGCCGTACGCGCGGCGGCAGCGGGTGGCGCAAGGGGGCTCGCGATGGAACACGTCGCCGAATGGAACATTCACGCTTATCTCTTCACGCAGGACGACAGCACGGTCGCGCGTGTCGTCCTGCAGACCGGTGCGAACACGCTTCGTGGTGAAGGTGCTGCGTACCGCAGCTTGGCCGACCCGTCCACTCCCGAAGTCGTCGACGAGCTCGCGGTGGGTCGTGCACTGATCGACCTGGGTAACCGCGTTCTGCACGCCGCGTCCAGCGATATCGCCGCGCTCCGGAGCCGCACCTGACCACTCGCCTCAGGGAGGCAATCGAATGTCCATTCAGCAACGCCCGATCGTTGTAGGCATCGACGATTCACCCGGTAGCGAGGCAGCCCTGCGATGGGCCGTCGAAGATGCGCGTACCCGTCACGTTCCGGTGCGCCTGGTCTATGCGTTCCACTGGCAGTACACGTACGCGCGGCTTCCCATGTACACCGATGTCCCGGACGCCGATCTGCAGATGTCGACGCACGTGGCCGAGCAGCTGATCGCCACGATGATCGACCGCGTTCGTGAACTCGATCCGAGTGTCGAGGTCGGCGGCGAGGTCATCGACGGTGAGGCACCGAGCGCGCTCATCGACGAGTCGCAGCGTGCGAGCCTGCTCGTGCTCGGGTCTCGGCAGCTCAAGGCACTCGGCTCGACGGTTGTCGGTTCGGTCGGTGCCGCGGCGGCCGCTCGGGCCGCGTGCCCGGCGGTCGTGGTGCGCGGCCCGGCCGGCCTGCCCGAGGAGGGCGCCGGCGTCGTCGTCGGGGTGGACCCCACGGAGGCGTCCGAGGCCCTGCTTGGTTTCGGCTTCGACCACGCGAGCCGGCACGGCGTGCCGCTGCGAGCGGTGCTGTGCTGGCATCCCGATCGACTCGCCCAGATGAGCTGGCGTAGAGACCCACCGGCACCGGCCCGCGCCGAGGCCTGGCTGTCGGAGGCACTCGCCGGATGGCGGGAGAAGTTTCCCGACGTGGTCGTGCATCCCGAGGTGATCCGAAACCATCCGGTCGCCGGTCTGGTGCTTGCTTCGACTGCGCAGTACCTTCTCGTCGTCGGAAACCGCGGGCACCACGCAATGACGGGGACGCTGCTCGGTTCGGTCAGCCAGGGAGTGTTGCACCACGCGACCTGTCCGGTCGCAGTCGTACCCACACACATCCATTGACCCGATCGTGACTGGCGGCACCGCACTGGCTACGACCTGCCACCACTGAAGGTATTCGGCCGCCGGACGGGACGAACGTCCTGCCCGGCAAGGGCAATCGCATCTGATTGCCACTGTCGCAGACTGCGAGGGTCAAGGTATGACGACCACATCTGAAATTGTCGTCGGCGTCGACGACTCACCAGGTTCGCTCGAGGCGCTTCGGGTCGCCGCGGACGAGGCCGCTGTGCACGGTGCCGGCCTGCGAGTGATCCACGTCTGGCACTTCCCGTCCACCTGGGGTGTTCCGCTGACCTGGCCGGCCGGCGCGAACCCAGGCGAGTTCGTCGAGGAACGGCTCAAGGAGGAGGTCACGAAACTACAGGCGGGGCGCGCCGCGGCGGGCGATCCTCCTGTCCCCATGACCATCGAGGTGATCGAGGGCGACACCGAGACCGCACTGCGGGACGCCGCAGCGGGGGCGATGATGCTCGCAATTGGCGAGCGCCGTTACCGCGGATCGCGCGCGATCCTCGGGTCGATCAGCAGCGCCCTCGTGACGCACCCGCCGTGCCCCGTGCTCATCGTGCCGACAGTTGAAGCCGCGCGACATTAACGCCGTCTGGTCGTGGGCCACGCCGGTCCTACGACTTCTGGCAGCTTTTCGGTCGTCGGCCCAACGGTGGAAAGGGCCTGTCGTGAAACACGCGAAGGCACGGGTGGCGAAAGTGCCCGACGGTTATCCCAGCGACCTTGAGGGCAACCTGAAGCTGGCCGACCGGCGCACGGTCTTTGTTCGTCCGATCGTCCCGGGCGATGTTGACGCGCTTCGGACGGCGGTCGCAAATGCCGATCCACAAACGATTCATGACCGGTTCCTCGGGAGGGCGCGGGCCATCCGATGCGCGAACCCTGCAGCACCTCACGACCGTGGACTACGTGTACCGGTTGGCGTTGGTCGCATTCGCGCCGGACGGTCACGGCGTCGCGATTGCCCGCTACGAAGGCAGTGCCGGCACGGATGTCGCAGAAGTGGCCGTGGTCGTCGACCCGGAATGGCGGCGAGTCGGGCTCGCCTCCGGCTTGCTGCGGATGCTCGCGCAGGCCGCACTTGAACGCGGAATCCGCCGATTTACCGCCATTTCCTATGCGGACAACATCGACGTGCAGGACATCCTTGTGCGCTCAGGGCTTCCGCTGCGGCAATCGGGTACGGGCGGCGTCGTCGCCGCAATGGTCGACCTCGATCCGGAATCCGGCCCGATCAGCCCCGGCCAGGCAGGAGCGGTGCCGGACCGCGACGCGTAGCGGCGGTCAGTTTGCCCGGGCGGTGGCTGCTGGTTGACGCACCGAGGCCAGGCGGTGATGAGCAAGGCGCGCCGCGAGTTCCGGCAGTGCCTCAGGCTTGACCGAACCGCGCAGGTCGTCGATCGCCGCGCGCACGTACCGGGCGACAACCTTCTCGGTGAACCGGTCCGCGTACTGCGGCACAAGCTCGCGCATGAGGTCCCGGTTCACCTTCGCGGCGAACGCGTCGAAGCGGAATCTGGGCGCTGTGCGGCCGGGTTGCTTGAGCGGTACAGCACGTGTCCGTAGCGGTGGATGCGGTTGCCCGGCCGAGCACGCCTCGGCATCCAGAACGATGCGCCTGGTCACGAACATCGCAAGCCGCCGCGAGTCCGCATAGACAGGGCAGCCTTCAACGTAGGTGACCACAACGTCGAATTCGCTGGGCACGTAGCAGGTCGCCGGCAGGTATGCGGCTCCGGCCGGCCAGGCGAGGACGACGACCTGTTGGCCAGAGCGCCGGCAAACCGCTGCGATTACGCCGCGAGCGGCCGCTGTAAAGGTGACGAAGTTCTGCGACTGATCCAAAGACTTCAATTGGCCGACCGTCTGCGGCATTGGCCCCCCACATTCCAATCGGGGATATCTCTGTCGTTGTTACAAGGCCGTTTGCGCAGCCGTTTCGACAGAGGCCCATGACCCCGATTCTGTTAATTGATTTTGTCGCCCGAACCGAGGGGTGCGGACGAAATTTAACACTCGGATTGGCGTTGCCCCGACCTGCTCAGCCTTACCCAGGGGTCAGAGTACGCCATCGTGGCGACTGACTGTCCACTGTGGACGGTCAGCTACACCCGGCCCCATCGGAGCCTCGCTCGTGAGCGCCTGGACCAGGCCGGGTTCGCCTCCGGGCGTTGACCGCGATCGGCGTGTGCGTGGTACGCGATGGCGCGCCGGCGGTCCCGAGTTCCACCCCAATGCGCCGAACATATTGAAATAAGCGGTGAATGGTGCGAATCCGAAAAGGTTCGGCCGACGTGCTCGCCACGCACGACGGGAACCGCTACGTCACTCAGATCGACGTCAGCTCGGGCGTCGGCGCCCGCGAGGTTCTCATCGGCCACACGTTGCCGCGCGGTACCCACCCGCAGTCCGTCCTGCTCGACGGGCGGGCCGTGCACAACTTCGCTTTGCTCGACACCAATCGCGGAACGGAGTTAACGATCGGAACCGGCGCGGGTCACCACACGCTGATCGTGACCGCCTGAGGGCCGCTCGGGGCGGATCCGGTAGAGCACGCAGGGACGCAACGGCCCGGCGGGCGCGCTCGGGTCGTCGAAGTCGTCGGCGGGGTCACGGGTCATGCCGATGCGGCTCATCACCGCCTGCGAGCGGACATTCGTGGCGGTCGTGATTGCCACGATCTCGTCGAGTGCGAGCGTTCCGAAGCCGAATTCGAGGCTGGCCAGCGCGACCTCGGTGGCGTAGCCGTGCCCCCAGGCGGCACGCGACAGTCGCCAGCCGATCTCCACGCCGCCGAACGGCATGCCTTCGTCAACCGGGTCCAGGCCGGTGAAGCCGATGAACTGGCCGCTGCTTTGCACCTCGACCGCCCACAATCCCCAGCCGCGCTCGTCGAGATCGGCCTGGAAATGCTGCATCGATGCCGCGCTCTGTTCCCGCGTGAGCAGTTCGCCGAGGTGCTCGCGGACCTCGGGATCGGCGTTCATCGCCGCCCATGGCTCAAGGTCGGAGTCTCGCCAATTGCGCAGGACAAGACGATCAGTACGCAGGTCAGGCATCCGCGCAACGCTAGTGGGGTGGCGGTCGGGAGGCATCCGAATTCGGGACCGGCCCAGCCGACGGTGATTCTCGCTTTGGCCTATGACCGAGCCTGAGCATCAAGATCGTTCTGCCGTCGTGTGTGCGCCGGCGCTGCACGTCGCCGGGCCGGATGCGTGGCGGACTTGGGGCGCGCGAGCGCGAGCACCTCGTCAAAGCCTTCGTGCAGGCAGGCGAGCAGCAGGTCCGGATCGTCGATGGCGCCGAGGTCGATGTTGACGCCGATGTCGCATACGCCGGCGTAGGACATCAGCGTCGCGTTGAAGCCGGAGCCGATCGTCGGGCCGAAGGCGTAGTAGCCGCACAGGCGTGCCCCGGCGAACCACACCGGGAGCGGCACGCCCGGCACGTCGCTCGCGAGCATTTCGACGCGCTTGAAGATTCCGCCGATGTAGGGCCGGGGGAGCAGGTTCAGGCCGAAGGCGATCTCCTGGGTGTGCGCGAGTGCCGGTTCCTTCTGCCAGCGACGCATCACCGCGGCGATCCGCCGGATCCGTTCGGCCGGATCGCCGATCGCGCCGGGCAGCTTGACCCGGATCAACGTGATCCGGTTGCCGCCGATCGGATCGTTACCGCCGCGGACACTCACCGGGACAGTGACCCGAAGTTCGGGCAGGGGCGAGCCGCTGCGCTGGTGGTAGCGATCCATTCCGCCGACGAGCGCCGCCAGATAGGCGTCGTTGAGCCGGCCTCCCCCGAGGGCGGCCGCCGTGTGCAGATCCTCGAACGGGACCTCCATGGTCGCGAGCCGGCGTCCTGTGCGACGGCGCCTTGAGCACCTTCGACGACTGCTGGTTGATCGGGGCCACGATCCGCCAGACCGACACGCCCAAATCGACGGCCGACTTCGCGGCGGACACCGGGTTGCGGATCGCGCCGACCGCTCCGGACGGCAGGCCCTGCATGATGCGGCGCCCGGCAGTCGCCGCGTCGGCAACGCCGTCGCCGACCGAACGCGCCGTCAGTTGGATCGCGGACAGCGACGTGCCGTCCGGCTCCGGCGGCATCGGGCCAAGCGGCAACGCCTCCGGCCCCAGATCGAGTACGAGGCCGGCGAGTTGGATGCCGCCGATGCCGTCGGTCAGCGAGTGGTGCATCTTCATGACCACCGCGGCGCCGCCGTCGGACATGCCTTCGAGCACGGTGAACACCCATAGCGGTCGTGCGCGATCGAAGTCCTCCATAGCTGCGGTGCGGGCGAACTCCACGACGTCGGACCAGTCCGCGGGTTCGTGCAGCCGCATTCGCCGCAGGTGGAAGTCGAGGTCGAACGACTCGTCAATCGCCCATCGCGGTGGGCCCATTCGCAATGGCGGTACCTGTACGTGCATCCGGAGCGTCGGGACCAGCCGGGTGAGCCGGTCGATGCGAGACCGCACCAGCGTCCAGTCCGGGCTGCTATCGAGCCGGGCAATCGCCACGACGGTCGAGCGCAGCACCGGATCCTTTTCCATGTACCACGCGAACGCGTCGCTGTGCAGCATGCGTTGTCCCGGCGTCGTCATGACGCTCACCCCCGTGCACTGACGTTAGGTCCGACGGCAGGGCCAGAGCAGGGTCGAAGGTCACCGCAGAGAGGCGGCCCTGTTGTCGGACTTCCAGGGATCAATCGTCAAGCGCCCACAACCGGAGGTGCCAGAGTCCAGCGGGCCGTCGTCACCTGCCGTACGTCCCGTCTTCACCGGTCGCGCCGAACCCGACCTCGTTCAGCGACCGATCGTGCAACTCTCGGCGTTCCCACGACGCCGAGAGTTGCACAATCGGTCAGACGTGCTGGCCGCCAGCAATCGCTTCAGAAGCGCGGCTCGAAGGGGTACGGATCGAACGTGTCCTGGCCGGCCCGCTGGATCGACGGCAGGTCGTCGCTTGCACTAGCGGCGTCACGGTCGAAAGCGAAAAGCCGCCGGGCGATTGCCCGGCGGCGCGAGCCGCTGTCAGAGGCCTGCAGGCCGGCCGATCCCCGGCCGCGGAAATGAAGGCTAGGAACGATTCGCATACCGACCACCGATTGGTTGGTTGAGGTCGGCGCTGTGTTGTGCCTGGTTCAGCCTATCTGTCGCTTAGTAACCGCCGCCACCTCCGCCGCCGCCACCAGACATGGCGACCGCGATGATCACGACTGCCACTACTGCGATGGCTGCCAGCAGCAGCCAGAGTTTCAGGTAACTGTTTCGGGTTGAACTTGGCATATCGTTTCCGCTCCTCAGGTAGCCAGCGGCGCCGGGGCTGAACTCTTCAGCTTGGACTTGCCTTCATATGTACGTAATCCGGGCGCAGTCGGTTCAACCGCCTTGCCTGCGACAGCACTAAGCGATTTGGGAGATCGCACCGCTCAGGGTGTCGGGGTGGCCGGCCCCGGAGTCGTCGGGTCGGTCGGCGGCACAGTGTCCGATGGCGACGTCGGGGTCGGCGACGGCTCGGTCGTTGACGGCGTCGGGCTGCCTGACGGCGACGGTGTGGCACTGCTGCTGACCGAAGTGGGCGGCGATAGAGACCCGGCCTGGGTGCCCGGCGCGGAAGAGGTGTCCGCCGAGGTGGACGGCGCGGGCGCCGTCGTCGATGTCGGCGCCGGGTTCGGCTCAACCGGTTGCGACGTCGAACGCTCCGGCGTCGATGAGGGCTCTGCCGAATGCGTGCCCCTGATGGGCGGCGCGGCCTGTTGCGTGGTCTGGTCCACCGGGATCGGCGGCTTGTGGCTCGTGGATTTGACGAGGGACGCGACCGTGATGAGCGCGGCGGCCACGGCGACGGCGGCCCCCACCAGGGCGAACAGCGCGCGCCTATGGTCGCGCGGGTTCGCCGCTTCGACCCGGAGGGACGGGCCGCACCTCCCCCCCAGGCGGGAGGTGCGGCCACGGGTTCGGCGAACGGCAGGATTTCGGTGGTGAGCTCAGCGGGTTCTCCGGCCGACCGGAACTGATCAGGCGGCTCGGTCGCGATGCGGTCGAGCCGGTCCGCGGCGCCACTTGCGTCGGGACGATGGGGCGGATCGTGGTTCGTCATGTCGACGAGCAGCGCGCGCAGCGCCGGGTTGCTGGTCTGCGGGATGGTCGGCGGCCGATTGAGCCGGACCATCAGCGTCTCGAGGCCGGTGCCGGGGTAGGCGTACTCGCCCGTCAATGCCTCGATCAGCACCAGTCCGAGCGAGTAGATGTCGCTGGCCGGCGTCACGATCTCGCCGCGGACCTGCTCGGGGCTGAGGTAGTTGGCGGTGCCGACCGTCGAGTTGTGCATGGTGAGGCGCGTGTCGTCGGCGGCGACCGCGATGCCGAAGTCAGCCAGCTTCGGCGCGCTGAGATCGTCCACGGCATCTGCCGGAATGAGGATGTTCGAGGGCTTGACGTCGCGATGCACGATCCCCTGCTGGTGCACGTAGGCGAGCGTTCGGCACAGGACGGCGCCGAGCCGGCTCGTCTGTGCCTCGGTCAATCTCGACTGTTTGATCCGCTGCGACAGGGTGAGTCCGTCAACCAGTTCGGTTACCAGGTACGGCATGGTGTCGAGCGACGCGGTCTCGCCCAGGTCGGCATCGAGCACCGTGACCAGTCCCGGAGCGTTGAGCGCCGATAAAAGCTGGACCTCGCGGCGGTAGCGCCGGTCGCCGTGCAGATCGGTCCCCGGCCGGAAGACCTTGACCGCTACCTCCCGATTGAAGAGACGGTCGTGTGCGCGGTGCACGGTCGACATTCCGCCGCGGCCGATGACCTCGCCAAGTTCGTACCGCTCGCCGAGGACACGGACCGGCTCGTGGACCGTGGTCTCCGGTCCGGGGACGGCGGAGTCGGGCGTGTGGACCGCGCTCTGCCGTGTATGGACGGCGGGCTGCGGCGCCACGGCGTGAGCAATCGCGGCAAGGGATCCGGCGCCTGGGTTGTCTGGTCCGGGTGTCGCGGCGTCGGCCTCACGCTGACGAGGCTGTTCGCTGGTCATTGCGCATACCACCCCCGACCTGCCATCTCGCGCATGGGAAACCGGTACCCACCAACCTGGTTCGGCAAAACGGGAGCCCGCCCCGTCGTGGCGCGGGCAGCAAGATCTAGTTGCACAAGTCGGCATCCTGCCCGAGCGCATGTCCGATCTGTGTAGGCCGACGAGGGATGTTTGATTTAGGGCACTTATGGGTAATAGTGGCGGTGGTCGCTGCGGCCATCGGCCCTAACCAACTGAGCCCGGGCGAGTTCGGCCGACTCACCCCGGCCCAGCCAGGCTCAGTAAGAACCAGTAAGGCCCAGTAGGGCTCAGCCCGGCCCAGTGTTCGACGTCTCGCGCGACGGCATCAACGGTGCTGCCCCTCAGACAGGGAGCGAAAACATGGAATCTCAACGGTCTTGGCTGGCAGCAGCGGCTGCGGCGGTCGCGGTGGCTGCTGTCGCCGTCGGCGGCACGGCAGTGCGTGACACTGCCACGCACCCCGCCGCCGCGGCACCGCACGGAGTGGAGGCGAAATCGGCGCCGCAGGACTCGTCGGGCCTGCCGAAATGGGCGATCGGCCCGTTCGCCCGATACCAGGGAAATCCGATTCTGACCCCGCCCGTCGACCCGGACTCGTCCAACAACTGGGAATGGCCCGAAGCGTTCAACCCGTCGGTCGTCGTGGTGAACGGCGTCTTCCACATGCTCTACCGGGGCGCGGCATCGGGGAACTTCTCGTCCATCGGCGCGGCGACGAGCACGGACGGCCATCACTTCACCGAGGCCGCCGACAACCCGGTGATCACGCGGTCGCTGCCGAGCGAGACGCACGGTGTCGAAGACCCACGGATGTATTACCTCGACGGCACGTACTACGCCTTCTTCACCGGATATGACGGGACGACGGTCGGACTCAATGAGGCGACGTCGACGGACGCCCTGCATTGGCAGCAACTCGGGCGCGTTGTTCCGGACACGAAGAATGCCGCCGTCGTGGCCGATCCCCAGGGCCGGCCGGTGAAGATCAACGGCTCCTATCTCATGTATTACGGCGAGACGGGCAGCACCTTCCTGGCCAAGTCCAGTGACCTCCTCCACTGGAGCACGAGCAGCCCGGTCAACACGGGCTTTCCCGAGAGCTACAACCCGTACGAGTTCTGCGTGGCCGTCACCAACTACCCGACCAGCCCGAACGCGCCCGCCAGCGACAACGTCGTGTTGTTCGTCGCCGGTCAGCTCATGGGCCAGGGTCGGTGGTTCTACGCGATCAGCGAGATCGAATTCAACCGCAACGACCTGACCGCGCCGGCCGATCAGCTCCACCAGGCCGTGCTTTCGCCGCAGGCGCCGTACGAGATCTACGGGTTCACGCCGCACACCGTGTTCATGAACAACATCCTGTTCTACCAAGGCAAATGGTGGATGTACTACGGCGCGGGTGACAGTGTCATCGCGCTGGCCAACGCGCCGCTTCGCAAGTAACTGATCCCGGCGGCGCCGGCCATCCCGGGACGCTCGCAAGTCTTGTTCTGCGAGCCTCCCGGGAGGATCGTCGCACCATGACGCGCGGGCGAGACTTCTCTTGGCGGCATTCGGCGGGCGGACTGCGCCCCATTGCAATCGCGGCGGTGCTCGCCACTTGCGCGGTGCTGTCGATGGCCGCGGCCAGCGCGAGCACGGCGCCGCCGACATCCGCGGGCACGGCGACGGCCGGGGCACCCGATCTTGGCCCGAACGTGCTGGTGTTCGACCCGTCGATGCCGCAGAGCCAGATCCAGGCGGCCGTTGACGCGATCGCCGCGCAGCAGATTCCCAACCAGTTCGGGACGCAGCGCTACGCATTGCTGTTCAAGCCCGGCACGTACGGATCGGCGGCCAACCCGCTGAACTTCCAGGTCGGCTACTACACCGAGGTGGCCGGCCTCGGCGCGTACGCCGAGCGACGTCGTCATCAACGGTCGGTCTTCGTGCGCAACCAGTGCGACGCCAACGACTCCTGCGTCGCGCTGAACAACTTCTGGCGGTCCCTGTCGAACCTGACCATCAACGTGACGACTCCGGATTTCGGCTGCTACACCGGCGAGTTCTGGGCGGTGTCGCAGGCCGCGCCGATGCGCCGCGTCCACGTCAACGGCCTGACCACGCTGATGGACTACTGCACCGGTCCGTCGTTCGCCAGCGGCGGGTTCATCGCCGACTCGCGCTTCGACGGCAGCACCGTGGTCAACGGTTCGCAGCAGCAGTTCTTCGTGCGCAACAGCACGCTGGACGGCTGGTCGAACGGCGTGTGGAACCAGGTGTTCTCCGGCGACGTCGGCGCCCCGGCGCAGTGCTTCCCGGCGCAGGCGAGCTGCGGCGGCCCGTACACGACGCTGGCGACGACCCCGGTGAGCCGCGAGAAGCCGTACCTGTACGTCGACGCGACCGGGCGCTACAGGTCTTCGTGCCCGGCGCGCCCGCAACTCGGTCGGCGAGACCTGGCGCAGGCGGCCCGACGCCGGGGCGGTCGATCCCGATGTCCGACTTCTTCGTCGCCAAGCCGTCCGACTCGGTGCAGACGATCAACAACCAGCTCGCCCGGGGCCGGAACCTGATCCTCACGCCCGGGCGTCTACAACGTCGACCAGACCATCAAGGTCAAGCGGGCCGACACCGTCGTGCTGGGCCTGGGCTTCGCCACGCTGACGGCGGTGCACGGTGCGATGCCGATGAGCGTCGGCCGACGTGCCGGGCGTCGACATCGCCGGGCTGATCATTCGACGCCGGCCCGGCGAACTCGCCGTTGCTGCTGCAGATCGGCAACGGGCACGGCCAGCAAGGCGAACGGCTCGAGGGCCGACGACCCGACCGCCCTGCAGGACGTGTTCTTCCGCATCGGTGGGCCCCACCTGGGCAAGGCGACCGTGAGCCTGCAGGTCAACAGCGACGACGTCATCCTCGACGACATCTGGGCCTGGCGCGCCGACCACGGCAACGGCGTCGGCTGGACGCAGAACACCGCCGACACCGGCGTCATCGTCAACGGCGACAACGTGAGCGCGACTGGCCTGTTCGTCGAGCACTACCAGAAGTTCGAGGTGATCTGGAACGGCGAGAACGGCAGCGACATCTTCTTCCAGAACGAGATGCCCTACGACGTGCCCAGCCAGGCCGCGTGGATGTCGACGCCGACCACGAACGGATACGCGGCCGTGCGCGTCGTCGCCGAAGGTGCGCCACTTCACCGGCTACGGCATGGGGGCCTACAGCTTCTTCAACCAGGGCGTCGACATCTTCGCCGCGAACGCGTACGAAGTGCCGACCACGCCGGGCGTGCGGATGAACGATCTGCTCACGGTGTTCCTGGACGCCAGCGTCGGAAAGGGCGGCATCTCGAACGTCATCAACGACACCGGCGGCTCGTCGACCATCGCCAACCCGGACGTGCCGTCACGGTGGTCAGCTACCCCTGAGGTCTACGGCCAGCCGGCGGCAGGGTGCCGGTGCCGGCGCGGTCAGCAGCTGGCCGGTGCGCGGTCCGGTGGTCAGCCGGTGCAGGTTGTCCTCGAAGTCCTCGCCCATGTGCCAGTCGGCGGCCAGCATGAACAGCGTGCGGCCGTCGTCCCCGCCGAGCGTGCAGGCGAAGCAGGCCCGATCGGTCTCGACCCAGCCGAGCACCTCGCCGCCTTCGCGGACGCGGACGCACCCGGGCTTGCCGTCCACCCAACTCGGGCCCCAGACCGCGCCGTCGGCGTCCAGGCAGATGCCGTCGCTGAAGACCTCCGCCCACACCCGCCGGTTCGACAGGCTGCCGTCGGCGGCGATGTCGAACGCGGTGAGCTAGCCGGCAAACGACTCGGCGATGATCAGCGTCGAGTTGTCCGGCGTTACCGCCATGCCGTTGGGGAAGGCGATTCGATCGGCAACCTGGCGCAGCGGCGCCGTCGGGGGTGATGACCGCGATGACGCCCGGGGCAATGCCCTCGCCCGGGTCGAAGTCGCAGCCGCCGTTGACGTAGATGTTGCCGCGGCCGTCCACGACGATCTCGTTCAGGTTGCTGACGCCGAGGCCGCTCAGGTCGGCGTGCTCGACGAGCGACCCGTCCGGTTCCTGGCGGAGCAGCCGCCCTTCGGGCCCGGAGACGACGAGCAGGCGACCGTCGGGCAGCCAGTCGATGGAGAACGGGATCGTGGTCGGGACACGGGCCATCACCTCGCTCTTGCCCTCGACGTCGACGGCGAGGATCTCCTGGGCGCCCCAATTCGAGAACCACAACCGGCCCTCGTGCCAGCGCGCGCGACTCGCCGATCACGAGCCCGGTCATCAGGACGTGCGGCTCAGGCATGGCCGTCTCCTCCGGTTTCGCCAGCCGGTCCTGTACCGGCTTTTCACCCTTTACACGAACGGCGTCCGGCCATTTCGACATAACCGAGCGACGGCGTTCCCGGCGGGTCGTTGTACCTGCTAGTTGGAGTCCTTTCGGCCCGTCCCACCCCGCACAGACCGGTGAGATCGTCTGAAGCATCCAGCACCAATTCAGGTTCCGGTATCGGGGGATGCCATGTTCTCAGCAGGGTGGCGCCGGTCCGCCGTCGTCGCAATCACAGTCGCGGCGCTTGCCGTCGCTGCCGCATGCGGCGGCAAGACAGGCACCGACAACGCGAAAACCCAATCGTCTTCGGGCACGGCGACCCAGAAGGTCCTTGTGTACGGAGCCTTCGCCACGCCGATCGAGGAGCCGTGGGACGGCGTCATCCACGCCGCGCTACAGCAAGCCTCGGACGACGGCGAGATCACCTACAAGCACGTCGACAACATCGGCTACTCGGGCGGCATGGAGCGCACGCTGCGCGACATTGCGCAGAACCAGAAGCCCGCCATCATCTTCGGCGACGCCTTCGGCAACGAGGCAGCCGTCCGAAAGGTCGCGAAGGACTTCCCGAGCATCGCCTTCGTGTTCGGCTCGGGGGAGAAGGAGCAGGCCCCTAACCTGGCCGTCTTCGACAACTGGATCCACGACCCGGCCTACCTCGCCGGAATGCTCGCCGGCAACATGACGAAGACGAATGTCCTCGGTGTGGTCGGCGGATACCCGGTTCCCGAGGTCAACCGCATCGTCAACGCCTTCATCGCCGGTGCCCAGTCGGTGAACAGCAAGGTCACCATGAAGGTCAGCTTCATCAACTCGTGGTTCGACCCGGCGAAGGCGAAGCAGGCCGCGCTGGCCCAGGTCTCCGCGGGCGCGGACGTCCTGTTCGCCGAGCGCGCCGGTGTCATCGCCGCGGCGAAGGAGAAGGGCCTGCCCTCGGTCGGCTGCATGGGCGACCAGAAGAGCGAAGGTCCGACATCGGTGATGACGAGCGTCTTGTGGAACATGCACCCGACCGTCGAGGCCGTACTCGACGCAGGTCCATGACAAGACGTTCAAGGAGGCCAACCTCGCCGTCGTACAGCTTCCTGAAGAACGGCGGGTCGTCGCTCGCACCGTTCAACACCGCGGTCAAGGGCGGCATCCCGGCTGACGTCATCGACGAAGGTCGAGGCGAAGCAGAAGGAGATGGAGTCGGGCGCGTTCACCACGCCGGTGAACGAGAAGACGCCGGCCGGCTCGGTCACCATCAAGGGCTGAAGGCGAATGCCGTCATGCCCAACCAAGATCCGTTGACGGCCAGCCGGCCGCTCGTCGAGCTGCGCGAAATCCGCAAGGCGTACGGCGATCTGGTCGTCAACGACGGCGTGAACCTCACCCTTCGTCGGGGTGAGGTTCACGCCCTGCTCGGGGAGAACGGCGCCGGCAAGACGACCCTGATGCGCATCCTCTACGGCCTGACCCGGCCGGACCGCGGTCAGATACTCATCGACGGCGTACCGACGTCTATCGCGTCGCCCAAGGATGCGATCCGGCTACGGCATCGGCATGGTCACGCAGCATTTCTCGCTCGTGACGCCGATGACCGTGACGGAGAACGTCATGCTCTCCGGGGCCGGGCTCGGCCCGCTGAACCTCTCGGCAGCACGGGCGAAAGTGCTCGCGGCCGCGGACGCGCTGGGCGTCACGATCGACCCCGACGCCCGCGTCGCGCGCCTGTCGGTCGGCGAGCAGCAGCGGGTCGAGATCCTCAAGGCGCTCTACCACGACTGCCGGGTGCTGATCCTCGACGAGCCGACTGCGGTGCTCGTGCCGCAGGACGTCGAGGCGCTGTTCGCGACCGTTCGCCGGATCACCGCGCAGGGACTGGGTGTGCTGTTCATCAGCCACAAGCTGCGCGAGGTCGCGTCGGTCAGCGACCGGGTCAGCGTGCTGCGTCGCGGCCGCATCATCGACACGATCGACGCGGCGGGTGTCGAGCCGCGCTATCTCGCCGAGCTCATGGTCGGCCGGCCGACCATCGGGGTCCGCCGGGCGGACACCGTGCGGCCCGAGACCGCCGACCTCGCGGTCGCGAAGGTCGCCGAGGTCGCCAGACGTGGACGTGGCGGCCGCCGCGGCCGTGCCCGTTCTCGAGATCGAGAACCTGACCGTCGCGGGACGCGGGCGCAACGCGGTCGACGGCGTGACGCTGCAGGTGAATCCCGGCGAGATCGTGGGGATCGCCGGCGTGTCCGGCAACGGGCAGCGCCAGCTCGTCGACGTGCTGTGTGGCATCGCCAAGCCGACCGGCGGCAAGGTCCGCGTCGCCGGGCGCGACATAACCGGCGCCGGGCCGCACGAGGTGATCGCGGCCGGTCTCGGCCGCATCCACGAGGACCGCCACGGTGCTCTCATCGCCGACCTCAGCGTCGAGCACAACCTCGTGTTCGAGCACCTCTCGGAGTTCCGCCGCGGACCGTTCCTCGACCGCGGCCGCATTCGCGCGTACGCCGAAGAGGTCATCGAACGATTCGACGTCAAAGCACACCCGGGCGACACGGTCGGCTCACTGTCCGGCGGCAACGTCCAGAAGGTCCTGCTCGCCCGCGTGCTCATGCGCGAGCCGAAGGTCGTCGTCGTTGCCCAGCCGACCCGCGGGCTGGACGTCGGCGCCGCCGAGTACGTCCACCGCCAGCTGCTCGACCGGCGCGCAGTGGGCGCCGGCGTGCTGCTGGTGTCCGAGGACCTCGAGGAGTTGCTCGCGCTGTGCGACCGGCTCGTCGTCCTGTTCGAGGGGCGCATCGCCGGCGAGCTCGCCGCGGCGGACGCGACCCCCGAGCGGCTCGGCCTACTCATGACGGGAGCGGCTGCATGAGCATGATCCGCCTGGTCCTGCGCGGACGCGAGCCCCGCTGGCTGGCGCCGGTGCTGATCGTCGGCGCTGTCGTCATCACCTATGTGCTGACGGCCCCGTGGATCCGCTGGGCCGGCGCCGACCCGATGGCGGCCTACCGGCGCTACGTCATCACGCCGATGACGAGCGGCACGTCGATCGGCGAAGTGCTGCTGACCTCGACCCCGCTGTTGTTCACCGGCCTCGCCGTCGCGATCGCGTTTCGGGCCGGGTTCTACAACATCGGCGCCGAGGGACAGTTTCTCGTCGGCGCCGTCGCGGCCACCTGGGTCGGGACGACGTTCGACGGGCTGCCCTCCATCGTCGCGATCCCCCTCGCGCTCGTCGCGGGAGCGTTGGCCGGCGCGTTGTGGATCCTCATCCCGGCCTTGTTGCGGGTCCGCTTCCGCATCGACGAAGTGGTGACCACGCTGCTGCTCAACCCGGTCGCCCTGCTGTTGGTTCAGGGTCTGCTCAACGGCCCGTGGCGCAACCCAGTGAGTCAGTTCCCGGAGTCGGCGCACATCGGGGCCGGCTTCAACTTCCCCATCGTGATCCCGGGGACCCGCGTGCATCTGGGCTTCGCGATCGCCATCGGGCTGGCCGGGCTGGCCTGGGTGGTCCTCGCCCGCACCGCCACCGGCCTGCGGATGCGCGCGGTCGGCCTCACCTCCGCCGGCGCACGGTTCAACGGCGTCAGCGTCCAACGCACGATGCTCTCCTCGGCCCTCGTCAGCGGGGCGATCGCGGGAATGGGCGGCGTCAGCCAGGTGTGCGGTCTGCAGGGGCAGCTCACCGGCGAGATCTCGGCCGGATTCGGCTACACCGGCATCATCGTCGCCACCCTCGCGGCGCTCACTCCGATCGGAGTCGTCCTCGTCGCGGTGCTGCTCGGCGACATCACCGTCGGCGCCGACTCGGCGTCTCTCGTGCTCCAGGTGCCGCCGCAGATGGGCCAGGTCGTCACCGCGACGCTGCTGCTCGTCACGGTCGGCATCCTCGTGCTGCGCCGCTATCGGCTTGTGCGCAACCGCCGCCGAAAAGTCACCGAGACGCGAGCCGAGGTCATCACGAAGGAGGAGGTGCTGCAATGATCAACATCGCGGACCTGTTGACCGCAATGTTCGTCAGTGCGACGGTCCTCGTCTACGCGGCCGCCGGTGAAGTCGTGACCGAACGCGCCGGCGTCCTCAACCTGGGCATCGAGGGGACGATGTACGCCGGTGCCTTCGTCGGGTTCACCGTCGCGGACCGCACCGGCTCACCGTGGGTCGGCCTTGGTGCCGCCGTGGTGGCCGGTCTCGTCGCGGCGTTGCTGATGGGGTTCCTGACCGTGACCCTCGGCGTCAACCAGCACGTCAGCGGCATCGGGATCACGCTGCTTCTCATCGCGCTGTGCGACTTCAGCAACCGGCTGCTCTACGGCGGCGGCCAGCTGGTGCAGGTCAAGACGTTCCACCTGTTGTTCAAGGACACGCCGGTCGCGAGCCAGTATCTGCTGACCTACATCGGATTCCTCGTCGTCGCGCCGTTCCTCTGGTGGCTGCTCACCCGCACCGGTTTCGGCCTGCGGATCCGCGCCGTCGGCGAGAACCCGGAGGCGGCCGACGTCGCCGGCATCAGCGTTGCGCGCACCCGCTACTCGGCCTTGCTGATCGGTGGTGCGCTGATGGCGGTGGCCGGCGCTTTCCTGACCCTGGCCATGGTCGGCACGTTCACCCTGAACATCACCAGCGGCCGGGGCTGGGTGGCGATCGCGCTGGTCATCTTCGGTCGCTGGCGGATCTGGGGCGCTGTCGCGGGGGCGTTGCTGTTCGCCGGCGTCGACGCGCTGCAACTCCAGCTCGCCATCACCGAGACGTTCGCGCACGTGCCCCGCGAGATCATGATTGCGTTGCCGTACCTCGTCGTGATCGCTGCTCTCGCTGCGTCCGGGCGGAATGTCGCCTACCCCGGCGCCTATCTCAAGCCGTACCGGCGCGTCTGAAGGAGAAAGTCATGGATCTACGACCGTCAACTTGCTCGCCGAGGCCGTCGCCGAGGCGCGGGCGGGGCTGGCCGAGGGCGGCATCCCGATCGGCGCCGTGCTCGCCGTCGACGGCCAGGTCGTCGGTCGGGGCCACAACCGGCGCGTCCAACTGGGCAGCGCGATCCGGCACGGGGAGACCGACGCCCTGGAGAACGCCGGCCGGCTGCCGGCCACGACATACGCCCGGTCGACGATGTACACGACGCTGTCGCCGTGCCACATGTGCACCGGCGCGATGCTGCTCTACAAGATCGCGCGGGTCGTCATCGGCGAGAACAAGACGTTCCTCGGCGCCGAGGACCTGCTGCGCCAGCACGGCATCGAGGTCGTCGTCCTCGACGACTCCGAGTGCGTGCAGATGATGAGCGACTTCATCGCCGCCCACCCGACATTGTGGAACGAGGACATCGGCGAACCTGACGCATAAAGCAGGCTGTGGTCGCTCGACTCAGCCGACGACCGTCCGGATCAGTGAGAAGAACGTGTCGCCGCGCACGATCCGGAACGGATCGGTGAGCAGGCCGCCCAGCCGGGTGATCTCGGCCGGCGTCCACACCCAGGCG
This sequence comes from uncultured Actinomycetota bacterium, assembly GCA_963709985.1. Lineage (GTDB taxonomy): Bacteria > Actinomycetota > Actinomycetes > Mycobacteriales > Jatrophihabitantaceae > DASXRA01. The sequence goes on from CAVPYQ010000001.1 coordinate 116,848, forward strand.
GGGATCTGGCCCGCGATGAACATCGGTTTGGTCCCGTCCCATCCGGCGATGGTCGCGTTCAGGGCAGCGTGATAGTTAGCGGGATCGCCGCCGGGGCTGAAGTCGCTGACCACGGGCAGACCGCCCGGAGTGCTGACCGAGCTTCCGGTTTCCCACGACAGGATCACGCCGAGCGCCTCGGTGTTGCGTTCGTACGAGGCGCCGATCGCGTCCGTCAACGGCGTCCAGGTTCCCCGGATGTTGTTGAAGACGTGGATGATGTCGAGCCCGGTCCGGCGCAGGTATTCACCGGTCATCTCGGTGAAGGCGTCGATCTGGTCGCCCGGCCACGCGCCCGGATAGGTGTAGCCGCCTCCGGACGGGCCGCGCGATCAGCAGGTCGTTCTCGGTAGCGGTGCGCTGGTAATAGCTGAACATCGCCGGGGCGAGATCCGCGAGCAGCGGGTCGATCGTCCAGTTGGTCGCCACGTTGCCCCGATCGGGATGATCCCAGATCTGGCGCATCCGGTGCTGGTCGTACTGGACGTTGTCGCCCTCCATCACGGTCAGCGTGACGTACACCTTGTTCTCGAGCGTCGCCTTCGGAATGGGCCGGCGCTGCGGCGTGATTGGGTCGCGCGTCCCGGACAGCACCGTCGCGTTGTTGAAGAAGTCCGCGGCCAGCACCTCGATGCCGTGTTGCGACGCGTAGCCGACACCACCCCATTCACCACCGGCCACGCCGCCCGGGAACCAGCCGAGATAAGGCGTCGTCGGCTCGACCTTGGCGAATATCTCGTTCATCAGATCGGCCTGGTCGGCGATGCTCGGTTCGAGCCAGAACACCATCGCCCGGTTGGCGACGATGTAGTCGCGTAGATGGGGGAACGCCACGACCTCGGTCGGGGCCGTGCCGGTCGCCGTCACCAGGTACTGGTTCCACATCAACACCTGCACCGACAGCGCCGCGGTGCCGGGCGGCGGGCTGAACTTGTAGGTCCAGTAGCTGCTGCCGTCGGCGAAACGCCAACCGCCGTCGGCGATGCTCGAACCGTCGGCGTCGAACAGATAGGGCTGTTCGGCCGCTGTGGTCGGCGCGAACGAGGCGATCGTCTGGCCGTCGGCGGTCAGCGTCACCTGCTGCACCGACGGCCCCCAGCCGTCATCCGAATAGGCATTCTGGAACCGGAGGTAGACCGCGTCGCCCCCGAGCTCTGCGGTCAGGTCGAAGGTGTACGTGTTCTTGTTTGACGCGTCATGCACGTGCTGATCGACCTTACCGAGCGTCGTCCACACGACGCCCGGTACCGGCACGACCTGGGTTCCCGGGATGCCGGTCAGCATCTTGTGGGTGCAGCGCGGCCAGAGGTTGCGCAATTGCCAGGTGTACGCGTCGACCGGCCCGGCGAACCGTCCGCGCAGGTCGTCGATGATCGGGAGATCAAGCGCCTGCGCCTGCGCCGGAGTCGCAATGACCGCGCCGCGCAGTCCGGCGAGCGTGGTGGCGACATTGACCGAATCCGGCGCGTCGACGTCGTACAGAATCGCGCCGGAGATTTCCTCGCGATAACGCTGCACGAGACTCAGCGGATCGTCGACGGCGCGCCGCGGAATCGGCAACGTGTCGAGCCAGGTCTGGTCGGTGCCGTCGGTGGCGAGCAGTGTCCATATCCGCGGGCGGCGACGATTGACGATTCCCTGCAACGTCGTCAGCAGTGCCTGGTCCGCGCCGCCCAACGTCGTCAGATCGGCGACGTCGAGCCGGGTCGGGTTCGGGAATCGGGGCAGCACGGTGCGGCGGCGCGCGGCGCGGCCGGTGCCGCGTCGGCGTTGATTGCGGGCAGGCCGGCCAGCGCCGCGCCGGCAGCGCTGCTTGCCGCCAGTTTCAGGAAGGTCCGTCGGGATGCGTCCACCGCTCCACCTCACGGGGCTGGGGCAATGCGCAGCCAATCGCGCACGGCGTCAGGCATGACAACGCTGTCTGATGAATCTCGCATGGTTCCCGACGCCGCCGAGTCCGTCAAGCATGTGCGGTTGGCCCGATATCGGAGCAGGGTGCTCGACGTACGGAGCGGGCGGCCCGGCTCCTGATCGCCGAACGGGCCAGGGAGAATCAGCCGATCACGAAAGTAGTTTCTCGAGCAAGCACGACCGCGTGCGTCGCGGACCGGTGCGCGCGGACCGATCCCCCGCGCACGCCGCGTGATCATCTGGGGCATCCGACCGGAAATCAGTGACTTGACGGGATTGCCGTGCGCTTCTAACGTGCCTCGATGACAACGTTGTCGGTCCGGGTTGTGCCCGCCACGAGGTGGCGCGACCGCACGGTGCGCCATCACGCGTGTGAAAGCGGCGCAGGCGAGATTCCCCAACAGGCAGGGTGATGCCAGTGTCCAGTCCAGAGACGGCAGCTGCGAGATGGCACAGAACGCGCCGATGCGTAAAGGCGATTGTCGCGGCGACGGTAACGATTGCCGGGCTCACAGCCGCGCAGGTGTCATCGGCGAACGCGATTCCGGGCGACCCGGCGCCGAGCGACTTCGCGTCGTCCTTCGAGACCGGTCAGCCGCAGCCCACCTGGACGAGCACGCTCGAGACCGACGGCACGGGCGCCCCCAAGGCCCAAGGCGTCACCATGACGACGACGGTGGGCAGCGGGCCGAGCAACGGCTACAACATCCGGCCCAACGTCGGCTGGACCGGCGTCGCTGCATTGCACTACGCCGGGCACCAGGACGCGGCCGGACATGGGTACGCCTACGACAAGGTGTACGACGTCAACATCCCGGTCACGCCGAGCACCGAGTTGTCCTACATGGTGTTCCCGGAGGCGACGTCCGGCGACGACAGCGATCCGAGCACCTACGCCGGGGTGGACCTCGCCTTCACCGACGGCACGTACCTGTCCGACCTGAGCGCAGTCGATCAGCACGGCAAGGCGCTGAGCCCTAATGGGCAAGGCGCATCGAAGATCCTCTACGTCGACCAGTGGAACCACGAGGTATCCACCATCGGCGCCGTGGCCGCCGGCAAGACGATCGACCGCATCCTGGTCGGCTACGACAAGCCCAGTGGCCCAGCCGATTTCAGCGGCTGGCTCGACGACCTTGCCGTGACGGCCTCGCCCGTCCACAACACCTCGACGCACCCGTCCGAGCACGTCATTACGACGCGCGGCACCAATTCGAACGGCAACTTCTCGCGGGGCAACAACTTCCCGGCGACCGCCGTACCCCATGGCTTCAACTTCTGGACGCCGACGACGGAGGCCGGGCGCGACAGTTGGCTCTACCGCTACCAGGAGCAGAACAACGCCCAGAACCTGCCGATGATTCAGGCGTTTTCCCTCAGCCACGAGCCCAGTCCATGGATGGGTGATCGGCAGACCTTCCAGGTAATGCCCGAGGACGGCGCGGGAACGCCGACGGCCGACCGGACTGCTCGCGCCCTCGCGTTCGACCACGCCGACGAGATTGCGCAGCCGCACTACTACGGAGTCACGTTCAAGAACGGCATGAAGACCGAGATGACGCCGACCGACCACGCGGCGATGTTCCGCTTCACGTTCACCGGCGCCGTCGTCCAACCTGATCTTCGACAACATCAACAACGACGGCGGGCTCACCCTCGACCCGGCCGGCGACGCCATCAGCGGCTACACCGACGTGACCTCGGGCGGCAACTCTGCCGGTATGACAAGGATGTTCGTCTACGCCACGTTCGATCAGCCGGTCGTCGGCAGCGGGATGCTCCCCGGCGGCGGTGGCAGCAACGTCACCGGATACGTCAAGTTCGACACGGCGGCGTCCAAGGTCGTGACGATGCGCATCGCCACTTCGCTGATCAGTGTCGACCAGGCCAAGCACAATCTGGCGCTGGAGATATCCGCCGCCGACACATTCGACACGGTGAAGGCGCGGGCGCAGGCGTTGTGGGACAAGGTGCTCGGGGTCATCACGGTGCAAGGAGCGAACGACGACGCGCTGACCACGTTGTACTCGAACCTCTACCGGCTCAACCTCTATCCGAACGAGGCCTACGAGAACACCGGCACAACAGACGCCCCGGTATGGAAGCACGTCGTACAGTCCTCCGACTCGTCAGATCCAGCGCCGGCCGGGACCACGGCGACGCAGACCGGTGCGCCCATCGTGGCCGGAAAGGTCTACGTCAACAACGGATTCTGGGACACCTATCGCACCGAGTGGCCGGCCGACTCGCTGCTCTACCCGTCGCTGGCCAGCGACATGGTCAACGGGTTCGTCCAGCAATACAAGGACGGCGGCTGGATCTCGCGGTGGTCATCACCGGGCTACGCCAACATCATGACGGGCACCAGCTCGGACGTTGCCTTCGCCGACGCGTACGTGAAGGGCGTTCCGGGGCTGGACGTCCAGGCAATGTATGACGCGGCATTGAAGAATGCATCGGCCGCGCCGCCCAACCAGAACGTCGGCCGCAAGGGCCTCGATCAGTCGATCTTCCTCGGCTACACGCCGACCTCGACGCCGGAGAGCGCGTCGTGGTCGCTCGAGGATTACCTCAATGACTACGGCATCGCGACCATGTCGAAGAAGCTGTACGACACCACCGGCACGAGCGACCCGCGCCATCAGGAGTACCTCGACAACTACACGTACTACGTGAACAGAGCGCAGGACTACGTCAACCTGTTCAACCCCGCGGTCGGATTCTTCGAAGGGAAGAACGCCGCCGGGCAGTGGCGGCAGGCGGCGGCCGACTTCGATCCCGCGCGTGTGGGGTAACGAGTTCACCGAGACCGACGGGTGGAACTTCGCCTTCCACGCCGTGCAGGACGGCCAGGGCCTGGCGAACCTCTACGGCGGCAAGGCCGCCCTTGGCAGCAAGCTCGATCAGTTCTTCAGCACGCCGGAGACTGCGGGCTTCCCGGGGTCGTACGGCGGTCCGATTCACGAGATGCGTGAGGCCAAGGAGGTTCGCCTCGGGCAATGGGGCCTCAGCAACCAGGTGTCGCACCACATCCCCTACATGTACGACTACGCGGGCGAGCCGTCGAAGGCAGCGGCCGTCGTGCGAGAGGCGCTGTCGCGCACGTTCGTAGGCAGCGACATCGGTGAGGGTTACCCCGGCGACGAGGACAACGGCGAGATGTCGGCGTGGCAGATCTTCAGCTCGCTCGGCTTCTACCCACTGCAAATGGGATCGCCCACCTACGCCATCGGATCGCCGCTCTACACGAAGGCCACGATCCATCTGCAGAACGGCAAGGACATCGTGATCAACGCGCCGAACAACAGCGCGAAGAACGTGTACGTGCAGGGGCTGAAGGTGAATGGCGTGGCGCAGTCGAAGACCTACCTGACCCAGAGCCAGTTGGCCAACGGTGCCGTCCTCGACTTCGACATGGGGGCGCAGCCCTCCGCGTGGGGTACGGGCGCGAACGACGCACCGCCGTCGATCACCGCCGGAACGTCGGCTCCCGCCCCGATGCAGGACCTCACCGGTCCGAGCCACGGCACGGCAACACTCAGCGACGGCAGCGACGCGGCCAAGCTGTTCGACAACTCGTCCGCGACCGAACTGGCGTTCACCGGCCAGAAGCCCGTTGTCACATGGGACTTCGCCGCGCGTACCACCGGCCGGGCGACGTACTACACGCTCACGTCCGGGGCGCAGGCCGGCGATCCGACGAGTTGGGAACTGCAGGGTTCCATGGACGGCGTCTCCTGGACGTCATTGGATCGGCGCACCAATCAGACGTTCCCGTGGCGCCGCTACACCCGCGCATTCTCGATACAGCGGTCGAAGGACTACGGCTACTACCGGCTGAAGATCCTGGCGGACAACGGGCAACCGACGACCTCGCTCTCCGAGGTGGAGCTGCTCGGGCAGCCGCCCGCGCCCAACGGCCGCACACTGTCGGCAACCCTGTCGCCGCAGCAGGGCGTCGTGATGCCGTCGGCCTCTGCTCCCGCGGTCCAGAAGCTGACGCTCGACGTTCTGGCGACGGCACCGAACGACGCCCGCGTGAACGTGACAACCGAGGCGCCCGCCGGATGGACCGTCAGCCCGGCCAATGCGGTTTTGCGCCTGCATTCCAACGGTGTTCCGGCCGAAGGGACGGTACCGATGAGCGTGACCATACCGGCCGGTACGCCCGATGGTGACTACACGGTGGCGGCCACCGTCAGCCTGCCCGGCGGTACTACCGCCACGCGCGCCGTGGCGACCGTGACCGTGGCTCATACGATCGACTTCGCCACCGGCACGCCCGGTGAGCAGCCGTGGCTGTGGGATGCCGACAGTTCGCAGATCGACGGGGCGGGCAACCGGTTCGCCGACAACGATCACTACTTCATCTACCGGTTCCCACTGCCGTCTGACACCACTGGCGGCACGGTGACGCTGTCGATCGATGCCGAGTTCCTGGTCCAGGCCAGTTCGGACGGCCAGAACTGGACGACGGTTCTCACCGAGACCCGCGAGATCCGCGACGGGTCGAACAAGGCCGATCGTGCCGTCGACATAGGGCCATTCCTCGGCTCGGACAAGACCGTCTACATCCGCGTGGCGGACAGCTTCCCGCAGGACGGGTGGGGTGGCCGCGTGTCGCACGTCAAGGCGACTCTGAACTGACCCCCGGGGGAGTGGCTCGGCCCCCTCCCGGGTCGAGCCACTCCCAAGTAGTAGCCACGGAGGAACTCGTGTCCGAATCCGAGAGCAACGGCCGCACGCCGCGGCGCACGTTCCTGCAGTGGACGGCACTTGCCGGTGCTGGTGGGGCGCTGGTGGCGACGGGTACCGAACGGGCCGGGGCGGCGGTTCCGGTCGCACCGCCGTCCGTCTCGGTGGGCGGCGCGGCACTGCCCGCGTTCAACCCGCTGCGCGCTCCCGCTGTGCCGCTCGCCGTGCGCTCTCCATACCTGAGCGTATGGCTCGCGGCCGACAACCTGCCGGGCACGTGGCCCTCGTTCTGGACCGGCCATACGACGGCGATGACGGGCATCGCCAGCATCGACGGCACGCCGTACGTGTTCATGGGCGCACCGGCGCTGCCCGACAGCTCGCCGTTTCCCACTATGCGGCAAGCCAGATCCGACCTCAGCGCGACCCAGTCGGTGTTCACGTTGCAGCAGGGCGGCGTCGAACTGTCAGTCGCGTTCCTGTCGCCGGTCGAGCCGGGTGACCTGCGCCGGCAGTCCGTCCCGCTCAGCTACGTCAGCGTTACGGCCCGGAGCCTCGACGGCCAGGCGCATCACGTGGCGCTGTACTTCGACATCTCCGGCGAGTGGGCGCACGGCAATACCGGCACGCAGATCACCTGGGATCAATCGGAGTTCACCGCTTCCGGCCGCGCACTGATCAGCCTCACCAACACCCCGGCCTCGCCCCAGCCGTTGCACGAGGACGGCGACATGGCCGCGTGGGGCACCGTCGTGTGGAGCGCCGAGTCGAGGACGGGACTGACCTGGCAGATCGGCGAGGATGCCTTGGTACGCAGGCAGTTCGTCACCGGCGGGGCGCTCGCCGGAACGGTCGACCAGGACCGGCCGCGCGCGATCAACGACCGGTGGCCGGTCTTCGCATTCAGCGTCGACCTGGGCCAGGTGCGTACGCCCACCGCGCCGTTCGTGCTGAGTGTCGGCCACGTCCGCGAGCCTTCGGTCAGCTACCTCGGCACGTCGCTGCCGCCGTTGTGGAAGAGCTACTACCCGACCTGGCAGCAGATGGTGGGTGAGTTCCACGCCGATCACGCCCAGGCCGTGCAGCGAGCACAGCGGCTGGACCAGAAGATCACCGCCGACGCCACTGCGGCCGGTGGCCGGCAATACGCGGCACTGTGCGCGCTGGCGCTGCGTCAGGCATTCGGTGGAACGGAACTCGTCAGCCGGGACGGCACGCCATGGGCGTTCCTGAAGGAGATTTCGAGCGACGGCAACGTGTCCACTGTGGACGTCACCTATCCCTGCATGCCCGTCTTCCTCTACGCCGACCCCGCGTACCTGGGGCTGATTCTGGCGCCACTGCTGGACTACGCCGAGAACGGCGGTTGGCCGAAGGTATTCGCCGAGCACGACCTGGGCAGCAGTTATCCCAACGCGACCGGGCACAACGACGGCAACGAAGAGGACATGCCCGTCGAGGAGTCAGCCAACATGCTGATCATGAGCGCGGCCTACGCCGCCCGGCTCGACGCCGGTCCCGCCGCGCAGTTCGCCACCGCGCACTACGCGATCCTCAAGCAATGGGCCGATTATCTCGTCGACAACGCGCTCGACCCCGGGTTCCAGAACCAGACCGACGACTTCACCGGATTCATCGCGCACAGCGTCAACCTGGCGCTCAAGGGCATCGTCGGCATCGGCGCCATGAGCCAGATCGCCGCCGCAGCCGGACAATCGGCCGATGCGAGCCACTACATCGCGATCGCGCGCAGCTACATCAGCCAGTGGGTGTCGAAGGCGACCGATCCGTCCGGCGATCACCTCAAGCTCGCCTACGACCAGGACGGCACCTGGAGCCTGAAGTACAACGGCTTCGCCGATCGGTTGCTCGGGCTCAATCTCATACCGAGCACGGTCGCCGCGCAGGAGGCCGCCTGGTACCTGAGCCGCGCCAACACCGACGGCGTCCCGCTCGATCTGCGCCACACGTACACCAAGGCCGACTGGGAACTGTGGACCGCCGCCTGGCTCTCGGCGCACGACGAGATCCGCGATCTGCTGATCGAGAGCGTCTACCAGTTCGCGACTTCCAGTTCGCGCCGCGTCGCGATGACCGATTGGTACGACACGGTCACTGACAATCAGGTCGGCTTCCAGGCTCGCCCGGTCGTGGGCGGCTTCTTCTCCCTGCTGGCACTGCGCGAATAGCGCGAATAGCGGCGCGTTCGGATGAGCACCACGCCGCCGATGGCGATTGCGCCGCCGGCGAGGTCAACCAGAGTCGGCACTTCGCGGAGCCAGAAGAACGAGACGACGAGGGCGAAGCCGGGTACGAGGTAGAGGACCGAGGTGGCCGCCGACACGGTGGATCGCGAGACGGCGTACCCCCACGTGACGAAGCCGAGAGCGGACGGCAGCAGGCCGAGGAAGACGACGGACAGGTCAGCCGAGGCGGACGCTGTCAGGGCGCGATCAACGCTGCGGCCGGCCAGCGGGCCCAGCAACAACGTGCCGGACCACATGGCGTAGCAGGCCACCTCAACGGCGGTGTATCTGCGCAGCAGCGGCTTGGCGGCACAGTGGTAAAGGCCCTGGACGCAGGCAGCGGCCAGCACGACGAGTGCGGCGCCGCTGTAGCCGGTATGGCCGCCGGACAGCGCGATGAGCGCGCATCCGGCCAGCGCGGTCAGGCTGCCGGCGATGACGCGTGGCGGCGCGGGCTCGCCGAGGAATGTCACGGCGAGCAGGACGCTGAAGATCGGTGCGACGCTGATCAGCAGGCTGGCCGTTCCGGCCGGCACATTCACCTCGCCCCAATTCAAGAGCAGTTGATAGGCGCTCATCCCCGACGCGCCGCATAGCGCAATGAGCGGCAGATCGGCTCGGAGCGGACGCCGGACTCGCAGCACGGGAGCAGCGAGAGCGAGGGCGAGGGATGCGATGAACAGTCGCGCGAAGGACAGTCCCGCGACGCCGTAGCCGGACAGGCCGGTCTTGATCGCCGGAAAGGCGGCGGCCCACAGCATCGCCGTCACCACGAGTGCTGCCGTAGTGGCGTTCGCGCCTGTCCTTGTCACCTATCGAGGATCGCGGATAGCATGCTAAAGATCCAGTTACTCATCATTTGACTAATCCATAGGATCGCTAATGCTTGATCTGCGCCGCCTCGCGCTGCTCCGCGAACTCGCTACGCGCGGGACGATCAGCGCCGCGGCGAACGCGCTGCACCTGACCGGTCCCGCCGTCTCCCAGCAGTTGGCCGTGCTCGAACGCGAGGCCGGCGTGGCGCTGCTCGAGAAGCAGGGACGCACGCTGCGCCTGACCCCGGCCGGGCATCTGCTCGTGGCGCACGCCGACGTCATCCTGGCCAATGTCGCTCAGGCCGAAGCCGACCTCGGCGCGGTACGTGGCGGTGCACTCGGCATCGTGCGACTGGCCGCGTTCCCCTCGGCAGCGCGGCAGATCGTGGCGCGGCTGTGGCGATCCGCCCCGGTCGATCTCGACGGCTTGAGCCTGCACCTGACCGAACAGGAGCCCGAGGACTCCATCGAGGCCCTGTCGCAGCGCGCCGGCGACATCGCGGTCGTCCACTCCTACACCCTGCTGCCGCGCGATCTGCCGGACTGCGACAGCGAACAGCTACTCGACGATCCCGTCGTCCTGGCAATGTCCGCGGACGAAGCCCGGCAGCGGCGACTGACGCCCGGCAAGCGAGCGCGGCTGGCCGACTTCGCCGACGCTCCCTGGCTGGTGCCCGGAGCGGATACCTCGTGTCACGAAATGGTCCAGAGAGCCTGCGGGGCCGCCGGATTCGTCGTCCGGCCGATTGCGCAAGCCTCCGACTTCTCGGTGCTCGTCGCCCTCGCCCGAGCCGGCGCCGGAGTCGCCCTCGTCCCGCGGATGGCCCTGCCCGACAACGTCGACGGCGTCGCGCTCTGCGATCTGCGGCAGCCGATCACCCGTCACGTCAGCGTGCTCACCCGCCCCGGCGAAAGCCGCCGCCCGGAACTGCGCCGCGTCCTGGACGCGCTGCACACTGCAGCGAGCGAATACCACTCCGAGACCGGTAGCGAGCGGCGCATCACGTTGATGGCGTCGAACTGACGGGATGGGAACGGCATCGGGACGGCTCGGCGCGCCGCTCGGCCGGCACCAGCGCCGCCAGCGCTGCAGCAACCCGGGTTCGAGGAGCATCGCTTTGTGTTCGGGCGCCTCGCCGAGCACCGATCGCGCGCTGTTGATCGCCAGGATCTCCGTCGCCAACGCGCGACGCGCGAGACCGCCGTGTAGTCGGTCCTGAGTTCGCCACGCGGCGATCTCGTCCGGCAGGTCGAAGCCGAATCCGGTCGCGGCGTGCCCGATGAGATCGTGGATGGCGCGAAAGCGGTCAAATGGCCCGCCGTACTCGCAACCAAGTAGCGGATGAAGTGGCTCGGCACTGACGGCCGCGGTCGTGATCTCGAGGACGCGGGTAGCCCGGACCGCCGCGATGAGCTCCCGGTCCGACGCATACGGGTCCGGGCATCGGGTGAAGACGATGCGCACCGCGTTCGGCCCGTCACTGCGGACCGCCGCATCGAAAAGGCGATCTGTCTCGGCTTGCAATTGCGCATAAGCGGCAACCACCAGAGGGTCGTGCGGGGTGCTTCTGGCGCTCAGGTACGCGGCCCCGACCTCGGCGGCCGACAGTCGGGCCACCAACACTCGCTCGCGTTTCACGTCCACGATCTCGACCCCTCTGCTCAGGATACGGACGGCACTCGGCAGTGCCGCCTCGTAACCGTCGCGGGTTCGGCCTGAAGGTCGCGCCCTGGAAAGTCCCTGGTCCCTGCCGGGGCCTGCCGTAGCGGCTCGCCCCGGGCTGCGACGCTCGGCTAGCGGATCGGCTCGAACGTGGCGGTGAAGTGCCGTAGGGCTGGGGGTTCGTCGACGATGCGATAGCCGGTGAGTTCGCCCGCGTGCCGGGCAACGTGTTCGCACACTTCGATGACGTAGTCGATGTGGCTTTGCGTGTACGTGCGGCGGGGAATGGCCAGGCGAACCAGGTCGAGTGGTGCGGGTTTCTCCGAGCCGTCTGGCTGGCGGCCGAACATCACGGTGCCGATTTCGCAGCTGCGTACCCCGCCGGCTTCGTAGAGTGCGAGCGCGAGTGCCTGGCCCGGGTATTGGGTGGGCGGGATGTGTGGCAGCAGGGCTCGGGCGTCCAAATAGACGGCGTGCCCGCCGATCGGATTCAGTACGGGCACTCCGGCGTGCTGCATTGCTTGACCGAGGTAGCCGGTCGAGCGGATCCGGTAGCGCAGGTATTCGTGATCGACGACCTCGCGCAGTCCCTGCGCGACGGCCTCCAGGTCACGCCCGGCCAGCCCGCCGTAAGTGGGGAAGCCTTCGGTGAGGATCAGCACGCTGCGGCATTTGTTCGCCAGGTCGTCGTCGTTCATGGCCAGCCATCCGCCGATGTTGCCCATCGGGTCTTTCTTCGCGCTCATCGTCATGCCGTCGGCCAGCGCGGCGATGTCGCGCACGATGTCGCTCACCTCGCGCCCGGACTGGCCGGGCTCGCGTTCGCGGATGAACCAGGCGTTCTCGGCGAAGCGGCAGGCGTCGAGGAATAGCAGCTTGTCGTAGGCGTCGCACACGGCTCGGACTGCCCGCAGATTCGCCAGCGAGACCGGCTGGCCACCACCGCTGTTGTTGGTGATCGTCACGAACACGACCGGCACGTCTTCGCCCCGCGCACGCAACAACGCCTCGAGCGCAGGAACGTCCATGTTGCCCTTGAACGGGTGCTCGACCTGCGGGTCGCGGCCCTCGGCGATGAGGAGGTCGACCGCCTCGGCGCCGGAGTGCTCGACGTTGGCCCGGGTCGTGTCGAAGTGGGTGTTGTTCGGCACCACCTTCCCGGGACCGCCCAGGACGCTGAAGATGATCTTCTCGGCGGCCCGGCCCTGATGAGTCGGGATCACGTGCTCGAACGGGAACAGTTCGCGCACCGCGTCCCGGAAGACGTAATAGGACGGTGACCCCGCATAGGACTCGTCGCCATGTTGGATCGCGGCCCACTGATCGCGACTCATCGCGCCGGTGCCCGAGTCGGTGAGCAGATCGATCAGCACGTCGCGGGCCTTCACCTTGAACAGGTTGTAGCCGGCCTCGCCCATGGCTTCCCGGCGCTGCTGCAGCGTCGTCATCCGCAACGGCTCCACCGAGTGGATGCGGAACGGCTCGATGATCGTGCGGAAAACAGGCGCATCCATGCGGTGGATCATGCTCCGCGGCCGGATCCCCGGCCAACAGCAGCGCCGATCAGTTCTTGAACAGCGCGCTGTAGGCGTTGATTGCCGGCTGGCCGCCGAGGTGGGCGTAGAGCACGTTCGAGTCCCGGGCGATCTCGCCGGTGCGAACGAGGTCAATCAGCGCCGCCATCGATTTGCCTTCGTAGACGGGGTCGATGATCACGCCTTCGAGGCGGCCGGTCAGCCGGATGGCATCGAGCGTCGACGCGACGGGGATGCCGTAGTAGTCACCGGCCCAGCCGTCGAGGACGGTGATCTCGTCGTCGCGCAGGTCGCGACCCAACCCGATGAGGTCGGCCGTGTTGCGCGCGATCTTCTCCACCTGGGCGCGCGTCTCGTCGATCTTCGCGGACGCGTCGATGCCGAGCACGCGCCGCGGCCGGTCCTGTCCGGCGAAGCCCGCGATCATCCCGGCGTGCGTGGAGCCGGTAACGCTGCAGACGATGATCGTGTCGAAGAAGACGCCGAGTTTCTGCTCCTGCTGCTGCACCTCGTAGGCCCAGTTCGCGAAGCCCAGACCGCCCAGGCGGTGGTCGGACGCGCCGGCCGGGATCGCGTAGGGGACGCCGCCGTCGGCCCTGATCTGTTCGAGCGCGTTCTCCCAGCTTTCCTTGAACCCGATGCCGAAGCCGGCGTCGACGAGTTCGACGTGCGCGCCCATGATCCGCGACAGCAGGATGTTGCCGACCCGGTCGTTCACCGAGTCCGGCCAGTCGACCCAACTCTCCTGGACCAGGCGCGCCTTGAGCCCGAGCTTGGCCGCGACGGCGGCGACCTGCCGCGTGTGGTTCGACTGCACGCCACCGATCGAGACCAGGTGCGTCGCGCCCTGGGCGAGGGCATCCGGCACGAGGTACTCCAGCTTGCGGGTCTTGTTGCCGCCGAACGCGAGGCCGGAGTTGCAGTCCTCGCGCTTGGCCCAGATGCGCGCGCCGCCGAGGTGATCGGACAGCCGCTCGAGCGGATGCACCGGGCTCGGCCCGAACAGCAGCGGATAACGGGGAAAGTCACTCAGTGCCACGGTGCGCTCCCGGGTTCAACAGCGAGTTCTCCTCGACACCGTACGTCGTCGTATGCGGCCTGACATGGCACTACCGGATTACGCGGCGCGGGTCGAGGAAGCCGAGACTGATGTATCCGGGTGCACGTTTGGCCAGAGACGACGCGAGAACGCAAGTCTCTGCGTCGGGGTAGTCGTGGATCTCGGCTGCGGCCTTGCCAGGAAAGGGTCGCAGTATTCGGCCGGCGTATTGGACCAGGCGGTGAAAGCTACCTGAGCTATGGGCACGACGGGGACGTACTGAGGCTTTGGTAACGCGGCAGCCCGCCCGTCGTTCAGAACTCTTCGCCGAGCGCGGTGAGTTTCGCAGTCCTCATCGGTATGTAGAAGCGGGTTCGTTGGAGCCCTCACCACGAGACAGTCATGAGGAGATGCCGATGTCACACAATCGTGTCGAGGACGAGGTCGCGATCAAGGCGATGTTGAGCGAGATGTACCAGGCCTGGGTGGACAACGACGCCGACGGCTTCGTCGGGCACTACACCGACGATGCCACGGCGATCCTGCCCGGCTCGCTGCGCGGCAGCCGCAAGGTGATCCGCGACCTGATGGCCGCGGGGTTCGAGGGGCCCCTCAAAGGCAGCTCGACGGTCGACAAGCAGTTGAGCCTTCGGTTTGTCGGTCACGACGCCGCGATCGCGATCAGCGAGGGCGGGATCCTATTTGCTGGCGAGAACACCGTGCCGGAGGGGCGGAGGATCCACGCGACCTGGGTGTTCGAGAAACGCGATGGCCGGTGGATGGTCGCGGCGTACCACAACAGCCCTGCGCAGGCACCGGTTCACGCCTGATCCCGTCGCCCGGCGTGCGCGAGCTCTCGAGCGGTCCCCGGCCTCGTCACGGGGCGGGGGTCGCGTCGGCGACAGTGGAGCGACGCCGCCCAGTTGGCGCGGGATTAGGTGGCGCAGGTAGATGGCGGTCCGGCGAGAGGGAGCACATGTGACGGCGATCCACGACGAGTCTGGCTTCGAGGAGCTGATAGAGCCCTACCGAACCGAGTTGCTCGCGCACTGCTACCGGATGCTCGGCTCGGTCCATGATGCCGAAGACCTGGTCCAGGACACCTACCTGCGGGCGTGGCGCGCTCGGAAGCTGTACGACGCATCGCGCAGCTCAGTGCGTACCTGGATGTACCGGATCGCCACGAACGCGTGCCTCACCGCACTGAGCAGCGGGAAACGCCGGCCGTTGCCCTCTGGCCTTGTGGCCGAGTCGGATCCGCTTGAGCCGCTCAGGCGCGCACAAGAGGTCACCTGGCTCCAGCCCCTGCCCGACGCACTGTTGGACGCTGGCGACCCGGCACGGACCGCCGTCGACAGGGGCAGGCTGCGCCTGGCGTTCGTGGCGGCGCTCCAACACCTGTCAGCCCGCCAGCGTGCTGTGTTGATCCTGCGCGACGTGCTCGACTTCTCCGCCGCCGAGACCGCCGAGATCATCGGCGCCACGGTGATCTCGGTGAACAGTTCGCTGCGACGGGCACGGTCGAGTGTGAAAGCGAGCGGCGCCCATCCGGACAGCCTCAGCGAGCCGCCGGCCACTGCGCAGCGTGCCTGGATCGAGCGTTACATGAGGGCGTTCGAGAAGGCCGACGTCGAAGGCCTCAAGCAATTGCTGGCCGATGACGTCCTCATGGAGATGCCGCCGATGGAAAACTGGTTCGTCGGCCGGCACAACTACGCACGGTTCATGGACTGGGTCTTTCAGGCGTCCGGCACGGACTGGCGTCTCGAGCCGATCCGGGCCAACGGGCAGCCCGGGTTCGCGGCGTATCGGCGAATCGGCGAGGCCTACAAACTCCACACCCTGCAGGTCTTCACACTCTCGCCGGACGGTATCAGCCGAAACTCGGTCTTCCAGGACGACGACGTGTTTACCGCCTTCGGGCTGGCGTTCGAGCTTGAGCCGTGACGGGCTGCTCGGGCGTTCCGGTGTCGGTCGCGGATATCAGGGAGCGGCTGGACCCTGCTCAACAGGTGGGTCGCGACGGCGGCGAGATTGGAGCGTCGAGTGCACACGATCAAGCTCCACCTACCGATCTCGTGGAGCACGGCCGCCGCGGCCGCTGGTGCACGAGATCGACGGTTCGCGCGGCGCGTGCTCGGCTACGGAGCATCGGCTCACGGTCCCACGTGGCGGATCCTTGACCGCGCGTCGAGTTCGTCCGGGGGCCCTGGTCTACCGGAACAAGGCCGTGTCGGCATTCGTTCGACTGCTGTTAACGCGCGAGGCGGTTGCTGATGCGCGATTGCGGGTGTGAGACGAGCAAAGCGATGACCAGTCCTGACACGAAGGAACCGATTAGCGCCGAGCGGGTGGCGGCACAGCGGCCTGGCGGCCGAGGTTTCCCGGGCATCGCGTTGGGACGGTGGCGCGGTGTGCCGGTGTCTGCTCGCTGGTCGGTGCTGTTCACCCTCGGTCTGTTCGCGGACATCCTCGCCACCTCGGCACTTCCAGCGGCACGACCGGGCGAAGCCACTGGTGCGTACTGGCTGGCTGGGCTGCTGACCGCGACCGTCTTTCTGGTCACTGTGCTCGCACACGAGTTCGCCCATGCCGTCACTGCTCGGCATTACGGCATTGGCGTAAAGGGGATCACCCTGTGGGCGCTGGGCGGCGTCACCGAACTCGACGGGGAATCACCGTCGCCGCGGGCCGAGGCGCTCGTGGCTGTCGCCGGACCGGCGACCAGCATCGGGCTCGGCGCCGTTAGCGGAGGGCTCGCCTGGTGGGCCGGAGGTTTGGGACTGCTTGGTGCCGCGCTGAGCTGGCTGGCAGCCATCAGCGTGCTCCTCGGTGTTTTCAACCTGCTGCCTGGTGCGCCTTTGGACGGGGGCCGGCTGATGCGTGCCTTGCTCTGGCGCCACTATCACGACCGGGCCCGGGCCAGGCACGTTGCAGCGCGGGTTGGGCGCGCGCTCGGGTTCGTCCTGATCGCACTGGGATTCGTCGAACTCCTCGCCACCGGTTCATTCGCAGGCTTGTGGATCGCCTTCGTCGGCTGGTTCATCGTCGGCGCTGCCACCGCTGAGGAGCACGCCGGTCAAGCCGAGGGTCTCAACGGACTGCGCGTCGGTGACGTCATGGCGCACTCGCCGACGGTGTTGGCCGAATGGTGGACGGTGGAGCAGGTACTTGCCCAAGGCTCACCCGATCATGCAGTAGCGCAGGCCTTCCCGCTGGTGGATTTCGGGGGGCAGGCCACCGGTGCTCTCACGCTCGGTGATCTCCAACGGGTCCCGATCGAGCGACGGGCGGAAACACGTATGCGCGACATCGTTCGTGCGCGCCGCGTGCAGCCGCTTGTTGTAAGGCGGGAGGCCTTGCTGACCGAGATCGCCCTGCCCATGCGTCAGCGCGGAGGCATTGCGGTCGTCGTTGACGACGAGAACCACCCCATAGGCGTCCTCACGGCCGACGACTTGGCACGGGCCGCCCGAACCGTTGAACGGGACCGTCGCGCCGCCGCACCCCATTCGATCTGAGCCGGGCCCTAAGCCAAGGTGCC
>CAVPYQ010000002.1:0-57253 GCA_963709985.1 uncultured Actinomycetota bacterium
AGCTCGGTCCTCGAACGCACCGAGAGTTTGCGGTAGATCCGGGTCAGGTTGGCTTCGACGGTCTTGACGGACATGAAGAGTTCCGCGGCGGTCTCTTGGTTCGAGTGCCCTGATCCGACGAGCTCAGCGACTCGGCGTTCTGTCTCGGTGAGCGTGTTGGTGGTGGGGTGCAGTCCCACCCGGCCGGCTTCGTCGCGGGCTCGTTCGGCCCATCGCGGGATGCCCAACTCCTCGAAGGCACGCGCTGCGACGTTCAGCGTTTCGCCGGCCATGCCTTTGTATCCGGCGCGGCGGTAGACCTGTCCCAGGGCCAGCCGGGACCGAGCCGCCTCGAACGGACACTCAGCTCCTGGTTGTTCGACAATCCGGCGAAGCTCGCTCATGGCGTCGTCCACGTCTCCACGCGCAGCGGTCAACAGCGCCTGGCAACGGTCCGCGGCAACTGCCGCTTCCGGCCGGCCGACCTGGCGTCGCAGGACCGAGATGGCCGCCTCAACGTCGTGCGTTGCGCCAAGCTGCAGCGCGGCGTCGGCGTAGTCGACGCCCCACAAGAGCTGTTCCAGGTCGACCATCTTGGTGCTCGGCGAAGATCTGCGCGAGTTCGCGCAGCGCCTCGAGGGCCGCCTCCCAGTTCCGAGCGGAGGCCTCGATGAAACCGACCTGGGCCAGGAAGCCGGCTATCCAGTAGGTTGCCCCGCTGATTCGCGACCGGGCCACCGCGCTTTGGGCCAACTCGCGTGCCGCGTCCAGGTCGCCCGCGTACTCCTTCACCAGGATGCGGGCCATGTCTTCTTGCAGGCTGGACCCCGCCCACGCACCCAGACGGTCCGACTCGTCCAGGGCAACCTCGGCATCACGCACCCTCGAGGCGCGGATGAGGAAGAGAACCAGGCAGATGTACAGGTGTGACAGGTCGCCGTATCGGCCGGCATTGACGGCCGACGTGATGCCGTCCCGCACGTCCTGTTCGGCTGTCTCGTCGTTCCAAACTGCAAAGAAGCCCTTGGTCCAAACCACGTCCCTCGAATTCCGGTCCAGACGCTGAACTCTCGACGAGCTCGGCGATTTCGCGCAGCGTCTGCTCGGGCCGGCCCTTCGCCCAGTGCCACTCGACAGCTAGTTGGTTGTTCAGCGCCGCGAGCTGAACGTCCCAACGCTTGACCGCGGCCGCCTCAGTGACCGCCATCCGAGTCACCCGCAGAGCGTCCTCGCCGTGACCATGCATGCGGTGAAGCAAGGCCGAGGATCCCCAAGATCTCGGCACGGACCTCGCTGCCTTCGGGCGCCAGCCGAACTGCTTCCTCAGCGAGGGAGCGAACCCCTGAGTAGTGGTCGACCAGCCGGAGCCGGCGCACCAGCACCTGGGCTTTCTGCTCCGGAAAGGCGGCCAGCCCCGACCCCTTGTCCAGGGCTGCCTGCGCTGCCACGTCATCACCGGCGGCGATGTACGTATCGACCGCACGAAGCCAGCGACCCAGTCCGGCGCCGGTATTCGACACCTGACGGGGTGGCCAGAGCAGCTGCCTCCATCAAGTCGCCGGCCAGCGGTTGAGCTCCACGACTGCGCGAGATTTCGGCGGCCCGCTCCAGCTCTTCGGCGACCGCCTCGTCGGGGGCGGTAGTGGATCTCGAGCGGTGGCGGGCGCGTTCCACCGGGTCGTCGAGCCTCTCGGCGAGCACGCGGTGCGCCCGGCGACGCTCGCTCGGGGTGGCGGCGTCGTAGATGGCCGAAGCCAGCAGCGGGTGGGTGAATGCGACCGTCGACCCTGCGCCGACGGTCGCGACGTCCCAGTCGGCGGCGGCTTCCAGGGCTGACCGGACGCGAGTGTCGTCGAGCATCTCCTGCAGTTGCGCCACGGTGAGCCGCCCCGCTGCCGAAACCAGCAGGAGCACGTCGCGTGAGTTCTGCGGGAGCAGCGAGACCTTCTCGCCGAGAAGTCCGGCCAGGCTCGGAGGCACGGGAAAGACCGGATCGTGGCCGTCCTGGGCGCTCCAGCACCATTTGGATACGTCGGACTGCATCGCTTGCGCGATCATCAGGGCCAGGAACGGATTGCCGCCGCTGGCCCGGGCCACGCTCGCGCTTATCGGCGGAGTCCATCGCGGACCCAGGCGCTCGCGAAGCAGTTGACCGATCGCCCAGTCTTCCAAGGGGCGCAGCAAAAGCTCATGCCGCGGCTCGGCCAAACCTCGAATCAAGTCGGTGCCGGCGTCCGGGTCCGGTCTCGTTGCGACCAGGACGCTGAATCGGGGAGGTTCGACGCACAGCCCGCGGATCGCGAAGCCGAGGCTGCCGACGCTTGGCTGGTCCAGCCATTGCAGGTCGTCGATGAGGAGCGCGATCGGTTCAGACTCGCACAGCCGCGTCAGCAAACCGCGGACCGCAAGGGGTACCGCCAAGGCATCGACTTCGGCATCGGCGGGTTCCACGCGCTGCAGAGCAACCGCCAGTGCGCGCCGCTGCGGACCCGGCAGGTCCGTGTCTGCTCCCTCGGGGTACTGGCTGACAAGTTCGGCAAGCCCCGCAAAGGGCAATCCTCGCTCGAACTGGGTCGGAGTGATGGAAAGAACCCTCCGCCCCGAGCGCTTTGCCAGTTGAGCTGCGACCTTCAGCAGGCTGCTCTTCCCGGCGCCGGGATCGCCGATGGCGACCCCGCTTCCACCATCGACCAAGAGGTCGCTCACCACTCGCAGAGCGTCCTCGCGGCCGAACAACCCGGACGCGGCCGATACCCCGTGCACGACGACATCATCCACTGACCCCATGCCCATAGCGAGGGTCTCGGCCGCGCTCGGTCGAGGGGTATCCCCGATGCCTTGCGGGCACTCCCGGCGAGACGCTTCCGTCCGTCAGCAGAACGAGGCCATACGCCGGAGGTCACCGGCCGATAACCGGGTCGCGGAACCTCCCCGCGTGGCGCCGTCAGTTCGTTCGCACTCGAAGGAGAAGGTCATGTCCGAGATCAACAATGTGGTCCTGGTCCACGGAGGCTTCGTGGACGGCTCCGGATGGCAGCAGGTCCACGACCTGCTCACCGCCGAGGGCTTCTCGGTTGCCGTCGTGCAGAACCCCACCCTGTCCCTGGAGGACGACGTCGCGGTCACCCGCCGGGTCATCGACGCTCAGGGCGGCCCGGTCGTCCTCGTCGGTCATTCTTACGGGGGCGCGGTCATCACCGAGGCCGGCAACCATGAGGACGTCGCCGCCCTCGTGTACATCGCCGCGTTCGCCCCCGACGCGGGCGAGTCGGTGAACAGTCTCATCGCCGACCCGCCGCCGGGAGCCCCGGTGCCGCCGATCCTGCCGCCGCAGGACGGGTTCCTGTTCCTGGACCGCGACGAGTTCCACGCGTCGTTCGCCGGCGACCTGCCGGAAGCCGAGGCGCGCTTCATGGCCGACTCGCAGGTCCCGTGGGGGGTCGACGCCCTCGGCGGACACATCACCCAACCGGCATGGCGGATCAAGCCCAGCTGGTACCTGGTCGCCACCGACGACCGCATGATCCCGCCGCCGGCACAACGCGCCATGGCTGACCGCGCCGGTTCCGCGGTGAGCGAGGTCGCCGCGAGCCACTCCCTCTACGTCTCCCAGCCACGCGTCACGGCCGACGTCATCAAGCAGGCCGCGCACGGGTCGACCCTGTCCTAGCCCGACCACGGTTTCCTGACAACTCGTTGGCGCCGCCATCCGCTGAAATCGATCGGATGGCGGCGCCAACGCTTCACGAGGTGCTCTCGGAAGGGCCCGCGCGGAGGCAGCCTAGAGGATGAGCGTTGGTTCGTCGGGAGCGGAGAGGCTCAGCACGGTGCCGGCCACTGCGGGCGAGGCGCTGATCCTCGCTTCGAGCGCGCGCAGCCGGACGGCCAGGTGTGACTCGCTGTCATCTCCGGTGAGGTCGACGTCGCCGACCACCGAGACCATCCGCGGCCCGACGAACTCCAGGCGCAGATAGGTCACCCGGTCGACTTCCGGCGCGTCCAGCAGGGCCTGCAGGGCGGCCCCGCGCACGCGATGGTCGACCTCCTGGCCGACCAGGAACCGTCGATTGCGATTGATCAAAACCATCGCGACAGCGGCGAGCAGCAGGCCGACGAGGATTGACCCGATCGCGTCCGGGACGGACGAGCCGGTCAGCTGGTGGGCGGCGAGGCCGGCGGTGGCGATGAGCAGTCCGGTCAGGGCCGCCGCGTCCTCGGCGAACACCGCCCGCAGGGTGGGATCGGAGCTGGCCAGGACGTACTCGATGAGGTCACGCTGCAACGACTGCGCCGCCGGTTTGGCCTGCCGGACCGACTGCAGGAACGAGAATCCCTCGAGAACGAAAGAGATGCCGAGCACGGCGTACCCGACGACGAAGTCGCTGGCCGGCTCCGGCCTGATCAGTTCTTGGATGCCGTGCGTGACCGACACGGCAGCGCCGGCCACGAACAACCCGACCGCGGCGAGCAGTGACCAGACGTAGGCCTCCCGGCCGTGCCCGAACGGGTGCGCGGTGTCGGGCGGGCGTCGCGCGCGCCGGTTGGCGATCAGCAAGAAGACCTCGTTGCCGGCATCCGCCCAGGAATGCGCTGCCTCGGCGAGGATCGACGCCGACCCGGTAATCACTGCGGCGACCGATTTCGCTACTGCCACGAGGATGTTGGCGCCGAAGGCGACCAGAACGGTCGTGACGCTCTCGGACCCGGTGGCATCGTCGGCACCGGGCACGGCGCTGAGCAGATCGTGGGATCCGTATACGACGCCCTCGGCCACGACGGGCCGCCGCGTCACCTTGTCAGGTTCCTCGTGCCTCATCAGCCAGTGTTAGCACACACATCGACGGCGGCGGCGACACTGCTGCGGCGTCTGGAGGAGTTGATGGGCGGTTCAGCCCGGCAGGTCCTCTGGGCGTTTGGCGGCGAGCTCGCCGCGCAGCAGTCCGGTGGACTGCCCAACCTCTATGAGGTATCCGTCCGGGTCCCGCATGTAGCAGCGGATCTCTGCTTCACGGTCGATCGGTGGCGTAACGAATTCTGCGCCCTTCGCTTTCCACTCCTCGTAGCAGGCCTGGATGTCAGCGACCCGCAGGTTGAGGAAGATCGAGGTGGTGTTGTCGGGCTGATAGTCGACCACCGAGATACCTGGCTTGTCGGGAGTGGGCGGCCCACCAGGGTTCATGATGATCCACGAGTTGGACAGCCTGACGATGCACGGGTTCTCGTCCAGGACAACGGTGCCGCCCAGGACCCGCGAGTAGAAGTCCCGCGAGCGCGCGACCTTGCGGACGGTGATGAACAACGTCACCACAATGCCTTCGACGGGCGCGGGGAGGTTGGCGAAATCGATCCGGGGCGCGGGTTCTGTCATTGGTTGCTCCACTCCGGCGGCATGGGCGAGCATCGGGATATCAAGCCACGGTCCTGGTCACCGATGTTTCCCTACATCCTCGCTGATGTGGAACGGGTGCGGTGTCGCAAAATGTCGTTTCCCAGGTCCTAGCCGACCTGTTCCTTCGCCATCCCGGCAGCGTCGGCCAGCCCTCAAGACCCTGGTTCTGCAGCCGTGTCGGTCTGTGGAGCTATCAGGTCCGCGACGACCGCGCGCAGCACTGGTAGCGCCTGCTGCAACGTCCGTGACTCGGTGACCGTCCGGCGACCTAGTGCTTCGGCCAGCAGACGGGTTGCGGCGTCGTCGCTGTTGGCGGCCGCCGCGTGCCCGCGGGACGTGAGTGCAACCGTGTGCCGACGCGCGTCGTCGGGGTCCGCCATCCGTTCGACTAGGTCGAGTTCGACGAGTCGATCGACGGCGCGTGAGGCGGTGGGGGCACTGACGGCCTCGCGGCGTGCGAGCTCACCGAGGGGAAGGGGGCCCACTGCGGCGAGGGTGGCGATGATCGACGATTGGGACGGGGTTCGCCCGGATGCGGTGCGGACGCGAAGCTTGCGGTTGAGTCGGCCGAGCACCAGTCGCAGTTCCGCGGCGAACTGCGTGTCGACCGCCCCGGTGGTCATGATGTGTTTGCCAGTCTGGGCGCGTGCTGTCGTCCGGCTGTTGGCTGGAGTAGCGGGGCCACGGTATTGCCGGCAGCCCGCGGCACGGTGTTCACGTTCGGTTCCGCATGGATGTAGCGCGCGCCCCGGAAGAGGGAGGCGACGGCGCCGATCAGTGACAACAGGATCGCCACGCTGAACACGATGATCAGCGCATGGTGGAAGGGGGCCGAGATGAGCTGCGGGAAGAACTGTTTGCTGGTCAACGTAGGTAGGTCGGCGCCGTTCGTGGCCGATGCCGGCAGCGCCCCCAGCGTCGTCCCGAGCGGGTTGTAACCGAGGAAGGCGGCGAACAGGCTGCCGACCGGCGGCTGGTGGCCGATGCCGGATGCGACGGTCTGCGAGACTCCGTGGGCCTGTAGTCCGTTGGTCAGCGCGCGGGGGAGGGTCTGCGCCAACCCGATGATCATCAGGGTGAAGAAGATCCCGATCGACAGTGATGTACCTGAGTTGAAGAACGTGGCGCGCATTCCTGATGCGGCGCCGCGCCGGTTGGGCGGCACGCTGTTCATGATCGCGGTGGTGTTCGGTGCCGAGAACAACCCCGAGCCGATGCCGTTGAGCACCAGCAGACCCGCGAAGGCCCAGTAATTGAAGTCGGTAGGCAGGAGCATCAGGCCGAGGAAGCTCACCGCAACCAGCAGCAGGCCGCCCGTCGCGAAGGTACGCGCACCGAACCGGTCGGAGTAGTAACCCGACAGCGGCCCCACGACAAGGAACGACACGGTCAGCGGGAGCAGATAGATGCCGGCCCACAGCGGGGTGCTGGAGAAGGTGAATCCATGCAGAGGGAGCCAGATGCCCTGAAGCCAGATGATCAGCAGGAACTGCAACCCGCCGCGGCTGACCGAGGCGAGCAGGCCGGCGAGGTTGCCCGCCGCGAACGCCTTGATCCGGAACAGCGACAGGTTGAACATCGGATCGTCGATCCTCGTCTCGACGACACAGAACACCCCGAGCAGGGCGGCGCCGCCGATCAGCCCGGCCAGCACCCACGGGTTCGTCCAGCCCATGTTGTGCCCGCCGTAGGGCTGGATGCCGTAGGTGATCGCCGCGAGGACGGCCGTCAGGCCGACCGCGAACAATGCGTTGCCCCACCAGTCGATGCGCGCGGCCGTTCGGGCGCCGGTCTCCCGCAGACTGTGGTAGGACCA
This sequence comes from uncultured Actinomycetota bacterium, assembly GCA_963709985.1. Classification (GTDB taxonomy): domain Bacteria; phylum Actinomycetota; class Actinomycetes; order Mycobacteriales; family Jatrophihabitantaceae; genus DASXRA01. The sequence goes on from CAVPYQ010000002.1 coordinate 7,185, forward strand.
CACCGTGCCGAGCAGACCGAACGGCACGGAAACGAAGAACACCAGGTGCCAGTCGACCGGTGCCAGCACGCCGCCGACGATCAAGCCGATGAACGACCCGCCAATGGCGGCCACCTGGTTGATGCCTAAGGCAAGGCCCCGGCGCTCGGCGGGAAATGCGTCGGTCAAGATCGCCGTCGAGTTGGCGAACAGCATCGCTGCGCCCACGCCCTGGACCACTCGCCACAGGATCAGCCATAGCGCTCCGCCGCCCTGGGTCATCGGATCGAACACCAGCGCTACCGACCCGATCGTGAACACAGCGAAGCCGAGGTTGTAGATCTTCACCCGTCCGTAGATGTCGCCGAGCCGGCCCAGCGTCACAACCAGAACCGCGGTGACCAGCAGGAAGCCCATCAGCATCCACAGCAGGTAGCTGACGTTGCCCGCACGCAGCGGGTCAAGCTTGATGCCCCGGAAGATGTCCGGCAGCGAAATGATCACGATCGACGAGTTGATGGTCGCCATCAACACGCCCAGTGTCGTGTTGGACAGCGCCACCCACTTGTAACGCGGGTGATCACCCTCGACCGCGAAGCGGGACATCGACACGACTCGCGAACTCACTCGACACTCCAAGAAGCTAGTTTCGTTAGTAAGGCTAACTATACTTCTCGGAGCTGTATTCCGCAGCGACGATCGGTGCGGCGCAACTACGGGCGCGCAGCCGGATCGCGTTCCTGGTCACTGAGGTCACGCAGGTGTGTGAGCGCGGGGATGGCGGCGGTGAGCGTGGCGACGTCATCCGGTGGCAGTTTGCTGATCAGTTGGGCTATGACCTGCCGAGATGCCTCTCGTCGCGCGTGCCGGTATTCCCGTCCGGCCGGGGTTACGGCAACGAGCGTGACGCGTTTGTCGCTGGGGTCGCTCTGCCGTTCGACGAGCCCGGACTGTTCGAGCGCGGTGACGAGGACTGTCATCGACGGCTGGGTGACTCCCTGGATGACCGCGAGATCAGTGATTCGGCGGGGTCCGGTGAGCTCCAGGGTGGAGAGGGTCGCCGCCGAGGTGAGGCTCATGTCGCGAGGCGTGGCTCTGACGACCGTCGTCAGGAGGCCGTAGAGCGCATCGGCTAAGTCAGCGCGTCTGCGTGCTGACTTGGTCCTCCGTGCGCGAGGTGTCGGTCGGCTCATCCGCAAAGCATAGCTTCAACTATATGGGGTTTCTATGCACTGAAAACGCGGGACGCGGCACTGCTTGCAGGCAGGTGCATGTTGCGTCCTATATAGGGTCTCTATATAGTTGCGGCTTGTCGCCAGTCGCATCAGGTGGCGTCTGCGCCGGTACCAATCGCAGCTATAGGAGCAGTACATGACTGACCTGCAGACCATGGAACCGACGGCACAGTCCGCGAGCCCGTTCCGCCAGCCGAGCGCGGTCTGGGCCGTCGCGTTCGCCTGCGTCATCTCCTTCATGGGCATCGGTCTGGTCGACCCGATCCTGCCGGCGCTGCGTCCAAGCTGCACGCGAGCCCGTCCCAGGTCGAGCTGCTGTTCACCAGCTACCTGGTGGTCACCGCGGTGGCGATGCTGGTCACCGGCTGGGTGTCCAGCCGGATCGGCGCCAAGCGCACGCTGATCGCCGGCCTGGTGCTGATCGTCGCGTTCTCCGCGATCGCCGGGGCCAGTCGGCAGCATCGGCCAGATCGTCGGCTTCCGCGCCGGCTGGGGGCTGGGCAACGCGCTGTTCATCGCGACCTCGCTGGCCGTCATCGTCGCCTCGGCCAGCGGCGGGTTCGCCGGCGCGATCGTGCTCTACGAGACCGCGCTCGGCGTCGGCATCGCCGGCGGCCCGCTGCTCGGCGGCCTGCTCGGCAACATCAGCTGGCGCGGCCCGTTCTTCGGCGTCGCGGTGCTGATGGCGATCGCGCTGATCGCGACGCTGGTGCTGGTGCCCGCGACACCCCGGCCCGCACAGCGATCCTCGATCACCGCGCCGCTCCGCGCGCTGCGCCACCGCAGCCTGGCGACCATGAGCGTCACCGGGCTGCTCTACAACTGGGGCTTCTTCACATCCTCTGGCTACGCGCCGTTCCTGATGAACCTCTCACCCCTCCAGCTCGGCCTGGTGTTCTGCGGCTGGGGCGTGCTGGTCGCGTTCTTCGCGGTGTTCGGCGCACCCGGCTGCAAGGCCCGCTTCGGCACCGCCGCGCACGCTGTACGGAACCTCGGCTGATGGCCGTCGATCTCGCCTGATCATCGGCATCTGGCCCGACCGACCGGTGGGCCGTCATCGTCGCGGTCATCGTCTCGGGCATCTTCATCGGCATCAACAACACCCTGGTCACCACCGCGGTCATGATGGCTCGCGCCGGTGCGAGCGCCCGGTCGCCTCGGCGACCTACGGGTTCGTCCGGTTCATCGGCGGCGGCCTCGCGCCGTACGCCGCCGGCAAGCTGGTCGAGCACTACAACGCGCACGTGCCGTTCATCCTCGGCGCGATCATCGTCGTTGCCGCCGCCCTGGTGCTCAGCACCGTGCACCAAGCACTGACCGACGCCGACGCCGAGGAAGCCCAACCCGGCCCCTCACACGAGCGCCAAGACGCCGAAGACGCGGTTTGGGAGGTACCCGGACTCCCCGAAGAGGCCATCCTCGCCGAGGAGGCCCTGCTCGAAGACCGCGCTCGCAGTGGCCGACGGCAATCATGAACCGACCCGACCCTCACCTCGTCCGCCATGACCTCGGCCTCTCCCGAGCACTGCTGTGACGGCCCGTCGACCCTCGTCGTCGGGGTCGACGGATCCGACACCTCGTGGCGGGCGCTCTACTACGCCTTCGGACTCGCTCGCCGTCAGCGCACGACGGTCATCGCGGTTTACGCCGTCACCGCCCCAGTCGGAGCCGGCGTGTACGACGCAACGATCGTTGACGCCGCCGAACAAACCAACCGGCAAATCTCCGATGAGCTCCAATCTGCGATCCGGGTCCTGGCCGGCGACTACGGCGTCCGAACCGAGTTCCTCTCCCGGCCCGGCGACGCTGTCCGCACGCTCACCGTCATCGCCGCCGAACGCCACGCCGACGCCCTCATCATCGGGGCCAGCCACGCCCTCATCCACCGCCTTCTTGGCTCCAAGGCAGTCCGCGCCGTCCGCAAGCGTCCTTGCCCCGTCACCGTCGTGCCATAACTACGCGAGCGTGGAATCGTCTCCCCACTCAGCGCCTCGGTCCGGCGTGGCTCACAGTGTGGTGCTCGCGCGAACCGTGATCCGGTCCAGATCCGGCGAGTACGTCCGCGGGCCGGGGAAGGTGCTCGGCCCGGCGTGCGTGAGGTAGGTGATGGTGTTCGTGCCTGCGTGCAGGTTGATGCGGACGCGATATTCGCCGACGGTGTCCCAGCCGCCGGTGCGGGGGAAGAAGCCGACCAACTGCTCGGGGCCGCCGTTCACGCTTACGTAGCCGGTGCGTTCGTCGTCTGCTGCGTAGCCGATCGTCAAGGTGTACTGGCCGGCGCGGGTGACATTCACGTCGTTGAACCGCACCGCCGCGCCGTTGTCGAGGTTGCCGACCTTCATCCCGCCGGAGCAGCCGGAGCACGAGTTGACGGACGCCGGCGCCGTGATCGTGTTGCCGGGGTCCTCGGCTTCGTAGCTCTGCGCGGACGGCGCGGGCGCGGCCGGCGGGCAGGACGACGAGCCGACCTGCTGCACGCGCAGGAGGCTCGAGCCATGGCCGGGCAGCAGCGCGGTCGTGCCCTCGGGGTGCATGCCGCGGGACTGTCCGTTCCAGACGTCGGTGACGGACCCGGCGCCGCAGAAGCCGAGATCCTGCCACCGGACGGTGACCGGCTCCGCGCGTCCGGCGAGGTTGAAGAGCGCGACCGCATATGTGCCGTCGGGTTCGTGCGCCGCCCATACCTGCTGGTCCGACCATGAGCGGTACGGCGCTGCGGCGCCCACGAGATGCCCGGCGACGCCGGCCTGGTCGACGGCGAGGACGCGGTCGTTGGTCAGGATGCCAAGCCCGGTCTTGTCGAGCGACGTGAGGTCGTCGCCGCTGTAGAGGGGCGCGCCGGCGATGGCCCAGAGCGTCATGGCGGAGCGGCGCTCGGTGTCGGTCAGGCCGTCCGCCGGCCCGTTGCCGACGTCGAGCGAGTCGAGGTTGCTCCAGCCGCCGGGTCCGGCGTACTGCGCCCATGGGACCGCGTCGAAGAACCGCGACACGATCGTGTCGCGCGTGTACCCGAACGGGTTCGACCACGTAGTCAACGTCGGGCAGGTGTTGTAGCACTCGATGTCGTCGTCGATGCGCCAGCCATTGGCATTGGCCTGCCAGAAACCGCCTTCGGTCACGTCGAGGTGCCACGAGAGGATCAGCTGGATGGGACGGCCGGTCGCCGCGAGCGCCGTCGACCAGGCGTGCACGTCGGGACGAGTGTCGTAGCTGGTCGTGCTCGACCCGGGCGACACGGCGTCGAGCTTGAGGAGGTCGACGCCCCACGACGCGAACAGCGCCGCCGAGGAGTCGATGTACTGCTGCGCGCCGGGCAAGCTGTAGTCGATGCGGCAGGTGATCTGGAAGGTATTGCCGTACTGGCACAGGTCATTGCCGGGGTGCGTGCCGTCGGGCGGGTAGATGATGTCGCGGGCGTGGTACGGCGTGCCGGCGATCGGCGTGTTGGCCTGCACGGCCGGGATCGGGATCCCCGGCGTGGTGTACACGCCGATCTTCAGGCCGAGTCCGTGCACGTACGCAGCGAGCGGCGCGATGCCGTCCGGGAACTTCGCCGGGTCGTAGACCTTGCGCCCGGAGCCGTCGACCTGATTCGAGCAGTCGGAGTCGATGTTCACGTAGCGGTAGCCGTGCGACTGGAGCTGCCGATGCATTGCGAGGGCCTGCTCGCGGATGACCTGATCGTTCACGTCGCAGCGAAGCGCGCTCCACGACGACCAGCCGAGGTACGGCCGGTCGGCCCCACCCGTACTAGCTGCCTGGGCCGCCGGCGTCTGCACCAACCCGGTGACGAGCACAAGCAACGCGATGCTGCGAAGAGTGGTCCGAATCAGGCGAAGCGACATGCCCGCAGTTTCTACGCTGTCGACCAGAATCCGTCAATACTCCCCAAAGTTGAACGAAAATCGACACAAGGATCGGCTGAACGGTCACGGGCAGTGGACAACGGGCGTCAGTCGTGCGGTCGGCGCTTGAGCCAGGAGCCGAGGATGTGGTCGTCCATCGCGCGAGCGGCGTTCGTCGCGTCCCGCGCCCGCAACTGGTCGTAGATCTCCTGGTGCTCGCGGTTGGACTGCCGGCAGTCCTCGCGGGTCGGCTCACCGATGTAGCGCACGCTCCGGAAGGCCTCGGTGTTCACGGCTCGGATCACCGCTCGCGCGAACCGATTGCCGGACGCTTCCATGATCGCGTCGTGGAAGGCGAGGTCGGCGCGGAAGAACCGTGCGGTGTCCTCGCCTTCTGCCTGCACCTGCCGGAGTGCGGCTTCGATCTGCGCGAGCTGGGCATCCGAGGCGGCCTTGGCCGCTTGAGCGGCCATTTGCCCCTCCAGCGCGCGCCGCACGCTGACGAGGTCCTCCAGGATTGAGCGCTCGGCGTCGTGCCGCACTGATGCCGCCAGCACGATCGGGTTGAGCAGGTCCCAGTCGACTATGGCGCGGACCCGGGTGCCGAGCCCTTGCTGGGCTCGGACCAGGCGCATGCTCTCCAGCGATTTCACTGCCTCGCGGACGACGGTGCGGCTGACGCCGAACATCTCGCAGAGGGCGGGTTCGGTGGGCAGTGCGCTGCCTACTGGAATCTCACTGGCCACGACGCGGTCGACCAGGTCTTCGACCACTGCGGTCGCGAGTCGAGTAGGGCGGCGGGGCCATGCGGGCAGGTTCACTTCGCCTGCGCTCGCGGCCGGGTTCTCTTCGTCTGGTGCCGCCATCGCCATCCGCTCGTCGTGGTCCTGAACAGGAGCATAGGCGAGGAAAGGGTTGACGTCATTCGTATGACGAATTATGTTTCCGCCTGTTGTCCCCGTCACAAACCGTATGAAGGGTCGCGTCGTGCGCATCTCCCACGTGGAGGCCTATCGGGTGCCGTTGCCCGGCGCCGATCCGGCCTTCAGTTGGCGGCGCGGACTGCTTGGCTCGGCACCGGACGGCGAAGCTGCAGTACTGCGCATCGGCACCGACGCTGGGGCGACCGGCGTTGCGCTGGCCAGCCGGCCCGGCATGGCGGCCGCTGTCGAGGACATCGTCGATCGCGTCTTGCGCGAGCAACTCATCGGGGCCGACCCGCTGCAGCGCGAGTACCTCTGGCATCGCTTGTGGGAGCTGGACCGGATCGAGGAACTTCCGATCTACGGCCCTCGGACTGGTCGACGTCGCATTGTGGGACCTGGCCGGAAAGGCCGCCGGCCTCCCGGTTCATCAACTGCTCGGTACCTACCGGGACGCCATCCCCGCGTACGCGAGCACCGTGACGTTCTCGTAGGTGGAGGAGTACCTCGAGGTCGCCGACCAGTGCCTGGAGGCCGGGTACAAAGCGATCAAGCTGCATGGCTGGGGCGATGCGCGCGCCGACGCGGACCTGGGCCAGAAGCTGCGCGCTCACGTCGGCGACGACGTTCCGCTGATGTACGACGGCTCCGCCGGCTTCGACCTCACCGATGCCGTCTACGTCGGGAGAGCGCTGTCGGAGGTCGGTTACACCTGGTACGAGGAGCCGATGCGGGAGTTCGGAGTTACCGCGTACCGGCGTCTCGCCGAGCTGTCGACGTACCGCTGCTGGTCGCCGAGACCTCCGACGGGGCGCACATGAACGTCGCGGACTTCATCACCGCCGGTACGGCGGGCTACGTGCGGACCAGTGCGCAGGACAAGGGCGGTATCACCGGCGCGATGCGGATCGCGCATCTCGCGGACAGCTTCCAGTTGCGCGCGGAGGTGCACGGTTCAGACATCGTCAACGCCCACCTGTGCATGGCCATCCCCAACACCTCGTACTACGAGTCGCTGATCACGTCGAACCAGGTCCAGAAGAAGCCGGAGGTCGACGCCGGGGGCCTCGTCCACGCGCCGACGTCGCCCGGGATAGCGCTTCCCGCGGGATTGGACTATCCCGCTGCCCTACAGCCCTACGTCGAGGCCGGCCCGTAGTCGGTGCGGCTGCCCCAACAGAGAGGTACTCAGATGCGCATCACTCGATCGCTGCGACCAGACCGTGTGCTTGCCACCGTCGCGGTGGTCGCGCTCGTGTGCGGCGCCGCCGCCTGCGCGAAGAAGAGCGATGCGCAGGGAGGCGGCGGCAGCCACGGCCTGGCGCCGGCGAAGGTGAAGATCGCCTACGTGCCCGGCGGCCCGCACCCGTACTTCCAGCCGTGGAAGACCGCGATGAATCAGGCCGAGCACGACTTCGGGCTGGGCGGTGTGACCTTCAACGAGACGTCCGGCTGGGATCAGACGAAGCAGAACAGCCTGCTGCAGTCGCTCGCCGCGCAGGGCTACAACGCATTCGGGATCTTCGGGGTGTCCCCCGACAACATCAACTCGACCTTCCAGCAACTCCAGGGCAAGGGCCTCAAGGACGCGTCGCTCGGATCGTGCCCGGCCGGTACGACGGACGACGCGTCGTTCTGCCTGGCCACCGACGTCGAGGAAGCGGCCTACAAGGCCGCAAAGTCGGCCATCGACGCGATGGGCGGCTCGGGCAACCTGGTCCACCTCACGGGCAACAAGACGGACTCGAACACGCAGCGCCGCATTGCCGGTGTGAAGAAGGCCGTCGCCGAAACCGGCGGCCAGGTGAAGCTCATCCAGACCGTCACCGACATCGACACCGACCTGCAAACCGCGCAGAAGGCGGTGGCCGACCTGCTCGCCGCCAAGGGCAAGCAGATCAACGCGATCGTCAACACGGCGTACAACCCGGCCGTCGCCTCGCCGCCGCGGTGCAGAAGTCCGGGCTCCCGATCAAGGTGATCGCCATCGACGACGACCCGACGATCCTGGCCGGGATCAAGAGTGGCGCAGTGACCGCGACGATCGTGCAGAACCCGTTCGGCCAGGCCTATATCGGCGCGTACGCGCTGATGAAGCTGGCCGGTGGCTGCACGATGAAGACACCGGGCGTGGCCGTCAACTCCGGCTCCTTCGTCGTCACCAAGTCCAACGTGACGACGTACGACAAGCAGCGGCAGGCCGAGACCGACCAGCTGAAGACCGACTTCGACGGCAAGTACCTCAGCTGCTAGTGCGGCCCCGCCCGGAGACCCAGGAGCAGTCGTGCCCACCATCACGCGCGCCGAGGCGTACCTCGTCGACCTTGGCGGTCGAGACGGTCCGCACGGACGCCGTCCAGTCGTTCCTCAAGCAGGAGACGGTCTTCGTCGAGTCGAGCACCGACGACGGGCTCCTCGGCCTCGGCTACACCTACACGATCGGCACCGGCGGCACCGCCGTGCTGGCGATGCTGCGCGACCACCTGCTCCCCCGCCTGATCGGCGCGGACGCCCGGACGCGTCGAGGCGATCTGGCGCGACCTGTTCTGCTCGACCCGCGCCACCACGGTCGGTGCGATCACGTCGCTGGCGCTGGCGGCGGTCGACACGGCGCTGTGGGACTCGCGCTGCCAGCGGGCCGGGTCAGCCGCTGTGGCGGCTCGCCGGTGGGTGCCGAGGACCGCGTGCCCGCTGTACGACACCGAGGGCGGCTGGCTGCATCTGACGATCGACGAGCTCGTTGCCGGCGCGCGCTCGCCTCGCAGGCGCAGGGGCCCGCGGCGTCAAGATCAAGATCGGCAAGCCGACGCGGCAGGAGGATCGTCGAGCGGCTGCGCGGCCGTGCGGGCCGCAGTCGGGCCGGCGATCGATATCATGGTCGACGCGAACCAGTCGATGACGGCGCCGAGGCCATCCGCCGGGCGCGGCTGTTCGAGCCGCTCGACCTCGTCTGGTTCGAGGAGCCGCTGCCGGCCGACGACATCGCGGGCCACGTGCGGCTCGCGGCCGTCGACGTCGATCCCGATCGCGGTGGGCGAGTCGATGTACTCGTCGCACAGTTCCGCGAGTACCTCCAGCGGGCGCCGCCGGGATCGTCCAGGTCGACGTGGCCCGGGTCGGCGGCATCACGCCCTGGCTCAAGGTCGCGCATCTGGCCGAGGCGTTCAACGTCGCCGGTGTGCCCGCACTTCCTGATGGAGCTGCACGTCAGCCTCGCGCCGCCGTGCCCAACGGCCGGTACGTCGAGCACATCCCGCAGCTGCGCGCGATGACCCGTACCGAGATGGCGATCGAGGACGGCCAGGCGGTGGCGCCGGCCGCGCCGGGCTCGGCATCGACTGGGACCGGGACGCGATCGACGACCTTCGGGTGGTGTGAGCAATGACCGTCACCACGCGGCACCGTGGCGTTACGCCGGCGACCGATGATCAGTCGATCGAGCCCGCGGCGTCGCGTCCCGTTCGTGGCCTGCCGTTCTGGGCGAACCCGCGCTTCGGGCTGCTGGTCGTTATCGCGGTACTGGTCGTCGTCTTCTCGTCGGTGCGCTCGTCATTCCTCGACACGAGTCTCACCCTCGTGCCGATGCAGCAGGACGTCAGCGTCTTCCTCGTCGTCGGGCTCGCCCAGCTCAGCGTCCTGTCGCTCGGGCACATGAACCTGGCCGTCCCGCGCATGGCTGCGATCTCCGCGTTCGCGATGGGGTGGTGCTACCAGCACCTCTCGGTGCCGCTCGTGGTCGGCCTGCTGATCGGCCTCGTCGTCGGTGCCGCGGCTCGGTGCATTCGCCGGCTGGATCATCACGACCACCGGGGTCAATTCGTTCGTCGTGACGCTCGCCCTCGACTTCGCCCTCGCCGGACCTCGTCTCGCTCCTCTACAGCGGGGTCGGCGACGGCGTCGCGTTTCCCGTCCACCCCGCCGGAATGGGCACGCTGCGCAACGACACCTTCAGCGACTACTGCGCCGGAAACGTCTGCGGGCCGCCGATACCGCTGATCTTGCCCATCGCGCTGTCCGCTGCGCTGCTCGTGGCCGTTCTTTACCGGCTCACGCGCATCGGCCGCGAGATGCTCGATGACCGGCTCGAATCTCCAGGCGGCTCGGCTCTCCGGCATCGCGACCTCACGCCGCATCATGCAGGCGCACGCGCTGTCCGGCACGCTCGCCGCGCTGGCCGGATTTCTGCTCGCCGTCAACAGTGGTGCGTTCACCGCCGACATCGGCAACTCGTTCCTGCTTCCGTCGTTCCTCGCTCCGGTCCTCGGCGGCACGCTGCTGTCCGGCGGGTCGGTCAGCGTCCTCGGCACGGTGCTGGGGGCATCGCTGACCGAAGTCATCCGGACGGGACTCAACCTGCTCAACTTCTCGGTGCAGGACCTGAACATCTTCATCGGGCTCGTGCTCCTCGTCGCGCTCTCGCTCGACCGGGTGCGGCACGTCCTCGCCGATCGGCGGGCGCGGGCATGAGTTCGACGCTTCACTCCGCGGGACGTGAGCTTCAGCGAGGCCCGCAGGTCGGGCGACGCCACCGGGCGCGCGCCCGCTCGTTCCTGCGCGGCTCGGACTTGACGCTCCTGCTGATCGCCGTCGCCGGGTTCGTCGTCCTCGCGAGTACGACCGCGGCAACATGCTCAGCGGCGCGACGCTCAAGGCGTTCTTCCAGTACCTGGCCGTGCCCATCCTCGTCGGGCTCGCCCAGATGGCGGTACTCGCCGTCGGGCAGATGAACCTGTAGTGTCGGCGCGCTCAGCGGGTTCACCGCGATGGTTGCGCCGCTGGCTCATGGTGCGGGCCGCGTCGCCGGCGCCGATCGCCGTCGTTGCCGCGGTCCTGCTCGGTGGCGCGATCGGACTGCGTCAACGGCCTGCTGGTCGTCGGCCGACCAGGATCAACGGCTTCATCGTCACGCTGGCCACGATGACCGATCGACGGGCTGCGGTACGGCGTCAACGGCACCGGCACATTCCAGAACTACTCGCTGGCGGCTCGGTGACTCGGCCAGGAGTTCGGTGCTCGGCCTGCCAAACGTGTTCCTTTTCGCGCTCGTCGTCGCGGGGGCCGTCGCCGTGTTCTTCCGCCGCGCGGTGTCGGGTCGGCAGTTGCTCGCGTCAGCGGCGGCAACCCGCTCGCGGCCCGGCTGTCCGGCATCTCCAACGACCGCGCGATCGTCGTGCGCACACGTGCTCGTCCGGCCTGCTCGCCGGCGTCGCCGGGCGTCGTCATGGTCGCGCTGTCCGGCTCGGTGAACGCCTCGATCGGCGACGATCTGCTGCTGCCCAGCTTCGCCGCGCCGATCATCGGTGGCGTGGCCCTGGCCGGCGGCGTCGTCGCGGTCCTCGGGACCTGCCTGGCGGCGTTCATCATCCGGCTGGTCGACGTGGCCCAGGCGCAGTACTCACATCAACCGCTCGCTGGGTCGACCTCATCATCGGCGCGGTGGTCCTCGGCGGCCGTGCTCGATCGACACCAGTTCCGTCCGACGCTGTGGCGGAGGTCGCCGGCGATGACCTTCACCGCGGAAAAGATCGTCAAGGTGTTTCCGGGTGTGCGGGCCCTCGACGAGGCAGACCTACGGCTCGAACCCGGCAGCATCCACGCCCTGCTCGGTGAGAACGGCGCCGGCAAGAGCACGCTGATCAAGGTCCTTACCGGCGTCTACCGACCGGATGGCGGCCGGCTGTCGCGGATCGAGGACGACGGCGCCCGTACCGAGATCACGTTCGCCCGACCCCTCGACGCGCAACGGGCCGGCATCGGCGTGGTCCACCAGGAGCGCAACCTCGTCCCGGCGTTCTCTGTCGCCGAGAACATCGTGCTGCAGGCCGGGCCGAGGCGTCGGGGGTTCGTCGACCGCCGGGCGATGCGCGACCTCGCCGCGCGCTGCCTGGCGCTGCTCGACGTGCAGTTGGAGCTCGATCGCCCGGTGGGCGAGCTGTCCGTCGCCCAGACGCAACTCGTCGAGATCGCCAAGGCGCTCGCGGTCGACAGCACCGGTGCTGCTGCTCGACGAGCCCACGGCCTCGCTGACCGGCGACGAGGCCGAGCGCCTCTACACGGTCGTGCGCCGCTGCGGGACCAGGGCCATTCGATCGTGCTCGTGAGCCACAAGCTCGAAGAGGTGTTCGCCGTGGCGGACACCGTGACGGTGCTGCGCGACGGCCGCACGGTGGCCGAGGCCGAGCCGCTCGCCGACCACACGCGCGATGACGTGGTGACGATGATGGTCGGCCGCGCGCACGCCGACCTGCACCTCGACACGCGTGCCGTCGACCGCCGCGCAGTGCCTGCGCTGGAGCTGGACGAAGTCTCGACCGATCAGGGCCACGAGGGGATCAGCCTGGGGTGCGTCCCGGCGAGATAGTCGGTCTCTACGGCCTGGTCGGCGCCGGCCGCAGTGAGCTGGCCCGCGCCGTGCTCGGCCTCGGCGCGATCACCGGCGGCACCGTCGCGCATCCACGGCGAGCCGGTGGCGATCCGAAGCGTGCGGCGAGGCGCTGCGGCGCTATCGGCTCGGCTACGTCACGGAGAACCGGAAGGACGAGGGCGTCTTCCTCGACCAGACGGTCGCCCGCAACGTCGCGGTCACCGTCTGGCGGCGGCTGGCACGCGCCGGCCTGGTCCGCGGGCAAGGACGAGCGGGCGCTGGTGGAGCGATACCGCGAACAGCTCGGCCTGCGGATCTCGGCGCCCGGACGCAGCTCGCCGGACAGCTCTCCGGCGGCAACCAGCAGAAGCTCAGCCTCGCGAAATGGCTCGCCGCCGACTGCGACGTCCTGGTCATCGACGAGCCGACGGTCGGCATCGACGTCCGGACCAAGGCCGCCTTCCACGAGTTGATCGCCGGCCTCGCCGATACCGGGATCGCCATTCTGCTGATCTCCTCCGACCTCCCCGAGATGATCACGCCTCGCCGACCGGATCGCCGTCATGAGCGGCTACCGGATCGTCGGTGAGCTCGACAACGACCACCGCTACGCGACTGTCAGCCAGAAGGTCATCCGCATGATCCACGCGGAGATCGCGTCATGAGCACGCCCGGGCCTCTAGCCCCCGACCCTCGACCGGAAAGGTCCTGCGATGTTCTCTCGTCTACCTCGCCGAGGCGTCGCCACGGCGACCGCCGCGCTCGCGTTCGCCGCCTCCGCGGCCGCGCTGGTCGGCACGGCCACGCCGGCGGCCGCGAACGTCGCCGGAATCTTCGCCGCGCCCGGTGGCAGCGGGACGATCTGCTCGGTCGACAAGCCGTGCTCGCTGAGCGCCGCCAAGGCCGCGGCGGCCAAGGCGATCCAGCGCAGCTCCGCTGACGTGCACGTCGAGCTCGCGGGCGGCACGTACCAGCTCGCCGCTCCTCTCGACTTCGGTCCGCAGGACTCCGGCCGCGCCGGCCACCGGATCGTGTGGGAGCCGCAAGGCACCGGCCGGCCGGTGCTGAGCGGCGGCGTGTCCGTCACGGGATGGCACACCTCGGCGAACGACCCGAACGTGTGGGTCGCGCCGGTTGCCGCGAACCTGGATACCCGCCAGCTGTACGCCGACGGTGTCCGCATTCCCCGCAGCTCGGGGCAGAGCCCGGTCGCGCTGACCCAAACCGCGGACGGCTTCCTCGCCGCCGACGACACGTTGGCGTCGTGGCGCAACCCCTCGAACATCGAGTTCGTATTCGACGGCGGGCACGGCGCGTGGACCCAGCCACGCTGCGACGTCGCCAGTATCGAGGGAGGCGTCATCACGATGCGCCAACCGTGCTGGTCCAACATGAAGCTGCCCAGCAGCCCGGTAGCGCCCGACGGTGACAACCCGTCGGGCGGTTTCCCCGCCCTCGACAGCTCGGCCACGCCGTCCCGGATCGAGAACGCCTACGAGCTGCTCAGCCCCGGAACGTGGTACCTCGACGAGTCGAGCCACGAGATCTACTACGACGCACGGCCGGGCCAGGACGTCGCGGCCATGCACTTCGTCGCGCCCGTCCTGCAGCAACTGGTGACGACCTCGAGCACGGCAGACGACCCGCTGCATGACGTGACGTTCAGCGGCATCACGTTCGCCTACACGACCTGGCTCGAGCCGAGTGGCGACAACGGGTTCCCCGAGATACAGGCCACGATGTACCTGCAGGGTCCCGGCGCGGCGAACAGCCAGGGCCTGTGCAACTACGTCGCCCCCGCCGGAACCTGCCCGTTCGCCGCCTGGACTCGCCCGCCGGCCGCCGTCGACCTCGTCGGCACGCGCAACGTCACCGTCACCGGCAGCACCTTCGAGCATCTGGGCGCGGCGGGGCTCGGCGCCTACCACGGTGCGCGCGGTGACGCGTTCTCCGGCAACGAGGTCGATGACGTGTCCGGCAACGGGATCGAGTTCGGTACCACCGACGACCAACAGCCCACCGCGCTCGCGACGGACATCTCCCACGGGGCTCCAGCCGCGCAGTCCTCGACGCAAGGCAGCGACACCGCCGGCCGCGCCGTCGACGTCCAGAGCAGCACGAGCAGCCGGACGCTCGACCAGGACAATCCCTGGTGGCAGGTCGACCTCGGCAGCGTCCGGCCACTGTGGCAAACGAACATCACCGCCGCGCAGCCGCTCGGCGACTACTGGGTCTTCGTGTCGTCGACACCGTTCGACACCAGCCTCACGCCGCAGCAGCAAGTCGGCCAACCGGGTGTGTGGTCGAGCTGGCAGAGCGCCGACGCACCGGGCAGCACCACCGTCCCGACCGACACGGCCGGGCGCTACCTGATGATCCAGATGGCCGGCCACGGGACGCTGTCGCTGCGCGACGTCGGGGTCAAGTCCGGCGCCGAGATCGCCGTAGACAACGCGATCACCGACAACTACGTGCACAACGTGGGCGTCGAGTACACCGGCGCGGTCGGCATCTGGGGCGGCTACTCGCGCAAGACCACCATCAGCCACAACGAGGTCGGCGATCTGCCCTACAGCGGCATCAGCTTCGGCTGGGGCGGCTGGCACACCAACGCGACCACGCCGTTCACCAACCCCAACGTGATGGCCGACAACGTCATCTCGACAACGTCATCTACAACGTGATGGACGTGCGGTCCGACGGCGGCCCGATCTACACGAACGGACCGCAGGGGCAGAGCCTGGACCACGGCCTCACGATCAGCGGCAACGTCACCTTCGGCAACGGGCACACCAGCTTCGCCAACTACAACGACGAGGGCAGCGCGTACATCGTCATGGACGGAGACGTCCAGTACGCCGACGGTGGGAACTTCAACGGCGGCTGCTCGACGACCGGCCACATCATCGTCCGCAACAGCTACCACGTCGGTCGGCTCAACATCTACATCTGCGACAACGTCGGCACCGACTTCGTCGACGGCGGTGGAAACACGCTGCTGGACCCCAACCCCGGCGTCGGCGCGATCCCGTCGAACGTCCTGTCCGGCGCCGGGCTGCAGGGCCCGGCCGTGGCCCTGACCACGGCTCGCGCTCCGGAGGTCGCTGTCGTGAGCCCCATCCAGGACCACCGGGTGCTGATCTCGGACGCGGCTTCACGCCCGACTCGCAGGTGCACATCGACGGCGCGGCGGCCACCGCGGTCGGCTACATCGGACCGAATCAGCTCGCCGCCACGCTGCCGGACCCCGTCTTCCAGGGCAACATCACCGTGACCACCGCGGCCGGCACGAGTGACATCACCGACGCGAGCTACACCTACGGCCTGTCGGATGACATCGCCCAGGGCAAGCCGGCGACGCAGTCGTCGACCGCGTTCGACAGCCCGGCCTCGAACGCGGTCGACGGCAACACGAGCGGCTCGTTCGGGGCGGGCTCGCTGTCGCACACGGACCTCGACACCAACGCGTGGTGGCAGGTCGACCTCGGCAGCCCGCAGCAGATCGCGGGCGTCAACCTCTGGAACCGCACCGACTGCTGCACCGATCGCGACACCGACTACTGGGTCTTCGTGTCCGACACGCCGTTCGACCACTCGCTGACACCGGATCAGCAGGCCGCGCAGGCAGGTGTCTGGTCGAGCCACCAGACCGGCACGATCGGCCGGCCCACTCAGCTGCCCGTCGGCACCGAAGGGCGCTACGTCATGGTCCAACTCGCCGGGACGAACTACCTCGCGCTGGCCGAGGTGCAGGTGTTCCCGCAGCCCTAACAGCCACTCGTCACGCATCAAGCGGAGGATCCGGTGAGCAGCAGAAGAGCAGGCACAACGACCGCGGCACTTGTGGCGGCGACGGTGATGGCGTCCGGTGCAGCCGCGGCCGGTGCTGCGCCGAGCGCCGGACACCTGTTCGCCACCTGGGGGCCGAGCATGACGATCGGTGGCCCCACTTTCGACAACCAGACGATTCGCATGGTGGTGCACACCAGCATTGGCGGCCGATCGCTGCGGTTCAAGCTGTCCAACCTGCGCAGCACGTCGCCGCTTGTGGTGGGTGCCGTCGCCGTCGCCGAGCAGGCCAGCGGGGCGACGGCGGTACCGGGCACGCGTCACCCGGTGACGGTCGGCCACGCTAAAGCCTTCACAATTCCCACCGGGGAAGAGGTGTTGAGCGACCCGGTCCAGATGACGGTCGGCGCGGACGAAACCCTGCTGGTCAGTGTCGATCTGCCCCAGGCCACGACCTCGGCCACCTGGCACTCCGACGCCTTCGACACCAGTTACCTCTCGGTAGCCGGGCGACCACACCGCCGAGGACGGCGCCGGCAGCTACGTCGATGCCCGGACATCCTGGTACTACCTGTCGGGTTTGGAGGTGACGTCCACCGAAGCCACCGGCACGGTCGTCACCTTCGGCGACTCGATCACCGACGGCTACAACACCCCGATCGGTGCGTACGCCACGTGGCCGGAGGACCTGTCCCGGCGGCTGACGGTCGGAACAGACCAAATGGCGGTGGTGAATGCGGGTATCGGCGGGAATCGCGTGCTCACCGACGTGCCCAACATCTGGCAGGGGATCAGCGCGATCAAACGGTTCGGTCACGATGCGCTCGGCCAGCCCGGCGTGCGCGACGTGATCCTGCTCGAGGGCATCAACGACATCGGCAACAATGCCGGGCCGAACGGGGCGCCGCTCACCACTCAGGACCTGATCGACGGCTACCGGAACCTGATCGCGCAAGCGCACGCGGCCGGCGTGCGGATCATCGGCGCCACGATGCTTCCCGACTACGGCAATGGCTACTACAGCGCCTCCGCGGAGGCCATCCGGCAGGCCGCCAACGACTGGATCCGCACCGGCGGCGCGTTCGACGGTGTCATCGACTTCGACCAGGTGATGCGTGACCCGGCCGACCCGAAGGCCCTCTACCCCAGCTACGACTCGGGCGATCACCTCCACCCGAACGCGGTCGGCATGCAGGCGATGGCCAACGCGGTGGACCTCCAGTTGCTCGGCTGAAGCCGCCCGCGCGTAGGGCCCACCTCGCGCGGATTCACGAGCCTTCCGGGGTGATCAGGCGCGACTCGTAGGCGAGGACGACGGCCTGGACGCGATCGCGCAGGTCGAGCTTGGTCAGGATGTGACCGACGTGGATCTTGATGGTGCTTTCGGACAGGTGCATCTCGGCGGCGATCTCACGGTTGGACTTGGCGGCCGCGATGAGCCGGAAGACTTCGCGTTCGCGGTCGGTGAGCTTGTCGAGCACGCGGTCGCGATGCGTGGCCTGTTGCGGATCGGGAAGCAGGGGGACGAAGCGGTTGATCAGCCGGCGGGTGGTCGTCGGGGCGAGCACGGCGTCGCCTGCGGCCACGGTTCGGACGGCCGCGAGCAGGTCGGCCGGCGGGGCGTCCTTGAGCAGGAAGCCGCTCGCCCCGGCGCGCAGGCCGGCGTAGACGTACTGGTCGAGGTCGATACGTCGTGAGGATCAGCACCTTCGACGGTCCGCCGGTCGCGACAATGGCGGCGGTCGCGTCGATGCCGTCGATGCCGGGCATCCGCACGTCCATCAGTACGACGTCAGGCTGAAGCGCCGCCGTCATGCTGATTGCGGCCGCGCCGTCGCCGGCTTCACCGACCACGGTCAGGTCCGGTTCCTCTTCGAGGATCAGGCGAAAGCCCAGCCGCAGCAGGGTTTGGTCATCGACGAGCAGGACGCTGATCATGAGCGCAGCGCATCGTCGATGGGCAGCCGCGCCGATACCCGCCAGCCGGTGGGTGATCGTGGACCGGACTGCACCTCGCCACCGAAGGCGTGCACGCGTTCGCGCATGCCGGTCAGTCCGCGGCCGACGGTTGCGGGCACGGCGGCCGGCGCGCCGGCGCCGTCGTCCTCGATGTCCACGTGGAGTTCTCCGGGTAGGTAGCGCAGTCGCACGGTCGCGTGGGTGTTGCCGCCGCCGTGTTTCATCGTGTTGGTCAGCGCTTCCTGCACGAGGCGATAGACCGTGAGCTGAGCGCCGGATGGCAGTTTCTCCGCCGCGCCGTGGATCTCGTAGCTCACCGGCAGGCCGGCGGACCGCACCGATGCGATCAGCCCGTCGAGGCCGTCGAGATCTGGAACGGGATGGCGGTCGTCGGTCTGGTCTTCGCTGAGGATGCCGAGGACCTGGCGGGTGTCGGCCAAGGCTTGCCGACCGGTGGCCGACACCGTCCGCATGATGTCGGCGGCCCGCTCGGGCGCTCGCAGGGCGGAGCCCGCTGCACCGTCGCTGAGGGCAACGATGACAGTGAGGTTGTGCGCGACGACGTCATGCATTTCGCGGATGATGCGGGCGCGTTCGGTGACGACGGCGAGTTCGTTGGCCTGATCGCGTTCGCGTTCGAGGCGTTCGGCGCGGTCGTGCAGTTCTCGCACATAGGCCCGTCGGGTCGCGGCATACAGGCCCAGCCCGAGCGCCGCGGCGACCATGCCGGTGAGGAAGATGCTGGCGTACCACCATCCACCGCCGCGGATGCGGATCGCGACGCCGATCGCACCGGCCTCGAGCACTGCGGCGGCAACGAGGGCCTGCACGCGGGGGCACCAGGCGGCCACCGTGTAGAGGGCGACCAACGGGCCGATGCCGCCGGCCAGGCGGATGTCCAACAAAGTGACCAGACAGGTGGACACGAACAGCCAGGCGAACACCGGCACGGGCCACACCCGGCGGACCACCAAGGGTGCGGTGATGACCAGCCCGATCAGGAACGGCAGCCAGAACGGGCCGACGTGGGCCCGACCCCACGTCGGAACCGACAGCACAGCGACACCCAGGGTCACCAGCACGTCGAACGCCCACCAGCGCGCGGAGCGCACGGGCGGGCGTTCGAACAGATTCACGGTCTGAAGTATCCCTGCGTCAGGCGTCGAGGCTCTTGAGCCGCCAAGCGGCGGCAGCGACAAGTACCACCGCGTAGGCGGCCAGGACCGAGAACCCCGTCCAGGGCGACAGCGCGTGGGCCACCCCATGCGTGCCGCCGTACAACGCTTCGCCGGCGTTGGACGGCAGGTACTGCACGAAGTGCGAGGTCCAGGACGACGGCAGCAGCTGGGTCAGCGGCGGGAGGACGAAGAACACCCCGACGAAGGTCGATATCGCAGCTGCGGTGTTGCGGAGCAGAGCGCCGAGGGCAACGCCGACCATCCCGGCGACGGTGACGTACAACGCCGCACCGAAGACCGACCGCAGCGCGCCCGGATCCGTGATGGATGCCTCGATGTTCTGGCCGCTCAGTAGGGCCTGGCCGATGAAGAACGACAACGACGCTGGCCACCGAGGTGACGACGAAACTGACCGCGGCGAAAACGGCGAGCTTGCCCCACAGCACCGGAAGGCGCTTCGGCACAACCGTCAGCGACGAACGGATCATGCCGGTGCCGTACTCGCCGCTGATGAGCAGCACACCGAGCACGCCGAGGGCCAACTGGGAGAAGGCGAACCCGTCCAGGCTGGTGCTGATCGCGTTGAAGCTCTGCCGGTCGGCCGCGTTGAACGTGTCCCATTGGCCGGCGGTCACGGCGGACAGCAGCGCCCCGACGCCGACGGCCAGCCCGACTGCGGCGAGCAGCGTCCAGACCGTCGAGCGCAGCGAGCGGAACTTGGTCCACTCCGAGCGCAGCACCCGGGTTTGCGTGACCTTCATTGCCGGGGCCGCCAACGCGTGCATCGGCTTTTCGCGGGTGAGGGTGGCGGTCATGCGGCCACCGCCGCGGTGCGCTCGGACGAGCGGTATTCGACCGAGTCCTGCGTGAGTTCCATGAATGCCTCTTCCAGTGACGCCTCTTGGCTGGCGAGTTCGAATACGGGCAGGTGCGCCTGCCAGGCGATGGTGCCGACCTGCTCGGCGTTCAGTCCCTGCACGTGCAGCAGATCGCTGTGCCCACTCGTGATCGCGACGTCGGGTCCGAGCAGCAGTTCACGCAGGCGCGAGGCCTGCGGGCTGCGGACGGTGACTGACCTGCCCGACGCGCGAGCGACGAGTTCATCGACGGTGGTGTCCGCGATCAGCCGGCCGCGCCCCACGACGACCAGCCGGGTCGCGGTCTGGGCCATCTCGCTCATCAGGTGCGAGGACACGAACACGGTGCGCCCTTCGGCGGCGAGGTCCTTGAGCAGGTGGCGAACCCACAGCACCCCTTCCGGGTCCAGGCCGTTGATGGGTTCGTCGAGCACGACCACTTTCGGGTCACCGAGCAGAGCGGACGCGATGCCGAGCCGTTGGCCCATGCCGAGGGAGAACCCGCCGACCCGTTTGCCGGCGACCTCGCGCAGTCCGACCATGTCGATGACCTCGTCGACGCGCCGCCGGCCGATTCCGTTGGTCTGGGCCAATGCGAGCAGATGGTTGCGGGCGGACCGCCCGGTGTGGATCGCCTTCGCCTCCAGGAGCATGCCCAGCTCGGCCATCGGCGCGGACGCCGCGCGGTAGTCGGCGCCGTTGACCCGCACCGTCCGGCGGTCGGCTCGTCCAGCCCGGCGATCATCCGCATGGTGGTGGACTTGCCGGCCCCGTTCGGGCCGAGGAATCCGGTGACGATGCCGGGTTGGACGGTGAACGTGAGCCCGTCGACCGCGACCTTGTCGCCGTAACGCTTGCTGAGGTTTTCGACCTCGATCATCTTCAGACCTCTCAGATTCTGTCGGCGAGCCCGACATCAATCACGCTAGGAGCGCACCGGGGCCTGGCGGATCGGCCGTTAGGGGCCGACATTTCACGACCGGGTAGGTCTCAAGGCCTAGTCCGGCGGGCCGGGATGACTCGGCCGCCGAGGCTGCGGATCGCAGGGCTTTGCCGAGCCGGACGCCGAGGACGATCTCCCGGATGGGGTACGGATGACCCGTCGGAACGCCGTCGCGCCTAGCGTTCTACGACCAGCGCCAGGTGCACACGTGCCGGCGGTACTCGCGGTCGCGAGGCATCAAGGACCTCATCGCCGGCGCGGCAGTGCGACAGATCTGGCGCTACGTGCCTGCGGAGGTGTCGATGCGCGACATGATGCGTTCTGCGTCGCGTCCGAGGCGGCGCAGCTGTTCTGGTGACAGTGCGTCGATGACGAGGGAGCGCACGTGCGACACGTGTGCGGGTGCTGCGTCGGCGAGCGTCTGGAAGCCTCGGTCGGTGAGGATCGCGTTGGTGAATCGGCCATCTGTCGGGTCGGGCTCGCGGCGTACCAAGCCACGTCCTTCGAGGCGCTTGACGAGGTGCGACAGCCGGGACAGCGACGCGTTGGTGACCTCGGCGAGCGAGCTCATCCGCATGGTTCGCTCCGGACTGTCGGAGAGCATCGCCAGCACCTGGTACTCGATCATGGCGAGGTTCGAGTCGCGCTGCAGTTGTTGTTCGATCGACCAGGGCAGCCAGGTCATCAATCGCACCACGGACAGCCAGGAGTCCAGTTCGCCGGCGGACAGCCATTTCGCCGGCGGCTGCTCGGCACCGCGGTGGGTCTTGCCGGTCATCATGTCAGCATAGCAATCACTCGATCATTCAAGTGAGAGTCGGCCATAATCGGCGAGAACTATTTGGCCGGCGGAGGATCTGCTCAGTTGAGGCACATCTCGTGTCGAGCGCAATCACTTGACAGTTCAAGTCATCGAATGTTCCACTTGAACAGTCAAGTGATGCACGTAGTCAAGGTAGGAGGCGCACGGGCGATGAGAGTGGCACTGACCGGTGCAACCGGATTCATCGGATCGCACGTACTGACAGAACTGCTGAAGAACGGCCACGAGGTGACGGCCCTGGTTCGCGACGACGACCAGGCCGGCATCGTGGCCGCCCGCGGCGCCGTACCGGCCGTGGTCGACCTGTACGACCGATCGGCGGTCGTGAGTCTGCTGCGCAGCGTGGACGGGGCCATCCACACCGCCAGTCCCGGTGACGCCACCAGCGCGAACCTGGACTCGGCAGTGGTCGATACGGCGATCGATGCGTTCGCCGGCACCGGCAAGCCCTACATCCACGTCAGCGGTGTGTGGATCTACGGGGCCAACCCGGCCATCACCGAGGAGTCCCCATTCGATCCACCCGCGCTGGTGTCGTGGAAGGTCCCGATCGAACGCCGAGTGCTCGACGCGGCCGGCATGCGCGGAGTCGTGATCGTGGCCGGTGTCGCTTATGGCGACGGCGGCGGCGGGATTCCCGGGCTGCTTCTCGGCTCACCCCGAGACGCCGCCGGCAACCTGATCATGCTCGGCACCGGACAACAGCACTGGCCGACAGTCCACGTCGCCGACCTGGCTGACGCCTTCCGGCGCGTGCTGGAGACCGACTCCGCTCGCGGCCGTTACGTAATCGGAAACGGGTCGAACGCGACGGTCGCCGAAATTACCGCCGCGGCCGCCGTCGCGGCCGGCGCCCCAGGAGCCGTCCCCGGTTCCGACGCCGAGGCCCGAGCGCGCCTCGGCGACTACTTCGCCGAAGTCCTGCTGCTCGATCAGGCCACCGCAGCTGTCAGGGCCCGAACCGAGCTCGACTGGTCTGCATCCCACCCAAGCCTGGTCGACGAGTTCCGCCGGGGCGACTACCGCAATTGATCGCAGGCCTACTGTGCATGAGTCTTAGCGAAACGACGCCATTCGATTGATCCCGCGCGTCATGTGGCTGCCGCGGGCCGCTCGGTCGTCAGGTGCTGGGCCTGCGCCGGGGCCGCCTTCGTCCGGAGGTCGGCGGCGAACGTCGACGAGGTGCGCAGGTCGGTTGCGGACCGGGCCAACGCGTCGTCGGAGAAGGCCGGACGGAACGAATTCGTCAGGTTCCACTGCCTGTGTCCGGGTTGATCGGCGTTGGTCAGGCGACGCCGAGCATGCGGGCGCATTCGAGGGCGACGTGCAGTTCGGCGAGGTCGAGGGGGTTGGCCAGGCTGCGGTTGGTGAGCTCTTCCAGGCGGCGCAGCCGGTAGCGGACGGTGTTGCGGTGCAGGTGGAGTCGCGTCGCTGCGGTGGAGGTCGACCCGGCGGAGTCGATCCAGACGCGCGGCGGTGTCGATGGTGACGGCGCGGTCGTCGTCAGGCAGGTCGAGTACCGGGCCGAGGATGCGGCGGGCGGTCGATTCCGCGGCGTCGGGGGCGCTGACGAGCAGGACGGCGACGGGTTCCTGGTCGAAGCGCACCAGGTCGGTGGTGTGCGGGGTTGCCGCGGCGCAGGCGAGTCGAGCTTGCCGGAGCGCCGGCGCGGTGTGCTCGAGGTTGCCGTACGGCTCGCTGACGCCGACCCGGCCGAGTGCGTGGCTCGGCCAACTCGGTGCAAAGCCGGGCGATGTCGAAGCGCGGCCGGAGTACGACGAGGCCTTCCTGTTGCTGGGCGTCCAGGCGCCAGGCTGAGACGACGTCGTGGCGGCGGAGAACGTCCTCGATGCCGGGGAGCGCTTCCTCGCCCGGGGTCGGGCACTCGGCGGCCACAACGACGAACGTGCCGTGCTGGGGGAGTTGAGCGCGGCCGCCGATTCCCATAGGTCGGTGCCGTCGCCGAGTCGGCCGTCGAGCAGGCCGTTGAGCAGGGCGGACCGAAGTTGCTGGTCGTGGCGGGCGCGGTCGGCGCTGGTCGCGCGGTAGGCCTCGGTGACCGCGGCGGCCAGGTCGTCGGACACGGCCCAGATGTCGGCTGCGCAGCGCAGCAGAGTGTCTTGAGCGTGTCCGTCGGCGTGCTCGACAAGCAACTCCCAGACCAGCCGTCCGCCCACGCGGAATGCGTGGAGCAGCGCGGAAAGGGGCACTCCGGCTTCGGCGCGCCGGCTGCCGGTGGCACGGGGCGCTTCGGTGCCGATGTTCGGCTCGCCGGCCAGTCGACCGAAGACGTAGCGCGAGGTTCTCCCGGCACGACTCGCGCAATTCGTCGGGGGTGACAGCGATCCCCTCGGCGTAGAGAGGCTCTTGTGACCTGATGAGCTCGGCCATCCGTTGCGCGAACTCGTCGACCCGTGGGAGCAACGCTCGGCTGAGGTCGCGCACTACCGGATCAACCACCGGGTCGTCATGGGCGTGAGCTTAGGCGGCGCGACTGTGCGCGGGCACAACGAGCGGGCGCAGGCAATGGTGTCCTGCGCCCATCGTGGTCGGCCCCCCGCGGCCCGACGATTGTCGGGTCAGTTCCACCGTCCGCTCCGTCGCTTAGGGACCCGCCATGAACCTTGCCGACAGCCTCGCGCGCACCTCCGCAGCTCACCCCGACCGGGTGGCGATCCGCCTCGGCGACGGGACGTCCTGACCTACCGCGAGCTCGACGACGCGAGCGCCCGCGTCGCCGGACTGCTGCGCGACCGCGGCATCGCGCCGGGCGACCGGGTCGGCGATCATGCTGCCGAACGTCCCGGAGTTCGCCGTCGTCTACTACGGCGTGCTGCGGGCCGGCGGCGTCGTGGTGCCGATGAACCCGCTGCTCAAGGCGCGCGAGGTCGCCTACTACCTGCGGCGACTCGGGCGCGCCGGCTGATCTTCGCCTGGCACGGCGCGGCCGCCGAGGCCGAGGCCGGCGCCGACGGAGCGGCGCCGAGGCGATCGTCGTCGACCCGGCGACGTTCGCCGACCTGCTCGACGGCCGCGACCGCCGGTCGCCGAGGTCGTCGACCGCGGCCGACGACGACACCGCGGTGATCCTCTACACCTCGGGCACCACCGGGCAGCCCAAGGGCGCCGAGCTGACCCACGCCAACCTGACCAGCAACGTCGAGGTCGACCGCGACCGACCTGCTCGCAGGTCGGCCCGGACGACGTGATCTTCGGCGGCCTGCCGCTGTTCCACTCGTTCGGCCAGACCTGCGGGCTGAACGCCGCCGTCGCGGTCGGCGCCTGCCTGACGCTGCTGCCGCGGTTCGACGCCGGCAGCAGGCGCTGCGAGGTGCTGGCGCGCGACCGGGTCACGGTGTTCGAGGGCGTGCCGACGATGTACATCGCGCTGCTGCACGTGCCGCGACCGCGCCGACGTACGACGTGTCCGCGCTGCGGGTGTGCGTGTCCGGCGGCGCGGCGCTGCCGGTCGAGGTGCTGCGCGGCTTCGAGGACGCCTTCGGCTGCATCGTCCTCGAGGGGTACGGGCTGTCGGAGACCTCGCCGGTGGCCTCGTTCAACCACCCCGACCGCGAGCGCAAGCCCGGCTCGATCGGCACGCCGATCCGGGGCGTCGAGATGCGCGTGGTCGACGACGACGGGCACGACGTCGCCGCAGGGCGAGGTCGGCGAGATCGCGATCCGCGGCCACAACGTGATGAAGGGCTACTGGCAGCGAGCCCGAGGCGACCGCCGAGGCGATCCCGCGACGGCTGGTTCCGCACCGGCGACCTGGGCCGCGTCGACGAGGACGGCTACTACTTCATCGTCGACCGCAAGAAGGACCTGATCATCCGCGGCGGCTACAACGTCTACCCGCGCGAGATCGAGGAGGTGCTCTACGAGCACCCGGCGGTCGCCGAGGCGGCGGTGGTCGGCATCGCCGCACGCCGAGCTCGGCGAGGAGGTCGGCGCCGCGGTCGTGCTCAAGCCCGGGCGCGACGGCGACCGCCGACGAGCTGCGCGAGCTACGTCAAGGCGCAGGTCGCCGCCTACAAGTACCCGCGGCACGTGTGGCTCGTCGACGCCCTGCCGAAGGGCCCGACCGGCAAGATCCTCAAGCGCGAGATCACCGTGCCGGACGCGAGGTCGGCGCCGATGACCGCCGCGACGGCACGCCGCAGCGGCAGCCGACGTGGCCGACCAGGCCGCTCCGCTGGACGCGCTGCTGGTCGACGCCGCGCTCGGCACCGGTGCGCCGGTTCGCTGCCGGACGCGTCCGACCGCCAAGCTCGCCGGCCGCGCTGGCCCGCCGGCCGCGCGACCGACCGCGCGGCGGCTGCGGCTCGCTCGCCGGCGAGCTCGGCCGGGTCGCGCTCGGCACGCTCGACGCTCGGCCCCGCCAGCGCGCGACCGGCGCTTCGCCGACCCGGCGTGGACGCAGCAACCCGGTGCTGCGCCGGCTGGTGCAGGCCTACCTCGCCGCCGGCGCGACCGTCGGACGAGCTGGTCGCCGACGCCGACCTCGACTGGCGCGACGAGCAGCGGGTGCGGTTCCTGGCCGAGAACCTGCTCGAGGCGCTGGCGCCCGAGCAACGTGCCGCTGGTGAACCCGGCGTCGGCCAAGGCGGCGATCGACACCGGCGGGCTGAACCTCGTCCGCGGCGGCGCGCAACCTCGTCGCGCGACCTGGCCCAGCCGCCGCGGATCCCGCAGATGGTCGACACGTCGGCGTTCACGGTCGGCGAGAACCTCGCCGCCACGCCGGGCGCGGTCGTGCTGCGCACCGAGGTGTTCGAGCTGATCCAGTACACGCCGCAGACCGAGCCGGTCCGCGAGGTGCCGCTGCTGATCGTGCCGCCGACGATCAACAAGTACTACGCGCTCGACCTGGCGCCCGGGCCGCAGCCTGGTCGAGTACCTGGTCCGGCAGGGCCAGCAGGTGTTCATGATCTCCTGGCGCAACCCGGACGCCCGGCACGCCGACTGGGGCCTCGACACCTACGTCCAGGCGGTCCTCGACGCGCTCGACGCGGTCGAGCGGATCTGCCGGCGCCGACCGGGCCGTGCTGACCGGCATCTGCTCCGGCGGCATCCTCGCCAGCCTCGCCGCCGGCCTACCTCGCCGGCGACCGGCCGGCCGGACCGGCTCGCCGCGTTCGCGCCTGGCCGTCACGGTGCTCGACCACCGCGCAGGCCGGCATGCGCGGCGGCGCTGGCCGACCGGCGGCTCGGCCGCCGCGGCCAAGGCCGTGTCCCGGCGGCGCGGGCTACCTCGACGGCCGGGCGCTGGCCGAGGTGTTCGCCTGGCTGCGGCCCGGCGACCTGGTCTGGAACTACTGGGTCAACAACTACCTGCTCGGCAAGAAGCCGCCGGCGTTCGACATCCTGTTCTGGAACGCCGACACCACGCGGATGACCGCCGGCGCTGCACGCCGACTTCGTCGACCTGGCCATGGACAACCCGCTCGCCGAGCCGGGCGCGGCTCACCGTGCTCGGCGTGCCGGTCGACCTGTCGCCGGGTCGACGTCGACACCTACGTCGTCGCCGGCATCGCCGACCACATCACGCCCGTGGCAGAACTGCTACCGCAGCACCGCAGCTGCTCGGCGGCGACGACCCGGTTCGTGCTGTCCACCAGCGGCCACATCGCGGCGCTGGTCAACCCGCCGGGCAACCCCAAGGCGAGCTACCAGGTCAACACGGACAACCCGGCCGACGCCGGACGAGTGGCTGCGCAGAGCGCCGAGACCGAGCAGGGCAGCTGGTGGCCCGACTTCGTCGGCCTGGCTGGCCGAGCGCTGCGGCGCGCGAACGCCGCGCACCGGAGCAAGCTCGGCGGCGGCGGCCTGCCGCCGCTGGTCGACGCCCCCGGCACCTACGTCTTCGACAGCTGAGGAGTCAGCCATGTACGACGACGATCGGCCGCTCGCTCGGCACCGACTACTTCCGCATCGCCGACCAGCTCACCGCCGAGGAGCTGGACTACTGGCGGCGCACCCGCGACTTCGTCGACGACGAGGTGCTGCCGGTCATCAACGACTACTGGGAGCGCGCCGAGTTCCCCTGGCCGCTGATCGAGCAGCTGGCCGAGCTCGGCATCGTCGGCGACGGCATCGCAGGGCTACGGCTGCCCGCCGATGAGCCCGATCGCCGCCGGGCTGGTCCACATGGAGCTCAACCGCGGCGACGGCAGCCTCGGCACGTTCCTCGGCGTGCAGGCCGGCCTGGCCATGCAGTCGATCGCCATGCTCGGCTCGGAGGAGCAGAAGCAGCGCTGGCTGCCGCGCGATGGCCCGGCTCGAGAAGCATCGGCGCCTTCGCGCTGACCGAGCCGACGCACGGCTCGGACTCGGTCGCGCTGGAGACCTCCGCCCGCCGCGACGGCGACGACTGGGTGATCAACGGCGCCAAGAAGTGGATCGGCAACGGCACGATCGCCGACGTCGTCGTGGTCTGGGCCCGCGACGTGGCCGACGGCCAGGTCAAGGGCTTCCTCGTCGAGAAGGGCACGCCCGGGCTACGCGCGCGCGCGCGATCGACGGCAAGGGCTCGCTGCGCGCGGTCTGGCAGGCCGAGATCACGCTGACCGACGTGCGGGTCGCCGGAGGCGAACCGGCTGCCCGGCGCGCAGCAGCTTCAAGGACGCCGGCCGCGGTGCTGGCCGGCACCCGCAACACCGTCGCCTGGGCCGCGCTCGGCCACGCCACCGCCGCCTACGACGATCGCCGCCGCACTACTGCCAGCAGCGCACGCAGTTCGGCAAGCCGCTGGTCAGCTTCCAGATCGTCCAGGACCGGCTGGTCAAGATGCTCGCCGAGGTCTGCTCGCATGCAGCTGTACTGCCTGCGGCTCGGCCGGCTGATCGAGGAGGGCACGCTCACCGACACGATCGCCGCCCTCGCGAAGATGAACAACACCCGCAAGGCCCGCCAGGTCATCGCCGAGGCGCGCGACCTGCTCGGCGGCAACGGCATCCTGCTCGACTACCACGTCATGCGGCACATGGCCGACATCGAGGCGCATCCACACCTACGAGGGCACCGAGACCATGCAGACGCTCATCGTCGGACGGGACATCACCGGTGTCGGCGCGTTCGCGTGACGATCCGCGTTCGTCGACGTCGACGGCGTGCGGCTGCGCATAGCGGTCCGCGGCCGCGGCGACGGCCCGCCGCTGTTGCTGATCATGGGCATCGGCGCGCAGCCTCGAGATGCTGGCGCCGTTCGAGCGACGAGCTCGAACCGCCGTCGGCGTGCAGACGATCAGCTACGACGCGCCCGGCGTCGGCGAGCTCGCACCCGTACGCCTGGCCCGCGGCGGATGCGCGGGCGTGGCCCGCACGATGGAGCGGCTGCTCGACGCGCTCGGGCACTCGACACGGTCGACGTGCTCGGCGTCTCCCTCGGCGGCGTGCGTCGCCCAGCAGCTCGCCCACCAGGCACCGCAGCGCGTTCGCCGGCTCGTCCTGGCCGCGACCGGGTCCGGGGCTCGGCGGCGTTCCCGGATCGCCGCGGGTGCTGCTCGGCGCTGGCCACGCCGCGCCGCTACTACCAGCCCGACTACTACCGCCGCATCGCCGGCGACGTCTACGGCGGCGCCGCCCGCCGCGACCCCGACGCGCTGCTGCACGGCTCGCTGGCCCGGTTCGCCCATGCGCCGACGCATGCGCGGCTACCTCGCCCAGCTGTACGCGATCGCCGGCTGGACGAGCGTGCCGTGGCTGCGCCGGCTCCGCCAGCCGACGCTCGTGCTCGCCGGCGACGACGACCCGATCGTGCCGCTGGTCAACGGGCGCATCCTCGCCCGCCTCATCCCGGACGCCCGGCTGCACGTCGTCCCCGGCGGCGGCCACCTGTTCCTGCTCGAAGATCCCGCCGCCGTCGCGGCCCGGGTGAGCGAGTTCCTTCGCTAGAGCCGAGCGCCCGCGGATCACGCCATCCGGCGGCGCGAGCTGGGTACGCGACTTCACGCCCGGCTTGCGAAACGCCTCGTGCAGGTGGTATTCGACCCTGGCAGCCAATCCTTCATCCACCTGTCGAGTCCGGTGATCGAGCCGCCGATATAAGGATCGCCGGGGCGGAATCCAGGCTATCGGCCGCCGACCTCGCTGCATCCTCGCTTGCAAGACTGTGTCCTATAAGTTGCACGGTGGCGCGACATCTTGCCGAAGTTGCCAAGCAGGCCGGCGTCAGCGAGGCGACCGTCAGCCGCGTCCTCAACGGCAAGCCGGGCGTTGCGGAGCCACCCGCGCGGCGGTGCTGACCGCGCTCGACGTCCTCGGCTACGAGCGGCCCGACCAAGCTGCGACGCGGCCGGGCTCGGCATGGTCGGGCTGGTGCTGCCGGAGCTGCAGAACCCGATCTTCCCGGCGTTCGCCGAGGTCGTCGGCGGCGCGCTCGCGCAGCGGCGGTTTCAACGCCGTGCTGTGCACGCGGACCGGCGGCATGTCGGAGGCCGAATACGTCGAGATGCTGCTCGAGCGGCAGGTCTCCGGGATGGTGTTCGCCGGCGGCCAGTACGCCGAGGCGGACGCGCCGCACGAGCACTACGCGCGGCTGCTGAAGCTGCGCCTGCCGGTCGTGCTCGTGAATGCGGCGGCCGACGCATCTGGACTTCCCGCGCGTTTCGACCGACGACGCCGTCGCGATGGAGCAGGCGTACGGGCACCTGCGTCTCGCTCGGGCCACGAGCGCATCGGCCTGATCCTCGGGCCGTCCGACCACGTGCCGTCGCGGCGCAAGCTGGCCGCGTTCGAGCAAGCCGTTGCACGCGCAGGCAGGCCTGCCGGTGTCGGGACTGGTCGAGCGCACGCATGTTCTCGCTCGAGGGCGGCCAGGCGGCCGCGACCCGGCTGATCAGGCAGCGGCGTCACCGGCATCGTGTGCGCCAGCGACCCGCTGGCGCTGGGCGCCATCCGTGCGGCGCGCCGGCTGCGGGCTCACGGTGCCCGGCGACGTGTCGGTCGTCGGCTACGACGACTCGGCGTTCATGAACTGCACCGATCCGCCGCTGACGACCGTCCGCCAGCCGATCGAGGCGATCGGGCCGCGCAGCGGTAGCGATGCTGGTCGGCCAGATCGAGGGCGGAGCCGTCCCGGCCGACGAGCTGTTCTTCGAGCCGGAGCTGGTGGTGCGCGGATCGACGGCCCCGGTCCCGCCCGGGCGCGCGCCGGCTCGTCAGACCTCGCGGGACCTCCAGCGAGTATTCAGGTCGCGCGCGGCCACGTTTGCCACCTCTATGCAGCTCCGCTCGCTGCTGGCTGCCCAGCCGGATAACGAAATCTGCAGATCTTCGTCTAACTCTTGCAGTCGAATGTTCTCCATGCGTACTCTCACGCTCGCTTGATAGCAGCTATCCAACGCAAACCTGCGGGCTCTTGTCGGAGTCACCGCACGGACAAGCACGACCTCGTGGAAGAGGGGACGACGTTGGGAACTGGCTCGGGCTCGACAACCGGCGCGCAGTGGTGGCGCGACGCGGTCATCTACCAGGTCTACGTCCGCAGCTTCGCGGACGCCAACGGCGACGGCACCGGCGACCTCGCGGGCGTCCGCGCGCGGCTGCCGTACCTGCGCGACCTCGGCGTCGACGCCATCTGGTTCACCCCCTGGTACCCGTCGCCGCTCGCGGACGGCGGCTACGACGTCGCCGACTACCGCGCCATCGACCCGGCGTTCGGCACGCTGCGACGAGGCCGAGGCGCTGATCGCCGAGGCGCTCGCGCTCGGGCATCCGCACGATCGTCGACGTCGTCCCGAACCACGTCTCCGACCAGCACCCCTGGTTCCGCGGCGCGCTCGCCGCGCGGCCCGGCTCGCCCGAGCGCGAGCGCTTCTGGTTCCGGCCCGGGACGCGGGCCGGACGGCGAGCTGCCGCCGAACGGCTGGCAGTCGATCTTCGGCGGCGCCGGCCTGGACCCGCACCACGGACGCCGACGGCACGCCCGGCGAGTGGTACCTGCACCTGTTCGCGCCCGAGCAGCCCGACCTCAACTGGACCCACCCCGACGTGCGGCGCGAGCACGAGGACGTCCTCCGCTTCTGGTTCGACCGCGGCGTCGCCGGCGTGCGCATCGACTCGGCGGCGCTGCTGGTCAAGGACCCCGAGCTCGCCGAGGAGAGTCCCGGCCACCGGCGCCGGGCGAGCACCCGTACAGGACCGCGACGAGCTGCACGACATCTACCGCCGCTGGCGCGCGATCGCCGACGGCTACGCCGAGCCGCGCGTCCTCGTCGGCGAGGTCTGGCTGCCGGACGCGCGAGCGATTCGCGCGCTACCTGCGACCGGACGAGCTGCACACGGCGTTCAACTTCGACTTCCTCGCGCTGCCCGTGGGAGCCGGCGAGCGCTGCGCGCGTCGATCGACGTCGACGCTCGCCGCGCACGCGCCCGTCGGCGCGCCGGCGACCTGGGTGCTCTCGAACCACGACGTCACCCGGCCGGTGACCCGCTACGGCCGCGAGGACACGCTCGTTCTCCTTCGAGGCCAAGCGCGCAGGGCACTCCGACCGACCTCGACGCTCGGCACGCGCCGCGCCCGGGCGGCCGCGCTGCTCGCGTGGCGCTGCCCGGCTCGCTGTACATCTACCAGGGCGAGGAGCTCGGCCTGCCCGAGGTCGAGGACCTGCCGGTCGACCGCCGCCAGGACCCGATGTACTTCCGCTCCGGCGGCGTCGACCCCGGCCGCGACGGCTGCCGCGTGCCGCTGCCGTGGGCGGGCGACCGGCCGCCGTTCGGCTTCAGCCCGCCGGTGCGTCGCCGCAGCCGTGGCTCGCCAGCCCGACGACTGGGCGGCGCTGACCGTCGAGCCGCCCAGGACGACGACCCGGCTCGATGCTCTGCGCTCTACCGCGCGGGCCTGCGGCTCCGGCGAGCGGCGCGCGCCTGGGCGACGGCGACGCTGCGCGTGGCTGCCGGCGCGCCGACGGCGTGCTCGCGTTCACGCGCGGCGAGCGACTTCGTGTGCGTCGTCAACTTCGGTCCGGATGCCGGCCGCGCTGCCGCTCGGCGCCGAGCGTCCTGCTCGCCAGCAACCAGCTCGAAGGAGGCCACCTTCCGGCCGACACCGCGGTCTGGCTCCGCCTGTCGGACGAGTGCAGCTCCACAGCCGAGGCGCGACGTCCATCCAGCAACGCAGTGAGCACGATCATCAAGCGCACCGGCGATTCATGCGGTCCACGCGAGAAGGAGTGACCGATGAGGTCCAGCTGCGTATCGGCACGGCGATCGCCGCCGTCGGCGGCGAGCCTCGCTGGCCGTCGTGCAGCAGCAGTTCGAGCGAGGCTCGCCGCGTCGGCGGAGCAGCGGGCGACGCCACGAAGCCGATCACGATCAGCGTCGCGTCGCTGATCCCCGGCAGCACGCCGGCGGCGACCAAGCAGTTCAACGCCAGGTCGCGCAGTTCGAGAAGGCGAACCCGAACATCAACGTCAAGCCCGTGCGAGTACCAGTGGACCGGCCCGACCTTCGCGGCGAAGCTCGCCGCCGGGACGCTGCCGACCGTCTTCACGGTGCCGTTCACCGACGGCCGGACGCTCGGCGAGCAACGGCCAGCTCGCGGACATCACCGAGCCGAGGTCAAGGCGCTGCCGTACTTCGACAAGTTCAACCCGGCCGTCCTCGCCGAAGGCACCGACGCCGAACGGCAAGATCTTCGCGCTGCCGACCGCGGCCTACGCGCAGGCGCTGCACTACAACCGCAAGCTGTTCACGCAGGCCGGCCTCGACCCGAACAAGCCGCCGACGACGTGGGACGAGGTCCAGCGCGACGCCAGGCAGATCGCCGAGAAGACCGGCAAGGCCGGCTACGCCCAGATGGCGCAAGGACGACAACACCGCCGGCTGGATCCTCACGACGCTCGACTACGCGCTCGGCGGCCGGATGGAGACCGGTAGCGGCACGCAGCGCCAAGGCCACCGCTCGACAACCCGCAGACCGTCGCCGCGCTCGAACATGCTCAAGACGATGCGCTGGGCCGACAACTCGATGGGCTCGAACTTCGACTACGGCTGGAGCGACATCAACCAGGCGTTCGCCGCCGGCAACGTCGGCATGTACATCAGCGGCTCGGACGTCTACACGAACCTCGTCCAGGCCAGCAAGCATCGACCCGAGCGATCTACGGCCTCGACGACGATCCCGCTCGCGAAGACCCGAACGCCGGCGTGCTCGGCGGCGGCACGCTCGCCGCCGTCGACCGGACGCCAAGGCCGACGCGAAGGCAGCGGCGGTCAAGTGGATCGACTTCTACTACGAGCAGAAGCTGATCACGAAGGCGCGGCGCGTCCGCGACGCGCAGACGCTCGTCGCCGACAAGCAGCCGGTCGGCGTCCCGGCGCTGCCGCATCTTCAACAAGGCCAGTACGACCTCGCCAACACGTGGATCAAGCCCTACATCAACGTGCCGCTAGGCCAGATGAAGCCGTTCACGACGCGGCATCTTCGACCAGACGCTGGTCCCGGAGCCGGAGGCGCGACGCAGAGCGTGTACCACGCGCTCGACCCGGTCGTCCAGGCGGTCCTCACCGACAAGAACGCCGAACATCGACGCGCTGCTCGCAGCAGGCGAACAGCGCCGGCGCAGAGCCTGATCTCGAGCGGCGACGTAACGCCGAGGCGAGCAGCTCGGGTGGCGGGCTCGGCGCGCCCGACCGGCGCGCCGACCGCCGCGGAGGTGCGTGTGACAGTCGCGACGTGCAGCGCCAGTTCAGATCGAGCGATCGCCGGTTGCGGCGGTGGCCGCGGACGCGGCCGGCGCCGACGCGTCGGCCGCGGCGCACGCCGGCTGACGTGGGCCGCGGCGGCGGCCTGACGACGCTCGCTCTTCCTGCTGCCGCTGCTCGTCGTCTTCGGTGTGTTCTCGTGGTACCCGATCGTCCGCACGGTGATCATGGCGCTCCAGGACACGAACCTCGTGCAGCCGCCGACCTGGGTCGGGCTCGACAACTTCCGCACGCGTCATCGCACGATCCGCTGTTCCCGACTGCGGTCAAGAACACCGCCGTAGTTCGCGCTGCCTCGCGCTCGTCTTCGGCTATCCCGATCCCGCTCGTCGCCGGCCGTGCTGATGAGCGAGGTGCGACGCCGCCGCGGGTTCTACAGCGCGCTCGCCTACCTGCCGGTCGTGATCCCGCCGGTCGTCGCGGTGCTGCTCTGGAAGACGTTCTACGACGGCAGCCCGACCGGCGTGTTCAACACCGTCCTCGGCTGGGTCGGCCTCGGCCCGTACCCCTGGCTGCAGTCGCCGGCATGGCGATGCCGTCGCTCGTGCTCGAGGCGACCTGGGCGAACGCCGGCGCGCACGGTGATCATCTACCTCGCCGCGCTGACCGCGGTGAACCGCGAGCTGTACGACGCGGCCGCGGTCGACGGCGCGTCGCTCTGGCGCAAGATCTGGCACATCACGCTGCCGCAGCTGCGCGGCGTGCTGCTCGTGACGCTGATCCTGCAGATCATCGCGACGGCGCAGGTGTTCCTCGAGCCGTTCCTGTTCACCTCGGGCGGCCCGGCGAACGCGACGATGACGGTGCTGCTGCTCATCTACAACTACGCGTTCGGGAACAGCCTCGGCGGCGACTACGGCAGCGCGGCCGCGCTGAGCCTGATGCTGGCCGTCTTCCTCGCGCTGTTCTCCGCTGGTCTACCTGCGGCTGACGCGCTCGTGGAGCACAGCTGATGACGCGACGTCCGCGCCATCCGCACGCGCCGCGACTCGACGCCCAGACGCCGGAGCGGCGCGCGTCGATCTCGGCCGCGGACTGGCGGCGCCCGGGCGTCGCTGCGGCGTCGGCATCGCTCAGCTCTGCTCCTGCTCGGTCTGCTCGTCGTCGGCCTCGGGCCGATCCTGTGGCTCGCGAAGTCGGCGATCACGCCGACGCAGGACACGCTGCAGCACACCCGATGGCGCTGTTCCCGCACGGCATCGCCTGGAGCAACCTCGCGCCAGGCCTGGATCGAGCGTGCACGTCGACCGCTACTTCTGGAACACGGTCGTGCTCGCGTTCGGCTCGTGGCTCGTGCAGATCGTCGTCGCGACGACCGGCGGCTTCGCGCTCTCGGTGCTGCGGCCGCGGTACGCGCGGATGCTCACCGGGCTCGTGCTCGCGACGCTGTTCGTGCCCGGCGTCGTGCTGCTCGTGCCGCTCTACCTCGAGATCGTGCACCCGCCGCTCGTCCATCACTCGTTCATCGACAGCTACTGGGCGGTCTGGCTGCCGGCCGGCGCGAGCGCGTTCAACGTCGTCCTCGTGAAGCGGTTCTTCGACAACCTGCCGCGCGAGATCTTCGAGGCGGCGCGGGTCGACGGCGCCGGCCCGTTCCGGCTGTTCTGGTCGATCGTGCTGCCGATGTCGAAGCCGATCCTCGGCGTCGTCTCGGTGTTCGCCGTGCTCGCGTCCTGGAAGGACTTCCTCTGGCCGCTGCTCGTGCTCCCCAACCCGGACGAGCAGCCGCTCTCCGTGCGGCTGCCGACCATCCAGTCGCAGACCGAGCTCGGCGTGTTCCTCGCCGCGCTGTTCATCGCCTGCACTCGTCCCGATCGCCGGTTTCCTGATCTTCCAGCGCTCGTTCCTGCGCGGCTCGGGGCTCGGCGGCGCGATCAAGGGCTGACGGACCGAGCTCACGTCAACGCGACCCGCACGCGTTCCGAGCCGGCAGAGAACGCATGGACTACTGGCCATCAGGTTGGCCGCAAACTCCGGCCAACTGGTACCACTGCTGTCCGTCGTCGGCCTTTCTCGAGGTCGGGGGAGGCGGCGCGCGGATGAATCAGAGGGCCAGTCGGTCGTCCGCCCGCCGAACGGCCTTCGCCGGACCGCCGAGCGACAGGAACTGCGCCACCGGCAGCGTCGCCGCTCCGAGGGCGACCGCGTCCGGGCCGAGTTCCGCACGGACGATCTCCAGACTGACTGAACGGCAGCCGCAATGCATTGCGCTCGGCGGCGCCGCGGATCTGTGGCAGTAGGACCTCCCCGAGGCGCTGACCGAGCCAACCTCCGACGACGACGCGTTGCGGATTGAACAGGTTGGCCAGGTTGGCGATGCCGACGCCGAGGTAGGTCGCGGCCTCGTCGAGCACCTGCGCAGCGGTCTCGTCGGTCGCGCGCGTGGCGAGCATTTGGTCGATGCGTTTCTCCAGGTCGGCCTGGCGGGTTCGGCGCCGACGACCGGCGAGCTCGTCGTACCGGGCTCGACGATGGCGGCGGCACCGACGTAGGCCTCGAGGACAGCCGAGCGCACCGCAGCGACACTTCCGGCCATCGACGACGACCGTGGTGTGTCCCCACTCTCCGGCGCTGCTGGTGGCGCCCCGGTAGAGCTGGCGGTTGCTGATGATGCTGGTGCCGACCCCGATGCCGAGCAGGGCGATCACGGCGTTGTCGATGCCGCGGGCCGCGCCGAACCAGGTCTCGGCCTGGCCCAGCGTCTTCGCGCCGTTGTCGATGATCATCGGCAACCGAGACGTGTTGCCGCATCAGCTGTTCGAACGGCACGGCGTCCCAGCCGACGCTCTGGCCGTGGACCACGGCACCGTCGGCGTGTTCCACGAGGCCGGGGACGCCGATGCCGACGCCGAGGATGTCCGACCGCAGCCAGCTGCGCTTCGGCGATGACCTGATCAATGCCCTGCACCACGTGCGTCACCGCATCGGCCGGTTCGAGCCGGGTGAGGACGGTCGTCGAGCGGTGGGACGCCCGCACGCGCATACCCAGGTCGAACAGCTCCACGAGGAACGCCGTCTCCCCGATGTCCACGCCGATGACGAAGCCGAACTCCGGATCGATCTGCACCAGACCGCGCGGGCGGCCGCCGTTGGAGTCCTCGGACCCGCCCTCCATGACGACACCCTGCTCGAGCAACTCGCCGATCACGTTGCTGACCGTGGCGAGCGAGACGCCGGTCGCGACTCCGATCTGCTGCCGGCTCAACGGGCCGCGGAGGTAGAGCTCCCACAAGGCCGTCGCGCGGTTCGTCTTGCGCAGATCGCGGACCGGTCGGGGTTCCGTCGACATCCGCCGTTGCACGAGCACCTCCCCTCGCTGGGCGTAGTTTCCCACCGCGATCCGTCGGGAACGAATTTGGACACGGATCGTCGAGCCATCGACGTCATTTGTCGCGCACAACATACACGCCTTAGAGGAAGTCGTAAAAGATCCTCACCCGGCTGCCCGGACCCTGCCGGTACCCCGCCGCTCCCGTCGAACCGCCCCCTGACAGATAAAGGACTCAGCATGTCGAGGACCCGGTTGGCTGCGCTCGCGTTGGCCTCGTTGGCCGGCGCAAGCGAGCCCTCACGGCCTGCGCAGTAGCAGCAGCGGCGGTGGCGGTGGCGGCGGCTCGGACAAGAACGTGACCCTCAGCTACTGGGCCAGCAACCAGGGCACCAGCCTGGACAACGACAAGGAGGTCCTGACCCCGGTCCTGCAGAAGTTCACCCAGAGACCGGCATCAAGGTCAACCTCGAGGTGATCGGCTGGAACGACCTGCAGACCCGGATCCAGACCGCGACCACCTCGGGCCAGGGCCCCGACGTGCTCAACATCGGCAACACCTGGGCGGCCTCGCTGCAGGCCACCGGCGCGTTCATGCCGTTCGACGGCGACGCGATGACCGCGATCGGCGGCAAGGACAAGTTCGTCGCCGACGGCGCTGGCGACCGGCGGCGCCGCAGGGCAAGCGACCCGACCTCGGTCCCGCTCTACGGCCTGGCCTACGGCCTGTACTACAACAAGGCGATGTTCGCCGACGGCCGGCATCAGCCAGCCGCCGACCACCTGGGAGGAGATGGTCGACCGACGCGCAGAAGCTGACCGACGCGGCGAAGAGCACTGGGGCATGGCGCTGGCGGCGCGGCAGCTACACCGAGAACGTCCACTTCGCGTTCATCAACGCCGCGCAGAACGGCGCGGACTGGTTCGACACCGACGGCAAGCCGACGTTCACCGCTGACGGCAACGTCGGCGGCGTCCAGCGGTACCTCGACCTGATGCAGAAGGACAAGGTCGTCAACCCCTGCAACGCGCAGTACGACAACGGCACCAAGGCGCGTGAACGACTTCGCCACCAGGAAGGTGGCGATGGTGATCAACCAGAACAACGCCGACAACTCGATCGCTGGCCAACGGCATGAAGGCCGGCGAGTACGGCGTCGTGCCGTTCCCGCGCCACCGCAGGGCGCGGCGGCAAGACGGTCGCCAGCCACGTGGCCGGCATCAACCTGTCGATCTTCAAGAACACCAAGAACAAGGACGCGGCGCTGAAGTTCGTCAAGTTCATGACGAGCGCGCCCGACCCAGACGACGCTGGGCAAGCCGTTCTCGCTCGCTGCCGCGTGCT
The DNA here is from genome assembly GCA_963709985.1 of uncultured Actinomycetota bacterium. Taxonomy (GTDB): domain Bacteria; phylum Actinomycetota; class Actinomycetes; order Mycobacteriales; family Jatrophihabitantaceae; genus DASXRA01. The sequence continues at coordinate 46,401 of CAVPYQ010000002.1, forward strand.
CAAGGACGCGACACGGCCGGTGTTCACCACAACGCCGACGAGGCGGAGACCTTCGCAGACGATCTACGACACCAAGGCCAAGCCGCTGCCGCTGGTGCCCGCCGAGGAGCCAGTTCGAGAGCACCGTCGGCAAGGCGATGAACACCATGTTCGCCAGAGCGCCACCGGCAAAACCGTCACGGCCGACGACATCAAGGCGGCGCTCAAGGCCGCCCAGGACCAGGTCGCCGCGGCAGCGACGCTACCGGCGCCGGCGTGGATGGCGGCCTCTGACGCCACACGTCTCGGACGAACGCACGTCCAGCAGTCCGAGGAGCGGAGGCACCGCAGGACGTCCGGCGCCCACCGAGCGACTCGCCGGCGACCGAGCCGGCGAAGAAGGCCGCGCGGCCCGTCGCCGGCGGCTGCGCCGGTGGCTGCCGTATCTGCTGCTGCTGCCGGCGGTGATGCTGGAACTGCTCATCCACATCGTCCCGATGCTGGTCGGCATCTGGATGAGCTTCCTCAAGCTGACCCAGTTCTACATCGCGAACTGGCGGCCGCACCGTGCGCCGGGCTCGAGCAACTACGAGGTCGCGCTGGACTTCAACAGCGCCGTCGGCAGGGCCTGCTGCAGTCGTTCGGCGTCACCGTCGTCTTCACCCTCGCTCGTCGGTCGGCATGTCCTGGGCGTTCGGGATGGCGGCGGCCGTCGCTGCTGCAGCCGCCTTCCGGGGCCGCGGGATTCGTCCGCACGATGTTCCTCGTGCCCGTACGCGCTGCCGGTCTACGCCGGCGGTCATCACCTGGAACTTCATGCTCCAGCGGGACACCGGCGCTGGTGAACCACGTGCTCGTCGACAACCTGCACCTCGACCGGGGACCGGCCGTTCTGGCTGATCGGCGACAACGCCTTCGTCGTCGCTGGTCATCGTCGCGATCTGGAGGCTGTGGCCGTTCGCGTTCCTCATGCTCATGGCCGGGCTGCAGAGCATCCCGCCCGACATCTACGAGGCCGCCGCGGTCGACGGCGCCGGCAACTTGCGGCAGTGGCGCAACATCACGCTGCCGTTGCTGCGGCCGGTGAACCTGGTCCTGGTGCTGGTCCTGTTCCTGTGGACGTTCAACGACTTCAACACGCCGTTCGTGCTGTTCGGTACGGCGCCGCCGCGCCGGCCGACCTCATCTCGTTCCACATCTACAACGAACTCGTTCGTCACCTGGAACTTCGGCACCGGCTCGGCGATGTCGGTGCTGCTGCTGCTCTTCCTGCTGCGTCGTCACCGGCGTCTACCTGCTCGTCACTCGTGAACCGGAGGAGTCGACGCGATGCGTGAACCGACCGGTTCCAGGTCTTCCGCGGCGTCGTGCTGATCGTGCTGGCCTGTTCACGCTGATCCCGCTCTACGTGATGGTGACTCGTCGCTCAAGCCGCTGCAGCGACGTGCAGGGCGACGTTCACCTGGTGGCCGACGCACCTGACCATCGCAGCCGTTCGTGGACATGTGGAAGACGGTGCCGCTGGCGCGGTACTTCGTGAACAGCCTGATCGTGTCGGCGGTCGCGACGGTGCTCTCGGTGTCGATCGCGATCTTCGCCGCGTACGCGGTGTCGCCGGTACCGGTTCCGCGGCCGGCGGTCTTCACCGACCACGGTGCTGTCGACCCAGATGTTCCCGGGCATCCTGTTCCTGCTGCCGTTGTTCCTGATCTTCGTCAACATCGACAACCCACCGGCATCCAGCTGGTCGGCACGCCGGCCGGGCCTGATCATCACGTACCTGACGTTCACGCTGCCGTTCTCGATCTGGATGCTGGCCGGGTACTTCGACAGCATCCCGCGTGAGCTCGACGAGGCCGCCAAGGTGGACGGCTGCGGGCCGCATGCGGCGCGCTCTTCCGCGTGGTCCTCCCGGCCGCGCCGGCCGGGCATCATCGCGGTCGCCATCTACGCGTTCATGACCGCCTGGGGTGAGGTGCTCTTCGCCTCGGTGCATGACCACCGACGCCACCCGCACCCTGGCCGTCGGGCTGCAGGGTACTCCACCCAGACCAACGTCTACTGGAACCAGATCATGGCCGCGTCGCTGGTCGTCAGCGTCCCGGTCGTCATCGGCTTCCTGCTGCTGCAGCGGTACCTCGTCGCCGGCATGACCGCCGGCGCCGTCAAGTGAACCCGCCGGACGTCTCGCTTCGATGAACCTCTCGTAGCACCACCCCTCCCCGCCGGCTTCCTCTGGGGCGTCGCGACCGCGGCGTACCAGATCGAGGGCGCGGTCGCACGCGGACGGCCGGGCGCCGTCGATCTGGGACACCTTCTGCCACACGCCCGGCACGATCGCGACGGCGACACCGGCGACGTGGCCTGCGACCACTACCACCGCTGGCCGGACGACATCGCGTTGATGCGCCGAGCTGGGCGTCGACGCCTACCGGTTCTCGGTCGCGTGGCCGCGCGTCCAGCCGCGCGGCAGCGGCGCGGTCAACCCGGCCGGCTCGAGTTCTACGACCGGCTCGTCGACGCGCTGCTCGGCGCCGGGCATCACGCCGTTCGTCGACGCTGTACCACTGGGATCTGCCGCAGGCGCTGCAGACGCCGGCGGCTGGGTCACACGCGACACCGCGCAGCGCTTCGCCGAGTACGCCGGTGTCGTCGCCGCGCGCTCGGTGACCGGGTCCGTGACTGGACGACGATCAACGAGCCGCTCTGCTGCGCCTGGATCGGGCATCTCGAGGGCCGGATGGCGCCCGGCCACCGCGATCTGCACGACGCCGTGCACGCGTCGCATCACCTGCTGCTCGGGCACGGGCTGGCGGTCGACGCTGTGCGCGCGAACGCCGCAACCACGCCGGCGGCGGGATCGTCCTGAACCTGAGCCCGTGCGAGCCGGCGAGCGACGATCCGGCCGACGCCCGCGCCGCCGAGCGGGCCGACGGACACACCAACCGGTGGTGGCTGGATCCGCTGCACGGACGCGGATACCCGTCCGACATGGTCGACGTGTACGGGATCGAACCGCCGCGTGCGGCCTGGCGACCTCGAGGTTGTCGCCGCACCGCTGGATTTCCTCGGCGTCAACTACTACTTCCGAATGCGCGTGGTGGCCGATGAAACGGTCGCGACGCTCGGCTACCGCCGGTGCCCGTCGAAGGTGCCGCGACGACTGCGCTGGGCTGGGAAGTGCATCCGCAGGGACTGCACGACGTGCTCGTTCGGGTGGCGAAGGAGTACGAGAGCCCGGCCCTCTACGTCACCGAGAGCGGGGCAGCCTTCGACGACGTGCCCGACGCCGACGGTCATGTCCACGACGTCGAGCGTGCGGAGTACCTGCGCCAACACATCGCCGCGATGGCGTCCGCGGTCGCCGAAGGTGCGGACGTGCAAGGCTTCTACGCCTGGTCGGTCACCGACAACTTCGAATGGGCGTACGGGTACCGCCCGCGCTTCGGCCTGGCCTATGTCGATTACGCAACCCAGCGACGGACGATCAAGCACAGCGGTGAGGTCTACGCGGCGATCATCCGCGGCGATCACTGAGCATCGATTCGACGCTTGGACCGCACGCTTCGAGAGTCGCCAGCGACTGATCCGACGACTCGTTAGCGCTATCGCGAGGTTGCAAGACCATGTCCGTCTCAGGCGGTAGCGGAGGCTCCGAGGTGGTCGATCTATGGGTTCACGCCAGTATCAATGCTGGGTGGGAGACTGGCGGCGGTCGCGGCAGCGGTCATATCCGACACAGGCCGACCGACGTGCGACACGCCTCGGCGCGATTCGTCGGTCGGGTTCATCTGTCGCGGCACTCATATTCGACGGCTACGCGCACGTGGGGAGTGGCAGATGGCGAACCGGCTCGCAGCCGAGACAAGCCCGTATCTGCGCCAGCACGCCGACAATCCGGTGGACTGGTGGCCGTGGGGCGAGGAGGCGCTGACCGAGGCCCGGCGCTTAGACAGACCAATCCTGCTGTCCGTCGGGTACTCCGCTTGCCACTGGTGTCACGTCATGGCGCACGATTCGTTCTCCGACGATGGTGTTGCGGCGCTGATGAACGAGCACTTCGTCAACATCAAGGTCGATCGCGAGGAACGTCCGGACATCGACGCCGTCTACATGGACGCGACGACCGCCCTTACCGGCCAAGGCGGCTGGCCGATGACCTGCCTGCTCACGCCGTCCGGTGAGCCGTTCTTCGCCGGGACGTTCTTTCCGCGGGCGCAGTTCGCACAGCTCCTGACCGCGGCCGCCCGCGCGTGGAACGACGAGCGCGACGACGTGCTGGCCGCGGGCAAGCGGGTCGCCGACGCACTTGCCGACATGAGCGCGCTGGCTCGAGGTGGCGAGCCGGTGCCCGGCGCGGAGCAACTCGACGCGGCCGCCGATCAGCTGCGCGGCACCTTCGATGCCGAGCACGGTGGTTTCGGCCGGGCGCCCAAGTTCCCCCCGTCGATGTCGCTCGAGTTTCTGCTGCGGCACTTCGAGCGCACCGGTGAGGCAAGTTCGCTGGCGATGGTCGAGGCCACCTGCGAGGCGATGGCCCGGGGCGGCATGTACGACCAACTGGCCGGCGGATTCGCCCGTTACTCCGTCGACGAGGCCTGGATCGTGCCGCATTTCGAGAAGATGCTGTACGACAACGCCTTGCTGTTGCGCGTATATCTGCATTGGTGGCGGCTGACCGGCGCGCCCCTCGCGGAACGGATCGTCCGCGAAACGGCCGACTTCCTGCTCCGCGATCTGCGCACCGCCGACGGCGGATTCGCCTCGGCGCTTGACGCCGACACCGACGGCGTCGAGGGATTGACCTACGTGTGGACGCCCGCACAACTGCGCGACGTGCTCGGGGACGACGCCCCCGTGGCAGCCGAACTGTTCAGCGTCACCGACACCGGTACGTTCGAGCACGGTTCGTCGACGCTGCGCCTCCTGCGCGATCCGTCCGACCGTCCACAGTGGACGGATCTACGTGAGCGTCTTCTCGAAGCGCGCAACAGTCGGCCCCAACCGGCTCGTGACGACAAGGTCGTCACGGCGTGGAATGGGCTGACGATTGCTGCTCTTGCCGAGGCCGGTGTGCTCCTCGACCAACTGTCCTATGTGGACGCCGCCGTGGCGTGCGCCGAGTTGATCACCCGGACGCACCTGGTCGACGGTCGACTGCGCCGCACCTCGCGTGACGGCAGCGCGGGTACGGCCGCCGGTGTCGCGGAGGACTACGGCGATCTGGCCGAGGGACTGCTCAGTCTGAGTCAGGCCACCGGCGACCCGCGCTGGCTTCGCGCCGCCGGCGAATTGCTCGACATCGCGCTGGCCCATTTCGCCGATGGCGCGGGCGGATTCTTCGACACGGCCGACGATGCCGAGCGGCTCGTGCGTCGGCCCAAGGATCCGTCCGACAACGCGGCGCCGTCGGGCCAGAGCGCCCTCGCGGCCGCGTTGCTCACCTACTCGGCGCTGACCGGCTCGGTCAAGCACCGCGAAGCCGCTCAGGATGCCTTGCGGATCGTGTCGTCGCTCGGCGTGCAGCAGCCGCGCTTTCTCAGTTGGGCACTGGCCGCGGCCGAGGCGATGCTCAGCGGGCCGGTGCAGGTGGCCATCGTCGGGGAGCCGTCCGATGGCCCGTTGGCGCACATCGCCTGGGCGAAGCGACCACCCGGCGCTGTCATCGTGCGCGGTGACCCGGATGCACCGGGGCAACCGCTGCTGGCCGACCGCCCGCTCGTACGTGGCGAAGCGGCGGCCTACGTCTGCCGGGGCATGGTCTGCGACGCCCCGGTCACTGACGTCGAGGGGCTGATCGCCGCACTCGCTCGCTGAGCCGCGGTTACTCGGTGGCGTCGTCCGCGGGCCCGATATCGGGGCCCTCGGTGCGCAGCTTGTCGACTTCCGACATCGCCTCGCGCAGGTTGGCGAGCCAGTCGTCGGTGTGCTCGCCGACGAGTTTGACGCACCAGGCCAGCGCCTCGGAGCGCGACCGTGCGACCCCGGCATCGACCAGGGTGTCGAGCACGCGGCGCTCGTTCTGACGCAGGCGGGTCATGACCGGGACGGACAGGTGCGTGAACAGCACCGTGGTGTCGCCGATCGTGGCTCCCCAGGCGACCTTGCGCCCGTAACGTGCCTCGGCTTCGTCGGCGATCTGCATGCGGTTCTCGCGGGTTTCCTCGCGGAATCGGCTGATGCGACCGGACGCGGCCGCTTCGCTGTCGTCGCCGGCCGGTGGCGCCAGTTCGCCGATCACCGTGATCTCTTCACGGTCGACGGTGACGTCCGGCGTGCCGGTGAACCAGCCGTCGGGAAGGCGGCCGGCGAGCCACGCCTCGGCGCCTTCGGCGCTGGGCAGATCGGCCTGCTGCCAACCCCCAGGACGGCCGAAGCCGCGCCCGCGTCCGCGGTGCCCACGACCTTGGCCGAAGCCACCGTGGTGGTGGCGTCTTTCGCTGCGGCGTCCGTGTGGCTGCCGCTCGGGATGAATGCTCTCGTGCATCATGATCTCCAATCACTTACTTACATGATTACAGCATTACACGACTGTCAAGTGCTGGCCCGAAATGAGATCGATCGTGCAACTTGCCCCGGCGTCAGACCGGAAGAAGTTGCACGATCAGGGAGGAAGCGTGGCGCGCGGTTCGGCGCGCGAATCAGGAGAAGACGGCGAGCCAGATAGCCACGTAGTGGCAAACGGCGGCGACGAGCGTGCAGGTGTGGAACACCTCGTGAAACCCGAACACGTGCGGAGCCGGGTCGGGACGTCTGGTGCCGTAGACGACGGCGCCCAGCGTGTAGACGACGCCGCCGGTGACGATGAGCGTGAACGCCGCAATGCCGCCGTTGTGCAGCAGGTCGGGCATCACGAAGACGGCGACCCAGCCCAGGCCGACGTAGCAGGGCACCGACAGCCAGCGCGGTGCCGACGGCCAGGTCGACTTGAGCAGTACCCCGAACAGCGCGCCCGACCAGACGACGGTCAGGACGGCAACAGCAGAGGTGCGGGGCAGGGTCAGGACGGCGACCGGCGTATAGGTGCCGGCGATGAATACGAAGATCATGGAGTGATCCAGGCGTTTCATCACCGATCGGCCGCGCGTGCCCCACTGCAGGCGGTGATAGAGCGCCGACGTCCCGAACAGGAGGGTGACCGTAGCCGCGTAGATCGCGGTCGACCAGCCGGCGCGGCCGCCACGAACGACCGCTGCTGCGGCGATCAACGACGCGCCGGAGGCTATCGAAATTGCGGCCGCGTAGGCGTGCAGCCAGCCACGCAGGCGCGGTGTGAGTTCGGCGACCGTGGTCGCGAGCGGGCCACTGCCCGGGATCGCGGCCGCGGGGCCGAGCGTCGTCATGAAGCTAAGTTACCCGACCGTAGGTTAGCGACGGCCCGTTGTGCGTACTCGCGACAGGATGCAGCCACTATGAGTCCGCACGCGAATTACGTCGGCGAAGACCAAGTGAGACAGGCCGCACGGCTGGAGGCCGCACGGCCGCCGGCGCTTTACGGGCGCTCTAGTCTTGTATTCCGTGGGAATGCGTGCGGCTGTCTACACCCTCTACGAACGCAGGCTGCGCGCCCAGCTCGCTGGTCATCCGGTTCCGCGACACGTCGCGGTCATGCTCGACGGAAATCGCCGCTGGGCACGTGCATCCGGATTCGAGGACATCAACGAGGGGCATCTCGCCGGAGCCCGGCACATCGCGAACCTGCTCGACTGGTGCACCGAAGCAGGCGTCAAACACGTCACGCTGTGGCTGCTGTCGACCGACAATCTCAGCCGGCCACCGGACGAACTCGAGCCGTTGCTCCACATCATCCAGAGCGTCGTCGATGAACTTTCGGCAAAGGGAAAGCCTTGGCGGGTGACGGTCGTCGGGGCGCTCGACCTGTTGCCGGAGACCACCGCGACGGCCCTCAAGGCGGCCGAGGAACGCACTGCCGGGCGCGACGGGCTCGTCGTGAACGTCGCCGTCGGTTACGGCGGGCGCCGCGAGATCGCCGACGCCGTCCGCTCGTTGCTGCAGGAGCACGCGGCCGCCGGCACATCCATCGAGGAGCTTGCCGAAATCCTCGACGTCGACCACATCGCGGAGCACCTCTACACCAAGGGCCAGCCGGATCCGGATCTGGTCATCCGCACGTCAGGCGAACAGCGTCTTTCCGGCTTCCTGCTCTGGCAATCCGTGCACTCAGAGTTCTACTTCTGCGACGCACTGTGGCCAGAATTTCGCAAGGTTGACTTCCTGCGCGCGCTGCGGGCCTACGGCAGCCGGGAGCGCCGCTACGGGGCATAACCGGCGCTGCCGGCGGCGCGCGTGCCCGCCGCGAAAACACCGCCAGAGTTATCCGGCTGGTTTCATGGCTGTAACCGCGTGGCTTCCGTTTTGAAGAACATTGGCGTCGTACCGTCCGCACTGGTGACAATGGGTGTCGAGCCCGCGCTCTCAGGTCTCTGGACCGGCAACGCAGCGTCTTGTCGGCCTTGTCGATCTGAGCGGCGAGGACTCATAACAGCCAGCCGCCCGGGAGGTCCCGCACGGTGGTTACGACCAGAGAAGGGGCCGGACTCGAAGCACCGTCCGGCACCCGCCCTGGTGTAGCCGTGGCCGTCGCCGGTAGGTGGCGAAACTCCAGACCTCCCTGTCCGGCGTGCGCGCAGCGTCGCGGAGCACGCCTCGTCGCGGTGTCACCGACGCCGTCATGTCTGCCCTGCCAGTGCCGTTTCGACGGTCGACGGCAGGGCAGATCTCGTCTACCCGTCAGGAGCGTCCGATGAATCCTGCCCGCACGTCGCAGACGGATCAGCCAGTTGCCGAAGGCAGCGCACCGACCGTCCAGTCAGGCGCATCAGGCAGCACAGTTCGCACCTTCGTGATCGACACGTCCGTTCTGCTCTCCGACCCTGGGGCGCTCGGGCGATTCGGGGAGCACGAAGTGGTGATACCGCTGGTGGTCATCAGCGAACTGGAGGGCAAGCGCCACCACCCGGAGCTCGGGTGGTTCGCACGGGAGACGCTTCGGCTGCTCGACGACCTGCGCGTTCGGCACGGCCGCCTCGACGCGCCGGTTTCCATCGGCGATGACGGCGGGACGCTGCACGTCGAGTTGAATCACACCGATCTGTCGACGCTGCCGGCCGGCTTTCGCGTCGACGACAACGTCTCGCGGATCCTGGCCGTCGCGCTGAACCTGCGCAAGGAAGGCCGCGACGTCACCCTGGTGACCAAGGACATGCCGTTGCGGGTCAAGGCGGCAGCGGTCGGACTCGTCGCCGACGAGTACAACGCGCAGCCGGTGGTCGAGTCGGGCTGGACCGGCATGGCGGAGGTGGACGTCCCGGCGTCGATGATCGACTCCCTGTACAGCGGCGACCGGGTGCCGATCGCCGGGTCCGACGAGTTCGCCGCCGTGGCCGACCTGCCGTGTCACACCGGCCTGGTGCTGCACTCCGAACGCGGATCGGCGCTGGCGCGGATCACGCCCGACAAGCAGGTGCGCCTCGTCCGCGGTGACCGGGAAGCGTTCGGCCTGCACGGGCGCTCGGCCGAGCAGCGCGTCGCTCTCGATCTGCTGCTCGACGCCGAGATCGGCATCGTCTCGCTCGGTGGTCGCGCCGGCACCGGCAAGTCGGCGCTCGCTCTTTGCGCCGGTCTCGAGTCGGTGCTCGAACGGCGCGCGCACAAGCGAGTTGTCGTGTTCCGGCCGCTGTACGCCGTCGGCGGCCAGGACCTCGGCTACCTGCCGGGCAGCGAGGGCGAGAAGATGGCGCCCTGGGCGCAGGCGGTATTCGACACGCTCGGCGCGTTGGTCAGCCGCGACGTCATCGACGAGGTGCTCGACCGCGACATGCTCGAAGTCCTGCCGCTGACGCATATCCGGGGCCGGTCGCTGCACGACTCGTTCGTCATCGTCGACGAGGCGCAGTCGCTTGAACGCAATGTGCTCCTCACCGTGCTGTCTCGGGTCGGCACCGGTTCGCGCGTCGTGCTCACCCACGACGTGGCCCAGCGCGACAACCTGCGCGTCGGCCGCCACGACGGCGTCGCGGCGGTCATCGAGGCGCTGCGTGGTCATCCGCTGTTCGCGCACGTGACGCTGACGCGCTCGGAGCGTTCGCCGATCGCGGCTCTGGTCACCGAGATGCTCGAAGGCCTGCCCATGTAAGGCGAATTGGATCGCGCCGGAAGGATCGATTGGGTCGTCTTGCTTCGGCGCGGCTGCGGACGGTTGTGGTCGCCAGAGTGGTCGCCCACGATTGCGGCTCGCGGCCCGCGCCGGAAGGCGATGATGCGCGGTCACCGGTGGTGGCCGTTATCCGGCGTTCAGGCAGACTGTCGGGATGGTTGCGCGCATCCGGCACATCACCGTCGATTGCAAGGACGCATATCGCCTTGCCCAGTTCTGGAGTGCGCTGACCGGGTGGCCGATGGAATCGGAGAACGAGCCGGGCGACACCGAGTGCCTCGTGGCACCGATCAGCCCCGAACCGGTCGACGCGGCGACGCCTGGCCTGCTGTTCATCCAGGTACCGGAGGCGAAGACCGTCAAGAACCGGATGCACCTCGATCTCGGCCCGACCGATCAGACCCGCGACGAGGAGGTCGCGCGGCTCGTATCGCTCGGCGCGAGCGTCGTCGCCGACCATCGCACGGCCGAGGGGCTCGGCTGGGTGGTTATGGGTGATCCGGAAGGCAATGAGTTCTGTATCGAGCGCAGCAACAAAGAACGCGGGATTTAGTTGGTCACAACGGCTACGCCTCCAGCCGGGCCCGTCTGCGAGGCTTGCGGACGTGGCGGCCGACCGTAGCTCTGATCTGATCGCGCGAGACCTGGAAAGTGTCTGGCACCCGTTCACCCAGCACGCCCTCTGGCCGGCCGACGA
>CAVPYQ010000003.1:0-37281 GCA_963709985.1 uncultured Actinomycetota bacterium
TCGGGCAGGACAACCTGCTGCATCCCGTCGTCAACTACGCCTCGGCTCGGCTGCTCGCCGGCGGCGACGGCGCCAAGACGGTGACCGTCGCGGCCGGCAAACTCGCCTCGGCCCCGCGCGGCGCCACGCTGGGCCTGACCGGCGCGCCCGACTCGTTGCCGTTGCCCGGACAGTTGCTCGCCGGGCCCTGGACGGCCTGCTCGCAGACCTCGGCCACCCAGCCGCGCAACGCCGCGCCGGTGTCGACCCTCCTGCTCGGGCCGCACGGCTCGGGTGCTGCTGTCGGCGCCGGCCGGGGCGTCGTCGTGCGAGTGCGCTCCGGGCAGCGATTCGTGCTCAGCGGAGGCATGCGCTTCCGCATCTCCGGCGACATCGCAGCCGTCGCCCTCGGCTATGACGCGGTGGCCGCGCTGACCGTGTCGCCCGCCTTCCTCAACGCCGTGCCGGCCGGCCGCGATCTGAACCTCATCGCGGTGGACGCCGCACGGATCGGCACTCCCGGGCCGCCGATACGCGGCACCCCGACCCGTGTGGGCCAGGTGCTGCAGGTCGGCACGGTCGGGGCGACGAGTCGCTACTACGTCGTCCACGCCGACGGGATCATGCACATCACGCAGACCGAGGCCGCGCTGGTCCTCGGCGATCCGGCCAATCGCGCCGCCTACGGTTCAGGGTCGGCCCGTCCACGCGCGGCCTCGCCCTACGACATCGCGTCCGCGCCGCAGTCGGCTCAGCAGCCGGCGAGCGGCTACCCGGATCTGCTGCCGAGACCGATAGCCACGCCGGGGCGCGGGGCCGCACTGTGTGTCGAAGGCGACGGCCTGCACGATGCCGCATTGTTCGTGTCGCCCGACCTGCCCGTGCCGGCCGGCGGCGAGGTCACGACGACCGGCGCCTCACCCGATCCGTTCGTCGCAGACCGGGTGTACGTGCCGCCTGCGGCAGGCGCGCTCGTCGCCGTGACCCCGGCGCCCGGCGCGCCGGCGGGCACCGTCTACCTCGTCACCGACACCGCTCGGAAATACCCGGTCGTCAGCCCGGCGGCACAAAGCGCACTCGGCTACGGGTCGTCGATCACGACGGGCGTCTCGCCGGCAGTACTCGGACTGCTGCCCACGGGTGTGCCACTCGATCCGGCCGCCGCCGAGCAGGTCGTCAGCGGGAGCACCCGATGACAGCGGTCAGACCGATTCTGGTGGGCGTGGTCGAGGACCACCCGCTCTACCGGGCCGCCGTGGCTCGAGTGCTCGCCGAGGCGCCCGACGTCGAAGTCGGCGAATTGGCCGAGTCCGTCGCGCATTTCGCCGCCGGGCGCCAGCCGCCGGGAGTCGTCATCGTCGATCTCAATCTGCCCGGCGTCAGTGGAGCCGGCGCGGTGATGCAGATCGTCGCCATGGGTCACACCGTGCTGGTCGTGTCGGCCCAGGCGGGCCAGGAGGAGGTGCTGGGCGCGATCTCGGCCGGGGCTCGGGGCTATCTCACCAAGGACGCCGACGGCGCCGAGATCGTGCGCGCGGTGCGCGAGGTGGCAGCCGGGAACAGCTACGTTTCGCCCACGCTCGCCACGTTCCTGCTCAACACCTCGCGGGAACGCTACGTAGGCCCGAAGATCGCCCTCTCGCTTCGTGAGCGCCAGGTGCTCTCGCTGCTCGCATCGGGGGAGCGCGACCAGGACATCGCCGAGGCGCTGGCGATCAGCGTGCGCACCGTGCGTTCGCATCTGGACCGGATCAGGGACAAAACCGGGCGGCGCCGACGCTCGGAGCTGACCCGGCTCGCCATCGAGGAAGGCATCGTCGGCGAGCATCGGCTGGTCTAGTCTGCGGCGCCCGGCACGTACGCTGGGCGGGTTCCCCCTTGGAGTTGCCGAAGCGCCGCAACCATCGCCCGAGAGGTCTGCCTTGTTCGACACGCTCTCCGATCGACTCACCAAGGTCTTCGCCGGCCTGCGGGGCAAGGGCCGCCTCTCTGAGTCCGACATCGACGCCACTGCCCGCGAGATCCGCATCGCGCTGCTGGAGGCCGACGTCGCGTTGCCGGTCGTGCGGCAGTTCATCGCGGCGTTGAAGGAACGGGCCCGCGGCGAGGAGGTGTCGCGGGCGCTCAACCCGGCGCAGCAGGTCATCAAGATCGTCAACGAGGAACTCGTCACGATCCTCGGCGGCGAGACCCGCAGGTTGCAGTACGCCAAGACGCCGCCGACGGTCATCATGCTGGCGGGCCTGCAGGGTTCGGGTAAGACGACGCTGGCCGGCAAGCTGGGCCGCTGGCTGCGCGAACAGGGACACACCCCCGTTCTCGTGGCGGCCGACCTGCAGCGGCCCAACGCGGTCACCCAGTTGCAGGTCGTCGGTGAGCGCGCCGGCGTTGCGGTCTACGCGCCCGAGCCGGGCAACGGTGTCGGCGATCCGGTGGCCGTGGCCCGCGGTTCGATCGAATTCGCCCAGCGCGCCCAGCACGACATGGTCATCGTCGACACCGCCGGGCGTCTCGGCATCGACGCCGACATGATGGCGCAGGCCGCCGCGATCCGCGATGCCGTGCAGCCACAGGAGACGCTCTTCGTCGTCGATGCCATGGTCGGCCAGGACGCGGTCAATACCGCGCAGGCGTTCCGCGACGGCGTCGGCTTCACCGGCGTCGTGCTGACCAAGCTCGACGGCGATGCCCGGGGTGGCGCTGCGCTGTCGGTCCGTTACGTCACCGGCCAGCCGATCATGTTCGCCTCGAACGGTGAGAAGCTCGAGGACTTCGACGTCTTCCACCCCGACCGGATGGCCTCGCGCATCCTCGGCATGGGCGACATGCTCAGCCTGATCGAGCAGGCGCAGAAGACATTCGACGAGGGCGAGGCCGAGCAGATGGCGAGCAAGCTCGCCAGCGGCAACCAGTTCACCCTCGAGGACTTTCTCGGTCAGTTGCAGGCGATCCGGCGAATGGGGCCGATCTCCAACCTGCTCGGGATGATGCCCGGGATGGGCCAGATGAAGGAGGCCATCAGCCAGGTCGACGACCGCGACCTGGACCGGACGGCGGCCATCATCCGCGGCATGACGCCGGCCGAGCGGGAGAACCCGAAGATCATCAACGGGTCGCGGCGCCTGCGTATCGCCAAGGGCTCGGGTGTGGCCGTGAACGAGGTCAACCAGCTCGTCGACCGGTTCTTCGAGGCGCGCAAGATGATGCAGCAGATGGGCGGCGCCATGGGCCTGCCCGGAGCGCGCCGCAAGAACACCAAGCAGAAGGGCAAGAAAGGCAAGAAGGGTCGCGGCCGCGGGCCGACGGCGCCGCGGATGCCGGCGGGTATGTCCGGCATGCCTGGCATGCCGGGCGGCTTCGGCAACCTACCGGCGCAGCTGCCGCCCGGCACCCAACTGCCCGACCTGTCCAAGCTCAACCTGCCCGACAAGTAGGCGCTACCGGTTGACCGCCACGAGATAGGGCTCGGTGCAGAGCAGGTCGTTCGCGCCGTTGGACTGCATGTGGCCGCACGCGATGCCCGTCGTGTACGACGGCGGCGGCATCGACGGCGGTTCGGACAGCGAGAAGGGCTGGCGGAAGTACGGCACCACCGGCGAGGTCCATAGCCCGCGGCCGCTGCGCGCGCTGTAGCCGACGAGCTGCTGGCGCGGGTTCGCGTTGAGCACGCAGCCGAGCGAGGTACCCGCCCGCAGGTCGCACTGGACGGTCTGGCCGATCGTCGCCTGCCTGCCGTCCGATCCGACGACGCGGTAGTGCTTGCTGTTGCCGTCCCACAGGTAGGCAGTGGCGTCGACCGGATCGGCGTAGACCGTTTCTGTCGGCCAGTCGCTGACGGCCCACCGTTCGCGGCCGGTAGCCGCGTCGATCGCGTATGTGCGCCGCGCGCCCTGGATGTAGATCGTGTTGTCCGCCGTGGTCACCCGGTTGGCTGTGTCGTGATCCGGCACGGGTAGCGGGGTCCGCTCCGTACCGGTGATCGCATCGATACGCCGGATGGCGTGAGCCTGCGTGCCGCTCGCCGCCCCGGTGTCGGCAGCCACGACGATGTCGCCGTCGGCGTAACCGACGTCGTAGCGGGAGTCGACGCCGCGTACCTCGCGCCGCCAGGTCGTGGCCTTCGTGCGCAGGTTGATTCCGCGCAGTCCGTCGGAGGAGACGACGACGGCGTGCCGGTCGTCAGCCCAGGCGAGCCCGCCGTAGGTGGGTATCGGGATGCGGGCGACGACGTGCCCGGACCGCGAGTCCAGCAGCAGGCTGGTGGTGGTCGCACCGTGCCGGAGCGGCACCATCGCCACGTCGACGGCGCCGCCGATCACGTCGACCTGCCCGGTGGTGGACCCTCGCGACAACGCGCTGCCCGGCAGGGTCCAGCGGGTCTTGCCGCTGCGCGCGTCGATGGCCACCACGCGCCCGTCCAGCGCCAGGACGTACAGCTTTTCCGATCCGTACCCGGACACGACCGGGCCGTCGCCTGTGTCCGAGGGCGGGAAGTAACTGCCGCGGTCGACCACCAGGCTGGTGTTCAGCGGGATCCGCCAGCGCACCTTGCCCGGGCCGGCGCAAGGTGGCGCAGCGCAGCCCGGAACGGCGGCGGCGCCAGAAGTGGACGGCGGGGCCGGGGTGGGTGTGTTCTCGTGGTTGCCGCCGCAGCCGGTGAGGACGACGACTGCGGTGACTGCGATGGCACCGATCCGCGCGATCTCGCCGCGCCCAGTGGCTCGTGCGGCCATTGCCCCCCTACGTGCGCGCCGGCCGCCATGCGGGCGGCGGCTGATCGCAACCAACCGCTCAGAGGATACGTAGCCTTTGGTACTGATTTTCGCGCGGACGCCGCCCGGCTGATCACCGGGCGCTGGTACGGCGTCCACGTGGCAGTTCGCCGCAGCGGGCTCGGGAGCAGGGCGCTGCCCTTAGGCTGACGGCGTCCTGGCTTGCCTCCCGCGAGGAGCACGAGATGTCCGAGTCGGCAGCATCCCCGAAATCCGCCAAGGCCGGGCCCGGCTCGGACGACGCCAAGCGCATCGCTGACGGGTACGCCTTCCACGGCGGTGCCCTCGAATTCGGATCGGTCATCCTCGACGGGACGGCTTATCCCGAGGCCCGCATCCGCGTACCGCTCGCCACGTTGAACCGGCACGGTCTGATCGCCGGCGCTACCGGGACCGGCAAGACGAAGACGCTGCAGTTGCTCACCGAGCAACTGTCGGCCGCGGGCGTGCCCGTCGTCATCGCGGACGTGAAGGGCGATCTGTCCGGGCTGAGCCAGGCGGGTACCGCCAACGACAAGATCACCCAGAGAGCCAAGGACACCGGCGACGACTGGGCACCGGCGGCGTGCCCGGTCGAGTTCCTTGCCCTTGGCGGTGTCGGCACCGGTGTGCCGCTTCGGGCGACGATCACCAGTTTCGGCCCGACGCTGCTGTCAAAGGTGCTCGGCCTGAATGACACGCAGGAGTCCTCGCTCGGGCTGGTGTTCCACTACGCCGACAAGGCCGGATTGCCCTTGCTGGATCTGAAGGATCTGCGTTCGGTCATCCAGTACCTGGTCGGCGACGAAGGCAAGGCGGACCTGGCCGGCCTCGGTGGCCTATCGGCCGCTACGGCGGGCGTCATACTGCGCCAACTGATCGGCCTGGCCGACAACGGCGGCGACGTCTTCTTCGGTGAGCCCGAGTGGGACACGAAGGATCTGCTGCGCACGTCGGGTGATCACGGCGTGATCAGCTCGGTCGAGGTCACCGGCCTGCAGGACCGCCCGCAACTGTTCAGCACATTCCTCATGTGGCTGCTTGCCGATCTGTTCCACGAACTGCCCGAGGTCGGCGATCTCGACAAGCCCAAGCTGGTCTTCTTCTTCGACGAGGCCCATCTACTTTTCGACGGCGCCAGCAAGGCGTTTCGCGACGCGGTGACCCAGACGGTGCGCCTGATCCGGTCGAAGGGCGTAGGCATCTTCTTCGTCACGCAGAGCCCGACCGACCTGCCCGACGACGTGCTCGGCCAACTCGGCAACCGGGTCCAGCATGCCCTGCGCGCGTTCACGCCCGATGACGCGGCGGCGCTCTCGAAGGCGGTGCGGACCTACCCGAAGACCGGCGACTACGACCTCTCCGCAGGCGTTGACCCAACTCGGTACGGGCGAGGCGATCATCACCGTGCTGTCCGAGTCGGGCGCCCCGACGCCGGTCGCGTGGACCCGGCTGCGGGCACCCAGATCGCTGATGGGCCAGATCGACCCGGCCGCGCAGCAGCAGGCCGTTGCCGCCTCGCCGCTGAGTGCGACGTACGGGCAGGCGATCGACCGCGAGTCGGCCTACGAGAAGCTGGCCGCCAAACTTGCCCCGCCCGCGTCGCAGCCGGCCCCGGACGCTGCGCCGTCCCCGCCGAGCGGGCGCAGCCACGACGGTGCCAAGGCAGCCGCAGCCGGCGGCGTCGTTGCTGCTGTGCTCGGCTCCACGGTCTTCAAGTCGTTCGCGCGCTCGGCGGGTACCGCCCTGGGCCGCGAGATCACCCGCGGCGTATTCGGAGTCCGTAAGCGCCGCTGAATCGATCAGGCCGTGCGCATCGCCGAGGCGACGTTCGGCGGCACCACTTCATAGCGGGCGAAGGTGCGGGTGAACCGGCCGGTGCCCGCAGTCAGCGACCGCAGCGTGATCGTGTAGCGGGTCAGTTCCGCGTCGGGCACCTCGGCGTGCACGGTCGTGCGTTCCATGCCCGTCGGCGCGGTCGGGTCGGGTTCGGTGCCCGTCACCCGGCCGCGACGCCCGGACAGATCCGACAGGACCGCGCCGACGTGCGTGTCGGGCACGGTGATGTCGACCGTGGCGAGCGGTTCGAGCAGGCCCGTGTGCCCGCCCGAGGCCGCGTCCTTCACCGCCATGCTGCCCGCCGTCTGGAAGGCGGCATCCGAGGAGTCCACGCTGTGCGCCTTGCCGTCGACGAGCGTGACCAGCACGTCGACCACCGGCACACGGTCGTTGTCGAGGCCGTGTTCGAGCTGGGCGCGTGCGCCCTTTTCCACCGAGCTGATGAACTGCGAGGGCACCGCGCCGCCGACCACCTTGTCGGTGAACTGGACGCCCGACCCGCGCGGCAGCGGCGTGACTACGACATCGCAGACGGCGTACTGCCCGTGCCCGCCGGACTGCTTGACCAGTCGGCCATGCCCACGCGATTCGGCGGTGAACGTCTCGCGCAGCGCGACCCGCAGCGGCACCGTCTCGACGTGGGCGCCGGTGGCCCGCAGCCGCTCCAGCACGACTTCGGTGTGCGCCTCGCCGAGGCACCAGAGCACGAGCTGTCCGGTTTCGGGCTGGCGCTCGACGCGCACCGTCGGGTCGCCGGCCGTGAGCCGTGACAGCGCCTTGGCGAGTGCGTCCTCGTCGGCTCGGGTCGCCGCCTGGACGGCCACCGGCAGCAACGGCACCGGCATCTCCCACGGCTCGATAAGCAGGGGGACGCCCTTGGCCGAGATGGTGTCGCCGGTCTCGGCGGAACCGAGCCGGCCGATCGCGCAGATGTCGCCGGCCACCGCGCGCTCGATCGGGCGCAGCGTCGTGCCGAGCGGGGAGAAGATCTGCCCGACCCGCTCGTCGGCGTCGTGGTCGGGATGCCCGCGCGACTCGCCCCCGTGTCCGGAGATATGCACCGCCGTCTCGGGCAGGAGCGTGCCGGAGAACAGCCGGACCACGGAAAGGCGGCCCAGATACGGGTCGACGCTCGTCCGCACGATCTCGCCCAACAGTGGGCCGTCGGCCTCGCACCGGGCCACGTCGGCAGGTGTGCCGTCGACGTGCAGTGCGACCGGCGGGTCGAGTTCGACCGGCGACGGGAACGCTCCGGACAGCAGTTCGAGCAACTCCGACAGGCCGAGTCCGGATGCGGCGCATACCGGCAGCACCGGGTAGAACGTGCCCCGCGCGACGGCGGTCTCGAGGTCGTCGATCAGCACGTCCAGGCCGATGTCCTCGCCGGCAAGGTAGCGATCGAGAAGTGTTTCGTCCTCGCTGTTGTCGATGATCGCCTCGATGAGCGCGTTACGGGCCGAGTCGACGTCGCCGTCGACCTCGGTGTCGTCGGTGTAGGGGCTCTCCTTGGACGGGAATCCGGCCGAGTAGTCGTAGACGGTGCGCGTGAGCAGCCCGACCAGGCCGTCCGGGGCGGTCTCGGCCGAGCCGCCGACCGTGAGGTAGAGCGGCAGCACCGCCTGTCCGTCCGCACCGCCGAAGACCCGCTGGCAGGCGGCGAGCGCAGACGTCAGCGAGGCCCGCGGCGCGTCGAGTTTCGTGACGACGACGGCGCGCGGCGTGCCGAGCGCGGCGCACTCCTCCCAGAGCGAGACGGTGATCGGGTCGACGTCGTCGGTGGCGGACACGACGAACAGCGCCGCGTCCGCCGCTCGCAGGCCGGCCCGCAGTTCGCCGGTGAAGTCGGGGTAACCGGGCGTATCGAGCAGGTTGACCACGACGCCGTCGAAGCGCAGCGGGCACACCGACAGCACGACTGACCGCTGCTGGGCGACTTCGACGGGGTCGGCATCGCTGACCGTCGTGCCCTCGACCACCGTGCCGGCCCGAGAGATGGTGCCGGTGGCCGCAAGCAAAGCCTCTACGAGCGTCGTCTTGCCCGCTGCGGAGTGGCCGACGAGCGCGATATTGCGGATCTTCTCCGGACGGTCTGCGGTCTGCAGGACCGTCACCGCGGTCTTGGTCGCGGCCTTCTTCGTCGACATAGGGCATCCTCTCGAGACGACTGGCCCGCAGAGGGCCCCTCCACGATCACGAAAACACGTTTCCGGCATTCGACACCCATCCGTGGCGTTCAACAAGCGCCCGGCGGGGATCGGCCCAGATCAGTTACCGCTCTTGGCTATCGTGAGCGCCTGGAAGCGTCCGAATGCGGGCCGCTCCATCACAGGCAAGTAAGGATCGCCGACACGTGCTGAACATCCATGCCCGCGAGTGGGTCGGCAAGACCATCAACCCGCTCGGCGTGCGACTCGCCCGCGCGGGCGTCACGCCGGACGCGATCACGATCACCGGCACCGTCGGGGCCACCGCGGCGGCCCTGATCTTCTTCACCCAGGGCTGGTGGTTCTCCGGGACGATGCTGATCTGGGGCTTCGTCATGCTCGACGTCGTCGACGGAGCCGTCGCGCGGGCCGGGGGCATGTCGACCAAGTTCGGCGCCGTGTTGGATTCCACGGCCGATCGCCTCGTCGATGCGGCCGTATTCGGTTCCATTGCCTGGTACTTCGCCCGCCACGACCAGCCGTGGATGCTCGCGGGTTGCCTGCTTTGCCTGGTGCTCGGCTCGCTCACGTCCTATGTGCGCGCCCGGGCCGAGGGCGTGGGCCTTACTGCCACGGTCGGAATTGCCGAGCGCGCCGAGCGGCTGATCATCATCCTGGTTGGCACGGGTCTGTCCGGCGAGCACCTGCGAGTGCCCTATGTCCAGGCGATCGCCGTATGGCTGCTGGTTGCCGCGTCCACGATCACCGTTGCGCAGCGTCTCGCTACGGTGTGGCGGCAGTCCAGGCAACTGAGTCAGGGCTCGGACCCGAAGGGAGCGCAGGCGTGAACGTCGGTGGCCTGCGCGCACACGCCGTCGATCTTGCGTTCGCGGCCGGATGGGGTGCCGTCAAGGGACTTCCCGGGCCGTTCGCCAAGTGGGCGTTCCAGACCGTCGCCGACGGAGCCACAGTCCGTAACGGCAAAGGCGCGCAGCAGCTTCGCCGTAACCTGCGGCGGGTGGTCCCGCACGCCAGCGACACCGAACTCGACGAACTCGTCGGCGCGGGCCTGCGCTCCTACGCCAGGTACTGGCTCGAGACATTCCGCCTGCCCAAGATGGACAAGGACGAGGTCGTCGCGCGGGCCGGCGCGAATACGACGGGCGCAGACAACCTGGAAGCGGCGGTGCGTGCCGGAAAGGGCGTCATCGTCGCCTTGCCGCACATGGGCAACTGGGATGCTGCGGCGATTTGGCTTATCGCGCAAGGACATCCGTTCACGACTGTGGCGGAACGGCTCAAGCCCGAGTCCCTCTTCGACCGCTTCGTCGCCTACCGCGAGAGCCTGGGCATGGAGGTGCTGGCCCTGACCGGCGGGCAGAACGGGCCGGCCGAGGTGCTGGCCGACCGCCTGCGCGCCGGCGGCACCGTATGCCTGGTCGCCGAACGCGACCTGTCCCGAAACGGCATCGAGGTGCAGTTCTTCGGCGAGGCGACGAAGATGCCCGGCGGGCCGGCGCTGCTCGCGGCCAAGACGGGAGCCGCCTTGCTTCCGGTCAGCCTCTGGTTCACGCCGGACGGCTGGGGGCAGTGGATCGGGCCGCCGATGAAGCTGCCGGGGGAGCGCCTGAGCGAGCAGGTGCGCGGCGGAACCCAGGCTCTCGCTGACGTATTCGCCGAGCGGATCGCCGAACACCCGACGGACTGGCACATGTTGCAGAAGCTGTGGCTCGCTGATCTGCCCGTCCGCAAAGCCGCCCTGAACGGCAACCGGTCCGGATAGGGCCAGATCGCCATGCGCATCGGCATCGTCTGCCCGTACTCCTGGGACATCCCCGGAGGCGTGCAGGCGCACGTGCGCGATCTCGCGGAGACACTCATCGGTCTCGGCCATGACGTGTCGGTGCTCGCGCCCGGTGACGACGACACGCCCGGCCTGCCGCCGTACGTCGTCGCCGCCGGAAAGGCGGTGCCGATTCCCTACAACGGTTCGGTGGCCCGTCTGCAGTTCGGCCTGGTATCGGCCACCCGCGTGCGTCGCTGGCTGCGGGACGGCAACTTCGACGTCGTCCACGTGCACGAGCCGGCCCCGCCGAGCCTTTCGCTGCTGACCTGCATGATCCACGACGGGCCGCTCGTGGCGACGTTCCACGCCGCCACGACCAAGTCACGGTTCCTGTCGATGTTCGACACGATCCTGCAGCCGTTCCTGGAGAAACTCTCGGGACGCATCGCCGTCTCGGCGGCCGCGCGCAAGGTGATCGTCGAGCACCTCGGCGCTGATGCCGTGGTCGTGCCGAACGGTGTTGCCGTATCGCATTACACGGGCATGCAGCCGCTGCCCGGCTACCCGCGACCCGGCGGCACCGTCGGGTTCATCGGTCGCTACGACGAGCCGCGTAAAGGAATGGACGTCCTTGTCGGGGCGCTGGAGGTACTTGCGCCGCAGCGGCCGGATCTTCGTCTGCTCGTGGCCGGCCGGGGAGAGGCCGAGGACTTCCTGTCCGGCGTGCCGCGCATACTCCGCGATCGAATCGACCTGATGGGCCAGGTCAGCGAGCCCGACAAGGCGCGCATGCTCAAAAGCGTCGACGTGTACTGCGCTCCCAACACCGGCCAGGAGAGCTTCGGGGTCATCCTGCTCGAGGCGATGGCCGCGCGGCACTCCGATCGTCGCCAGCGAACTCGAGGCATTTCGGCGAGTGCTGGGCGGTGGTGTGGCCGGGCGGCTGTTCCCGATCGGCGACTCCGCTGCGCTCGCCGTCGAACTCGAGAACGTGCTCGATGACGCCGCATTGCGCCGGCGGCTCGTCGACGCCGGTGCCAGGGAGGTGGCGCCGTACGACTGGTCCGTGGTCGTCACGCAGGTCCTTCGGGTATACGAGCTGGCGATCGCGGGTGCCTCTCAGCGCTGATCAGCCGCGACGGAGCCGGAATCGGGCCACGGGTTAGGCTTCACGACCATGCTGTCCGCCGGGTGGCTCATCGCCGCCGTGCTCCTCGCGGTACTGCTGACCAGTTGGGTCACGTTCACGGTCACCCGGCTTGACCGCCTGCACGCCCGCGTCGACGCCGCCCAGGCGGCCCTGGACGCCCAGCTCGTCCGCCGAGCGGCGGCGCTGCGTCATGTCGCGGAATTCGCCGGCGGTGCCGTACGGGAGGCGGAACGCACCCGCCTGGAAGCGGTCGCCCAGGGCGCGCTCAACGCGTCGCTGGACGATCGAGAGGCGGCCGAGAACGCGGTGGGGCGTGCCGTGCTCGAGTTGGCCGCTCGGCATGACGAGCTGCCCCCAGCGGCCGCCGAGGAACTTCGTGAGGCCGGCGCGCGGGTACTGATCGCGCGCCGCTTCTACAACGACGCGGTTCGCGACACGCGCACCCTGCGCAGCCGCCGGATGCCTCGGCTGCTGCGGCTGGCGGGACAGCGCGACATGCCGCTGTTCTTCGACATCGACGACACGCTGCCCGTTTACGATCCGCCGGTACAGCACGACACATCGATCGAGCGGGGGGACGCCGATCCGACACACCAGGAGGAGACCGCCCGGTGAATGTGGTGGAACGCCTGTCCCTGTTCAGCTCCCGCTTCTCCGGAAAGCAGAAAGCCATTGCCGCGGGTGTGATCACCGTCCTGGTCGCCGGCGGTGCGATCGGCGCCACGGTCGCCGCTACCGCGAGCAGTAGCAAGCACGTCGCAGCGCCCTCGAGCCTCGCCCCGACCCCAACGCCGACCACGGCACCGCCGACGCACAAGCCGAAGCCCAAACCGAAGCCGAAGAAGAAGCCCGCGCCGAAGGCGCCGACGCAGAATCCCCTTACCGGAGTGGGCAAAGTGCCGAAGGGACCGGTGATCGCCGTCAAGATCGACGACACGGCCCCCGGGCGCCCGCAGGCCGGCATCGACAAGGCCGACATCGTCTACGTCGAGCAGGCAGAAGGCGGCCTGTCGCGGCTGGTCGCCGTATTCGCGACGCACAAACCCACCGCCGGTGCGGTGCGGAGCGTGCGCACGAGCGATCCCGAGCTGCTCAGCCAGTACGGCCGGATCGTGCTGGCGGCATCAGGCGGCGGCGGCGACTCGCTGCCGACTCTCGCCAGGTCGATCTTGCACCCCTACATCATGGATCGCGGCGCGCCGTACTACTACCGCGACCGCTCGCGGGCATCGAGCTACATCAACGTCATGCTGCCCGCTCGGCCCCGTCTCGGCCCGGCTCAAGGCCGGCACCGCCAAGAACGTCGGATTCCAGTGGGCGAGGCGGATGCCGGACATCAAGACGCGCCCACGCGCTCACGCGATCCGCACCCGGGTGGGCAGCACCGTCGTCAGCTTCCGGTGGAGCCCAGGCCTGAACAAGTACGTGCGATCCATCGGCGGCGTCGAGCAGCACGCCGCGGACGGGCAACCCGTCGCGACGCCGAACGTGATCGTGCAGTTCTGCCGGGTCACGCGACACCTCGGCGACATCGACGTGAACGGCATGCCGTCGCAGTACACGCATTCGATCGGGCATGGCCGGGTGGCGATCTTCCGCAACGGCCACCGCATCACCGGCCTGTGGTCACGCGCCTCGTCGAGTGCGCCGACGGTGTTCAAGGACAAGTACGGGCACGTCATCCCGCTCTCGCCGGGCGGCGCATGGGTGGTCCTCGCCTCCAACGGTGCGCCCCTGTCGTCGTCCTGACCGGCCCGCGACCCGGCCGTCCGAACCGGACCATCCATGCGTGATCGGCTCGTCCGCCCCATCTGCGCCCGCCCGTAGAATTGCGGCCATGTCAGTCGAACAGAGCCCACAAGCCGGCGCCGAGCACGCGATCGGCACGGCCCGAGTCAAGCGCGGAATGGCCGAGATGCTCAAGGGTGGCGTCATCATGGACGTCGTCACGCCCGAGCAGGCGAAGATCGCCGAGGATGCGGGCGCCGTCGCGGTCATGGCTCTGGAGCGGGTGCCGGCCGACATCCGCGCCGAGGGCGGGGTGTCGCGGATGAGTGATCCGGACATGATCGACGCAATCATCAGCGCGGTGTCCATCCCGGTCATGGCCAAGGCGCGCATCGGCCACTTCGTCGAGGCGCAGGTGTTGCAGTCACTCGGCGTCGACTACGTCGACGAGTCCGAGGTGCTCACTCCGGCCGACTACACGAACCACATCGACAAGTGGGCGTTCACCGTGCCCTTCGTCTGCGGGGCGACGAACCTCGGCGAGGCCTTGCGCCGGATCACCGAGGGCGCGGCCATGATCCGGTCCAAGGGCGAGGCCGGCACCGGCGACGTCTCGAACGCCACCACGCACATGCGGCAGATCCGTGCCGAGATCAAGCGGCTTCACTCGCTGCCCGAGGACGAATTGTTCGTTGCGGCCAAGGAATTGCAGGCTCCGTACGACCTGGTCGCCGAGGTGGCGCGTGCGGGCAAGCTGCCCGTAGTGCTGTTCACCGCCGGCGGAATCGCCACGCCGGCCGACGCGGCGATGATGATGCAGCTCGGCGCCGAGGGAGTGTTCGTCGGCTCGGGCATCTTCAAGTCGGGCAACCCCGCGATGCGCGCCGAGGCGATCGTCAAGGCCACGACGTTCTACGACGATCCTGACGTGATCAGCAAGGTCTCGCGCGGACTCGGCGAGGCGATGGTGGGCCTGAACGTCGAGGAGATCCCCCAGCCGCACCGGCTGGCCCAGCGCGGCTGGTAAAGCGATCTGATCGCGCTGCAGGAATCGCTGAGGTGCTTCGCCGTACGCGCGGCTGCGGGTCGCTGGGCTCGGCAGGTGGCCGCCCAACGCGTCGGCCGTCTGATCGCGCTGCTGCTCGTCCGCAGGTGGGCAGTTGGCGCGCGGGTGGGCATTTACAAGTGACCACCGGCGGCGAAAGTGCCCAGCGGCGGGGCGCAGGCAGCACCTACGATCGGACACATGTGCCGAAGCATCCAGACGCTGCGTCCGCCGTTTGTCGAGAACGTCACCGAGCACGACATCGAGGCCGCGGCGCTGCAATACGTCCGCAAGATCGCCGGAATGCGGGCCCCGTCGGCGGCAAATGCCGAGGCGTTCCAGGCGGCGGTCGACTCCGTCGCCGCGGCGACGTCCGATCTGCTCGGCAGCCTGGTGCTGCGCCCGTCCACGTCCAAGCACGCGCGCCAGTTCGCCAACGCCACGGCGCACGCCAAGGACCACGAGCACGCGCACTGACGCATGCAGGCGCAGGCACAGGCCACGCCATGTGACTGCCAGTGGCTTTGGCGGCGGCGCACGCCGCGGCCCTAGGCTTGCCCCTCGTGTCATTGAAGATCGGTGTACTTGCCCTGCAGGGCGATGTGCGTGAGCATTTCGGCGCGCTGCAAGCGGCCGGCGCCGCGCCGGTGACCGTCCGGCGCCCCGAAGAACTGGCCGCCATCGACGGACTCGTACTGCCAGGCGGCGAGTCGACCACAATCGCCAAGCTCGCCCGCGCATTCGACCTGTTCGAGCCGCTGCGCGAACTCATCGCCGGCGGGCTGCCCGTCTACGGCTCGTGTGCGGGCATGATCCTGCTCGCCGACCGGATCGTCGATGGCACCAGCGATCAGGAGACCTTCGGCGGCATGGACGTCACGGTGCGGCGCAATGCGTTCGGCCGCCAGGTCGACTCGTTCGAGGAGGACGTCACGGTGGACGGCCTGGCCGGTGGCCCCGTCCACGCCGTGTTCATCCGGGCGCCATGGGTCGAATCGGTCGGACCGGCGGCCACCTCGCTTGCTGAAGTTCGCAGCGGACCGGCCGCCGGTAAGGTTGTGGTAGTTCGCCAGCGGCAATTGCTGGCCACGTCGTTCCATCCGGAGTTGATGGGCGACGGTCGCGTTCACGCGTACTTCTGCGACATGGTGCGCGATTCGGGTCGATGAGGCGCGAGGTGGGCGCGCTGGCGGCGATGCGTGTGATGCAGTGCAGAGAGGACTGACATGAGCGGCCATTCGAAATGGGCGACCACCAAGCACAAGAAGGCCGCGATCGACGCCAAGCGGGGCAAGCTGTTCGCGAAGCTGATCAAGAACATCGAGGTGGCGGCACGCACCGGCGGCGGCGATCCGGACGGCAACCCGACGCTGTACGACGCCATCCAGAAGGCCCGCAAGAACTCGGTGCCGATCGACAACATCGACCGTGCGGTCAAGCGTGGCTCCGGCGCCGAGGCGGGCGGCTCGGACTGGCAGACGATCACCTACGAGGGCTACGGGCCGAGCGGCGTCGCCGTGCTGATCGAGTGCCTCACCGACAACCGCAACCGTGCCGCCAGCGAGGTCCGCATCGCGATGACCCGAAACGGCGGCTCGATGGCCGATCCGGGCTCGGTGTCCTACCTGTTCACCCGCAAGGGCGTGGTGATCGTGCCGAAGTCCGACGGCATCGTCCGAGGACGACGTGGTCGCGGCCGTTCTGGACGCCGGCGCCGAGGAGGTCAACGATCTCGACGAGGCGTTCGAGGTGGTCAGCGAGGCCACCGACCTCGTCGCCGTGCGTACTGCGCTGCAGAAGGCCGGAATCGACTACGAGTCGGCGGAGGCGTCGTTCCTGCCGAGCGTGCAGGTGCCGCTCGACGAGGAGGGCGCGCGCAAGGTGTTCCGGCTGATCGACGCGCTCGAGGACAGCGACGACGTGCAGAACGTCTACGCCAACTTCGACGTCAGCGACGAGATCATGGCGGCGGTCGGCTGATCAGTCAGCCGAGGTGCTGGCGCCAGAACCGCAGCAACTCGTAGCCGAGTGCCCACAGCAGCGCTCGGGGCGCCGGTCGGCGTCGTACAGCTGACCGACGAGGTCGAAGAACCAGACGTTGATCTGGTTGATCTGCAGCAGCACGAACACGCCGAGCATGCCCCACGGCTTGATCGGCTCGAATGACCGCGTGCGGTCTGCGGAGCCAGGTACGGCTCGATGATCGCGTAGCCGTCCAGGCCCGGGATCGGGCAGCAGGTTGAGCACCGCCGCGCTGATCTGCAGGAATCCGAGGAACGCCACGCCGGACCAGAAGTGGTCGTGCTCGGGCGTCGGTCGTGCCTGCGGACGATCAGCAGCACGATCAGCGCGAACAGAGACGTTCGACAGCGGCCCGGCGGCCGCCGCGACGCTCTGCATGCGCGCGGCTGCGGAAGGCACTCCTTGTGCAGGTACACCGCGCCGCCGGGCAGGCCGATCCCGCCCTGCGCGATGAAGATGAGCGGCAACACGATCGACAGGAACGGGTGGGCGTACTTGAGCGGATTCAGCGTCAGGTAGCCGGCGGCCTCGACGCTGTGGTCGCCCGCGCGGTAGGCGGCGTAGGCGTGCCCGAACTCGTGCAGGCACAGCGACACCACCCAGCCGCCGATGACGAGGCAGAAACACGCCGAAACGGGCGACCGGAGCGCGAGTCGTCGTAGACTGAGCCAGCCGCCGAACGCGGTCAGGGCGACGAAGGCCGAGAAAGATCGGGCTGATCCGCATGCCACGACGTGCGGGGCGCCGGAAGGCGATCGGATCATTCATCACCACGCGAGGGTACGGGGTCCGGTGTGTCGCTGCCGCCGTCCGAGGCCCAGGTTTTACGCTGTCGAACGCCCGTTCGAGATTGCCGAAGGAGGACCCGCGTGCGCGTGCTGGGAGTCGATCCGGGCATGACCCGATGCGGCATCGGGGTGGTCGACGGCGCGCCCGGCCGGGCGCTCACGCTCGTCAGCGTCGACGTGATCCGCACGCCCTCGGACGCACGAGGTCGGCGACCGGCTGGTGATCATCGCCGATGCGCATCGGCTGCCGCCATCGAGCGCGTTCGCGCCGGACGTGGTGGCCGTCGAGCGGGTGTTCAGCCAGCACAACGTCCGCACCGTCATGGGCACCGCGCAGGCCGCCGGGCTGGCGATCCTGGCCGCGACCCGCGCCGGCATTCCGGTGGCGATGCACACGCCGAGCGAGGTCAAGGCGTCGGTCACCGGCTCGGGACGTCGCCGGCAAGGACCAGGTTAGGGCGATGGTCAGCCGGCTGCTCCGACTGCCGGAAAAGCCCCGGCCGGCCGACGCCGCCGACGCGCTGGCGCTCGCGATCTGCCAGCTGTGGCGCGGCTCGGCGCAGGCCCGGCTCGTCGCCGCAACTGAGGGTGCCGCGGGACGCGGCGCGCCGACCGTCGGTCCAGGCGCTCTGGCGGCAGGGCAGGATGGGCCGATGATCGCGAGCGTGCGGGGCCTGGTGGCCGCACTCGGCCCGGACGGTGCGGTCATCGAGGTCGGTGGCGTCGGCCTGTCCGTGTCGTGCTCGCCGGGCACGATCGCGCGGCTGCGGGTGGGCGAGACGGCGCGGCTGGCCACCAGCCTGGTCGTCCGCGAGGACTCGCTGACGCTCTACGGGTTTGCCGACGACGACGAGCGGGCGTTGTTCGAGTTGCTGCAGACGGCCAATGGCGTTGGCCCCAAGCTGGCGCAGACGATCCTGGCCGTGCATCCGCCGCGCGAGGTGCGGCGCGCGATCGCCACCGACGACCTCGCAGCGCTGACCGCGGTGCCGGGCATCGGGCGCAAGGGCGCCGAGCGCATCGTCATCGAACTGCGCGACCGGATCGGCTCGGTCGACAGCGAGGACACCGGTGGCCGTCAGCGGCGTGACGCCGGTTGCGCCGTGGCGCGAACAGCTTCGGCACGCGCTTGCCGGGCTGGGCTTCACCGGCAAGGAGGTCGCCGACGCGATCGAGATCGTCGCCGCCGAAGCCGGCGAGGCCCCCTGACGTGTCGGTCCGCTGCTGCGTCGCAGCATCCAGCTGCTCGGACGAACGAGGTGACCGCACCGCGACGAGGACCTCGTGTCGCCACTGCCCGCGGTGCGACGGTGAGCGCGAGGTCGAGGCCAGCCTGCGCCCCAAGCGGCTCGCCGAGTTTCCGGGCCAGCCCAAGGTGCGCGAGCAGCTCGAACTGGTCCTGGAGAGTGCGCTGCGGCGCGGGCGTCCCCCGGACCACGTCCTGCTCTCCGGTCCGCCCGGGCTGGGCAAGACCAGCCTGGCGATGATCATCGCAACCGAGCTCGTCACACCGATTCGGGTCACCAGCGGGCCGGCGATCGAGCGCGCCGGCGACCTGGCCGCGCTGCTGACCAGCCTGGGCGAGGGCGAGGTGCTGTTCATCGACGAGATCCACCGCATCGCCCGTCCGGCCGAAGAACTGCTCTACATGGCGATGGAGGACTTCCGGGTCGACGTCATGGTGGGCAAGGGGCCGGGTGCGACCGCGATCCCGCTCGAACTCGCGCCGTTCACCCTCGTCGGGGCGACGACGCGCGCCGGTCTGCTGACCGGCCCGCTGCGAGATCGGTTCGGCTTCACCGGCCACCTGGACTTCTACGACAGCGCCGACCTCGAGACGATCCTGCGCCGATCGGCGGCGCTGCTCCGGGTCGACCTGCAAGACGACGGTGCGGTCGAGATCGCCGGGCGCTCGCGCGGTACGCCGCGTATCGCCAATCGCCTGCTGCGCCGGGTGCGCGACTACGCCGAGGTGCGCGCCGACGGGGTCGTCACCGAGCAGATCGCCCGCGACGCCCTGGCCGTCTACGACGTCGACGAACTCGGCCTCGACCGGCTCGACCGCGCGGTGCTGGACGCGCTGGTACGCCGCTTCGGCGGGGGACCGGTCGGGGTCGGCACCATCGCCGTTGCGGTGGGGGAGGAGGTCGAGACGGTCGAGGAGGTGGCCGAGCCGTTCCTGGTCCGGGCCGGTCTGCTCGCCCGAACCCCGCGCGGGCGCGTCGCGACTCCGGCCGCCTGGACCCACCTCGGCCTGGTCCAGCCGGCACAACCTCGCGAATCGGGCGCGGCCACACTCTTCGACGAATGACAGGCACCCATGGGCACCCCGGCACCCACGTGAACGTTAGGTAACGCAGCGCCTACACTCGCTGGCGCCGCCGATCCGTATGAGGTCCCACCGTGAAAAGTGCACTGCCCCTGATCTTGCTTGCCGGTTTGCTGCTGGCGATGTTCCTGTTCACCAGGCGAAATCGCGAGCGAGCGGCGGCGCAGCAGACGCAAGATGCGCGAGCGCATCGGCTTCGGCACCGACGTGATGACGACATCGGGCCTGTACGGCACCGTCGTCGGGGTGAACCCCGACGATTCCGTGCAGTTGTCCATCGCGCCGGGCGTCGAGGTCAAGTGGGCGATCGCCGCGTTACGTGACGTCGAGTCGTTGCCTACCCAGTACCGCAAGGGCGCTGAACCCGACGACACGGAGGCCGACGCCCCCAGTAACGTGGAGGATCCGCCCGACGACAGCCCGCCGCGTTGAACCGATTCCGCCCGGTTGGTCAGCGCACTCATCATGACGTCGGTCATACTGTGCCCGATCAACACCGCGCACCCGCGCGCGCAGGCGCCCGCCCGTAACAGTGGGCTCGCCGCCACCACCAGAACACGCCGAGGAGACCTACCCCCGTGGCACCACCTGCCGGAACGCTGCGCGTCGGCCGTTACTTCCTAGCGCTGATCGCGATCTTTGCCGTGATCTACGGCCTGGTCTTCCTGCCCGGACAGCGGCACACGCCAAAGCTCGGCCTCGACCTGCAGGGAGGCAAGCAGGTCGTCTACGAGGCGAAGACCCCGAACGGCAAGACCCCGGCCAAGTCGGCGATGAGCGAAGCGCGCCAGATCATGGAGGATCGCGTCAACGGCTCGGGTGTCGCCGAGGCCGAAGTCGTGGTCCAGGGGACGAATCAGATCTCGGTCTCCATTCCGGGCAAGAGCACCAAGGACATCAGCAAGCTCGGTGAGGCGGCCAACCTCAACTTCCGGCCCGTCGTGATGCCTCCGATCAGCGCCACCGGCGCCACGACTCCCGTCCCGACGTCGACCGCGACGACGGGTGCATCGACACCGGCCGGCTCGACCAGCCCGGCGACGACTGCGCCGGCCGCGTCGAGTCCACCGACCGGGTCGAGTTCACCGGCCAGCCCGCAGGCGAACGCGGTACGCCCGCTGAACGCACCGACCTCGTCCGCCGGCGCCTCGACCCCGGCCTCGAAGAAGACGACCCCTGCACGCCGTCCGCGACGCCGGCCCCGTCGGCAACAGCTTCGGCGCCACCGGTCAAGAAGACGGCGACGCCGTTCAAGAATCTGGGTTTCCCGCTTCCCACGAGCGAGGCCGAGTACAACAAGCTCAACCAGGCGCAGCAGCAGGAACTGCAGGCGGCCATGGCGACCTACGACTGCACGGCCGACCAGCCTGACGATTCCCAGCAAGGACCTCATCGCCTGCGACAGCAAGGCCCCGGGGAAGGCAACGGCGATCTACCTGCTCGGGCCCGTGATCGTGGCCGGCACGGAGATCTCCAGTGCCAGCGCGGTGGCACCCAACGTCGGTGGCCAGGGCGGATCAGCGGTCTGGACGGTGTCGCTGAGCCTGAAGTCCACCGGCTCGGGTCAGTGGGCCAAGTACACCGGGGCGCACAACACCGGCGGCCAGGACACCACCACGAGCATCAGCCAGTGCGGGTCGAGTGGGACGCCTTGCGCCGACTACGTCGCGTTCACCCTCGACGGCGTCGTCATTTCCGCGCCGTACAACCGGGATGCGATCAACGGCCAGGCGACGCAGATCTCCGGCGGCTTCGACGAGTCGAGCGCGACCCAGCTTGCCCGCCAGTTGAAGTACGGCGCGCTCCCGCTGAACTTCCGGGTCCTGACCAACTCCGATGTGTCGGCCACCCTCGGCACCGCTCAGCTCAAGGCCGGCCTGCTGGCCGGTGGCATCGGGCTGATCCTGGTCGTCATCTACTCGCTGATCTACTACCGCGCCCTGGGCCTGGTCACGGTCGCCTCACTGCTGGTCTCCGGCGGGCTCACCTTCGGTTGCCTGGTGGTCCTGGGCCGCGAGATCGGCTTCACCCTGACGCTCGCCGGCATCGCGGGATTCATCGTCGCAGTCGGTATTACAGCGGACTCCTTCGTCGTGTTCTTCGAACGCATAAAGGACGAGGTGCACGAAGGCAGATCTATGCGCGTGGCCGTACCGCGTGCCTGGGTGCGCGCACGACGCACAATCCTGTCCGCCGACACGGTGTCCTTCCTGGCGGCTGCGGTCCTCTACTACTTCGCCGCGGGCGACGTGAAGGGATTTGCATTCGCACTGGGCCTGTCCACCATCCTCGACCTCGTTGTCGTGTTCCTCTTCACGCATCCGATCGTGTCGCTGCTGTCTCGAAGCAAGGCGTTCGGCTCTGCGCGCTTCACCGGGCTCAACGCGGTCCGCGCTGGTGGCGTGGTTCCCGACTCGGTAGGGGAGGCACCGGCCAGCCCGGCTCGGCGGACCCGGCCGGAGAAGGTCGCCGCGTCCGCGAAGGCGAAATCGGCGCCGGTCGTCCTCCTCGAGGAGGACGAGGTCGAGTCGGCCGTCGAGCCGGACGCGCCCGTCGTACCGCCTGCGCCCGAGGATGCGGCACCGGCAACGGCGCCCGGTCGGGCGCGGGCTGCGACGTCCGAGCCTGACGAGCCCGAGCGCGCCCGCTCCGCGCCCGAACCAGGTACCGCGGCCGAGCGCGCGGCCGCTCGGCGGGCAAAGATGCGTGCCCGCAAGGGCGACGAGAAGGGCCAGCGCTGATGTCCGTATTCCGGCGCCTCTACCGGGGTGAAACCCGGTTCAACTTCATCGGCACCCGCCGGCGTTGGTATCTCGCGTCGCTGATCCTGATCGTGATCTGCGTGCTGAGCTTCGTGTTCCGGGGCTTCAACCTCGGTGTCGAGTTCAAGGGCGGCACCCAGTTCCAGCTTCAGGTTGCCGGTACGACCATCACGACGAAACAGACCGAGACGGCATTCAGCAACGGTGGAGTGCCGGCCGCCGATCCGGCCCGCGAGGTTGGTTCCGGCACCACCCGGCAGATCGTCGTCAAGACGTCGAACATCGATCCGGCCCAGCAGGCCAGCCTCAAGACGAAGGTGGCCAAGGACCTCGGGCTGCCCCAGACGAAGATCAACATTCAGGCCGTCAGCTCGAGCTGGGGCCACGACATCACGGTCAAGGCTGTCGAAGGCCTGATCGTGTTCTTGATCGTGGTATCGATCTATCTGTCGATACGGTTCCAGTGGCGCATGGCAGTCGGCGCATTCATCGCGCTGATCCACGACCTGATCGTTGCCGCCGGCATCTACTCGCATCGTCGGCTTCGAGGTCACGCCGTCCACGGTCGTCGGTCTGCTGACGATCCTCGGCTTCTCGCTATACGACACGGTCGTCGTGTACGACAAGGTCGCCGAGAACTCCAAGGACATCACCGCCGGCTCGCGGATGACGTTCTCCGAGGCGGCCAACCTCGCCGTCAACCAGACGCTGATGCGCTCGATCAACACCTCGCTGATCGCGTTGCTGCCGGTCGCCGGCCTGCTGTTCGTCGGAGCGGGCGTGCTGGGCGTGGGCACCATCAAGGACCTCGCGCTGATCCTGTTCGTCGGCCTGGCATCCGGTGCGTACTCGTCGCTGTTCCTGGCCACGCCGATCGTCTGCGACCTGACCGAGCGCCAGCCGGCCTACAAGGCGCTGACCAAGCGGGTCATGGCCAAGCGGTCGAGCGAGGCGGCAAAGCTCGCCGGCGAGCCGGCCCTGGCGGGCAGTCGGGGCTCCCCGTCGCGTAGGTGCACCCGCACCGGCGCCCCGGCCGGGTGCGCGCCCGCAGCGCCCGCGCCGCCGCTAGCGGCAAGCGACATGTCGGATCCGACCGGAGACGGGGCCGCTGGCCTCGCCGCCCACATCGCCGCGCGGTTGCGCGACGTCCCGGATTTTCCGCAGCCGGGCATCGTCTTCAAGGACATCTCGCCGCTGCTGGCCGACCCGGAGGCATTCGGGGCGGCGATCCGCGGGCTGGCCGGCTTCGCCCGTGAGCGCCGGCCAGGTCGATCTGGTTGCCGGCATCGAAGCGCGCGGCTTCCTGTTCGCCGCCGCGCTGGCGTGCGAACTCGGCTGCGGCATGGTGCCGGTACGCAAAGCCGGCAAGCTGCCCCCGCCGACGATCCGGCGCGCGTATGACCTCGAGTACGGCACGGCCGAGATCGAGGTGCCGACCGATGTGCTCGATGGGCGGCGCGTGTACCTCGTCGACGACGTGCTGGCCACCGGCGGCACGGTTCGCGCGGCCGCCGAGCTGATCGCGCAGGGTGGCGGACTGCTCGCCGGAATCGGCGTGCTGCTCGAACTCGGGTTCCTCAACGGGCGCGAGCGGCTTGAAGGCATCGCTCACGGCGAAGTCGGGCCCTGCTGCGCACCTGACACGTCGACCGGCGGGATGCGCTCGACACGCGCCGGACCCCTCGGCGGCACTAGCCTGGCGCGATCTGCCTAGACTGGTGACACAGGCTCACATGAGGGGAGACTGCGCTGGCGACGGAGGCTGTTACGCCAAAGGCCCGAACCGGGCCGAACCCGGACCGGGCCGACTCAGCCATGACATCTGCCGCCGAAAACGGCGATCAGTCCTCCACCACCGCCCCGGTCCTCGCCACCGCTCCGCCGCCCGAAGCTCCCGAAGCAGTCGCCGAGCAGAGCCAGCAACATCGTCGCCGGGTTCGCGATCGCCTCGCCCGCCGACTGGTCACCGCGCCCCGTCAGTCGGCCGTACGGCCCGTTCTCGAGCCGTTGCTGGCCATCCACCGGGGCGCGCATCCAAAGGTCGACGCACGGCTGCTGCAGCGCGGCTACGACCTCGCCGAGCAGCGCCACCGCGGCCAGTTGCGCAAGAGCGGTGATCCCGTACATCACCCATCCGCTGGCGGTCGCGACAATCCTCGCCGAACTCGGCATGGACACCACCACCCTCGTCGCGGCGTTGCTGCACGACACCGTCGAAGACACCGGCCTGGGCCTGGACGCGATCGGCGATCAGTTCGGCGCGGAGGTCGCGCACCTCGTCGACGGCGTGACCAAGCTCGATCGGGTCAAGTTCGGCGCTGCGGCCGAGGCCGAGACGATCCGCAAGATGGTCGTGGCCATGGCCCGCGACCCGCGCGTGCTGGTCATCAAGCTCGCCGACCGACTGCACAACATGCGTACCCTGCGGTTCCTGCCACCGGTCAAGCAGGAACGTAAAGCCCGCGAGACCCTCGAGGTGCTGGCTCCGCTGGCCCACCGGCTGGGCATGAACACGGTCAAGTGGGAACTCGAAGATCTCGCATTCGCCACCCTCTACCCGAAGCGGTACGAGGAGATCGTCCGGCTCGTCGCCGAGCGGGCACCCTCACGCGACACCTACCTGCACGAGGTGGTCGAGCGGGTCAACGTCGATCTTCGCGAAGGCGGCATCAAGGCCACCGTCACCGGCCGGCCCAAGCACTACTACTCGATCTACCAGAAGATGATCGTGCGCGGACGCGAGTTCGCCGACATCTACGACCTGGTCGGCATCCGGGTTCTCGTCGAGAGCGAGCGCGACTGCTACGCGACCCTCGGCGTCATCCACGCGAACTGGCAACCGGTGCCCGGCCGGTTCAAGGACTACATCGCGATGCCGAAGTTCAACATGTACCAGTCGCTGCACACGACCGTGATCGGTCCGGGCGGCAAGCCGGTCGAGTTGCAGATCCGCACGCTGGCGATGCACCGTACTGCGGAGTACGGAATCGCCGCGCACTGGAAGTACAAGGAGATCAAGAACGTCGACATCTCCGATCCGGCCGCGGTGTCGGACGAGATGGGCTGGCTGCGCCAACTGCTCGACTGGCAGCGTGAGGCCCAGGAGCCAGAGGAGTTCCTCGACTCGCTGCGCTTTGACCTCAGCGGCAGCGAGGTCTACGTCTTCACCCCGAAGGGCGACGTCGTCGCGTTGCCCGCCGAATCGACGCCGGTCGACTTCGCCTACGCGGTGCACACCGAGGTCGGCCACCGCTGTATCGGCGCGCGGGTCAACGGCAAGCTCGTGGCACTGGAGAGTGCGCTCGACAACGGCGACACGGTCGAGATCTTCACCTCCAAGGCGGAGAACGCCGGCCCGTCGCGGGACTGGCTGGCATTCGTCAAGTCACCGCGCGCCCGCACGAAGATCCGCCAGTGGTTCGCCCGCGAGCGGCGTGAGGACGCGATCGACGCCGGCAAGACGGCGCTGTCGCGGGCCATGCGCAAGGCATCCCTGCCGATGCAGCGCCTTCTCGGCGGCGAGGCACTGTTGACCATCGCCCGCGATCTGCACCTTGCCGACATCTCCGCGCTGTACGCCGCGGTCGGCGAGAGCCACATCTCGGCGCAGTCCGTCGTGCAGAAACTCGTCACCCAACTCGGCGGAGTCGAGGGGGCAGTCGAGGACATCGCCGAGACTGCGGTGCCCACGACGCCGGCCGAGCGTCAGACCGGCCGGCGCTCCTCCGGCAATGCCGGCGTGACGGTCAAGGGTGTGAGCGACGTCTGGGCGAAGCTGGCGCGGTGCTGCACGCCGGTGCCCGGCGATGAGATCCTCGGATTCGTCACGCGCGGCGGTGGGGTGTCGGTACACCGGCAGTCGTGCACCAACGCGGTGTCGCTGCTCGAGCAGAAGGATCGACTCGTCGAGGTCGAATGGGCGCCGTCGGCGGACTCGACCTTCGTCGTCTCCATCCAGGTCGAGGCGTTGGACCGGCATCGCCTGCTCTCCGATGTCAGCCGGGTGCTCTCCGACGAACGAGTGAGCATCCTGTCCGCCGCGGTCAGCACCAACCGCGATCGGGTGGCCGTCAGCAAGTTCACCTTCGAGATGGCCGAGGCCAAACACCTCGGTCACCTCCTGCGCGCGATCCGCAACGTCGAGGGCGTTTACGACGTCTACCGCGTGCACTCAGCCAACTGACGCAGGGTGCCGCCACCGGCCGCGGCCGGTGCGGGCGACCTCCGGCGCAGAGCAGCGGCCCGCTGTCGGCGAGGGCCAAGGCGATCCTCGGTCGTGGCCCGGCGGAGCTAGCTGCGTCCGCGTCGGTCAGCCGTCGATGCTCTTGAGGTCCACGACGAACACGAGGGGTGCGTTGGCCGGTATTGAACCGGTGGCCTGCGCACCGTAGCCGAGCGCGGCCGGCAAGATCATGAGCCGGCGTCCGCCGACCTTCATCGGCGGGACGCCCGTGGTGCCCCCGATTCCCTGGGTGAATCCCTTGACCACGCCGGTCAGCGGGAACTGCGCAGGCTGCCCCCGAGACCAGGACGAGTCGAACGTCGTGCCGTTCTTGTACAGCACGCCGACGTACTGGACGGTCACGGTGGACTTCCCGGTGGCCGCCTTGCCCTTGCCGACGACGAGATCCTTGTACTCAAGTTTGGCCGGCACGGTCGACGACTTGGACGTGACCCCCGGTGCGCCGCCGAGGTCTGCGGCACCCTTGACGGTGACTCCCTTGAAGCTGACCGACGCGCCCTTTGCCGGCCGGGCCGAGGACGAGGGGGCAGCAGACGGGGAGGTCGACGCGGCGGTTGGCGTCGACGCCGGCGTCGTGCTCGTGTCGTTCGCCGCCGGCTTCTTCTTGTTGTCATTGGTGACCGCGACGATGAAGCTGACGATCACCACGGCAAGAATGACCGTTCCGGCCACAGTGGCAATCAGGGTTCTGCGCCTACGGGTGGCCTCGCGCTCCTGACGGCGCTGCAACTGGCGTTCGAGATGGCGGCGAGCCGCGTCACGGCGCTGCTTGTTCGTCGGCACGAAAGGGTCCCTTCCCGGGCGATCACGGCTCGAGTCCGCGACAGTGTATGGAAGTCAGCAAGGCGTCTGATCAGAAGTCCCCCCGTTGCCGCGCCAACGGCGTCCGGGAGTGACTGGCGGGCGACGTTTCACTGCTTGTGCGCGTCGGTCACGAGGTACTTGCCGTCACCGCCTTTGGTGCAGGTGACGACAACCTTGGAATTGTCCAGCGCGGTGAAAGTCGTTCGGACAACGGCTGCGTGCGTGTCGGTCGGGCTGTCGAAGACCGGCGAGAACACCTTGCCGTTCAGGCTGCGGGTGAACGAATCGGACACGGCACCAGGTTTGGTGCACGACTGGGCCCCGCTGATGTCGTTGAGTTCGGCGTCGATGATGTAGGCCAGTGCCGGGCCGGTGCCGTCGGTTCGCGCGTCGTCGCAGCTGCCTGTTGTGACGGGTGCCGAACTGCTCGAGGCCGCTGTGGTCGGAGTGGAGTCCGTCGGGCCGGGTGCGGGATCGGCCTGGTGCCGTTTGCTGCTGGTCACCATGATCACGACGATCGTGGCAATGACGGCAGCGGCGGCCACCACGCCCACGGCGATCAGCCAGGCTCGGCTGCCTCGCTGCTCGGATTGGCCGCCCGGGCTCGGGCCGGTCTGGCCGGCGCCGCTGGGGGCATAGCGCGTCGGCGGGCCGAAGGGCGTCCCGCTCGGCGCGAACGCCGCGGGCGGCGCCGTGACCGGCGGCGGTGTGTACGAACCCGGCGCGGGCGTGTGAGAGTGCGGTGGCGGGGTGTGCGGTGGTGGGGTATGCGGGTGTGGCGGCGGGGTCTGCGAGTGTGGAGGTGGGGTGTGCGACGCCGGTCCGGCCGGCCCACCCATGCCGGCGTGGTCAGCCGCGCCGATCGGCCCGGGGCGCCCCCGCGCGTTGTCGATGATCTCGTCCAGTTGATGGACGATCGTGGCCGCGGAGGGCCGGCTGGCCGGATCGCGGCGCATCGCGGCCATGATCAGCGAGGTCAGCGGGCCACCGTGCGGAGGTGTCGGCGC
Source organism: uncultured Actinomycetota bacterium (assembly GCA_963709985.1). Classification (GTDB taxonomy): domain Bacteria; phylum Actinomycetota; class Actinomycetes; order Mycobacteriales; family Jatrophihabitantaceae; genus DASXRA01. Next base: position 28,378 of record CAVPYQ010000003.1, read on the forward strand.
ATCGGTGGTCGCGATGCGGTTGAGGACGGCGAGGGCGTTGCCTCCGGCCGCGAACGGCGGCTCACCCTCAACGGCCGAGTAGAGCAGCGCGCCTAGTGCCCAAACGTCACTTGCCGGTCCGTGATTGCCGCCGAGCGCGATCTCGGGCGCGAGGAAGTTCGGAGTGCCGATGAACGTCCCGGTCGAGGTCATGCCGGAATCGCCCTCGTCGCGGGCAATGCCGAAGTCGGTGAGCTTGGCCGTGCCGTCCTCGGCGACGATGAGGACGTTCGCCGGCTTGACGTCGCGATGGATGATGCCGGCACGATGGGCCACGCCGAGGGCTGCCGCGACCTGTCGACCGATACGGGCCGCCGCCACGGGATCGAGGGGGCCGCGTTCGGCGACGAGTTCCTTGAGTGACTGACCGGTGACGAGTTCCATCACCAGACACGGCAGGCCGTCATCCACGACGACGTCGTGGATCCCGACGGCATTGGGATGGTTGAGCCGTGCGGCGAGCCGAGCCTCACGCATCGAGCGCCCGATCGTCGCATCGTCGCCGGCACCGTCGCCGTACGCCAGTCGCTTCACCGCCACGTCGCGCTGCAACAGGGTGTCGCGCGCACGCCAAACCTCGCCCATGCCGCCGCGGCCGATCAGCTCGACGCATTCGTAGCGACCGCCGATAACCCGGCCGGCGTCGCCTGCGTCCATTCATCACCTCACTGCGCCTCGTCGCGAACGGTAGGGGAGTCTAGCCACTGGTTCGGATGATTCGGGCGGCGTGCGGCATTCGTGGCTGTCCGGACGCCCCGCGCAGCCCTGACGCTATTGCGGGCGTGCCCATTAGCCGCGGTCGGTAGGCTTATGTGTCCTGATCCGCGACCGATTCACCGGAGTGCCTCGCTGTGCTGATCGCGGGATTCCCGTCGGCGCTGACCGCCACCAACTGCTGGGTCGTGGCTACCGGCCGCGGCGAGCAGTGCGTGGTCATCGACCCCGGCGTGCAGGTCGGCCCGCATCTGGACGAGGTGATCAGCGAGAACGGGCTGCATCCGGTGGCAGTCCTGCTGACCCACGGGCATTTTGACCATACGTTCTCGGTGTTTCCGGTCTGCCAGGCTCGTGACGTGCCGGCCTACATTCACCCCGCCGATCGCGCGCAGCTCACCGATCCGTGGTCAGGCATCGGCCTGCCCAAGGGGACGCCGTTGCTCGGCCTGGAGAATCTGACGCTGGCCGAGCCCGATGACGTACGCCTGCTTGCCGACGGCGATGTGGTGCCGCTTGGGGGCATGAAGTTCGGCGTGCGCCATGCCCCGGGGCACACGGTCGGCTCGGTCGTTTTCGGACTCGCCGACGACGATGAGCAATCGCTGTTCAGCGGCGACGTGCTGTTCGCCGGCTCGATCGGCCGCGTCGATCTTCCGGGCGGCTCGATGGCTGAGATGAGCCAGTCCCTGCGCGAGGTCATCCTGCCGCTGTCCGACGACACCGTCGTGCATCCCGGGCACGGGCCCTCGACGACGATCGGGCGCGAACGCATAACCAACCCCTATCTATTGGATCTGCAGTGACCTGTCACCTGATGTGTTCATGACCCGGCCGGCCTCGCTGAGCGGGTTTCCCGAGTTTCTGCCCGAGCAGCGCCTCGTCGAGCTGCACGTGATCGACACGCTGCGCCGGACGTTCGAGCTGCACGGGTTCGCGCCGGTCGAGACACGCGCGGTCGAGCCGCTCGAGCAGTTGCTGCGCAAGGGCGAGATCGACAAGGAGGTCTACGTCCTGCGACGGTTGCAGGCTGCCTCCGACGACGAGTCGGCCGACGCGGGCCTCGGCCTGCACTTCGACCTCACCGTGCCGTTCGCGCGCTACGTGCTGGAGAACGCCGGCAAGCTCGACTTCCCGTTCCGGCGCTACCAGATCCAGAAGGTGTGGCGCGGCGAGCGTCCCCAGGAGGGCCGCTACCGCGAGTTCACCCAGGCCGATATCGACGTTGTCGCCCGCGACGTTCTGCCGTTTCACCACGACGTCGAGATCGCGCGCGTCATGGCCGAGGCGCTGTCGGCGCTGCCGGTGCCGGCACTGCGCCTGCAGGTCAACAACCGCAAGCTGATCGAAGGGTTCTACCGCGGCATCGGCGCAGCCGACATCTCCGCCGTCATGCGCGTCGTCGACAAGATGGACAAGGTGCCGGGCGATGTCATCGCGAAGATGCTCGCCGACGACGCCGGCCTGTCCGATGCGCAGGCCCGGCAATGCCTGTCGCTCGCCGATATCCGGACGGTCGATACGACGTTCGTCGACCGGGTGCGCGCACTCGGGGTGTCGAACGACCTGCTCGACGAGGGGGTCGCCGAACTCGAGGCTGTCGTGGCCGGGCTGCGCGGGCCTTTCCACGGACCGGTTCACCGTCGAGGCCGACCTGCGCATCGCCCGGGGGCTCGACTACTACACGGGCACCGTGTTCGAGACGCGCATGGCCGGGTTCGAGTCGATCGGATCGATCTGCTCGGGCGGGCGCTACGACTCGCTCGCGAGCGACGGCAAGGTGACCTACCCGGGGGTCGGCATCTCCCTGGGCATCAGCCGGATGCTCGTGCCGCTGTTCGCGCGCGGACGACTGCGCGCGTCGCGGTCCGTGCCGTCGGCGGTTCTTGTCGCGCTGCCCGACGACGAGTCGCGGCAGCGTTGCGACGACATCGCGCAGGCGCTGCGCGCGCGTGGCATTGCCGCCGAGGTGGCACCGACGGCGCAGAAGTACGGCCGGCAAATTCGATTCGCGGAACGGCGCGGCATCCCGTATGTGTGGTTCCCGGCCTCCGGCGATGCTGATGGAGCCGATGAGGTCAAGGACATCCGCAGCGGTGAACAGGTGAGCGCCGATCCGGCGACCTGGCAACCGCCTGCGCAGGACCTGCACCCGCAGGTCCTCATCGAAGGAGAGAGTTCGTGATCCGCACGCACGAGGCAGGCACGCTGCGCAGCGAGCACACCGGCCAGACCGTGACACTTGGCCGGCTGGGTGGCTCGCCGCCGCGATCACGGCGGCGTGGCGTTCGTCGACCTGCGTGACTCGTCGGGCACCGTGCAGGTGGTCGTGCGCGAGGACGAGTTGGCGCACGATCTGCGCAACGAGTGGTGCGTCGCGGTCACCGGTGAGGTGCGTGCGCGCCCCGAGGGCAACGTGAACCCGAGCATCCCGACCGGCGAGGTCGAAGTGGTCGCGTCGAGCCTTGACGTGCTCGGCGACGCGGCGCCGTTGCCGTTCCAGGTGGACGAGCACACGGGCGTAGGGGAGGAGGCCCGCCTCAAGTACCGCTACCTGGACCTGCGCCGCGCTGGGCCGGCTGCGGCAATCAGGCTGCGCAGTAAGGTCAATCGCGCCGCCCGTGACGTTCTCTACGAGCACAACTTCGTCGAGATCGAGACCCCGACGCTGACCCGCTCGACGCCGGAGGGAGCGCGCGACTTCCTGGTACCCGCCCGATTGCGGCCGGGATCGTGGTACGCGCTGCCGCAGTCGCCGCAGCTGTTCAAGCAACTGCTCATGGTCGCGGGCATGGAGCGCTACTTCCAGATCGCGCGCTGCTACCGAGACGAGGACTTCCGCGCCGACCGCCAGCCCGAATTCACCCAGCTCGATGTCGAGATGAGCTTCGTCGACCAGGACGACATCATCGCGCTGAGCGAGGACGTGCTGGTGGCCTTGTGGAGGCTGATCGGCCACGAGATCGCGACGCCGATCCCGCGCATGACCTATGCCGAGGCGATGGCCCGCTTCGGCAGCGACAAGCCGGATCTACGTTTCGGCGTCGAACTCGTCGAGATGACCGAGTACTTCAAGGACACCCCGTTCCGGGTCTTCAACGCGCCCTACGTCGGTGCGGTCGTGATGGAGGGGGGCGCGTCCCAGTCGCGCCGGCAGCTTGACGCGTGGCAGGACTGGGCCAAGCAGCGCGGTGCCCGAGGCCTGGCCTATGTCGTGGTGGGCGACGAGGGCGAGCTCACGGGCCCCGTCGCGCGCAACATCTCCGACGTCGAACGAGCGGGTCTTGCGGCCGCGGCCGGAGCCAAGGCCGGTGACTGCATCTTCTTCGCGGCCGGCACGCCTTCGTCGGCACGCGCGCTGCTCGGTGCGGCGCGGCTGGAGATCGGCCGGCGCGGCGGCCTGATCGACGAATCGCAGTGGTCGTTCGTGTGGGTCGTCGACGCGCCGCTGTTCGAACTGGCCGCGCGAGACCGACGACGTCGCGGTCGGCTCCGGGGCATGGACCGCCGTGCACCACGCGTTCACCTCGCCCAAGCCGGAGTCGATGGACACCTTCGACGCCGACCCGGGTTCGGCGCTTGCCTACGCCTACGACATCGTGTGCAACGGCAACGAGATCGGCGGCGGCTCGATCCGTATTCACCGCCGCGGACGTGCAGGAGCGCGTGTTCGCCGTCATGGGGCTGTCGACGGAGCAGGCCGAGGAGAAGTTCGGCTTCCTGCTCGAGGCGTTCAAGTACGGCGCGCCGCCGCACGGCGGCATCGCCTTCGGCTGGGACCGCATCTGCGCGCTCCTGTCGGGCACCGACTCGATCCGCGATGTCATCGCCTTCCCGAAGACCGGCGGCGGATACGACCCGCTGACCGGTGCTCCGGCACCGATCACGCCCGAGCAGCGCAAAGAGGCCGGCATCGACGCGGACCCGAGCGCCGCCGACGACTAGGACGTCCGGCCTGGCTCGACGATCCCGTGTGGTTCACCGCGGACCGGGCGGCCGTTCCCCGGCTGACAGGTGTCGGCCGGCGGTGTCGCAGCTGATCAGCGTCCGAACGGGGCTCACGATTGGGCGTCATTGTTCAAGATCAAATATGCAAACGGTCGGCGCGGCGCTTCATCGAATGCTCGAAAATCGGTCGATCCGGGGAGCATGCCTGCGCAGACCTACGGGAACTGGACCTGATCCAAGCATTCTTGCGCATGGCGAGTCTTGACGCGGGACTGTCCGCGTTCCTACGCTGAGCGGCAATTGACCGCCGCATGCCGGTGCGCCCAGATAGGCGTCGTGACCGATTCGCGGGGGGACGGTCTGGCGTCGCGCCGGTGCGCTACGGACATTCCTGTCCGCGATAGTCGCCTTGCGAAGGATCTGACATGAGAGCTCGACTGCCCCATCGCCCACGGTCGTCGTTGCGCACGCTTGCCCGGACAGCCGCAGCGAGCCTGCTGATCGCGGCGATCGCACCGGCCGTCTCGGGTGCGACATCTGCCGGAGCGGCGCCCACCCAGCCGGTGTTTCGCGACCAGGGCAGCACCCTGACCCTGTCCGTGCCGGCCACCGGCGGCGCAGCGGGGTACGCGGTGTCGATTGCCAGGTCGCCGTTCCAGATCACGACGACGCGCGCGGGCGGCACGGTTCTGCAGACGACCAAGAGCGGCACGACGTCCGGGCCGGCCGACTTCCTCACCGACGCGGGCTGGGCAACGGCCACGGCGGTGCAGAGTTCGAGCTGGCACGACGGCGTGCTCGATCTGACCCTGGCCACGAGTTCGCCGGGCGTCACGGTCGCCTACCGCATCAGCCCGTCACCTGACCGGTACCGCGCAACGTGGTCGGTGCAGGGTGCGACGGCCACGGAGGTCGCGAGCCACTACCTGGTCGCGTCGGGCGGCCACTGGTACGGCCAGGGCGAGGCGCAGACGCCGGGCGGCGGGCCGTACACCGAGCAGCCGTGGCCGCTGGACTCGGGCACGGTCCGCGACACCGCCATGGGGCCGGCCGAGTACCTGATGACCGACCCGTTCTGGTTCACCCAGCGCGGCACCGGGCTCTGGGTCGACACCCGCGACGTCATGGACGTGGCGATGAATGCCGTGCAGCAAGGCGTATTCGGCTACACCTTGACCGCCAGCGACTCGATGGACTCGACGGTCTTCGTCGAGCGCACGCCGCGCGAGGTGTACCAGGACTACATCGGCATCACCGGCACCCCGGCCAAGAGCGATGCGACGCCGGCCGAGTACGCCAAGCCGCTGTGGAACTCGTGGGGGCAGTTCTACACGGCGGTATCGCAGGCGTCGGCGCTGTCGTGGGCGCAGGGCCTGCACGATGCGGGCGTGCCCGGGCAGACGATCCAGGTCGACGACGGCTGGATGAGCCACTATGGCGACTTCACGTTCAACGCCAAGTTCCCCGACCCCAAGCAACTGTCCGACCAGATCCACGCCATGGGCTACAACTTCGGCCTCTGGGAGACGCTGTGGATCAACAACGACGCCACCGACTACGCCTACGCCGCGCAGCACGGCTACCTGCTCAAGTCCAAGACCGACCCGAGCCAGCCGTGCAGCGTGACGTGGTGGAACGGCACCGCGGGCATCGTCGACCTCGCCAATCCGGACGCGCGGGCCTGGTACGTGGGGCAGCTGCAGAACCTGGAAAGCACTTATGGCGTCGATGGATTCAAGTTCGACACCCGGTTCTTCGACGAGTCGTGCGCGCCGTACCCCGGGCACACCGCGCAGGACTACCTGACGCTCGGCGCGCAGATGACCGACGAGTTCGACCAGCAGGGAGCGGGCGTTCGCATCTCGTGGACCGGCTCGCAGAAGTACGGCTTCGTCATCCGAGAGGTCGACAAGGGGACCAGTTGGAACTCGCTGCAGGCAGCGGTCGCGCAGGACATGTCGATCAGCACGATCGGCTACCCGTTCGTCGAGACCGACATGATCGGCGGCTCGCTCGGCCAGGCCGCCGCCGACCAAGCAGGTGCTGGTCCGCTGGGCGCAGGCGGCGTCACTGATGCCGCTGATGTACTCGTCCACTTCGCCGCTCGGGGTGTCGAACCAGGGCGGATCGCAGACCTACGACCAGCAGACGATCGACCTCTACTCGGCGGCCATCAAGGCCCATGAGCGGCTCGCGCCCTACATCGACGAGCAGGTCAGCCGCGCGGTACGCAGCGACGAACCGATCATGAAGCCACTGTTCTTCAACTACGCGGGCGATCAGGCCACCTACTCGATCAACGACGAGTGGCTGCTCGGCGACTCGCTGCTCGCAGCGCCCATCCTCACCGACCAGACCAGCCGCGATGTCCACGTTCCGGCCGGGAACTGGTTCGACGTGACGCACCAGCGGGTGGTCAAGGGACCAGTGACTCTCCACGGCTACGCCGCAGACCTCTCGCAGACGCCCGCGTTCGTCCGGCTCGGCACGCCCGACAGGATGCATTGATGCACGCACTCGGTTGACCGCGCGGCCGCGTCGTCGAAGGATCGAGGGACGAGCCGGCAACTGAAATGAGATGAGGTCGTCCCATGGCAAAGGTTCTGATCCTGACCGGTGACGCGGCCGAGGACCTCGAGGTCATGTACCCGTATCAGCGGTTGCTCGAGGAGGGGTACGAGGTGCACATCGCGGCACCCACGAAGAAGAAGCTGCAGTTCGTGGTGCACGACTTCGTGGACGGCTTCGACACCTACACCGAGAAGCCCGGCCACACGTGGCAGGCCGACGTCGCGTTCGCCGACGTCGACCCGGCCGACTACGTCGCGGTGGTGGTGCCGGGTGGGCGCGCGCCCGAGTACATCCGCAACGACGCCGACGTGCAGCGGATCGTCAAGCATTCTTCGCCGAGACCGACAAGCCGGTCGCGCAGCTCTGCCACGGACCGCTCGCCCTCGCGGCGGCCGGCGTCCTCGACGGGCCGGCGCACCGCGGCGTACCCGGCACTGGAGCTCGACGTCGCCGCCGCCGGGGCGCGAGTTCGTCGACAGCGAGGCCGTGGTCGACGGCGTCATGGTCTCGGCTCGCGCCTGGCCTGATCACCCGGCGTGGATGCGCGAGTTCATGGCCGTACTGCGGGCAAAGGCTCCGGCGAGCTGACCCACCGCGTAGCCGACGACGCCCGTCCTGGCCGTACCGCCGGGGCGGGCGTCGTCGACACACCTCCGGCCACGACCGGCTGGAATACTCGCAAGTAGGTCATCTGGTCGTGAGGAGTGAACATGGTGGATTTCGCGCTGTCGGACGAGCAGAAGGCGATCCGCGACACGGCGCGCGCGTTCGTCTCCGACGAGATCGTCCCGCGCGAGCCCGAGGTTCTGCGGCACGAACGCATTGGCGAGCCCGGCATCACCCGTGAGGAGAGGCGCGAGCTTCAGCTCAAGGCCCGCAAGTTCGGCTTCTGGGGGCTGTCGATCCCGAAAAGTACGGCGGCATGGATCTGCCGGCCGTGACCAAAGGGACCCACGGACTGAACTCGGCCGTTCCTTCGTACCGTTCGCGTTCGGCGGCGAGGCAGACAACATCCTTTACTACGCGAAACGATTCGCATCGACCGAGTATCTTGTCCCGACCATCGAGGGTGAGCGGCTGTCCTGCTTCGCCATCACCGAGCCGGGTGCGGGTTCGGACGCGGCGAAACATCAAGACCCAGCGCCCGCCTGCGACGGCGACGACGGTGAATCAACGGCGAGAAGACCTTCATCACCGGCGGCAAAGACGCCGACTTCGCGATCGTGATCGCGGTGACCGACCCGTCGAAGGGCGCGCACACCGGCTTCATACGGCGTTTCTCGTCGATCGCTCGATGGGCTGGACGTCGCACTTAATCGAGACAATGGGCGAAGGCGGAGCGGCGTCACTCGTCTTCGACGGCGTCGGGGTGCCCGGGCGCAACGTGCTCGGCGAGGTCGGGCAGGGTTTCGAGCTGGGCATGAAGTGGATCGGCAAGGGCCGCTACCTCATCCCGGCCCGGGCGCTGGGCGCGGCCGAGCGACTGCTGCAGATGGCGATCGACCACGCGAACACCCGCGAGACGTTCGGCAAGCCGATCGGGGCGAATCAGGCCATCCAGTGGATGATCGCCGACTCCGAGGTCGAACTCGAGGCAGCGCGCTGGCTGGTGCTGCAGGCGGCCTGGACGGT
>CAVPYQ010000004.1:0-64753 GCA_963709985.1 uncultured Actinomycetota bacterium
CCCTTCGCCGAGGAACTGCCTGGCTACGACCAGTGCGGCGCGGGGAATGTGCCGTGGCTGTCGGCATCTCCGGGCCAGGCCACGCTGCAACCGGGCCAGAGCGTGACGGTGCAGGTCACCCTCGACGCGAGCGACCTCGGCATCGTCGATCAGCCGGGCAGCTACGTCGCGAAACTCGGCCTGCAGGCCGATACGCCCTACTGGGTCAACCCGATCACGGTGACGATGACGGCAAGCCCGCCGACGACGTGGGGCAAGATCGCCGGCACGATCAGCGGCCTGAAGTGCGACGGCGGCGCCGCGCCGATCATGGGCGGCACCGTCGAGATCGACTCGTGGGCGCAGACCTACACGCTCAAGACGGACTCCGCCGGCGGGTACGCCCTGTGGCTCGACAAGCGCAACAACCCGCTGACCGTCATCGTCGCGAAGGACGACTTCGTGCCGCAGGCCCACACGGTGCGGATCACGCAGGGGGCCACGGTCACCGAGAACGTCACGCTCAAGCCGATCGCGTCATGCTGACCGGCGATCTTCCTGCAGGGTGGGCGCCGGGGCACGTAATACGCAGGAAGATCGCTGCTGCCGGCCGATATAGTGTGCCGGCGCGCTCCGCCCCCGGCCGCCGCGTCTGCTGGTGGGCGGGTATGCGGCGCGGCTGCTCCGCGGAGGTACTCGATGCTCACGGCCCTTGGCGCCAGCGACGCGGAGGACCGTATCTACCGCTACCTCGCCACCACCGTCTCGGTGACTGACGACGAGATCCGCGCTGAAACCAGGCTGCCGGTCGAGCGCATCCGCGAGGCGCTCGATGCTCTCGAAAAACGCGGCCTGGTGGCGAGCACGGACGATTCGCCGACCCGCTATATCGCGGCGTCGCCCGGAGCGGTCGAGGCAATGATCGCCAACCAGTTGCGCGAACTGCGCAGCGCACAGGGCACGCTCGACCGGCTGTCGTCGAAGTACCGGGCCGAGCACCTCGCGCGCGAGGCCGCCACGGCGTTCGAGATCGTGCGCGGGCAGGAAGCCTTACGGCAACGGTCGATGCACATGGTGCACTCGGCGCGTACCGAGGTGCTCAACATGATCAAGCCGCCGATCATCGCGCTGCAGTCCCAGGACCGGGTGGTACCGGGCGACGGCGCCAGCGGCCGGGTGATCTTCGAGACCGTGTCCCTCGAACAGCCGGACGCACTCGCGGCCGTACAGGCGGGTTTGCGCCCCAACGACGAGATCCGCGTGCACACCAAGCTGCCGGCCAAGATGCTGATCACCGACCGCTCGTTGGCCCTGGTGCCGCTGACCCAGCGCGACACCACACCGGTCGGGGTGCTGATCCACGAGAGCGTCATGCTCGACGGGCTGCTGGCCCTGTTCGACTACGTGTGGGCGGCATCCGCGCCGCTGCACGTCGACAACGTCAACTCGCAGGCACCGGACGGGCCGTCGCCACTGTCGGGTGAGGACCGCCGCCTGCTCTCACTGCTGCTGTCCGGACTCACCGACGAGGCGATCGCCGCACATTTCCAAGTGAGCGTCCGCACCGTGCAGCGCAAAGTACGCGGCCTGATGGAGGCAGCCAGCGTGCGTACCCGGATGCAGTTGGCCTGGGAAGCCGCCCGCCGGAACTGGGTCTGACCGCGTTCGTCGCTGACGCGGCGGCCCGCAAGGCGATTCGCGGCCGCCGCGTCAGCGAAGCAGCGCCGACGGCTACATCTCGATCGCTTCGTACACCTCGACGTGGCCACCGGACTCCAGGACCGGGCAGCCGGCGGCCTTCGCCGCGGCATCGGCCAACGAGTCGGCCTCGATCACCGAGTACCCGGCCAGTCCCGACGTGCCGCCCTCAGAACTGCCGCCGGACTTCACCGTGACCGACCCGCCGAACGGGTTACCCATGTCGGAGACCTTGTCGCCGAGCGTGCCGAACCACGCCATCCAGGCCTGCATCGCCTGCTCCTGCGCCTCGGGCGTTTCGGCCATCTGGCTACCGGCGTAGACGTACACGAACTTCGCCATCCCGCATCTCCCTTACGTCGGCCGACCGCAACGCGCGACCGGCCCATGGTGTGCTGACAACTCCATGACGAGCGGGCGCGCTCCAGATCGACACGTGGCGAAGAAAACCCCGGGCCCAACTGCTCAGGTTCGCGCGTGCAATTGCGCGGAACGCCCGACCTTGGCGCCCCACCTCTCCGCACGGGTCAGCTCATCCGGCGCGATCGTGTTGTCCTTGCCGACGATGAAGCTGTGCGATGGGCGCAGCGGTCGCGCACCGTGGCGGCGGAGCAGGTGCTGAATGCGTTTGGACGCGCGGCCGGTAAACAGTGCGCGCCCGGCCATGCGAGTGTCGAACGCCGCACACTCGGCGTCGAGGTGGCCGAGCGAGGCCAGCCATTCGCGCAGCCCGTCGCCCGTGGCATCCGGCTCGAGCGTGACCCCGCTGTCCGGCTTGCCGGCCGTTTCGGCGGCCATCCGACGACTGGACGGACGGCTCATCGAGTGGATGTGCGTCGGCCCACCGACAACGATGAGCCCGGCACCGTCGAGCACTTCGGGCGTTGCCTGCGAGACGGGGACCACGACGGTCTCGAGCCGCTCTCGCAAGCCGCGGGCGATCGCCTCCGCGACCTTGCGCGTGTTGCCGAACATGGATTCATAGACGACGACGGCAGGCATGATCGTGCGCCTCCTCGGCGTGCAGCTCGACACCGGGTCGTCGGCCTGCGGGCGGTCCGTCTACACCGACGGCCGCTGCACGTATCCACCTTCACCATGCCCACCGTTCGCCGTCTCGCGGTAGGTGCGAAAGTCCGCGATCCACCGAGACATCGGGCCGAATCGTTCCCGCGCACGCGACTGATGCCGAGGTCAGTCCTGCGTGGGCGGCTCCGGCGGCGGTTGCTCGGCGACGAACGCTCGCCGCCCGACAAGGCGGGCGATCTCGCGTTCGACCTCGTCCTGGGTGATCGGCTGATTGGGCGGGCCGAAGGTGAACCACGCGTGGAAGGCCAGGCCGATGCCCCACAAGGCGGCCGGGATCAACGACCAGGGGAACCACACGTTCCAGATCGCGCCTACGGCGAGCCAGATCGTCAGGTTGACGATCAGGTAGACGACAAGGTGGTTCTCGAATTCGTGCTTGCGGCGCAGACGCCGCAGCGCTGCCGAGCGCAGATCGCCCGAGACATCCACGGCGACATTCGGCGCGCGCTGTCTGACCATGCTTCGGCCCTACCTGCAGTGGTGACATGTCCAGCCGAGCACGGCAATGGCGCACACACCAGAGGCGAAAGTCCGCAGCCTCGAAACCCGATGCCGACCGTCCACAATGGACGGTCGCGATGAGTCTCGCGCATCGCCCTCTGGGCCGGGACGAAGGGGACGTCCGGCCCTAGCGCGGCCAACCCGAAACTGCTCACACTGCAGTCATGGGGACCAGTTCAGCCGCTGGCATAACGGCTCTTGATATCGAGACGTGCATGGAGTTGCTGCGTTCGCAGGAACTCGGGCGAATAGCAACGTGCGCCGCCCACACACCGGATATCTTCCCGGTCAACTACGCCGTCGACAACGGCACGATCGTGTTCCGCACCGCCGAGGGAACCAAGCTCGCGGCCGTGCACGTCAGCGAGCAGGTCGCCTTCGAGATTGACGGGTACGAGGCCGCGACCGGCGACGCCTGGAGCGTCGTCGTCAAGGGCACGGCCCACGAAATCCCGATGTATGAGGTCCAGGAGGACGACGCATTCTGGCTGTTCCCGTGGAGCGCCACCGTCAAGTCGCGCTTCGTGCGCGTGACGCCCGAGCAGATCACCGGCCGGCGGTTCCATGTCGTGCGTACACGCCCGAGTGAGCGTCCCTCAGATCAGGACGTCACCGAGAACTGATCGCCGGCGACGCCCGCGGGCGCGCCCCGATGGTGCGGCCAGCAGTCAGCTCGATCTTCCGGGCTCCGCGCAATATCTCCGCAGGAAACGACTCGAACAAGTTCCTGCCGGTGGTCTTGACCGGCCGGGCACCCGTCGGTCACAGTAATCGCCGACTGAGGGCGGAGCGTTTTTGTAGGCGTGGCCCCTTCTGGCCGCCGCGGGTCACGCTGAGCGATTGGCCATTCCGGCGGTCCCCGTGTGGGGGTGGCTCATGTTCAGTCATCGATCAGTCAGTCGTCGCCTGCTCGCAATCTTCGGGACGGCGGTCGTCGTCGCGGCGCTGGCTGCGACAGTGGGCAGCGCGGGCTCTCGCGGCGGCGCCGCAAGCGGCCCCGTCCGCGAGCCAGCACCTGAACATCAACTGCGAATACAGCACGTTGTGCCCGGACATCGCTGACTCGGAGCAGGTGTTCGGCGAGGACAGGTACGTCGGCCACGACGAGCCGTCACTGCTGTTCTACTCGAACAAACCGGGCTCGGGCAACCGGATGCAGTACTCGGTGACCCTGCCGCGTGAACCGTCGCCGTCTCATCCCACCCAACCGGGAAAGGGCTACAACTTCGAACTGAACGGGGCACTGTGGTTCGGCATGGCCCTGTGCGACACGCAGTCGTACCCCGAGCAGATATCAACCTGCCCGGCGAACAGCGACAGCAACATCCTCGATCCCGCCGTGTCGCCCAAGCACTCCGGAACCGCGTTCCTGGAACTGCAGTTCTACCCGCCGGGCTGGGTGCCGTGGCCGACCTGGGCCAAGGCCGTGGGCGCCGACACGTGCAGTCCCACCCAGTGGTGTGCCGCGATGAACATCTTCAGCCTGCTGGAAGACCCCGTCGCCGGCACCCTGCAGAACCCGACGTGCGCCGCCAAGGTCGGCATCGAGACCTTCCAGTTCGCGTTCGTCACAAAGAACGGCGTGGCCCAGGCACCGGCCAACCCGATCGACTCCACGCTCACCACGTTCACCCCCGACCCCAGGAAAGATCTATTCATGAATTCGGGGGATCGGCTGCAGGTGAGCATGCATGACACCGCGCAGGGTGTGCGGGCGCAGATCGACGACCTGTCCAACAACAAGTCCGGCTCGATGACGGCGAGCCCGGCCAACGGGTTCACCCAGATCCAGTACGACCCGTCCGGCACCAGCTGCAACTCGATCCCCTACGCCTTCCACCCGATGTACAGCACCGCCTCCGAACAGACGCGAGTGATCTGGGCGGCGCACAGCTACAACGCGGCGTTCTCCGACGAGATCGGCCACTTCCAGTTCTGCAACGGCGCCACGGTCCCGAAGACACCGTTCGGGCTGGACGATGCCGGCAACCCGATCGTCTGCCCGGCCGGTAATACCGAGGGCAACGGCGCCGACCAGACGCCCACGGACGGGGACGACGACTTCTGCTTCCCGGCATCTGCGTCGTTGCTGTACCGGGTGCAGGGATGTACCGACACGAACACAGGATTCGACGGGGTGTCGTACACGCCGGTCTGGCCGGACGGGAACACCCGGTTGCACCCGACTCCGTTCCAGTTCACCAGCGCGCGAACCGGCGAGGACTTCAACCAGCCGTACAACCGGGTGGCGTTCGAGGCCGATCTACCGGCCGTCGAAGGCACCTGCAACCGCAATACCGGGGTCGGTTGCACCCTGATACCGCAGACCGATGCCGGCACGCCGGCGAAGTTCTACCCGTTCTTCACCACCACGAACGTCCGGGGCAGGTGCAACTGGCAGTTCGGCAACGACATCCCCGGTGAGACAAACAACTTCGGGCGCAACAACCAGTACGGGGCGCTGCTCCCGCTGACCTACCTCGCGTTCGGTGGTGGCGGCAGCACGCTCGTCCGGTTCAACGACTTCCGCAACATCATCAGCAACCCGTGCTAGGAAGCCCAATCGCATAAGGGGAATCTGCCCTGTGCGGCGAAACGTGGCCGCACCGGGCGACGCCCTCCGTCATCGCGCGCGGCTTGCGACGTAGAGCGGGAAGAAGATGACCCACAGGACCAGGCAGGCCACGAACCAGGCCGCCGGGGTGTCGACGGCGAACGCGCCGGCGCGCAGCACGACAGGTGCTCCCTCGTCAGCACATCGCTTCGCGTCGGCGTAGACCCACAGGTCGACGGCGAGAATCACCAGGACGACGAGTACGGGTACGAGCAGCATCGACACGCCTAGTCGTGTCCGTCGGTGCGCGAGGCTTGGAACCGCTGTCCGCGCTCGCCTTCGAGCTGCGCCAGGAGCGAGAGCACAACAGCGGGGCCGTCGTCGGCACCGATCCGGCGGGCGAGTTCGGTGGCGCGGTCGCGATAGGTCGATCGGTCCAGGCAGGACCGCAGCGCGTCGGTCAGGTTGTCGGCGGTCAGCTCGTGCAGTGGCAGCGGGGGCGGCGCAACGCCGAGGCGGTGCAGCCTGTCCGCCCAGAAGGGCTGGTCGACGAGGACGGGCACCGGGACCGCTGGTACTCCCGCGCGAAGGCCGGCCCCGGTGGTGCCGGCTCCGGCGTGGTGGACCACGGCCGCCGTCCGGGGAAACAACCAGTCGTGTGGCACGTCACCGACGAGCAGGATGTCGTCACCGGCGAGCTCGAGTTCGGCCCAGCCGGACTGGACGATTGCGCGCACGCCGGCCCGTTTGACAGCGACCGCGACGGCGTCATGGAGTCGCTCGTCGGTCGGGGTCATGCTGCCGAACCCGACGAACACCGGAGGGGGACCGGCCCCGAGGAAGTCGACGAGCCGATCCGGGGGCTGCCATCCCGGCGGCCGGGCCGGCCACCAGTATCCGGTGACGTGCACGCGTCGCTGGCCAGTCGGCGGGCCGGGGAACCACTGCCGGGCTGAAGCCGTGGCAGACGGGCCAGTCGGCCGGCGGCTCCGCGGTCGCGGCAGGTAGATCGAGCCGAGCGCGCAGCCGCCACAGAACATCGGCGTAGAGGGAGCCGGTCCGGGAGAGCACCTCGCGGCCCGCGGCGAGGTTGTCAGCGGGCGAGAGCTGCCCAGCATTGGGCCAGCCGGGTGGCGGGAACTCCCGCGTCGGGACCCCTGGCGCGAGATAGACGCCGACGCTCGGGATGCCGAGGCCTTCGGCGACGAGCCGGCCCAGCGGGGCCGGGCCGAAAGCGGTGAGCAGCACGTCGGCGCCGGCGGCCGCGGCGGCTAGGACACCGTCGCCCAGCTCGTCGAGGAACGCGGCGAAGACCGATCGCGCGGCCTCCGGGGAGGGGGCGGCGGTGCGTGCGCGCACGAGCTCGACCGGATCACCGGGCAGGGCCCGATACTCCAGCCCGCACTCGCGCACGAGCTCGGCGAAACGGCCGTGTGCGGCCAGCGCCACCTGGTGGCCGGCCTGTTGCAGCCGCTGGCCCAGGCCCGTGAACGGAGCGACATCGCCTCGCGAACCCGCTGTCACGATCAGAATCCGCATCAAGTCTCTCCGGTACGTCTGGCCGCATCCCGTCTCGTCGTTGACGATCTGGGCGATGCTACGACTGCGCGGGGCTACCGGTCTTGAACGATTTTCACCGCGCGCAGCGCCAATCTGCGCGAGGATCTCGCCGACGGTGCGGCGTTCGAGCTGGCCCATCGGGCGATCTTCGTCAAACTGCCCGGGCGGCTCAGGCGCTAGGCCGGCTTGCCTGCCGAACGGGCCGCATTCTTCGCCGGGCGTCGGGGCTCGCTGCTCGCGGCCTGGCCTGGACGACCCGACGCCGGCTCGCCGGCCGATCCGGCGGAGATCGCGAGAGTCTTAGCGAGTTCCTCGTGTAACTGCCTTACGCCGACGAGTGTTTCGTCGCGATGCCGGGTCACGTCGGTCAGCTGCCGGGACATCTCGGCGAGCCGTGCCGCGGCCGCATCCTGGGCCCTCTCTCGCTGTTCGCGGGCGTGCTGATCTGCTTCGCTGCGCCGCGCGGCCGCCTCGGCGTCGGCCCGCTCACGGGCCTGCTTCGCTTCAGCGTCGGCCCGCTCGCGGGCCTGCTTCGCTTCGGTGTCAGCGTGTTCGCGGGCCTGATTGGCTTGGGCCACCAGTTGATCTAGTTCGGCGCGGCCGGTGTCGCGGTGTCGCAGCGCTTCGGCGTGGGCGTCGTTGAGTTGCTGCCTCGCGGCGGCCTTCGCCTTCTCGATCTCGTCCTTCAGTTGTTGCTGCTCGGCGCGGGCGTCGTTGACCATGGCTGCGGCAGTGGCACGTGCCTGCTCGACGATCGTGTCGGCGCCGGTGCTGGCGCTGGCGCGGATCTGGTCAGCCTCGGCCAAGGCGTCGGCTCGGGTCTGCTCCGCGTCCTTGGCGGCGAGATCCAGAATCTCGCGCAGGCGCTCGGACAGCGCGGTCGGGCTGTTGGTGAGCTGGCCACGCAGGCGCGCGATGTCGGCCTGCGCGGTGCGCAGCCGTTCAGCGGCCTGCGCGTGCGCCTGCATCACGCGTTCGTGGGCGATCCGGGCGGACGCGAGTTCGCCCTCGACCCTCGACCGGTATCCGTCGACCTCGACGCGGTCATAGCCACGCCAGTTGACGCGAAACCCCGGGTCGGGTCGAAACGCGATCGTCTGATCAGCGCCGACCGGCGAGAACTCCGCCGTGTCACTGCTCGAAGAGGCCGGCCGCTGAGTCATGTCGGCCAACTTCTCCGTAGCAGTGCGTCCGGGACCATTAGCCGGACGAGTCATGCCCACCTCCTGTTCATCCGCCTCATAAACCCGCCGGACTGGCCGACGCGCCGGACGGTCCGCCGCTGACACGTGCTCCCCAGTATCCGACCCTCGCCCAAGGCCGCTGCGACCGCCTCTGGGCGCCCGGTTGGCCCGACGGCCACGGTGTCGAAGCGGCGGCAGCGGCTTCGACACGGTGGTGACACGATGTCGTCGAATGTTTGGAGGACAGAGCCGTGCGGTACCTGATCATGGTGCAAAGCAATCCGACGTCGCTGGCCCACTGGGAGACGCTTACCGCCGAGGAGCGCGAGCAATTCGGCCGGGCGCATTTCGCGTTGACCGACAGCCTGCTCGAGTCGGGGCAGTTGGTGGCCTCGGAGGGACTCGCCCCGGTTGAGACGGCCAAGCAGGTGACCGTCCGCGACGGCGCGATCTCGGCGACCGACGGGCCGTTCGCCGAGGTCAAGGAGCACCTCGCCGGGTTCTACCTGGTGGAATGCGCCGACATGGACGAGGCGATCGGCATCGCCGCGCGGGTGCCGGACGCCGCGTTCAACCACGTACAGGTCCGGCCCGTGTTCGACCGCAGCGTGCTCGACGAGTGAGCCCACGCTCCGAGCGCTCGGTCGAGGATCTGCTGCGTGAACTCGCATCGCCCGTCCTCAGCAACATCGCCCGGCGCCATCCTCGGTTCGACCTCTGCGAGGACGCCGTGCAGGAGGCGTTGCTGGCGGCCGCGATCCAGTGGCCGGCCGACGGCATCCCCGAGAACCCGACCGGCTGGCTCGTCACCGCCGCCTCGCGCCGCTGGATCGAGATGTGGCGCAACGAAACGAGCCGCCGCCGGCGCGAGGACGCGGTCGGGGCGGCGGAGCCCGCCGACACCGCGCCGCTCAGCGAGCGCGACGACTCGCTGACGCTGCTGTTCCTGTGCTGCCACCCGGCCCTCACGCCCGTATCGCAGGTCGCGCTGACCCTGCGCGCCGTCGGCGGGCTGACCACGGCCGAGATCGCCCGGGCCCTGTTCGTACCGGAGTCGACTGTCGGGCAACGCATCAGCCGGGCGAAGGCGCGGATCAGGGACAGCGGGGCGCGCTTCGCCCTGCCGGACGACGCCGAGCGGCCGGCCCGGCTCGAGTCGGTCCTGCGCGTCCTCTACCTGATCTTCAACGAGGGCTACACCGCCAGCTCGGGCACCCGGCTGCATCGGGTCGAGCTCAGCGCGGAGGCGATCCGGTTAACCCGGCAGCTACACGCGGAATTGCCCGACGAGGGCGAGGTGTCCGGCCTGCTCGCCCTGATGCTGCTGACCGACGCCCGGCGGCCTGCGCGGACGACGGCCACCGGCGGGCTGGTACCGCTGCTCGAACAGGATCGCAGCACCTGGAATCGCCGCATGATCGCCGAGGGCAGCGCCCTGCTGTCAGCCACCTTGCCCACGGCGACGATCGGCCCGTATCAGCTGCAGGCCGCGGTCGCCGCCGTCCACGACGAGGCTCGGACGGCCGACGAGACCGACTGGCCACAGATCCTCGGCCTGTACGACGTTCTCGTGACCGTCACGCCCGGCCCGATGGTGACGCTCAACCGGATCGTGGCGCTGGCGATGGTCCGCGGCCCGCAGGTCGGGCTGCACGCACTCGAACTGGCCGAGCCGGTTCTCGCGGGTCACCACCGGGTGGCCGCCGTCCGGGCCCACCTGCTCGAACTCGCCGGCCACGTCGACCCGGCTCGTGCTCAGTACTCGCTCGCCGCCCGCACGACTCTCAACCTCGCCGAGCGGCACTATCTGGAGACCCGCGCTGCCCGCCTCGATTCGCGAACGGCCGGCTGATTCTCCGGAGCGGAGGGTCAGCCGTTGACCAGGAAGGCGTTGGACTGTGACCGGGAGGGATCGGTCGCGGTCGGGTCGAGGGCGGCAAAGGTGAAGTACACCTCGTCGGTCTTTCCGGTTGCGGGGTTGTGGCAGAGGTAGTCCTTGGGCTTGTTGACCGCCGGTCTGGA
Organism: uncultured Actinomycetota bacterium; assembly: GCA_963709985.1. Lineage (GTDB taxonomy): Bacteria > Actinomycetota > Actinomycetes > Mycobacteriales > Jatrophihabitantaceae > DASXRA01. The sequence goes on from CAVPYQ010000004.1 coordinate 10,588, forward strand.
GATGCATCCCTTTTGCGTGACGTACAGGTTGTCGAGCTTGCTCTTCACGACGACGACGGCGTCGGTGGACCGCACCGCAGCCCTGGTCGAGCTTTGCGAGATCACCTGGCCCGGCGAGGTTGGCAGCGGGAAGGCGGTCGGCCAGGTGCCGGACGTTCCTCCCTGAGCCGTGGCCATGCCCCCGCTCAGCCCGACGACCGCGAGCGTGACGATGGGCAACGTGATCGCAGCGAGCTTGTTCATGGCGCCTCTTCCTGAACGGCGAACTGCGGGGCGCTTGCCGCCGAGCAGCTTGATCAACTCGACAATCCGCTTGCTCAGGTCATAGCGGCCATCAGACGTTGGTACTAATACCCGGTCGCACCCTCCGCATCAGGACCACGCCGTCAAATGGCGCAACGCACCATCACGCCGGCACGCCTCACCACACCCCTGAGGCCACCGGTCCGGGATATCAGGGCAACGTCCGGGGTCGCCCCCGATGCCGCGAACGGACTCGAGCCTCATGCTTGAGATATCCGAATAACGAGGCACTGAAAGTGAGAAAGATGATGGAGTCGATCCAGGCGGCGTTCCGGCGTGAGGGCTTTGTCCGCGTGCGGGACGGACGCGTCTTGGGTGGTGTGGTGGCCGGACTTGGTCGCCGCTTCGGCATCGATCCCTGGCCGGCGAGACTTCTGTTCGTGCTGCTGCTCATGCTCATCCCGGGCAGCCAGTTACTCGTCTATCCGATCCTGTGGATCCTGATGCCGCAGGCGACCGAGGTACCGCCGCCGACCACGACCGCGTGGCCGACGTCCAGCACGTAAGCGGCATCCGTCCGGGTAACCCCTCGTAGGAAGCGCGAGTTCATCCGATCGGGATGATCTGCGCAGGCAAGACACGTGGTGTGCTCAGGCGTGGTCTTCTACACCATCCTCTTCAGCTGCATGGCCGTCCTCCTGGTGGTCGCCGGGGTGACACTCATCGCCCGCAATCGCCGACAGCTCGACGCAGAGCGGGCGCATGAGACGACCTCCGCGCACGCCAAACGTCGCCAACGCAACGCTAAGCGAGCCCAGTCCAGCAAGGCTCGCCGCAAGCGGTGACGCCGTCCACAGTGGACGGTTTGGCCCCGCCGTCGTCGGCTATTGCTCGACGGTCGCCGTCACCTGGACGGTTGATCCCGGCTCGGCCAGCGGGAGCAGCGTGCCTTCCATCTGCTTGCCATCGACGACGAGTCGGCGTACGCGACCGCGCACGCCGGCCGCCTTGGTCACCGTGATCTCGTACGTCACGCCGCGGAACCGCCGAGTCGCCCGAAAGCCCGGCCAGGCACTGGGCAGCACCGGATCCACGCGCAGGCCGTCGAAGTCGGGGCGGATCCCCAGGATCCACTGGGTGATCGCCACATAGCTCCACGCTGCGGTACCGCTCAGCCAGGAGTTCTTCGCCTCGCCGGGCACGGCGGAATCCGGCCCGGCGATCGTCTGCGCGTACACATACGGCTCGCACCGGTGGACGTCGCTGATCGGCTCGCGGGCCGACGGGTTGACCCGCTTGTAGTAATCGAAAGCCTGGTCACCGTTGCCCACCATGGTCTCGCCGATGATCACCCACGGGTTGGTGTGGCAGAAGTTGCTGGCATTCTCCTTGTACCCCGGCGGATACGTGGAGATCTCGCCGAGCTCGATGTAGTAGTGCGTGAATGCCGGCTGCAGGATCGCGATGCCGTGCTCGAACGCCAGCCGCTCGCGAACACTTTGCAGCGCCTGTTCCGCCCGGCCGTCGGCCAGCCCCACGCCGCCGAGCACGCACATGCCCTGTGGTTCGACGAAGATCTGGCCCTCGGCGTTCTGCGCGGACCCGACCGGGTTGCCGAAGTAGTCGTACGCGCGGCGGAACCACGCGCCGTCCCAGCCGTGCTCCTCGATGGTGGCCGCCATGTCATCCGCGGCATCCGCGGTACGTTTTCGCCTCGTCGTCGCGGTCGTGCCGGCCGGCGATGCCGGCCAATTCGCGGGCGGCCAACGAGAACAGTCCGGCGATGAAGACCGATTCGGCAACTCCACCCTGCTTGTTCTCGGTGGTCTGGAAGCTCTCGCCCGGAACGTCGGAGAAGCAGTTGAGGTTCAGGCAGTCGTTCCAGTCGGCGCGGCCGATCAGTGGCAGTCCGTGTGGTCCGAGCCGGTCCAGCGTGTACCGGAAGCTGCGCTGCAGATGCTCGTAGAGCGGTGTCGCGGTGGCCGGGTCGTTGTCGTACGGGACCGGCTCGTCGAGGATCGACAAGTCGCCGGTTTCCTTCAGGTACGCGCCGGTTCCGAGAATCAGCCACAGTGGATCGTCGTTGAAGCCGGAGCCGACTGCGTTGTTGCCGCGCTTGGTCAGCGGCTGGTACTGGTGGTACGCGCCGCCGCTCGGCAGTTGCGTGGCGGCAATGTCGAGGATGCGCTGGCGGGCTCGCTCGGGTGCCAGGTGGACGAAGCCGAGCAGGTCCTGATTGGAGTCACGGAACCCCATCCCCCGGCCGACACCGGACTCGAACTGCGACGCCGACCGGCTCATGTTGAAGACCACCATGCACTGGTACGCGTTCCAGATGTTGACCATGCGATTGGTGTCGAGATCGGGCGTCGTCACGTCCAATGTGGACAGCAGGCCGGACCAGTACTCGCGCAATCGCGTCAAGCCATCGTCCACTGTGGACGGTTGCAGCCATCGGTCAATGACCGGGCGTACATAGGCCTTGTTGATGGTCTGCGAGTCCGGCGGGTCGAACTTCTCGGCACGCGGGTTTTCCCAATAGCCAAGCAGGAAGATCACCTCACGCGTTTCACCGGGCGCGAGCGCAAGCGGCACGTGGTGGCTGCCGATCGGCTGCCACCCGCGGGCCAGCGAGTTGCCCGACTCGCCGCGCTCGACCACGACCGGGTGGTCCCAGCCGCGGTAGGCGCCGAGGAAGTCCTCGCGTTGCGTGTCGTACCCGGCGAGCGGTTCGGAGCAGGCGAAGTAGGCGAAGTGATCGCGCCGCTCGCGGTACTCCGTCTTGTGGTAGATCACGCCGTCGGCCACCTCGACCTGGCCGGTGGAGAAGTTGCGCTGGAAGTTCGTCGCGTCGTCCTCGGCGTCCCAAAGGCAGAACTCCACCGAGGAGAAGACGGAGAGGTCCAGCGGGGTGTCGCGGTCGTTGGTGACGCGCAGCCGCCAGACCTCCAGCGTCTCGCCGAGCGGCGCGAAGTACAGGGTCTCGGCGCGCACCCCGGACCGGGCGGACGAGATCTGCGTGTAGGACATGCCGTGCCGGCACTCGTACTCGTCGAGGTCGGTACGGGTCGGCTGCCAGGTCGGCGACCAGTACTCGCCCGAGGCGTTGTCGCGCAGGTAGATGTACCGGCCGCCGAAATCGGGCGGCACGTTGTTGTAGCGGTAGCGAGTGAGCCGGCGCAGTCGCGCGTCCTGGTAGAAGGAGTAGCCGCCGGCCGTGTTGGAGATGATGCCGAAGTACGCCTCGGTGCCCAGATAATTGACCCAGGGCAGCGGGGTGTCCGGACGGTTGATCACGTACTCGCGCTGCGCATCGTCGAAGCTGCCGTACCGCATTGACCCCTGCCGTCCCATTTTTCCGTCGAGCGGACACCTCGTCGTGGTAACGCTCTCACACGCTGCCCGAGAAGATCGTGACAGGACGGCCCGAGCGTGCGCGCCTCGCGGTGGGTGGCGTTGTGGTGATCAGGAGGTGAGCGTCGTCGAGTTCGAGACACCCCGACAAGCCGCTAGGCTGCCTGACCGGCCGCTACCGAGAGCGAGACACCTCCTGAGCGGCCCACCGACTTGTGAATTTTACGAGTTGTTTCGCCACGCGAGTGATCATGTGCTCGCTCAATGATGCGCTAGCCACCCCACATTTGGAGCGGGCCGAGCAGACCTTGTCCGCTGAGAGGAACACGGCCCCTCCCATGAGGATCATCGGTGTTTGGCTCGCCGTATGCGCAGCCCTGATCACATTCGGCGCGCTCTCGCCCGTTCCCGTCGACGCGTCGCCCGTAGATCCGTCAACGTGCGTAATCGGTGTCAGCCCCTACCGCGGCGCTGCCGATCAGGTCGTGTGGGCCCAGCACGGCATTACGTTGCACAGGTTCACCAAGCTCGGCCTGGCACCTATGTACGTGGCGACCGCCGACGCGATGAGCGCACTTCCTGAGCCGATCATCCCCGCGCACGTTGCAACTCGGGTCAACGCGAAGACGCTCATCACCGGCTCGCGCGCGCTGGTTGGCGTCAACGGTGATTTCTTCCGCCTCGCCGGCGACGGCACCGCGAACGGTCCCGAGGTGCTCGGCGGGAACGTGGTCAAGGGCACGTCGCGTGTGCAGAACGTCGCCGTAACGACGCGCAGCGGGCGCCTCGCGTACGGGCAGATGCGAGCCGAAGTGCAGCTATGGCACGGCACGGCGAGGTACATCGGTTCGGGGATCAACGACAACTCGCAGCCGGCCGGTGGTCTGACTGTGTTCACGCCGCAATGGGGCGCGGTTGAGCCGATGCGCTCGTCCGGTGCCTGGCGGGAGTACGTCGTCTCCCATGGCGTCATCGTCGCTGAGCATTCGGCGGGGACCGGGGCGCGAATCCCCGCCGGCGGATACGTCGTCGAGGCGGCCGGTGTTTCCGCGACGCACCTGCAGGTGGACGGGTGGCGGGTCGGTGCGCACGTCGTGTTGCGCACCTACATCCGGTCGACCGTCACCGCCGGTGGTGGCGTGTGGGCCGCGATCGGCGCCGGATCGCAAACCATCCACCTAGGCCGTCCGGAGACGTCCGGGTGCGGATATGACACGCCGACCGCGCGCACGTCAATCGGTGTGTTCGCCGGCGGGCGCAAAGCGGCACTCGCGGCGACGTCGAACGGGCGTGGATTGACGCAGCGGGAAATGACCGCGTTTCTGCGCAGCATCGGTCTGACCGAGGCGTTCAGCATGGATGGTGGCGGGTCGACTGCGCTTGCCACGCATACGCATCGTTGGACGGTGCCCCGGTATGGCGCTGACCGTGGCGTGCCCAACGGGTTCGGATTCGTGCCGCGCTGAGCGCGTCGGGCACCAACCTCGCTGAGCACATGATCGTCGACCGCTTCCCCGCCCAGTTTACCGGATTGGGCGCCGAAGTCGGGTGATCTCGGCGGGGAAGCGGTCTTGCACGTGACTGTCTTGACATCACGGACCGCATCGCGCGCCGTCTACTCAGGTGGCGCCGGGTGGGCGCGCTTGTTCAGGGCCGCGAGCAGTGGCCTGACTTGCTCGGGCACCTCGTGGTCGGCCCAGTCGAACGTTCGGTGCGCCGCGCCGTCGTCGACGCTCAACCGATAGCTGAACTGGTCCGGTCCGCCGGCGGCAGGCGGCGATGACGCTGCCGCCGGTGGATGAACCAGTAATTGGCGAGCCAGTTCGGCGTGCTCGGCGGTCAAGTCATCCGAGGCTGCTTGCGCCGCCATGTCGAGACCGGCCAGACCACCGCTTCGCCGGTACCGGATCTGAACGCGCTTCGAGGCCACAGCAAGAACCGTAACCGACCGTGGTCAGCGAACCTTCACCTTGACGGCCGTCCAGCCCGCCTTCACCGCGTCGGCCTCCGGGCTGCCCGTGCCGTACCGGGATCGCGCCTGGCGCATCGTGATCGATGCGAACCGGGCGAATGTCGCGTTGGGCTTGAGGCGCGGATCGGCAAGTGAGTCGTACCAGATCTGGCCGGGTGCCTCCCACGCCTTGCCACCGAGCGTGGTGGCCACGACGTAGAACGCGCGATTCGGAATACCGGAGTTGGTGTGCACGCCACCGTTGTCCGACGTGGTGTGGACGTAACCATCCATGTCAGCAGGCTGATTGTCGTACTTGTTAGCGGTTCCCGGCTCCTTCATCGAGCGCAGAGCCGGCGCGAGTTGCGGCCCGACGATGTCCGCTCCGATCAGCCAATCGGCCTGATCTGCCGTCTGGCCAAGGTGATACTGCTTGACCAGCGAGCCGAACACATCCGAGATCGACTCGTTGAGCGCACCGGACTGGCCGGAATAGGTCAGGTTGGCCTCGTTCTGCGTGACGCCATGGGTCAGTTCGTGCCCGACCACGTCGGTGCCCTTCGTGGTGTCGGTGAGCAACTGCCCGTCACCGTCACCGAAGAACATGTGGCCGTCGCCGTCCCAGAAGGCGTTGTCGTAGTCGGTGCCGTAGTGCACCAGGCCGTCGATTTGCATGCCTTGGTCATCGATCGAATCGCGGTGGAAGATGTCCCAGTACAGCGAGTACGTGTAGCCGAAGTTGTCGTAGGCCTGGTTGATCGACGCATCGGCGACGGCCGGTTGCCCTTCGCCGCGGACCAGAGTGCCCGGCGAGGGCGACGTCGAATGCGCCTGGTCGTAGATGAATCGCTTCGGCTTACCGGTCGGCGCCGCAGCCCGCATCGGCGGCCGGATACCTTGTCGCGCAGCGGCCTCCGCCCGGGCGAGGCGGAAGCTGTGGTCGAGTTCCAGGCTCTGCAGGATGGCACCCCGCTGGTCGAGTGTGGCCTCCTGAGCGATCCGGACCAGCAGGTCCGGCGGCAGGATGCACGCCAGTGAGTGACGGGTCATGTCAGGCTCCAATCAGGTTGGGTTGCGTCCACGGACGGGCGCTCGTCGGGACGGTGACCGTGATGGTCGCTCGCTTGGTGTTCGCGTCGCCTCCGGCCCGGGTGGCCCAGTCGCGCGCAGTGCGCATCCACGCGGGTATTCCGGGCGGCAGGTCATCGGGCGGGATCGGCGGCAGATCGCTGTCGATGAACGATGTGCCGTAAGGCGTAGCCGGAGCGGGGACGTCTGGATGCTGGATCGCAGCAACCAGGCCGGGCAGGGCGGCGTTCCAGTTGTCGAGAAGCCGCTTGGTCGCCTCGGCCAGCGTGATTTGCCCAGCGGCAGAAGCGGATTCCGGGTAGGTGGGATGTAACAGCTCGGCGTGCAGGCCGCTGTAGGCAGCGCCATCGGCGGTCTTTCGCCATTGCTTGTAGGCGGTTGCCGCGAGCGATCCGAGCGTGATGATGGCCGCGACGTCGTTGTGGGCGACCAGCCGGTTCAGCCAGCTGTTCCGGTACTCGGCGATCGCCTCGTCGCCGATATGCGCGTTGCCGCCACCCTGGCCGTACACGCTGTACAGGAACGTGTTGACCAGGACGTAGCTGCGGGTAAGGCCGAGGCGCGCGAGCAGGCCCTGGGTGCGCTGCCCGGCAACTCCGACGAGGATGCGCCGGGTGACCGTTTCGGCCACCGCCGGATCCTGCCCGAGGACGATCAGCTTGGCGCTGCCGTCAAGGCGTCCACGGTGGAAGATCGGGCCCCACTCCAGCCGGAACGCCTTCGGCGGGTACACGTCCGCGTCCGGGTACGAGGCGACGAGGTCGTCGTACGGCGCGGGATAGCCCGGGCAGAACGGTGAATCGAGCATGGCAACCTTCTTGATGAGTCGTCACACTGGCGCGAGCGCGGACAGCCCGTCGCGTACGTCCACGGGCAGGTTCACCTCGTCGGCCAATGTCTTGTAATAGGCGGGATTGTCGACCGCGGTGAGCGGTTCGAGCGCCAACGCGGGCAGCGGCAGCGGGCCGCCGACCGCCTGCAACCGCGCGAGCGCCCGGGAGGTTCGGCCCGGTGAGCCGACCAGCTAAGGGCAGGTGCGGGCGCGACGACATGTGGTTGTCGATCACGCCCTCGACAGCAAGCAGAGCCTGATCCGGTGACGGCGTGATGCCCAGTACGTGAGCCGCTCCGGCGTCGGGCAGGGCAGCCAAAGCCTTCTCCAGCCGATCGACCGCCTCGGCCACCGACAGGGCGGCGACGGCCGGATCAGCGTTCGCCTGCGCGAGATTGAGCACGCGTTCCTGCCCGCCGACTTCGATCTTCTCGCCACCGCCGAGTCCGAGCGCAGTCATCAGTTTGCGCGTACCGGCACGCGGCACGCCGTTGATCACCACCAGCTTGATCTGCGCCTCGGTCGCATCGAGCAATGCGTCGTAGGGATCGCCGGCCGTTCCCTCGACGACGATCAAATCGGCTCGCTTCCCCGCCTCGAGGCTGCCGATGTGCTCGCCCCAGCCGAGCATCCGAGCCGGGTTGGTCGTGGCCATCGCGGTCAGGTCGCGAGCCGAGAGGGCCGCGCCGGCGCCGGGTGCAGCCAGGCGCGCCACCTTCAGCTCTCCCAGCAGGTTCTTGCTGCCCGACGGCGCCCAGTCCGATCCGAGCGCGACCGGCACACCGGCGTCGAGCGCCGCGCCGAGGTTTGCCGTCTGCCCGTACAGCAGCAGGTTCGACAATGGCGACCACACCATCGACCCGCCATGCGCCGCGAAGACCGCGAAGTCGTCCGGCGTGAGCGCGACGCAGTGGATCCCGATCAGGCTGCTGGTGATCGCCCAGGTGCCGGGATCGATCTGCAATGCCTCGAAGTGCCGGTGCGCCGAATCGTCTACGCCCTCGGCCAGATGCAGAATCAGCTTTTGCGGACCGGAGATTCTCGCCAGGAACTGGTCGGCGGCGCTGGCCTCGACGTCGGCGATGTGCGTTGTGGCGGGTCGCAGTTGCGGGTCGCCCGTCGACTCGACGTTGCGGACGAGCCCGCGGTAGTGGGTCACGATGCCCGGCGCCGAAGCCAGCGCGACGCCCTGGCTCGTCGTGGTGCCGCCGAGCAGGCACCGCATCTCGACGTAGCGCACCACTGCGGGCACGACGTCGGCGTCGCGGCCGAGCACGCCCATCGGGCCGGAGATCAGACGGTGGTAGTCCGGCGTCGACGGGCCGCTCCACTTGTCCCGGTTGCCGAATTTCTTCGGCACCTGCCATAGCGACAACACGTCATACGGCAGGTGATTATGCAATTCGATAAGTCCCGGACATATCGTGCCGCCAGTTGCTTTGCGAGCCACCTGCTCGTACCCCGGTGGGGCTGGCGCAGCGGCCGGGAGCACGGCGGTAATCGCACCGTCTCGTGCATAGACGACACCGTCGTCCAATACGGTGCCTTGATCATTCATTGTCATTATCCGGCCGCCGAGTGCTATTGGCGCACTGATCGCCGGATCGAAAGGCGAAGCCTTCATGGTGCCCCCCACAGACTTCCCGGACCGCAGCGACAAGGCAACGGTCCGCGAACGGCAGACGCTACTCGGCAGGACGGTTTCCCCCAATGGGGACAAGGAGAATTCCGATGCCCTTTCGCGCGGACATGCCACCCGTACCGGTATTCAATGCAGCCTTTAGCCCGATTCGGAATGCGGTTTACCCCCGCAATTGGCCAACTTCTGCTGCCTTTGACCGGGCAGTAGCCGTCCGATTGCGGCCCCTTGTATCAGGCGACGCATAGGCGTATTCCTCATCCGCAAAGTCGTTCGCAAAACGCTACGTCGCAGCGGCCGCGCGGCGCATCGAAATCGAGTCAGGGGGACGAGATGGGTGCAGCGGATCTGGTACTCGAGGGTGGCGGCGTCAAGGGCGCCGGGCTGGCCGGTGCGGTTAGTGCCCTCAACGGTACGTTCGATTTCCATCGCGTGGCGGGTACCTCGGCCGGCGCGATCGTCGCGTCATTCATCGCGGCCGGTCTCGCCGACGACCTCGAATCGATAATGGTCAACACTGACTTCGCGCAGTTCGAGGACGAAGGCGGCGGACTGCTGCGCTACCTCGACCGCGTCGGCCAGGCCGAGCAGATCCTGTTCCACGAAGGCATCTACAAGGGCGAGGCCCTGCACGAATGGATCGCCTCGACGCTGGCCAAGGGCGGCGTCCACACCTGGGGTGACCTCAAAGTGGCCGGCGCGGACAGTTCGATGCCCATCGAGGAGCGCTACCGGCTCGTCGTGATCGTGTCCGACATCTCCCGCGGGCGGATGCTGCGTCTGCCCTGGGACTATCCCGACCTGCTGGGCCAGGATCCCGACACGATGCCGGTCGCGGACGCAGTGCGCGCGTCCGCGTCGATCCCATTCTTCTTCCGGCCCTGGCACTTGCCGGTCCGCAAGGAACTTGCGGCAAGCCACGACAAGATCGTGCTGACCGACGGCGGCATGCTGTCGAACTTCCCGATCGAGCTGTTCGATCACGACACCGACCATCCGACCATCGGGGTGAAGCTGTCCGCGCGCCTGTCACTGCAGCAGCACGGCTGGCATTCGAGCAACGATCCGCTGTCACTGGGCAAGGCGCTGATCGCCACCATGACCAACGCGCACGATCAGCTCTACGTCGACAAGGAATCGGTGTGCGCACGCACGGTTTTCGTCGACGCCTCTGGCGTCAACTCCACCGACTTCCACCTCAGCCCGGCCACCAAGCAAGACCTGTTCGCCAAGGGCGCCGCCGCTGCCACCCAGTTCTTGACCACCTGGGACTTCGCAACCTGGAAGCAGCAGTACGGGCAGGAGGCCGGGTACTCGCCGGCGCCGGCTGCCGTTTGAGCCGAGTCGAAACGCTAGAGGTGCTTGTTGCGTTCGAGCCAACGTAGCGCGAAGAAGCCCCAGATCGGCGGCAGGTAGAACGTCGCCATGCGATACAGCAGGACTGCTGCGAACGCCGTCTCCTCGGGCAGCCCGGCCCGCACCAGACCGAATGCGAGCCCGCCCTCGACCACGCCGATCCCGCCGGGTATGGGCAGCAAGCCGGAGAGCAGCGAGACGCTGACGTTCAGGAAGAGCAGTTCGGCCAAGCCGACGTTGTAACCGAACGCGCGAACGAACGTCTGCAGGGCGACGGCGAACAGAATCTCCGTTGCGAGATTCCCCCCAATCAGCAAGGTCAATCGCCGGGGCGACTGCAGGCCGCGCGCGGCCGCCATCGCATCATGAGCCAGATTCCGGACCCATCCGACGATCGCCCGCCGCCACTTCCCCACTAGCGCAAGGACGATCAGCGCGACGCCCGACGGCAGCAAGCACGATCACCAGCAGCAGCGTCAATTTGCTGGGCGTGCTGCTGTCCAGGTTGAGTTCCAACGTTGCCGGCGTGAGCAGCAGAAGGCCACCGAGCAGGAGCAGTTCTACGCCGAACCCCGCGAGACCGTCCAACGCCCCGACCGCCAGTGCGGTGCCCGCTCGCAGCCCGTGGCGCTGGAAGAACCGTATGTTGATGGCCACCCGGGCAGCGGTCGCCGGAACCGCAAGCGCGATGTATGACGTGGCGAGTTGCAGGGCGTAAACCGGCCCTAGCGGCAACGGCGTCGGCGACGCGCCCATCACCGACACGGCACTGGTGAGCCGGGGCGTCTGGGCGATAAGAACACCGACGATGATGAGCCACCACGTCGCGTCCCGGATCTGCTCGCCGAGCAACTCGAGGTCGAGTCCGCCGATGCCCGAGGCGAGTGCGATGAATGCGACGACGAGCAGCGCGGTCTGCAGCACCGATCGCACGGTTACCCGTCGCAGCTTCTGCAATTCTGGCGCTGTGACTGCGGATTCCGTGGCGGTGGTCTTGCGCAGCTCGTCGAGATCGAGATCGGATTCGCGTACGGCGCGGCGCTGTTGTGCGGTAAGCGCCGGCACCTGTACGAACGAGAGCGTCCCGGCCAGCTGCCTCCGGTTCGAGCGCGTTCTTGGCGGCGGATATTGCCCGGTCGGCGCCCACGGCGAGAGCAGACGTCACGAGCAGTTGGGCCTGATCGGTACGCAACTGCTCGGGCGAAGGTGCGATGGATGCGCCGCGGAAGTCGATCAGCCCGACCTGCTCGCCGTCCACGATGAGGTGGAGATTGTCCACCTGGCCGTGGGCGATCTCGTTGTCGTGCAGCCGCCGAAGGGCCTGCCACGCCTGCTCGACGACGGTGTCGCTCCATCGTTCGGGGACCTCGCTGAGTGGTTGCCCCGAACGGCGCAACACCAGCAGGACGTCGTTCTCCGGAGTGGCGCTCGCCATGGCGACGCGATCCGTTCTGATGCCCGCCTGGCCGGCCATCAGGGTGAGGAAGGCTTCGTGTTCTGCCTGCTGCAGGCGGCCGGACGACGTCGGCGTCCCGGCCTCGCGGTACCAGATCTTGCGCCAGATGGTCGTGAGCAACTGGGTGTCCTGGGCGTCGCGACCGTAGACCTTGACCAGTAGCGGGTCGCCGCGGGCATCGGTCGCGTCGACCAGGAAGACGCCGGCCGGCTGGCGCTGGGCAACGCCGAGCGAGTGAGCCTGAACGCCGAGCCCGGCGAGCGCGGCCGCGACCTCGACGAGGCTCGGCCGTCCCATGCTCGAGCCGAAGACCAGGTGCACGACGGCCGCGGCGGCAGCGGCGACCAGTATCGCGCTGGCTGCTGCCGTGGGAGTGGCGGTCAGGTGCAGAACGGCGCCGCAGAACGCAAGGAAGATCGACCAACGGCCGACGCGGCGCACGGGTCTTCGCAGGTCGGGCAAGGCCGTCAGCACTATGGCGCTCGGAATGGCCAGTCCCAGCGGGGGAAAGTACTCGTCCCCGGCGAGCGACCGAACCGAGTTCCACACGCCGGGCAGTGAGCCGGTGACGATCTCGCTGATCAGCAGCGACCCGCCGAATGCGATCACCGCCGCAAGTACGAGATCACGCAGCAGGGCCCACCGCCGTCGGTACACGGCCGCCACGAGCACGAGCGCGGCCAGCACCGTGGCGATCGCGATCAACAACCGCCACAGGCCGATCAGGCCGCTGGGCAGGCTGCTCAGGAACGAGACGAACGCTCGCTCGATGCCCGGCTGCGGAACGGCGACTGCGCCGAGCAAGGCCAGACCGAGGCACGAGCCCAGCAGCAGGATCACGTCGGTCGCCCGCCGGGCGTCACGTGGCTGGTTGACCGGCCCGGCGAACAGACGCGTACGGCGCAAGACTGACCGGCGCACCGAAGGCGCTGCCGCCGACCGCTTCGCCGGCGACACCGTCACGGTTGCTCGATATGTATCGCCGCGGCGCCCCCACCGTCGATGCAGGTAGCGACCGACTCGGCCGACCGTGCTGCCTGTAGCGCGGACATGGACACTCCTTGACGCGTAGGGCAGTGGCGCGGCGCTGACCATCGCCGGCGGATCACTCGACGCCGACTGTAGAAGGCGGCGATTTGATCGGTCTCACCTTTGCTGGGTGAGACGGCCTCATCCCCGGAAGGTGAGTTGCCGGGCGGGTCGCCCATCGATGCTGGTACGTGTCCATCTGGGGCGGGGGCGACGCGTCGAAGGAGAGCCTGCCGCCGGGCGGAGCAGCGGCGGGCGGAACAGAGGCGGCCGGAACAGCGGCGGGCGGCCGGATCGCGAGGTGGCGGGCCCGCGCCGAACACGCCGCGAATCGCTACCAGGCCCTCGCACAACATCAGCCTGTGCTCGGACTGCCACTTGCATTCTTCGCGCGCTACACCGCGCGCCAAGGCGTACTGCTGGCCAGCGCCGCGGCGTTTCGGTTGTTTCTCTGGCTGCTGCCCCTTGCCCTACTGGCCGCAGGCATCATCGCGGGCGTCTCGACGAATCACGAGGCGAGCCTGGCGTCGGCGAACAAGGTGGCCGGAGTGACCGGCGCCGCCAGCGAGTACGTCGTTACCGCGATGCATGAGTCGCACCGGTCGTGGTGGGTTGCCGTCCTGCTCGGATCGATCCTTTTCCTTTGGGGAACGAGGAAACTCGTACGCAACCTGACCGTGGTGAACGCCCACCTGTGGGGCGTCCCCGTGCCCAAACGCCGGCAGCGCGACGCACTCATCACCTCGATGATCATTGCCGGTGGCTGGATCGTCGTCGTCATAGCGATCGCGTTGCTGTGGCGCCTGCACGACGTCCACTTCGCCGGCACACTCATAGCGATCGTCGCTCCCGGCCTGATCCTGGCGGCGGCGTGGATGATCATTTCGCGGCGGCTGCCCTCAGGCAGTTACGACCCGGTGGATCTGGCGCCGGGCTGCCTGGCATTCGGCCTCGGCCTGGCCATACTCAACGCAGCGAGCCGCATCTTCCTGGCCAACCGATTCGAGCACTCGTCGCAGCTGTACGGTCCGCTCGGTGTAGCGGCGGTCATCCTCGGCTGGCTGCTGATCATCGGTCACCTGATCATCAGTTCCGCATTGATCAACGTGGTGTGGTCTGAATATCGGCGCGACCGCCAGGCCCGGACGTCCCCGGCCGAGCCCGATACCTAGAGGCCAGTCTCGGCCGGCAACCGTCCGGATTTCACTGCGCGGACAAGGGCTTCGTAGTCACGCTCGTTCTGATCGGCATAGCGGACCGAGAAGTCGGCGATCGCCCGGTCGAAGGTGTCGGCGTTGCCGAGGTAGGAGGCGATGGCGATCCGGTCGCCCCATCGCGCGTGAGCCCGGGCCAACGCGGTACCACATACGCGGGCGTACAGTGCCGCGCCGGACACGGTGAGGCTGTCGATCCGCGCGGAGCCCTTCCAGTCCTGGAACTGGCGCATGTAGTAGTCGCGGGTCTGCCCGTCGATGTCGGTGACGCGCAGCCAGCCGAGAAAGATGTCGCTCGCTGCCTGCATCAGGCGCTGCCCCACGACAACCCGCTGGGCGTGGTTGGGGTACTGGCTCGGACTGGCGAATCGCTCCAGTACCGAGGCTTGCGCCTCCTTTGCCTGCAGGAACAGCGGGTCCTTGTTGTCGCGGCCGATCATCAGGAAGATCCAGCACCGCGTACCCACGCTGCCGACTCCGACGACCTTGCGGGCCATGTGCACGTAGCGGAACTCTTCGATCGGATGGTGCTGGTGGGCGAGCGTGCGCCGGTAGGACTTGATCAGTTTGCGAACGGACTTCTCGGTTCGCTCGCGTGACTCCTTCGACAGCACCAGATCCTCGATCGGCGTGATCAACGGCGGGTCGCGCAGGATGCGCAACTCACCGTCGACGCGGCCGGCCCGCTTCGCGAAGACCCGGACGCTGTCGCGGGTCCGTGCCTTCGCGATGTCCTTCTCGACGTTCTTCGCGTTCCGCTTCTCCAGACGGTTCCCGCGCACCTCGGCGCTGATCCAGCCGGTGACCTCGTCGATGCTCATGTGCTCGTACCACGCGTCGAGGGTGCGCATTCCGGCCGCATGCCGCATTCGCTTGCGGTACTCCTCGACGCCGGCCGAGACGATCGCGCGCCGGTCATCCGGCGCGAATCCGAGGTCGCGCCCGATGACCTCGAAGCTCGCGGCGAGACGCTTGACGTCCCACTCCCAGGGACCGGGCAGCGTCTCGTCGAAGTCATTGATGTCGAACATCAACTGCCGTTCCGGCGAACCGAACAGTCCGAAGTTCGACAAGTGGGCATCGCCGCACAGTTGCACCGTCACGTCCGATCTCGGGGACGTTGCGAGGTCGGACGCCATGATCAGCGCGCCGCCGCGATAGAACGTGCCGGGCGACACGAGCATTCGTCCATACCGGATCGGGACCAACTCCGGCAGCCGGCTCGCGGCCTGCTCCTCCAGCAGGGCGATCGGGTCGGGACGGTCGGCGCTCGGCTCCCATTCCCCATGAGCCGACCGGGGCGCAAACTGCCGAGCGGCCTTCCCCCGGGCGACCCGGTCCTCCAGGCTGAGACCGGCGCGGCGCCAGGCCGGCGGTGGCGCAGTCAGCGGACCGGCCGCAACCGCGTGCTTCGCGCTCTTCGAACTCCGATCGCGATCCGTCGCGGTCACTGTCGCGGCCCATCGACCATGGTGATCCTCCAATGGACACAACCGGCGTCGCGGTCGCTGGAATCGCGACACGAGGCTACGGGCGAGACGGCGCGCGCAGCGTCAGCCGCTACGGGTGAGCGCCGCCGGGCCGGCCCCGACGCCCGCAAGGCCGGATCACGTTATGTCACTGGTGGTTCACGAGTAGTACGGATCCGGTGGGTAGCGCTCGCCCGCCGGACCAGCCGCAGTGGCGGGTCTTAGCGACCGGTGCGCAGTACTCACCGTCAGCGACCAGATACCGATTCCGATGATTGCGTTGATGATCGCCGTGGCGACCTTCGGAGAGAGGTCGGCGTCGGTCGCGAACGGAGCAAGGGCAGCGACCAGCGTGCAAAGGCCGAGAATCCATCCGAGAAAGACGAACGGTGACGGCGTTGTCAGCAACAGCACGTGGACGAGCCCGGTGGCGAGCAGACCGAGCGCGAACGCCGCGAGAGCATAGGTTGCGGTGTTCGCGTCGCCCCAGGTGCCGGATTTCTTCGGTGCCAGCACGGCAATGTGGAAGATGCCCCGGGCGATGACAATGCCGACGACGGCGATCAGCGCGGCGATGAGCGCGGTCGCCACACCGCCGGCCCATAGCTTTCCCGCGTCGACCGTCGGGCGCTGTCTGCCGCCGTGGCTGCTTGGTACAGGCGGCCTGGGTGGTTCCGGTGTCCAGTCTGCGGTCACAAAGCCTCACCTCAGCATCGGCTTCGCCTGAGCGTCGTCGTACCGGCCGGCGAGCAGATCATTCGCCCGGGGTGATTGCCCGTCAGGGCCTCGTCGACGTAGCCACTGAACCCGTCACAGGCCGGATTCCACGACGATGGTCCCGTGCCGCCCGGCCTCGGCCAACGCGGCATGATCGCGCTCGTTCTGGTCGGCGTACCGTTCGGCGAATTCGCTGATTGCCCGAGCGAAAGCGTCGTCGTCGCCGAGATAGGCGGCGAGTGCGATCCGGTCGCCCGAGCGGGCGTGCGCGCGGGCGAGCGTCCACGCACAGAGCTCACCCAGCGCGGCCATTCCCGCGGGGAACAGCGTCTCCGGAACCGACGAGCCCTTCCAGTCGCGCAACTGGCGCACGTAGAAGTCACGTCGCTGACCGTCCATTCCTTCCAGGTTCTCCCAGCCCAGGAAGATGTCGCTCGCGGCCTGCATCAGGCGTTGCCCGGCAACAACGCGCTCGCCTTCATTGCGGTAGGTCGGCATCCCATGCGCGCCGACGTGATCGGCGAGGACCGACCGCTGCGCCTCCTTGACCTGCAGGAACAGCGGATCGTCGCCGTCGCGCCCGCTCATCAACACGATCCAGCAGCGCGTGCCGACGCTGCCGACGCCGACGACCTTGCGCGCCATGTCGACGAACCTGAACCGTCCGAGCAGGACGCGCCGTTCGCTGATCAGCGTTCTCTTGTAGCGATTGAGCAGGGCGGCGATGTCCGTCTCGAGGTCTTGCCGATCCGCGTCCGGCATCAGCTCCGAGATGGGCACGATGAGCGGTGGCGCCGCTGTGATGCGCCGCAGGCCATCGATCTCGCGCACCAGTTTCCCGTATGCCTGCATGCTGTCTCGGGTACGGGCCTTGGCCACGTTCTTGCTGACCTGCTTGGCCTGCGACTTGGTCAGCGGCTTGGACAAGACCTTCTTCGCGGTGTCCAGATCCACCCGTGCGTACCAGACGTCCAACTCGCGCATCGAGGCGAATTCCCGCATCGCGCTCTGGTAGCGCCGCACCGTTGTGCGGACGATGTCTCGACGCTCCTTTGTGGTGTAGCCGTTCTCCCGGCCGGCGATGACGAAGCTCGCGGCCAGGCGCTTGACGTCCCACTCCCACGGTCCGGGATAGGTCTCGTCGAAGTCGTTGATGTCGAACACCAACTGCCGCTCAGGGGTGCCGAACATGCCGAAGTTGGACAGGTGCGCGTCGCCGCACAGCTGAACGGTCAGTCCGGATACCGGCGTCATCGCCAGGTCGGCGGCCATGACAGCCGCCGCGCCCCGATAGAACGTGAACGGCGAGACGAGCATCCGCCCGTAGCGGATCGGCACGAGTTCCGGCACTCGCGACTCACCCTGGCCGACGAGTATCGCGACGGGATCCGGACGATCGCTCGGCGGCCCGAACTCCGCGTGCCGTTCCGGTGGCACCTCGGCGCGGGCGGCAATACCTACCGCGGCTCGCTCGGCAGGTGTCAGGTACGCGGTCGAATTGCGCGAGGTGCGCGCGCGGCGCGTCCCGATCTTCGCGGGCGGGCCGTCACTGGTCCTTGTCATCGGCTTACTCCTTGCCGGTTCCGTCCATGCCGGTACGGCGAACGCGATGTCATCGAGCCTCGCCTTGCACCCTGCCGCCTGCATCACCCCTGCTGGGTGATGCACCAATGCCGCCGCGGCGGTCGACTGGTTCGGACCCGGCTGCTGGGTGCCGGCGGCGACCCGGCAAGCGGCCGACGCTCCGGAAGGGAATCCATCATGGCCATCGGTCCAGTACAGCTCGTCGTACTCGGGTTCAATCACCCCGAATTCCACGGCGAAATCATCGAAGCGCTCGAGCAACTCAAAGTAGACGACACCGTCCGGGTCATCGACGCCCTGGCGGTGTACAAGGACGCCGACGGCAACCTCGAGGCCGAGCACCTGAGCAACCTCACCGAGGACGAGGCCATCGAGATGGGCAGCAAGATCGGCGCCCTGATCGGACTCGGCTTCGCCGGTGAGGAAGGCGCGGAGGCCGGCGCGCTCGCCGGCGCCGAGGCGGCCGAGGAGGGCGACTCGCTGCTGGCCGAGGCAGGTGCCTGGGACGTGCTCGAGGACATCCCGCCTGATTCGGCCGCTGCGTTGGTGCTGCTCGAGCACCACTGGGCCGTACCGCTGCGTGATGCCGTGATGCGCGCCGGCGGCTTCCGGATCAGCGACGGATTCATCAGCCCGCTCGACCTCGTCGCACTCGGCATGGTGGCCGCCGACGAGGCCCAGCAGTTGCACGAACTCGAAGCGCAGGCCACCGCTCCGGCGTGACCGGCCAACACATCACCAATCACCCTGATCGATGGGAAGGAGCAGCCATGTTTGGTAGCCGTCGAGTCGCGCGGCGCACGGGGCGCCGCACCGCACGTCGCGTCAGCAGACGCCGCTGATCGCGGGCGCCACCGACGAGGCGGCCGCTTGGTCAGGTCGCCTCGTCGGTGGCGCGCGTGACATCCCGGCGCCCGGCCCCACCGGCCCCACCGTGGCGGCGCCACGAGGTGTGTCCGACGAGAGCGCCGCCGAGCCGGCGATCGTTACCGTCGCGGGCATCACCTTGTCCGGATGAGCAGGCCGGTCGCGCGGCGATAGATGCTGTCGCAGCCTGGACCTGACCGAACTCGACGCTGCGACGATCATCGAAGGTTTCATCCTGCTGCTGATCGGAATCGGACCGAAGATCGCGCTCGTCCCTTTACTCGAACTGACCTCGGACCCCGACGCTCGCCGATCCGATGCGGTTGGCCGTCTACCCGTTGGCCGTGCCGTATCTCCTTAATCCGGCGGGCATCGTCGTGCTCGTAACCGCATCCGCCGAAGGCTCACCGGGGCTCATCCTCGCGGCATTGGGAGTGCAGCTGATTCTCAACGGCCTGGCCACGGTCGGGGTGATCGGCCCGGTGCACTGAAGAGCCGTCGGCCGAGGTGCCGATCGCGCACACGTCAACCGCGCAGGGTCAGCGCCTGTCGCAGCAGGAACATGTGGTCGATCTGCGGAACGAGCGCGGGCACGCCGGGTCGCTCGCGCGGAACCCGTACGCGCAGCGCGAGCGGCTGGATCGAGCAGTGCACCGGCGTCGGCATCATCACCGCTTCGCCGTCGATGCCGACCGGGATCTCGTCGGTGTCGGCGTCAATGACAACCTCCTGCGCCACGAATCGACGGACGCCGTTTCCCCGGCGGCCGCCCAGCAGCGCGACGGCCTGGGCGGCACTGTCGACCGTCACCGCTATGACGCCGAGCGATCCGGTGTCGAGGCGGGCTCGGCGGCCAAGGCCGGCCAGGTCCGTCATTTCGTAAGGGTTGTTGCTCACGAGCAGCGCCTTCGGGGCCTCGATCGTGGCATCGCCGTCGATCCGCACCACGAGTTGAGGTCCACGCTGCCCGGACAGCAACTCGGGCAGCATCTGCAGAGTCGTCCCACGCTTGTCGTCGCGATACGCCGGGCTCTGCACGACCTCGGCGTACGCCCCGAACGACGCGTTGTTTACGAACGTTCGTCCACCGATCAGGCCGAGGTCCACGCATAGCTCGACGCCGTCGGACAGCGCATCGAGACCCAGGTCCGGACGTTCGCGATCCAGGCCGAGGTCAAGCGCGAAGTGATTGCGGGTACCCGCGGAGATGACCAGGAACGGCAGGCGGTGCTCGGCGGCAATCCCGGCAACCAGTGCCTGCGTGCCGTCGCCACCGGCGACCCCGAGCAGGTCCGCCCCGTCGGCCACGCCCTGGCGAGCCAGCGCGGCGACGTCGACCTGGCCCGGCCCTTCGAGCAACGCGACCTCGACGCCTGCCGGCGGTTGCTTTTGTATCGAGCCCGAATCGGCCGACCTTGCCGCCACCTGACCGGGGATTCATGATCACGAACGGCCGGCGCGGTGGAGGGGTCTGCTGTTCCGGCATGCCGGGCGACGGCCGGGCGCGCACGATCGCGGCGCGCCCGGCGACGGTCGCTATCACCGTCAACGCAATGAAGAGCAGGACAGCCCACAGCAATTGGCCGGGAAATGTAGAACACGATGACGAAGATCGGTGCGGCGACGGCTATTGCCGCCGCCAACCATCGGACAACGCCGCGGTGGCTCACGAACCACCATGCGCCGGCGAGCGTCAGGGCGATTCCCACAATGCCGCAGATCAGGACGCCGAGGCTCTTGGTCCCGCCGACGACCAGTACCGCCATTGCGGCGAGCGCGGCGAGAACTGCGAGCCGGGCCAGCCACCGTTGTGCGCTGGTCCCCGGCGCGTGCACGTCACCGTGCCTCGGGCCCTGAGAGATCCGACTTCGGGCGTGTGCGCCGGGTTCGCTCATCCCCGGAGCCTTTCGCTCGACGGGCCCGCCCACATCGCCCCTCCGGGATGACCGTTGCGTTGCTAGTGGAGGGCCGCCTGGACAGCCAGGAGTCCGGCCATCCCCACCACGACGACGAAGGCCAGCGTGGCGAGCACGATCCGACAGGTGGTGACCAAGTCCTGATGGCGGCGGGGAGATCTCGCGACGCGCCGTACGGACGCGGCCGGTATGACACTGCGGCGTGACAGCAAGGTCATGGCCGCGCCGATCCGCGTTGCTGCACCCGGCGGCCCGCCGCGATGAGCCGCGGCGCGCGTGCTCGTCGAGCGGCAAGCAGCCCGGGCGCCTCGTCGGCATGCCGGATCATGATGTCGGCCAGCCGTTCCGGCATCGTCATGGCCGTACCGGTCGGGCCTGCGGTCATGTCGGCATAGGCCAGCGCGTCAGTGACCGGGCCGTCCTCGCGGTGGAAGCGCGAGAGCGGCCGCGCCGAGACCGGCCGCGTCGGCCAGCAACCGCGACTCGGAGTGGTGAGCGACCAACGCGACCAGCCGATCCGGAGCGCCCAGCATCAGCAGGAACATCGCCCCGTCGATCGGGTGGAACCCGGTCTGCCGCAATGCCGGCGCATAACCGATGTCGTGCAGGACGGCAGCCGACTCGAGCAGGTCGGCGTCCGACGCCGGCACCGTGCCGACCACGCGCCGCGCCTGCCTACCGGCCTGCAGGGAGTGCGCCAACCGATCGGAGAGCCCGCGCAGCAGGCAGGTGGTCAGCTCCCGCGCGCGGTCCGGGCTCCACGGCGCGGATCCGTCCTGGCTGAAGCCGGACCGCTCGAGCACTTCGACGCTTTCCGCTACGTCTACGAACGACATAACGCGATCACCTGCGCAGTTGCCAGCCGGATAAGGCCGGTCGATCGATCAGCTCGAGGCTGCGGCCGCCGTGGCGTTGCCCTGCAGTTCGGCCTGAAGCTCCTTCTCGGCTTCCTTGGACAGCGAGGACTTCAGCACGGTGCCACCGAAACGGCTCATGGCCTCGACGGCCTTGTCCGGCGTGACCTTCTCGACGACCAGGAACAGCGCCGAGGTGCCTGGCTTCACCATGCCGCGCACCTGCTCCTGGAACTGCTTGTCGATCCCGGTCTTGGTGACCTTTCCCATCGAGAGCGCCGAAGCCGGCGCCCGAACGCCATGCCGAATACCGGGACGAAGAAGAGCATGCCGAACAGCAAGCCCCAGAACATGCCCCAGGTGGCGCCGGAACCGACCGGCGTGGTGCGTGGTCGTCACGTGGTACTTGCCTTCAGCGTCACGACGGATCGACGCAATCGCGTCGGCCTCGATGATGAGGTCCTTGGCGAGCCGTCGCGCCTCGTCGGCGGCCGCCGCGGCCGTGGTCTCGTCGTTGTAACCGATCGCAATCAGGTCTGACATCGGTAAACCATCCCTCTCGTGTGGGCCTGAGGCCCAGCAGGCGTGATAAGCCCGTGGCTGCGCGGGTTCGCGGCGAGATCGCCGCCGTGCCACCCAGTGTTTGCCCGTCTGCGGCCGGGGCCGTCACCCGCATCGGGTGATCTGCCTTCCTGGCCTTGGCTACTTGATCAGCTCGTCGGAACTCACTGTCCGAGTGGCGGCAATTGGCGAACAACCGCAGTCTGCACGTATCTTGCCTAGGTCGCCATCAGTCTCGAGTCCGTCCGTTGCCCACAGACGATCGGATTAGCGCCCCCTCCGGCTGGGTACGCCTCAGCCCGAGGGGCGCTACTTCGTCGCGGCGGGCTCGTTGTTTCTGGTGTTCAGTCCGAATGGCCGAGCGCCCGCGTAGACCAGGAGAGGACTTGCTCCAGCACTTCTACCGGATCGTCGTATCCGGCCGCCTGGGTGACGCGTCCCGCGAGGCGTTCGCGGACTTCAAGATCGAATCCAACGGGGCCCAGCACCACGCTGATCGGCGAACTGGATCAGTCGGCCCTCTACGGCGCGCTGAATCGTATTCAATCGCTTGGTCTTGACCTGGTCGCGGTCCGTCGCGTCGAGGCCGGCGACGCGTAGAGCGGCGCGCCGGCACACGCGTCAACCGTCTGCGGCGGGGCAAAACGTGGCGACTCAGCTGCGAGGCGGCTGCGGCGTCAGCTTGACGTCGACAAGCTCGAGCCCCAGCGCGCGCACACGATCAAGCAGGCCGTGCAGACCGGCCTGGTCGAGGTCACCGCACAGCACCGTCGTCGTGGGCTCGACATCGACCAGCAGGCCGGAGAATGCCTCGCGGGCAGCGGGACCGAGCGCCCCCACGACTCTCACCTCATATACAGAGCGATGCATCGCTGCTCCTCATCCGAGGACTCGGCTTTCGCCACCATGGCAGCGAATCCGTCCCCGCGGCTCATCCACCGACGGTGAGGCTGATGGTCTGCAGTCACCGCCAACGAGAACCATTGCCTGCGCTGCACGGCCGAGATTCGCCGATCATCGAGCAGAGTGGCCGCGCGCCCGGCGCACGTCGATCAGATCCAGGCCGAGCGACCGGACGCGTTCGAGCAGACCGTGTAGTGCCGCCTGGTCGAACTCTCCGCTGACAACGGTGAGTTGGCCGTCGGACACGAGGTCCAGACCGGCAAACGCGTCACGTGCAGTGTTATCGGGTCGACCCGCGAAGCGGATCTCGTAGCGTGGCGGCACGAGGTCCTCCTCCGACGGCATAGCCCTCATCTGAGGTTGCTCGATGTCGTCGCCCCGTTCCTCATGCGAAGCGGGTGACCGTTCAGAGGAGTTCAAGTTCGCGGGCTACCAGCACCGCCTCACGACGCTTACGGGCCGCCAACTTGCGATAAATCGCGGCCAGATGGGTCTTCACGGTATTGACCGACACGCACAGCTCGTCGGAGATCTCAGCCGTCGACATGCTCGTGGCGAGGAAACGCAGCACGGCCCGCTCGCGATCAGTGAGCGACTCCGGCAGATCCCGCGGCCGCCTCGGGGTTGCCGGCACCGAAACCACGCTGGACAGGTCGGCGAGCTGCGTGGGCCATCGCGCGGCCACGGTGGGATGCCGCGAAAGCAGCGGCGCAAACACGTCGGCCACCTGGTTGAACGGCAGCACGATGTCGTCGTTCGCCACCGCGAGAGCACGCACGAGCATCTCCAGCGCACGGCCCTGGTCGTCGGCGCGCAGTGCGATCTGGGCGTCAAAGAGCATCGCTTCGACGAGTTGGTACCGCGTGACCGGCCCGCCGGTGCCTGCGAGCACCCGACGCACACAGTTCTGCGCGCTGCGAAGGTCGCCGAGCGCCAGGTAGGCATCGGCTTTCGGCACCGCGACCGCCAGTTCGAACGGGGTACCTCGGTAGCCCTGGACGAACTGCAGCGCGCCCCGGGCCCGGCCCAGGGCGGTCTCTATCCGGGCCAGCAACATGTCGCGGTACGCGACGAGCAACGCCGGCTTCTGGGCGTCGGCCCACGCGCCGGTCTCCAGGAGCCGGCGGGCGTCGTTCGCCTGCCCGCAGCACAGCAGAATCTCGGCCTGCCTGGTCGCTAGCGCGGCCGCGAGGATCGGATCGGCTGCGATCGCGTCGTCGGCAAGGGCTTCGCGGATCGCCCGGGCGGTCGCCGGGAGGTCGGCCGTGACGAGATCTCGCATTGCCGCCGCAAGCTCCAGCATCGGCGGCGGCTCGACGTCGGGCATCTCATGCAGCAGCGCCCGGGCCCGGCGTGACGCGTCGTCTGCGCGGTTGTGCCGGGACAGGTACATGTTGACGAGCGCGATCAGCGCGAGGGCCTCGACCTGGACGGTGCTCATCTCATCGCGCTCAGCCTGGGCCAGAGCGTCGTCCAACAGAGCGTCGAGATCATCGAGATGCCCTTCCCAGAAGGACATCCGAGCGCGCGCGAGCAGGACCCGCGCCCGCAGCCCCGGCATGTACTGTCGCGCGCCGTCAAGCGCTGCGTAGGTGAGCAGCCGGCCGGCCGCGGCATCAGCGATCTCATGGTCGTTGGCCTTCTGCCCGAGAACGAGTTCGACCAGGTCGGCCGTGATGCGTAGGTCGGGATCGACCATGGTGAGCCGGCTGCGCTGCACGCACACCTCGGCCAGATCGTGTGCTGCGGTATGTCGATCGCCCGTTACCGCGACGATGGCCGCGTTCGCCGTGACGATCTGGGCCGCCTGCGCGGCGTCGGCGCAGTCGGGTGTTGGTAAGGGATGCAGGTCTCGCAATCCGGAGGTCGCGAGGTCGTGGCCGTTGACGAAGGCCTGCGCCAAACCTCCGTGCACGAGCAGCGCGGCAACCTTGCCCTGATCGCCGGCCCGTACGGCCCAGTTCAGCGCGTTCTGCAGATCGCCTTCCGCCTCGAACCAGGCCGCCGCCCGGC
The DNA here is from genome assembly GCA_963709985.1 of uncultured Actinomycetota bacterium. Classification (GTDB taxonomy): domain Bacteria; phylum Actinomycetota; class Actinomycetes; order Mycobacteriales; family Jatrophihabitantaceae; genus DASXRA01. The sequence continues at coordinate 35,635 of CAVPYQ010000004.1, forward strand.
GGTAGAGCGTCGGAGCCAGTTGCGGAGCACGCCGCTGCAGCAGGTAGCGGAGGGTCTCGGCAAACAGCTGGTGGTAGCGAAAGCGGGTCCAGGTGTGATCGAGGGGAATGACGAATGAGTTGCTGTGCGCGAGTTCGTCCAGCGTGTCGGCACAGCCGTCGAGGCCGGTGATCGCTCCGGCCAGGCCGCCGGTCACTTCGCTGAGAAAACTCGTCTCGATGAGCAAGCGGCGCACCTGCTCGGGTTGCCGGTCAAGAACCTCATCAATCAGGTACTCGCCGATGCTCCCGTGGTCGAGGGCCAGTTCGGCCACGAAATCGGTCGGGCGTGCGGTGCCTTCCATGCGAATGGCCGACAGGCGCACCCCGGCCATCCATCCCTCGGTGCGCGATATGAGTACCTCGAACTCGCGATCGGGCAGGCAGACGCTGTGCGCTGCGAGCAGTTCGCGGGTCTCGGCTCGGGTCATGGCCAGATCGGCCGCCCGCAGTTCACGCATCTGCCCGGCCAGTCGGTAACGATGCAGTGGCATCAGTGGATCGCTGCGGGCTGCCAGCACCAGCCTAAGGCGCGGATGCGGGCTTCGGACGATGCTGTCCAGGCCCCGCAAGACCTCCTGGTTGGTCAACGTGTGCGCATCGTCGATCACCAGGACGAGTGGAGCGCACGAACTCGGAATGCGAGAGAGCAGCACGTCGAGCAACTCGACTGTGTCGGCGCGGAAAAGGGACGTGGGCACGTCGCCCTCGGTCCAAGCGCCGCTGGCCCGGATGGCCGACAGCAACAGCCGCCAGAGATGCCGTGGTTCGTTGTCCGCCGGCGTCAGGGCCAGCCAGGCAGTCGGTGCCGCCCGGTGCCGAGCCCAGTCGCTTAGCAGCACCGTCTTGCCCGCGCCGGGACCGGCGGCGACGAGGGTGAGCGGTGCGCAAACGGCATCGTCAAGTGCCGATATCAGCCGCGGCCGCGCGATGTGTCGCGGCGGCAGCGGCGGTAGTACCAGGCGTGCGTCGGAGGGTGGGTCAGGCATCAGTTTCTCCCAGCAGAGGGCGGGTCTTCTGACCACGGGTGCCACACAACGACGCCTGACCACCACAAGGATCCGGTTCTGGTTCGTGCAGAACCAGCTGCCCCTCTGGAGCCACGCCCCGCGCGTGACGTTCGCTAGCTCAGGGCTGTTTCAGTCGGGTGCGGCGCAGCGCCAGCCACGGCGGCTCGGGCTGCGGTATGTGTGCTGGTTTTGGCACATGCGAAGACGGCAACTCAGGCAAGCAATCGATGCCCATCGACGTGAACCCCCTTCACGCGCCGGGTCGTGCTGTTAGGCCCTGCAGTGACGGCGTGGTCACGACTTTGGTTTGCTCCGCGCCTTCCTCTCGGTCGAGTCCGCCGTCTCGCGCGTACTGCTCTGGTCAATCAGATTACAGATGGTGTCCAGAGGTTCGGTCAGCCAATTCGCGTACGCGGATTCAAGATGCGCAACGCACTCTTCGGGAATGTCGTTGCCTTTCCGGAATTCGCTGCGAGAAATGCGAGTCACGTCCTCGGCGCCCTGCGTGCTGGCGAGAGTCATGGCAACGTGAGCGCACATCGCATCGAACCTCGCGAGTCCGAATCAGCCGTAATCGAGGCGATCCGTTCACGAATCATTCGCGCCGGGTGAGTGGATCGGCCCGCATGGTCAGATTGGATGGACCCATGTTGGCCAGACTGGCTCTTCGCCTTGTGCTGCTCGCGATCGTTATCGGCCTGGTCGCGGGATTAGTGCCGGGAATTCACGTCCACGGCGGCTTTGTCTGGCTTCTTTGGATTGCCCTTATCTTCGCGCTGGTCAACCTGATTCTCGGACCGATCTTCCATTTGCTCAGCTTGCCGCTGATCGTCATCACGTTCGGACTGTTCCTGCTGATCGTCAACGCTGCCCTTCTGGCGATCACGGCGGGCCTGTCCAGTCATCTCGACGTAGACAGTTTCGGGGCCGCGGTGCTCGGCGGCCTGCTGATCGCGGTCTTCAGTTGGCTGGCCGACAAACTGCTGAGCGTGCGCCCGAAGAAGGACTCCGCCGAGAAGAAGGCCGCCCACTCCTGACCGCCCGGTGGTCAGTCGTCCGCGTCGGGTTGACCTACGTGCGGGAGGCGGTGGGTTGCGGTCGCGAGCAGAAGGCGCCCAGCGGTCGCGATGAAGATGAGATCGAGCAGCATCTGTCCGGTCGTAATGACGCGGGCGAGGTTCGTAAGCGGCACGATGTCGCCGAAGCCGACGGTCGCGACGACCGTGACGGCGAAATAGAGCGCGCTGATCTTGTTGAGCGGCTCGGAGAACGAGCCCGCGTGTTGCCTCGACACGCTGATGTAGGTGATCGCGAAGACGAGCACGAATACCCACAGCGCCGTGACGAGTGCTCGCACCGCCCTGATGATCGGGGCGTGCGAGTTCGAGATCGAACGTATCTGCCAGGCCAGCACTGCGCCGGTGAGCACCAGACCCTCGGCCAGCCGCACCAGCCACTCGCCGTTGAAGCGCTGCTGGAGCGGGAGGACCCAGTACACGAGGAGCAGGCCCACCACGACCAGGGTTGTCTGCCCGACGATGATCAGCAGGAGACGGACGGCGTGGACAGAGCCTCGCGGTCGGGTCATGGCTGATGCCTTCTACCTTCTTGCGCCTTCAGTTCGCCGGGCCGTCGGCCGGCCGGGCGTTCGGATTGACAAGCGGTCTGGCCACCTTCTCCTTGACCGAAAAGGTGAAATGCGGTGGTCGTGGACGATCGCGATTCCGGCCGCCCTGTGCCGCCCTTGTGCCGCCCTGTGCCGCCCTGTCCCGCCCTCCTTTCGACCGACTCGATCTGCCGACCTTCCCCGAGCAACCCGGGATCTGCCTCATCCGAAATCGGTGATGACGTCGCCCGGCCGGCCCGCCTACGTTTCGAACTGCTGCCCGGCACGGCGCTGGCGCCGGGGTGAACGAAAGGCCTGAGCGATGGACTGGTTATGGCACGCGCTGGTCGTCTGCTTCATCGTCATCCCGGTCACTGTCATGTGGATCGCAATCATCGTCGAACTCTTCCGTCGCCATGACCTCAGCGCATTCGCCCGCGTCGCCTGGCTCGTACTGCTGTTCGTGCTCCCACTGATCGGCGCGTTCACCTATGTGATCGTCACCTGGCGGCGCGGCGAGGGAGATGTGCCGGCCAGATCTCCTTCGGCGAAAGCACCCGCCCATAGCGATCCGGCCGCCGCCTCGACAGTCTCCGACCTCACCGAACTCGACCGGCTGCGCCGTACCGGAGTGATCACCGAGGAGGAGTTCGCGCAGGGCAAGAGTCGCGTCCTGCAAGGCGGAACTGTGCGTCCCACTTCGAAGGGGGCCACCACGTGAACTGGTTCTGGCACGCCCTGTGGATCTGCCTGTTCATCATCCCCGCCACGATCTTGTGGGGATACAGCGTCTTCGACATCGTGTTCCGCCGGCACGACCTGGTGTGGTGGAAGCGAGTCCTCTGGCTGGTGCTCGTGCTCATCATCCCGATCATCGGCGCGGTGTTCTATGCGGCCGGATCGTTTGCCTCGAGAGAAGAAACGGACTACCGCGGCGGCGGCGATGACCTTGACGAACTGCACTCGCAGGGCATCCTCACCGACACCGAGCTAGCAACGCAGCGCGAGCGCATCGCCAGCCAAGAATGGCGCTGAGTGATGACGGGGCCGGGCGAACAATCTGACGCGGAAGAGTTGCAGTCGGAGTTGGAGGCGCTGCGCGCGCGTAACGAAGAGCTGGAGAAGGCGCGCAATGCCTCGACCGCGCACCGGGTAGGACGGGTCGCCCGCGCAGTTGGATCGACGGCGCTGATCATCCTCGGCGTGCTGTGCCTCGTCCTCATGCCGCTGGCGATCTGGGGGCGAAACCTCGTTCTCAACACAGACCGCTACGTCGAGACGTTGAAGCCGATCGCGAGCAACGTCGGGGTACAGGACGCGGTGATAGCCGCGATCGACCGGCAGGTTCAGCAAAACCTTGACGTCAAGGCGATCGTGGCCGACGTGCTGCCGCCGCGGGCGCAGGTGCTCGCCGCACCGTTGCAGAGCGCGGTGAACGGCCTGGTCAACACGGTCGCCACCAAGTTCGTCCAGAGCGATGCGTTCCAGACGATCTGGGTCCAGGTCAATCGCCTGGCTCACCAGCAGGTCAAATATCTGCTGACCGGTAAACGTCCGGCCAACGCCTCGGTCCAGATCGACTCGTCGGGACGGGTGCTCCTCGATCTCTCCCAGGTCGTGGAAAACGTCAAGACTCAACTGGTAGCGGCCGGGCTCACTGTCGCCTCGAAGGTTCCCGCCGTGGGCTCGACCATCGAGATCGCCAACGTGCACGGCCTGAACAAGGCGCAAAAGGCAACTCGGCTACTCAACAACCTGGCGAACTGGCTGCCCTGGATCGGGCTCGTGCTCGTCGCCGGCGGGATCGCCGCTGCCCGCAAACGGCGACGAGCGCTGATCGCGACCGCACTCGGGTTCGGCGCCGGGATGATCGTGATCGGGGTCGGCCTGCTGATCGGCCGCAATATCTATCTGGACGGCATACCGCCCGAGAAACTGCCGCGCGACAGCGCCGCGTTCATCTTCGACACGCTCGTGCGGTTCCTGCGCTACGGAATCCGGCTGTTGCTCCTGATCGCGCTGCTCGTCGCGCTCGGCGCCTGGGTGTCCGGCCCGTCCCGATCCGCGGTAGCGACGCGGCGATTCGTCATGTCCGCGCCGCGGGCGCTCGGCCAGAAGTTCAGCACCGGACCGGTCGGCCCGTTCGTCGCCGCGCACGTGACCGCCCTGCGCATCGGCATCGTCGCCCTGGCATTCATCATCTTGCTGCTGGGCGACGCGCCATCGCTCGCGACGGTGATCGTGCTGGCCGTATTGGCGGTCGTGCTTCTCCTTGTCGTCGAACTGCTCCGCGCCACCGCGGTGCGCGATCATCCGGCCTGATAGTCGACCGCGGTGAGGTTGGCGCCTCCGATCCGCTCGCTCGTCAAGCGCGGGCGGGCCGGACTGCCTGCCCGGGAGACGATCCCGCGTGACGCATTGGCCGGTCTGACCGGTGCGATCTCCAGTGTGCCGAGCGGGATGGCGTCGAGCCTGCTCATCGGAGTAAGCCCGGTGCACGGCCTGTACGCGAGCACGGCCGGCCCGATCGCCGGCGGATTCACCGCAAGCAGCCGGCTGATGGTCATCACCACGACGTCGGCCGCGGCGCTCGCCGCCGGATCGGCGCTCGACGGAGTGGACGCGGCGGATCGCCCGGGTGCGCTGACGCTGCTCACCCTGATCGCGGGCCTGGCGATGGTGGTCGCCGGACTCCTCCGCGCCGGGCGATACACCCACTTCGTCTCGCACTCGGTGATGACCGGATTCCTCACCGGCGTCTCGATCAACATCATCCTGAGCCAGATCCCCGATCTGATGGGTACCACGGGGCGCGGCCCGTTCGCCCTGGCCAAGGCGCTGGACGTCCTCGTCCACCCGGGTCGGATCAACCTGGCGTCGCTGCTCACCGGCGCGGCGGCCGCCGCGATCATCGTCGGGCTGAGCCACACCCGCTTCTCGCCGGTGGGCGCCCTCGCGGCGTTGGTCGTGCCCACCCTCGGCGTCGTGCTGTTCGGGGCCGACAGCGTCGCCCGGGTCCGCGACGCCGGCACGATCCCGGCGGGTTTCCCGGTACCGGGCCTGCCCGGCTTCGGCGACTTCCAGTTCGGGGTGATCAGCGGCGCCTTGGCGGTGGCCGCGATCGTGTTGGTGCAGGGCGCCGGAGTGGCGCAGGCGGCCCCTAACCCGGGCGGTCAGCCGGCCAACCAGGATCGCGACTTCATCGCGCAGGGAATCGGCAATGTCGCCTCGAGCCTGGTGGGCGGCCAGCCGGTCGGCGGGTCCCTCAGCCAGACGGCGTTGAACGTCATCGATCCGGAGCGCGCACCCGCTGGGCCGCGATCCTGTGCGGCTTGTGGATGCTGCTGATCCTGCTGGCGTTCTCGCAGGTCATCGGACTCGTCGCCGACCCGACCCTGGCCGCGCTGCTGATCTGCGCCGGCGTCGCGTCGCTGCAACCTCGACAGATCATGACGATTCTGCGTACCGGGACGATCTCGCAGGTCGCGTTCGTGACCACGTTCGCGGCGACGCTGTTCCTGCCTGTCGCGGCCGCGGTCGGCATCGGCGTCGCGCTTTCGCTGATCCTGCAGCTCAACCGGGAGGCACTGGACCTGCGCATCGTCGAACTCGTGCCCGGCGAGGACGGCCGGTTCCGCGAAAAGGACGCTCCGGCCGCGCTCACCAGCCGGACCGTCACGATGCTCGACGTGTACGGCAGCCTGCTGTACGCGGGATCACGGACTCTGCAGGAACACCTGCCCAACTGCGCGAACACCGAGCGGGCGGCGGTCATCATCCGGCTGCGCGGCCGCGCCCAGCTCGGCGCAACGTTCTTCCTGGTGGTCGACGACTATGCGCAGCGGCTCGCGGCGTGCGGTGGGCGGCTGTTCCTGAGCGGCATGGATCCCGACCTGCTCGCGCAGTTCACCCGCGCCGGAGGGCCCAGCGCGGCGCGCATCACGGTGGTCGCGGCAACCGACGTGATCGGCGAGTCGAGCGCGGCGGCCTATGCGCGTGCTGCGGCCTGGGTATCCGCGGCGCCCGTGCCGGACGAACAAGGCGATCAGGTCGCAGACCGCGAATCGAACTGAGGGCGCTTAGCGCGCCCTGGGTTCACCCTCCGTTGATGAGGCGGCGATCTGTGGGCGACGCCACGATTCGCAAAGATACGCGGCCATTTCGGAGAGGACCGGGCCATGCTGAACGCTGCTTTGCCATCTGCTTCGCAGGATTACCCACTGCTCAACCTGTTCTGGACGATGTTCTGGATCTTCATCTGGGTGCTCTGGCTGTTCCTGCTGTTCCGGGTGATTTTCGACATCTTCCGAAGCCACGACCTGGGTGGCTGGGGGAAAGCCGGCTGGCTGGTGTTCGTGATCATCCTCCCGTACCTCGGCGTATTGGTGTATCTGATCGCCCGCGGCGGCAAGATGACCGATCGCGAGGTCGCCGACGTGCAGGCCAGCAACGGCCGGTACAGCGCGGCGCCGGCTGCTGCCCCGGCGAGCAGTACCGCCGACGAACTGTCCAAGCTCGCGGCGTTGCACGAGCGGGGCGTTCTCACCGATGCGGAGTTTGCCGCGCAGAAAGCCAGCGTTCTCAAGTAGCGCCGTCGCAAACACCCACGGGGCTCGATGACCGGAGAGTTGGTGGCTGTGTCCGTCCCGCCCGGTGCCGCGCCGCCGAGCGATCCGCCGATGCGCCCGAACCGGCCGCACAGGCGACGCTGGTGACGCTGGTCGCGGCCGTCCTTTCCTCGGCGGTCCGGGCGGGCGTCGAGCTACGGTCGCTGGTCGAACGCGCGTCCGGTCGGGCCCGCGAGGACGGGGCTGACGCGGTTCCGCCTGTGGTGGACGCGGCGTTCGACCTGACGTTGCGCGCGACGGCGGTCGCAGCCGGTGGAGCCGAACGCGGCGACCCGGTTGGTGCGGCCGGTCGCGCTGCTGGCGCTGCGACCACCGATCGTGGGGCCGCGGTTCTGGCCGGAGACCGTACTGGCCCGTATGGTCGACTCGCGGCCGGAACGTGCGGGCGAACGCGGACCGGCAAAGCGCCAGGATGGCCAGCGACGCTGTCAACATCGTGGTCAACGAGGTGCTCGACCGCATCGACCTGACGCAGTTGGTGATCGACCGGGTCAATCTCGAACCGAGATCGTGGACTCCGTGGACATCGACGCCATCGTTGCCCAAGTGGATCTGGTGGCCATCGTCGACCGGATCCCGTTCGATCGACGTGATCGCGCAGATCGACCTGAACAAGCGCAGCCGCCGGAATCGACGTGAACGCGATCGCGGCCAGGCTCGACATCGATGCGGTGCTCGACCGCGTCGACCTGGCCGGAATCGCCAACCAGGTGATCAATGAGATCAACCTGCCGGAGATCATCCGCGAATCGAGCGGGGCCATGGCATCCGAGACGGTGCTCAGCATGCGCAGTCGCGGCATCGAGGCCGACGAGACCATCAACCGCATCGTCGACCGCATTCTGCTGCGCCGTCGCGCCCGCAACACCGTCGCGCTTCAGCCACCGGGAGACCATCGAGGGCCGCGCGCCCCGGAGACGGCGTCGAAGCGCCGATGGCCGCCGCCACCGCGCAGACCGCGGCACAGCGGGGAACCAGTCTGGTCCTGATCACCCTTGGTGCCGGGCAGTTCCTCATGACGCTCGACACCTCCGTCATGAACGTCGCCATCGCCACCGTGGCCAAAGACGTCGGGACGACGGTGACCGGAATCCAGTCCGCGATCACCCTGTACACGCTCGTGATGGCGATGCTGATGATCCCGGGCGGCAAGGTCGGCTCGCTGATCGGACGCAGGCGCGCTTTCTCGATCGGGTGCGTGATCTATGGCGCGGGCTCGTTTACCACGGCGCATCGCGCAGAACCTGACCGTCCTGATAATCGGCTGGTCGCGTCCTCGAGGGAATCGGCGCGGCATTGATCCTTCCGGCGATCGTCGCACTCGTCGCCGGCAACTTCGCACCCGACGAACGTCCGCGCGCGTACGGCCTGGTGATGGCGTCCGGCGCGATCGCCGTGGCGATCGGCCCATTGATCGGCGGTCTCGCCACGACGTACCTCTCGTGGCGCTACGTCTTCTTCGGTGAGGTCCTGATCGTGCTCGCGATCTTGGTCCTTGCGCGCCGCATCCAGGACGCGCCGGTCCAGTCAGCTGGACACGTCGACATCGTCGGCGCCGTGCTCTCGGCCACCGGGCTCGGCCTCGCGGTGTTCGGCGTCCTGCGTTCGAGCGAGTGGGGATGGGTGCTGGCCAAGCCCGGCGCTCCGGCGCTCCTCGGCCTGTCGCCGACGATCCTGCTGATCCTCGGCGGGATTCTCGTGCTCTGGCTGTTCAGCGAATGGGAGCGCCACGTCGAGACGCAGCGGCCGCGAACCGCTCGTTCAGCTGTCGATGCTCGGCAATCGGCAGTTCAGCGGCGGTCTCGTGATGTTCTTCTTCCAGTTCCTGATCCAGGCCGGGCTGTTCTTCACGATTCCGCTGTACCTCTCGGTTGCGCTCGGCCTCTCCGCGATCGACACCGGCATCAAGATCGTCCCGCTGTCGGTGACGCTGCTCATCGCCGCTGCCGGGATCCCGAAGTTCTTCCCGAAGGTGTCGCCTCGGCTCGTCGTCCAGATCGGACTTCTGACCATGTTCGCGGGCATCGTGTGGTTGCTCATGGCCATCGACGTCCACGCCGGCGCGGAGATCGTGACGGTTCCGCTTCTGCTCGCGGGCTTCGGCATCGGCGCGCTCGCCTCGCAACTCGGCAGTGTGACGGTGTCCGCGGTCCCCGACGACGAGAGCCCGGAGGTCGGCGGGCTGCAGAACACCGCAACCAACCTCGGCGCATCGATCGGGACGGCGCTCGCGGGTTCGCTGCTGATCGCCGCCCTGACCGCGTCGTTCCTGCACGGGATCGACGAGAACCCCGCCGTGCCGCCACAGGTGAGCCAGCAGGCAAGCGTCGAACTGGCCGGCGGGATCCCGTTCCTGTCCGACGCCGACCTCCGCGCTGCGCTCACGAAGGCCGGCGCGAGCGAGGAGGTCACGCAGGCCGTTCTGGACGAGAACCAGCAGGCTCGGCTGGACGGGCTGCGCATCGCACTGGCCGCCCTTGCCCTCATCGCGCTGATCGGCCTGTTGTTCTCCCGCCGGATACCGACCGAGCAACCAGGAGCCGCGAAGAAGCGGCCGCCCGAGCACGAGCCAGGACGCCAGCGCGCGCGTGCTTGAGGGATAACAGCGGCGCGTGCCCAAGCCGCGCCTGCGTAGCCGACCGCTTCATCACGGGTACCCCCGAGGGGTACTTGACGCGCGACGCGGTCCGCTTGGTTGGGTATACCCCTGATGGGTATAACGACGAACGAGGTTGAGGCTAGCGATGGCAGAGACGACATACAGCGTTACCGGCATGACCTGCGAGCACTGCGTTCGCTCGGTGCGCGCCGAGGTGGGTGCGATCGACGGAGTCGAATCGGTCGGGGTGGACCTGGCGTCGGGGCGCGTCACGGTGACCGGCGCCGGCTTCAGCGACGAGCAGATCCGCGCCGCGGTCGACGAAGCCGGCTACCAACTGGTCACGCCGTAGTGGTCTACGCCGGTGCCGACGGCCGAGCCAACTGAGGGCAACTGACATGCCGATACTGCACGCCCTGCAGGTGGCCGGGAACATGACCTGGCAGGTCACCTGGTCGCTGATCCTCGGGTTCACGCTGTCCGCGGTGATCGAGGCGCTGGTCAAGAAGTCGACGATCGCGCGACTGCTGCCCGATGACCGCCCGCGCAGCCTGTCCACCGCGACCGGCCTGGGCGCCGCCTCGTCGTCGTGTTCGTACGCGGCGGTCGCGCTGGCCCGGTCGCTCGTACGCAAGGGCGCGGACTTCACCGCGGCGATGGCATTTCAATTCGCGTCGACGAACCTGGTCATCGAGTTGGGGCTGATCCTCGCCCTGCTGCTCGGCTGGCAGTTCACCCTCGCCGAGTTCGTCGGCGGACCGCTGATGATCATCTTCATTGCCGTTGCTGTTTCGCCGCTTCCTGACCGCGCGCCTGCGCGACGCGGCCCGCGTACAAGCCGACCGCGGCGTGGCCGGAGCGATGGAAGGCCACGCCGCCATGGACATGAGCGTCACCGGCGGCGGTTCGTTCTGGCGGCGACTCGGCTCGCCGGCCGGATTCACCTCGGTCAGCCACAACTTCGTCATGGAATGGGCGGCAATCCTGCGCGATCTCGTCGGCGGGCTGCTCATCGCCGGCGCCGCCGGGGCGTGGATCCCCGACTCGTTCTGGCAGCACCTGTTCATCACCGACCACCCGCTCGCCGCCAAGCTGTGGGGACCGCTGATCGGCCCGCTCGTCGCCGTGGTGACCTTCGTCTGCTCCATCGGCAACGCGCCGCTTGCGGCCGTGCTGTGGAACGGCGGCATCAGCTTCGGCGGCGTGATCAGCTTCATCTTCGCCGACCTGATCATCATCCCGTTGCTGTTGATCTACGCGAAGTACTACGGGCGGCGCATGGCCTGGTTCCTGTTCGCCACCTTCTACGTCACGATGGCCGCCGCGGGCTACGTCATCGAGTTCCTGTTCAGCGCGCTCGGCCTGATCCCGTCCGGCCCACGGAACGCCAGTGTCGGCGACGACGGCATCCGGTGGAACTACACCACCGTGCTGAACATCGTCTTCCTGCTGATCGCCGCCGTTCTGGTCTGGCGATTCTTCACGACCGGCGGGCGAGCCATGCTCGCCATGATGGGCGGCGGCCCCGACGACATGGCCAACCACGGCGAACACGACCACCAGCACATGTAGCTCACTGACCGGCCAGACCGCTTCCCCGCCGGTCCGCAGGTGGGCAGTTGTGCCGCAGGTGGGCACTGAAGTGCCCACCAGCGCACAAGTGCCCACCCACCGTGAGGCGCGCCGTCAGACGGCAGGGGCGCCGTTGATCCGGAACGGGACCGTGACGATGTTGGAGGCAACGCCGAGGGCCTTGAGGTCCTTGGCGTCGACGCGCCCGTCGTGGTTGACGTCGTTCACCACGTTCGGCGCGTCGTTGTAGATGCCGTCGTGGTTGAGGTCGTCGACGACCGCCACGGTCAGCGTGCTGTTGACGTTCTGACCGGCGATGGGCGCCCCGACGATCCAGGTGTCCCACAGTTCGGTCTCGTGCGCGTTCCGGTTGGTGATGCCGCTGAGGTTGAACAGGTTGGCCAGGTTGGTGCCCGGGCCGGAGAAGCCTGGGTTGCGTGTTGTTGGTGGTCGAGGTGAGCACTACCAGTCCCGGCGTCCGGTCGTCCTGGCCGGTCGAGAACGCGCCGGGGAACGGCGCAGCGTTGGCATGCACTCCGGGCCCGGTGAGCTGCAACCCGTTGAAGCCGGTCTGCTGAAGGTTCTTGCCGTGGAACGTGAGTTCCATGTCGACGAACCAGCCGAACCCGGCGGCACCGGCATTGTCGCCACGCTCCGGCGCGAACACCTCGACCTGTACCGGCTTGGCCGGGTGCGACGCGGCGGCGTTCGCGGTCGGCGCGGCACTCGCGCCGGACGCGGACGTTGCCGCGATCGCCACCGCGGCCGCAGCGGCGACCGAACCGGCCAGGATTGCCCGAGTCTTGTTCTTCATGGTGATTCCTTTCGTTGACGGATGACGGATGTCGGTAGCGCATACGCCGGCTCGCCGGCCGGGGTTCATGTGGGCTAAGCCGCACCACGATTCGTCTCGTGCGGTGAACCGAACGGGCCGACTGGTCGTACACGCAGCCAGAGGGCCGGTCACGCGGACCGGCCGAGCCACATGTCAGCGGGGCGGTGACAGTGACGGCAACACCGGAGGAGCAGTTGATGACCGCGCTGCATACCGAGCACTACGACGTGCTGATCTCCTTCGTCCTGCGGTATGTGCGCAGTCGCGAACAGGCCGAGGACGTCGTGCAGGAGACGATGTTGCGGGCCTGGCGCAGCATCGACAATGTCCGGCCCGACGATGCCGCCGTGCGCTCGTACCTGCTCACCATCGCCCGCAACGTGCTGACCGATGCCTGGCGGGCCGAACGGCGACGGCCGGTACTGGTCGGCGACGACGCAGCGATCGCCGCCGTGCCGTCCCTCGACGACGTGGAATCCACCCTGGAGGGGCATCTTGTCGTCGCGGCCCTCGAACGGCTCTCGCGCGAACACCGCGAGGTCATCCAGGCGCTCTACTACGACGGGCTCTCGGTAACCGAGGCCGCTACAAGACTCACCGTCCCGCAGGGAACGATCAAATCCCGCGCCTATTACGCCGTAAGGCATCTGCGCGCGGCCTTCGAGGAAATGGGAGCCCTGCGGTGAGGACCGGCCACGACGACGTCCGCATCCTGCTCGGCGCCTACGTGCTCGGCGGGCTGAGCGAGTCTGACCGGCGCACCCTCGAGGCCCACCTGCCCGACTGCGCCGACTGCCGCGACGAACTCGCGCGCTCGGCGCCGCTGACCGGACTGCTCCGGCGCGCACCCCATGCGTTCGATGCGCAGAGCGCCGAGCCGCCTGTCGACACCGGGCGCGCGGCCTCGCTCGAGCGGCTACTCGAGCAGACTCGCCGATCCGGTCCCGCGCAGCATCGCAAAGCCCGACTACAGCGCCTGATGCTTGTCGCGGCCGCCGTCATCGTCCTGGTCGCTCTTGGCGTTGGCCTGCTGCTTCGACCCGCGCCGCACCATCGGCCCGGCGGCTCGACCGTCGCGTTCAGCGCGGCCGCCGGTTATGCCGTGGCCGGCCACGCCACGCTCGTCGCGAAGCCGTGGGGCACATCCGTCGCGATCGCGCTTGCCGACCTCCCCGCGCAGGGAACGTTCACCCTTCAGGTCTCCTCGACCGGTGGCCGAACCGAACCGGCCTGCACCTGGGCCACCACGCCGACCGCCACCGCCGCCGTGACCGGCGGAACCTCGATGCACCTGGCCGACATCGACGCCATCACGATCGTCGACCAGCAGGGCCACGTCCTCGCGACGGCCAGACCGTCCTGACTCAGGGCGCCGACTGCTCGGCCGAGCGCTTGCGGGCGCGGAACAGCGCGTCGAGCGCAGGCCGATCGGCGGTTGCGACCGGTCGCGCCACGCGTTCGACGAGTTCGACCTGAGCGCCCGAGTCGATGGCGGCAAGATCACTCGCGACGTCAGCGGCCGTGTAGAGGACGGACGGATCCTGCGGACCGCCCACACCGTGCTCGATGTTCTCGGAGTCATGGGCGATGACGAGCAGCGTGCCGCCAGGTGCGAGCGCGTGCCACGCCGCGGCGAGGGCCTCGCGGCGTGCGAGTGCCGGCAACTGCAGATACACAAGGAGAACGAGGTCGAACTCGGCCGGCAGTTGGATCGTGGTGGCGTCCGCACATCGCCAATCGACCGTCGCCGCCGGACCGTGGACGCCTTGGGCGAGCGTGCGCGCCTTGCCGATCGCCTCGGCGGAGAAGTCAATTCCGGTGACCTGCCAACCGCGTTGTGCCAGCCAGATGCTGTTGCGGCCCTCGCCGCAGGCCAGATCCAGAGCCCGGCCCGGCGGCAGAGACGCCGCTTCGCGCTCGACCCACCGGTTCGGCGCGGTGCCCCACACCAGTTCGCTGCCGCGGTAACGGGAATCCCACTCGTCAGCAGACATCGACGTCGTCACGGTTGCCTCACTCAGCGATGCCCTTGATGGGAAAGGGCGATCTCTCGTCCCTCGCGACGCTAACTTGAGCTGAGTCGGGTCTTGGCCGGCGCGCCGGTGTGGCGGCTCGCCCATTCGAGCGCGTAGTCGGCCACCGCTTCCCAGCCGGGCGCGCCGCCCGTGAAGTGGGGGCGTCCCGCGAATTCCTTGTAGTCCACCACGGCCCTCGACTTGCCGAGGCGCTTCGCGGCCTCCTTGCTCACGGAGGCCGGGACGGTGTGGTCCGCGCTGTTTCCGACCACGAGTAGCGGCGCGCGGTCGTCCTTGTGGAAGTCAACCTTGGTCACGGCGCGTGGATTGAAGTTGGCGAACGCCGCCTGGAAGAGCACCCGGCCGGGCCCGGGAATCTGGTAGCGCTCGTAGGCCGCTTGGGCGTCCTCGTCGCTCATCGTGTTCGTGAACGCATAGCGGAACTGCTTCGGCGTCAGCTCGACGGTCTTGTTCTTGTTCGTCGGGTTGCCGAGCACCGGGAAGACAGCGCGAACTGAGCGGGCGGCAGGCGCAGCACGCCCTTCACCGGCGCCGGCGACAGGGCGACCGCGGCCGCGCCGAGGCCGCGGTCGAGCAGTAGCTCGGTCACCAGCCCGCCGAAGGAGTGCCCCATGAGCACCGGCGGGGCGCCCAGGCCGCGCACGATCTGGTCGTAGTGGTCGACGATCTCGGTGACGCCGAGCCCGTTCAGGACGGACGGGTCCCGGCGGATGTCCTCGACCTCGCCCGCCATGCGCGGCCAGGCCGGCGCGAGGACCGTATGTCCGCGCTCCTCGAAGCGCGCCTTCCAGCCCTCCCAGCTGCGCGGCGTAAGCCAGAGACCGTGGATGAGGACGATGGTGGACATTTGCAAGTCCTTTCGGTCGGGAGAGAGCGGGTCGGTCACGCGGCCACGCTCATGCCGCCCGTACCGGCAAGCACCTCGGCGCCGTGCCGGCGTACGGCGAACGCCTCGATGACCTGCCAGATCCCGGTGATGATCAACCAGATACCGCAGAGAACCGCGAGCGCGAACACCGACGCGACCGGCGAGACGATGACGACCACGCCACCGATGGCGAGCACGATCCCGCCGAAGATCTGCCAACCGCGATAGGGCAGGACGGGCTCCGAGGCGGCTACGACAGTGCGGGCTATTCCCCGGATCAACCAGCCGAAACCGATCCACAGGGCCAGCAGCAGGATGGACTCCAACGCACCACGAAAGCTGATCAGTCCGAGCAGAACCGACAGGGAGCCGGTCAGGACGCCGAGGAATCGCGCCCCGCCGTGCAGGCCTGGTGCGAACGCCATCATGATTTCTACGACGCCGCTGACGAGCAGGTAGATACCGAACAGCACACCGACGACGCGCAGCGTCTGACTCGGCCAGGCGAGGACGATCACTCCGACGACTATCGCGACTATCCCCAAACACAGCAGCCACCACCACGCTGCGCGTACCAGTCGTTCGATGGGCGATTCCCAGTCCACACGTTGCGCGACATGCTCGGCCATGGCGTAAATCATGAGGTCTGATTCGATCGCCGTAAATAGTGTGTGCGGAAGTACGTGATTCGGAACGTGATGTGACCTTTGCTAGGAAAATTCAGCTACAAGTCGTTACTACCGTTTCCGCCCGGCTCATGGACACCTCGGCCTCGCGAGCAAACGCGCAATCCCGCCGAGACGGGCCCACGGCTGGACGGCCCTGAGCCCCGGCGCGACAATCGGTGTGAGGTGTCCGCCTTCTCGCGCCTCGACCAACAACTACACAGCGCGCAGCCGGTCCGACCCTCCTACGGGTCAAGCCCTTCCGGGTAGAAGTGCCCGCCAAGAATTGCAGAAACGGACTCCTCAATGGAGTGGCGAAGGCACCCACGAACATCCGCCGGTTTAATGTCGTTACGGCGGATGCGATTAGTTATGAGATCAAACGATGGACATCATTACGATGGCCGCGACCGCAATATCCGCTCTATCCGCACTCAGCGCAGTGATCTACCGGATCATGAAGCAGGTGCGGCTTGGCCGCCGGGACAAACTCGACGCGGCATTGCTTTTCTACCTGGCTGACAAGGCCGTTCCCCGGGACGTCCTTCGGACGCTAGCTGAAATCCGGAAGCCCGAAACGCAAAGCGCCCTGGCAAAGCGCCTGGGGGCTGCGCACGAGTAGTGGCTGGTGGGGCCGGCCCATCCGGCCCCACCTCGCTGTCTGAACCGTCAGCCGCGCAAGTCCGATACGGCGCGCGAGCAGCGTTTGCTGGATCTTGGTGGGCAGCGCAACCGGTCAGCGGCGAGCCACGTCGCGGGCGAACTTTCCGATCCCGACGCCGGCGATCGCGCGGGCGAGTTCGACGCCGCGCTGCTCGATCTGCACAGGGGCGAACGCGCCGTGCAGGCTGATCCAGACGAGCCGGCCGGACGCGGCGCCCGCCAGTTCGACGCCCGGGTCCTCCTCGCCGACCTTTCCGACGAGCACGCCCTGCCACCCGGCCGGCAGGCCGGCGACCACGGTTGCCGTGGCGACCACCTGTGCCTCTGGGCATCACATTCACTGACATCGGGCCATCCCGTCCGGGCCCATGATTAGCAGGACAAAGTCGCCTACCCGTCGTGCCGGGTCACTCGGCCATCCGGTCGGTCAGGTCGTGCGCCAGGTCCGGGACGGTGGCTCAGTTGTGCGGGAGCTCGTCACTGGCGTGGCTGCTGTCGCCCCGGGGCGGCGAGTCGCACACTCGCCACGCTCGCAAAGGCAAGCGTCACGAGGGCAAGCAGGGCCATGATCGCGCCGGCCCGACGGGAGAGGTGAAGCCGAGCCCGCCGTGATGGTCAGCCCGCCGATCCAGGCGCCCAGCGCGTTGCCGACGTTGAAGGCGGCGATGTTGGCGCCCGAGGCGAGCGTCGGCGCCGTGCTCGGCGTGCCCATGATCCGCATCTGCAGGCCGGGCACGGTGGCGAACCCGAAGCCGCCCATGAGCACCAGGGCGACGACGGTGAGCGGCCTTGCGAGCCGGCGGTGAGCGCGAAGACGGCCAGCAGCGCGGTGAGCGCCGCAGCACCACGGTCAGGGTGCGGGGCACGACCGGTCGGCGGCCCGGCCGCCCAGGGGTTGCCGACGAACAGGCCGCCGCCGAAGAGCATCAGCAGCCACGGCACGGCCGAGGACGCGAAGCCGGTCACCTCGGTGAGCGTGTACGCGATGTAGGTGAAGGCGCCGAACATGCCGCCGAAGCCGAGACGGTGACCGCCAGCGAGAGCCAGACCTGGCCGTCGCGGAACGCGCCGAGCTCGTGGCGCAGCCGGGCGGTCCGCGGCGTCGTGCCGGGCGCGCCGGCACCAGCAGCGCGATGCGCCGATGAGCGCGACCACGCCGATGGCGGTGATCGCCCAGAAGGTGGAGCGCCAGCCGAGCTGCTGGCCGAGCAGGGTGCCGAGCGGCACGCCGAGCACGTTGGCGATCGGTCAGGCCGGCGAACATCGCCGCGATCGCGCCGGCCTTCTTGGCCGGCGCGACCACGACTGGCGGCGACGACCGACGCCGATGCCGAAGAACGCGCCGTGGCAGAGCGCCGCGACGATCCGGCCGGCGAGCATCGCGGCGTACGTCGGGGCGACGGCCGAGAGCAGGTTGCCGACGATGAACAGCACCATCAGGCCGAGCAGCACCGCTTGCGGGGCAGCCGCGTGACCGCGGCGGTGAGGGCGACCGCGCCGACGGCGACGCTCAGCGCGTAGCCCGAGATCAGCCAGCCGGCGCGCGGCCTCGAGACCCCGAAGTCGGCGGCCACCTCGGGCAGCAGCCCGGCGATGACGAACTCGGTCAGCCCGATGCCAAAGCCGCCGAGGGCGAGGGCGAGCAGTCCAAGGGCATCCGTGAAGTCCTTCCGGTCATCGTGTGCGTGAGCGGGTAACCCGCGCGTGCAATAGCTGGAAGACTAGTTGCACGCGCGCGTCTATTGCAAACGGCTGTTATAGTGGCTGGGGTCGCGGAAGGCAGGAGGAACGAGCGATGGGCATAGCGGACGACGCGGTCGAGGTCCGCGCACAGGGTTGGCGCGCGCTCGCGGCACTGCACGGGCTGATCGAGCGGCGAGCTGGAGACGCGCGCTGAAGCGATACGGGCTGTCGGTCGTGGAGTACACCGTCCTGGACGCACTGTCCCGCCAGGACGGCTGGCACATGCGGATGGCGCAGCTCGCCCGCGCCGCCGCGCTCTCCAGCAGCGCGGCGACCCGACTGGTCACCCGACTCGAGGACCGCGGCCTGCTGCCCGCGGATCCGTCTGCGCCGACGACCGCCGCGGCATCTACACCGAACTCACCGCCAGGGCTCACGGTTGCTCGCTCGGGCCCGGCCGACCCACGATCAGACGGTCCACCAGACGCTCAAAGACGCGCGCGAGCAAGCCGAACTGGCCGATCTGGTGCGCGCACTCGAGAGCCTTTCCGTCGCCGGTCCGCAAGAGCTGAAGCGCAACACGTGCCGCCGGCGGCGCCTTATCACCTGCAATTTGCTGCAGCCCGTCGGCGGTGCGGTAACCCGAGGCGATCTTGTTCGTACGAGCGCGCCGAGCCCGCTCCGTTGCCGGAAACCTGTCCGGTTCCGGCCCGAAGCGACAGCTCCACCCGATACTCGGCAAAAAAACGGGGTGTTCACTGGTGCTCGCGGAGCGCGTACTGACGAAATCTGGCCCATGTCCGGCATCCCCGGCATGCGACAAACGCATGTCGCATGCCGGGAGATCGCCGACCACTTTCGACCTGGTCACCCGCCGAAGCAGTTCGCGTTGGCCCAATCCGTCACAGCCTGGGAGTCGCTGCTCAGATCGGCGGTGCCGTTGTTCCTCTGCACCCGGACAGCGTTGGAGTACATGTCTGCTACCGGGGCGGCGACGGCCGGCGGGGCTTCTGCCTTCGCCTTGCCAGCAGGGTCATGAACTGACTGAACGACGGGTCGGTGACGTCGCCCATGGTTTCGGTATACGCATCGGCGGCCGCGGCGTAGTCCCGGCAGAACTGGGTCGGGTTCCGGCCAGTGCGGCGCCGCCGGCCGTGAACTTGCTCGCCGGGTGACCCTTGCCGCCACCGCTGCATGCGCCGAGCGCGAACAATGCCGACGCCGACACAATCGCAATTGAAATTCGCTGCGCCCGGGGCATATTGCGCATTCCAGCGTGTCGCTCGTTCATGATGTCGCTCCTTTATTGAGTGGTTTGGCTTCTCGATCCGCCCGGCGAATGTCGGGCAGGAAGAGGATCGAACGGACCGCTCAATGAAGGTTGAAGATCGCCTAAAGGCCCGGCCGAATGCCCGCACAGCGGGCCGAATCAGACTCTCCACGCAACGCCGAAGTCCTTGCGCAGAGAGGTAAGCCGCCCAGCCTGGTCAGGGCAGCGCCGCCGCCCCCGATCCGTACACTCCGCACATGATGGGGGGACCATCTGACCGCGCAGCAATGCCGGCCGGCTACGAATTCATCCGCGTGCTCGGCCAGGGGGCCACCGGATGGGTTGCGCTCGCCCGGCACGTGCGCCTGGAACGTCTCGTAGCTATCAAGACAATCTATGCGGGCACACATGACCGGGCCGGGCAGAAACGGCTGGTACGCGAGGGCCGGGTGATCGTCGCGCTGCGACACCCCGCCATCGTCACGGTGTACGAACTGGGTCAGACCCCGGCGGGCGCCGCACTGGTCATGGAGTACGTACCCGGCGGGGATTTGCGCACGCTCATCGACTCCGGGGCGCTGTCTGGCGCGCACGCCGCTTCGCTTCTCTGCGAGGTCGCGGCCGGACTGGCGCATGCGCATGGAGCCGGCGTCGTCCACCGAGATGTGAAGCCGGCCAACGTGCTGCTGACCGCGGACGGGCACGCGAAGATCGCTGACTTCGGGCTGGCGCGGCTGAGCCGAGTTCCGAACTCCTTCCGCACCACCACCGATTCGGCGTCCGGCACTCCGACCTACATGGCACCGGAGCAGATCCTCGATCCGACCCGGGAAATGCCGGCGAGCGACGTGTACTCCTTCGCCGTCCTCGCCTACGAGATGCTGACCGGCTCACGCCCCTACCCGGCGCAGACGGCGGCTGCGGTGATCGAGGCGCATCTGCACGACGCGCCGGTGTCACCGTGGCAGGTCTCGCCGCGCCTGGACCGGCCGGTCGGCGAGATCTTGCTGGCAGCAATGGCGATTCGTCCGCAGGAGCGCCCCTCCGCGGCCCAGATCGCCGAGCGGATCAGCCGTGTGCCTTCGGCTGAATGGGACGCCCTCGTCGCTGAGCGGGCGCGTCCGGCGCGCTCGCGCATCCAGCGCGTCTACCCGCCGAGCCGGACGCGACCTCCACTCAGGCCGAGCAACCGGCGCAGCCGGATGACGACTCGGCGGTACCGGGCGCGAACGTCTGGGCCCAACCGTGGGTAGCACCTACGATCTCGGCACCGCCCGCCGCGGCGCGACGACCGGCCCGCCGTGTCCGGATCTCGGTCCTGCTCTTCGGGGCGCTCGCCGGCTCGCTGGTCGGATTCGTCGTCGTACTGCTGGCCAGGCACCTGTGAACCGCGACAACCACACCGATACGGTCGGCGCCGCGGTCGAGTTGGACTTTCGCGTGTTGGGTCCGTTGCGCGTGTTCCACGCCGGTCGGGAGTTGGAACTACACGGCGACAAACCCCGGGCGGTCCTGGCTCTGCTCCTGACGCGGCGCAACCGGCTGGTGCCCACGCCCGCGTTCGCCGAGGAGGTTTGGGGCAAGGACGCGTCCGGCATCCAGGCCAACCTGCAGGTATTGATCAGCAATCTGCGCAAAGCCCTTGCGCCGCAGGCCATCCGGCTCACGCCGGCCGACAGCCAGCGATACATCCGCACGTCACCGGCGGGCTATTCGATATCAGTGACGGACGAGCAATACGACCTCGCCCGGTTCCGGAACCTGCACGCCGCGGGCAACGCGGCCCGGGCGGCCCGGCAGCCGGCCGATGCTGCCCGGGCGTACGCCTGCGCACTGAATGAATGGGGCGGCGAACGCGGGCTCGAAGACCTCGGCGGCCTGCCCTTCGCCGACGCGTTTGCCCAGGCGATGGAGCAGGAACTGTTGAGCGTGTTGCAGGCCCGCGTCGAGGCGGAGCTGGCCTGCCGTCGCCACCAGGAACTGCTGGGCGAGCTGCATTCGCTGACGCGCCGTTACCCGCTCAACGACGTCTTCTGCGGCCAACTGATCACTGCCCTGGCGGCGTCCGGCCGTTCCGCCGATGCGGCCGAGCAGTACCACGACTTTCGCGAGCGCTACCAACGCGAAATCGGCTCGAACGTGCCCGAGTCCTTGCGCCGGGTGTGGACCGCCGTGTCGCGCCAGGAAGATGTGCCCGACCACTACACGGCTACGTCCTTGGCTCGCGCCGATCGCACAGTCGTGGACGATGAATTCGCCCGTCTGCGCGGGGAACTCGTACACGGCAACGGCTCCCGAAACGAGGTCGCCGGGCGGCTGACCATCGGCCGGATCGGCTGCGACATCGTCCTGCCCGATCCCAAGGTCAGCAAGAGCCATGCGGTCATCTCGCCGACGCCGGACGGCTTCGTCATCAGTGACCTGCAGTCGACGAACGGCACATTCGTCAACGGGAACCCGCTGGTCATCCCGCAGGTGCTCGAACATCTGGACCGGATCAGGTTCGGTGCGACTGAACTCGTCTTTCGCCGGCTCTCGGGGTAGGACCTAGCGATCAGAACGGGCCGACCGTGATGGGTGTCAGGAAGAGATCGTCGACCAGTCGCGCCAGGTCGGGATCCTGGCTGGTGTTCGGTCCGCTGAGATACCACGCGTCGAATATGGCGATGGTGTCGTCCTCGCCGTTGACGACGAAGGTTTCGTCGCTCGGGATGGCGGCGGGCCACCCGGCCGGTCGAGCGCCGCTGCGGAGCAGGTCGTTGAGCCCTCCCGTGCCGTTCGCCCGTTCCAGATCGTCGAGCTGAACGGCGTAGACGTACAGGTTGCCCGGCGGGCCGATCTGGGCGTCGACCACGATCATCGACAAGGCGACCGTGCGACCGTTGAACGGGATGGTCACGAGCCGGCGACCCGCGCCGTGCGGGCACGGATGCTTTTGGAAATAGCTGATGACGGCGGCGCCGTAGGAGTTGGCGGCGCAGTTGGAGACGGTGTCCTCGGCTTGCACCGTGGCCACATAGGTTTGCCCGGCGTGACCGATCGTGGTGATCTTGCGGCCGAGGCGGTTCGGCGACGCCGGACCCGACGTCGAGGCGCTCGACGTCGCCGCGCCGGATGGCGCCGATGTCGTCGAGATCGTCTTGCTCGGAACGAGGGCGCCGTTGCGATACGTGATCGTGGTCGTCCCCCGGCCGGACGGACAGCAGTGCGGGTCCTGCGACTGGAGGAATTTGCCGTTGATCACGATGACCCCGTTGCGGACCTCGAAGTTGCTGGGTACCAGCCAGACTCCAAGCGGCGCGATCTCGCCCAGGTCACCGTTTGCGAACTCGCCGAGCAGGTGCGGCTTGTTCCCCTGCGCGTCGAAGACGGCGATGTGGGGATAGAACGTTCCGGTGCCGGCGTAGCTACCCGTGCCGGCGCACATCAGACCGAGTACCGCGACTGATGGACCACCGTTGGCGAGCGGCCCGTATTGGGGCGGGATGTTGATCTCGAGTATGTATCCGCCCGGCGGCGTGGCCGACGCAACGGGTATGACCGCTTGCCCGTTGTGCAGCGTGATGTCGCGCGTTGAGTTGCAGGTTCGGCCAGGCAACGTGATGGACTTCCAGTCGACGCTGTGCAAGTCGAAGGCCGCAGGGCTTGCGCCGACGGCTCCGCTTGATCCGCCGACCGGGCTCGGGATGGTGCTCGGCGAAATCACTGCCGCCACAGGGTGTCCGGGCGTCTTGTTCTGGTGCGACACCACGACGGCCGCCACCGTCACGGCGGCGACGCTCAGTCCGGCCATCGCCGCCACAGCCAGCTTCGGATGTGAACCGAGGACTTTCCGCAGGCCCCGTTGGGCAACCCGGCGCGAGCCTTGCCCGGCCTGTTGGACGTCGCCGGCATGACCGGCGTACGGCGTGCCCGGCCCGGCTGGCGCAGCCGGACCAACCTGCGCAGCCGGACCAACCTGCGCAGCCGGACCAATGTGCGCAGCCGGCGGCATATTCGCGGCTGGCGGCATGTTCGCGGCTGGCGCCACGTTCGCCATTGCCGGTGCGGACGTGCCGGCGTGAGTGCCAGCCGCCGTGATGGCCGCCGTCACCGTCGCGCCGACCAGGCCGGCCACGCTTGCGCTCGCCAACCATCCCTCGCCGAAGGTGCGTACCGCCGCATCGTCGAGCGCGGCCAGCAACTGCGCGGCGTCGCCGGGTCGAGAACCCGGCGCCGGTGCCAGCGCGGCTTGCAGCACCGAGCGGATCGGGGCGTCGATGCCACTCAGATCGGGTTCGCCCGGGCGGAACTGCGCGGCGAGAACCGCCTCGGCGCTCGGGCCGTCGAACAACGGCCGACCGCGCAGCAGGAGCGCCAGAACCGCAGCGGAGGAATAGACGTCCGAGGCCGGCACCAGCGGAAGGCCGCGTGCCGCCTCCGGGCTCAGATAGCCAGGGGTTCCCGCCACTCCCGCGGCGCCGGCCGGCTGGGCCAGGCCGAAGTCGATGAGCTTTGTCGTGCCGTGAACGTCCAGCAGCAGGTTCGACGGACTGACGTCGCCGTGAACGAGACCGTTGTGGTGGGCGTAGGCCAGGCCCAGCAGTCCGCCTCGGACGGCGCCAACCGCCTGCGTTGCCGAGAGCCAGCCGACCTGGCGGATGACGTCGGGCAATGTCGCGCCGTCGACCCATTCCTCGACCAGCCACAACTGCCCGTCTGCCTCCATCAGATCGATGACGGCGACGATGTTCGGATGGGACAAGTGCGCCAGCACCTGAGCCTCCGCGCGCAACCGCTCAACCGACTGGACGGCGCCCGCCGCGACGCGTTTGAGGGCAACGTTGCGGCCGAGAGCGTGGTCGAGTGCACGCCATACCGATCCGGTCGGCGAGATCGCCACCCGGTCAACCAGTTCGTACGATCCGATGCTGGCCGGTACAGGCTCTGCTTCGCTGTTCATTCCGTCCCCCTGCAGGTCGGTCGATTCTCAAACGTGCCCGCGCGGGATCGAGCGGCCAGATCAGGATTCCGACGCACGCTTAAGCGCTGCTTGGAAGCCACTGAAGTACCGGCGAACGGCGTGCGACACGACAGATCGCCCGTACGGCGCCAGCGATAGCGAATCCGGCCGAGCCTGGGTGGGACGAGCCCAGTGCGACAAATGGACGGACAATTGCGATCACCCAGAAGCGGATAAAGAATTGTCAGGCAAGGCAGCACAATGCGCACAATTGTTTGCCGCATCAGCGTTACTCGAACTGTATCTGACGCAGATCACTCATTGGCCCCCCATTCCCCCCGCAAGCGTCGTCAGCGTCCCCGCCTGTAGAACCATTGTCAACCGGGTGTCGGACAGAAGTCCCACCGCGACGCCAGCCCGGCAAAAGTGCCGTCCAAGAATCTGCTCGACAAGTTGGTATACGAATGGAATGACGCCGGGTCGTTATGCTGCGGCGCTTGAGATAGCAGCCGCGGACCACTGAATACGATCCGGAAGAATTGAGATACGTGCAGTGAGCCGCGGGCTCCGTATCGCTGGTACGTCGAGATCACGCTGGATTGAGCGTTAGATACCTGAGTTGCCTCGGAGCCGGCTAGCTCAGGGTCAGTGCCGTGTCGTCGATGACGAACGATGTCTGCTTCTGGCTGTCCTCGGTGCCGGTGAATTTGATCGTCACGGTCTGCCCGGCGAAGGTCGATGCATTCAGGGTCTTCGGGCTGTAGCCGGTGTTGTGGTTGAGGTTGGAGTAGGTGGCCAGCGTCGTCGCGCCGATCGCGACGGTGAGTTTGTCGTAGACGGTGGTCGTCGTGGTCTCGGCAGTGTCGATGTGCAGCGACCCGGCTGGCCCAATGCTGGGCAGCTCTCGCCCGCTGACAACCTCGCCGCGGGCCGCGAGGTGCTCTCCCGGACCGGCTCCCTCCACGCCGATGTTCTGTGGCGGCTGCGCGCCCGGCTCGATCTACCTGCCGCGACCGCGGAGCCGCCGGCCGACTGGCCCGTCTGCCACGGCTTCAGCCCGGCAGTGGTTCCCCGGCCCGCCGACTGGCCAGCGACCGTGCACGTCACCGGGTACTGGTGGCCGGCCCGGCCGCCGGGATGGCAGCCCCCGGATCGGCTGGTCGACTTCCTCGGGGCCGGTCCCCCTCCGGTGTTCGTCGGGTTCGGCAGCATGACCCCGACCGACGAGCGACTCCATGACGCCGTCGCGGTCGCCGTCAAACGGGCCGGCGTGCGCGCAATCGTCCAGTCCGGCTGGGCCGAACTCGAGCTCGCCGGTGACGACATCCTGCTCGTCGGTGACGTGCCACACGCCTGGTTGTTTCCCCGGACGGCGGCCGTGGTCCACCACGGCGGAGCCGGCACCACCGGGGCCGGCCTTCGCGCGGGAGTACCAGCGGTCCCGGTGCCCGTCCTCGTCGACCAGCCCTTCTGGGCGGACAGGCTGCACCGCCTCGGCGTTGCGCCGCCCCCGCTGCCACTGCACGAGCTGACCGCCGACAACCTGACCGACGCGCTGCGGTCCTGCCTGGACCGATCGACCTATCGCGACCGCGCCACCGAACTCGCCCGCCGGATCGGTGCCGACGACGGCCCCGCTGTTGTGCTCTCGCTCCTGGCGCAGCTCGAAGGCGAGCGCGGACAGCGGTTCCAAGCCTCGCGCACCGACGGACACGACTAGGCGTGTCGATGCTGCTCGTACCCGTACTCGTCGTCCTGGTGATTCTCGCCGTCGACCTGTGGGTCTACGCCGACGCGAAGCGATGTGCTGACGAGGGAGCACCTGTCGTGCTGCGCGCCGGCGCGTTCGCCGTCGACACCCCGGCGGCCTGGTTCGTGGCCTGCCTGGTCCTGTGGGTCATCTTCTTCCCGCTCTACGTCGCAAGCCGCGCGCGATGACGGAGGGCTTCGCCCGGTGCGGCCACGTTTCGCCGCACAGGGCAGATTCCCCTTATGCGATTGGGCTTCCTAGCACGGGTTGCTGATGATGTT
This sequence comes from uncultured Actinomycetota bacterium, assembly GCA_963709985.1. Classification (GTDB taxonomy): domain Bacteria; phylum Actinomycetota; class Actinomycetes; order Mycobacteriales; family Jatrophihabitantaceae; genus DASXRA01. The sequence goes on from CAVPYQ010000004.1 coordinate 62,081, forward strand.
GCGGAAGTCGTTGAACCGGACGAGCGTGCTGCCGCCACCACCGAACGCGAGGTAGGTCAGCGGGAGCAGCGCCCCGTACTGGTTGTTGCGCCCGAAGCTGTTCGTCTCACCGGGGATGTCGTTGCCGAACTGCCAGTTGCACCTGCCCCGGACGTTCGTGGTGGTGAAGAACGGGTAGAACTTCGCTGGCGTGCCGGCATCGGTCTGCGGTATCAGGGTGCAACCGACCCCGGTATTGCGGTTGCAGGTGCCTTCGACGGCCGGTAGATCGGCCTCGAACGCCACCCGGATGTACGACTGGTTGAAGTCCTCGCCGGTTCGCGCGCTGGTCAATTGGAACGGAGTCGGGTGCAACCGGGTGTTCCCGTCCGGCCAGACCGGCGTGTACGACACCCCGTCGAATCCTGTGTTCGTGTCGGTACATCCCTGCACCCGGTACAGCAACGACGCAGATGCCGGGAAGCAGAAGTCGTCGTCCCCGTCCGTGGGCGTCTGGTCGGCGCCGTTGCCCTCGGTATTACCGGCCGGGCAGACGATCGGGTTGCCGGCATCGTCCAGCCCGAACGGTGTCTTCGGGACCGTGGCGCCGTTGCAGAACTGGAAGTGGCCGATCTCGTCGGAGAACGCCGCGTTGTAGCTGTGCGCCGCCCAGATCACTCGCGTCTGTTCGGAGGCGGTGCTGTACATCGGGTGGAAGGCGTAGGGGATCGAGTTGCAGCTGGTGCCGGACGGGTCGTACTGGATCTGGGTGAACCCGTTGGCCGGGCTCGCCGTCATCGAGCCGGACTTGTTGTTGGACAGGTCGTCGATCTGCGCCCGCACACCCTGCGCGGTGTCATGCATGCTCACCTGCAGCCGATCCCCCGAATTCATGAATAGATCTTTCCTGGGGTCGGGGGTGAACGTGGTGAGCGTGGAGTCGATCGGGTTGGCCGGTGCCTGGGCCACGCCGTTCTTTGTGACGAACGCGAACTGGAAGGTCTCGATGCCGACCTTGGCGGCGCACGTCGGGTTCTGCAGGGTGCCGGCGACGGGGTCTTCCAGCAGGCTGAAGATGTTCATCGCGGCGCACCACTGGGTGGGACTGCACGTGTCGGCGCCCACGGCCTTGGCCCAGGTCGGCCACGGCACCCAGCCCGGCGGGTAGAACTGCAGTTCCAGGAACGCGGTTCCGGAGTGCTTGGGCGACACTGCGGATCGAGGATGTTGCTGCCGCTGTTCGCCGGGCAGGTTGATATCTGCTCGGGGTACGACTGCGTGTCGCACAGGGCCATGCCGAACCACAGTGCCCCGTTCAGTTCGAAGTTGTAGCCCTTACCCGGTTGGGTGGGATGAGACGGCGACGGTTCACGCGGCAGGGTCACCGAGTACTGCATCCGGTTGCCCGAGCCCGGTTTGTTCGAGTAGAACAGCAGCGACGGCTCGTCGTGGCCGACGTACCTGTCCTCGCCGAACACCTGCTCCGAGTCAGCGATGTCCGGGCACAACGTGCTGTATTCGCAGTTGATGTTCAGGTGCTGGCTCGCGGACGGGGCCGCTTGCGGCGCCGCCGGTTGAGAGGCCGCCGGTTGAGAGGCTGACGCGAGCCCGCCGCAGCGAGCGCCGCGACGACGACCGCCGTCCCGAAGATTGCGAGCAGGCGACGACTGACTGATCGATGACTGAACATGAGCCACCCCCACACGGGGACCGCCGGAATGGCCAATCGCTCAGCGTGACCCGCGGCGGCCAGAAGGGGCCACGCCTACAAAAACGCTCCGCCCTCAGTCGGCGATTACTGTGACCGACGGGTGCCCGGCCGGTCAAGACCACCGGCAGGAACTTGTTCGAGTCGTTTCCTGCGGAGATATTGCGCGGAGCCCGGAAGATCGAGCTGACTGCTGGCCGCACCATCGGGGCGCGCCCGCCGGCGTCGCCGGCGATCAGTTCTCGGTGACGTCCTCATCTGAGGGACGCTCACTCGGGCGTGTACGCACGACATGGAACCGCCGGCCGGTGATCTGCTCGGGCGTCACGCGCACGAAGCGCGACTTGACGGTGGCGCTCCACGGGAACAGCCAGAATGCGTCGTCCTCCTGGACCTCATACATCGGGATTTCGTGGGCCGTGCCCTTGACGACGACGCTCCAGGCGTCGCCGGTCGCGGCCTCGTACCCGTCAATCTCGAAGGCAACCTCGTCGCTGACGTGTACGGCCGCGAGCTTGGTTCCCTCGGCGGTGCGGAACACGATCGTGCCGTTGTCGACGGCGTAGTTGACCGGGAAGATATCCGGTGTGTGGGCGGCACACATTGCTATTCGCCCGAGTTCCTGCGAACGCAGCAACTCCATGCACGTCTCGATATCAAGAGCCGTTATGCCAGCGGCTGAACTGGTCCCCATGACTGCAGTGTGAGCAGTTTCGGGTTGGCCGCGTAGGGCCGGACGTCCCCCCGTCCCGGCCCAGAGGGCGGTGCGCGAGACTCATCGCGACCGTCCATTGTGGACGGTCGGCATCGGGTTTCGAGGCTGCGGACTTTCGCCTCTGGTGTGTGCGCCATTGCCGTGCTCGGCTGGACATGTCACCACTGCAGGTAGGGCCAAGCATGGTCAGACAACGCGCGCCGAATGTCGCCGTGGATGTCTCGGGCGATCTGCGCTCGGCAGCGCTGCGGCGTCTGCGCCGCAAGCACGA
>CAVPYQ010000005.1:0-66582 GCA_963709985.1 uncultured Actinomycetota bacterium
CAAGGCGGTGCCCGCCGGTTCAATTCGGTACCTGCATCACTGTTGGGCCGCGCCGGTTGGGAGTGGTGTCAGGTCGTTGGTTGCGCGCCCCGTCCGGTTGGTGGGGGACTGCCCGGCGGTACATGACGCCGCTCGTGACCGACCAGCCTAATCGGCCCTGGAGGCACATATCGCTTCACTGTTGCCGATATCTCCGGCAACAGTGAAGACGGTTCGGGAGGGTCCAGCTGTGCGGCGTTCAGCGGTTCAGCGGTCCCGGCGTGCGTATGGTTACCGACCCGATCCGGACGCCGGCGTTGATGATGACTTGTGGGTCGCCTGATCCGATCTGGATCTGCTTGTGCCGGAACGGCCCGCCTGTGTCGCCCTGGGGGGTGGTGATGCCGCCGAGGCCAGCCACGGATGTGATCCTGGCTGTGGTGCCTGCCGGAACGTCGACAGTGAGGGCGCCGACATCCACGCTCGCGGAGACGGCGAGGACCTCTCCTGGGGTTGGTGCCGGGATGATGAGCTCGGCGTGGCCGGAGGTGACGTGGAACCGCTGGTGGGCCTGGTGGGTTGCCCTCCACTGGTAGTGATGGCTCGATAGCACGCCGGTGACGCCGGCGACCGCTACCAGAAGCAGCAGGGCAGACGCCGCGACGGCCGCCAGCCGCGCCGCCGGCGGTGGCGTCGTGTCAGCCGGTTGTGCCTGTCGGGGCTGTCGCGTTGGGTCACTCGTCGGCGGTTTGCGCCGCTTGGCAATCCCGGTGCGAGTGGACGGCGGCCGGATCTGACCGCTTGTGTTGTTCGTAGTCATGGCATCACCTTTCGTTGTAGGTGATGAGAACGGTAGGGATGCAGCGGGTTCGGCGTCGTCCGCCTCAGCGCGCTTGTCCGTCCGCGCCGAGGGCGATTAGGTATCGCCCTTGCTGCGGATGCGGGTCCGGGTCCTGCGACGTACCTTCCTGGCGTGACCAGCAAAAACGAGCCGGCGGCCGCAGGGGGTTTTGGGTGGTACCGGCTGCTCTGGCCGTGGCCGGCACGCTTGAGTATGCGTTTGAGGACCTGCAGGCCTCGCGGTTGCTCAGCCTCGGGTGCTTGTACGCAGCCATCGCCGCGCTTCTGCTGCGGCGGCGCTTCCCCTTTGCTGCGCCTCTGGCTGCGCTGGCGGTATTCGGCGCCGAGTCGTTCGTCAGCCCAGAGGCGGTGTCGGGTCCGGTAACTGTGCCTGTTCCTCGGCTTCTACTGCTTTTTTGTTCTTGCCGCTGGCAACGAGGAACCCTGGGCCGCGGCTGGGCTGATCGCCGGCCTGGCGATCCTCGCCGTCACCGAAATCAACACCCCAGGGGCGGCTCTGGTCTGGCAGCTTTTCCTCCCGTCGCTCATGCTCGTCGCCTGGGCATCTGGGCTGGTGTACGCGCGCCGGGGCCGGGAGGCCCGAAGGCTCGAGCGGCGCGGCGAACAGCTGGCGGCCGACTACGCAGCCGAATCCGCCCGGGCCCTGACCGCCGAACGCGCCCGGATTGCACGCGAGATCCACGACATCGTCGCGCACAACGTCAGTGTCATCGTCTTGCAGGCCCGCGGGGGACGCAGAGCCCTGCGGCGATCACCGGTCGAAGCCCGCCAGGCCTTCGACTCGATCGAGTCGGCCGGCCAGCAGGCCCTCGTGGAACTGCGCCGTCTGCTCGGAATCGCCGCTGCGGAAGGGGAGGCGCCAGCGCTGGCTCCCCAGCCCGGCCTATGCAACCTGGACGCCCTCGTGCAGGGAGTCCGAGACGCCGGGCTTCCGGTGACCGTGCGGATTGAAGGCCGTCCCGTGGAGCTTCCAGCGGGTGTCGACCTGGCTGCCTACCGCCTCATCCAAGAAGGCCTGACCAACAGCCTCAAGCATGCCGGCGATGCCCGGGCCACGGTCGTCGTGCGCTACCAGGAGACCGCTGTGGAACTTGAGCTCGGCGATGACGGCCGCGGGACCGTCGGAAGTTCCGGGGCCGGCCGGGGCCTGGTCGGCATGCGTGAGCGAGTCTCCCTCTACGGCGGATCCATGCAAAGCGGCGACCGTCCCGGCGGCGGTTACGTCATTACCGCCCGCCTCCCGGTAAAAGAACCCTCCAGATGACCATCCGGGTCCTGCTCGCCGATGATGAGCGGCTCGTCCGGACCGGGTTCCGGATGATCTTGCGCGACGAGCCCGGCATCGACGTCGTCGGCGAGGCAGCCGACGGGACCGAGGTCGTCAAAATCGCAGCGGACCTCAAACCCGACGTCGTCCTGATGGACATACGCATGCCGAACCTGAACGGCATCGAGGCGACGCGGCGCATCGTCGCCACGCCAGACGCTCCCCCGGGTGCTCGTCCTCACCACCTTCGACCACGACAAGTACGTCTTTGACGCACTGGCCGCCGGCGCCAGCGGCTTCCTCCTCAAGGACGCCCCCGAACACGAACTGCTCGCCGCGATCCGGGTCGTCGCCGACGGCGGAGGGGCTTTTCGCCCCGTCGGTAACCCGCCGTGTCATCGAACAGTTCGCCCTCCTGGCAGGACCGAAAGAACCCGCCGCGGGCTGGCGCAACTCACCGCCCGCGAGGTCGAGGTCCTCAAGCTGATCGCCCGGGCGCAGACCAATGCCGAGATCGGCGCCAGCCTGTTCATCAGCGAGCACACCGCCCGCACCCACGTCGCCCGCATCCTCTCCAAGCTGAACCTCAACGACCGAACCCAAGCCGCCGTACTCGCCTATGAATGTGGTCTTGTCAGGCCAGGCAGCAGCTGACCCCCCGGGCCACCCGCGCAGCGACCGCCAGCACTGCACGACACCCGACACCGCTAGGAATCCGGCACCGCCGGAATACCGCGCGTTCACATAAGTGCGCTGCCCCAGTACGGCGAGCACCACACCCTCGGCACCGCCACCGGTGGCGAACAGTGGTACATGACGCGCACCGAGCCCGGCTGCTGGCCCAGGGCCAGCCTGGCCTGGATGACCACCCAAGGCCTGTCGGGCTCGTCGCCGGCCTGCAGGCCGGCTCGATCGCGCTCGTCGGGTGCGCGCTCCGCTGAGCCGCAGAAGGCCTGACCAGCATCTTCGGTCGCTCGCAGGAAATCCGTTCTTCACCGAGCAGCTGGTTGCCGCCGGCGCCTGGCCCGCTGATCTTGGGCACCAGAGGTCGCCTTCACACGGACGCTCCGCGCAGTTCATAGGGCGAACCAACGCGCGATCAGCGGCAGAAGCGTCTCTTCTACCCCGCTGGAAATCGATGAGACGAGTCGCTCCCTCGCGCCCTCACGGAACTCGTCTCCGCCGCATGCCCGCGGGTCACAGTCGGCGGGCCGGCTGGGCGGCGGCGGCAGCCGATCAGCTGTGACCAGGAGGTATCTGTAGTGGCTGCGGTCGGCCGGCATCGGCGCCGCGCCAGTACTCGTAGGCCAGGTGCAGGCCGAACAGGAGCACGGCGCCGAGCACGCCGACCACCGTGACGGTAGCCTCGTCGAGCCCGATCGTGTACGCGAAGAGGAGCGCCAGACCGGCGCCGCCGAGGATGCTGTTGACTGCCGCGATGGTGCTGGCGCCGGTGAACAGCAACGCCGCTGCCCCTCGGCGAAGGCCGACGGTCGCCATCTCCGATGCCGTCTCCCTGTCCTGGCCAGGCGGGTCGAAGAACTCCTCGGCCTCCGGAACGAGTCCCCGATAGTAGCCGCGGATCTTCTGGATCCGACGCAGGAACTCGATATTCTGGAAGGAGTCTCGCAGCAGCGCGACGAACGTAAGTTCACCCAGGACGAAGAGCGCGGGTAACACGGCAGCAACAAATGGAGCCAGTCGAACCTCCGACTGTGCGATGAACCCGAACGCGATCAGCGCGCTGGACACCGTGCCGAGATAAATCGAGCCGCGGCCCACCATCTCGCCGATCATGGCGCCGCGCGCCGACTGCAGCACGAAATGCTCGGTGACCACGGCGTTGATGAAGAACTGCTCACGAGTCTGCTGGTCCACGATCAATCCTCCTGTCACGAGAGCGACTAAGGACCGATTCCCGGGGCTCCACTCGGTCGCAGCGTCGCCTTCCCAGCATGTCAGGCGGTCCGCCGACAGCAGAACCATCCGTGACGGCGGCTCGCGGCCGGCGACGCATTACCGGCCGCAGCGGCACAGCCCAGTGAAGTCGGGCTCGCAGGCGTCCGCACATCAGACTATGAGAGTGCGATTCATCCGCCGCCTGATCGGTGCTCGCGAGCGCCTCGGAGGGCGGCGCGGGCTTCAAAGAGCCTTGGAATCCTGGCCTGCAATATCGCTCGAGTCATTGTCCAGTGGCATTGCGGCGCCCAGGCTGGCGACGGGCGCGTGCAGCGTGCCGGTGACGTATGGCCGCGTGACGTAGATATGAAATACCCATGCCAGGGCTGTCTGATGCCCGAGATTTCGGATGCGATGACTGTTACTGCTGTCTGAACTGTCAGAAGACAGCCGGTGCTCATGGACAAGATCATCGATGTGACCGTCCACAGTGGACAGTGGTGGTGGCTCATCACGCCGCCAGACCGTGTTCGTGCCGTCGCGCCGAGGCATGCGTCCTACTGGCGGGAACTGCGCCCGGCTCACTACGCGGGCGGACCGTTCGAAGATCGGTCGGGAGGGTTGATCACGTTCAACGCCGCCGACGGCCGCGGGCGCAGCGCGCGGTCCGCGAAGACCCCTTCATGCTCGAAGGGCTCGTCGAAGCGCCTGGCTCAAGAAGTGGACACCCGAATCAAACGACGCCGAAGCCATAACGGGGTGAATCAGTTCCAACGCACCGAACTCGGACCGGGCTGTCAGCGACAGCAGGGGAGGTGTGGTCGATTGCCAGGTCGCACGCCTGCGGCCAGCGAGGATTGCGCTGCCTAGTGGACGTGGAATCCGGCGATGATCGCGATGACCAGGATGGCGGCGAGGAGCCAGTCGACGGCGGCGCAGAACGGGGGCCACCATCGGGTGTTGGCGACGTACTGGCGGCGCTCCTGCCAGGCGTCCTTGAGCCCGTGGCCGGCGTACCCGAGCACGAGCAGCCACGCCGTCCCGGTGACGGCCGTCGCGGCCAGCACGACGAACACTCCAGCGACGGCGCACTCGACGGCGATCACCCGCGGTCTTCCGTCGGCCACCGCGAACCCGATGTAGACGGCCGCGATCAGGGCCAGCTCCAGGGCGTAGACCGTTGCCGCGTCCAGCCATCGGAGCGGCGAGCGGCGACCCGGCCTGCATGGCGCCGATCAGAAGTCCCCACAGCACCGGGACCAGCATCGACCGGTTCCCGGACGGGCTGTGGGTGTGCACGCGGGTCATTGGAGGTGCCGCGCCGCTACCGTCAAGCCCGCGGGTCGCGGCGGACAGAGCGCATCCTTGGCCGTGGTTCTGTGGGCCGGTCACGGCGCGGCGTCTTGTGGTTGCGTGGTTTGCGGCGCGCTGCTGTTCTGCGTTGCACCGGTGATCTGGTCTGCCAGGTAGGCGGCGTCGGCGCCGACCCAGCCGAGTAGCGCGGAGCCTCGGGTGTGCTGCCAGGTGAGGCCGAGGGTGTAGAGGCCGGGTGCGGGTGTCACGCCTCGTTTGTTCACCAGGCGTCCGTGCGTGTCGACGGCTTCGGGCACGTCGATCCACGAGTGGTTGATGGCGTATCCGGTTGCCCACACCACCGCGTCGAAGTCGGCTGTGGCGCCGTCGGCAAAGGTGACTGTCCGCCCGGCGGCGCTGATGGCCCGGGGTCTGATCCGCACACCGTGGCGTCGCGTGAGGCGCCGAGGCCCGACCCCGATCCGTTGGTCTCGCCCGGCCAGCCGCTGGCCGAGTCGGGAGTCGACGTTGACCCGGTCCAGCCGCAGTCCACTGGCCCACCACCAGATGTCGCGACCCAACGGCCGCTGCGGGATCGTCGGGATCCGTGCTCCGCCGGAGAGCTCGACGTCGTGGGTCGCTGAGAGCTCCTGTGCGATTTGGCAGCCGGAGTTCGCGGCGCCGACGACCAGCACCCGGCCCGGTGGGAGCGGCGCGGGGTTTCGGTAGTCGGCGCTGTGGACTTGATCGACATCGGGGTCGAGCTGGTCTGCGAGCGCGGGGGTGAACGGGACGTGGAACGGTCCGGTGGCGACCACCACCTGCCGAGCCTCAACCATGGCGTCACCCGCTTGGGCGACATAGCCACCATCGGTCTTGGTCAGCGAGGTCACCGTGGTGTTCAGCCGGACCGGCAGGTCGAACGCCGCGGCGTAGTTCTGCAGGTAGTCCGCGACGTCGTCCTTGCCGGGGTAGGTATCCGGTGCCGCCGGGAACGGCAGGCCGGGCAGGTTGTCGTACTGGGCCGGGGTGAACAGCACCAGCGAATCCCAGCGAGACCGCCACGCCGCGCCGACCTGGGCGCCGGCGTCCACGATGAGGAAGCGCTGCCCCCGCTGCGCCAGCTGGTATCCCATCGCCAGGCCGGCCTGCCCGCCGCCGATGACGAGGACGTCCAGCGGTCCATCGGCCGGCGCCGTCATCGGGCGCTCGGCTGCCGGGTCGACGTGGAAGCTGAACATCATGCCGCTCTCGTGGTGCTCGGCGATGTGGCAGTGCGCCATCCATATGCCGGGGTTGGTGATGTCCAGCAGGATGTCGACGGTTTCCCCGGTGCGCACCAGGACGGTGTCTTTCCAGACCAGGTTCGGCTCGACGACACCGTCGCGGCTCATGATCAGGAACCGGCCGGCCCCGTGCACGTGGAAGGGGTGGTGCATCGGGTGGTCGGAGTCCATCTCGTTGACCAGCCGGATCTTCACCTGGTCCCCGACCCGGAACCGCCACTCGATCGCCTGGTTCTCCGCCCCCGTTTCCCGGTCGAGCAGGATCCAGCGCATGTTCGCCGGGGTGGTCATCTTGTTGACCTCGACCATGTCGTCTTCCCACTCGATGCCCTGGGCCGCCTCGGTCCCGTGGCCGGCGCCGTGGTGTTCGTGACTCCCGTGTTCGTGGTCCGTCGGCTCGCCGCCGTGGTCGGCGGCCGGCGGACCGACCAGATGAGCCGGCAGCAGCTTCATCCCGCACTCCGGGCAGTGGCCCGGCTGTTCGCTGACGACCTCGGGATGCATCGGACACGCGTAGCTGGCGGTGGCGGGGGCCGCCTTGGCCAGCAGCTTCATCCCGCACTCCGGGCAGCGGTCCGGCTGCTCGCTGACGACCTCGGGATGCATCGGACAGACGTAGACGACCGGGCCGTCGACGTCCGGGTCGTCCATGTCCATCTCGGCGACGAAGGCCAGCGTCTTGTCCGGCTCCGCGTCCAGATAGGGCGCCATCCGCTCCCGTTCGGCTGACCATGTCCGCGTTGGTGCGCAACGTGGTGAACTGGTCGACCAGTGCCGGCGCCACCGGATCGGCGGTGACGGTGATCTCGGCGAGCGGGTAGGTGCGCTCGGGGGTGTGATGCTCCAACCTGACGCGGCCGGGCTCGCCGAACAACACGTCCACGACGACCCGCTCCGACGGAGCGAGGATCGCCGTCTCGACGAACTGTTCCCGCTCGCAGCGGCCGCTGTCACCGCCGACGAGCTTCATCCGGGCTCCCGGCAGCGCGACGTTGAAGACCCGGGTGTTCGCGGTGTTCACCAGATACAGCCGCACCACCTCCCCGGCCTGCGCGGTCAGCGTCAGATCCGGTTCGCCGCCGACGAGCAGCACGTCACCGAAGCGGCCCATCGCGGTGTGCGTCGTCTGGGACCGGCTGAACGCAGCGACCTTGCCGTCTTCGAGCAGGATGTCGTCCAGGGTCAGGACGAGCTCGCGGTGGACCGGCGGCCAGTAGTCCGGATCGGTGGGGGCCACCACGATGGTGCCGTACAGGCCCATCTCCTGTCCGTAGTCCTGCCGGATGTGCGGGTGATACCAGTAGAGGCCGGGGTCCGGGAAGACGACCCGAGAGGCGAAGCTGCCGCCCACCGGGATCGGGTCCTGCGTCTGATGGGTTCCGTCGAAGCGGTTATCCAGGCGCAGCCCGTGCCAGTGCACCGTCGCGTCCAGGTCGCCGTCGTTGGCGACGTTCACCACCACCTCCGAGCCTTCCCGAACCCGCAGGGTGGGTCCCGGAATCGACCCGTTGTACGCCAGCATCCGCACCGCCGCGTCTCCGAACTGCTTAACCACCGGCGACACCCGCAGATCGAACACGTCACCGCCGGACAGTGACACGACCTCAGAGGGCCGAGAGCCCGGAAGGCCGGCGGTCTCGGTACCAAACGGATCCTGCGAAGCCATGGACACTCCTCTCATCGTTGGCCGCCCCGCGGCGGCTCGTTGCGAATTCGTGTCTTCCTTCGCCTTGTCGTGGGCCTCGCGAGGGACCTGCGAGCCCGACATGATCAACACGTCCGGGTCGACCCGCCGGGCCGCCCGCTGGTCGAGACCACGTGGCATCTCCCCGCGGGTCAGCGGGCAAGCCGATGGCTGGGTCATCGCGAACCACCTGCCCCCATCGGCCGGAGCGTCGGCCTAGCTGAACGCTGCCATCGGCTGGCGGGCAGAAAAGTCGGCGCCGCAGAAACGGTCGCGCCAGGGTGATGACAGTACGCCGCGGTCGGCATCGGCAGTGGTCGACGGCAATGCCACTGTCGGCGCATCGGTGGCCGGCGTTGTCGTATGTTTTGCTGTTTCCTGCCTCTTCCCGGCCGGGGCGGAATGGCTCAGGCTTGGTCCATGACGATTCCACGGAACGTTCCCCGTCCGGGGCTGAGTTTGGACTATCCAATGTCGCTGGGGATCTACGATCAGTACGCGCAGGCTCAGCGCGTGGTCGACTATCTGTCCGACAACAACTTCCCCGTGCGCAACGTCGCGATCGTCGGTACCGAACTGAAATCCGTCGAGCGGGTGACGGGGCGCCTCACGCGTGGCAAAGCCGCGATCGCCGGTGCCATCTCGGGATTATGGATCGGGTTGTTCGTCGGTATCGCGTTCGCCCTGTTCAGCACGAAGGGCCAGCTCGGCTTTCTCATCACGACACCGCTGCTGGGTGCGCTGTTCATGACGGTGTGGAGCCAACTGGGCTACACGGCGGCAACCCGCGGCGGCACCCGGGACTTCGCCTCCGTGAGCCAGGTCGTCGCGACCAAGTACGAGGTGCTCGTCGAGCACACTGTCGCCGAGCAGGCCCGCGGGATTCTGGCCGGAATGCCGGCCAACTGAGCCGACGACCGTTCGCCAAACGGGCAGGGCCCGTCGTTCCTTCCAGTGGCAGCAACGCCACGCCCGGTAGGGCTTGCGGGTCAGCCCAGCAGGTGGATGTTGTGTGCGGCGCACATGTCGGCCAGGACTTTCGGCCACACCGACACGCTCACCTCGCCGAGATGTGCCTTGCGCAGCAGGAGCATCAGCGTGCGCGACTGTCCGATGCCGCCGCCGATCGACAGCGGAAGTTCGTCGCTGAGGATGCCCTGGTGGTAGGGCAGGTCGAGGAAGTCGAGTTGCCCGCTCGCCTCGAGTTGGCGCTTCAGCGTCTCGGCGGTGACCCGGATGCCCATGGAGGTCAGTTCGTGCCGCCGCTTGGTGACGTGGTTCCAGACGAGGATGTCGCCGTTGAGGCCGTGGGTGGGACGTCCCGTAGCCGGGCTCGTGTCGGTGATCCAGTCGTCGTAGTCGGCAGCTCGCATCTCGTGCGGATAGCCGTCGCGCAGCGGCCAGCCGATCCCGACGATGAAGATGGCCGGATAGTCCTGCAGCACCCTCGTCTCGCGCTCCTTGCGCGGCAGGTCCGGATACATCTCCAAGATGTCCTCGGCGTGCAGGAACGTGAGTTCCTCCGGCAGGTTGGGGTAGCGCGGATCCTTCAAGGCCGGGAACAGCTGCTGGGCCAGGCGTTCGGCGCCGACCAGCACCTGCCAGATCCTGTTGACGATCTCCTTGAGGAAGTCCAGGTTCCGCTGCTCGGATGTGACCACTCGCTCCCAGTCCCACTGGTCGACGTAGCAACTGTGGTCGTGATCGAGGAAGTAGTCCTTGCGGACGGCACGCATGTCGGTGCAGATGCCCTCGTCGGGTTTGCACTCGAACTGCTTGAGCGCGACCCGCTTCCACTTGGTGGCCGCCTGGACGACCTGCGCGTCGATGGGGTGCTCGTCGTGATCGTTGCTGATGTGGAACTGGATCGGCGAGCGGGCGCCGTCGCGGTCGAGCATGTCGTTGACACCGCTCTTGACGTCGACGATGAGCGGCACCGTCACCATGAACAGGTTCAACTCGCGACAGAGGTTCTCCTCGATGTAGCTCCGCACGGCGAAGATGGCCCGCTGGGTATCCCGGCGGTCCAGCAGCGAGCGGTAATCGCGGGGTAGTACTTGTTCGAGATCGGCGTAGTTGCCGATGCCGGGTCCAGCCAGATCAGCGCGTTTGTCTGTCATGTGGCCTCCTGCCCGTCGGGGCTATTCCCAGCATCCTCACGGCGAACCCGCGCCGAAACGGCCGAAGGTCACAGCTTGCCGCGGCGGACCGCGTCGATGCCTGGCCCCAGTGACGATGACTGCGAGGTGAGCGCTTGTTGGTCCTCATATGACCTGGGGCCTAGGCAGACTGTCCACTGTGGACGGTCGGTGACGGGTGATCAGTCGTCTACTTCTTGGCCAGGTGGCCGATCGGGACGATCTCGCGGCCGTAGGTTGCTACGCACATCTCGGCGAAGGACAGGTAGGCGGCGAGTGCCGCTGCGGCGAGGCCCAGCCATCCGCCGGTCTTGACGAGTCCCTCGTTCCCCGCATACAGCCCGGAGCCCAGCACGGCGAAAGCGACGACGAGGTCCGCCAGTGCCACCACCACGATGACGTTGGTACGGAAGGAGGCGGCGAACATCCAGACGATGAAGATGCCGAACGCGAACACGAACAGGCCCAGCGCGTGGCCGGCCTTTGCCGGGGGAATGTCCTTCATGAAGAACTCGACGGTGGCGAACAGGGAAAGCCAGAACGCGGCGAAGCCACTGAACAGCACCCCGCCGAAGGTGTTGCCTGAGCGCAACACGACCAGCCCGGCGATTAGTTGGATCAGGCCGCCGAACATGAGCGCGACGCCGAAGACAACCGGCTCGATCGCCTTGTCGACCAGGCCCGCGTTGATCATGCTGAGCATGAAGGTGGTCACTGCGAACGCTGCCAGCGCAAGCGGGACGGCGTTGCCCCACGTCGGTGCCGCCGCTGCCGGCGCTGCCGGTGGATCCTTTGCCGGTGCGTGTGTCGTATCCGTCGTCAGCACATGTCGCTCGATGGTGGTCATGTGATCCCCCTTATAACTTGATACAAGACGCGAAAAGCATGGGGCCTGCACGTAGCGTCCCGGAACCGCCAGAAGTCCCGGTCAGGTCCGCCAAAGGTCAGGCCTGAGCCAATGGGCCCGCACATGTCCTCGCCGCGTGGCCAAACCGAACGAGGAACCAACACGACGAGCAATAACTCGACCTGGTTGAGCGCGGTGAGGCCATGAAAGCGAACCGGTCGCGAGGGCGCTGAGAACACCGCGCAGTGGCGACGCGAAGGGCCTTCCACTGCAGGAGAACCGGCGCGGGGCCGCGGTGGCGCTGCTGAGGACACGCCGCCGTAGTGCCTTCGTCCTGACGTGTCTCGCACCTAGGCGGTGAACGGGGTGAGGAGGTTGTCGACGACGTCCTTGGCGTCGACCTTGTCGGGGATCTGGCCGGTCGCGTAGAAGTTGTCGGCGAGTTTCTGCTCGGCGGCGATGAGGTCCGGTGTCACGTAGCGCACCTGGACTCTGCCGTTGGGGACGGTGATCGCCGAGATCGCCGGCGGAACTTGGGTTTCCTTTTCGACGGCGTGGCGCCATTGCGGGATGTGGTCGTCGCCCCACTGGTAGGCGCGTGCGAGTCGCTTGAGCAGGTCGGTTACCGCGGCTCGCCGGGTCGGGTCGGTCAGTGACTTGTCGGATGCGACGTAGAAGCCGGTGCCGTAGTCGATGGGTGGGTGGCCGGCCAGCAGTACCCGGGCGCCGCGCGCTTGCTCGATGGATATCTGTGGTTGCCAGATCGCCCAGGCGTCGACCTTGCCGCTGTCGAATGCGGCAGCGCCTGGTCCTGGGGCGAGGTTGACGAGGGTGACGTCCTTGGGGCTGAGGCCGGCGCTCTGGATGGCGTTGAGCAGGAAGCCGTGGGCTGAGCTGCCGATGGGCACTGCGATCTTCTTGCCGCGTAGGTCGCGCAACGTCCTGATCGGCGAGGTCTTGGGGACGAGCAGCGAGTCGGCCGACTGGGTCTTCTGGTCGACCTGCTGCTCGGCGGCGACGATCTTGAAGCCGAGGTGTTTGGCGGCGCCGGTGATCGGCGGGACGTTGCCGACGTCGCCGATGTCGATCTGCGCGGAGCTCGCGGCGGCGACCAGCGGGGGGCCGTAGGGGAACAGGGCCCACTTGACCTTGTAGGAGGTGTCGTCGAAGGCGCCGGACTCTTTGGCGAGGGTGACGATGCCGCTGGCCTGCTGGCCGACGGTGAGGGTGAGGCGGTTCCATTCCGGGTGGTCGCCGTGCGGCTTGTCCGCTCCGGCGCTGGAGCATGCCGTGATCCCGGGACGGCGACGGCGGCGGCGGAAGAACCATGAGGACCTTGGTGTTCACGCAGGTCTCCTTTTCTCGGTGGGAAGCGAGACGCCGATCTCGGTGAGGAGCCGGGCGCGTAGTTGCTCGCGCGCGGAGCCGCTCACTCGCTCCTCGGCGCTGAGGTCGACGCGGTGGTGGCTGCCGATCCGGCCGGCGCGCATGACGAGGATCCGATCGGCGAGCGCGATCGCCTCGTCGACGTCGTGGGTGACGAGCAGCATCGTGGCGTTGTGCCGCTGGCGCAGGCCACGAACGAGGTCGTGCATGCGCAGTCGGGTGATCGCGTCCAGCGAGGCGAACGGCTCATCGAGCAGCACGAGTGCCGGGTCGGCGACGAGCGCGCGGGCGAGCGCGACGCGCTGCGCCTCGCCGCCGGAGAGCGTCTTGGGCCAGGCGCTCACCCGGTGGCCCAGGTCGACCTCGTCGAGCACGGCGAGAGCGGTGGCGCGGGTGTCCGGACCGTGCAGGCCGATCGTCACGTTGCGCCAGACCCGCTGCCACGGCAGCAGCCGCGGGTTCTGGAACACGATGGCCCGTGCGGCCGGCGACGCTCGACCCGCCCGGCGTCGGGCCGGTCCAGGCCGGCGAGGAGCCGCAGCAGCGTCGACTTGCCGCATCCGGACGGGCCGAGCAGCACGGCGAACTCCGACGCGGCGAGCTCGAGGTCGAGCCCGTCCAGCACGACGTTGTCGCCGAACCGGCGCTGTACGCGCTCGACGACGACGCTCATGATCCTGAGTAGCTGGGACGCCAGGTGAGCAGGACCCGTTCCAGGACCCGCACGATCTGGTGTGCGGCCAGGCCGAGCACCGCGTAGATCGCGATACCGAGGTAGATCTGATCGACCCGTTCGTAGGTCTGCGCCTGGTTGATCATGAATCCGATGCCGGAGTTGGCGTTGACCTGCTCGGCGGCGACCAGCCCGAGGACGCTGTACGCAAGTGAGAAGCGCAGCCCGACGAGGAATCCGGGCAGCGCGCCGGGCAGCAGCACGCGGCCGATCAACCGCCACCGTCCGGCTCCGGCCGCCTGCGCCATCTCCACGAGCGCGCTGTCCACGCTGCGGATCGCGGCGAACAGGTTGAGGTAGACCGGGACGCCGGCGGCGATCGCGATGAGCAGCACCTTCGACTCCTCGCCGATGCCGAACCACACGATCATCAACGGCAGCAGGGCGAGCAGCGGGATCGTGTTGAGGATCGACACCATGCCTGCGAACGCCTGCTCGCCGAGCCGCCACAGCCCGGCGACCGTCCCGGTGATCACTCCGATCGAGACGCCGAGCGCGAAGCCCTCGCCGGCGCGGGTGAGAGACTTCGTGATGTCCGGCCAGAGCAGGCCCTGCCGCCACAGCGACTCGGCCGCTCGCCACACCTGGATGGGTGAGGCCGCGAACGACTGCGAGATCCAGCCGTGCCAGCTCGCGAGCTGCCAGAACACGACGAGCAGGACGGGCACGGTGTACATGCCGAGCGGCGCCCGGGCGATGCCCAGGAGGCGCCCGGCGCGCGGGAAACGCCGCACGCTGGGCGTGAAGACCTGAGTCTCCGGCGACGGACGCGGCGGGCTGTGCGCGTCGAGGAGAACCGCGCTCATGCGGCGGCGAGCTCTTCGACGCGCGGCGTGTAATGCGACGCATCGCCGCTGATCGAGTAGCTGAGCTGCCCGTCGATGCCGGTCGGCACGTCGCCCGCGACAGTGACCCGGTTGAGCCGGCGCGGCAGGCCGTCGTAGTTGTCGATGGCGTAGTGCTGGGTGATCCGGTTGTCGAACAGGACAAGCTGATCCGCCGACCAGCGGTGCCGCAGCACGTTCTCCGGGCGCGTCACGTAGGACTGCAGCAGTCGGAGCAGGTCGCGGGACTCTCCGCCGGACAGACCCACGATGCGCTGAGCGAATCCGCCGATGAACAGCCCACGCTCGCCGGTCAGCGGGTGCACGCGCACCACGGGATGCACGGTCTCGTAGCGGATCGAGCGGAACACCTCGCGCCGCTCGCGCTCGTCCTGATCGATCGACTCCTCGGGGATCGCGTAGTCGTAGTCGTTCGTGTGGACGGCGAGCAGCGTGTCGGCCAAGGTGCGCAGCGGATCGGGCAGGTCACGGTAGGCGGCGCCCGAGTTGGCGATCAGCGTCTCGCCGCCGTAGGGCGGCAGGACGATGCTGCGCAGCGTGCTCGCCTGCGGCGGGTTGACCACGAACGTGACGTCGGTGTGCCAGTGGTTCGCCTTTCCCTGCTCGCTGTCGACAGGCAGCACGTTCGGGGCGCCTTCGACGGACGGCACGGTCGGGTGCGCCGAGGTCAGCGGCCCGAAGTAGCCGGCGAAGCGCTCCTGGCCCTCGTCGTCGAGGTGAACGCCGTCGAACACCAGGACCTTGTGTTCGTTGAGGGCGTCGCGGATCGCGCTGACGGTGGCGGCGTCGAGGTCGCCGTTGATGTCGAGGTCTCGCGCCTGGGCGCCGATGCGACCGGTGATCTTGCGGAGGTCGAGAGATGGCATGGCTGTGCTCCTTGCAGGGATGTGCGGATACACGGGCGCGACGGCGTCGAGCCCGGAAGGATGAACAGAAGATGAAAGGCGCGGCGTCAGCGACAGACCGCGCTGCAGACCTTCTTGAAGTCCACGTAGCGGCGCGCAACGAACGGAGTGCGCGGCATCATGCGATTAAGTCTACAGATCTAGTAGGCAATATGCCAATCCCTTTACGCGCAACGATCCAGGGACGCGAGCTGTTTGCGCTGGCAAACGAGATGCCTTCGCATCACGGGTCCGCGTAGTTGAGTCCGGATGTAGTCGCTGCGGTTGGATCAGCGGCTTGACACCGCCCACCGACCTTGACCGGTCATTCCGTTCAGCTGAGGGCGAGGCCGGTCAGGGTGAGCGCGGTGCCGATCTCGACGAGCGCGCCGAACACGTCGCCGGTCACGCCGCCGAGCCGCCGCGTCGCATGCCATCGGGCGCCGGCCGCGACGACCAGCGCGGCGGCCGGCGCGGCGACCCACCCGGTCACGCTGGCGTGCACGGTGGCTGCCAGCGCGGCGGCGGCGCCGAGGACGCCGACGGTCTCGAGCGCGGCAACCGGCGTGGAGACCGAGCCGGCCACGTACGCCCCGAACCCCGACGCCCGCGCCGCCGGCACCCGACGGTGGGCAGCGTGCAGGACCGTGAGCCGCCCGGTCGCCGCCGCCACCGCGAGCGCCGCGACCGGTCGCCACGGCGAACCGGTGAACGCGGCGAGCGCGGTGACGTCGACCAGCACGGCGAGAACGATCGCGAGCACGCCGAAGGGGCCGATGTCGGAGCGGCGCATGATCTCGAGTGCCCGCTCGGCGGGCGCCCGGGACGCTAGGCCGTCGGCGGTGTCAGCCAGCCCGTCGAGGTGCAGGCCGCGGCTGCCCAGGGCGAGCACGCCCGACGGCGAGCGCGGCGCCGAGCAGCGTCGCGTGCGGCGCCCAGGCGCGGACGGCGGCGAGTGGCAGCGCGGCCAGCGCGCCGAGACCCACCCCGACCAGTGGGAACCAGAGCAGCGCGGCCGCCGCCCGCTCGCGGCTCAAGCGTCGCCGGGGCACGTACCGGCACGATCGTGAAGAGCGCGAGCGCCGTTCTCATTTCAACTGCAGCGGCAGCCCGGCGACGACGAGATGCACGTCGTCGGCCGCGGCGGCGAGGCGCTGGTTGAGCCGGCCGAGTGCGTCGCGGAATCGGCGTCCGGCCTCGCTGGCCGGCACAACGCCGCTGCCCACCTCGTCGCTGACGGCCACGACCCGCCGCGCGGTGGCCTGCCAGGCGGCGCACAGTTCGTCCACCCGTCCGTCGAGGTCCGGCCCGTCCAGCGCGGCGGACACCCACAGGGTGACCGAGTCGACGAGGACGGGCGGTCCGGCCCGGTGTAGCTCGGCGGCGACATCCGTGGTCTCCAGCGTGAGCCACTGCGCCGGACGCCGGGCGCGGTGCGCGGCGATCCGCGCGGACCATTCGGCGTCGCCGGGGTCGGCCGTCGCGGTCGCCAGGTAGGTAACCGTGGGCGCGTCGGCGAGCAGCGACTCGGCGAAAGCCGACTTGCCGGAGCGGCTGCCGCCGAGGACGAGCGTGCGCGTCATTTCTCGGTGACGCCGGCCGCGTCGAACGTGGCGACGTCGCGCAGCACGCGGGCGGCGCCCTGCACGATCGGCAACGCCAGCATCGCGCCGGATCCCTCGCCCAGCCGCAGCCCGAGGTCGACGAGCGGGGTGAGGCCGAGTGCGTCGAGGGCGACGGACGCGCCGGGTTCGACCGAGCGGTGCCCGGCGATCATCGCGGCCGTGCTGTCCGGCGCGAGCGCGCGGGCGACAAGCGCGGCAGCGCAGGCGATCACCCCGTCGAGCACGACGGGCACCCGAGCCGCGGCGGCGGCGAGGACGTAGCCGGCGAGCGCCGCGTGCTCGAAGCCGCCCACCGCCGCGAGGGTGCCGAGCGGGTCGGCCGGATCGGGCCGATGCCGAGCAAGCGCCCGCGCCACGACGTCGACCTTGCGGGCGAGCGTCGCATCGTCGACGCCGGTGCCTCGCCCGGTCACGTCCGCCGGCGTGGTGCCGGTGAAGGCGGCGATCAGTGCGGCCGACGGCGTGGTGTTGGCGATGCCCATGTCGCCGGTGAGCAGGCACCGCGTGCCGCCGGCGACCAGGTCGCGGGCGACTCCGATGCCGACCTCGATCGCCTCGCCGGCCTCGGCGCGGGTCATTGCCGGCTCGCGGGTGAAGTCGCGAGTGCCCCGGCGGACCTTGCGCATCAGCAGGCCGGGGACCTCGCTCAGGTCGGCGGCCACCCCGACGTCTACCACCACGACCTCGGCGCCGGACTGCGCGGCGAGCGCGTTGATGACCGCGCCGCCCGCGGCGAAGTTCGTGATCATCTGCGCGGTGACCTCCTGCGGCCACGGCGTGACGCCCTGAGCGTGCACGCCGTGGTCACCGGCGAACACCGCGACCGCCGCAGGCTCCGGTAGCGGGGGAGGGCACTGCCCGGCCAGCCCGGCCAGCTGCACCGAGAGGTCTTCCAACACGCCGAGCGAGCCGCGCGGCTTGGTCAGGCTGTCCTGCCGGGCGCGGGCGGCCGCGACCGCGGCGGCGTCGAGCGGGGCAATGGCGGCGATGGTGTCGTCAAGCAAGCTCATGCAGGGCCTCCACGAAGGCGGTAGACGTCGCCTCGTCGCGCACCGCGATCCGGCACCAGTGCGCGTCGAGGCCAGGGAAGGTGTCGCCGCGGCGCACCGCGAATCCCTTGTCCCGCAAGGGATTCCACAACGCCGGGCGGTCGGTGCGGACGAGCAGGAAGGACGCTGCCGCGCCGGCGACGACGTGTACGCGGGGCACGGTGCGGAGCAGTCCGGCGAGGTGGGCCCGGAGCCGCCCGAGCTCGCCGGCCCAGGCGTGCGCCTCGGCCACCGCATCGGGTGCCGAGCAGGCGACGCACGCCGCCAGGGCCGGGGCGCTGACCGGCCAGGGCGGTTGGGCGGCCCGCAGCCGCTCGACGATCGGCGCCGCCGCGAGCACGTAGCCGACCCGGAGCCCGGCGAGTCCCCACGTCTTGGTGAGGCTGCGGACGACGACCACGGCCGGGTCGTCAGCCAGCGACTGCGGCTCGCCGGGGACGCAGTCGGCGAATGCCTCGTCCACGACGACGATTCGGCCCGGCCGGACCAGCGAACGGATCACCGATGCCGGGTGCAGTACCGAGGTCGGGTTGGTCGGGTTGCCGACGATCACCAGGTCGGCGTCGTCCGGTATCCGCCCCGGGTCGAGGACGAACGGCGGCGGCAGCACCACCCGGCGTACCGGGTGGCCGGCCGCGGACAGGGCGAGCTCAGGCTCGGTGAACTGCGGATGCACGACCACCGCGCGCCGGGGCGCCAGCGCCCGGGCGAGCAGCACGAACGCCTCGGCCGCGCCGGCGGTCAGCAGCACCTCGCGCGGATCGCGCCGGTGCCGCGTGGCGACCGCGGCGAGCGCCGCGCGCTGGTCGGGGTAACGGGCCAGTTCGACCCGGGCCAGACGCTCGCGCAGCCAGGCGGGCGGCGTGCCGGGCCGGACGTTGACCGCGAGGTCGACCAGCCCCGGCAGTGCGTCCACGTCGCCGTGGTGGCTCAGGTCGAGCGTCATGTCCCCTCCAGCACGGCACCGTGCACGGCGCGGGCCAGCCGCGCGCCCCACGTCGAGCGCGGGCCGCCGAACGGCTCGGCCGGCCCGGTCGCGGGGCAGGCGACGGTGATCGCGTCCGAGGCGGTGCCGGTGCCGGGCACACCGGCCTCGAGCAGTGCCTGGGTCTTCGCCTCGGTGGCGGTGCACAGCGCGTTGAGCAGCGCGGCGTCGGTCAGCCGCACCGGAAGCACGGCGACGACGTTGATCGTGCCGGGCGCCCGCGCCGCCCCCACATCGGGAGCGGCGGCCCAGACCGGCAGGGTCAGCCCGACGGTGGCATCGACGTGCACCCCGCCGTCCTGGCGCGAGCGCACCTCGCGAACATCGACCGCGGTGAACATCACGACGCCGTCGTCGTCGAGTCCCGCCACCGCGGCGAGCTCGGCGCCGTGCTGATCCTGGTCGCGGCGGCGGTAGTCATGTGGCACCTGGGCGTTGACGACCCACCGGCGCTCGCCCAGCCCGCCCCCGCACGACGCGGTCGACGCCACGGTCATCGCCGGGGCGAACCGCCACACCAGCATCGCCAGCTCCCGCCCGTCCTCGACCCGGCTCGCGATCAGCATCCGGCCCTCCGGCGGGAGCGCTGCGGCACGACGAGCAGTTGCCCGTCGTCGTCGGTCAGCACGCGCACCCGGCCGCCGAAGCATTCCGACAGCACCCGCTCGTCCAGGACGTCGGACGGGGCGCCGGACGCGACGACGCGGCCCGCCGCCATGAGCACGAGTCGGTCGGCGAATTGGGCGGCCAGCGTCAGGTCGTGCATGGCGCTCAGCACGGTGAGGCCCCGCTCGCGGCGCAGCTCGTCCACGAGCTCCAGAGCGTCGACCCGCCGCCCGAGGTCCAGCGCGCTCGTCGGCTCGTCCAGCAGGAGTACGGGTGCGTCCTGAGCCAGCGCCCGGGCCAGGACCACGCGTTGCACCTCGCCGCCGGAGAGGGTCGACAGGTTCCGGTCGCCCAGCGCCGCGAGACCGATCCGGTCGAGCACCTCGGTGCACAGGCGGCGGTCCTGCGCCGACTCGACGCCGAAGTAGCCGATGTGCGGGGTGCGGCCGAGCAGCGTGTAGTCGAGCACGGACATGCCGGCCGGCAGCTCCGGCTGCTGCGGCACGTACGCGACGAGCCGCGCGCGGCGGCGCGGGGAGAGCTGCCCCATCGTCGCGCCGCCCACCCGCACGACCCCCTCGTACGGCGCCACCTGGGCGGCGGCCCGCAACAGGCTCGACTTGCCGGCCCCGTTCGCCCCGATCAGGCCGACCCACTCGCCGTCGGCCGCCGACTCGCTCACGGCGGACACCGCGACCGACGTTCCGTAGCGCACCGTGACCCGATCCAGTGTCAGCATCACAAGACGCCCTGCCCGGTGCGCCGCGAGCGCAGCACGATCAGGAAGAACGGCGCCCCGGTCACCGCGGTGACCACGCCGACCGGCAGTTCGCTCGGCGCCTGGACGGTGCGCGCGACCAGATCGGCGAGGACCAGGAACGCCGCGCCGCACACCATCGACACCGGCAGCACGACGCGGTAGCTGGCGCTGGTGGCCAGCCGCACCGCATGCGGCACGATGATCCCCACGAAGCCGATCAGCCCGCTGACCGAGACGGCCGCCGCGGTGCCCAGGGTGGCGGCGGCGATGATGATCAGGCGGCTGCGTTCCGGGTGAATGCCGAGCGCGCCCGCCTCCTCGCCGCCGACGCGCAACACGTCGAGGATGCGGCGGTGGGCGAGCAGCACGGCGGCGCTGACCACGACGTACGGCAGGATCAGTCGCACGTCCGACCAGGATGCGACCGAGAAGCTACCGAGGATCCAGTTGTAGATCTGGCGGACTTCGTCGGTGTGCTGTTGCTGCAGGTAGGTCTGCACGGCGGTGAGCATGGCCGCGATGGCCACCCCGGCGAGCAGGATCGCGTACCCGATCGCCCGGCCGCCACCCGCCGTAGCGACCAGGTAGGTCATCGCCACGGCCAGCACCGCGCCCGCGAACGCCGCCACCGGGAGCACGACGGCGCCGCCGTGTCCGGTGACGATGGCGACGGTGGCGCCCAGTCCGGCCCCGGCGGCCACGCCGAGCAGGAACGGGTCGGCGAGCGAGTTTCGCAGCACGCCCTGGTACGAGGCGCCGCCGGCCGCCAGCATGGCGCCGACCAACGCGGCGAGGACGACGCGGGGGAGCCGCAACTGCCAGACGACGGCCTGGTCGAGCGGCGACACCTGCGGGTGCACGTCCAGGAACGAGAGGTGATCCAGGATCGTGCCGACCACATCGCCCACGCCGACGTTCACCGGCCCCACCGCGGTGGCCAGCAGCACCGCGCCGACCAGGACCAGCGCCGACACCAGCAGCGGGACCCGTACCGGGTGCGGCCGGTGGGCGGGCGCGTCGGCGCGGTGCTCGCTCACGTCGCCGGGTGCTGCTGGATTGTTTGAGCGACCGTGCGCAGCAGGTCGATGATGCGCGGGCCCCACCGTGATGCGATGTCGTCGTCGAGCGCGACGACCCGCTCATCGCGCACCGCCGCCAGAGCCGACCAGCCCGGACGTTTCGCCAACGTGGCCTGCGACTGCTTGCAGCATCGCGTGTCGGCCAGGAAGACGTAGCTCGGATCGGCCTTGACGATGAACTCGGCGGACAGCTGCGGGTATCCACCGCTCGCCGCCGCGCCCTTCGCGGAGTCCGCGATGCTGGTGAGGCCGAGCAGACGGAGGACGCGTCCGATGAACGTCGTCGACGTCACCGTGTAATAGCGTCTGGTCCAGTTCGTAGTAGTACGTCGCGGCCTGCTTCGGCGCAGCCTTCGTGATCGTGGCGATCTGCTGCCTCATGCTCGCGATCTGCGCCGCTGCGCCGTCCGCGTGGCCGGTGACGTCGCCGAGCTGGGTGAGCTGCTGGTAGGTCTGCGTGATGTCGGTGGCGGCCGGCTCGTCGAGTACCTGGATGTGCAGCTTGGCGAGCTGTTGCGACTGCGCCGGGGCCAGCCCCGACGCCACGACCAGGTCCGGCTGGTAGGAGACGACCGCCTCGGCGTTCAGTTGCAGGGAGTTCAGGTTGGTGCGTGGCACGGTCGGCGGGTAGTCGGAGTCCTTGTCGACCGCCTTCACCTGCGGTCCGGCGCCGATCGCGAACAGCATCTCGGTCGCGGTCGGTGACAGCGAGACGATCGCGGTGGGCTTGCGGGGGACGGTGACGTTGCCGTTCCCCGCGTGCACGGTTACCGGGAACTGCCCGGCGGCGACGCTCGGGCTAGAGGTGACGGTGCCGGAGGTGCCGGGTCCGGAAGTGGGTGCCGGCTGGCCGGAGCTACTGCATGCGGCGGCCGACAGCACTGCGAGTGCGGCGACTAAGGCCGCGAGGCCGCGTCGCGGGTGGGTGAGCATGGTCATCCTCCATCGGTGTCGCGGAGGACGAAGTGCGCCCGATGCGACACCGGGAGGCGTCGCACGAACCGCCCTTCCTCCGAGGACTGGTTGCGCCGGCGCAGGGCAGGCGTCCGGGCTCGCCCCCGGGGACGGGAGCAGTACCGTTGCGGGACAGCGCCGGATTCTCACCGGTCTTCGCTGCATCTGCGCCATCCCGGGAAACGCTCCCGGGACGCCGCTACCCTAGCAACGCCGCGCGATTGCGGCGGCCGTGATCGCGGCGGCAGCCGTGACGGCGGCGCACAGCCGGGCGGCGCGCGGAATGTCGTCGCGGCCCGGGGACCGGCCCTCGCCCAGTTCCGGGCGGTGATCGACCCGGCCGGCATAGACGTTGCGGCCGCCGAGCCGCAGGCCCAGCGCCCCGGCGTAGGCCGCCTCGGCGTAGCCGGCGTTCGGGCTCGGGTGCCGGTGCCCGTACCGGGCCGCGACCCGCAGTGTGCGCCGGGCCCGGCCGCCGGCCACCGCGACCAGCCCGGCGGTGAGCCGGGCCGGGACCAGATTGGCCAGGTCGTCCAGCCGCGCCGCAGCCCACCCGAAGTTCTCGTAACGCGGGGTCCGGTGCCCGACCATCGCGTCGAGCGTGTTGACGGCCCGGTAGCCGAGCAGCCCGGGAACGCCGGCGACGGCGCCCCAGAACAGCGGCGCGACGATCGCGTCACACGTGTTCTCGGCGACCGACTCGACGGTCGCCCGCGCGACACCGTCCGCGTCGAGGCCGGCCGGGTCGCGGCCGACGAGGTGGGTCACCTGCTGCCGGGCCGCGGCGAGGTCGTCGCGGCGGAGGTGGTCGTGGACGAGATGGGCCTCGCGGCGCAGCGACCGGCCGCCGAGCACCGCCCACGTCGCCACGGCGGTGGTCAACGTCCCGCGGGGGAGCGCCGCGCCGAGTGCGACCGTCGCGCCGACGCACGCGCCGGCGAATGCGACGCCACGCGAACGGCGGTCGGCGTACATGCGCCGTTCCAGCGCGCCGGCCGCCGTGCCGAAGATCGCGACCGGGTGCCCGCGGCGCGGATCCGGTACGAGCGCGTCGAGTGCGGCGCCGATCAGCAGGCCGGTAGCGAGCGAGCGCACCCGCCGAACGATATCGACTTGGTTAACGGCGCGACCGACGGTGGGTACAGCGGCGGCAGTTCGCAGCCGCACGGGTCGTTGAGCAATATCGCGGAACATCGCAAGCAGTCGGCTACCGCGGAAGGACCAGATCGTCCGGGACGGGGGTAAGTCCGTCGACGACTCGTGGCCGGCCGCGGTATGCGCCGGGCGGCGCTCCGAAGGAGCGCTTGAAGGCCTTGCTGAACGAGAATTCGGTTTGGTATCCGGCGCGCGCCGCAATTTCGGCAAGCGGGGCGTCGCTGTTGTGCAGCAGCGTGGCCGCGTGCGCGAGACGGGTGCGCGTTATGTAGCGCTGTGGCGATTCGCCCACAAGCTCTCGGAATCGGGCCGCAAATGCCGACCGCGAAAGAGAAACCTCGGCTGCGAGATCGGCGATCGTCCACGCACGTTCTGGTTGCCGGTGGATGAGTTGGATGGCTGAGGCGATCGCCGTGTCGCGCAGGGCAAGAACGCCGGCATGGTCTGCCTCGTCAAGGTCGGAGAGGGCGGCGCGAAGCGCGAGGGTGAGCAGGGTGTCTGCGAGACGGCATAGCACCTGTTCGCTGCCGGGGGCGTCTGATGCGGTCTCGGTGACGATCTGCGCAATGGTGCTCGCGACAAGTGGCGCGGGCCGATCCGCGACTCCGGGGACGTGTACCACCGTTGGCAGGGCGCGGAGGATCGGGTGTGCGGCACCGCCCTCGAGGCCGAAGCCGCCGCAGAGCAGGGTCGTTCGTGCGCCGGAGCCGCCGTAGTGCAGGCGATGCAGGTCGTCCATCGGTCGCTCGGCGAGAATCTCGGTGAGTTCGGCGGCCGGCGTGTCGGCTGCGTCGCGCATCCAATGCCGTGGCCCCGCCGGAAGTATGACGAGGTCCCCGGCCGAGAGCGGCGTCTGTCGTGACTCGCCGGCCACGTCGAGCCAGCAATGTCCCTCTGTGACGACGTGGAAGGCCGGGTTGCCGTGTGCTTGCACGCCGAAGCCCCACGGCGCGCGCATCAGCGACCGGCAGTAGACCGTGCTGCGGACCCGGACAGCGCGCAGAATCTCATTGACGGGGTCGGCCGAATCGAAGTTGCCGAGTAGGTCCATCGCGTTCCCCACGCTCCCGATTGCGATTCTCCGCACCCTATCGACGGGAACCGACAACGTCGCCGGCGTCGGCGTCCTGGATAAATATCTTGGACGCTACGCCATTCGCATCAGCGACTTGCCCTCGTAGCGTCGCCGCTGTCGAGTGATGGCGAAGGGGTATGCCGATGGGTGGCGCGGGGCAGCTCGCCGACGAGTTCTTCGGCGCATGGACCTCTGGGAACTTCGCGCGGGCACGAGAGTTGCTACGCGACGACCTTTCCTTCGACGGGCCATTCGACAGGTTCAGCGACGCCGACTCCTACCTTGCGTCGTTGCAGCAGCTGAGCGTGATCGTCGTCGGAGCGGACAAGCGCAAGCAGTTCGTGGACGGTGACGACGTGTGCCTGATCTATGACCTTAGGACGGCTCCGGTGCCTGTTGCGCGGGTTTGCGAGTGGTACCGCATCAGCGCCGATCGAATCGCCTCGATCTCCGCCGTGTTCGACGCGCGGCCCTTCGCGCCGCTCTTTGCGCATCGTCGGGCTGACCCGTGATTCCGCACATTCCATTTCGAACGCTTGTCGCGCGAACACGCGCGGTCGCGGAGGTCCGGAATGGGGACCTGCAAATCGAGTGCGACTGCGGCTGGACGCGCCGCCACAAGACCATTGCGACAACGAGGAGCCGAAATGTCCACTGTGCAGCAGGGGCCGAGAGATGCCGCGCTTCGTCTTGCCAACGAGGTGTTCAGCAACGGCGATCTCGGCGTGTTCGACGAGTTGTTCGCCGAGGACTATCGCAATCACAACATCCCGGTTCCCGGCATTCCCGATACGAAGGACGGGTTTCGCGAGTTGGTGAAGGCCACCCGGCACGCATTTCCCGACCTGGTCGTGCACGTTGACGACGTGGTGGCCGACGGGGACGTGGCGGTCTTTCGCGATCACGTGCGGGCAACCAGCAAGGGGGAGTTTCTCGGGGTACCGCCGACAGGCGACGTGATCGAGTGGACCGAGATCCACTGGCTGCGCGTCGTGGAGGGCCGCATCGTCGAGCACTGGACGAACTTCGACCAGCTCGGCATTCTGCGGCAGCTCGGCGCGCTGGGGCAATGAACGGGCAGAACTCGCTGCTTACCCGCGCCCCGAACGCTCTGACAGAGGAGTTGCAGTGATCGTTCAGACCGCCCAGTTCACCGGCATCGACCCGGACACCTTGTACGACGCTTATCTTTCATCGGCGACGCACTCGGCCATGACCGCCGGAGCACGGCCCGCCACCTTCCGTAGACCCGGGCTCGGTGACGTCGCCCATGGCAGCGCGGGCGACGAGCTTGTGGCGTTCGGCGCGAAGGGCGAGGACGGTCAGACGACCTTCTCCCTCGGAGCGCGGATTCTGCGGCTCGTGCCGAAGCGCGTCATCGTCATGAGCTGGAAGAACATGGCCTGGGACCAGGCACTCGACCCCGAAGACGTCACCGACCTCGCCTCCACCGTCGAACTCACCTTCGCCCCCAACTTCGCCGGAGCGGAAGTGCGCCTCGTTCAAAGCAATGTGCCGAGCTACCCGGTGCGCATCCCTGATACCGGAGAGGTAGGTCCGCTGGAGCAAATCGTGAACACGCATTGGAGCGTCCTCTATTGGGATCCGATGCGCCGCTACTTCGACCGGGGCGAGAACGAGTGAGTCACAACAAACGAAGCGGGCTTCGGCGCCGCCGGTGCCCGATCGCTCTGCGCAGAATGCATTCCCGCGACCGGTAGTCGCCCAGATCCAACCGAGGAGAACGCGATGCCGATCAACGATCCCCGAATACGGCTGACGGCTTCGAGGAACTCGTCGTGAAGACCATCCATCATGTCCTGGACATTGACGCCGACACCGACACCTTGTGGGCGGCGCTCACCGAGCGAGATCGTCTCGCGCAGTGGTGGTCGACGCAGGTGACATCACCATTGCCCGTTGTCGGAGCGCGCATCGAGTGGACCTTCGCCGGAGATTTCAACCCCGTCATGCAGATCGAGGCACTTCAGACTGGTGCCGAGCTGCAATGGCGGTGCATCAGCGGTCATGAGAACTGGGCTGAGAACACCTTCCGGTTCCAACTCCACGGCCGGGACGGCGATCGAGTCCGGCTGCGGTTCTGGCAGCACTACGCCACCGAACTGTCCGACGACGACTACGGCATTTACAACTTCAATTGGGGCTATTACCTGGAAAGCCTTCGCCTGCTGTGCGTCACCGGCGCCGGCCGGCCATTCACTGCGCATATTGGCAATTCACAAGTCGCGGATACGGAGCGCCAGTGATGAATGAAATGATGAGCATCGCAATCGCCCGCGCCAAGTCAGACCGTGTCGACGACCTTGAGCGCGAGCTGCGCGCCCGCATTGCGCCTACGCGAGCCCAGCCCGGCAACCTTGAATTCACCTTGCACCGGCTGGCCGACGATCCGACCAGCGTGGTCGCAGTCGAACGATGGGCCTCCCGTGAGGATTGGCAACGGCATCTGCAGGGCGAGCACGTCACCTCACTCATGGCCATCTTCGACGAAATCCTGGCCGCCCCGCCGCAAATCCAAGTGCTCACCCCCTTGACCAGTTGAACCCACCTCGGCAGTGACGCACACCGGCACACCGGCCGCGTCCAGGGGCCGCCGGCGTTGCCAGTGATCGCTTGGAGCCGCCGACGACACGAGTTCAGTTCTCAACCGTCGCCGACATCGATGTGCCTGCCCGGCATTGGCTCTGCGAGTGCTGTCCGCCAGGCAGGTGCACCGAAGCTGTCCGCGAAGTACTGCGTCTCGTGCACCGCTTTCTCGTCAGCAAATTCCATGATGCTGACCGAATAGGTAGGTGTGCCGTCATAGGTGATGATGCATTCGCTAACCCACAGGTTCTCAGTGCCGAGAATCCGTAACACCGTGAAATGCCGATCGGCAGGGTGCCCGCCACGTTGGGCCGCAATCGTCGTGCGGCCTCGGAAACGTTCACCTGATTGGGGGTAATCGAGGATCGCGTCCGCGGCGTAGATGGCGTGTTCGGCTTCGGTATCCCCGCGCTCCGATGCGCGCCAGTGTTCCTCGAGTGCGGCCCTGATCGAATCCATCGCGTTGTCCGTTCTGTAGGCAGGAAGAGCGAGCCGAGAGACCGTGCTTCGATCCTTGCGCTCGGGGCGCTCGCCGACCCGGCCTGGTCTGGTGGGCGGCCGAACGGCTCGGCGTCAGTTCCCCAGTCGGCTCTCGCCGCAGGGACAGACGGACTGCTGTCGGTCGACGAGCGCGTCACGTCCCGCCATCCGCTTGTGCGATCGGCGGGGACCTGACGTCCTCACGTCCTGGGTGGAAGTCACGCCGCCGTGTCGCGCGGCGGCCGGGGACGCCGTGGGCGGCGCGCCCGGAGCGCGACCGCGCAACTGGCGATGATGAGCACGAAGCCGACGACGGCGACCGCTGTGCCGATGCCGCCGGCGATCACGAGGCCGATCACGACGCAGGTGAGGCCGAGGAAGATGCCACCCGCCCAAACGGCCCATGGGATCCCCACCCGGCGACGGCTGATGGATTCGGCAAAGCCGGGGTCGTCGGCAACCAGATCCCGCTCGATCTGGGCCAGCACTCGTCGCTCATCGTCGGACAGCGCCATGCGATACCCCCTCCGCGGCCCGAGCGCCACGATGTCGGGCCACAAAAGTCACGCACGATCGGTCTCGGCGCGCGTACCTATCATCCTGGGCCACGAAGCGCGGCGCGGCCTCGTCCAACTTGGGTGAAACCGACTCGTCGATCAGTTACGGCTACCGCTAGGGGCCGATTGCTGTCGCTGGACCGTCAGCCGGACGTCACCCACGGACGGCGCGACCGCACGACCGCACGCCCGCGAACCGTACCGGCCAGATGCCCGCCGGCCGATCACGCCGGATAGGTGATGACAGCGCCGCCCGCGGCCCGCACAGTCTGACGCAGCGCCCGAACCAGCGTGGGCGCGGCGCACCTGCTGTCATACCGGTCGGGAGGGATCAGGACGTGATCATTCCGCCGGCGCGTGGCCGATTCCCAATGGAATCTGAGCAATCTGAGCGGTGCCTCAGTCGGCGCTCGGATCGGCGGCTCGGACGGCAGGCAGCACTTGTTGCTTTGCTTGCGGCTGCGACGGTCCTCTCGTCGTGCGGTAAGTCGGGCAACGTCAGTCCGTCCAGGTCGCTGACTCTGTCCGGCCAGCCTGCACGTTCGGGGGCGGCGACGTCGGCGGCGTCGAGCCAGCCGGCCGAACAGGCCACGACTCGCGTGCCGCCGACTCGCTCGGAGTCACCCGCGCAGACGGAGACGGAAACCCAGACCCGCACCGAAAGCCAGACGACAGCCCAGACGACGACCCGAACCGCAACGCAGACCCGTACCCAGACGGCCGTCGAGACCCAGACGAGCACGGCGATTCGAACTGCGACGGCAACCCCGACGGCGACGACCAAGCCGACGACAGCGACCGGCGCGGCATCCAGCAACGCGAGTAGCGCTAGTTCCACGCCGGCGTGGGTGTGGTGGCTGCTCGGTGCGGTTGTGCTGGGCGCCGCAGCAGCGACCGTGCTCCTGCTGCGCCGGCGAAGCCGGAGACACGCGTGGAGGGACGAGTTCACCGCGGCAATGAACGGGGTCGCCTGGTTCGCGCATGAGCTCCTGCCGCAGCTCGGGCGTGCGCCGACCGCTCAGCAGATGGCCGGCGGCTGGCGGATCCAGGCCGACCGCGTCATCGCGACCGAAGATCAGCTGACGCGGCTCGAGGTAAGCGCCGTTGACGATGTCGACGGCAGTCGGGCCCATGCCCTGCGCGACGCGGTGCGGGCAGCGCGGATGCACCTCGGCGCATTGGACACGACGGCGGACACAGCTGCCGCCATGAACCTGCTGAGCTCGACGGCTACTGACTTGGAGAACGCGTTGTCGTCCGTCGACACCGCGATTCAGCCCCCCGCAGGAGCGGGCAGACACCGTTGACGGAGCGTGCCTGAAGGCCGACTGCGGTCGCGCGGCGCGGCAACGGAGCCATCGATGGACACACCGGCGCTGGCTCGGCACCGGCGTATCTGGTGGTGCGGCCCTCTACTCCGCTTCCCGTTGCGCCCGGGCGAGTCGTTCGAGTGCGCTGGCGGTGTTGCGGTGTGGCTCTGCGAGACCCCCCATGCCATGCGCATCGAGATGCGTTCGGGTCGCGGCGGCGACGTCGAACACCGCTGCGAGACTGCATTTGGTGGTGAGCTTGAGGATCCGCGATCCCTCGGGGTAATTCCACAATTCCGCGAAGCCCGAGCGGTCGAATCCCAGCCCGGCAAATCTCATCCTGAACACATTGATCGGACCGAGAAGCAACAGGTTGTCGGATCGGAACTCGTCCGACGTCAGTCGCTTGAGGAGTGTTCGCTGATCCTTCGTGTACAGCTTGCCGATAGGCCGTCGACCGGCGAGCGCGTCTTTGAGTTCGACGTCGTCAAGCGTTGTCCGCCGGGTGGCTGCACAGGCATAGCCGCCGGGCACAGCGTCAACCTCAAGTTCGAAGTCATGCAAGTCTCTTGGGACGTCGGCAACGGCCTGATCCGGTGCCACCAGCCGGCCGGTACCCCATGGGTGAAACGTGATCCCCGCGCTGGCCGGTCGGCGCTGAATCCGCGATGCCCACAGCGTGATGCCGCGCCGGGTGAGGGTGAGATCAGGGGTGTCGAAGAAGACCACCTGCCGCAGCCGGGCGTCAAGAAGATCAAGGCCAGCGGCATCGATTGCCGAGTGGCGATCGGTGTCGGGCGTACTCGCCGTAAACCGCAGAACGTGCTCCGCCGGCCACGAGCGGATCAGGCGAGCAAGTTGCTCGGAGGAGATCCCGGACGGCCGCTGCGCCGCCATTCGATACGTGCTCTGGTTCCACGCCGGGCTCGGATCGGCCGGCGTCCAGCCCGCGTCCGGCCTCGACGCAATCACGTGGCCCCCTCAGCTTCACGACAAGCCGCAGTCCGTCGTGCTGCTGAGCACGACTCACGCACCGGTGCTATGCGACGACCGCAGACATTGTTTCGCAGTAAGTCAAGAACGACGCTGCCGCGAGCGCCGTGCGTAGGTGTCAATCGCCGAACGTCTCGAGGAGAAGCTTACGTTCTGGCTCAGTGAGGTTTGTGGTCACCAGGGTCGAGTGCATGCCGTGAAAGCGTTCACCGACGCGGTCGAGGTCGCCCTCATCGGTGATGACCAGGAGTGCTGACGTTCCCTCTGTCACCTGAGTGCGGATCTTCTCCAGTTCGTCCTTGCCGATGCCGACACCTTCCGTCGCATGCAAGAGAGCCCCCATGCCAAGGCCGGCCGCAGCACCGAGCAGTGGGATGAAGAAAAGCCCGCCGATGATCAAGCCCCAGAATGCCCCCCACCCGGTGTCGTGCCGGGCACTCTCGTGATTCCGCTTCAGGGCGGGACGGGACTTGCCGACCGGCCACGACAGGACCGCCTGGTCGAGCACCTTGATCAGGTGATCCGTTTCGGCGCCCTTAAGGATCGTGGCGGCACGTTCTGCGCCGTCCGGATCTTCGAACTTCCACACCGTGAAGGTGGTCATTTCTGCCCTCGTTTGACTAGACCGCTGACATTGATGGTTCGGCGCTCGCCGCGGTGGTGTCAGGCCTGCGCGGCCTGTGCGTCGGCTTCAATAGCGGCGTTGTCGGCCTTCAACTGCTTGGCTTCGACCTTCTTGGCCTTCTTCATGGCGTGCTCGATCTTGGCGCCCATGTCGGAAACGCCCACCACAACCAGGCCCGCCTGCCCGGCGTCGAGGTGCTCGCCGAGATCCTTGAGGTCGTGACGGCTCATACCGGCGGCCGCGTGGCCGGCAACCGCGCCGAGGACGGCACCGCCGCCGGTTGCCGCTGCCAGTAGGCCGCCGCCGATCGCGGCAAACGGGAACAGAGCCACAACCAGGCCGGTGGCCAGACCCACGCCGCCGCCGAGCACGCCGCCGACCCGAGTCGGAGTCTCGTGCTTCTTGGTGATTTTGACCTTGCCGTCGGCTCGATGCTCGATCACCGCGGCGTCATAGGCGTCGATCAAATTTGCCTTGGTATGCAGATCTTTGACCAGGTCATAGTCGGCGTCGGCGTCGGCGACGCTGTCGTACACGCCGACATAGGCGATGAACGTGTCAACTGCCATGGTCCACCTCCCAGCGAATTTGGCTGCCTCGGCAACCGCGGTTGCGACCGTCCGAGCCGTCCAGCGGACTTGCCGGCGATCGCGCTGCCGGTCAGGGCGTGAGCGTAGTGCCGATGTAGCGCAGTCAGATCACCCTGCGCGCGTGACATCGTCGCCCAGAGCACCGAATTCGCCATACGAGCCTCGCGGCCGAACATCACCCTTTGCGAGTCCCGGCGAAGACGCGAACGCCGAGCCGGCCGCGACCGGGATCGGGATCGGGATCGCTAGTTCGTCGGGACGAAGAACCTGACGAGTTCCCGTTCCGGCGTGTCGGCGGCGACGGTCAGGCCGATCCACCCACCGTCGGGATGCACCGTGGATTCGCCTGCGGCAAAGGGCGCGTAGATCGTGCGCGTGCCGTTCGCCGAGTCGGTGGTGCCGCGCAGGCCGGTCAGTTGGCCGAGGGTGATGGGCTTGGCGTCCGCCGGCAGTTGGTTCGTCGCGATGACCGCCGCGGCCTGGCACTTGCCGTTCTCGGTCCAGACCCACACGGAGTTCGGGGTTGCGGTCTTGCCGACTGCGCCCACCTTGCCGCGGCAATCTACGGGAGCGCCCGCGGTCGGAAGCGCCAACCGGTAGCTGACCGGTCGGAGCCGGGGCGAGGTCGTCGGGGCAGACGTCCCGGACTGCGCCGCCGTCGGTGCGGCGATCGGCGCCGGACCGGGCGCGCGTCCGCCGCCGACGGCGAGCACGGTGCCGACCGCGGTCGCGGCGGCCGGCAGCGCGACCCCCACCGCAAGTCGGCGGCGCTGCGCTACCCGGTGCCGGCGGCGCACCTGCGTCGCGAGCGCCGGGGACGCGGCGAGGTGCTCGGTCGCCGCGTCGAAGCCGGCGCGCAGCAGCAAGGTCAGCTCGTCGTCAGTACGCATCTTCGGTCTCCTTCAGATCGGTGCCCTGCTCGCCCAGCAGTTGCCGGACCTTCGCGAGGGCGTGATGGGTCTGGCTCTTGACCGTTCCGGGGCTGCAGCCGAGGGCGTCGGCGGCTTCGTCCACGGTCAGGTCCTGGAAATAGCGCAGGACGAGGACGGCGCGCTGGCGCGCCGGCAACTGCAGGACGGCGTGCTGCAGCACCTGCCGCAGCAGCACCTGGTCGCCGGGATCGGTGTCGCGCAGCTCGTCGGGAATGTCGACTTCCCGTGGCCGTCGGGAGCGATTGCGCCACCGGTCCTTGGCGAGGTTGACCAACACCCGTCGCGCGTACGCCGCCGGATCGGCGCTGGCGTGCCTCCAGCGCCGCGCAGTGCGCAGCAGCGCGGTCTGCACCAGGTCCTCGGCGTGTCCGCGGTCCCCGACGAGCAGGTAGGCGGTGCGCAGCAGCGCGGTCGACCTCTCGCGCACGAACGCGTCGAACTCCGGCCCGAGTGAGTCCATGCCTGGTAATACTCCGCGGCGATGGATTCGGTTGCATCGGCGCCGAGATCGGCGATCGTGCGGGTCGCCGTTGCCGCAGTGCGGATCAGCCCACTCTTCGACAGATCACGGAGATCAGCCTTGCCGGCTGGTGAGGTCGTCGATGATCGATGTGTGGGCCGGTGTCCAGCCCAGGGCCTTTTGCGTCGCGGCCGATGAGACGTCCTGGTCCCGGGTGAACAGGTCGGCGAGCGGTCCGAGTTGCACGGTGGCGTCGGCGAGTGGCCAGGTGGTCGCGTTGCCCCCGCCGAGCGCGGCGGCGATTGCGTCGAGCCGGACGGTCTCGCTTATGCCGTGCCAAATCGTTCCCGGCGCAGCGTGGGCGATGACGGCGACGTAGAGGGCCGCGAGGTCATCGACGTGGACAACCGGCCAGCGGGTGCCCGGCGGGCCGATGTAGATGCCGGTGCCGTACTCGGATGCCTTGTCGGTGAGCAGGCCGTGCACGAGGCCGCCGCCGTTGCCGTAGACCATGCCGGGCCGGATGATCCAGCCCTTGGCGGCCAGTACCTGCTGCTCGATGGCCGGCCGGTGGGCCGCGACCGGGTGTGGGTCCGGCGCGCTGGTTTCGTCGCCCGGGCCGGCGCCGAGCACGGCAGCCCCGGTGGTGTAGAGCAGTGGGCTGCCTGATCCGAGCAGGGCGTCGACGCCGGCCCGGTCGGTGTATTCGTCGATCGGAGCGCCGACATGAACTACGCGGTCGAAACCGGCGGCTGCGCGGGTCAGCGACGGCGGGTCGGCCAGGTCCCCGATCACGGGACGGTACCGAGTGGAGCCACCGCCCGGTCGCTGCAGGGCGGCGACGTCGTGCCCGGCGCCGGCGAGAGCGACCGCGACCCGCGAGCCGATGTACCCGGTCGAGCCGATGATCAGAATGTTCACGATCCGACCACCGCGGTCACCCGCTGGCGTACGCCGGTTTCGGCTGCCCGCTCGGCGGCGGCGAGCACCCGGTGGTGACGCAGCGCGGTTGCGAAGCTGGGATGCGCCGGGCGATCCTCGGCTATCGCCTGAGCGATCTCCCGGTACACAGGGACGAGGCTCGCAGCGGGACCGGCCGGCAAGGCCGGTCGCGGTCGATCGGTAGCGCTGCGGTATCGGGAGTTCGGTCGATGCGCCGTCGCCGGTCCGCACGCGGACGCGCCAGTCGGCCCAGTTCACGTACTGGCCGGGGATCCCGCGGCGTGACGGTCAGCGTGCCGTCGGTGCCGGCGATGGTGATGACGAAGCCGTCCGGTGTGGCCGCGTTGCCGCCATGGATGCTCAGCGACAGCACGGCGCCACCCTCCAGAACTCCGTGCAGAGCGACCTGGCCAGCGGCACCGTTCGGGATGCGTCTGGCCGGTCTCCGCGATGGTGACGGTCTCGTGGAGGTTGGCGATGACGGCCGATACCTCGATCGGACTGCCGACGAGCCGATCGAGCACGCCGAGGGTGTGCCCGGCCATGATGCTCAGCACGGTATTACCGGCGCTGGGTTCGGCGCCGAACGCGAGCGCCTGCGGAAGTCTGCTTCCGCCCAGCGGGTCGCCGGCCGCGATGATGCTGATCGATTCGACCTGGCCGATGCGGCCCTCGGCGATCAGGTCGCTGACGAAGTGCGCGCCTGCGGAGTGATATCCCTGCAGGCACACGGAGTGAATGACGTTCGCAGCATTGGCCGCGTCGACGAGTTCGCTCGCCTCGTTCGCGTCGACGCCGAGCGGCCATTCGGAAAGCACATGCTTGCCTGCCGCAAGGGCGGCCCGGATCGCCTCGGCGTGGGCGGAGGCCTTGACCGAGACAACCACCAGATCGACGTCCGGATGCGCGGCCAGTTCGCCCGCATCCGTGAACGCATGCGGAATGCCGAATGCGTCGGCGGTCTGGCGGGCCGAAGCGTGATTCGTCGTCGCCACCGCGGTCACGGCGAACTCGTCGAGCTGGGCCAGCGCAGGAAGGTGTGCGGCCACCGCCCAGCCTCGATTCATGCTGGCGCCGACAATCCCGACCCTTACCTGATCAGCCATTTGCGCACCTCTCTAGTTTTGTATCGATCAGTAAGAAACTAGAAGGTGCTGAGGTCAGCCGTCAAGGGAGTACCGTACCGAGAGGTAAAAAACTCAGGAGGAAGCATGCCTGGAGGTCGCCCGCGTGCGTTCGACATGGACGACGCGCTGGACCGAGCGCTCGAAGTCTTCTGGCGTCAAGGTTACGAGGGCACTGCGCTGTCGGACCTGACTGAGGCAATGGGCATCAACCGTCCCAGCCTCTACGCTGCGTTCGGCAACAAGGAGCAACTGTTCGCCCGGGTGCTCGACCGCTACGTGGCGGGTCCGGGTGCATTTGCCGCCGCCGCGCTTGACCTCCCCCGAGCGCGCGAGGTCGTCGAGGCACTCGCGTACGGCGCAATCGAGCTCACCGCGGGCACCCATACCCCGCACGGCTGCCTGAACGTGCGATGCGCCCAAGCCTGCGGGCCTGAGGCCGACCCGGTTCGGCAGGACGTGATCGCGCGTCGCAAGCGTGACCAAGCCGCCCTCCGGCGCCGCCTCGAACAGGCCCGATCCACCGGCGACCTGCCGCCCGACGCCAACCCGGCGGACCTCGCCCGCTTCGTCAGCACCCTGACCGACGGCATCGCCGTCCAAGCGGCCGGCGGGGCCAGCCGTAGTCAGCTACGGCGCGTCGTCGATCTCGCCCTGCGGGCCTGGCCCGGCTAGCCCGTGGCGTCATCCACCGCGACAGCACCGCGTGATGCCGTTGAGAACCGTGCGCGCATCGTCGCGGCCAATTCGGCTCGACGGCCGGCTCAGAATGGCAGCTGGCCGAGCTTGGTCTCCAAGTACGTCTGGAGGGCACCCAGCGCGGATGCTTCGACTCGACCGCCGAGCTTGACCATGAATGCCTTGAGGCGTTGACGAGCGGTGAGGCGCGCGCTAGGCCGGGCGCCGACATCCTCGAGTTCGTGCACGTCGGATTCGAGCGATTCGGCTCGGGCCTCGCCAAACTTCCGGGCCAGCGTGATCAGCTCGCAGGCCTCCGGGCCGAGGTGCACGGTTCCCTGCACACTCTGCACAACGGTTGTCTGGGCGGCTTGGATTATCTGTTGATTGATATTTATCGACTGCGTAGCCGGCGGTGTACCTAGGACCGAAGGGGCCAGCGCATAGGCCAGTGAGTCGTGACCGACTGACGGAACCATCGACTCGACGAGACTTCCGAGTTGGTCCGAACATTCGGTGGCTGTCGAGAGTTCCAGAACCTCGGACTCGAGGCTTTGCTTGATAGCGAGGATTCGACTTTCTCGCGCTTGCCGCAGGTCGAGATGCAGCCGGCGGACCTCCTTGCCGTATCGCGCCACGAGCGGTGCGCCCGATCGTGAGTCCAGGCCGAGTTGTTCAAGAATGCGTTGCGCCTCGGCCGGGTCGTCAACGCATCGATCGAGGAACCTTGAGAAAGTATCGAACTGAGCTGACAGTCCAAGTGTTGCCAGCGAATCATCGCCGAAGAACTCATACACTTTTCCCGCTGTCGTGGCGTACCCGTCTTGGCGGACTGATCCGTTTCCGATCTGTCCGAGCCACTCGCGAAAAAGGCTCAGCAGCTTATCCGCTTCTGCGGCGTACAGCCGCCCGGCCGGGACGTATACACGAAACAAGAGGTGTCGCTCGTTGTCGTCGATGAAGGCTGATGCGAGGACGGATAGCTCGGCATTCGTACGATAGGGTACGAGGTGAATATCGCGCTCCTCGATGAGCGCGTTGATATCCCGGATCACCTTCGGATCAGGCACAGTCCACCGATTGGTGTTGAGCAGGTAATGCATGTAGGTGTCGCCGTCGAAGCGGTCCAGCGAGTCTTGCGCGTCCAGCGGTTCCTCATTGTTAAGAAGCGCCTCGTGCACGAAAAGAATATGGGGCTTGGCTGAAAGTGCGGTGAATATGCGCGTAGCGGCCGCCCGGAAGACAGGATCAGCCATCGCTAGGTAGTTTTGTGCCGTCAATTTTGCGATGACACCTCGAACGTGGGGTGCCTCGATGAACGTTTGGATCTTTGCCCAGTTCGGTAGACCTGATTCGAGGCGCTTCTGGACGTACTGCACACCCCCCGCCTTCAACTTGCTTACGGCGGCATCGGTATTCGTCGTGCCGATAAAGAGAAAGCGATCAGACTTGCTCTCGCTCACCGTGCTGAGCCCCAATCGTGTACGGCTGCTGGGTCAGATCAATTCGTCGGCCACACGAACGTCGCAACACTCCGACGATTCGCGCGTTTGCTTGCCGTCAGCCATAGGCCGTCGAAGGTGGCACGTAGCCAGATCACGAGCTACTTCACCTCGCCGGTACCGGCACTCGGCTACACCTCTGCGCCCTGAGCGGAGCGGTCGGCGAGGTACTCGGCGTTGCCTCTGATGGCGGCCTCGTATCGCAGGATCTCGGGCGTGCGGACGTGGTCAGCGACGAGTTCGAGCATGCGCGCCATGGATGCGTCCGTTCGGCCTACGGCGTGCAGCGTCAGCGCCTCGAAGACCCGAACGGATGCCGAGTCCGGGAACCTGTCCCGCGCCTCGGCGAAGACGCCCAGGGAATCGTCGAAGCGATCCAGGTTGCGCAATGTGCTGCCGTACTGGATCAGGCAGCGCCGAAGCGTGTCGCCGTCCAGACCGGCGGCCATCGCCCGCTGGTAGTAGCCGACCGCAGTCTCTTCCTGGCCGTCGGTGTCGTAGGCGCCACCGACCTCATAGAGCACTTCCGGGTCGTCCGGGTGGTCTTCGAGTACGGCGCGGAACGCGTCGATGGTGGGCTGCATATTGGCCCGGTCGCGTCGGTCGAAGATCTCGCGAAGTTGTTCCTGCAAAGGGGTGAGCTGTCCGGTCATGCCGGACACAGTGCCAGACCAACACTCCAGCAGGTAGCCAGTTTCGCCCTACTCACCGATCCGGGCGTCAGGCAGGAGCCCGTCGTCATGCTCCCGTATCGGGCGGCTCGAGGCGCCGCGCGCCGGCACCCTGCTCGCCGAGTTCGTCGTTCGGATTCAGCAGCCGGCACGCGGTCATCGAGATGCATCCGCAACCGATGCACCCGGTCAGTTCGTCCTGCAGGCGTTCGAGCTCGACGCGCCGCTCGGTCAGGTCCGCGGACCACGCCTGCGCGATCCGCTCCCACTCCCGCTTGGTCGGGCGGCGATCCGGCGGCAGCGTCGCGAAGACGTCGTGCACGGAGGTGAGTGGGATGCCGAGCCGCTTGGCGACCTGGATCAGTGAGATCCGGCGGATCATGTGCCGCGGGTAGCGCCGTTGGTTGCCGGACGTGCGGGTGGAGAAGATCAGGCCCTGCGCCTCGTAGAAATGCAGCGCGCTGACGGCGACCCCGGTGCGCCGCGACACCTCGCCGACGGAGAGCAGTTCAGCCGGATTGAGCTTCGTCACAACATGATCCTCGCACCTTTACCTCAAGTGCACTTGGGGTTTTAGCGTGGCCATCATGACCTTGACCCATACCGATAGGCCGGCCGTACCGGAACGGCTGTGGGACCGCGAGTACCTCGGCACCGCCGTCGTCATCGCCGGCGGCACCGTTGCGTTCGCGACGAACAACTATGTCGCGTCGAGCCTTCTCCCTTCGGTGCTCGCCGACATCGGCGGGCAGGACTACTACGCCTGGACGACCACGGCCTTCCTCGTCGCGTCCGTCTTCGCCGCGATGATCGTCAGCCGACTGCTCGCCGCTCGCGGCACGCGCGGCGGGATGCTGCTCGGGCTGACGGTATTCGCCGCGGGCAGCCTGCTGTGTGCAGTGAGCCCGTCGATCTGGGTACTCATCGTCGCCCGGCTGGTGCAGGGCTTCGGCGGTGGGCTGATCGCCGGTCTGGCGCTGGTGGTCATGCGAGTGGTCCTGCCGCAAGGGCTGTGGGCACCGATGCTCGCGGTTCTCTCCGCGATGTGGGGTATCGGGAACATCGCGGGTCCGGGGCTAGGCGGCGCGTTCGCGCAGATCCACCAATGGCGGCTGGGTTTCTCGGTCATGGTGATCGTCGCGGTCGCCATCGCACTGCTCGCACTGCGCGCGGTGCCCGCGACGCGCGCGGAGAGCACGGCCGATCCGCTGCCCATCGGCTCGCTCGCACTCATGACCGTGGCGGCGACGGCCGTGAGCCTGGCCGGTGTCGTCCCGAAGGGCGGACCTACCGTGGCCGCCATTCTCGTCGGGCTCGTGCTGGTCGCCGTGTTCCTGCTGCGCGAGCGTGTCGCGGCTGCGCGGATCCTCCCGAAGATGATGTTCGAGTCAGCTTCAGCTTTTCGCTGGTGCTACGTCGGCATCGCCGGCCTCACCGTCGGTCTGTCCATCGAGACCTTCGTGCCGCTGTTCGGCCAGCGCTTGGGCGGGCTGTCACCGCTCGCCGCGGGCTTTCTCGGGGCGGCCTTCTCCGCCGGCTGGACGGTGGCGCAGTTGGCGTCGGGCCGCGCTTCCGGCGAGCGGGCGATGCGCGCGCTGCGCGTGGCCGGACCGGTCATGCTGGTGGGCGGGCTCGCCGCGACCGCGCTGCTCCAGAGTGAGCACGCGGGCCCGGCCCGGCTTCTCGGATGGGTCGGCACGATGATGATCTCGGGCGCGGGTATCGGTGTGGCGTATTCGCGATTCGCGTTCCCGGCCATGGCCAGTTCGGAGGACTCGGGTGAGTCGAACAAGGCCGCGGCGGCACTCGGGATCGTCCAGACGCTGACCACCGCGTTCGGATCCGCCGTCGGCGGCGTGCTCGTGAACCTCGGCGAACCGTCCACTGTGGACGCCGCTCGGCTGCTCTACGCCGGCGTCGCGGCGATGGCGATCTTCAGCCTCGTCGCCGGCTTGCGGTTGCGGCGGACGGTGACCGTCTGACCTGCTCGGGCGTTCACAATTCGCGTGGCGATCTGAGCGCTGCGTGGACCCGTTCGGCGACCTCGCGGCCGGGTGCGACGACGAGCGGTAGGGCGTTCCCGCCCCGCAGGTCGAACGCCCGCCCGTCGGCCGCGAGGCTCACACCGCCGGCTTCGGCATGCAGCAACAGACCAGCGGCGTGATCCCACACGTGTTCCCAGGTGACGATCATGACCGCACGGCGTCCGCCGGCAAGCCGGACGTACTCCAGGCCGGACGTGTCGAGGAACGAGAGCGCAACGGCGTAGCCGCACAGGTCGTTGATCTGGGCGCGGGTCGAGTCCGTCCACCAGCGCGGTTGCGGCGTGACGACGTCGAGATCGCGCAGGGCCGGCCCGGCCGGGCGGACGCGGAGCCGGGTGCCGTCGACGAAGGCTCCGCCACCGTCGACGGCCGTCGCGAGGGTGTCGAGCGCGGGCGCGTACGTCCACGAGGCCACCAGCCGGCCGCGGTCGGCGAGGGCGACCAGCATGGTGAAGCGGGGACTCCCGTCGACGTAGGCCTCGGTGCCGTCGATCGGATCGATGATCCACACCGGATCTGACCCGCCCAGCGCCTGCAGCACGTCAGGGTCGCGGCTCACCGATTCCTCGCCCACCACGACGGATCCCGGCACGATTCGCGACAGGGCGGTTCCGAGCGCGGCCTCGGCGGACCGGTCGGCGACGGTGACGAGATCGCCCGGCGCCTTCTCGTGGACGTCTGATCGCACGAGATGCCGGAACCGGGGAAGCACCTCGTCGTCGGCGACTCTGCGCATCGCGCGCTCGACCGCGCGACGTCCGGCTGGATCGATCAACTGCTGCTCATCCGTGCAAGAGGTGATTCGGCGGCCGGGACCCCTATGGGGAACGCGCCGCAGGCGATGACGGCCCCAGGCAGACGGCGGCACAGCCGGCAATGGTGACCGGACGCGCGACGACACGTACAGGCCGACGTCAAGTCCGCGCCGGCGACACCCTGCGGCCGGTCGTGAAGCAAGATCAACAGGGCGATCGGCGTCGCCGCCGTCGGCAGCCGGCCGACGAATGACCAGGCGGCGACAGGCGGTACTCCCGGTCTACGCAAGACCGTGTGCACGCTGCTCATCCGCGCGGCGGACAGGCGCGTGCGAACAGAAGCCCCCAGGGCATGGACGTCTCCGATGCAGGACGAAGGACGGTCACCGCGACAGGCCGCGGCGCTGGGCCGGTACCGGTCCTGCCGTCTAGGGAGCGAGGTCGCCGCGCCGATAGTCCTCCCCGTACAAGGGGAAGATCAGCGCCAGCCAACTGCGTCGCACGCAGGCAGTCTCGCATGCCGCCAGGCCCACGAGCAGGCACCACGAATGGCACCTGCCCTGCGCGTCCATGGCTGTGCCGTGCCGGACCCAACCCCACC
The DNA here is from genome assembly GCA_963709985.1 of uncultured Actinomycetota bacterium. GTDB lineage: Bacteria > Actinomycetota > Actinomycetes > Mycobacteriales > Jatrophihabitantaceae > DASXRA01. Next base: position 41,263 of record CAVPYQ010000005.1, read on the forward strand.
ACCGGGGCCGTGATCCAGCTGGGCGTGGCGTCGACGCGGCATATGCCGGTCACCTCCTGTTCCATCAGCGTTTGGCCAGCTGCCCTACCTGTGTGGAGTGCTGTCCCCTAAGTTCCTTTGTGGGGGGTTACGAAAGGGGACGTATGCCGTCAGTCGTAGCAGTCCGGGCTCGCACGATCACCAAGTGTTTCGGCGACGTCGTCGCGCTCGACGGCATCGATCTGGATGTGGCGCCGGGGCAGATCCACGGACTGGTCGGGCCCAACGGCGCGGGCAAGACGACCTTGCTCGGCCTGCTGCTCGGCCTGGCCGTCGCCGACGACGGCAGTCTCGAGATTCTGGGGACGCCGGTCGGTCGGGCGCTGGCCGCTCCCCGACGGTGTTGCCGGCTTCGTGGACGGGCCGGGCCTCTACTCGTCGCTCACCGCGAGGCAGAACCTCGCCGCGCTGGCCGCTCTGCGCGGCCGCGACGCGAAGACCGCGGGCATCGACGAGGTGCTCGGCCAGGTCGGGCTGACCGACGTCGCCGACGACCGCGTCCGGGGCTTCTCCCTCGGCATGCGTCAGCGCCTCGGGCTCGCCGCCGCGCTGCTCACCGAGCCCCGGCTGCTGGTGCTCGACGAACCGTCCAACGGCCTCGACCCGGCCGGCAAGAAGCACGTGCACGGCGTCCTCACCCGGCTCGCGGCGGACGGAACCACCGTCGTGCTCTCCAGCCACCGGATGGACGACGTCGAGGCGCTGTGCTCCGAGGTCACCATCCTGGCCACCGGACGGGTGGTCTTCTCCGGCCCGCTGAGCAAGCTGGCCGCCGAGACCGCGTGAACTCGACTACCGGCTCGTCACCTCCGACCCGCCGGCCGCCCGCCGGCTGGCTCTCGACACGGCCGGGATCCGCGTCGTCGACGACGGCGGGGCACGGCAGGACGCCGAGGTGCTCGTCGTGCAGCGCGCTGGTGCCCGCCCTCGACGAACTGGTGGTGCGGCTCGTGCACGCGGGCATCGCGCTGCGCGAGCTTGCCCCCGTGGTGTCGCCGCTCGAGGCCGCGTTCCTGGCCCTCACCGAGCAGCAGGAGACCAGCCGATGACCGCCGCCGCCGTGCTCGACGCTCCGGCTGCGCGCCGCCGCTCGCCCCGTCTCGGTGGTGCGCGGCTACCGCTTCGAGTTGGTCAAGCTGCTCTCGCAGTGGCGGATACGGCTGCTGGTCCTCGCCTGCTGGATCGCGCCGGCGTTCTTCGTCGCCGCGGTGAGCCAGCAGAGCTCGCTGCCCGTCGACACCCTGTTCGGTCGCTGGATGCACGCCACCGGGTTGGGCCGGACCGCTGGTGATGCTCGGCTTCTCGGGCACCTGGGCGCTGCCGCTGCTGACCTCGGTGGTCGCCGGCGACGTGTTCGCCTCCGAGGACCGGCTCGGCACCTGGCGCCACCTGCTGGTGGCGGTCCGCTCGCCTCGACGGATCTTCGTGGCGAAGGCGCTGGCCAGCCTCACCGTGATCCTGGTGCTCGTGGCCGGGCTGGCCTGTTCCAGCGCGGTCAGCGGGGTCGTCGCGGTCGGCAACCGGCCCCTGGTCGGCCTCGACGGTCACCTGCTGGCACCGGCGGACGCCGCCGGCAAGGTGCTGCTCGCCTGGGTCTGCGTGCTCGCCCCGACGCTGGCCCTCGCCGCGATCGGACTGCTCGGGTCCGTCGCGCTGGGGCGATCGCCGATGGGCCTGCTGCTGCCCGCGCGTCGTCGCCCTCGCGATGCAACTCGCCCAGTTGCTGCCGATGCCCGTCGCGCTGCGCCTCGCCCTGCCCAGCTACGCGTTCATCGCCTGGAACGGCCTGTTCACCAGCCCGGTCGCAGTCCGGCGCGCTCCTGATCGGCATCGTGGTCAGCCTGGTGTGGGCCGTCGCCGCGACCGCGCTGGCCTACCTGCTGTTCCTGCGGCGCGACTTCACCAACGTGACGCACGACGGCTCGGGGCGCCGCGCGATCACCGCCGGAGTCGCTGCCGCTGGTCGGGCTGGTCGGCGCTCACGTTCGGGGTCCTCGCCCCGGCGACCGGCGCCCTGGGCTCCGGGATCGAGCAGGGCAAGGTGCAGCGGTCGATTGCCACCGCCTTCGCCCATCTCTACCGCCTGCAGACCAAGCAGCTCAACCGCCCCGACGTCACCGAGGCGCAGCTGCGGGCCACGGCGACCTGCAACAAGGGCGGCGGCATCGTCGCCGCAGATGGGCCGGGCAACGACTGGCGTTGCGTCGTCTCCTGGCATCTGCCCGGCGTCGACGCCACGGGGACGGCCATCTACCAACTCGACGTCAAGGCGGACGGCCGGTACGTCGCCGACGGCGACGGACCGAAGGAGGTCAACGGCTACTTCCCGGTGCGGACCCCGACCGGGGACGCACCGAACCCGCTCTGGCAGTTCGACGGCAACGTCGAGCTGCTTCCCACCACCCCGAAGGGATAACTCAATGCAGGTAACACGCCGTCGGCGTGACGAGAAGGACCGTTTCGGCCTTCTCAGTCGACGCAAAGGCCGCCGGGCGAACCTCATCGCGGCCGCCGCGACCACTGCTCGTCGTCGCCGCCGGCACCGGCGTCGCTCTCGCCGAGACCCACCAGTTCGGCACCGACCAGGTCGGCCAGACCACCGACCAGGGCCAGGTCATCTCCAGCGACCAGTACATCAAGCCGATCGGCACTCGCCTGGTCATCAACGACGGCAAGATCATGTCGTCCTCGGTCAGCCCGGACGGCACCCACCTCGCGGCCTCGGTCACCGACGGTCGCGATGGCGCTCACCATCGTGGATCTGAAGACCTGGAAGGTGCAGCAGCGCATCGGCAACAACGCGTCGGCGGATCTGCGCATCCCCGGCAACGACGTGGGCCAGGAAGGCCCCACGTACTCGCCCGACGGTTCGCAGCTGTGGCTGGGCCAGACCGACGGCTACCGCAAGTTCACCGTGAACCCCGACGGCACCCTCGCCACCCCGACCTTCGTCACGATCCCGGCGGACGGGCCCAAGCACGCGCTGGTGGCTGCGGCGGTGTTCTCGCCCGACGGCTCCACCGTGTACTCCGCCGTCAACGGCCAGAACCGCGTCGTCGCCATCGACGCAGCGACCGGGGCCATCGAGCAGAGCTGGGCCGTGGGCAACGCCCCGCGCGACATGGCCATGGTCGGCAGCAAGCTCTACGTCAGCAACGAGGGCGGGCGTCCGGCGACGGCCGGCGACACCACGATCAACTCCTACAACACCCAGGTGCCGGCCAGCCCGGTCACCGGCGCCACCACCACCGGTACGGTCAGCGTCATCGACCTGTCGCGAACCCGGCGGCCGCCGTCACGAGCATCGACGGTCGGCCTGCACCCGACCGCCGTGTACGCCAAGAACGGGGCGGTGTTCGTCACCAACACGGCGAGCAACGACGTGTCGGTCATCGACACCGCCAGCGACAAGGTCGAGCAGACCATCGCCACCCAGCCATGGCCGGAGGCGACGGTGGGCTACGAGCCCGACGCGGTGACGCTCACCGACGACGGTCACCTGCTGGTGACGCTCGGCCGCGCCAACGCGGTCGCCGTCTACCGGTACACGCGCCCGCTGGAGCCGGTCAGCTACGTCGGCCTGCTCCCGACGGACTACTTCCCCGCGGAGATCGCCACCGTCGGCAACGACGTGCTGGTCTCCAACACCCGTGGCATCGACGCCCGCCGCCCCACCAACAGCGCCGGGCACGGCACCCACGACACGACGTCCAGCCTGCAGCGCGTTCAAGCTGCCGAACGACCAGGCGATCAAGGGCTACACGGCCACGGTCTTCAAGCAGAACGGCTGGACCAACAACTCGGTCGAGATCGCCAAGGGCAAGAAGGCGAAGGCGGTGCCGGTTCCGACGCGTCTCGGCGACCCTTCGACGATCAAGCACGTCTTCCTGCTCGTCAAGGAGAACCGGACCTACGACCAGGTCTACGGTGACATGCCGCAGGGCAACGGCGACCCGGCGCTGGCGCAGTTCGGCGAGAACGTGACGCCGAACCAGCACGCGCTGGCTCGAGCAGTTCGGGCTGTACGACAACACCTACGACATCGGCACGAACTCCGCCGAGGGTCACAACTGGCTGATGCAGGCCGACGACCCGGAGTACACCGAGTCCTCGGCCGGTGAGTACCTGCGCAGCTACGACACCGAGGACGACGCTCTCGGCCACCAGCGGTCCGGCTTCATCTGGACCGGTGCGCAGGCGGCGGGCAAGACCGTGCGCGACTTCGGCGAGTTCCAGCAGTTCCTGACCAAGCCGGCCGGCGCGAGCTGGCAGAACCTCTACTGCGACGCCAAGAACATGGCCGCGACCGGGCAGGACACCGCCTACCCGCTCGTCTCGTCCTCGCCGATCCCGTCGCTCAACGACGTGTCGGTGCACGGCTTCCCGAAGTTCGACACCAGCGTCCCGGACATCTACCGGTACCAGATCTGGAAGAAGGACTTCGAGCAGAACGGCCCGGCGAACCTGAACATGTTCTGGCTCTCCAGCGACCACACCGGTGGTCCGCCGAGCCCGGCCGCCCAGGTCGCCGACAACGACCTCGCGGTCGGCCGGATCGTCGACGAGATCTCGCACAGCCCGTACTGGAAGGACTCGGCGATCTTCGTCGTCGAGGACGACTCCCAGGCCGGCCTCGACCACGTCGACGGCCACCGGGCCCCGATCCAGATCATCAGCCCCTGGGCCCAGCACGGCGTCGTCGACAACCACTACTACTCGCAGATCACGATGATCCGGACCATCGAGCAGATCCTCGGGATCCACCCGATGAACCAGAAGGACAGCGCGGCCAGCCCGATGACCGCGGCGTTCACCAAGACGCCTAACTACACGCCGTTCACCGCGCTGCCCAACCGGACCTCGCTGACCGCGGGTCTGTCGACCCTGCCGCCATGCGGCGCGGACACCCCCGCGCCGCAGGACCCGACGGCCGCGCCCGTGCCGTCGACCACGGTGCCGGCGAGCGAGCAGCAGGTGGCGGCGCAGTGGCAGGAGTGGCAGACGCATCAGCGCCTGACCGGGCCGAACGCCGTGCCCGACTACGCCAACCCCGCGCAGATGAACCACTTCACGTGGTACCAGACGCACGGGTGGACGGTGCCCTACCCGGGTGAGAGCAAGATCTTCACGCCGGACCAGGTGCCGGGCGCCTACATCCCGTCGTCGGACTCCGGCGACTGACGCCCGTTTGATCGCAGCGCAACGGGGCCCCTGGCCGGCTTTGCCGCCGGCCAGGGGCCCTGTGGTCAAGCTCTGCCCGTTCGTTCCGAGTTGATGTCGCTTAGGTTGTGGGACATTCCGTTCGTATGGGACCGTGATCATTCGGACGCGCGAATGGAGATGTCATGGCCGCCGTCATTTTCTGGATAGTTCTCGCAGTGGTGCTGGCCGGGATTCTCACGCTGGCCGTGCGTTATGACCGGCGGCGCCGCAACTCACCCGGCTATATCACCGGCACGGCGCACGACTCGGCCTTCCCAACCCGCCCCGTCGGCAACGATGGCATCCCCGGTGGGGGCGGGGGCGGCTGATGCCGTCTGCGTAGCAGCCGCAAGATCGCGCCGTGAACCGACTGTCCACAGTGGACAGTCGAGACTTGGTCGACTACTGGAGTCCGGCGCGGACGGACGTGATGCGCTGGGTGTTGAAGCCGAGCCAGTGCATCCGGCCCACGTAGCGCGCGTGCTCGACCTTGAGGCAGCGGTCCATGATCACCGTGACGCCGCCGTCCTCCGCAATCCGCGCACCTTCCTCGTTGATCACGCCGAACTGGCACCAGAGGGCATCGGCCTGGATCGCCACCGCCTCCTGCGCGATCCCCGGCAGCGCATCGGGCGCGCGGAAGACGTTCACGACATCCACCGGCACGGGCACGTCGCGCAGGCTCGCGTAGCTCGTCTCGCCGAGGATCTGCGTCTCGCGGGGATTGACCGGGATCACCCGGTAGCCGTGTCGCTTGAGGTAATAGCCGACGAAGAAGCTGGCCCGCAGCTCGTTCTTCGACAGGCCCACGATCGCGATCGTCTTGGCGTTGTGGAGCACGCGTTGGATCGTCAAGGGGTCCTGGTACCGCCCGAGGTCGATCATGTCGCCGCCACCTTCTCGACGTAGGCGAAGCCCTGTTCCAGGTCCCAGATCAGGTCATCGACGGACTCGGTGCCGACCGACAGCCGCACCGTCCCCGGAGCGACGCCGGCCGCCCGCAGTTCGTCGTCGCTGAGCTGGCGGTGGGTGGTGCTGGCGGGATGGATGATCAGGCTCTTCGCATCGCCGACGTTCGCCAGGTGGGACCAGAGGGTCACGCCGCGGATGAGGTCCTGCCCGCCGGTCCGCCCGCCCGCGCAGTCGAAGGAGAACACCGCGCCCGCACCGCGTGGGAGGTACTTGTCCACGAGCGGGCGATAACTGCTCGTCGGCAGTCCGGCGTACGTCACGTTCGACGCCAGTTCGTGCGACTCGAGGAACGCCGCGACCGCCTGCGCGTTGTCGACGTGGCGCTCCATCCGCAGCGAGAGGGTCTCGAGCCCCTGCAGGAACAGGAACGCGTTGAACGGTGAGAGCGCCCCGCCGAGATCGCGCAGGGTCTCGGCCCGCAGCTTCATCAGGTAGCCGTAGGTGCCGAACGTCTCGTGGAACTGCAGGCCGTGATAGGCCGGCGACGGATCCGCGACGACGGGAAACCGCCCGTTGGACCAGTTGAACGTGCCGGCCTCGACGACGACGCCGCCGATGCTCGTGCCGTGCCCGCCGATGAACTTGGTCGCCGAGTGGATGACGATGTCGGCGCCCCAGTCGATCGGACGGCACAGGTACGGCGTCGCGAACGTGTTGTCGACGATCAGCGGCAACTCGTGCTCGTGCGCGACGGACGCCACTGCCTCGATGTCGAGCACATTGCCGCCCGGATTGCCGATCGTCTCGCCGAAGAACGCCTTCGTGTTCGCGCGAACTGCCTGCCGCCACGCGTCCAGATCATCGGGATCGACCCAGGTCAGCTCGACATTCATCTTGCGCAGCAGGTGCTTGAACTGGTTCACCGTGCCGCCGTAGAGCGCCGAGGACGAGACGACGTGATCGCCCGGCTGCAACAGGGTGAACAGCGCAGCGGCCTGCGCGGCGATCCCGCTGGCGAACGCCACGGCGCCCGCGCCGCCCTCGAGGTTCGCCACTCGTTCCTCGAACACGGCGACGGTCGGGTTCATGATCCGCGAATAGGTGTTCCCGTACTCCTGCAGGTTGAAGTACGCCGCCGCCGATTCCGGGTCCTCGAACACGTAGCTGGTCGTCTGGAAGATCGGCACCGCGCGTGCACCCGTGTTCGGGTCGGGTCGCTGCCCGGCGTGCAGTTGCCGGGTCTCGAATCCGAATGCGCGGGCTTCCTCGGCGCGGGAGGGCTGGTCGGTCACGAAGCCATCTTCCTCGAACGTCATGCGCCCGCCGCGCGGTCGGCCAGGAAGCGGCGAATGACCGGGGTCTGGCGCGCTTCCTCGAGCAGGAAGCAGTCGTGGCCGTACGGCGCATCGATGACATGCGACTCGACCGGCTTGCCGAGAGCGCGAAGGGCGTCTTCGATCTCCTGCGACGCCGTGGGCGGGTACAGCCAGTCGGAGCTGAACGAGATCATCAAGGTTCGCGCCGAAACGCCTTCGAGCGCGCGCGAGAGCGATCCGTCGCCGTATTGCCGGGCGAGATCGAAATAGGTCAGCGCGCGCGAGGTGTAGAGGTAGGTATTGGCGTCGAAGCGCTTGACGAATGACTCGGCCTGGTGGCGCAGGTAGCTCTCGACCTCGAACTCCGGATCGGTGATCGTGTAGCGGATGTCGTCGGCGAATTGCAGCCGCCGGCCGAACTTGTCGTCGAGCGCGGGTGCGGACAGGTAGGTGATGTGTCCGACCATCCGGGCCACGCCCATGCCGGCGTCGGGCGTGCGGCCGGTGCCGTAGTAGTGGCCGCCCTGCCAGGCCGGGTCGCGCATGATCGAGTCACGCGCGATCGAGTTCCAGGCCATCCCTTGCGGGTGCAGGGCGTGCGTGCTGGCGATCGCCACGACGGCATCGACCTGGTCGCGAAACTGGATCGCCCATTCGAAGGCCTGCATGCCGCCGAGCGAGCCACCGGCCACCGCCGCCAGCCGTTCGATACCGAGGGCGTCCAGGAACGCACGCTCGGTTCGCACCATGTCCGAGACCGTGATCACGGGGAAGTCCGACCCGTACGGTTTGCCGGTCGCCGGGTCGATCGACGACGGCCCCGTCGTCCCGCGGCAGCCGCCGAGCAGGTTCGTGGAGACGACGAAGAAGCGGTTGGTGTCGAATGCCTTGCCGGGGCCGATCATTCCGTCCCACCAACCGAGCCCTCTGCTGGCGCTGCCGTCGCGATCCTCGGCCGCGAACCCGTCGCGCGTGCTCGCCTTGGGCGGCGTCTTCGAGTAGCCGGCCGCGTGGGCGTCGCCGCTGAGCGCATGGCAGACCAGGATGACGTTGTCGCGCCGGGGTGACAGCGTGCCGTAGGTCTCGTAGGCCACGCGGATCGGATGCAGCTCCCGGCCGCAGTCGAGCCGCACCGGCGTCGGCAGGTCGAGGTACTGCGTTTCCACAGTGCCGACAGTGCCGACCGAGCCGGCCGCGAGAGTCGAGGCTGGCGCCGCCATGGGCGCGATGATAGCCGGTCCCGGTGTATTGTCGTGCAGCTCTATGAGGAACCTAGAGAAGCGGGCGAGAGGGGCATCAACGACATGACAACGGTCGCCAACGGGGTCAACGTGCAGGCGCTGCTTGAAGCGCGCGAAGTGTTGAGGGGCGCTCCGGAGGCCGCTCAGTTCACCTGGCGGGCATCTTCCAAGTGGCAGAACGGCGTACACAGCACGACGACGATCGAGAACTTCTTCGGCCTCGGGGAGGAGCACAGCCACAAGACCTCGGCCGTATTCGATGCCGACCACCCCGAGGTCTTCGCGGCGGAGGACAACGGCATCACGCCGATCGAGTACCTGCTGGTCGGCCTGGCCAGCTGCCTCACGGCCGGCGTGGCGTCCGTCGCGCAGAACCGAGGCATTCAGCTGCGCTCGGTCGAATCGACCGTCGAGGGCAACCACGACATCCGCGGGATCCTCGGTGTCGACAGCGACGTCCGCAACGGCTTCAACGACATCAAGGTGACGTTCAAGATCGACGCGGACGCCTCGGAGCAGGAAATCGAAGCGCTGGTGGCCCAGTCGCAGAAGCGTTCCGCCGTGTTCGACGCGTTGACGAACCCCACCGACGTCACGGTCGAGGTCGCCTGAGAGGCCCGACCATCGAGCACACTGCCGCGGTCGTCATCGGCGCTGGGCACGCGGGCCTCGCCGCAAGCCAATTCCTGAGCGACCGGTCGATCGACCACGTCGTCCTCGAGCGCGGCGAGGTGGCGAACTCGTGGCGGCACGAGCGCTGGGGCTCCCTGCGGCTGCTCACGCCGAACTGGCAGACCCGCCTGCCGGGCCACCGCTACGAGGGCCCGGATCCCGACGGCTACATGGCGATGAGCGAGGTAGTCGAGTTCATCGAGCAGTTCGCCAAGTTTTCGCGCGCGCCCGTCCGGACCGGCACGAACGTCACTGCGGTGCGACGCACTGACGACGGATACGACGTGACGACCAGCCGCGGCGAATTCGGCGAAGCCGGCGAGCCGGACATCGAGCACATTCGCTGCCGGGCGGTGGTCATCGCGAGCGGCGCCTGCAACCAACCGACGGTGCCGCAGTTCAACGATGCATTGCCGGCGTCCGTCGAACAGCTGACCCCGTTCGACTACCGCGATCCCGCCGGGCTTCCTGACGGTGGCGTCCTCGTCGTGGGAGCGTCGGCAACCGGCGTGCAACTGGCCGCCGAGCTGGCGCGATCGGGCCGGCCGGTGACCCTCTCGGTGGGCGAGCACGTCCGCCTGCCGCGCACGTACCGCGGACGCGACGTGCTGTGGTGGATGGACGCGTCCGGCGTGTGGGACCAGCGCTACGACGAGGTCGACGATCTCACGCGGGCCCGGCGGCTGCCGTCGCCGCAGCTCGTCGGGACTCCCGAGCGGACCACGCTCGATCTCAACGCCCTCACGGCGATGGGCGTCGGCCTGGTGGGCCGCTGGGCGGCGGTGCGCGACGGCCGGGCGCTGTTCTCCGGCGGCCTGCGCAACCTGTTCTCGCTCGCGGACCTCAAGATGGCGCGCCTGCTGGACGGCTTCGACGAGTGGGCTCGGGCGCACGGATGCGATGCCGAGGTCGGCCCGCCCGAACGCTTCGCCCCGACCCGTGTGCCCGAGTCGACGCGGTTGCAACTCGACCTGGCAAGCGGTGAGATCCGCACGATCGTGTGGGCAACGGGCTTCCGGCCTGACTACCGGTGGCTCGACGTGCCCGTGGTCGACGCGAAGGGCCAGTTGCGCCACGAGGGCGGTGTGGTCGACAGCCCGGGCCTGTACGCGCTGGGCCTGCCCGTGCTGCGGCGGCGCAAATCCACATTCATCCACGGCATCGAGGACGACGCGCGCGACGTGATCGATCACCTCACGCGGTACCTGGCCGGGCACCGGTAACCAGGCCGCAATCCTGCCTCCTGTGCGGGACCGCATTTTTGCTACCCCGCGCATTGAACGGCTCATGTTGATCGAACGTGTTCTCAGGCGGCACGTGCGTGCGGGGGTGACGCACGTGTCCCGCCCGCGACGACGACCGTCGACGCCGACCGCGGGCGTTCCCTGCAGGATGCCGCAATCGGAGGAGCAGGAATGGTCGTAGCCCGAATCAGGACCCGGCGAAGTCTCGCCGCGGTCAGCGCCGTGGCGCTCGTTGCCTCGGTGGTCGTCACCGCACTCGCCACGGCCGCGCCAGCGGCGGCAGCGAAACTGGATGTACCGCCGCACCAGTTGCACTCGGTGCACCTCCCGGCGTCGAGCGTCTTCGCCGGCTCGGTGCTCGTGGCCTTCCGCGCGCCGGTCAGCGTGTCCGGGGCCAGGATCAAGACGACGGCCGAGGGCGCGCACCGCGCCGGGCTGTCACCGACCGCGGTCAGCAACGAGACCGCCCACGTCAACCAGATCCTGGCCGGCCTGCACGCGACCAGCGTCCAGCGGGCGTTCGCCAACATCCCGGACGCGCAGTTGCTGGCCGCCCGGCAGCGCGCCATGGCGGCGAGCGGCCGGTACCTCACCGACCTGACCCAGACCTACCTGGTCCGGTTCTCGCACTCGATCAACGACGGCGACGCCGCCAACCGGCTGCAAAGCTCCGGCCTGGTGTGGACCGCCATGCCGAACTTCAAGCTCCAGCAGCCCAAGGCCGAACGGACGCCCGTCATCGGCCGCCCGGGCGTGGCTCCGAGCGGCGCGGCGAGCAGCGCCGCCGGCCTGCCACCGAACTACGCCTTCGCCACCGACGGGCAGAGCTACCACGACGCCGCGAGCAACAACGTCACCGGCGCGTTCGTCGACCTGCAGAAGAAGTTCGGGCAGCAGCCCGGTCAGGGCGAGACGATCACGAACATCTCGCTCGGCGACATCAACGACCAGTCCACCGTCCTGGAGAACGGCCAGCGCTTCCTCGAGCAGCGCGGCCTGCCCAAGATCCCGACCTTCATCTCGCACCTCAACTGCCCGCCGAACAACCCGACGAACTGCACGGTCGAGCTCGACCCGGCCGGGACGAACTCCGGCCAGGGCGACCTGACCGAGGTGCTGCTCGACTTCTCGACGATGGCCCCGCCACCGCGCGGCGACCCGCGCGTGCCGAACCCGCAGGCGCCCAACCAGCTCGGTGAGATCCTCGGCGACGCGTACGGCGCCAACTTCCGGCTGATCAACCCGCTCAACAACAGCACGAACGACTTCCTCGCCGCGTGGCTCGGTGCGGGCTTCCTGCAGACCCCGGCCCCGTCCGTCATCACGGCGTCGATCGGCAACGGGCTGCCGCCGGGCGAGTTCCCCGACGACGAGTTCGAGGCGCAGACCTTGATCCGCGACGCCGTCGCGACCCTCACCATGGGTCAGAACATCTTCGCCACGACGTCGGCCGGCGACGGCCAGACGTTCGAGGGCGCAGCCGGCCCGCCGAACGGCTCGTCCGGCCCGTACAACCTCGCGCCCGCCGGCTTCGAGGCGCCCGACCTCGATTCGTTCAACCCGGCCGACCCGAACTACACCTACCTGTGGACCAGTGAGACGCGACTGCTGCCCGACACCGGATCCAACGCGTCCGGCGGCACCACGCTGAACGACGTGTTCAACAACTCGCCGAACAACACCGCGATCTCGTCGCTGCAGCAGCACACGCAGACCACGACCGAGACCCGGTGGACGGGTCAGCAGAACTTCCACACCGGCACCGGCAACCGCCTCGCCGTCGCCGCGCCGGCTGACGACGTGCTGTTCCTGGCGCAGGTCGAGGATGCGAATGGCAACCCGATCGACCCGGTCTCGGTCGAGCCAGAGCTGATCGGCGGTACGTCCGCGTCCAGCCCGGAGATCGCCGGCGCGGCCGCGGTGGTCCGGCAGGCCGCCCGGCTCGCGGGGGTACCGCTGACCGCGGTGCAGACCCGCGACCTGCTCGCGGCGACCGGCCACCAGAACGTCAGCCCGACGTTCGACCTGACCAACGTGCCGATCGGGCGCACGCTCGACCTCACCGCCGCGGTGAACAAGGTCCTGGCGATGGGGCATGCCAGCGGCGCGCCGGAGCTCGTTCGGATGACGGTGGCCGAGCGCAAGGGCGTGCCCGGCAACGCCGGCTACGGGCGGACGTTCTACACCGACACGCCGCAGGACGGCGCCGCCCGGACGGCGACGATCGACCTCAGCCAGGGGCTCGCGCCGGGTTCGTCGTTCGCCAACGAGACACTGGCCAACACCGGCAACAACGTGAACTCGCCGATCACCTTCGGCGTCGACGCGGCGTTCCTTTCGCCGAACGCGCGGTTCTCCTGGACCCTGTCGTTGGACGGGCGCACGGCTAACGTTCCTGGTAACGACTTTGACGGCAGCCGGGCGTCGCTACGGTTGCTGCCGGCCGAGATCTTCGACCTGCTGCATCAGAGCGTGACCAGCAACCGAGACCGCGTCGTGCAGGTCACGGCCCGGACCTCCGGCCTGTCGATCACCGAGAACGTCACGTTCAAGGCGCTCTCGTCGGCGACGTACACGATCGCCCGCTCGCCGGTGTTCGACCCGCTCGCCCGGGCCGACCGGGACCGCACGGTCCGGGTCAGCTTCGACCTGCGCGGGCTGCGCAACGCCGACTCCGGCCAGTTGATCGTGAGCGACATCGACCGCGCGCTGCCGCGGGCCTTCACCGACCGCGACCCGAACGCGCACGGGATCGTCATCCCGCTGCAGGGCCTCGTCGGCTCGGTCTCGGTGCCGCTCTCGGCGCTGCTCGGGGCCGGCACGTACGGTCTCGCGCTACGCGGCGTCGACCACGGCGTGCCGCTCGACGGGCGGAACGGCACCGTCGACAGCACGAGTTCGTGGATCCCGCTGCGCGTTGCCCCGGCCAGGCAGGGCACCCCGGCCTCGCCGAAGGTGCAGGCCGCGGCGTCCGGCGTCGGCGCCACCGCCCCGGTGTGGTGGGACATCGCCGACGTCGAGCCCGCCGGATCGCCCGACTTCGCGGTGACGTACGACGTGCGCGCCGTGCCGGGTGCTCGCAGCACGATCATCGAGTTCGCGTCGCCGTCGACCGACTTCGTCGGTGCATTGTTCGTCGGCAACACGCCGAGCATCCCGAACGCCAACACGTTCACCAACCCGCTCGGCGACCGCCTCGACGGCGGCAACCGGCTCGGCCAGCCCGGTGAGACGAGCCACGTGCTCATCTCGGGCAGCACCCACGGCGTCGCGAACCTGTCGACGACCGGGGCCGGGCTGACCACGCCTTCGAACCCGGCGAGCTGCGACCACACCTATCAGGTCCGGGTGTTCGCGGCCGACAACCACGGGCAGATCATCGGTTCGTCGAGCTACACCTCGCTGCTGAGCGTCGCGGATCTGTCGACCGCCGGCTGCGGAGGCTGACCCGAAGGAGGAGTGACGGGTGCGGGGCCGGCCGGCCCCGCACCGCCGCACAGATGGAATCGGCCGAGTCCCGCCGATCGGTGCCGCCGGAGCCGTCGTTCGACCTCAGCCAAGAGACCGGACGGCCCGTTATTCGTGACAAATTCCTCGAAACCGGGAAAGGCGACCAAGCCTCGGACATAGGCCGTTGCCCGGGTGATGGGCCGTCTCTACGCTCGTTCGTGGCAGGCGGGCGGTAGCGATGTCGAGTCGGGGTAATAGGTCTGTGCTGTTTGGTCGGCGCCGCGAGTGCGAGGCGCTGGATCGGCTCGTGGCGACTGTTCGGTCGGGCCACAGCGCAGTGCTGGTCGTGCGCGGCGAGGCCGGCATCGGTAAGACGGCGTTGCTCGAATACGTGGTGGGCGGCGCGTCGGGCTGCCGGCTGGTGGGTGCCTCTGGCGTCGAGTCTGAGATGGAGCTCGCGTTCGGCGGGCTCCATCAGTTGTGCCTGCCGCTGCTGGACAAGTTGGGGCGTCTGCCCGGCCCGCAACGCGACGCACTTGGCACGGCGTTCGGCCTGAACGCCGGCGACGTGCCGGACCGGTTCATGGTCGGACTGGCCGTGCTCAGCCTGCTGGCCGACGTGGCCCAGGAGCAGCCGCTGCTGTGCGTGATCGATGATGCGCAGTGGCTTGATCGCGTCTCGGCCCAGACGCTTGCGTTCGTTGCTCGACGCCTGTTCGCCGAGCCGGTCGGGCTGGTGCTGGCGGTGCGAGACGCGAGCGGTGAACACGTGATAACGGGCCTGCCGCAGGTCGAGGTCGGCCGATTGAGTGACAGCGACGCCCGGGCGTTGCTCGAATTGGCGATGCCGGGGCGGCTCGACGTGCGCGTCCGTGACCGGATCGTGGCTGAGGCTCGCGGGAACCCACTGGCCATGCTCGAGCTGCCCCGGGGGCTGACGGCGGCTGAACTCGCCGGAGGGTTCGGGCGACCCGACGCGCGGCCGCTGTCGAGCCAGATCGAGCAGAGCTTCGTCCGACGCGTCCAATCCCTTCCGGTCGAGACGCGGCGCCTGCTGCTGCTCGCGGCGGCCGAGCCGGTGGGCGACGTGACGCTGCTCCGGCGGGCGGCCGATCGGCTGGGAATCGAGGTGGCGGCGGCGTCCCCGGCGGAAGCGGCCGGACTGGTCGAACTCGGTACTCGCGTGCGTTTCCGTCATCCGCTGGTGCGGTCGGCGGCCTATCGCGCGGCTGCGCAGCAAGACCGCCGCAACGCCCACCGCGCGCTGGCCGAAGCGACCGACCCTGAATCGGACCCTGATCGCCGAGCCTGGCATCGGGCTAGTGCGGCAACCGGTGCGGACGAGGCCGTCGCGGCCGATCTGGAGCGCTCGGCGGACCGGGCGCAGGCGCGCGGTGGCGTCGCCGCCGCGGCCGCGTTTCTCGATCGAGCGGCCGAGCTGACGCCCGACCCCGCCCGCCGCGGAGCCAGAGCGTTGGCCGCGGCTCAGGCGAAGTATCAGGCCGGCGCGTTCGACGCCGCGCTCGAACTGGCGGGCGCCGCGGAGCTGAGCCCAATCGACGAGATCGGTGCGGCAAAGTTGACGTTGCTGCGCGGTCGGATCATGTTCGCGTCGAGAAGCGCGAGTGCGGGCTTGCCGGTGCTGCTCGAGGCGGCCAAGCGGCTGGAGCCGCTCGACGCCGGGCTCGCCCGCGCCACCTACCGGGACGCGATCTACGCGGCGCTCACCGCCGGACGGCTGCCGAGCGGCGGAGTATTCGACGTGGCCGAGGCCGTGCTGGCCGCGCCGAAGCCCGCGCAGCCGTCGCGCGACGATCTGCTCTTGGACGGCCTGGCGCGGGTAACCACGGAGGGGTACGCCGCCGGCGCGCCGATGATGCTTCAGGCGCTGACCGCCTTCCGGACCGACGGGGTCTCGAGGGAAGAGGGTCTCGGCTGGCTCCCGCTGGCGTGCCGGATGGCTCATGACGCGTGGGACTTCGAGAGCTGGTCCGTGCTCTCGGCGCGGCTGGTCGAGCTGGCCCGCGAGACGGGAGCCCTGTCCGTGCTGCCGTCGGCGCTCCTGCTACGCATGTCGAACCGGGTGCGCGCCGGCGACCTCGCCGGCGCGGACTCCCTGGTCATGGAGGCGGCCGGGATCGGCGAGGCGACCGGCAGCAGCTTCTTGGCGCACTACTGCGCGCTGGTCCTCGAGTCGTGCCGGGGCCGGGAGTCCGCAGCGCAGCAGGCGGTCGATGCGATCACCCACGACCGTCTCCTACGAGGGGAAGGCAAGGTGCTGACTGCCACGCAATGGGCGGCGGCGGTGCTCTACAACGGCCTCGGTCGGTACGAGGAGGCCTACCTGGCCGCCCAGCGTGGCTGCGAGAACCCGGAGGAACTTGGTCTGTCCATCCCGTCGCTGGTCGAGCTCGTCGAGGCAGCAGCACGACTCGGACGACCGGCGGACGCAGCCGAGGCGGTCCAGCGGATCAGCGACATGGCGCGGGCCACCGGCACCGACTGGGCCCTCGGCAACGCCGCGCACGTGCGAGCGCTGGTGAGCGAAGGGCAGCAGGCCGACGATTTGTACCGCGAGGCGATCGAGCGGCTCGGCAACACCGACGTCCGGATGGAGCTCGCGCGCGTCCGGCTCTGTTACGGCGAGTGGCTGCGCCGGGAGAACCGCCGAGTCGACGCTCGTGCCCAGCTGGGCATCGCCCACGAGATGCTGAGCCAGTTCGGGGCCGAGGCGTTCGCCGAACGCGCGCGTCGCGAGCTTTCGGCCACCGGAGCGACGGTGCGCAAACGCACCGTCGCGACCTACGACGCCCTCACTCCGCAGGAAGCGCAGATCGCTCGCCTCGTGTCCGACGGGCATACGAACCCCGAGATCGGCGCTCGGTTGTTCCTCAGCCCGCACACGGTCGAGTGGCACCTGCGCAAGGTGTACTCGAAGCTCGGCATCAGCTCGCGCAAACAGCTGCGCGGGACGCTGACCGGCCCGGCCACGGACGCCAAGCCGGCCTGATCCGGCGCCCGCCGTGGTGCGACGAGGTTCGCGCCACCGGGACCACCGCGTGGGCGCCCCGACCCACGGACCACGTACCGACCACGGCCTTTCCGTGGCGCGACGGATCAGCCCGTGGCGCGACCGTTGTCGCGGCGGCATTGCCGAATGCCGCGACAACGACAGCCCGGGAGCTGATCGCGTGGACGTCAGTGTGCTGGAGAGAGGCGGTTGGACCGAGGCCGAGTCGGGGTCGACGCTCGCCGCGGACGAGCCGGCGACGAGCGACTTGGACGAGGCCGCGGCGGTGTTCGTCAGCGCGCGACCTCGGCTGTTCGAGATCGCCTACCGGATCCTGGCTAGTGCGAGCGAGGCAGAGGACGTCGTGCAAGACGCCTGGCTTCGGTGGCAACGGACGGACCGTTCGGTCGTCCTGAATCCGACGGCGTTCCTTGCGACGACGACCACCAGGTTGGCACTCAATGTGGCCCAGTCCGCGCGGAAGCGGCGAGAGACCTACGCCGACGGCTGGCTCCGCGAGCCGGCGGACGCCGGGATCGGCCCCGAGGCCCGCGCTGAACGAGGCGAGGCGGTCGAGGCGGCGGTACTGCTGTTGCTGGAGAATCTCACCCCGACGGAACGGGCCGCCTACGTTCTCCGGGAAGCGTTCGACTACCCCTACCAGCAGATCGCCGAGGTCCTTCACCTCGGCGCGGCCAACACCCGGCAGCTCGTGCGACGCGCCCACAAACGTGTCGCCGCCGAGCGACGTCGGCCCGTGAATTCGAACGTTCATCGCCGCCACGTGCGGGTCTTCCTGGCCGCAGCCCAGTCCGGCCGGCTCGCCGACCTGGAGCAACTCCTCGCCGCGGATGTCGTCCCCGCCAGAGGTTGACGCAACCAACTGACCCCGACTCGCCCGCGTGCGGCCGTGTTCCGGTGGCAGCCCCGCCCTGTCCATCGCTGACGATCGGGTGATTCACCGCGAAGCGTGACATTCGTCGAGAGTGACACCGGCGCCGGCTGAGGTACGCCGTTGCGAGCGCGAATCGCCCGTCTCTACGCTCAGGCCGAGCACGCGGGGTGGCTATGTCGAGTCATGATCATCCGTCTGGACTGCCTGGTCGCGGCGGCGAGTGCGATCTGCTGGATCGTCTGCTGGCCGATACACAGGCGGGTGACAGTCAGGTACTGGTCCTGCGCGGCGAGGCGGGGATCGGCAAGACCGCCTTGCTGGACTACCTGGAGCGACGTGCCTCCGGGTGTCGTGTCGTCCGGGCGAGCGGCGCCGAGTCGGAGATCGAGCTCGCGTTCGCCGGGCTGCATCAGCTGTGCGCACCGATGATGGACCGCCTCGATCGCCTGCCCGGTCCGCAGCGCGATGCGCTGGCCACGGCGTTCGGGCTCAGCTCGGGGAGCCCGCCGGACCGGTTCCTGGTCGGGCTGGCGGTGCTGAGCCTGCTCTCCGACGTCGCCGCGCAGGAGCCGCTGGTCTGTCTGATCGACGATGGCCAGTGGCTGGATCGGGTCTCGGCCCAGACGCTCGCATTCGTTGCCCGTCGCCTCATGGCCGAGCGGGTCGCGATGGTGTTTGCGACGCGCGACTCGAGCGGCAACGAGGAGTTGGCGGGACTGCCCGAGCTCATGGTCGGGGGCTTGCGGGACAGCGATGCCCGCGTGCTGCTCGATTCCGCGGTCGCCGGGCGACTCGACGAGCGGGTTCGCGACCGGATCGTCGCCGAGACCCGGGGCAACCCGCTCGCGTTGCTCGAACTGCCTCGCGGATTGACTGCGGCGCAACTGGCGGGCGGGTTCGCGCTGCCTGACTCGTCACTGCTGGCGAGTCGCATCGAGCGAAGCTTCCTGAGCCGCGTCCAGTCGCTGCCGGCTCCGACGCAACAGCTGCTGCTCACCGCGGCCGCCGAGCCGATCGGCGACGTCGCGTTGTTGCTTCGCGCAACGGAGCGGCTGGGCATCGGACCGAGCGCAGCAGCGCCGGCCGAGGCGGCCGGGCTGATCGAGCTCAGCACGAGGGTGCGCTTCCACCATCCGCTCGTGCGCTCGGCCGCCTATCGTTTCGCGGACGTGGCCGAGCGCCAGGAGGTGCATCGCGCGCTCGCCGAGGCGACCGATCCAGACACCGATCCCGACCGCCGAGCCTGGCATCGCGCCCATGCGGCGGACGGACCCGACGAGGCCGTGGCCGACGAACTCGAACGATCGGCCGAGCGGGCCCAGGGTCGAGGCGGCGTCGCAGCGGCAGCCGGGTTTCTGGAGCGAGCGGCTGCGCTGACCCCTGATCCGGCAAGGCGCGTGGCCCGTGCGCTGGCCGCTGCGCAGGCGAAGTTCAAAGCCGGCGCACCGGACGCGGCCGACGAGTTGCTGGCGGTCGTGGAGTTGGGGCCGTTGGACGAGCTGCAGCGCGCGCGGGTGACGTGGCTTCGCGCCCAGATCGTCTACGCGCGCAGCCGCGGGAGTGATGCTGCGCCGTTGCTGCTGGACGCCGCGAAGCAACTCGAACCCCTCGACACCGAGTTGGCCCGCGAGGCGTATCTCGAGGCGCTCGGAGCGGTCATCTTCGCCGGTCGCCTGAGCGGCCGACCCGACGTGCGGGAGGCGGCCGAGGCCGCCCGGGCCGCGCCGCCGGGACCGCAGCCACCGCGATTGACGGATCTCCTCCTGGACGGCGTGGCCACCCGGTTCACCGACGGATACGTCGCGAGCGCGCCGCTACTGCGGCGAGCGCTGCGGGCGTTCCAGCAGGCGGCCGGACGCACCGACGAGGACATCATGCGCTGGCTGTGGCTGGCGTGCCCGGTCGCGCCCGAGCCCGTCGCGCCGGAGCTGTGGGACTACGAGACCTGGCGCGAGCTGGCCACCCGCGCGGTCCGGCTTGCCCGCGACGCCGGAGCGCTCACCGTCCTTCCCGTAGCCCTGTCCTACCGCGCCGGCGTACACGTGCTCGCCGGCGAGTTCGGCGCGGCCGCGGCGCTGATCGAGGAATCGGACGCGATCGCGCGGGCGACTGGCAATGCGCCCCTTCGGTACACGTCGTTGATGCTCGTCGCGTGGCGGGGCGACGAGACGCCGGCACTGGAGACGATCGAGGCCGCCATCCGCGACGCGACCGCCCGGGGAGAAGGGCGCGCGCTCGGGTTGGCCGCGTACGCCACCGCGGTTCTGCACAACGGTCACGGCCGCTACCAGGCGGCGCTCGCCCATGCGCAACAAGCCTGCGCGTATGAGGACCTGGGCTTCTACGGTTGGTCTCTCGTCGAGCTGGTCGAGGCGGCTGCTCGAAGTGGCGCCGCCGACGCGGCGGCCAATGCGTTGCGGCGGCTCGAAGGTCCGGCGCGCGCTGCGGGTACGGATTGGGCCCTCGGCATCCTGGCCCGGTCAAGCGCACTGCTGGCCGAGGGGCAGGCTGCTGAATCGCAGTACCGCGAGGCGCTCGAGCGGCTCGGGCGCAGCCCGATCGTTGCGCAGCTCGCCCGGGCTCACCTCCTGTACGGCGAGTGGCTACGTCGTGAGAATCGACGCGTCGATGCCCGTGAGCAGTTGCGCACGGCCCACGAGATGCTCAGCCGCATCGGGGCTCAGGCGTTCGCCGAGCGCGCCCGTCGCGAGCTGCAGGCTACTGGCGAGACGGTCCGCAAGCGCACGGCCCAAGCGCGCGTCGAGCTCACCGCCCAGGAGGAGCAGATCGCCCGCCTCGCCCGTGACGGGCTGACGAATGCGGAGATCGGCGCGCAATTGTTCCTCAGCCCGCACACCGTTGAATGGCACCTGCGCAAGGTGTTCGCGAAGCTCGGCATCAACTCGCGCAAACAGCTCCGCGCGCCACTGGCCGACGCCGAGAGCGCCGCCGAGCCGGCCTGACCAAACTCCGTCTGCTCGACGGCCTGAGCGCGACAGCGCTGTCACAGAACGCATCGCCGCCCGGTCTAACCCTTCGCACCGACGACACCGCTACGTCGGCACCGATTCGTCATCGGCCAAGGCCACGTGCGGGCGTTGCCGGAGCCATCCCGCCAGCTATGCGCGCATACCCACCGCCGAAGGAAGAGGACCAGCCATGACACCCGCTATCGCATCAGTCTTCCGATCACGGATACGGCGCCTTGGCGCCGTGGCCGTCGTCGCCATCATGATCACCGTTCTCGCTGTCGTCCGAGCGCCGGGAACGTTCGCTCACGCGTCTCGGGCCGACGGGGCGAAGCCGACCGTGGTGCTCGTGCACGGTGATTGGGCCGACGCCTCGGGCTGGAGCGGGGTCATCAAGCGGTTGCAGGACGACGGCTACCCCGTCGTTGCCCCGCCCAACCCGTTGCGGACGCTGTCCGGCGACGCCGCGTACGTGCGCGCCTTCCTCGACACGATTCCGGGACCGATCGTGCTCGTCGCGCACTCCTACGGCGGCGCGGTGATCACGAACGCGGCGACCGGTGATCCGAACGTCCGCGCGCTCGTCTACATCGATGCGTTCATGCCCGACGAGGGCGGGATGGTCTTCTCGCTGATCGGTCCGGACTCGGCGCTGTCGGCCGATCCGACGACGATCTTCAACTTCGTTCCGGCGACACTACCGCCGACGCCGACCACCGACCTCTACCTGAAGACCTCGACCTTCCTCACGGACTTCGCCAACGGCCTGCCGGTGGGCGAGGCGCGGATCCTGGCCGCCTCCCAGCGGCCGGCCACTCTGGGCCAGAACGAGCCGTCCGGCATCCCCGCGTGGCGGACGATCCCGTCGTGGGCGCTGATCGGCACGCAGGACCACATCATCCCGCCGGCCGCCGAACAGAGCATGGCCGAGCACGCCGGCGCGACCATCTCCTACTTCAACGCCGGCCACCTCGGCCTGATCTCCGACCCGAAGTCGGTGACGCGGGTCATCGAGCGGGCCGCGAAGGCGACCCAGTAATCAAGAAAGGACGGAATCCCTTATGAGCAAGCACTTCCTCGAAGGCGCGGCCCAGGAATTCGCGGACGCCACCTCGAAGCCCCCGTTCCTCTACGAACTCGGCGCCGACGGTGCTCGCAAGGTCCTCGACGACGTCCAGGCTGCGCCGATCGCCAAGCCCGAAGTGGCCGACAAGTGGATCACCGTTGCGGCGGAGGTCGGCGACGTGCGGGTCCGCATCCTCAAGCCCGTCGACGCGATCGGCGCGCTGCCCACCATCCTGTACATGCACGGCGGCGGCTGGGTTCTCGGCAACTCCGGCACTCATGACCGACTCATTCGCGAACTGACTGTCGGGGTCAACGCGGCGGTCGTGTTCGTCGAGTACGACCGGTCGCCCGAGGCCCAGTACCCGGTCGCGATCGAGCAGGGCTACGCCACGGCACGGTGGATCACCCAGCACGGTTCGACCGAAGGCCTCGACGCGACGCGGCTCGCGGTGGCCGGAGATTCGGTCGGGGGCAACATGACGGCCGCGCTGGCGATTCTCGCCAAGCAGCGCGGAGACGTCACGTTCGTGCACCAGTCGATGTACTACCCGGTCACCGACGCCGCGCAGGACACCGACAGCTACCTCGAGTTCGCCGAAGGCCCGTTCCTCACCGCCAAGTCGATGGCCTGGTTCTGGGACGCCTACCTGCCCGACGAGGCCACGCGCGCCGAGATCACCGCGTCCCCACTGCAGGCGAGCATCGATCAACTCGCCGGACTGCCCGAAGCCTTCGTGATCGTCGACGAGAACGACGTCCTGCGCGACGAGGGCGAGGCGTACGGACGCAAGCTCGCCGAGGCCGGCGTGCGCACCACCTGCGTCCGCTACAACAACATCCACCACGACTTCATGATGCTCAATCCGCTCCGCGGGACGGCCGCAGCGACCGGCGCGATCGAGCAGGCAATCGGCGTACTCCGCAAGGCACTCGGCACCGACTGACCGAGCTTGTCCATCAACCCCCAGGAGGTAGAAGATCATGACCGAGCAGAAGCCGACGATCGTGCTGGTGCATGGCGCGTTCGCCGAGTCCGCAAGCTGGAACGGCGTCATCGAGCGGTTGCAGGAACGGTCCCTCGACGCCGTCGCGGTCGCCAACCCGCTGCGCAGCCTGACCGGCGATGCGGCCTACGTGCGCGATGTGATCGCCGGGATCGGCAAGCCCGTCGTCCTCGTCGGGCACTCCTACGCGGGCATGGTGATCACCGAGGCGGCGGCCGGCAACGACGCAGTCAACGCCTTGGTCTACGTCTGCGCGTTCGCCCCCGACCACGGCGAGAACGCGTTCGGGCTGTCCATGCGGTTCCCCGGCAGCACGCTGGGTGACGCCCTGATCGCCTACCCGGTGGCGACCGGTGGGAACGAGTTCGCCATCCGGCAGGACCTGTACCCCCAGCAGTTCTGCGCCGACGTGCCCGCCGTCCAGGCCGCCGTGATGGCCGCGACCCAGCGTCCGGCCACCGAAGCCGCCCTGACCGAAGGGCTGCCCACCGATACCCCGGCCTGGAAGGACATCCCGTCGTGGTTCGTGATCGGCGACGCGGACCGCAACATCCCGGCCGCGCTGCAGCGGTTCGAAGCCGAACGGGCCGGTGCGCGAGCCACCCGCGAGGTGGCCGGCGGCTCGCACGCCGTCGCCGTGTCGAACCCCGATGCGGTCGCCGAGACGATCCTCGAAGCGGTCGAGGCAGCGATGCTTCAGGTGTCGGCAGCCGGCTAGGCCGGCGCGCGGCGACCGGGCTGGCCTGGTGCCGGGAAATCCCTTTCTCTGCTGGAGATCCTCGGCGTGATCGTCCTCGACGCCGCTGTCGCGTTCGCCCGCAAGCGCCTCCACCGCACGCGGTGGAGGCGCTTGCGGCATTCTCCTGCCGCCGCAGGCGCGTACTGCGCGACAGTGCCGCGCAGGTCGTGCTGGCCCCGCGAGATTTACAAGATCAACAGTCAGTCGGGCGACGCTGTCGCTACTCAGGGATCTGGTTCAGAAGGGGGGCGGGTCGGGGTCGTCAACACCGGCCCTCAGCCTGAGGCCCGGTCCCACCAAACCGAGTCTCCGGACAACCTGGGGCGGTTCAATGACCGCCAACACCCTTGCCTGCATCGCGGCCAGCCAGGCCGCCTGTCGTTCCAGGGCGAGCAGCGCGTCGACCCGACCGCCAGGCGACAGCGTGGCCGGGTCGAGCAGCGACAACGCCGCCACCGCATCCGGGCCCGGTGCCTCGACCGCGAGCCAGGCCCGCGGCCCCATCGGGGTCGTCGGTGATCTCCGTCGAGACTCAACGACGGCGGCGCGGCTGGACGGCTGCCACTCGCTCATTCGAACATCGTTCTGCATATCTGCTTGAGTGCAGTAGTCTCGGTGGATGGGATTGCAGGCTGGTCGGCCGCGGGGTGGGGTGGACTATCCGCGTTCCTATCAGGAGTTTCGGGACTGGTTCCGCGACGATGCGGCGTGTGTGGAGTATCTGGCGCAGCTGCGTTGGCCGGATGGCTTCGTCTGCCCGGTCTGCGGTAGCGATCGGTCCTGGCGTACGGCGGCATCGAGGTGGATGTGCGCGGACTGCGGGCGCAAGACGTCGGTGACAGCGGGCACGATCTTTCATCGTTCGCACACGCCGCTGTCGACGTGGTTCGCCGCGGTGTGGTTCGTGACCTCGCAGAAGACCGGGGTCTCCGCGCTCGGGCTGCAGCGCGCACTCGGTTTCGGCTCCTATGAGACTGCGTGGGCGTGGCTGCACAAGTTGCGCCGGGCGATGGTCCGCCCGGACCGCGACCAGCTCTCGGGTGTGGTGGAACTCGACGAGGCGTTTATCGGCGGCCGATCCGCTGGGAAGAAGGGCGGTGCCACCGACAAGATCCCGGTCATGATCGCGGTCGAGCGGGTCGGGCCACGCAAGCTCGGCCGGGTCCGCTTCGGCATCGACGACGCACCCGGCAGCCACCAACTGCTCGACTTCGCCACCGCCAGCATCGCCCCCGGCTCGACCATCCACACCGACGGGGCCCGCTTCCTACGCGGCCTCGCTGACCGGGGCTACCAACACCACTACATCACCGGCTACAACGCACCCGACATCGCCGCGGTCCTGCCCGGCGTGCACCTGGTCGCCTCGCTGCTCAAACGCTGGATCGCCGGCACCCTGCAACACCAGGTCAGCCTCGAGCACCTGCCCTACTACCTCGACGAGTACGCCTTCCGGTTCAACCGGCGCACCTCCACGGCCCGAGGCATGCTCTTCTACCGCCTCCTGCAGCAAGCCGTCGCCACCGACCCACACCCACTCGCGAACTCATCGCCACTAA
>CAVPYQ010000006.1:0-477284 GCA_963709985.1 uncultured Actinomycetota bacterium
CTGATCCTGGGCGCGTGCAACCCGCCGCTGGCCCACCAGGCACTCACCATCGCGCCCCTCCATCGGCCTGCTGCTGCCGTGAACGTCGCCGTCCCCACCCTTGTCGACGGCCGCACCCTCGTCGAGGCCATGAACCCTGACGTCATGGTCGCCGCCACCGGCGACCTGGAAACTCACCCCGGTTGCCGCCGAGGCACGCGAACGCCTGGTAGCCGCATTCGATGCGCTGGCGAAGGTGGCCAGTAACTGGTCCGTGCTATCTACTGTTCCTCACCGAACGCGCCGTCGAGAAGCACATCAACGCGCTGTTCGCGAAGCTCGGCCTCGGCTCGACACCCGACATCAACCGGCGGGTCAAGGCAGTGCTCATGCACCTGTCCGACCGCCGCCCCGAGCCGGGGGCTAGCACCCCCACGCGGCGGGAGGCTCCCGCCCTTGGCTCGCGCCGCGCCGTCCCCGAAGCTGAGAGCGTGAGGAGTGCGATGGCGCAGTGGCCGGACGTCGCCCCCGCCGGCGAATCGACGTGCAGGGTGCTGATCGTCGACGATCAAGCTCCCTTTCGATCGGCCGCGCGCAGTCTGATCGAACGTCTCGACGGATGGCGGGTTGTCGGCGAGGTCGGGTCGGGTGAGGGTGCGATCCAGGCAGCGCACAGCCTCCGCCCGGACCTGGTGCTGATGGACATCAACCTGCCCGGCATCAGTGGGATCGAAGCTACCCGTCGGATTGTGGCGGCCGATCCAGGAACTGCGGTCGTCTTGCTGTCGACCTACGCGGCAGCAGACCTGCCCCAGGACGCACGATCATGCGGCGCGGCCGGCTACATCGGCAAGGCGGACCTGACGCCGCGACTGCTGCGAACCATGCTGCGTGATCGCTAGCCGTGAAACGCAAGCCGGGCCGCATGCCAGCCGCCTATGCCGTGCACGCCACCGCCCGGGGGCGTGCTGGCCGAGCACAGGAACAGGCCGGGCACCGGCGGCGCCCACGGCCGAGCCGACAGGATCGGGCGAGCCACGAACTGGCGCAGGTCGGCCGGCGCCACCGAGATCACCGCCGATCAGCCGCCTCGACGAGCAACACCCGGCGCTCGTACATGGCGAGCACGACCGCGGCCACCAGCCCGTTGGGGCCGGCGCCGACGACCACCGCGTCGAAACCGTCCGCGGTCACGGCGCGACGATCTCGGCGACGCTGAGCGGCCGAGCCGCGATCCTGGCCGACACCCGGACACCGTGTCCGGGCGTGGAGGCGACCGACAGCTGTCCGCCCATGGCGCCGAGCCGGTCGCGCATATTGACGAACCCGTGACCGCCCGCGGTGGTGGAGTCGAAGCCGACCCCGTCGTCGATGACCTCGAACCACAGCACCGACTCGTCGCCACCGACTCGCACCTTGACCTCGGCGCCGTCGCCGGCGTGCTTGCCCGCGTTCTGCAGCGCCTCCAGGCAGCAGAAGTAGGCGGCGGTCTCGACCTCCTCGGGGTAGCGCCCGGGCAGGCCGACCTCGACCGAGCACGCCAGCGGCGACCGGGCGGCCGCGGTACGCAGCGCCTCACCCAGGCCGCGGTCACGCAACAGCGGCGGGTAGATGCCGTGGGCGAGCTCGCGCAGCTCCGCGATCGTCGCCTGGACGTCCGCGCGCAGGTCGTCGAGAAGCGCTGTGACGGACTCGCGCGGGTCGCCGTCCTCGACGATCTGGCGAGCAATGCCGAGGTTCACCGCGAGCGCGACGAGGTGCTGCTGGGCGCCGTCGTGCAGGTTGCGTTCGATCGCACGTCGTGCCTCGTCAGACGCCGCGACGATACGCAGCCGCGACGCCTGCAGTTCGACGTTGCGTTGCTCGAGTTCGGCGAGTGACGCCTGCAGCGCGGAGTCGAGCCGGACGTTGTGCAGCGCCAGGCCCAGCTGCCGGGCAAGGTCGACGAGCAAGCGCTCGTCGTCGTCGGTGAACGCGGCCGCTCCGCCGGCCCGCCGGACGACGATCAACCCGAGCAACTCGCCCAGATGCGCGACGGGGGCCACTCGCAGGTCGCGCCGCGCGCCGTTCGAATCCGATCCCTCGGCTGTGCCGATCAGGTCGGGCAGCCACACCGACACCCAGCTCGGTCCGCCGATCCGGGCCCGGCCGGCGACGACTCGCTCCCGCGCACCGAGTTGGAGCCTCGCCGGCGGGCGAGTCGGGACGCTGACCGCGCGTACGAGCAGGCCGTCGGTGCCGGTCCAGATCTCGGCACCTGCGCTTGCAATCGTCGCCCGCAGTGACTCGGTGAGCTGCAACATCAGCTCGTCCAGCGGCACCGCGCGGCTCATCCGCGCGCCGAAGCTCGTCAGGACCTCCTCGGCGGACGGCTCGTCGCTGCCGCCGCGGACCAGGCCCGTGGCGAATGCGACGAGCCGATGGCGCAGCGGCAGTGCCAGGATCGCCACGACGGCCGCGGCCGCGAGGCTCGCGAGCAGTACCTCACGCTCGTGCCCGGCGGGCGGTCGAGCCAGACCCACGACGATCACCAGGTAGACCACGACCACGAGCGCGGTCAGCCCTGCGGCCGCGATGGACTCGACGAGCACGGCGGCCGTCACGCGAGAATCACCGATCAGCGCCGCCAGCGCCTGGCCGAACGGCACGAGCACCAAAGCGATGGCGAGCCAGACCCACAACGAATCCGGGGTACCGACCAGAACGTGGCCGGCGATGCACGCAGTGTCGAACGCCGCCGCGAGCACCGACATCGCCGCCAACAGCTGAATGGTGCGCCGCTCGGGTGGATCGGCGACGCGACATCGCAGCGTCGCACCGGCCGCTCCCACCATCGCGACGGCCACCGCGGCACCGGCAAACGCCCCGCCGTTCGGATGGTGACCGCCGACGGCGAGTGCGACCGCCCAGCCGGCGAGAGATGCCGCACCGGCAGCGGCGAGCGCTCGGCGCGGCACGGTTGTGAGATACCCGCTCGGTACGACGAGGGCGTAGCCGAGCCAGGCCGCAAGGGCGAGCGGCGCGAGTGCCGGCCATCCGGCCGCCACCACCTGCGCGGCGCCTACGAGCGCGCACACCAGCGCGAGCTGGCGCTGGGCCTTTGACCCGAGCGCGACGGCCGCGAGTAGCCAGGCCGCGGCCAGGATGAGCGACGTCGCGCGCAGAGCATCCATGTCACTCCGCGCGCAGGATCTGGGCGACGCGCAGCCGGGCCGCGCGATGTCCTGGCCAGGCCGCGAGGGCGTTGGCCAGCAGGACGGCGGCCGGGCCGACGAGGAACAGTGCCCATACGGCCATCGGCGGCACGTACTCGATCGGCGTGTAGTTCGCGACGACCCGCCACACGCTGCGCCCGACCGCCAGCCCCAGGGGCACTCCGAACACGAGCCCGATCACCGCCAGCACCGTCGCCTGGGTGACCACGACCCAACGGCACTGCCGCTGCGTCATCCCCAGTGCCCGCAACACGGCCAAGTCATGGGAGCGGCGCCGCACCGCTGTGGCGAGCGCATGACCAACAGCGCCAACGGCGAGCAGCGCCAGGAACAGGCCGAGGATGATCGGCAGCACCCGGACCTCGCGCAGCTCGGCAACCTCGCCCAGCGGATCGGGTGGGCCGAGCTCGACGCCCTTGAGGGCCGGATCGGTCTTGGCCAGCTGCGCCGCGAGGATCGTGCCGGCGTCGTGGGTGCGGGCGTCCGGACGCAGCGTAACGAGCACGAGGTGGAACTTGAATCCCTTGAAGAGCGCGTCGTAGCCGTGCTGGGTCACCCAGCCGCCGTCGGCGTACCCGTTGTGCGGGCCTACCGGGACCAGTCCCGTTCCAGTCACGGTGTACGTCGCCGGGCCCTTGTTCCCGGTGAGCTCGACGCGCGCGCCGACATGCGTGTGCATCGCGGCAAGGGTTCGCGGCCCGAGCACGACCTCGTCGGCGGACTCGGGCAGCCGCCCGGACGTGATGACCACCGGGATCGCCTTCGGCGCCGCGGAGTAGGCCCACAGCGAGACCGACTCGTCGCCCCCCGGTCCGGTGGCGACCGCGGTGCGGGCATCGTCGACTCCGGTGACCTCGGCGTTGTGGTGCAGCGCGGTCAGCAGCCTGCCGGTCGGACTGAAGTCCTCGTCGTTGATGCCGGCGAACGCGCCGAGCTGGTAGGTCTGGCCGAACCGCTCAGGATGGCTCGCCGCGTCCGAGACACCGTGCGAGAACGTGAACGCGGCGAGGATGCCGACGACGCCCATGACCGCGCCGACAAGCGCAGGCCGCACCGGGACCGCCGTGCGACCACGGCCGGCCTCCAGCGCGAAGCGGGTGCCGACCACGATCGGCACCGGCAAGCCCCTGCGCGCCACCGCCGTCGCAACCGTCGAGCGCCGAGTCGCGCCGCCGCGCCGTGCGGCACCGAGCGCGAGCCACGCCGCGCCCGCTGCCCCTGCGGCGACCAGCAGCGCCACCACGGCCAGGCCCGGGCCGAGCACCACCCAGTCGACCGACACTCCGGGCGACGGCTCGACCAGGCCGGCACTGCCGAAGGGGAGCCAGCGCGAGGCGAATACCGCACCCGCGACACCCAGGCCGGCGCCGGCCAGTCCGACAATGGCCGGCCCGGCGGCGGCCGTCGCAATGGCCTGGCGCGGCGTCATGCCGAGCGCGCGCAGCGTCCGTAGTTCCTCGGTGCTCGCCGCTGCGTACCGGACGATCGCCTGGCCGACGAGGAACAGGGCGGCGACGAATGCGGCGGCTGCGAACGCAACCAGGCAGCGGGACTCGAAGGCGACGTGGTGCTGCGCCACGCGCTGTTGGTCGACCAGGTTCGTGACCTCGATGTCCGAGCGCCCGGTGACACGTGTGATGTCGTTTCGGAGTTGCTCGATCGCTGCTTCGCCGCCGCGCAGGCGGACCAGCGCGTTGATGTAGTTCATGGTCCGCGCGCCGGGGGCGCCGACGATGTTCTCGCGGTAGTGCGTGTACAGCCCGGGCGAGGGCTGCAGCCCGCCGCTGCCGCCGGCCTGGTCGACGCCGCCCCACCTCGTCGATGTCTCGCCCACGCCTACGATGCGGACGGTGACACGCGGCCCGGTGTAGACGCCGCCCGGTCCGGATCCCTGCTGCTCGGCGATCTCCTTCGGTGTCGCCAGGATGAGCACGACGGTGTCGCCGATGCCCTTATGGAAGTGCGAGACGAACTTGCGCGTCACGACCGCCTCGTCCGGACGGGTCGGGTCGAGCATTCGTCCGGAGAAGATCACCGGCTTCTCGATGGTGCGCAGGAACGTGTCGTCGGTGTACGGGAAGCCGACGTTCTCCCCTGGGACGCCCTCGGTCGACATCGTGTAGTCGACGACGAACGTGCTGAACACCTCGACTTCCGGCAGAGCGCGGATCGGCCCCCAGTCGAAGCCCGGTGTGTTCGCCAGGACGATTGCCGTCGCGGGCAGCGTCCGCTCGTTCAGGCGCTGCTGGACGCTCGCCCCTCTGCGGGCCCCTGCCAGCGCGGCGAGGACCGTCCCGCTCGCGATCGCGACGAGCAGCGCCAGCACGGCGAGCGATCGCCAGCGGCGGCGCAGATCGATCCGGAGCCATGCCCTGACGACGTTCACGGCCCCGAGCCCACCGATGCGAGTCGCCCGTCGCGCAGGACGACCTGCCGGTCCGCGGCGGCCGCGACCTCGTGCGAGTGGGTGACCATGATGATCGTCTGGCCGCCGTCGTGCAGGCGCCGGAACAATTCGAGCACCTCGATGCCACCGTCACTGTCGAGCGCGCCCGTCGGCTCGTCGGCGAGCAGGAGGGTCGGCTCGTTCACCAGCGCCCGGGCGATCGCGAGGCGCTGCCGCTGTCCGCCGGAGAGCACGGCTGGTACCTGCGCGGTGCGGTCGCCCAGACCGAGAAGGTCGAGCAGGTCGCGCGCCCGCAACTCGGCGTCCCGGCGCCGCATTCCGCCCAGCACTGCAGGAAGCACGATGTTCTCCAGCGCGCTCACGCCGTCCAGCAGGTTGAAGAACTGGAAGACGATCCCGACGTGATGCCTGCGAAAGCGCGCCAGCCAGGTCTCGTCCTGCCCGTCGATGCGCTGGCCGGCGACCTCGATGGTTCCCTCGTCGACGCGATCCAGCCCGGCGATCGCGTTGAGCAGCGTCGACTTGCCGCAGCCGGACGGCCCGGTCACGGCCACGAACTCGCCCTGCGCGACGTCGAGGTCGACGCCGCGCAGCGCGCGCACCGGGGCGAGTTCAGCGGTGAACGTGCGGCGGGCGCCACGCATGCATACCGCGAACACCGGTGCCGGCGACGTCAGGTCGTCGAATCTCGGCTCTGCCGGCTCTGCCGTCATCGTGCGGCCTCCGTCAGTGTCGATGCTGCTGCCGGGTGTGCCGCCAGGCGGTAGGCGACGATCGTCGCGGCTCGGCCCTTCACTTCGCAGGCGCCGAGCGGCTCCCAGTCCCGGTTGCCGGCCGCCTGCATGGTCGACTCACCGACGACCGTCGTGCCGGCCGGACGGGCGAGATCCTGTAGCCGCTGGGCGAGGTTGACCGTGTCGCCGACCAGCGTGTACTCGATCCGCTCGGCGCTTCCCAGCATCGCGGCGGCCACCTCGCCGGTCGACAGCCCGATGCCGAGCCCGAACGGGGACAGCCCCCGCTCGGCCCAGACGAGATCCAACTCCCGCTGCCGTTCGTGCATACCCACGGCAGCGCGCACTGCGCTGGCGGCATGGTCCGGCAACGGATCAGGCGCTCCGAAAACCGCCATGACTGCGTCCCCCACGTACTGCATGACCGTTCCCCCTTCGGCAAGGATTGCAGCATTCATCGCCTGGCGGTGGGCATTCAACTGACCGGAGAGCTCAGCCGGGTCCGAACGCTCGGCAATCGCGGAGTAACCACGCACGTCGGACATCAATACGGTCACGATCAGACGCTCGGTGCGCTGTACCGCGCCACGGTCGTTGCGCAGTTTCTCCGCAATGCCGCCCGGCAGCAGCCGCGAAAGCGTCTCGCCCTGCTCCTCGCGTTCCAGGATCGCCGCGTGCAGCATCCGCAGCCGGCGCAGTGCGTCCTCCTGCCCGGCGCTGGCTCCCCGAGCAAGGCTGAGGAAAAGCGCCTCGATCCGGTCGTTCACCGCTTCGGCGGTGTCGCCACGCGACGTCGCGATGGCCTTGACCGGACGCCCTTCAGCCACCTGCCGCAGCAGGTCCTCCTCGTCGTCGTTCAGCAGGCCGTCCTGCCGCGCGGGCGAGACGAGCGCGGCGACGATCTCCGGGTCGAGCATCGACCCGCCGGTGGCGACGTCGCGGATCGCGCGGGCCAACCGGTCGGAGTCGGCCACCCGGTCCTTGAGCAGGTAGGCGTATCCGGCCGCACCGTCAGCGAGCAACGAGACGGCGTACTCGGGGCTGTCGTACTGGCTCAGCACGACGATCCCCGTGCCCGGCAGGCGTTTACGTATCTCCTTGGCGCCTTCGATGCCTTCGTCCTGGAAGGTCGGCGGCATTCGGATGTCGGTGACGAGAACCTGCGGCTGCAGCTCCACGGCACGCGCGACCAACTCGTCGTAGTCGCCGGCGACGCCGACCACCTCGACATCCGGATCGCGGGCGAGAAGTGCGCGCACCCCTTCGCGGACGATGAGGTTGTCGTCCGCCAGCAGAACGGTGATCCGGTTCACGCCAACAATTGCGCCGTGTCCCGGCCGACTGGACAAGGGTGGCCAGGACGAGATTCGCCGGGGTGCTAGCACACCCCGAAGAGATAGGTTGCCGCCCTCGCTCGGCGGCGGCTCGGATACCTACCTTGTGCGGCATGCGAATCGAATCCACCGCGACCTCACTGTCGTGGATCCCGTCCGAGGCGGTCACAGGCCCGATGCGTGCATCCTTCGCGACCGGGCTCACCCACTACGACGCACCGCCGGCCGGAACGCTCGGCGACCTCGATCAGCTGCGCGAGCAGGACGCGTTTCGATACGCCAATCGCTTGCACGCCTGGGTGGAGTTCGACGGGAACCGTCCCGTCGCGTATGGGCAGGACGGTGGCGGCGTCATGGGCGCGACCACCGTGCGCCTGGGCCGGCTCGATGCCACGTTCGCCGGCGTGGCGATGCCTGACCTGCGCGGCGAGACCGAGGTCGGCGACGGATGGGTGCGTTTCAGCCAGACGTGCGGTGGGCGCACGGCGTTGCCGCTTCCGAGGACGATCTCGCGGCCGCCGTTCTTCCGGCTCCAGCCACCACTGGTCTGGACCACGCTCGCACTGACCATCCACGCGGACGGGCACAGCGATGTCAGCCTCGCCGGTGCCAGCCCGTTCCCGCGCCACTGGATCTACGGCCCGGACGGCGAGCTGACCCTCAAGGCGGGCGTGGCCGACTGGTCCACCTGGCTCGGCCAGCCGTCGTGGCGGCGGACGCCGTGGGGCGACGAGGATTCGGCCGTCGTGGTGGCCGCAGCCGAGACTGCGCTCGAACGCGAGCTGTCCGCGCTGCTGATGCATGGCGCGAAGAAGCCGGCGATTCGCCGGATCAAGGCGGGCGACGTGCTGACCGAACAGGGCTCGCCAGGAGACTCGCTGTATCTCGTGCTCGATGGGGTGGTCGACATCGTCGTGGACGGTCAAGCCGTCGGCGAGGTCGGACCGGGCGCGGTGCTCGGCGAGCGCGCCGTTCTGGAAACGGGGCGGCGCACCGCGGCGCTGACCGCGGTCACCGCGGTCAGCGTCGCGGAGGCGGACTGGACGGCCATCGATCGGGATGCGCTCGCCCGGTTGGCGGAGGGTCACTGCCGCGAGGGCGTGCGGTCCGCCGGGGCCGCGGCTCTGTGAGGATCATGCTGCTCGGCACGCGTGGCTCCACGCCGGCGCCGGGCGCTCGGTTCATCCGCTACGGCGGTCACACCAGCTGCATAGCGGTGTTCGCCGACGCCGAGCCGGTGCCACACCTGGTACTCGATGCCGGCACGGGCCTCCGCGATCTGCCGGGTCTGCTCGGCGGGCGGCCGTTCCACGGGACGATCGTGCTGAGCCACCTGCACTGGGACCACGTCCAGGGCCTGCCGTTCTGCTCGTCCATCGACCGGGCCGACGCTCGCGTCGACCTGGTCGTACCCGGGCGTGCCGGCGATACGGCCGACGATGCGCGCCGACTGCTGGCCGGCATCATGTCGCCGCCGCATTTCCCGATCGAGCCGGACGGGCTGCTCGGCAACTGGCGGTTCGCGTGCGCACCCTCCGGCCCGCTCACCGCAGAGGTCACCGTCGCCGAGATCGCTCACAAAGGCGGAATCACCTTAGGCGTACGGGTCGATCTGGACGGTGCCTCCGTCGCCTACCTGCCCGACCACGCACCGAGCGACGCCCCAGCCGTGCTGCGTGCGTCAGCCGAGACGCTCGCCGCGGGCGCGGATCTGCTAGTGCATGATGCCCAGTTCCGCTCGCACGAGCGCGATGTTGCCGCTGCCTACGGGCATTCGACGATCGAGGACGCGATGCTCTTCGCGGATCGTTGCGAAGTGGGCGCAGTAGTACTCGCCCACCATGCCCCGGGTCGTGCCGATGTCGAACTCGATGCGTTGGCCGCCGCGAACCCGTCAACTCCGCAGAACCGTCCGGTCTCGTTTGCCCGCCAGGGAGCCATGGTGCCTGTCGCACGCCGCGGACAACCAACGCAGACTGCCGCCGCACGTTGCTAAGCCTGAATCCGTGGACGGCCGGGCTGGATGATCTTCGGTCGCGTAGTTGATCTTCGAGTGGCTGTGGGCAGGGGTGTCGGCTGGTCTGTCCGCGAGCTGGTCAACCTCTGGTTTGCCGAGGCCGGCGCCAACGGTGCGTTCCCGCTCGATGACCGATCCCCGCCGGAGATTCTCCTGACACCGAGGCCGCAGCTGGCGAGCTCGCGCGACCGCTACGTCTACTACCCGAACACCGCCGAGGTGCCCGAGCAACAGGCGGTCAACGTCCGCAACCGCTCCTTCACGATCGGCGCACTGGTCGACATCCCAGCTCCCGGCGCACAGGGCGTGCTCTTCGCGCACGGTGCCCGATTCGGCGGGCACGCCCTCTACCTCAAGGGCAACCGACTGCACTACGTCAACAACTTCGTCGGCGTCATGGAGCAGAAGATCGACGCGACCGAAGACCTGCCCGTGGGCGAGAACCTGATCCTGTCCGCCTCCTTCTACAAGGACGGGGAGGACCCGCCACACGTGTCCACCGGCACCCTGTCCCTCTACCACGGCGACAAGAAAGTCGGCGAAGGCCGCATCAAGACCCAGCCCGGGATGTCCTCCATCGCCGGCGAAGGCCTCTGCGTCGGCCGCGACAGCGGCGAACCCGTCACGGATGACTACCCGGGTGCCCACCCGCACGCGTTCACCGGCGGCACGATCAAACAAGTCGCGGTCGACGTCAGCGGCGACCCCTACGTCGACCTAGAACGCGAAGCCCTGGCCATGCTCGCCCGCGAGTAGCCGATCCTTCCCGCGTTGACACCCCTACCGATCCTGCCCGGTGACGCCAATCCGATAGAGCAGCAAAGTGGCCAACCATTTTCCTGCCGACCAACTTGGCGGGCCGCCAATGCACTCATCTAGCCGCGGTGAGCGTGAATCGCTGTCAGATCGAACCGTGCCAAGTAGTTGACGGTGAAGATGGAGCGGTCGCGTTGGGGCCGGTCTGACGTGATTCTTGACTGACCCGTCTGGTGTCGTTCTTGCGACCTCTCGGCGACACATCTGCTGTGCGGCCTCGGCTCTTGGGCAGTGAGCGAGCCAGGCGACTCGTCCGTCACGGGTGAGGTCCTCTCGATTGAGAAGGTGAACCATTCGGCTATCGGGGGTGTTGGCGTGGCGCGGTCTGGCCATGAGCGTTCACCGGCACCACCGTCGACCAGCGCCGACGTCTCCGGCCGGGCGAACCGGCGCGGTAGCGGCAGTTGTGAGCGGATGACGACGAGGATCCCGCGATGGCTCAACGCGGATAGAAGGAGCCGGCGATGAGTGTGCTGACGGCTGGGGCTTCGCCCCGAGGTAAGCAGCGGTATCGGCTGGCCACGGGGCTGGCCCATATGACGCCCGCGGAGCGTGCTGCCCGGGGTAAGGAAGCACGGGCAGCGGTGCCGCGGGAGAGCCATGCGGTGTTCGACCCGCCCCCGGACCGGCCTGACCCGATCGGCCTGCTGGAAGAGCAGGCGAAGTCGCGGGTGCCGGAGCTGGTGCCGATCCGGTGGGGCCGGATGATGGTCTCGCCGTTCACGTTCTACCGCGGTGCGGCCCTGCCGATGGCCAGCGACCTGGCCAGCACCCCCGTGTCGGGGCTGGCGGTGCAGGCGTGCGGGGATGCTCACCTGTCCAACTTCGGGATCTTCGGCTCGGCCGAGCGGCTGCCTGGTCTTCGACGTCAACGACTTCGATGAGACGCTGCCCGGCCCCTGGGAGTGGGACGTCAAACGGCTCGCGGCCAGCCTGGAGGTGGCGGCCCGCGGCAACGGGTTCCCCGGCAAGGACCGCGGCGAGATCGTCACGGCCGCGGTGGCCCGGTACCGGCAGGCGATGCGGACCTTCGCCGGGATGACGAACCTGGACGTCTGGTACGCGCCGCGGACGTGGGCGAGCTGCGCGCGCAATTCGACGCCCAGCTGACACAGCGGCAGCGCAAGAGGCTGGACAAGGACCTGGCCAAGGCGCGGACCCACGACAGCATGCAGGAAGTGGCCAAGCTGACCCGCCTCGTGGAGGGCCGGCCGCGGATCATCTCCGACCCGCCGCTGCTGGTGCCGATCGATGAACTGTTGCCCGAGCACGAGGACCAGCGCGACGTTCACAGCGCAGCTGCTCGACCTGATCGCCAAGTACCGGCGCACGCTGGAAACCGACCGCCGGTTCCTGCTCGAGCAGTTCGAGTTCGCCGACATGGCCCGCAAGGTCGTCGGCGTGGGCAGCGTCGGGACCCGGTGCTGGATCGTCTTGCTGCTCGGCCGTGACGAGTCCGATCCGCTGTTCCTGCAGGTGAAGGAGGCGCAGACGTCGGTGCTCAGCCGGTTCGTCGGAGCCAGCAAGTACACCAACCAGGGCCAGCGGGTGGTCGCGGGGCAGCGGCTGATGCAGGCGGCCAGCGACATCTTCCTGGGCTGGGACCGGACCGAGGTCGGCCTGGACGGACAGCAGCGCGACTTCTACGTCCGCCAGCTGCGCGACTGGAAATACTCCATCCCCATCGAGACCCTGGAGCCGCGCGGCATGCGGATCTACGGCGAAGCCTGCGGGTGGACGCTCGCCCGGGCCCACGCCCGCTCCGGGGACCGGATCGCCATCGCCGCCTACCTCGGCAGCTCGGACGTCTTCGACAAGGCCATCACCGAGTTCGCCGCCGCCTACGCCGACCAGAACGAGCGCGACCACAAAGCTCTCCTCGACGCCGTCGCAACCGGACGACTAACCGCCGAACGCGACATGTGACACCCGACTCGTCGGCGCCGTGAGTTAGTCACGCATCACCTGCCGGTTGCCCGCATACTCGCCCGGACATCGCCACGTAGCCCCGAAAAGCGCCCACCAGGGTCAACGGTGAGGCGCTGGTTGACCCTGGCAGGCCGGCACGGTAGGGCCACGCCCGTTCGACGGGAGAACCTCCAGCACGGGTCTGTTGATAATTGTTCAGGGGGCCAAGTGCCGTCGTCAGCGAAAGATCCAGATCGACCGGTTTCAAGTGCCGCCGAGCCGACGCTTGCCCAACAAGCTGTCAATCGCTCGTCGGCCCCCGGGAGAAGATTGCGCGCCTCCGTCCAGCCGGAGCAGGGCAGGCCCGTGAGGCGTCTGAAGCGCAGCTGCTGGATCACGTCCTCGATCCAGGTCACCAATCCCCACCACTGACCGCGCGAGTCCTTGCCCCAGCAGTCCAACTCGGCGGCGTAGGGCGGGACGTCCAGGTCGACGACCAGTCTGGCACTCATAGCACGCAGGTTAGTCGAACGTCCGTTCGAGAGCCAGGGTCGATCTCGAAGCCCTGAGAGCTTCGCGACGGCGCGCCGGTCAAAGGGCCGTGGCCGACACCCTGGGTCGAGAATCGAGGCGAGCGCGGCGAAGTACGCCGAGGCGTGGCCGGCGGGGGACACCGCAAGATCGGCGCCCTGATGCGCGCCGACGGGCACGCCAGGTCTCCACCTCGACTGTTTGAACGTGCCTTGCGGCGGCGCGGGTTGCTGTTGTCGCGCGGATTCCGGGCCGATCGCAAGTCGTGGGCAGCGATCCGCCGCCGCGTCTTCCATGACCCGCCCACGCAGCGCAATCGGGTCTGGCAGACCGACTTCAGTTAGTTCGAGACCAGCGCAGGTGGGATCTGGCGGACCTGCGCGGTGATCGACTACGCCACCAAGGACTGCCTGGCCGCCACCCTCACGCTCGACGGCTCGTCGTGTTGACGCGCTGGCCTGTCTACACGCCGCCGTGGCCGAAGCCCAACGCGTGCTGCAGACTCAAGGATCTACGTGGCGACCGGGGCGAGCTCGATCTGGTCGATGAGACCACCGGCGAACCCCTACGCATTGTGCCCTCGCCGATCGCCGTCGTTTCGGACAACGGGCCGTGCTTTCGTGGCGAGACCTACGCCGCCGCGTTCGCCGGCGAAGACCCGCTGCTGCGCCACGTCCGCGCACGCGGGTCCGATCGCCGCAGACTAACGGTGTCATCGAGCGGTTCTTCGGCACGCTGAAGTACGAGCACCTGTTCCGCGGCCGTATCGATGACGGCGACGCTCTGGCCGTGGAGATCAACCGCTTCCGGCAGATCTACAGCACCATCCGAGCCCACCAAGCCCACGACCGCACTCCGCGGCAGGCGTATCCAGCTGGCGAGCGGCCGCCGTGAACGTGGCATGGTCGACCAGCGTGAGACCTGTCAGCATGATCGACGTGCCGCTCGTGCTGACCATCCCGATACCGACGTCGTGCTCGTCGGATCGTCAGTGGGGCAGCGGTTGCTGAGTGATCAGCGTTACCGCGATCACCAGCGTGAGGGCGCCGACCGATGCCAACAGATAGCGCACCTGCTTGACCTTGAACGTCGTGCCGATTCCCACCAGGAACAGCACGGTGGCAAGCAATACGGTGATCCGGACGTAGTTGTCTGCGACCGTCGCCGCGTGGTAGCCACTGGCAGTGGCCTTGTCGGCGGCTCGATCGAGTTGGTTGCCCTTGTCCCGTTCTGGCTGCTTGTACTGCGGCATGTACGTCGGTCCGGGTGCCGCTGTCGGGTTGTGGTCTGGATCCGTCGCCTGCCAGGCGTCGAACGCTATCCGGAACGCGGGGCGGAACCGTCGCTCGGCGATCGCCATTTTCGTCGGACTGTTGAGCGTATAGGCGATGAACCAGGCGTTGAACGTGCTCGAATCGAAGTTGCGGTTCTCCGCCGCCAGGGCAATCTCTCGATTGGCCTCGGTGCGCAACGATGAGGCATGAGCCAGGTCGACGCGGGATTCAGTGCCCCACTTTGCCGCGGAGTAACCCGCCCAGGCCGTGACGATCGTGACGAGTGACAGCAGTACGGCCTCGAGCACCGCGACGAGTTCCCGGCGATGCTCACCCGCCGCGGCATGGCGGTGCGCGGCGCCTCGGCCGCCTCGGCCGCCTCGGCGGCCTCGGATGCCGACAGTCCCTCAGCCATCACCGCCAGCCCCGCGCGAGTCTCGCCTTGTCCAACGCGGTCCGGCCCATGTCTCAACGCTGCAACATCGCTGCCCCAACCGGCATCACTCCGCGAGCGTGAGCCACGGGAGGGTGCTGGTCGCCGAGGCGGGCTCGAACATCGTCAGCACCGCCTGGCTGGTGGGCGAGTTGATGCGAGCGGAGTGGCCGGGCCGAGCCGGCCTGCAAGGGTGTGGCCGGGCGGCGCCATACGCATCGGCGCGTGTCGGCTTCTGTAGGTAACAGCGCGTTTCCAGCAGCGGTCTACGAGGCACGACGTAGGGGCATCACGCCTACGCCAGTCATCCGATCTCAAGATCAAACTGTGTCAACTGCTTGACGCAAGACAGGTCTCAGTTCGGGTCTCAGTTCACCGCTGTACGTACTGGTTCGCCAGCGGTCGCAGCCCGCGATCTTCCTGTCGTGATGGGTCGCCCGACCGCACCGGAACTGATCACCGGTGAACTGAAAAGCGGTAGGTCGATGGTTCGATCCCGTCCCTGGCCACCAGAAATTCTGGGAGCTCCAGCTACCGCGGCGAGCGGGACGGGCGTCGAGGGTCTCGATTGCACTCCGGCGATCGCCGCAATCGGTGGGCGCAGCATGTCGGTTCGTGGGTGGATCGGCCTTCGTCGTACCTATCAGGTGCGTGACCGAGCAGGGGTGAGGACCATGATCGGGATCGCCCGGGCCACGCTGGCTTGGTGGCCGATGATCTGTGGGGCGTGTTCGGCCATGAGTTGGAAGAGTCGGTCACGCTCCGGTCCCGTGGCCTCCTCGGCGACCGCAGCGAGAGTCTGGGCTCCGACTTCGATGGTGACGTCGGGGCTCGACCGGAGGTTGTGGTACCAGGCGGGGTGGCGTGGCGAGCCACCGTTGCTGGCGATGACGACGTAGCGGCCGCCGTCTTCGACATACCCGACCGGATTGATTCGCTGGGTGCCGGATCGGGCGCCGGCGTGGTGGAGGAGCAGCAACGGGCTGTTCTCGAACACCCCGCCAACGTGGCCCGCTTTGGCACGGAACTCCTCGATGATCGCTGCGTTGTACGAATCGGACGTTGTCACCGCTGGCTCCTCAGATTCGTTGGTGGGCGCGCGTGTCATAGACATCGACATCTGGCCAAGACCTCCGGGTGGTGGAGACATGACGTCGCCGCCGCGCCCGGAGGTGTCGGTCCCCGCTACCCCGCGGGATTCGGTGCCCCCGCGCCACTGGTGATCAGGTTGCGGAGGCTGGGGTTGATGTAGAAGCCCCACGCGTTGGAGCACTTGTCGTAGCACTCCATTTCAGGTGACAGGCCGACGTGGTTGAAGCGCACCTCGGTCCCGTCTGGGACGGGGATGACCTCGAAGCGGATCTGCGTGCCGACCCACTCGTCCCGGTCCTCGGTGAAGCTCAGGTCGGCCTCCAGCACCTGCCACACCACGCTGCCGTCAGGCACCAGGTCGAGGATCTGCTGCTTGGTGTAGTGGATGTCCTGGTAGCGGTAGCTGAAGTTCGCGCCCAGTTCGTCGGTCGGCCCGTCGATGTTGCCCGACCACCAGGCCCGCACGTCCAGGACGGCGGCGAAGGCGGCCTGCGGGCTCTGCGGCACGATGAAGGATGTGCTGTAGTTCTGGCTCATCGTCGTCGTCCTTCCTCACGAGGCCGCGCGCTGCGGCTCGACGAAGGAGGCGTTCTGCCGCTCCATGCCCTTGACGGCGCCCTCGCGCCACGCGTCTGCCACGCCGGCCGACATCGGGTCCGGGAAGATGTCCTCCTCGCCGGCGGCGACGGCGGCCAGGATCGCCGCGGCGACCGAGGCCGGGGTGGCCTTGGGGATGTCGAATCCGCGGGTCATGTCCGTGTCGGTCGGCCCGGTCAGCACCGCGTGCACCCGCACCCCCTGCGGTGCGAGCAGGGCCCGGTAGGACTGGGTCAGGTTGAAGATCGCCGCTTTGGAGATCGCGTAGGACGGCGTGAACGGGAATGGGGCGAGCGCCATCAGGGAGACGTTGTTGACGATCGCGCCGCCGCTGCGCACGAGGTGCGGCAGGAACGCGGTGGTCACGTCGTATGTGCCGTACAAGTTCACGGCCAGGTGGCGTTCGACCGCAGCCCGGTCGGACAGGTCGTCGTAGTCAGCGATTCCGGCGTTGTTGATCAGGACGTCCAGGGTGTTGATCTGGGCCGCGGCTGCGACGATCTGGGCTCGGTCGGTGACGTCGAGCGTTACCGGCACGACGCGCGGGTCTGGGTGCACGAGCGGTCCGCGCGTCCCGGCGTATACGCGGACCGCGCCCTGCTCCAGTGCTTCCTCGACCAACGCCGCGCCGATGCCGCGGTTCGCGCCGGTGACCAGGACCGTCTTGCCTTCGAGTGTCATGGCTGTTCCTGTCTGTCGTGGCCCCTCCCGATGAGGTGACCGCTACACAGACAGACCGGCAGTGCCGGGCGGATTCGTCGCGCGGTGGCGAGGAATTTTCTAGAGCTCGGCGAACGCGCGCTCGGCCGGCAGCCCGAACAGCTCGAACAGCGAGGTGTCGGAGAACGCGACGATGCGCGCAATGCCCGCCGCGGTGATCGTGAGGACCTGGATCGCGTGGGCGTGGAAGGTGCCGTCAGCGGCGCGCTGGTATACCGCGACGGCCGGTTGCCCATTGGCCGACACCGGGACGAGTCGCAACGCCCCCGGTGCGGTGAACAGGTGGGTGGCCACGAACCGGGTCACGACGGACTCCCCGGCGAACCAGGTCGCCAGCGGCGGCATCTCCAACACCACGTCCGCCCGCAGCAGCTCGGCCATGGCCCCAGCGTCAGCGGCGGCGATGGCGGTGATGAACTTGTCCAGCGCGGCGCGCTGCTCTGGAGCATCCGGCTCGGCCAGCGCGTCCTGGTCCGGCAGCGCGCGGGCGAGTTCGGCGCGGGCCCGCCGCACCCCGCTGTGCACGGCGGTGCTGGTCGTACCGAGCAAGTCGGCGACCTCGGCGGCGGGCCACTCCAACACATCGCGCATGATCAACATCGCCCGCTGCCGCGCGGACAGGTACTGCAGCGCGGCGACGAACGCCAGCCGGATGCCGGCCCGCATCGCCGTCGTCGCGGCCGGGTCGTTCACCAGCGAATCCGGGACAGGCCGCAGCCACGGCACGTCGAGCGCCGGCTGCAACGGTTCGTCCGGGTCGCCCGAGGCCTGGCCGAGACCAGATGGCAGCGGCCGTCGCCCACGCGACTCCAGCGCCGTCAGGCAGACGTTGGTCGCGATCCGGTACAGCCAGGTCCGGGCGGACGCGCGGCCTTCGAACCCCTCGAACGATTTCCACGCGCGCAGATAGGTCTCCTGCACCGCATCCTCGGCCTCCTCGGCCGATCCGAGCATGCGGTAACAATGCGCGAGCAGCTCGCGGCGGAACTGCTCGAGCGCGGCGAAGTCCCCGGCCATCGGCCCACTCTTACACCGGCCGCCGACAACGCGTTGCTACGTGTTCGGCCGGCCGGCGTCGCCAGCGCCCCTGGAAGATCTTCTAGCCGGCTCCGCAGCGAGTCGGACGAGCGCCGAGGGTCTCACTTCGGGTCTCAGGCGACGACGTCACTTCGATCCGGCGTGCGTGGGCCGAGGTCACGCTGGGCGGCCAGCCAGATCTCGATCTCGTGCGACTCGGTCGGCAGCGCCGCAGACAGCACCTGGTTGCCGCCGGAGGTGACCAGGACGTCGTCCTCGATGCGTACGCCCAGGCCGCGTAACTCCTCCGGGACGAGCTCGTCGTTCGGCTGCAGGTACAACCCGGGCTCCATCGTCAGCGCGTAGTTCTCCTTGAGCACCCCGTCGCTGTAGGCCTCGGGACGGGAGTGGCCGCAGTCGTGGACGTCCAGCCCGAGCATGTGGCCGAAACCATGCAGGGTCCACCGCCGGTACATCATGCTGTCGGGCTCCATCGCCTCCTCGACGCTGCCCGGGAGGATGCCGAGGTCGGCGAGACCCTCGGCCAGCA
The DNA here is from genome assembly GCA_963709985.1 of uncultured Actinomycetota bacterium. Classification (GTDB taxonomy): domain Bacteria; phylum Actinomycetota; class Actinomycetes; order Mycobacteriales; family Jatrophihabitantaceae; genus DASXRA01. Next base: position 18,625 of record CAVPYQ010000006.1, read on the forward strand.
CGCGCATGCAGGTCAGCTGGATCTCCTGAAAGGGCACGCCCGGCGCGAGCTTCAGCAACCCCGCGCAGCGGGATGCGTAGACGATGTCGTAGACGTCACGCTGGGCCTGGGTGAACTCCCCGGACACCGGCAGGACTCGAGTGATGTCGGCCGTGTAGCAGTTGTCGTTCTCGACGCCCATGTCCATCAGCAGCGTCCGACCCGGGTGCACCACGCCGTCGTTGCGTGCCCAGTGCAGGATCGCCGTGCGCTCGCCGCCACCGACCACCGAGCTGTACCCGACGGTGTTGCCGTTGACGCGCGCCCGCCAGTGGAAGACGCCGTCGATCACCCGCTCAGGGGTGGGCCGGTCGCTGGCCAGCCGGCGCGCGACATCCTGGAAGCCCAGGATCGTCGCATCGACCGCGTCCTTCAGCTGCGCGATCTCCCACTCGTCCTTCACCAGGCGCAGCTCGGAGATCACGCTCGCGAGCAGCGCGTCGTGGGCCACGTTGTCACTCGTGACCGGCAGCAGGCCGGCGTCGATGCCCTCGTCGTAGCCCCGGAGCACCCGGACCGTTCCGGCTGCCCCGCGCAGGGCCGCAGGCAGTTCGGCCAACGTCGCGGTGGCGATCTGCAGGATCTCCGACTTCTCCTGCGGGGAGTACCGGCGACCGTGCCAGATCTCGCCGTCGACCCGGTCGAGGTACTGGATGCCCGACGATGCATCCGAGCGGGGCTGGACGTACATCACCGGGTCGTGGCCGTTGCCATTCGGATGAAGGACCAGCACCGAGTTGGGTTCCTGGTCACCGGTGAGGTAGAGGAAGTCGCTGCCCGCGCGGAACGGGTACGGCGCTCCGAAGGTCCTCGACCGGACGTTGCCGGTCGGGATCACCAGTGTGTCTCCCGGGAAGGCGTCCGAGAGCCGGGCGCGACGCCGGGCCAGGTTCGCCGCGTGCGGCGCAGGCGTCATGTCCACGGACTGTTCGCGCCAGTCCGACAGCATCAGGTCCAGGAACTTCGGAGGCACGCGTGCGTCGTGTGCCCCCGTGACCTCGTCGCGTCCGATGTTCGCCATGTCTTCCTTCCTCGTGTTGCGCTGCGTGTTCCCGGGCGGGCTCAGGCGCCACTCCGAATTACTGTGAGACAAGATATTGTCTTGCAGGACAGGACGCCAGGAAGATGTTTCCGAGGGCCTCAATGACTGGCCTGTGGGTTGACATACTTGCAACGGCGCGTCGTCGGTGGCGGGCCCTGATCACGTCCGCGCTGTCTCCAACTACTGGCGTGATCCACTGCGTGCCCACGGTGGGGGTGTTCGGGTTCATTGGTTGACGAGGTCATCGAGAAGGCAGGACGGCAACTGCGCATGCTGCGCCAGGCGCGGGGACTGACATTGGCCGAACTCGGTGAACGAGCCGGCCTGAGCGACGGTTACCTGTCCAGCGTCGAGCGTGGCGTCACCGCACCGACGCTCAGTTCGCTGGCCACCATCGCCGCAGTGCTCGGTTCGGACATGTCCGTGTTCTTCCCGACCAAGGACCGCGATCAGGTGCACATCCATCGCGCCGAGCGGGGCAGTCACCTGCGGGTGGCGGCGACAAGCACTGAGACCTACACGATCTTGTCGGCGCGTTCAGTCGCCCCGAACTTCACCGCGCTCATCGAGGACATCGCACCGACGGCGGCTGACACCGCGTACAGCTTCTTCGGCGAACGCCTGCTGGTCATGCTCGCCGGCGCGATCGAACTGCGCATCGACACCACGACATACCACCTAGGGCCGGGCCAGATGATCCACTATTCGTCTCATCCCAGCCACGTCCTGCGGGTCGTATCGAGCGAGCCGGCACAGATCCTGTGGGTCGTCACGCCGGCGCTGCTATGAGCACGGGCACCAATGACGCTTCGCTCGCGCTGCGCATCGGCGAGCGGCTGCGCGCCCTGCGTAAGGAGCAAGGGCTCACTCTGGCTGCGCTCGCCGGCAAGACGGGCGTTTCGGTGTCCTACCTATCTGCCGTCGAGAAGGGCATCAACCTGCCGTCGTTACAGGTGCTCGCCAAGCTGACCGAAGGCCTGGGTGTGAACATCCCCGCGGTCGTGGCCGACGAGGGCAGCCCGCGCGCAGCGATGGGCGAGATACCGCGACGCCCGGGGGTGGAGATGGTCAGCCACCAGATGCTCCAGTTGGAGAACGGCGTCGTTCGCTCGGCCAGAGGCGGGACCGGCAAGTGCCCCGTCTCGATCCGCGGACGCGACCTGTTCGTGTATGTCGTCGATGGCCACCTGATCCTCGAGATCGACGATCAGACGTATGAGTTGCACACCGGCGACGCGGCCGATGTCAGTAGACCCGACGCAGTGAGCTGGTCGACGCCGCGCGCGTCGACCGTCGTCTGGAGCAGCTGCCCCGACCAGAAGTGACGCCGCGGCCACCAGTAGCTTCCGAGCAAACCGGTACGGGCGTGCGCGAGAGCATCAGCTCGCGCCGGTTCGCAGCCGTCATCGCCGGCATTGTCGAACCCTGGCGCGGCAGCAGCTGTTGCCAGCGAGCCCTTTCGGTCAGCGGCGGGCGAGTGCTTCGACCACCGCCGGCAGGCGCTGCATGGCGTGCGCCACGGCGAGTCCATCCATGTAGTCGCGGACGCTGGTGATCTGGCCGTCATGCACTCGCAGAACCAGCACGCCCGGGAACTCGAACGGCTCACCGGTCGAGGCGATAACCCCCGCGACGACCTGCTCGGCGACGATGACCTCCGGATCATCGGTGTGGTGAACCCGCATGTCCCGCACTTCGCGCGGCTGCGCGTCGCTGGCAGCCCATGCGGCCCGGTACGCCGCACGCACCTGGTCACGCCCCTCGTACCGAGCTGGCATACCAGGGAACAGGAACGGCAACTCATGCACGGCGTCGACGGCGTACAAGTCAGCGAGATCGTCGGCGTTCTTGTCGATAAGCGCCTGCTGGTAGCGCCGCAAGATCGCCTTCGGTGTGATGTCGGTTTCGCTCATGGGTGAGCACCCTTCCCTTCGTTGAAGCACGGGATCGGCAGCATCGACCGATGACATGTAAACTGTCAACATGTTAACCGATGCTCGGTACCAGCGGCTGCTGTCCGTCCTGCACCGCGCTGACCTGCTGAGCCGGCGCGTCGCCGATAAGCAGCTCACTGACCACATCGGTATCGGGCGGGCGATGTTCATGATCTTGGACATGCTGAGCGACGCCGCCGCGGAGGGCATTACGCAGCAGGCGATCGCGGACCACCTCGGATTGACGAAAGCCGCGGTCTCCCGACACATCCGGGCCGCTCAGGCAGCGGGTTGGCTGGTCGCTTCGCGGTCGACCGCGTCCCTGCGCGAAAACACCGTCACGCTCACCGCTGCGGGCAAGAAGCTGGTCAACCGCGGCCGGCGGCATCGCGCCAACGCGGAACGCGAAGCCGCCGCGACTCTCGGAGGGCGCGAGATGGAGACCACGACACGGACTCTGGAGCGGCTGTGCGCGCTGCTCGAACAACGCCTCGACGATTAGCCCCGGCCCTCACCATCCTGGTTGAAGCTCGCTGCTCGTGGGAGGAAGAGCCTGCCGAGTATCGGTGGGTCGTTGAGCGCGCAGATCGGAGTCATGCCCGACTACGAGCCCGAAGTAGACGGCCGGGGTGGTGATGTCGAGATGGCCGGGCGGGCTCCGACTACCTCGTGACGGCGCCGAACGGCGGTGCCGCGGCCGCAGCGGCCGCCTACTGAGGAGGCACGATGAGCAAGCTTCGGTGTCACATCTCGATCTCGCTGGACGGTTTCGTCGCCGGCCCGAACCAGAGCGAGGAGAACCCGCTGGGCGATGGCGGCGAGCGGCTCCACGACTGGGTGGTTGCGCTGGCCGCGTGGCGCGAGTCCCACGGCCTGCAAGGGGGCGAGGTGGACGAGAGCGCACGCATCGTCGAGGAATCGAGGAAGAACATCGGCGCCGCGGTGATGGGCCGGAACATGTTCGGCCCGATCGGTGGTGGTGCCTGGGGCGACGAGCAGTGGACGGGCTGGTGGGGCGACAACCCGCCCTACCACTACCCCGTCTTCATCGTCACCCATCACCCGCGTGAGCCCGTGGAGATGGAGGGAGGGACCACGTTCCACTTCGTCACCGACGGAATCGAATCCGCGCTCGAACAGGCCAGGGAGGCCGCCGGCGGCAAAGACGTCATGCTTTGGGGCGGCGGCGACATCGTTCAGCAGTACCTGGCCGCCGGACTGCTGGACGAGCTCGAGCTCCACGTTGTTCCGGTGCTGCTCAGCGACGGTGCCCGCATCTTCGGCAACCTCGGGGACGCAGAGGTGCGCCTCGAGCAGGTCCGGGCCGTCGAGGCGCCGGGCGTCACGCATCTCAAGTACCGCGTGGTGACCTTCACCGGGTCCGATGTGCCCCGTGGTTGACCGGCCGCCCACCAAGATCAGCACTGGAGACTCCCGGGCCTATATCCGACCGTTATCCTGACTCGGTGCGTCAAGGGGACAACCGCGCCGATGGTAACGGCGGCGCCCCCTTACCGCCTGAGTTAGACCCGCGCCGGGGCCGCCGCGGAGCAAGCCGTCAGGGCAAACTCAGCGTCAGCGACCTTCAGGCGCGAAACTCCGACATCGCCGGCCGCGCCAGGCATCGCGCGCACGGCACACCGCCTGCCGATCTGGCGGCACCGCCCGGACGGCGCGGCGATCGGTACGGCGGAGGCCCCGGGTACCGATCCGCTGGGTCACGAGGCTCAGGGGGTGGCACGTTTCGCCGCGGCGCCCTACTCGGCGGGCGGATCGCCATTGCCCTGATCTCGGTCGGCGTCCTGATCGGCAGCGGATTCGCGTGGGCCACCTACCAGCAGTTCACCCAGGGCATCCAGCACGGCGCGGCCCTGCCCAAGGTCGCCAAGGGGAAGAAAGACATCGACGGCAAGGATCAGAACATCCTGCTGCTGGGCAACGACAGCATCGCCGGCGCGACACCGGCCGAGGTCGCTGCGCTCGGCACGACCCCCGACCGCCAGGATTCCCTCACCGACACGATGATGATCCTGCACGTGCCGGCCGACGGCTCGAAGGCGACGATCGTCTCCTTCCCGCGCGACTCCTGGGTCTCGATACCCGGCCACGGCAAGGACAAGATCAACGCTGCGTATGTCGACGGCTTCAACGATGCCGGCAAGCAAGGCGTCAAGGACCTACTGAGTAAGCAGAGCGCCGGCATCCTCCTCGCCGCGCAGACGCTCACCAATCTGACCGGCCTGCACATCGACCACTATGTGCAGATCAACCTGCTCGGCTTCTACGACATCAGCGAGGCGATCGGCGGGGTCGACCTGTGCCTGAACGAGGCGCAGAACGCGTCCACCGAGGGTGATGTCAGCCATCCGAACGGCTACTCGGGCATCAATCTGAAGAAGGGCTGGAACCGTAACGTCAAGGGCAAGCAGGCCCTCGCGTTCGTCCGGCAACGCCACGGCTTCCCCGACGGTCTCGGCGACATCGACCGGATCAAGCGGCAGCAATACTTCCTGTCGGCCGTCTTTCACCGGGCGACGTCGGGCGGTACGTTGCTGCACCTGTCCAAGCTGCGGTCGATGCTGAGCGCAGTGAAGAAGTCGCTGATCACCGACAAGTCCCTCGACATTCTGCAGTTCATCCAGCAGTTCTCGAAGATCGTCGGTGGCAACATCTCCTTCGGCACGGTGCCGTATACCTTCGGAAAGGTCGACGGCAGCGACGTCGTGGTGGTCAACCCGGCGGCGGTGAAGGAGTACGTCGACAGGATGGTGGGCGTCCCGGTCGACAAGAAGCTCGCGAAGGCGCCCGTAGTCGCGCCAACTCAGGTGAGCGTCGTCGTGCTCAACGAGGCGAACAAAGACAATGTCGCCACCACCAGCGCGGGCATCCTCGGACAGGCCGGATTCCTCGCAACGGTCGGCAACACCGACCAGCACACGGAGCAGACCACGATCGACTACCCGGACGGCCAGCAGTCGCAGGCGAAGACGCTCGCGAGGTACGTGCCGGGCGCCCTGCTCGAAGAGTCCAGCGCGGTTTCGAAGGTCACCTTGATCCTCGGCTCCGACGGGGTGACGGCCAGGTCCAAGCCGCCGGCCACTACGAAGGCGCCGCCGCATCCCAAGACCCCGCCGAAACCGTCCGGGGTTACCAACGCAGCACAGAATTCGAAGTCCTGCATCGACTGATGCGGCTGGGCGCCGCCTGACGTGTGCGGTGCCTCATCGCAGCTCTCAGAGGGAGGATACGAAGTCGCTAATACCGTGAAAGATATTCACTACCCCATTCCATAGGTCATGGGCAATATTGGCAGCTTGGCTTGGTTGGGTGACGATGAAGAAGACAACAAAGATCAAGACAAGCCAGCCGACCACTTTTTTTGTAGTCATTTGCGCCTCGCCACGTAGACCGGAGTACGTCAACGAATCGGTATTGTGCGCACCTTGCCACACACGGTAGGGCGTCACACTGCCGTCGCGATACAACCGGGCCGTGTCCAACCGTCACTTCTCCGAAGACGACGGTCCCCTGGATGATCACCCCAAGATCAACGCCTGTTCGCGTCTGATCGCCTTGGCGATCGATCGGGTCACCACCTGGTCGGGCGCGCAAACCAGCCGCTCTGAGACGGAGTGCGTCCGGGGCGACTCAGCTCAAACGGCCTGCGGTTCGCCGACCGTGATCTCGACCCGATCGGCATAGAACGCAGCGTGCCCCGCGATGTCGGCGACGGCGGCGTACGGCTGCGCGTAGGTCCAGATCGCGTCGGTGAGTTCGCCGTCGGCGGTCGCGATCGTGTAGTACGACGCCTCGCCCTTGTATGGACAGTAGGTGTGCGTCTCGGTCTGGCGGATCGCGTCGTGATCGATATCGGCAAGCGGCACGTACTGGACGGCCGGATAGCCGGCCTCGCGCAACGTGAGAGCTTTGTCGGTGTCCGCAATAATCCGCCCGCCGACACGCACGACCACGCGGCCTGAGGCGGGTTCGACGATGATGGGGTGGTCTGGTCCGGGGATCCTGGGCTCTCGAGTCATGCAGGCACAACCGGCTACGGGCGGAGAATCTGCCCGGAAGAGTGCAGCTTTCTCCTCTGGTTCCGAACGGCCGGTATTGCCGGGCTGGCGGGTAAGGGCTGAGTGTCGACGATCCCGTCTACATCGACAGCAACTCGAAGATCTCCACCGCGCACTTCCCGTCACTGTCGGACAGGAACGGGAGGCCGTCGGTGAGCGCCTTCGCCGCAGCGAGATCGTCGGCCTCGACGATCGTGTAGCCGATCAGGTCGCCGGGGGTTCCTTCAGTGCCGTCATCGCGAACAGACGCGCTCGCCCCGAACGGGCTGCCGACATCGACGAGCGCCGCGCCGACCTTCTCCATCCAGGCGCCAAACGCGGCCATCCGCTCGGCGCCTTGCTCCGGCGTGAGGTCCGAGATCGGAGTGGCCGGGCCACGGTAGAGGTAGATGAACTTCGCCATGTCGATCGTCCCTTCGAGAACCGGCGCACCGCATGCACGCCGTCAGTCTCGTATGACGAGCGGCGATTCGCGGCACGGACACCCGCCGGCAAGAATTTTCTCGATCGGCCTGTCCGTCTGCGGCGACGCGGTTCGTCTGATACTCGAACCGGTAACAATCACTGACTGGAGAGCTGATGCAGTACGCATTGCTGGCCTACGGCCAGCGAGGACACTCCGGACCCAGCGCGCCCGATAGAGAGCGCGATTGCCGCGGTGCTCGCCCGGCCGTACGTGACCGGCTGGGCCCGCCTGCACGCCGACGAATCGGCGACCACCGTGCGCAGCGGCGACGGAGGCTCGCTGCTCATCGACGGACCGTTCATCGAGACGAAGGAGTATCTCGCCGGCGTGATCCTGGTCGAGGCCGACAACCTCGACGACGCCCTGGCCGTCGCGCGGGAGCTACAGGAGACGAGAACGGGCGGCGCGATCGAGGTGCGGCCGATCCGTCGAAGCGCAGTTCCGTGGCGCTTGACGCCGTCTTCCGCGAGCACTGGGGCCGCGTGCTGGCGACACTCGTCGGGATCCTCGGTGACATCGAACTGGCCGAGGACGCCGCCCAGGAAGCGTTCGCGACCGCCGCCGAGCGCTGGCCGCGTGACGGGGAGCCGGCCAATCCCGTCGGCTGGTTGATATCGACCGCGCGCAACCGCGCGATCGACCGCATTCGCCGCCAGCGTGTCCTGGCCGAGAAAACGAAGCTGCTCGTGCGTGACCTCGAGCTCGGATCGGAGGCAACCATGCACGACAGGGTCAACATCCCGGACGAGCGGCTGGAACTGATCTTCACCTGCTGCCACCCCGCGCTCGCGTTGGAGACGCAAGTGGCGCTTGACCCTGCGCACCCTCGGCGGGCTGACCACCGAGGAGATCGCGCTCGCGTTCCTGGTCCCGTTCGAGACGATGAGCAAGCGGTTGACGAGGGCCAAGCACAAGATCCGCGACGCCGGCATCCCGTTCGCCGTGCCGCCCGACCATCAACTACCGGACCGACTGGCGGCGGTCCTCGCCGTGGTCTACCTCGTGTTCAACCAGGGCTGGGGAGGCGGGCGCGTCGACCTCGCCGCCGAAGCGATCCGACTCGGCCGAGCGCTCGCCGAGCTCATGCCCGACGAGGGCGAAGTTGCTCGCGCTGCTGGCCCTGATGCTGCTGCACGACGCGCGCCGGGAGGCCCGTCGGCGTGACGGCGAAATCGTCCTGCTCGATGAACAGGACCGCGCGCTGTGGGACGAGCAACAGCTCAGCGAGGGCCGGCAACTGCTGCGAGCGTGCGATGACACGCGGCAGCACCGGGCCGTACGCCGTGCAGGCGGCCATCGCCGATCTGCACCTGCAGCAGCCGCGCGACTGGCGCCAGATCGCCGCACTCTACGACACGCTGGCCCGCCAGACCGGCTCCCCGATCGTCGAGCTGAACCGGGCCATCGCCGTGGCCGAGCTCGACGGGCCCGAGGCCGGCCTGACCGTGCTCGACGGCCTCGAACTCGACCACTACCGCTACTTCCACTCCGCCCGGGCCGAGCTACTGCGCCGCGCCGGACGTGACGACGAGGCACGCGACGCGTACCGGCGAGCCCTCGACCTCGCGCAAACCGAGCCCGAACGGCGATCCCTTCAGAACCAGCTCGCCAAACTCAGCCAGCACGACTAGCGCACCGCGGCTTCCATGGGCGTGCGCCGTCAGAATGGGTTTTGAGCGCGCTCGTTGCAGGACTCGATTCTGCGATTCCCGTCGCCGATCTCGTTGATCACCTCAGGCCAACGTGTCGCACAGGTTTTCGGCGGTGCCGTGTTCGAGGGTGAAGTCCTTGGTGCCGTCGGGGTGGAGCACGGCGTCGAAAGTGCCGGTGAGCACCCACTCGCCGGACGGGGTGCTGGGCGGGTTGCTCACGGGCACGCTGATGCCGATGTGCCCCTGCCCCTGGAATGTGATGGTGCCGTCGGTCGCGAAGAAGACCAGCGCGGTGCCGGTCTCGTTGCGTACCACGGTCTTGCCGTTGGCGAGGTTGGTGTACTTGAACTTCAGTAGGCCGGTGAATTGCTGCTCTTGCGGGGACCCGTCCGGGTAGGTGGCAAGGTTGCGGAACCTCTCCTCGTCGGCCACGGGCACGCCGGTCTCCGCGAACGGGCATACGACGCCGGCGGCGAAGCTGGTAGGTGTCGACCGAAAGGGCTGCCACGGGCCGGGCTGAGATGCCCCCGCGCCGGGCATGCCCCCGATCAGCACGGCGCCGGCCACGGTGGCCGACACGCCGGCCGCGCACAGGACACGTCGAAGTCTCATTGCCAAACCTCCTCGGTAACGGTTGCCGTCCCAGGCTGACCGTCGCGCCGCCGAGGTGCGATGGTTTCGACACAGAGGAAAACGAAAAGGGGGCTGCGTGCTCCGGGTGCACCTGACCGCCAATGACCTGCTGCGCACCCGATTCGCGTCCAGGCCCGCGCCGCTGCCTGAGCTGGTGATGGCACTCGCGACCCTGCAACGACGAGATGTTCTCTTCGACAGTTGGCGCTCCGAGCTCGGTGGGCGCCTGCCACGAGTCGCCCGGTCGCTGTTCGAGTTAGTGCCCCCGACCGCGGCCGGACCGGAATTCCTCGACCCGGTCAGCGACGGCCTCGATGACGGCCTGGACACGGTGCTGTCTGCGCCCACCCCGTTCGTGCGGCGCGAGCTACGCCGGATCTGCTCCGCCAACCGGCCCATCACGCCGTGGCTGCGGGCGCTACACGAGCGCGACGCCGACGCGTGGCGGCAACTGGCCGCAGCAGTCCGCGCCGGGCACGACACCGTGCTGCCCGGGTCGTGGCCGCGGGTCCAGCAGAGCTTCTACGCCGACGTGGCCTGGCGTAGCCGACTGATTGCCGAGCAGGGCCTGCACGCGATGCTGGCGGGCCTGCACCCGAGCGCCCGATGGACCGGCAGCACCCTGGAGTTCGATGTAGGCAGCCACTTCGTCGCCCGTCCATCCGGTCGCGGGATGACCCTGCTGCCCTCGGCGTTCTGGACCGGACGCCCGCTGATCGGCACACACCCGAACGGCTCGGTGCTCGTCGTCTACCCATCGCTGACACCGCTGCCCCTCATCGACGGGCCGCCTGGTGAGGACCCGCTCGCCGACCTGCTCGGCAGCACCCGCGCCGCCGTCCTCACCCAGGCCGTCGCCGGACACACCACCGGCCAGCTCGCCCGCGAACTCGGCATCAGCGCCGCATCCGTCTCCAAACACACCGGCACACTGCGCCGCGCCGGGCTGCTCGTCAGCCATCGTTTCGGCAAGACGGTCGTGCACACCGCAACACCGCTCGCCGACCGGCTGATCAGCGGATCACAACAGCCCTAAGGAACCCCATAGCGAGAATGGCGAGTGATCATCGCCGAACACCGGTGCGCCGTCAGAGCGCGCCCAAGCTGCGTGGGCTGCCGGCGCCGGTTGGCGCGTCGTAGCCCTTCTTGCCGGTGCACAGGTAATCGTTGCCGCAGTATCCGTTTGAGCCACCGACCGGGTCATAGAGCGCCGACGTGTGTGCGTAGATGTAGTTCGCGCAGGATCGTCTCGCGCCTATCGACCACGCCGGTCGGATCGTGAATCGCCCGATCCAGGTCGCGGTCCGGCTACCCGTTGACGCAACCAGTCACTTGCCATAGTGTGGCAACCAATCAGTTGCTATCTATTGGAGGTTGTCATGGGTTTTCCTGATCGAATCGAGCGGACCGTGGAGATCGCTCACCCGCCGGTAAGGGTGTGGGCGGCGCTGACCACGTCCGAGGGGCTGGCCGCCTGGTTCGGCAACGAGGCGACGATCGATCTGCGTCCGGGTGGGTCGGCCCGGATGAGCTGGGTCGACGGGCCCGCCGTCGACATGCGAGTCGAACGGGTCGAGGAGCCAACGGTGTTCGGCTTCACCTGGCAGATCTACGGGCTACCCAAGGACGATCCGCGCCGGACCTATGTCGAGTTCACGCTCGAACCGGTCGGTGCGGGCACACGGCTGACGGTGGTCGAGAGCGGATTTGCCCAACTGCCGGCGGACGCGCACCGAACCGCGCACGATGGCAACACCGACGGCTGGGCGAAGGAACTCGGCGAACTGGTCGACTACCTCGATGCCGCCTGACATCGAGGCGATCGCCGAGCAGGTCTTCGGTGCGCTGGCCGACCCGACCCGGCGCACCATCCTGGCCTCTCTTGCCTCAGCGGGACCGACCACGGCCACCGATCTGGCCGACCGGCTGCCGATCACGCGGCAGGCAATCGCCAAACACCTTGCCCTGCTGGCCGAAGCCGGCCTGGTGACGGCCGAACCCGGCGAGCGGCGCCGCGTGCGCTACCGCGTGCGCTCCGCTCCGATGCAGGTGGCGCAACAGTTCCTGGCCGCACTGGCTCGCGACTGGGACCGCTCGCTCGACTCGTTGGCCCAGCACCTCGACCAGGCCGCGCGCGAGCCCACCGCATCCCCACTCAAGAAAGTCCGAGGACGTCATGGCTGAGCGCCGATTCACCTCCTCCTTCGCCGTGGGCCGGAACGCGACAGACGTCGCCAACGTCCGCGGGCACCGCTCGAAACGGATCGAGGCAGTCACCGTCGCGAGCGACAGTTCGGTCGCGACGGCGGCCGCGCTCACGGCGACTTTCGGGCTCGCCGCCGTGGGCTGGGTGATCGCCATCCGGCAGATGAGCGGGATGGACATGGGGGTGGCCACCGAGCTCGGTGCGTTCGGTTCCTTTGCCGCCCTGTGGGTGTCGATGATGGCGGCGATGATGCTGCCGGGCGCGGCCCCCGCACTCCTGCATCGTGTCCGCGCGGGCAGTCAGGTAGGTACCGTGCCGCTGTTCGTCGGTGCCTACCTCGCCGTGTGGGCCGCCGTCGGCGTCGCGGCGTACGCGGCGTACCGGCCGCACGGGTCCGCCGCCGCCGGCGCGGTGGTGATAGCGGCAGGCGTCTACGAGCTCACGCCGCTCAAGCAGCACTTCCGCCGGCAGTGCAGCGAGAGCGTCGGATTCGCCTTCGGGCCCTACTGCGTCGGCTCGAGCATCGGATTGATGTTGATGCTGTTGGCGCTGGGCGTCATGAGTGTCACCTGGATGGTGGTGATCGCCGTCGTCGTCCTCGCGCAGAAGCTGCTGCCGGCGAAGGTCGCTGTCGACGTGCCGCTGGCGCTGGCGATCATCGGATTCGGTATCTGGATCGTCATCGCACCCACGTCGGTCCCGGCACTCACGCTGCCGATGTGAGACCTCGTTTCTGACAACAAAGGAGAGACCAATGACCAAGCACAAGACCGGAACACGCGACGAGTGGCTCGCCGCGCGACTGGAGTTGCTCGAGGCCGAGAAGGCACTGACGCGACGCGGCGACGAGTTGGCGCAGCAACGGCAGGACCTGCCGTGGGTGCGCATAGACAAGGAATACGTCTTCGACACCGACGAGGGCGCGGCGTCACTGGCCGAGCTGTTCAGGGGACGTTCGCAGTTGCTCGTCTATCACTTCATGTTCGGGCCGGAGTACACGGCCGGCTGTCCGGCCTGCTCGGCGATCGCGGACGGCTTCAACGGCTTCGTACCCCACCTGGCCAACCATGACGTGATGCTCTGGGCGGTGTCGCGGGCTCCGCTGGCGAAACTGCAGGCGTACAAGCAGCGAATGGGCTGGAGCTTCCCGTGGGCGTCGTCGTTCAGCAGCGACTTCAACCCCGACTTCCAAGTCGGATACAGCGAAGAACAAAAAGAGGCGGGGGTCGCTACCTACAACTTCCGCGAGTTCGATTTGACTTCGTCGGCCGATGTCGGCGACGAGGGACCATTCGCCGACTGGGCCGCCACGACCGGCACCGACTGGGCGACCTACACCCAGCAGGTTCCCGGGATGAGCGCATTCGCACTCGACGCCGGCGTTGTCTACCACACCTACTCCGCCTACGCGCGCGGGCTCGACGGCCTCTGGGGCATGTACCAATGGCTCGATCGCGCACCGCGAGGCCGCAACGAGGAGCGCGCTGACGACGCGCCGCTCAACTTCTTCCGTCGCCACGACGAGTACGCCAGCGACTGACGCGCGGCCATCCGATCGGGCATGTGGGCCCGATCGGGTGGCGGGCTAATCCGGCTACGTTGGCGCTGTGATCACCTGCGTAGTGGAGTACACGATCGACCCGGCCAAGATCGAAGCGTTCGAGCGATTCGCCCAGGCGTGGATCACGCTGGTGAACGAGCGCGGCGGCCAGCACCACGGCTATTTCCTGCCGAGCGAGGGCGCCAGTGATCGTGCGCTGGCGCTCTTCTCGTTCCCGTCGCTGGCCGACTACGAGACCTATCGCGGTCTGTTCGGTGTCGATCCGGCGTTCATCGCCGCGGACAAGATCCGAGACGACAGCGGCTGCGTGCTGCGATACGAAAGATCGTTCATGCGACCGCTGCTCGATGGGCAGCGATAAACGAGTGGGTGCATGACGCGTCATCATTCGGCGAGTGGTTCCCAGACGAGTTCGGACGACGTCGATGACGAGATCGGAATCCTCCCGCTCGGGATCGTCCGGTGTGCGGACCTCGCCCTCGCAGACGCAGACAACGTCGTTGAGGCGGCGGTAGGGGTCGCTGTCGCTGAGATGAAAGACGGAGCCGACGATCTGCCGTCGTCCGGGTGGGTACGCGCGGCCGTATCCGTGCAACTCGAACATGATTGTCGCGCCGTCGTCGGTGTCGATGACGGCGCGGAAGTCCGGACAGAACGGCCCGGCGGCGGTTCGGCGATGCGGGAAGTTCGCGCCACGGAAGCGTCCGTTGATCGAGCCCTCGCAGCGGCCCTCGGCCAGGAACAGGTGCTGCTCCCACCCGCCCTCGAGCGTGACCGTCCAGCCCTCGGGATAGGTGAAGCGAATCCGGTACAGGTGCTCGAGCTTCACGGTTGTACCCCGCTCCCTGCGAACCGGCCGGTTGGAGCATTACAGACCGGATCTCGCGGCGCCACCAGGCATCCGCGCGTCTATTTCGACGCGTCGCCTCCGGCAAGTTCTGTGCCGGTTGTGCCGGGTTCTGTGCCGGGTTCTAGGACCACGACGGCCGTCGGCGTGGATCGGCGGCGGGCGTAGCCGTCGAGATTCTTGTCCACTGACCGCCAGCGGTCCCATAGCTCGGCCCGCTCCTGTCCGGTCGCGGCGTGAGCGACGACCGGGTGGATTCCGTCAGTGAGCTGGACGCGCGCCTGCGGGTGCGCCTGGAGGTTCAGCCACCAGGCCGGCTCTGCTTCGCCCCAGCCGTTCATCGCCATGGTCACCAGGTTCGGGCCGTCCTCGAGGTAGCCGACGATCACCGACCGCTCCTGTCCGGTGCGGCGTCCGATCGTGGTCAATCGCATTGCGCCCCAACGCTGGGCCCGAGCCGGCCACAGGCCATAGCGACCACGGGTGACCCGGAAGAACGCCCGGTGCACCTTCCAGAAGAGCACGATGAACCATCGCGGCGGCAGCCGCGGAGCCCGTTCACGCTCTGGCATACGCACCCACCCCCGACCGGAGTGCCAAACCTCATCTGAGATCAGCGCACACCTGGGAAAGACGACGCGGTAGAGCCTCAGGTCCCGACCAGACGCCTTGCGTCCGCGATCGAGGCATCGTCTCGCTCGGTACTTATTCGACGGAGAGATCGACGAGCAAGCCGGAGTGGTCGGTGGTGCCGTGCATGTTGATCGTCTTGCGGCCCCGCACCGTGAAGTCGGGGGTTGCCACGACGTACTGCAGCGCTCCGTCGCCGGCGTGACGATAGCCGGGCGTCAGGCAAGACTGCGCGTTTGGCGAGCCGCCCGGTGTGAGGTTGAGGTCCGCACCGAGCAGCAAGGGATCCGGCCCGCCTTGCGTACGCATGGCCGGGATGGCCGTGCGCAACAGGTAGTCGCATTGGGCGAGCGCAAGCGTCGCACTCGTGCTGGCCAAGTGCGTGGTGCAGGCATAGAAGTCGGCGACGGCATGCACGCAGAGCCACACGCGCTCCTCGGGGTCGCCCGGATCCTGCATCGGGTAGACGTCACCGTAGGTGCGATATCCCTGCGTTGACCGCAGCCGCACGACGAGGCCGATTCCGTACGGCTGGCCGTTCCGGCATCGGTACGCGCTATCCGTGGGACGGTCCAAGGCGGCTTTGAAGGCCGACGCGACAACAGCGCCGCGTTTCGTTTCAGCCATCGCGCGTTCGAGCGGAGGGAGATCGTTCTGGCAAATTTCGTTGAGGGTGACGATGTCTGGTCGCTCAGCCCGGATCACGTCAGCGGCCGCAGCTACCGATTTACCCGTATAGCAACTGGCAATTCCGCTGTTACACAGATTGAACTGCAGGACCCGCAGTGGCACGGGCTGGTCGCCGACCGAGTGAGTCACCCGGCTGGCTGCGCTCGCCCCGGCGAGTGAACCCAAGGCCCAGACCAAGCAGCAACCCGCTGCCACGGTCTGCCACCGCCACCGGCTCCATCGACCAGCCATGCACCCGCCAAAGGGAATCTGCCGTCCCAGGGTATCGACACGCGGCCGACAACTGCCCGATCAACGACGGCACGGAGCAGGACAAACACGGGTGGATCAGGCCTGGGTGAGCCCGCTGGCGCCGTCCAGTGGGACAACACCGTCGTACGATTCATGTGGTGGAGTCGCCCCCGGCCACGCGAGTGGAGACAGCCGCGCCGGTGACCACCACGCCGGTGCCGGTTGCGAGACGCCGGCTCGCCGGCCTGGACGGCATCCGCGGGCTGGCCGCCCTTTTTGTGGTCCTCAATCACGTCTTCCTGCGCGCGTTCCCCGGCTTCCCGGCTGACCACGCGCCGTTCTGGATCGCCGGGTTCATCGACGGGCGTTTCGCCGTCGTCGTCTTCATCGTGCTGTCCGGCTTCTCGCTGTCGGTCTCACCGGCCCGCGCCGGTTGGCGTCTGGACGGCGTCGCGAAGTTCGCCCGCCGCCGAGCGTGGCGAATCCTGCCGCCGTACTGGGCGGCGCTCGTGTTCAGCCTGCTGATGACGTGGTTCGTGGTTGCCCAGCCGGGCTGGCCCGGGCCGACCGGGAAGTCCGTCGCCGTCAACAGCCTGCTGCTGCAGGACGTCTTCGCCGCGCCGAGCCCGAACCGCGCGTTCTGGTCGATCGCCATCGAGGCCCAGCTCTACATCGTGTTCCCGCTGCTGATCCTGGCGATGCGGCGGCTCAACACATTCGCGATGGTCGCCACCGTCGCGGTCCCCGTGCTCGCCCTCGGCATCTGCAGCGCCGCCCATGTCGGGGCCGCGACCAACCTGGTGAACCAGTACACGCCGGACCTCGCTGTGCTGTTCGCGATCGGCGTCGCTGCCGGCTCGATCCTCACTACGACGGAACGGCGGCGGGCCTGGCCGTGGCCCCGGTTGGCGCTCGCCTTTGCCGCGCCGGTGTTCGCGCTGATCGCCTGGAAGGGCTCGGTCTGGACGGCCGACAACTACTTCTGGGTCGACCTGGCGTTCGGCCCGGCGATCGGCTGCCTGCTGGCCGCCGTCGCCACCGAACGGCCGAGGCCGCTGGTGCGCCTGCTCGACACTCGCCCGCTGCGCCGCCTCGGCTCGTTCTCCTACAGCCTCTACCTGACGCACGCGCCGATCGTCATCGCCGTCTACTACGGATTCGTGCAGGGACGAGTACGCCTCGGCGTTCCGGCGTTCCTGGTGCTGTGCGCGATTGTCCTTCCGCTGACGATCCTGTTCGCCCGCCTCTTCGCCGAGGTGTTCGAGCTGCCCTTCCAGCGTCGGCGCGGTTGGAGCGCGGTCCGCGGTGCGCTGCGCCTACCCGACCGGGACGGCGCGACAGCCGGCGACGCCTCAGGCCGCTCGAATGCGCATCGGCAGCGGCGCGTCGACGCGTCCACCAGCGCCGATGCAGCGCGTATTGCGGCGTCGCTAGCGCGCTAATCCCGCGGCGCCGCATTCTCTGGGCTGACGGCGGGCTCCCTTAACCAAGGAGACTCGCCGCCCAGACCGCTTCCCGCCGCGATCACCAGATCTCGGCGCGAAATCGGGTCAACTCGGCGGGGAAGCGGTCGCAACGCCATCCACCACCTGATCATCACGTGCGTGAACGACGTTTCAGATTGAAACAGCCAGGCGGCATAGAGTTCGCGGTCGTGAGCCGTCCGGATGAGTGGTCGGCCAGCGGGCTGGGAATCCCGTTGTGCTGACGCCGTCGTGGGACACGCTTCGGCTCTTCCTGCACGTTCTCGCAGCGACCGTGTGGGTTGGTGGCCAGCTGACACTTGCTGCACTGGTGCCGACTCTGCGGCGGCTCGGAACGGATCTGCCGAAGGCCGCCGCCCGGCAGTTCAACCGGGTTGCCTGGCCGGCCTTCGGCGTCTTGATCGTTACCGGAGCGTGGAACATCGCTGCCGAGCGCGACAAGGTAACCGGGGAGTACCGGACCACGCTCATCGTCAAGATCGTGGTCGTCGCAGTGTCCGGCCTGACGGCCGCCCTGCATGCCCGGTCCCGAAGCCGGACCGGTCTGGCCGTCTTCGGGGCGCTCACGGGTGTGAGCGCCCTGGCGGCGCTGCTCCTTGGCGTGATGCTTGCCGACTGAGGCCGCGCGGCGGTCATGGGGCGAGCAGCACCCGGCCGACCCGGCTGCGGTCCTCGAGAAGTGCCTGGGCCTGCGCCGCCTCGGCGAGCGGCAACGTGGCCGAGACGGCCACCCGCAAGCGTCCCGCCGCGGCGTGCTCAGCCAGTTCGGCCATCTCCTCGCGGGCCTGGCTCGGTCGAGCGGCCCGCCACGGCAGCAGGCCGAAACCCGCCACCGACCGCAGCGCGTGCAGGGCACGCACCGGCACCTCGGCGATCGCGCCGCTCGCGGCCCCATAGATCACGATCCGGCCGAAGGGTGCGAGCAGTTGCAGCCCCTCGGCGGTGATCGCGCCGCCGATGCTGTCGACGACGACGTCCACACCATCCGGCGCGACTGCGCGAACCTGGTCGGCCCAGTCGGGATCGGCGTGGCAAACGCTCGCGTCCGCGCCGTACTGCCGCGCGAATTCCAGCTTGTCCGGCGTGCCCACCGTGGCGATCACGGTTCCGGCGCCTTCGAGCTTCGCGAGCTGCACGGCAAGATGGCCGATGCCGCCCGCCGCCGAATGCACGAGGACCGTCTCGTCCTTCGCGAGTTGCCCGGTACGCAGGACGCGGAGCGCGACGGGCGCCGGCATCGACAGCACACTGGCCAGCGCGGAGTCAACGCCGGCGGGCACGCGAACGAGCCAGTCTGCCGCGGCAACCACGTAGTCGGCGTACGCATCCCGCTCGGCGAAGACGGCAACCCGTTGCCCCAGCAGGCCTTGATCCACGCCCTCGCCGACCTGCTCGACGTGGCCCACCACGTCTCCGTGCGGGCTGCCGGGTAGGTCCGGACGGCCGAAGGGGCTCGTACCACTTCGCATGGTCGTGTCAACCCAACTCGTCCCGATCGCCTCCGTGCGGATCAGAACCTGACCCGCCTCCGGGACGGGTTGTTCGACCTCCTCGACCCGCAGCACGTCCGGACCACCGAACTCGTAATAACGCACTCGCCGCATCTCGTCTCCGTTTCATATTCGTTGGCCTGACCAACGTTGGCCGCGCCAACATTAGCGCTCAATCGTGGGTCCTGCCAACGCAATCCTCTAGAGTGGTCGGATGATCGCTCACGCGGAGGACCGTGCGCCGAGCCGCCTTCGCGGTACGGCGATGTGGCTGTTGTCGCGCGCCTCCCACGCCGCCCACCAGTTGACGCAGGAACGCCTCGTGCAGGCCGGGTTGCGGCGCGGCTTCTACGGCGTGCTCGCGACCCTGTCCGAGTTCGGCCCGGCGGCGCAAGCGGAGATCGGCCGCCGGCTGGGCATCGACCGGAGCGACATGGTCGCCATCCTCAACGACCTCCAGGACGAGGGTTACGTCACGCGTGAGACCGACCCGGCCGATCGGCGTCGCAACCGCGTCGCGCTCACGCCCGCCGGACGTGGCGCGCTGCGCCGATTCGACCGGGCGATCGCCGATGCGGAAGACGCGCTTCTCGCAACGTTCTCGGCGTCGGACCGGGCGAAGCTGATCGGTCTGCTCGAACGTCTCGCCGCGACGGCTCCCGCGCCGGCCCCCGGGCGCGAGTCAGTACCGCCGCCGCGCATGCGGACCGGACGACGACCGGCCGGCTGACCCCGGCCAGATCGCGGCGAGACCACGACCCGTCAGTCACCTGGCGGCGTCAGTTGGCAAGACGTTCGGCCAGGAAGTCTTCCCACGTCCGCCGGCCGACTGCCCCATCAAGGGACAGGTTCTCGCCGGCCCGGTAGGCCCGGCCGGCCTTGCCCGGCAGGTGGACCGGCATCAAAAGCCGGTGTTTGCCGGTCGCGCTCAGGTATCCGCGGATCAGCTCCGACATGGGGTAGACCTTCGGACCGGCCAGGTCCGGTACCAGGCCGGCCGGCTCGCCGAGGGTCAACTCCACGAGCCGGGCCGCCACGTCGTCCGCATCGACGGGCTGCAACCGGATTGCCGACGGCACCGGAATCACCGGGAGCTTCGCCATCTTCTGCGCCAGGGTCAGGACGAGGTCGTGGAACTGAGCGGCCCGCAGCGTCGTCCAGGGCAGGCCCGACTCCGCCACCGCCTGCTCGGCGGCCAGCTTGGACCGGAGATAGCCGACCGGAACCCGGTCCGCGCCGATGACCGAAATGAACACCAGGTGCTTCACCTCGGATTGCGACGCGGCCCGCACCAGGTTGCGCGCCTTCTCGTCATCGCCCTTGACGCTGCCGGCGCAGTGCACGATGGTTGCCACCCCGTCCAGGGCGGGTTCGATGCCTGCCCCGGTGGCCAGGTCGCCGCTTGCGAACTCGACGCCGACGGCGCCCCGTGGGGTTTCCGGCTGAGCACCCGCACGTCGCAACCGGCGTCGCGCAGCCGCGAGACGACGAGCCGACCCGAGCGTGCCGGTACCACCGGTGACCAGGACTCGTGCTGTCATCGTTCCTCCTTGCATTCAGTTGGGACGCGTGGTCAGCCTCTTAGACGAGATAGGGCGGCCCAGGTCGTGACGGCCCGGTCCATCTGTCACGGCTGGTCGGGCTGTCTCGTCTTGAGCACAGACGGGTGAACGCCAGCAAGTTGAGGAGCCGCAAGATGACTCAGGAAGCGGAAGAGTTCGCCGCGCTGCATCCCCTGCTGTTCTCGCTGGCCTATCAGATGACCGGCAGCGTCGCCGACGCCGAGGACATCGTCTCGGAGGCATACCTACGGCTGCGCCGCGCGCAGGAACAGGGCACGCAGATCACGTCGCTGAAGGCGTACCTGTCGTCGGTGGTCACGCGGCTGAGCATCGATCACCTGCGCTCGGCGCGGGTTCGGCGCGAGGCATACTTCGGCACCTGGCTGCCCGAACCACTCGTGGAGACCGACACGACGCCGGAGTTCGAGCGCGTCGAATTGGCCGACACCCTGTCGATGGCGTTCCTGGTGCTGCTCGAAACGCTCACTCCGGCCGAGCGGGCGGTGTTCCTGCTTCGCGAGGTGTTCGAGTTCGACTACCCGCAGATCGCGCGGATGCTCGACAAATCCGAGCTGAACTGCCGTCAACTGCAAAGCCGGGCCCGGCAGCGCATCGAGGCCCGCAAGCCACGCTTCGACGCCGACGCCCGCCAACGCGACGAGCTCGCCTCGCGCTTCTTCGCCGCCCTCCAGGACGGAGACCTCGATCCCCTCATCGCGATGCTGGCCGACGACGTCGTCGCTTATGCCGACGGTGGCGGCAACGGCCCGTCGCTGCCGCGCCCGATCAACGGACGGGACAAGGTGCTGCGCGTCCTGGCGGCAGTGGGCGATGCGGCGCGCGAGTTCGACCTGCACTTCGAATTGGTGCCGGTCAACGGGCAGCCCGGCGCGTTGTTCCTCGACGCCGACGGGCTGTTGATGAACGTGATCGCCCTCGACATCCTCGACGGCACCATCCAGGCCATCCGCACGGTCGTCAATCCCGACAAGCTGCACCACGTCGGGCCGCTGGTCACCGACGACCACCCGCTGCGCGGTGGCGGGCGCCGGCACCAGCAACCCTGATCGCGACCGGGCTGCGATCGCGAAATTGGCCCTGTACCGAGCCCAGCGCGCAGTGTCAGGCTGGATTCCGTGACGTACGAGCCGACTCCGATATCAAGCCTGGTCGACGCGCCGGTCAAGTACGACCTGGGCGAGTCCACCTGCCCTCCGCTGGCGCTGGCCGACATCGCCGATCCCACTGTTCTGGCCGACCTCGCACTCGGCTATGGCACAACCCGCGGCGGCGAGCAGTTGCGGTCGCTCATCGCCGACGAGGCGGGCGTCGCCGCGGACGACGTGCTGTTGACCGCCGGGGCGATGCACGGCCTGCTGCTGCTCGCCCAGGAGTTCGCGGGCCACGTCGTTGTCGTCGGGCCGTACTTCCCGCCGGCGCGCGTCCAGCCGACCGGGTTCGGGTCGCACGTGGACGTGGTGAACCGGTCGTTCGAGAGCGGATTCCGGCTCGACGTTGATCGAGTGCTGGACGCGCTCACCCCCGAAACCCGTCTCGTCTCGCTGGCGTCGCCGCAGAACCCGACCGGCGTGCGGCTGACCGACGACGAACTCGCCGCCCTGCTCGACGGCGTCGAGCGGCGCGCCCCGCAGGCGGTCGTCCTGGTCGACGAGATCTACCGCGAGTCCACCTACGGGGACGCGCCGGTTCCGCACTCGGTGGCGGCGATATCGCCTCGGGTCGTGACGTGCTCGTCGCTGTCGAAGGCGCACGGCGCACCTGGGCTGCGCGTGGGCTGGCTGACCGTCCGCGACCAGGAGCTCTACGAACGGCTGCAGCACGCGAAGTTCCTGAGCAACATCGCGTGCTCGACGGTCGATGAGTACCTCGCCGCCGAGGTCCTGCGCCGACGCGGCCAGTTGCTGCCGCCGCGAGCCCACCGGCTGCGTGAAGCCCTCGACCAGTTGGCCGCCTGGGCTCCGGCGCAGCCCGTCGAGTGGGTACGCCCGGACGGCGGCGCGATGTGCTGCCTGCGGATTCGAGCCGATGCGACACCGGCGATCCCCGCGTTCTACCAGCGCTTGGCCGAACGCGACGTCCGCGTCGCTCCCGGTTCCTGGTTCGGCGCGGACGACACCATGTTCCGCGTGGGCTTCGGCCACCTCGATGCAGCGGATTTCACCGAGGCACTGGCCCGGCTCAGCGACGCCCTGCCCGCCTGAAAGTCGTCAGGGCCGTCCGGCCGCCACGCCAGAGACGACGCCGGACGGATCGAGAGCGAACTCGGCCAGGTCGCGCGTGAGCCGGTCGTGGTGCGTGAGGTACAGGCCGTGCGGCCCGTTCTGGTAGACGACGAGACGACTGTTGGGCAGCAGCTCCGCCTGCTTGTAGCCGGAGATCTCGATCGGGATCGAGGCGTCGCGATCGCCCTGGATGATTAGCGCCGGGACGCTTACGCCGGGCATCTCTTGCCGGAAGTCGGTGTCGGTGATCGCCTGCGAGCACTGCAGCACCGCCAGCAGGGACGTCGTTTGCATCTGCGCCAACGTCGCGTCGCGGACGAGATCGGAGACCGCGCATCCGGGCAGGCCGTCGCCGAAGTAGGCGCCCTGGTTGTCAGCGAGCCATTGCCCGAAATCGCCGTGCCACTGCTCACGGGCCGCCTCGAACTGGGCAGCCTCGACGCCGTCCGGGTTCGACTCGGTGCGAAGCGGGAACGGAAGCATCGCCGCGACAAGCACAACGCCGGCGACGCGCCGCCGGCCGTGCCGGGTGAGGTAGCGGACGATCTCGCCGCCGGCCATCGAGTGCCCGACGAGGATCAGGCCGTCCAGATCGAGGTGTTCGATCAGTGCGGCGAGATCGTCGGCGAGCGTGTCGTACTCGTAGCCACGTCCCGGGTCGTCGGACCGGCCGTGCCCGCGTCGGTCGTAGGAGATCACTCGAAAGCCCCGCTCGACGAGGCCGACCATCTGATACTGGAACTCGCTGCTGTCCAATGCCCAGGCTGAGCAGAACAGAACGGGGCGCCCGGCGCCCCAATCCTTGAAGTAGAGCCTCGTGTTGTCGCGTGACTCGAAGAACGGCATCGACCAAACCTTCCAACGGTGCTCGCCCATTCGACGAGCCTCGCTGGCACGGTAAGGGCGCTCCACTGCCATCCACTGTCAGTGGATGCGGCGAATTCAGTCGCCGATCAGACCTCGCTTGTAGGCGACGGCCACGGCGGCCGCCCGGTCGCGGACGCCGAGCTTGGTGTAGATGTGCAGCAGGTGGGTCTTGATCGTGGTCTCGCTGATCAGTAGCTGGCGAGCCGCGACCTGGTTGGTGGCGCCGTCGGCCACCAAGCGCAGCACTTCGAGTTCGCGTGGGCTGAGCGCGTCGGGGCTGTTCGCCCCCACCAGCCCGATCAGCGTGCTGGCCACCGACGGGGCAAGCACGGACTGCCCGGCGTTCGCGGCGCGCACCGCGCGGATGAGCTCGTCGCGCGGCGCGTCCTTGAGCAGGTACCCGGTCGCCCCTGCGTCGATGGCGGGCAGGACGTCGCGATCGGTGTCGTACGTCGTGAGGATGAGCACCCGGGCGGGGTGCGCCAGTTCGCGCAGTCGCGTAATGGCGGCGACGCCGCCCATGGTCGGCATCCGCAGGTCCATGAGGATGACGTCGACGTCGACCTTCTGGGCCAGGCGCACGGCCTCGGCGCCGTCGCCCGCTTCGCCCACGACCTCGAACTCGGCGTCGCCGGTGAACAGGCTGCGCAGCCCGTCACGCATGATCGGGTGGTCGTCGACGATCAGCAGCCGGATCGGCGTCACTGGCTGACTCCCAGGGTCACGGCCGCGTTGAGGGTGGTGCCGTAGCCCCGCGTCGACTCGACGGTCAGCGTGCCGCCTACGCGCGCCAGCCTCTGCCGCATTCCGACCAGACCATACCCATCCGTATGGTCGGCGGGGTCGAACCCCTCGCCGTTGTCGGCGACGTCGAGCAGCAACGTGTCGTCGAGGTAGGTCAGGGTGAGGCGCGACCTTCGACGCGCTTGCGCGTGCTTGGCGACGTTCGACAGTGCCTCCTGCGCCACGCGATACAGCGCGGCCTCGGTGTCGGCGCCGGCCCGGGCCGGAGTGCCGGTCGTGTGGAGTTCGGCGGTGATCGCTGACTGCTGCGACCACTCGCGCACGAGGCCACCGATCGCGTCCGGCAGGCTGGCGCCCTCGAGTTGCTCGGGGCGCAGCGCCTGTACCGAGCGGCGCGCCTCGGTGAGGCTGGAGCGCGCGAGCGACCGGGCGAGTTCGAGGTGGCGCGACAACTGCGCCGGATCGTCGCGGACGTGCTCGGCGGCGCCGAGTTGGGCGATGATGCCGGTCAGTCCCTGGGCCAGGGTGTCGTGGATCTCGCCGGCGAGGCGCTGGCGCTCGTCGACGGTGCCCGCCTCGCGAGCCTGGATCAGCAACTGGGCGTGCAGATCGGCGTTCTCCGCCATCGACGCCTCCAGTCGCTGGTTCGCCTCGGCCAGCTCGCTGATCATCTCGCCGCGCTGCTGGTTCTGCTCCAGCGCCCGGTTGGTGATGCTGGCGGACGTGAACACGAGCGCGAGCATGACCGCGGCGACCAGCACATAGACGAAGCTCTGCCCGGCCGACCGCCCGAACGGGTAACCGCCCGACAGCGATGCCGACACGATCAGAGCGGTGGCGGCGAACCCGGCCTTGCGCCAGCGCGCCCCGAGCGGATAGGCGAAGAGGAAGCCCGTGTAGGCGAAGATGCCGAACCACAGGCTGATCCAGACAAGCGCCGCCGCCAAAGCCGTGTGCACGGCGAAGGCCACCAGCCGCCAGGTACTCGACGCGTCCGGTCGCAGGCGGGCCGTGACGGCAACCGACCAGACGGCCGCCGCCGCCGCGAGAACCAGGCCGCTGACCACGACCGACGAGTGGGAGTGGCCGCTGTCGGCGAGTGCACCGGCCGTCGAGATGACGAGCAGCGGCAGTGGCAGGAGCCGCCTGAGTCGGTCCAGGCGGTCCTGCCACGGGTCGTCGACGAAAACGCCGGTCACCCTTTCGATGGTGTCACTCCGATACGCCCGATGGGTCGCCCACGGTGCGATAAGCCGGGTTGCGGCCGTCGCGGTAATCGTCACGTAGCCCGGCTGGCCGCGAACGTCTGCCGCAGGTGCCGGCCGTTGGCGGCCAGGGCGATCTTGAGCATGACCAGGCCACAGACGCCCTGCTCGATCCGCATCCACACCGGGAACGTGCCGGGCAGCGCGACGATGACGACGATGGCCACCGTCGCGACGATCGAGACGATCCGCAGCCGGCGATAGGCCCCGCGCGAGCCACCGGCCGCCCGTGCGGTGAACCTGGCCATCAGCACCGCGGTGACGAGCACGATGATCGCGCGCGTCCAGACCGCTGAATTCACTTCGGCTGAGTGGTTGCGCAGAAGCACGATCGCGACGAGGGCGAGCACGCTGATGGCGATGTAGCCGCGGACGAAAAGCCGGATCTTGCGGAACGCATTCCGGGTGTGCGGATGATCGCCGGGCGCTACTTCGGGTTGACCCGCCGAGTACTCGGGTGGCCGCGCGGACGAGGGGCTGGTGGTCATGGTGATCCTCTCTCAGGCATCGCTCGGGCTGCTTGCCGGGCGGCGATCGGGCGCTTGCGCGCACGTCTCGTCTCGGCCCGTTTTCGAGTATTCGGCGATGCCGATTGCGGCGAATCGTCTGTCGAGACGCGGTTCGCCGCCGGATCAGTCAATGACCGCATCCTCCGATCGGTGGATGCGGTGGGCGTCAGGCTTCGCCGCGTCGCTTGCGCAGGTAGGCCCGGCGCCCGACGATGTACGGCTCGATGTCCTGAACGCGGACCAGCGAGATCGCCTCGACGGCGATCTGCCGTGCCTCGAGCACGAGGCCGTACCCGCGATGACGCCCGGCGGCCCACCACCGTTTCGCGTCCCGCCAGACGGTGAGCTGTACCGGCTCGGCGTCGACGGTGGTGACCGCCGGTTCGCCGACCGCAGTCTCGAATTCGCGCAGGCGGTCACGCACTGCGTCCGCATCACCCGGCGCGCCCGGCTCGTCGAGCCGTAGCGATGCCACGTGCTCACGTGGGTCCCGGACCGTGGTGAGTACCTGGACCGTGGGCACGTCCCCGTTTCGGGCACTGTGGGCGAGGCCGGCGGTGACCAGGCGGCCGTTCTCCCATTGCCAGTCGCCGATCCACCGCAGCCCCGACCACGCGGCCAGCCCGTAGCAGGGCATCACCTTTGCGGTCGCCCGCATCTGCTCCTCCCGCGCCGTGTAGCGCGTCCAGAACGCGGCGGGCGACAGGCGGCCGGCGTACTGCATGCCAAGGAGTATGACCCCGGGTGCCGACTCAGGCACGGCCTTGCGCGAAAGCGGCCGACGGCGGGGACGCATCGTCGGCGGGCGTCCCGGCCGACGGAATCCGGAATCCGATCGCAGCGACGCCCGCGGCGGCGACCAGGCACGCCGCCGCGACGCCGACCGCGAGGTGGTATCCGTGGACGAAGGATTCGGCGGCCGGGTGCCGGTAGGCCGAGCCGAGCCGGGTGGTGACCGCACCGATGCGTCCGCCGCCGACGTTCTGCGCCTGCCCCAGCGCGGCGCTGCGCGCGGACGCCGGCAGCCGGCCGGCCCGGCCGGTCCGGTCGGTCCAGTCCGAGACCGCCGCGCTTACCCCGATGGCACCGAGCACGGCCAGGCCGACCGACGTCCCGATCTGGCGCGATGCGTTGAGCACGCCCGAGGCGGCGCCCGACACCCCGGCCGGTACGTCGCGCATGGCCACGTGCGTCGTCCCCGGAATGAACGTCCCGAAGCCGGCCCCGAACAGGACGTATCCGGCGGCGGTCAGCACGAACGGCGTCGTGGTCGTGACGCTGCTCAACGCGAACACCCCGGCGGCCGCGACGAGACATCCGAGCGGCGACGACGGCACTGGCCGGGAAGCGACGGTCGAGGCGGCCGGCGAACTGGGCCATCAGCAGGAACGGGCCGTTCATGAACAGCCAGGACAGGCCGGTTCGCAGCACCGACCAGCCGTTCACGTCCTGGAAGAGCAGCGTCACGTAGAACAGCGCGCCGCTCATCCCGAGATAGCTGAACAGGTAGATCGCCGAGGCGCTGACGAAACTGCGGGCTCGCAGCAGCGCCGGCGGGGCCATGGGATGCGGGGCGCGGCGCTCCCACCAGCCGAAGCCGACGAGGAACGCCAAGCCGGCAGCCATCGGAGCAGCCACCGGCCAGGAGCCCCACGGGTGCGATGCCGACTCGATCAGGCCGAGCGTCACCGCGACCAGGCCCGCGGCGCTGGCCGTCACGCCGGGCAGGTCCAGCCGCCGCAACTGCGGATTGCGTGATTCGCGAACCGCGGCCGCCGTGCCCACGATGCCGATGACGGCGAAGGGAATGTTCACCCAGAACACCGACGCCCAGCCGAAGTACGTGAGCAGGATGCCGCCCGCCACCGGCCCGGCGCCGAATCCCGTTCCGCCGATGGCGGCCCAGGTGCCGATCGCGCCCGCCCGCGTCGCGGACGGGAACGTCTCGGTGATGATGGACAGCGTCAGCGCCAGCATGGCCGCCCCGCCGATGCCTTGAACCGCCCGGGACGCGATCAGCGCGCCACCGCTCCACGACAGGGCGCAGGCAATCGACCCGAGGGCGAAGACGGCCATCCCGATCAGGAACAGCCGCTTGCGCCCGAACCGATCCCCGAGCGCGCCGCCGACCGGAACGAACGCGGCCAGGCTCAGGGAGTACGCGCTGATCACCCATTCCAGATCGCCCGGTGCCATATGCAGTTCGCGCTGCATCATCGGCAGCGCCACGTTCACGATCGTGAGATCCAGCGAGATCATGAACGTCGATACGCACATGGCCAGCAGCGTCCAGCGCCGGTGCTGGGATTCTTGCACTGTGTCGTCGTCTCCTTCTGCCTGTCACGTCGCCGCGATTGGGCGGGTCATTACTCGTGACACCTGGCGCCGAAGGAATGTGACTGATGGACGACGCTGACTGGCTGGCCCAGCAGTTCGAGCAGTACCGCCCGCACCTGCGGGCCGTCTCCTACCGGATGCTCGGCTCGCACGCCGAGGCCGAAGATGCCGTGCAGGACGCGTGGTTGCGCCTTTCCCGGTCGGGAGCCGACGGCGTGGAGAACCTGGGCGGCTGGCTGACGACGATCGTGGCCCGCGTGTGCCTGAACATGCTGCGCTCACGCAACGTCCGGCGCGAGCAACCCGTCGACGTTCACCTGCCCGATCCGGTGATCAGCCGCGCGGACGGACCCGATCCCGAGCAGGAGGCGATCCTGGCCGACTCGGTCGGCCTCGCGCTGCAGGTCGTGCTGGACACGCTCAGCCCCGGCCGAGCGCCTCGCGTTCGTCCTGCACGACATGTTCGACCTGCCCTTCGACGAGATCGCACCGATGCTGGGACGCTCACCGGCTGCGGCCCGGCAGTTGGCCAGCCGGGCGCGGCGCCGCGTGCAGGGCGCCGAGGTTCCGGTACCCGATTCCGATGTCGCCGCGCAGCGGGCCGTCGTCGACGCGTTCTTCGCCGCGGCGCGAGCCGGCGACTTCGACGGACTGGTCGCCGTGCTCGATCCGGACGTGGTGCTGCGATCCGACGGCGGCGGGCAGCGACCGGACGCGTCGGCGGTACTTCGCGGAGTTTCCGCCGTGGCCGGCCGGGCCGTGCTGTTCACGCGGCCCGGCGCGGTCGTGTGGCCGGCCCTGGTCAACGGTGCCGCCGGAGTCATCGTCACCGTCGAGGACCGGCCGGTCTCGGTCATGGGATTCACCGTCAGCAGCGGCAGGATCGTCGAGATCCACTCGCTGCTCGATCCCGAGCGGCTTGAGCGACTCGACCTGACGATCGTCGATCGACGCTGACCGATCAGGCGTCGTGGCGTTTGAGCATCATCGCCCCGGCGATCAGCGCGACGGCCGCGTAGAGCGCCGTGACGCCGATTCCCGCCCACGGCCCCAGCAGGTTCGGGTCGGGGTTCGTGGTGGTGATGACCTGAGCCCCGGCGTTGAGCGGCAGGTACTTGCTGATGTCGGTCGAGTACGGGTCGGGCAGCGCCTGGGCCAGGATCGGCGCGACGAGCACGACCCCGAACAGCGTCGCGATCGCCCCGGCGGTGTTGCGGATCAGGAAGCCGAGCCCGACCGCGAGCAGGCCGATCAGCGTCAGGTACACCGCAGCGCCGAGGATGGCTCGTTCCGCTCCCGGAGTGCTCAGCGTCGCCTGCGCATGTGTGCTGGTTTGGGCTTGCTGGCCAAGGAGAAAACCGACCAGTGTCGCGACCAGGGAGACCACGAACACGACGACCGAGAAGACGAGCGCCTTCGCGATCAGTACCGGATTACGGTGCGGCACCGACGCGATGCGATGAACGGATCATCCCCGTGCTGTATTCACCGGTGATCACCAGCACGCCGAGGACGCCGATCGCCAACTGCGCGAGGAATACGCCTCGGAGGCTGACCTGGGTGGCATCGAAGCCGGTGAACTTCGCTCCGGGGCCATTGGCGTTCTCCATGTGGTTCGCGTGCACCCAGCTGAACAGCGTCCCGAGGCCGTCGACCATGAGCGCGGCGGCCAGCAGGCTGTACCAGGTCGAGCGAAGCGAACGCAGCTTGATCCATTCGGAGTGGATGACGCCGAATTGGGTGACCCGGCCCGGACCCAGATCGGCCCGAGGGGAAAAGGTGGTTGCGGTCATCACGGCCGGCCCGCCGTTGCCGGCTGCGCCTCGGGACTACCGGGACTGCTGGGGCTGCCGGGCTGGCCGCCGTGAAACTCGACGGCCTCACGGGTGATCTCCATGAACGCTTCCTCCAGAGTCGCCTGTTGCGGGGTGAGCTCGATCAGCGGGATCGCCGCGCGGGCTGCGACCAGGCCGATCGCCGCACTGTCCATTCCGCTGACGTGCAAGGTGTCCGGCCCGAGCCGGTCGATGTGCTGCGCGTCGGCGGCGAGCAAGGACGCGAGCCGGTCCGCATCGTCGGCGCGGACCAGGACGGCGCCGCCGGTGGCCGCGCGGATCACGTCGGCGACACTGCCCGACGTGATGAGCCGGCCGCGGCCGACGACGATCACCTCAGTGGCCGTCACCGCCATCTCGCTCATCAGGTGCGAGGACACGAACACGGTGCGTCCCTCGGCCGCCAATGCCTTGAGCAGGTTGCGGATCCACAGAATCCCTTCTGGATCAAGGCCGTTGACCGGCTCATCCAGAAGCAGCACGGCCGGATCGCCCAGCAAGGCGGCGGCAATGCCGAGGCGCTGCCCCATGCCAAGAGAGAACCCGCCGACCCGCTTACCGGCGACGTCATCCAGGCCGACCAGTCCGATCATCTCGTCCACCCGGGTGCGCGGGATGCCGTTGGTCGCCGCCATGGCGAGCAGGTGGTTGCGGGCCGAGCGGCCGGTGTGGATCGCGCGCGCTTCGAGCAGCGCGCCGACTTCACGCAGCGGCGCCGGATGCTCGACGTAGGGCTTGCCGTTGATCAACGACGTGCCGTCGTTCGGCCGGTCGAGGCCGAGTAGCAGGCGCATCGTCGTGGACTTGCCCGACCCGTTCGGCCCGAGGAACCCGGTGACCAAGCCCGGCCGGACCTCGAAGCTGAGGTCGTCAACCGCCGTCTTCGATCCGTAGCGTTTCGTCAGGCCGGTCGCTTCGATCATGGCGCGCACCTCGCGCGGATGCCGGCCTGCTCGATCAATCCAATTGGGTACATGCCGCAGACCCTCCTCGCGGAACCGATGCAGCACATCAGTGATCACCCTGGGACCGACCCTGAATCGCCCCAATGCCGTTGCCGCAGAGGCCATTCACAGCTTGGCTATATCGGCGTGCGGACGCTGCCCCGGAATGCGTTGACCGCCGCCGCGGACGGCGAGAACACTCAATGCCGTGCGCATCCTGGCGGTCATCAGCGACGAGTTGATCGGCGCCGACGAGGGCCGCGACTGGGCCATGCTGGAGGCTCTCGTGGCGGCCAACGGGCCGGCGTCCATCGAGGTTCGCGTGCTGGCCATCGTCAACGATCCGCGCGAGTCGCTGCTGTTCGGGATGCCACTCGGCCGCGCAGTCGGCCGGACTTCGGCGCCCGGCGGCGGCAGCGGCTACGACCCCGCAGAGAGCGCCCGGCACCGGCTCGAACGCGCGCTGCGGTATCTACGCGGTCTCGGCCTAAAGGCCAGCGGCGATATCGACAGCCGGGACGCCTATCAAGCCGTGCGGCATCACGTCGCCGCGGGGGCTTATGACCGCGTGCTGATTCTGCTGCGCGATAGCGGCTCATGGCGCAATCGCCTTGCCAGCAGGGCTAAACGGGCGCGGCTGCGGCGATCGTTGACTATCCCGGTGGACGCCCTCGGACCCAGCGACATCGTCGCTCCCGAACGCTGATCGACGAGATTGCCCTTATCGCATCGGATGTTTGGCCATCCCGTCGGTGCTCCGACGTAGCCTTCGGGAATGACTTCATCGCTTGACTCGCTGCCGAAGATCGGCGCCCCAGCCACCCGGGCCCTGGCCGGTGCGGGCTATACCGCGTTGCGCCAGCTCGCAGGTGTCCCGCGGGCCGAACTGGCGAAGCTGCACGGCATGGGTCCCAAGGCGCTCCGGATCATCCAGGCCGCGCTCGAAGACCACGGTCTCGGGCTCGGCTGAGACGCCGCCTCTAGAGGCAGACCTCGCTGATCGCGCGAATGTGGCGAAGGTCCGTGCGACCGGAGCAGGTCATCGGCGCGTTGATCGAGTCGGTCAGCGACACTTTCCTCGGCCGCGCCGGCGTGCCGCACTGACGCACGTGGTGCGCCGCCGGGCAAGACGCACCCGATGACGAAGCCGCATATCTGCGCAAAGCGCCGAGGCCAAAGCCCACACGTCACCAACGCGCAGCCCGTTTTCGGTGCGTTCCGCTCAGGGTGAGCTAACTCGCGCCGAAGTAGCTATGGGCGGCTCGCCTCAACAAGGGGCGCACTTGCGCACCAGATCGCCCGGTTGACCTGTTTAGAGGGCGGTGAATTGGATGACAGCACGGCGCGATGCCTCGCGGCTGAATCGCACCGTGTGGATTCTTGGCCCGGTCGGCTGGCTGATCATTGCCACCTACCTCGCGGCAAGCATCGCATTGGGACCGAAGTCCGATGGGAATTTGGCTCAGGTGCTGCTCGTCTGGAGCCTGACCATCTTCTTCGCCGTGCTCCTGATCCGCCTACTCTGCGCGGCAATCGCCAACCCGAAGCGACGGGCCGCGCTGCTGGTCCTCATGGTTTCGGTCGGCCTGTGGGCGGCGGGAGCATCTGTCGTCAACGCGAGCAAGCTCTCCGAGACCCCCCACTTCCCGGCGCCCGGCGAGTGGCTGTTTCTCGCCTCCTACGTGGGCATGGCCTGCTTCCTCATCATCGACGAGCGGCACCGGGTCAGGCGCGGGCTGGCGACCTGGCTCGACGTGATCGTGATTTGCGGCGGGACGGCGTGCCTGTCGGCCAGCCTGATTCTGCTGCCCGTGGCGTCTCAATTCGGTAATGGCGGGTTGCCGCTCCTGCTCGGCATGCTCTATCCGGTTCTCGAGATCGCGCTCACCCTGCTCGTGGTCGCCCAGGTCGTGCTCCGGATTCGGCCGAGCGCCAAGCAGGCCGCCCCAATATGCGCCGGATTCCTGCTCCTCGCGTTTGCCGACGGCCAGTTCGTGACAAGCGCCGCGTCGGCGACCTACACCTTCTCCGCCGTGCTGGACGTCATCTGGGCCTCGGCGTTCGCGCTCATCGTCGGCAACGCGTGCCGCAGCCGGCGAACGGTCCTCGCCGCCGTTCCGCGCCGGCAGGGTCCGGCCGTCATGGTCGCCGCAGGCGCGGCCGCCACCGTTGCACTCGCCCTGCCACCGTCGGCCGGGATCGGCCCATTCCTCACGGCGGCCGCCACGATCACGTTGGCAGCGGCGGGCGGTCAACTCGTCCTCGCACTCAAGGAAGCGAAGAAGGCAGCCGAGGAACTTGCCCTGTCGACGACGGACGACCTCACGATGCTGCCCAACCGGCGCGCGGTCCGAAACAGGTTGGATGAGTTGCTCGAATCGCCGGCGCCGCTGGCCCTGATGATCCTCGACATGGACGGCTTCAAGGAGATCAACGACACCCTCGGCCATGCCGCGGGCGACACCGTCTTGCAGTTGGCCGCGCACCGCATGCGCAGCGCGATGCCGTCGAGCGCCATGATCGCCCGCCTCGGCGGCGACGAGTTCGCGTTCGTCATGCCGACCGAGGACGAGATCGCGTTGCTCGAGGCCGCCAAGGTCGTACTGGACGCCCTCGCCGAACCACTCAGCGCCGATGGCATCGAAATCGCGTTGAGCGCATCGATCGGAATCACCGTGCGCGCCGAGTCCGACCGGAACAGCGGCGAGTTGCTCCGCCGCGCGGACATCGCGATGTACCAGGCGAAGCTGGGCCTCGAGGGTGCCGTGCTCTACGACCCGCACCACGACGACTTCTCGCGGCCGCGGCTTCAGCTCGCCGAGGAACTGCGCCGGGGGATCCCGAGCGGTCAGCTCGTCCTCTGGTACCAACCGCAGATCGACTCAGCAACCATGCAGGTCTGTGGCCTCGAAGCGCTGATCCGCTGGAACCACCCGACGCACGGCATGCTGTCGCCGGCGGAGTTCCTGCCCGTCGCGCGCCGAGCCGGCCTGATGCTGATGCTGTCCGACGAGGTAGCGCGGCACGCCGTCGCTGCAGCGAAGCGGCTGAACGCGCACGGCCTCCATCAGCGCATCGCCATCAACTGCGCGCCGCCCGAACTGCTCAGCGGCTTCTTCATCCCCCGGCTCTACAGCGCGCTTGAGTCAGCCGACGTACCCGCGTCGTCGCTGATCGTCGAGATCACCGAAGATTCCCTGCTCGCCGACCCGGTCCGAGCACGAACCATCCTGCAGGAGATGCGCGAGCACGGCTTGCAGATCTCCATCGACGACTACGGCACCGGCTTCTCGTCGCTGTCCTACCTTCGCGACCTGCCCGTCGAGGAACTGAAGATCGACCGCTCATTCATCGCGAGGATGCTCACCGACCAGCGCAGCCGCACGATCGTGGAGTCGACGCTGCAGATGGCGCACGGGCTCGGGCTGCGCATCGTCGCCGAGGGCGTTGAGGACGCACCGACGGCGAGCGAACTCGTCGCGATGGGCGTCGACGTCTTGCAGGGCTACCACATCGCACGGCCCATGCCGCTCGGCGACGTCCAGGCCTGGATAAGCGAATGGTCGGCCGTCGCCGAGGAAAACCCCTGGCGGCCGCGTCCTGAGAACGCTGAGTTGTTCAGCCGCGCGGCGACGCGCTCTACCCGGGTGGAGGCCGCCCCGCGCTGGCCGGGTGAGCCAGCAGTTGTGCGGCATAGCGGAACGCATCCGGTCCCAGCACTGTCACACCGTCCAGACCGATCCCCTGACCGATTGGGCGGTAGCCCTCGGGCTTGATACGCCGCTGCGTGTCGGGGCATCTACGCGATCCGATGCGTCAACGCTCCGCCGCGCGGGCTCGGTGGGCCGCGGCCTTGACCCGGTTCTGGCACGCGGTCGAGCAGAACCGGCGCGTGCCGTTCTTGGACGCGTCGAGGTAGACCCGGTCGCAGACCGGCGCCTGGCAGACGCCAAGGCGGTCGGCATGCGGTCCGCCGATGGCCATTGCGAGCCCTACGGCCATGCCACCCGCCCAACCGGACGGATCGGTGTGCGGCTTTCCGTGGAAGTGCAGGTGCCACGGTTGACCGTCGTGGCTTTCGAGATGCGGCGCCGGCTGATAGGTCGCGAGCAACTGATTGGCGAGCACGGCCGCGCGATCAATGTCGCCCTCAGCGAGGTGCTCGAAGACCGGACGGATCGCGGCGCCTAGGGCGACGAATGCCGGAACCCGAGCCGTCGTCATCGGCACGTCCACCGTCCGCCCAGGTTCGACGGCCGCCCCGATCGCGTCGCGAAGGTCCTTGCCCTCCGGCGGCTGATAGGGCCGGCCGCGGCGCGAGCCGGGAGTGACCGCATTGACCAGTCCGACCGCCGCAGTCACGATCAATTCGGCATGACTATCAAAGTCCACTTGACCAGTCACTTCCTCGCGCTATAGCGTACCTGTCTATCAAGTCTACGACAGTTACGGAGTCAATCATGGTAACTACGCAGGACGCTCGCCGCTGGCTGACCCGTTGGGATCGTCAGCAGGAGATCTACATGCCCGACCGCGAGGAACGGTTCACCGTCATCGCCGACGTGTTGGACGCCGTCATCGCCCGCACCGACCCGCTCGTGGTGGATCTCGGGGCGGGTCCGGGATCGCTGTCGGCCCGGCTGCTCGAGTGGTTCCCGCGGGCCGAACTCGTCGCCGTCGACACCGATCCGCTGCTACTGGGCCTCGCGCAGGCCGCATATGGCGACCGGGCCGGTTTGCGGATCGTGCGCCAGGACCTGCGCGCACCCGACTGGGCCGACGCACTGCAGTTGCCGCGGCCCCCCGACGCCATCGTCAGCACGACGGCGCTGCACTGGCTGTCCCGCCCCGAACTCGCCGCGCTGTATCAGCGGTGCGCGACCTTGCTTGATGCGCGCGGCGTGCTCGTCAATGGCGACCACCTCTTCGACGGCCCGGCCCGGCCCCGCATTGCGGCAATTGGCCGCCAGATCCGCGAGGCCCAGGTCCGCCGCGTGGGCGGCGGCGCGGCCGAGGACTGGGAAGCCTGGTGGGACGCCGTCGGCGAAGCACCGGAACTGAGCGAGTTGGTCACTGAACGCGAGCCCAAGCCGCTCGACCACTCGCAGCCCGAACCGCCCGGGCTCGACGAGCACGTCGAGCTACTGCGAGAGGCCGGTTTCGCCGAGGTGGGCACCGCCTGGCAGCACGGCGACGACCGGGTGCTGGTCGCGCTGCGCTGATCCTGACCCAACCGCCGATCCAGGGATGGGGCCCGGGCCCGGCTGCCAAAGCCGAGCCCGGGGCGCACCACCGACGTCAGCGCGCCGGGAACAGGCAGAACGGATGCCCGGCCGGGTCGAGGTAGACCTGCACGTGATCTTGGGGCTGGTAGTCGGCGAGCACCGCTCCGGCCGCCACTGCATGCGCGCCAGCGGCGACCAGGTCGTCCACCGCGATGTCGAGGTGCACCGACATCTGCTGGTCGCCCGGCCCGGCCGGCCAGATCGGGCGCACGTACTCCGTCTCGGTCTGAAACGACAGGCCGGCCCCGCCCTGCGGTGAGCGCAGTTTCACCCAATCGGTCCCGTCCTCTTCGACCGGCCAACCCAGCAACCGGTTGTAGAAACCGGCCAGTGCCCGGGCATCCGGCGAGTCGAGGACGACGCCCGAGGGCGTCATCGCGGGCAACTGATCCATCGGCACATCCCAAGGTGTGAGCGCTTTGCGAACGGGCCGACCTTAGGCGCCACCACCGACACGGCACGCGACCCAAACGGCCGTTGATCTAACGTCGAACCGGACCTCCACCGCGCGGCTGGCGACAGGAGGCTCCGTCCACCCGAAGCGCCGGTGCCCGGTCCGGCCGCCGGCCGTTGACGCGAGGTAGGCCAATGCGCGCTCGGATCATCAAGGCAGCACTCGGACTGGCCGTGGTACTCGCTGTCGCCGGAGGATTCTTCGCACTCGGGCGGGCGAGCGTCGACCGCCAGGCAGCGCACGACAGTGGCTTTCGCGCCGGCCAGAGCGTCGGTCGCAGTGCCGGTCAGACCGCCGGCTACTTCGACGGA
The DNA here is from genome assembly GCA_963709985.1 of uncultured Actinomycetota bacterium. Taxonomy (GTDB): domain Bacteria; phylum Actinomycetota; class Actinomycetes; order Mycobacteriales; family Jatrophihabitantaceae; genus DASXRA01. Next base: position 55,962 of record CAVPYQ010000006.1, read on the forward strand.
CTGCGGGCCGGTGTGGCGCGCGGGCGCCAGGAGGGCCGGGCGCTGCAAACCCAGGCATCCGCTCCGGCGTCCACCCGCCAGTCCGTCAAGAACGCCTTCAACGCCGGATACGCCGCAGGGACCAACGACGTCTTCGCCGGATACGACGGCGGATGGTCCCTGTCGGCGCCCTACCTGATCACGCTGGAGAAAGGCGGCGACGGCATCGTCTACCGGATCAGCTCGCGCCAGGTCATGGAGCCGAACATCAGCTACTACCTCTGCCCGAACGGCCACGACATCTGCCAGCAGCCCAAGCACTGACCGGCACGCACACCCCGGGGGCTAAGGCGACGGCTTCGGCCCGACCTCGGCGTCCGCGCTGACGACGCTGACGACGCCGGCGACATCGTGGGTGGCCCCGCCCGCGTCGGGCGCGCCCGCCGCGGCGGCTTCGGCCTGAGCCGCCTGGATGCCCGAGACCCGCCGCAGCGGCACCTCCTTGAGGAAGAACGCGAGCACGACGGCGAAGACGAGCACGCAGCCACCTACCAGGAACACCAGATCCATCGCCTGCGAGAACCCGGCCTGGAACGGATGGGCGAGCACATGATCGAGCCGCTGCACGAACGACGTGTCGTTAAGGCTGCCGGTGCCGCCCTGCAGCGCCTTGACCTGATCCGGATGCGCCTGGGCCGCCGCCTGGAACTCGGGCGTCTGGCGCGCCGCGGTGTACTGCGAGGCGATCTTGCGGGGCGCGGCGGAGAACAGGATCGACAGGAAGACGGCAGTCCCCATCGTGCCGCCGACCTGGCGGAAGAACGTGCCCGACGAGGTGGCCACCCCGATGTCGCGCGGTGGCACCGCGTTCTGCATGGCGAGCTGGATGGTCTGCATGTTCATCCCAAGACCCGCGCCGAACAGCGCCATGTAGAGGTCGGTCTGCCACAACGGCGTATCCGCGCCGACGGTGGACAGCAGGAACATGGCGACCACCAAGGCAATGCCGCCCATGATCGGGAAGATCTTGTATTTGCCGGTCCGCGAGGTGATCTGCCCGGCGATCATGGACGCGGACATGATGCCCAGCACCATCGGCAGGATCAGCAGACCGGCCTTCGTCGGCGACGCGCCCTTCACGATCTGCAGGTACAGCGGTATCGACGCGATGCCGCCGAACATGCCGATGCCGATCACGAACGACTGGGCGGCACCGATCGAGAACGGCCCGGAGCGGAACAGCCGCAGCGGGATCAGCGCCTCGTCGCGCATCCGGTCCTCGACCCACACGAACGCGATGAGCCCGGCGAGCCCGACGAGGTAGCACGCCCACGCCGCGCCTGATGCCCAGCCCCACTCTCGGCCCTGCTCGGCAATGATCAGCAACGGCACCAGGCCGATCACCAGCATCAGCGCGCCCTGCCAGTCGATGCCGTGGTCGCGCCGGGTGTGCGGGATGCGCAGCACTCGGTTGACGACGACCAGCGCGACAAGGCCGATCGGCACGTTGACGTAGAAGATCCAGCGCCAGCCGGTGATGCCGAAGATCGAGTCCTGACCGGAGAGGAAGCCGCCGATAACTGGGCCCAGCACGCTGGACGTGGCGAACACCGCCATGAAGTAGCCCATGTATCGAGGGCGCTGCTGCGGCGAGACGATGTCGGCCAGGATGGCCAGGGCGAGGGAGAACAGACCCCCGGCGCCAATGCCCTGGAACGCACGGAATGCGGCCAGCATGTACATCGATGTCGACAGGCCACACAGCGCCGAGCCGGCGATGAACACGGTGATCGCGATGAGGAACAACGGCTTGCGGCCGTAGATGTCAGACAACTTGCCGTAGAGCGGCGTCGTGATCGTCGAGGTGATCAGGAACGAGGTCGTGACCCACGCCTGGGCGCTGAGGCCATTGAGATCGTCGCCGATGCGCCTGATCGCGGTCGCCACGATCGTCTGGTCCAGCGCGGCAAGGAACATGCCGAGTAGCAGGCCGGTCAAGATCGTCATGACCTGCCGGTGGGTCAATGCGCCGTCGCTTGGCTGCGACAGCGGCTTCGCTGCAGTGGCGGTCATCCGCTCTCCTCATCGGTCACCGCGTCGCGCTCGTCGAACAGGTGCGGGCGGTATTTGTCATAGTCGTCGGTGAAGCGCCGCAGCAGGGCGGTGAACCGGCGCAGATCTCGCTCGCCCCAGGAGGCCAGCATCTCCGCGAAGTGCTCGTTGCGCATCTCGACCTGCGCGCGGTAGGCAGCGTGGCCCTTGGCGGTCGCGACGAGCAGGCTCGCCCGGCCGTCAACCGGATCCGCGCGCCGCTCGAGCAGTCCGTCCTTCACCAGCGTCGCCACCTGGCGACTGATCGTGGACGGATCGGACTGGACGGTCTCCGCGAGCGCGCTTGCCCGCAGCGGCCCCTCGTGGACAACGCACGAAATGATCACACTTGCCGACCACTCGACGTTGTGCTTGGCCGCGGCCAGGAACTGCTGGCGGGTACGGACCGAGGATCTCGTGAGCTTGGTGAACGCGTCGGCAAACGCTGCGATGTCTTCGGCGGCAAGGCTGGACTCAGTGGCCGCAGTGGACGCGACCTTCCGCACCGTCATGGCCTCACCTTTGATTGTTTGCTGCATGCAATTAGTTGCGTGCTACAAGCATCGAGGACAACGGTCCGGATTGCAAATCTATTTCCGACAACTGGGACCCGGCGGCCCGCCGCACGTATGGACAGCGACTGGGCACAGCGCCGAGCTCGGATTCATCGCGGTCTTGCCCGGACTGGGCAAAGGTCAAGCCTCGCCCGGCTGCTTCATACCCGGCAGCGATCCGTCTGGCGGGCGTCCGGCCTCAGGCCGCGGAGCGCTAGAAGGCCCCGCAAACAAACGTCAGCGCCGTGCTTGGCACGGCGCTGACGATACTTCTTTGGTACCGATCGATTAGGCGTCCACGGTTGTGTTCGTGTTGCCTTCGAGCAGCGAGCGGACTTCGGACTCGCGGTAGCGGCGGTGGCCGCCCAGTGTGCGAATCGAGGTCAGCTTGCCTGCCTTGGCCCACCTAGTGACTGTCTTCGGATCGACGCGGAAGAGCGTCGCAACCTCTGACGGTGTGAGCAAAGGCTCGGATTCCGGACGGTGACGCGGAGTCGTCATCGCATGGCCCCCCTTCTGGGCACTATGTAACGCCGGTCCTGTTCGACGTCACGTGACCAGTATGCACACGCGACGGGAAAGTTCCTACGGAAACTTTCTTATGTGTCCACTCTGTGCCAAGGCCCATGCAGTGTCGCACTTGCGGGGGCGTGGATTTGGGGCTATATCGTGAGCCACGCCGAAGGCGTGATGCGGGACGACCAGACTGACATAGCGGCAGATCGGCTGGGTTGTCAGTCGCTAACGATCTGTGACCGGATCGGCAGTAGGCGCGCCTTATCGCATCGACCTCTCCGCCCGAGCCGCTCGCCTCGCGAGTGCTTCGGCGGATCCGCCACATCGGCTCCCTGTCTTGGCGCACCAAGGACCGATGCCGCGACGCTCGTGGCGAGGGCGTCGGAGCCGGCACCGGCGGCTTCCTGGAGGCCACGTGACGGCCGATCATGAGGATGGCCGGCCGGCGCCGAACGCAAGCCGCGTGCGCCCGTCCGGTATGGCGAGGTACGCTCGTCGCACGAGATGACAACTTTCCCGGAGCATGCCGCAGCCGCTGCCCGGACGACCGTGTGAGCGAGGGGGTCGAGCCATGGGGCGCGGCCGTGCGAAAGCCAAGCAGCAGAAAGTGGCCCGGGAGCTTAAGTACAGTTCTCAGTCCACAGACCTCGACGCGTTACAGCGCGAGCTGTCGGCCAACCCCGACAACTCCTCGGATAAAGACGAGTACGAGGACGACGACGACGACTGGGCGCACGCTCGACGCTGAGCGTCAGGCACAACCGGTTTCGACGTAGTCGGGTATCACGCGGTCACCCGTCGGCATAGTCGCCGACCAGGGTGACCGCACCTGTGCCCGGGCGAATTTCGCCGATCCGCCACGCGGTAACTCCACGTGCGGTCGCCTGACTGATGGCGGCCTCGGCGTCTTCAGGTGCGACGACGGCGACCATGCCTACGCCGAGATTGAACGCGTGCTCCATCTCCTCGCGGCTGACCCGACCGGTTTCGGCAATCAGCCCGAATATCGGCTGTGGTGTCCACGTGCTGCGGTCGACGAACGCGTCGACGGCGGACGGCAGGACCCGGACCAGATTGCCGGCCAGCCCGCCTCCGGTGATGTGTGCGAACGCCCGTACCGCGAACCCACCGGCCAAGGCCAGGCAGTCCTGGGCGTAGATGCGGGTCGGCGTCAGTAACTCGTCGGCCAGCGTGCGGCCACCGAGAGCCGCAGGGCGGCTGTCGAGCGGCACCGTGGCGAAGACCTTCCGCACCAGCGAGTAGCCGTTGGAATGCAGGCCCGACGAGCCGAGCCCAACGAGAACGTCCCCGGGCAGCACCCGCTCCGGGCCGAGCAGCGCATCCGCGTTCACCACGCCGACGGCCGCTCCAGAGATGTCGTACTCGTCAGGGTCCATCACGCCGGGATGCTCGGCGGTCTCGCCGCCGATGAGGGCACAGCCGGCCTGCACGCATCCCTCGGCAATGCCGCTGACAATCGCCGCGATCCGCTCGGGCACGACCTGGCCGGTCGCGATGTAGTCGGTGAGGAAGAGCGGTTCGGCACCCACCACGACGAGGTCGTCGACGACCATCGCGACCAGATCGATACCCACGGTGTCGTGCCGGTCGACGGCTTGGGCGATCGCGAGCTTCGTGCCGACCCCGTCGGTGGAGCTGGCCAGGACCGGCTGCGGGTACTTGGCCAGATCGAGCCGGAACAGTCCGGCGAAACCGCCGAGGCCACCCATTACCTCCGGACGGCCGGCGCGCTTCACCGACTGCTTCATCAGCTCGACCGCGCGCTCGCCGGCGGCGATGTCGACGCCCGCCGCCCGGTAGGACGCCGCTTCGGGCACAGCGGGCTCAGTCGGCTCAGCGCGCTCAGACATCACGGTCGTACGGTACCGAGCCGCCTCGCCGCGAGGGCACAACCGTAGGAGTTCGCGCGAGTGTCCAGCAGGATGTCGACGTGGTCGTCGCGTGGGTACGGGGCCGGAATCGGCGAACCATGATCGCGCTACGCGTTGTCGCCGCAGTCGTGGCCACGCTCTGCGTCCTGACCCTGGCCATCGCCGGCATCGCCCGCAGCACCGTGCTCAGCCGCCACTACTACCAACTCGTCCTCGACGACGAGCACACATATGACCGGATCTACGACGAGGTGCTCGTCGACCCGGCGTCGGCGGGAGTAACTCGCGACCTGCTCGCCCGGCTGCCCATTCCGCACACCACGCTGCTCGCGAATCTGAAGATCGTGCTGCCGCCCACGACGCTGCGCCAGCTCGTCGACGAGCAGATCACCCACGCCGTCGACTACCTCCGCGGCGACGCGCCGACGCTCGGCCTGACGGTGAACCTCGCCCCGATCGTTGCGAACATCTCGGTTCTCGCCGAGGTCTATCTCGGCGACCTGGTGGCGTCGGTGCAGGAGCGCGTGACGCCCGACTTCCCGGCGTTCGTCAAGTCCCTCGACTCCGCCCTCAACGCACTGGCCGAGGGCCGGCGCCCGCCCGGCGTGCTGATCGTGAACCTCGACCCGAAGAATCGTGCGGCGGCGGTGCGCCTGCTGCTCAACGCCGTGCCGAAGTCGGCCCGGGCATCGGTGCAGCCGACCGTCGAGGCCGCCATGGACATCGGCGACCTGCCATCAGCATTGGCGGCGATCGGCCCGTACGTCATAACCGACCGCTCAGGCCCGGCCGGCCGCGACCTCGCCTCGCTCGCCGGCAACGTGCGATGGGACGTGGTCCCGGACCTGGAGTCGGCCGGCGTCGATGTCGGTGCGGTGAAGTCGGCGCGCTCGTTCACCAAGCTCGCCCTCGGCCCGGTCCAGATTCTGGCCATCCTGCTGGGCCTCGCGGCAATCGCCTTCTTGTGGGTAAGCGGCGCCGGCTCGGTGCATCGCGGGCTCATGACCACTGGCGGTGTCCTGGCCGCGGGAGGCGCGCTGACGCTCATCGTCGTCCTGGTCATTCGGTGGCAGATTCACGCGCTGACACCGGCACCGTCGACGGGCTGGCCACCCTCGCTTCGCACGCTCGTCGTCGATCTGGAGCAGCAGGGCGCGTCGTCGTTCTTCGGCGTCGGGCTGATCGCCGCCTTGGTGCCGCTGGGGATCGGCCTGCTCCTGCTGGGCGGCGCCTGGCTGTACCACCGTTACGGGGCCATCGCGCGACTGGCCGCGCGGCACCAAAAGCTGCTGCTCGGCGGCATCGGAGTGCATCGTCCTGGCCACCCTGATCGGCGCGACGATCGCCCCGGCGACGGCCAGCCACCTCAAGCAACGCTGCCTCGGCTCGGCCCGGATGTGCGCGCTGCGCTATGACCAGACGGCCTTCCTGGCAACGCACAATTCGATGTCGTCGACGGCGGCGAAGTTCATCGGCCCGTTGCAGGATCCGGATATCACCAGCCAACTCGACGAGGGCGCGCGGGCGCTGCTGATCGACACGCACAGCTGGGAGCGACCGGACGAGGTGTTCGCCAAGGTGCAGTCCGCCGACTTCCCGCCCGACCTCAAGGCACAGTTGCCGGACCTGATCAACCTGGTCAACCCGCCGAAACCCGGGCCGTGGCTGTGCCATGCGGTATGCCGGGCGGGCGCCATCGCGTTCGTGCCGACGCTCAAGCAACTGCGTGCGTGGCTCGACGCGCACCCCGGCGAGGTCGTCACCCTGATCATCCAGGACGAGATCACCGGCAAGGAGACCGAGCGGGCCTTTGCCGAAGCCGGGCTGGACCGCCTTATCTACACGCCCGATGCCGACCCGGCCAAGCCGTGGCCGACCCTGGGCGAGATGGTGAGCAGCGACAAGCGGTTGGTCGTCTTCGCCGAGCAGGCCGACGGGCCGGCACCGTGGTACCGCAGCTTCTACCGGTACGGGATGGAGACGCCGTTCGCCTTCGCGTCGCCGTCGGAGATGACGTGTGTTCCCAACCGGGGCGGCACAGGCAAGCGGCTGTTCCTGCTGAACCATTTCATCACCACGTCGGGCGGCAGCCGGCTCGACGCGGGCGAGGTGAACACGAGGCCGTTCGTGCTCGACCGCGTCCACCGATGTGAGGCCGAGCGGCACAGCCCGGTCAACTTCGTCGCGGTCGACTACGCGTCGATCGGCGACGCGCAGGGCGCGGTTGACGCGCTGAATGCCGAGCGGCTCGCGCGCGTGTGACGGCTCAGGCCAGAACCGGCTCGGTGTCGTCCTCGAGCACTACCTCGGGACGCTGGCGCAGCCGCATGTTGCGCACGTCCGGCACGAGCGCGGGCGCCGACATGGTGATGACGACAAGAACGGCCGCACCGACGAGCGGCCAGGTCGGGCCGAACGCCGCGCCCAGAGTCGGCCCGAGCGCGTAGCCAAGTGGCATTGCCCCGAGCGACACGAGCCAGTCGTAGGCCGTGACGCGCGCGAGCACGTGCGACGGAACCTGTTGCTGCACCACGGTCTCCCACACCGGATTCATGAAGCCGAGACACGCGATGGCGATGCCGTAGCAACCGACCACGGCCCAGGCCGGCGCGGCGAACGCGAACAGGAGCAGGGGCACCGCATACGTCACAAGGGCAAGGTTGCCGACGAGGATCGGGCGGGCGACCTTCGTCCGGCCCGCCACGACGGAGCCGATCAGGTACCCGATCGCGGAGGCCTGCAAGGCGGCCAGCCAGACGCCTTCGCCGCCGAGCTGCTTCACGGCGATGACCGGCCCGAGCGTCATCAGCACTCCGGCGGCGAAGTTCCAGGTCGCGTGGCCGATCAGGCTGGTCCAGTACCAGGTCCGGGTGCGTACCTCGGTCCAGCCCGCGCGCAGATCCTCGCGCAGCGACTGGCGCGGGACGTCAACGCGCCGAACCCGCACGAAGAGCAGGGTGCATGCGCTGAACGCGAAGGTCGCGGCGTCCAGCACGAACGCCCAGCCGGCTCCGGCGGTGAAGATCAGCACGCCGGCAAGCGCCGGGCCGGCTAGCCGGGTGGCACTCGCGGCGATGCCCATGAGGGAGTTCGCCGCTTGCTTCCCGTCGTCATCGACGGTGCCGGCGACGAGAGGCGACGTGGCCGGCATGCCGAATGCCGAGGCCGCGCCCCCGACTGCGGCGGCGATCGCGATGTGCGCCAGCCGGACGTTGCCAGTGAGCAACTCGAAGCCGATGACCAGTTGGACGACGCCCCGGACAGCGTCGGCCACGAGTGCGACGCGGCGCGCACCCAGTCGGTCGACCACCACGCCACCGAGCGGCAGGAGCGCGAGCCTCGGCACCATCGTGGCGGCGAGCACCAACGCCAGGGCACCGGACGAGCCGGTCGCCTGCACGATCGCCAGCGTCAAGGCCGCGGGCGTGACCGAATCGCCGAGTTCGTCGACAACTCGTCCGATGAACAGCAACCGGAAATTGCGCAGCCGCAACGGGTGTGCCATGGCCGAGAGATTACTTCGACACCGAAAGGTTCGTCAACGAAAAGTCTGGCACGGAAGAACCTGCCATACTCGCCGGTATGCAAGAGGACTCGGTCGACCGCCACATCGAGCACTGGATCGAGGAGATCCCCGACCTCGACCCGCTCGTCGAAGGCGTCACCACCCGAATGCAACTACTCGTCAAACACCTCAAGCAGCAGCGGCACGCGACGATCGAGGCGCGCGAACTCGAAGATCACGAGTACGACACCCTGCACATGCTGGGTGGGGTCGGCCCGGACCACCGGGCCAGCCCGACCGAGATCGCGACCTGGCTGCACATGTCTCCGGCGGCGATCACCGGACGCCTCGATGCTCTGGAACGCCGTGGCTTCGTTCGCCGGCTGCCCTCACCGGACGACCGGCGCAAGGTGCTGGTCGAGTTGACGGCGGCCGGGCGGCGGGTGTGGCGCGCCGCGGGCAGCGAACAGGGCGCCGAAGAGGCGCGGATCCTCGCCGCGCTCAACCACGACGAGCAGGTTGCGCTGTCCGGGTTCCTGCGCCGGATGCTGCTGGTCGTCGACCGGCCCGAACTGCTGACGACGCCGAAGGACGCCGCGCGCGCGCCCCCGCTCCCGCCGCCGCTAGTGGCCTAGGCCGTCTCGCGGGCGTGCAGCGCGCGCACCGTCGGCGACGTCGCGACCTTCGCCGGATCCGGCGATGTGCCGAGCACGCGGTCGGACACCCCGCTCGTGGCGACGCCGAACCAGTAGTGCTCGTTCTTGTAGTGATGCAGCCGGTGGTGTCGCCAGATCGCGCGGAACGGCCGGCTGCGCGGGCGGTAGTCGGTGTGGACGAGGTAGTGCGTCCACTCGTAGGCCAGGCCGAGCGCGCCGACGACCATCAGGAACGTGAGCCCGGTGGCGATGCGCGGAAAGGCGAATACCGCGATGGCGACGTCGATCGGCACGACCCACGCGAGCACCTGCCACGGGATGAAGATCAGCGGAACGTCACGCGGATCGGCATGGTGCAGGCGATGCTTGCGCGCGACCAGCGGGTCGAGCGTGATCCGCCCGATGTGGCGTGGCCGCCAGTGCAGGATGCACACGTGCACCAGCCACTCGTAGAACGGGAACGCCGCTAGCGCGATGGCCACCACCAGGGCGTCCGACACGGCCCACTCGGCGACGGCCAGCGCGGGCGATCGTCGTGGCGATGAGCAGGGTGCCGATGATCCACGGCGAGGGATGCCGCAAGAACTCGCGAGCGGCGTCGCGCAGCGCGAGCGAGGTCGGCGCCCGCCCGTGATGGTGGCCTCGGTGTCGACGGTCATGAGGCCACCACGCTTGACCGGTGGCCGGGGTGCTCGGTCATGAGGTCCTCCGTGCCTCAGGGTGCGGATCGCGGCGAGCAGCGCTTGCGTCGCCGGCGTCAACAGATCGATCGCCGCGCGCCGGGCATCCGCACCGGCGCCGGCCGCGATGGCATCGGCCAGGGCGGCGTACACCTCGAACCGCGACACCTCGGCGTCCATGATCGGAGCCAGCACGTCGAGCGCAGGTTCATAGGCGGCCCGCAAGCCGTTGTACATAAGGCGAAACACGATCGAGTCGGCGCCGTCGACCACGACGTCCCAGAACGCGAGCGCGAGGCGCTGGCGGGCGACAGCGTCGGGTGCCGCCGCCAGGGCGTCCAGCGAATCGCGCAACGGCGCGGCCAGTCGCGCGCCGGACCGCTCCGCGGCCAGCTCGGCGACCATCGGCCCGATGTGCAGCCGTGACTCGAGGATGCTGCGCGCGACGGCGAGGTCGAGTTCGCCGTTGCGGACGAGCAGGTGCGCGAGGATGTCGAGCCCGGCGTGCCGGCGGAAGTCGTTGATCGTGGTCAGATCGCCCTGCCGCACGTTGACGACGCCGCTGTGCGCCAGCCGCTGCAAGGCCTCGCGCACTGCGGGTCGGCTCACCCCGAGAACCTCGGCCAGCCGCCGCTCGCTCGGCAGCGCCTCGCCCGGCACGAGCGTGCCGTGCAGCACGTCGCCGACGATCTGGTCGTAGACCTCGTCGGGTACGGAGCGACGGGTGACGGACTGGAACGGCATGCCCGGCAGGCTAAGCCGTCAGCGGCCAGGTGGTCAACTGGTCAGACCAGTGGATCTGAGCCAGCGCCCGGCACAGAATACGGGAAGCAGCGGGTCGTGCGGCGGCTACGGGCGGCTGAGCGCGTCCTCGGCGGCGAAGCCGTTCTCGTGGTTCGACGCGTGCACCGACCGCTCGATGCCCTCGAGGATGTGCTTGCCGACGATCTCGGGCAGCGGGATCGGGTACTCGCCGTCGAAGCAGGCGCGGCACAACCGGGTCTTGGGCTGATCGCTCGCGGCGATCAGGCCTTCGAGCGAGACATAGCCGAGCGAATCCGCACCGAGCGAGGCGCGGATGCCCTCGACGTCAAGCCCGTGGGCGATCAGTTCGGCCCGCGTCGCGAAGTCGATGCCGTAGAAGCACGGCCACTTGACCGGCGGCGAGGAGATACGCACGTGCACCTCGATCGCGCCCGCCTCGCGCAGCATCCGCACCAGCGCGCGCTGGGTGTTGCCGCGCACGATCGAGTCGTCGACCACGATCAGGCGCTTGCCGCGGATGACGTCGCGCAGCGGGTTGAGCTTGAGCCGGATGCCGAGCTGGCGGATCGTCTGCGACGGCTGGATGAACGTCCGCCCGACGTAGGCGTTCTTGACCAGGCCCATGCCGTACGGGATGCCCGACTCCTCGGCGTACCCGATCGCGCCGGGCGTGCCGGATTCGGGCGTCGGGATGACCAGATCGGCCTCGACCGGGTGCTCGCGCGCCAGCCGCCGGCCCACCTCGACCCGGGTGGAGTGCACGCTGCGCCCGGCGATCGTGGTGTCGGGACGGGCGAGGTAGACGTACTCGAACAGGCAGCCCTTGGGGTCGGCGGTGGCGAAATGCGCCGAGCGCAGGCCGTCCTCGTCGATGGCGATCAGCTCACCGGGCTCGATCTCGCGGACGAACGAGGCGCCGACGATGTCGAGGGCCGCCGTCTCGGACGTGACCACCCAACCCCGTTCCAGGCGGCCGAGCACCAGGGGCCGCACACCCTGGGCGTCACGCGCGGCGTAGAGGGTGTGCTCGTCCATGAAGACGAGCGAGAACGCGCCGCGCAGGGTGGGCAGCACCTCGAGAGCGGCCTGCTCGACGGACACGTCCGGACGCGCCGCGAGAAGCGCGGTGATCACGTCGGAGTCAGTGGTGGAGGCGAGCCCGCCCGCGATCTGCAGGCCGGCCGCCTTGGTCGCGAGTTCGGCGGTGTTGACGAGGTTGCCGTTGTGGCCAAGGGCGAGGCCGGTGCCGGCCGCCGTGGTGCGGAACGAGGGCTGGGCGTTCTCCCAGGTGGTGGACCCGGTCGTGGAGTAACGCGTGTGGCCGACCGCGATGTGTCCCTGCAGGGTGTTCAGCGTTGCCTCGTCGAACACCTGCGAGACCAGGCCGAGATCCTTGTACACCAGGACGGACGCGCCGTCGCTGACCGCGATGCCCGCCGCCTCCTGGCCGCGATGCTGCAATGCGTATAAGGCGAAGTAGGCCAGCTTGGCGACCTCCTCGCCGGTAGCCCACACGCCGAAGACACCGCAGGCGTCCTGCGGTCGCTTCTCGTCGGGATGGAGGTCGTGGGAGAGCTTGCCGTCGCCGCGCGCCACGCCTGCGAGTGTACGTGGCGGGCTAGCGGGCGGCTCGGTGGAAGGGGTGCGCGGCGAGCGTTTTGGTGATCGCCGCCAGTGATGCGTCCGAGAGCAGCCCGGCCCGGCCGGTGGCGGCCGACCGCTCGACGATCTCGTAGATGACCGTTCCGCGGCTGATCATCCAACTCGCCACCGCTTGCGGATACAGCACGCTGGCCTCGCTGTGCAGCAGATCCAGGCTGCGGAAGTACGGCAGCAGGTCCGGGCAGCGACGACGCGGTGAAGGAGTCACCCAGGATGATCGTCGGGTCCTGGTAGAGGGGCGCGGACGTCGTCTTGTTGACCACGTGGGTCCGGGTGTAGTGCAACGCCGGCTGGCTGCCACGTTGCTGCGTGACGCCGGCGCGCTCGACCGGATAGGCCTGGACGTGGTCGGTGGTCGTGTGGCCGGTCAGGACGCTGAGATCGCCCTGCACGTCGACGTATCCCCCGGGATTGGCCGTGGTGCCCTGGGCGAGCCGCGAGTCGAGGGAGTCGGCGAGCGTCTGCGCGAAGATCGACGCGCCGAGCGGGCTGAAATGGGAATCGTGCGGGCGCGACATCGGCTGGCCGGTGCGCTGCTGTGCTTCCTCGAGCGGTGCGAGCAGATCGACCAGGTTCAGCCCGGGAGTCGCGCGCAGGGTCGTCCAGAACTTCTGGCTCCAGGCCGTCGAGCACGCCTTGCCCGGGTAGTTGGCCGGAAGCGCCTGCGGATACGACGTGCTCTTGTCCGGCGCCACGACGAGCAGGAAGCGCCGCCCGGACTTCGTCACGACGTTGGCCAGCTTCTGCATGCGGGCCATCGTCTGGCCGATGCCGAGCAACGGATTGCACTTGTTCGCGATGTCGTCGCCGAAGTACAGCCAGCCGTTCTTGCCGGACAAGACGTACGGGTACTGGACCGGGCCGGTGCCTGTGCGTCCCGTAGTTCGGATACTCACCGAACACGTGGCGGGTCACCGCGTCGTTGGCGTCGACGGCCTGCTGGCGTCCAGGCAGGTGGTCGACGGCCCAGCGGCCCAGTTGCGGCAGCGCGCTCCACCCCTGGCTGATCGACGGGAAGCTCGTCAGGCGCCGATTCTCGATTTCCTTCGCGCGCGCCCCGCCGAGGTAGGCGACACCGGGCCCGAAGAAGAACACGATCGCGACGACAGCCATCAGGATGGTCGCCCGCCGGCGGCGAGGGGGACGGGGCGGCGGCGTCGGACGAGGCGGCGCGACCTCAACGCCCTCGACCTCGTCTCGCTCCACCGTTGTCACCGGCAAACTCCTTCGCACTGCACCGACGCGCTCAGTGGCGCTCAGAATTGGAAGTACAGGAACGGGCTGAACGTGCCTGCCGCAACCAGTATGGCTGCGTAAGGCAGCAGGACGCCGATCACCGCCCAGCGCACCGGGACCGCCCACAGGATGTCCCGGCGCTCGATCAACCGGCCGGTGACGAGCGACGCCGGGAACAGTACAACGACAAGTCCCGCAATAAGGACGACGATCCGGTGATGGGTCCAAACGGCAAGCAGCGCGTCGGGCATCGGGCCGGACCGGTAGACGAACATCGCCTTCAGGTAATCCAGTGCGTAACTAAGGCTATTGGCCCGGAACAGCACCCAGCCGACGATCACGATCAGCAAGGTCAACGCGCGACGCCCCACCAACCCGACCGGGCCGAGTTCTCGGTGATCCCATCCGGTCACTCGCTCGATGACCAGCCAGGAGCCGTGGTAGAGCCCCCACACCAGGAACGTCCAGGCCGCCCCGTGCCAGAAGCCGGTGAGGACGAAGACGATCAATAGGTTGCGGTAGGTCTGCGCGGTGCCGTTGCGGTTACCGCCCAGCGGGATGTAGACGTAGTCGCGAAACCACCGCGACAGCGACATGTGCCACCGACGCCAGAAGTCGGTGATCGAATGGGCCGAATACGGCCGGTTGAAGTTCTCCGGCAGGCGCAGCCCGAACATCTGCGCCAGCCCGATCGCCATGTCGGAGTATCCGGAAAAGTCGAAGTAGATCTGGACGGTGTAGGCGAGGGCACCGATCCAGGCGGTGCCCGTCGTGAGGCTCGACGGGTCGGTGATGAACGCGGCGTTGGCGATCGGCGACACCGTGTCGGCGACGATCACCTTCTTCGACAGGCCGAGGGCGAAGCGCGGGAAGCCGTCCACGAAGTCGGAGAGTCGGTCGCGCTTGGTGTCGGCCAACTGGTCGGCGATCTCGTGGTAACGCACGATCGGGCCGGCGATCAACTGCGGGAACATCGCGATGTAGGTGACGAACTGGACCGGGCTCTTCTGCGCATGGCGACTGTGCCGGTACACGTCGACCACGTAGGACAAGTGGTGGAACGTGAAGAACGAGATGCCGATCGGCAGGGCCAATGAGACGACCGGCGAATCGCCCAGCCCCAGCGCGTGCGACAGGGCGTGGACCTGTTTGCTGGCAAAGCCCGCGTACTTCCAGATGGCCAGCACCGCCACGTCGAAGGCGATTGCGGTGATCAGGATGGCTCGACGCGCCTTCGGGCGATCGGTGAACCGCTCAGCGTCCACGCCGATGCCGGCCGCGAAGTTCACCGCGATGCAGGACAGCAGGACGAAGATGAACGCCCCGGCCCCGTACATGTAGAAGGTCAGGCTGGCGATTGCCAGCAGACCGTTACGCCACCGTCCGGGGAGCACCCAGTACACCAGCAGCACGGCTGGCATGAAGTACCAGAGAAAGATTGGGGCGGCGAAGGACATATGTCAGGCGGCGTTCCAGTAGCTCCTTGACCCCCGACCGGAGGCATCGCGGGTCTTGGCGAACCGAGCAACGGTAACAGCCAGCATCCGCCCGATCCGAATCCGCGCACCGCGGCCGCTTGAAGACACAGGCGACGCCGATCGCGCAACATCCTCCGGCCTGACGCCGGACAAAGTTGCGCAATCGCCGGGGTGGCTTCAGGACATTACGGGCAGGTACGGGCTGAGGTCCGCGCGCAGGCCGCTGGCGTTGACCGGTGCGTCCGCCCAGGCGATCCGCCCGGTGGCCAGCCGTACCCAGGTCAGCGGATCGGTCTCGACGACATTCGGCGGCGTACCGCGCGTATGCCGTGGTCCGGCGATCGCCTGCACAGCCACGAACGGCGGCACCCGGAGTTCGACCGATCGTCCCGGCGCCTGGGCGGCCAGGATCTCGGCGAGCGTACGGGTCGCGGCCGCCATCGCCGCCCGCCCGATGGGGATCGGGTCAGACGACGGCACAGAGCGCGTCAGGTCGTCGGAGTGGATGACGATCTCGATCAGCCGGGTCGAGAGCCAGTCGTCAGCGCGGATCGGTCCCCGTGCTCCGCGCACGACGGCGCTCGAGGCAAGGCCCGCGACGGCGGCCACGGGGTCAGGCGCGGACCGGATCGCGGCTCGCAGCTCGGCCGGCGGGCGGGCGGCCGTAACTTCGGCGGTGCGCTGCTCGACGTCGTCGACATCGCGGCGATAACGCGTGACGTACTCGGCGACGGGCGTCGCGGGCGGATCGGCGCGTGTGCCGAGTCGCTCGACGGCAACCTGTACGACCAGCAGCACGTGGCCGACCAGGGTGCGTACGTCCCATCCGGGCAGCACCGACGGCTGCGCGAACTGCGTCGTCGGCAACCCCGTCGAGCCAGTCAGCGATCACCGAGGTCTGATCACGCAATGCCGCCGCGAGTGAGTCCAGAGGCATCAGCTTGAGTAGAAGCGGAACTTCCAGTCGCCGTCGGTGTCCTTTCGCATATCGACAGCGCCGAACGAGGCCGGGGTGACGGCAGCTGCCGGTATGTGTGCGGAGTTGCCCGAGATCGTGATCTCCGCCGGGTCGTTGACGGTGAAGTCCTGGTACTCCGCCTTGTCGGCTGATGACTTCAACGCGATCTGGTTGCAGTTCGTCAGCGACTTCTCCTTGAGCAGCCGCTTCAAATCGGTCGGATCGATGAGCGGGCAGAACGTGGCGGAGTCGCTGTCACCGATGGCGTGCAGGACGGTCTCGGCATTATGCGCAACGGCCGCCTGGACGGCGGAGTCGCCACGCTCCGCACCGGATCCGCCGCTGCTGGGGACGTCGGTGGGCACGTCGGTCGGCGCAGACGTCGGCCCACCGGTCGGGAAGTCGTGCGTGCTGACCCCACTGCTGACCGTGGCCGGCGGCTGGGTCGGCTGCGAGTCGTGCTTCTTCTTGCCGCCCGTGGCCATGATGATGCCGGTCGCGGCGCCGGCAACGGCAAGCACGCCGACGATCGCCAGCACGACGACCATCGTGGTGTTCGAGCGGCGACGCGGCGGCGGCGAGCCCCACGGCGGCCCGGGTGGAGCGGGCGGTCCCGGCGGCGGTGTGGGCGGCCCGCCCCACTGGCTCTGCGTGGTCGGTGGCTGGTACGGGGGAAGCCGCTGCGTCGGGTACTGCCGCTGGTCACCCCACGGCGCCTGGGTCGGCTGGTTCTGCGGCGGCTGGTACTGCGGCGGCTGGTACTGGGGTGGCTGGTACTGGGGTGGCTGGTACTGAGGGGGCTGGTTCTGGGGCGGCTGATTCTGTGGCGGCTGGTACGGGGGCTGGCTCCCCCAACCGGGCTGCGCCGGCCAGTTCGGGTCATACGGCGGCTGGCTCACGAGCTCCCCCACGCACGGTCAACAAGGCGGTTCGAACGTCTATCGGGCGGCAATCCTATGCCCCGCCGATGACACGTGAACGATCAGTCGAACAGGGCAGGCAACGGCGACGCCCACGCCGCACGCAGGTCGGCGAGCGACACCGCGAACTGATCGGCCACATCGAGGTCTGCGCTCAGCACGTCGACGACGCCGATGTGTACGTGGGGCAGGCCGCGCTCGGCGCACATCTCGGTGAAGCGCGCCTCCTCACCTCGTGGCACCGTGACGATCGCGCGTCCAGGCGACTCGGCAAACAGGCAAACGAACGGATCGGCGTCCTCGGGCAGCGTCACGCGCGCGCCGACGCCCCGGTGCAGGCACGCCTCGACGATCGCGGCGGCGAGCCCGGCATCGGCAAGGTCGTGCGCCGAGTCGATCAGGCCGTCGCGCGCGGAGTCGATCAGTACGTCGGCGAGCAGGCGCTCACGATCGAGGTCGAGGACCGGCGGCGTACCGCCGAGGAAGCCGTGCACGGCGTGCATCCACTCCGAGCCGCCGAACTCGTCGCGAGTGTCGCCGAGCAGGTAGATCTGCGCCCCGTCGGTGTGAAACCCGTGCGGTGTACGGCGCGACACGTCGTCGATCACGCCCAGCACACCGATGACCGGCGTCGGCAGAATCGGCGTGGTATCGGTCTGGTTGTAGAAGCTGACGTTGCCGCCGGTGACCGGGATGCCCAGTTGCTTGCACCCGTCGGCCAGGCCGCGCACCGCCTCGCTGAACTGCCACATGACGGCTGGGTCCTCGGGCGAGCCGAAGTTGAGGCAGTTCGTGACGGCGAGCGGGCGCGCGCCCGTCGTCGCGACATTGCGGTACGCCTCGGCCAGCGCCAACTGCGCGCCGGCGTAGGGATCGAGGCGGGTGTAGCGGCCGTTGCCGTCGGTGGAGATCGCGATGCCCCGGGTGCTGTCGTCGGCAATGCGGACCATGCCCGCGTCCTCGGGCTGGGCCAGGACCGTATTGCCGAGCACGTAGCGGTCGTACTGAGCGGTGACCCAGGACTTGTCGGCGACGTTCGGGGTGGCGATCAACTCCAGCAGCGTCGCCCGCAGTTCGTCGCCACCGCTCGGGCGGGGCAGGTCCTTGCCGTCGTGCTCGATCAGGGCGTCCTGGTCGGCGGGCCGCTCGATCGGCCGCTCGTACACGGGCCCGTCGTGGGCGACGGTGCGCGGCGGGACATCGACGATCTGCTCACCGTGCCAGAAGATCTGCAATCGGCCGGAGTTCGTGACCTCGCCGATGACGGTGGCGAGCACGTCCCACTTGCGGCAGACCGCCAGGAAGTCGTCGAGGCGGCCGGGCTCGACGATCGCGCACATGCGTTCCTGCGACTCGGACGCCAGCACCTCCTCGGGCGTCATCGACGGCTCACGCAGCGGCACGGCGTCCAGGTCGATGCGCATACCGCCGTCGCCGGCGCTGGCCAGTTCGGTGGTCGCGCAGGACAGCCCGGCGCCGCCGAGGTCCTGGATGCCGGTGACGAGATCAGCGGCGAAGATCTCCAGGCAGCACTCGATGAGTACCTTCTCGGCGAACGGATCGCCGACCTGCACGGACGGACGTTTCGCCTGGTGCTCGGCGTCGAACGTGGCGCTGGCCAGGACGGAAACGCCGCCGATGCCGTCGCGGCCGGTCTTGGCCCCGAACAGGACGACCTTGTTGCCCTTGCCCTTTGCGCTGGCCAGCTTGATCGCGTCCGTGCGCATCACGCCGACGCACAGCGCGTTGACCAGCGGATTGCCCGCGTAGGACTCGTCGAAGTAGGTCTCGCCGCCGATGTTGGGCAGGCCGAGACAGTTGCCGTAACCGCCGATGCCTGCCACCACTCCGGGCAGCAGCCGGGCGGTGTCGGGGGCGTCGGCCCGTCCGAACCGCAGCGAGTCCATGACCGCGACCGGGCGCGCGCCCATCGTCAGGATGTCGCGCACGATTCCGCCGACGCCGGTGGCCGCGCCCTGGTACGGCTCGACGTAGGACGGGTGGTTGTGCGACTCGATCTTGAACGTGACCGCCCAGCCGTCGCCCGCGTCGACCACGCCGGCGTTCTCGCCGATGCCGACGAGCAACGCGTCGGTCTTCGGGGCCTTCTCGGAAAACTGCTTCAAGTGGATCTTGGACGACTTGTAGGAGCAGTGCTCGCTCCACATGACCGAGTACATGGTCAGTTCGGCGCTGGTCGGGCGGCGGCCGAGGATCTCGCGGATGCGCGCGTACTCGTCGTCCTTGAGGCCGAGTTCGGCGTAGGGCTGTTCCTGCTTGGCCGACTTGCGCGCCGCCTTGACGGTATCGACGGTCACGCCGAGACGCCCAGCAACGACGTGAAGAACGCAAGGCCGTCGGTGCCACTGCCGGTCAGCGCCTCGACCGCGTGCTCCGGGTGGGGCATCAGCCCGACGACGTTGCCCGCCTCGTTGGAGATTCCGGCGATGTCGTGCTGGCTGCCGTTCGGATTGCCCCCGACGTAGCGCACGACCACCCGGCCGGTCGCCTCCAACTCCTCGAGCACGGCCGCGTCGGCCACGTAGCCTCCCTCGCCGTTCTTGATCGGAATCGTGATGCCCTGCCCCTCGTGGTATCCACTGGTCCACGCCGTCGACACGTTCTCGACGAGCAGATGCTGGTCGCGGCAGATGAACTTGCGGTGGTTGTTGCGGATCAGCGCGCCCGGCAGCAGATGCGACTCGCACAGCACCTGGAACCCGTTGCAGATGCCGAGCACGGGCATGCCGTCGTTCGCCGCCTTGACGATGGACTCCATGACCGGTGCGAAACGAGCGATGGCTCCGGCGCGCAGATAGTCGCCGTAGGAGAACCCGCCGGGCAGGATCACCGCGTCGACGTCATGCAGGGACGGGTCGGCGTGCCACAACGCAGTAGCCTCGCCGCCGGCCAGGCGCACCGCGCGCGCGGCGTCACGATCGTCGAGGCTGCCCGGGAAGGTCACGACTCCGACGCGAGTAGGCACGGCGTAAGGCTACCGGCGCGGCGACAGTGAGCGAGCGTCGCCGCATGACCGGCACCGAAACCAGTCGGGGTCGCCGGCGCCGCACCCTGGACCTGATCGCTGCCCTGGCGCGCCCCGTGGCAGGCCGCTACGGCGTCGCGGGAGGTGCGACGACCGCCTTGCGAAGACCGGAAGACCCGGATTAGTTGACATGCGACGCATGCCCTAACCTCACGCCCGTGCCCCGCCCGGTCGTGCGCCATTCTCGCGGCGGCGGGCCAGTATCGCCCACATCGGGCATCCTTAAACCGTGAAGCCGCGGCAGGTCGCCATGATCGCGATCGGGCTCTTCCTGATCGCGGTGGCGTTGTATGCGGGCACTAAGCGTCACGGCGATCAATCCGACCTCAGCGTGGCGACATCGAGCGCGGCTATCCCGCCGGGACACAGCGGCACGATCGCTGTGCGTGTCATCAACTTCGGCCCGGACGGGATGCAGCACTCGGTCACGTTCACCGTGACGGCCGGCCAGCATCTGACCATCGCCGGCCCGGGAAGCGTCGCCGCGCAAAGTCCCGACACGCCGCCTGACATGGGCTGTCGCATGGAGGACTCGGGTCAGACGATGACCTGCGATGGCGTCGTCTCATTGAGCGTTAAGAAGCACCTCACCTGGTGGATACCGGTGCGCGTCGCGGCTGACACGCCGGCCAAGGCGCCCCTTCATCTCACCGTGTCCGCGGTCGGCAGTTCGAAGTACACCGATCCGGAGGCATCGAACAACACGACGGTCGGCTTCACGGTCGTGGCTGGACCGCGCGGCTCACGCCCGGTCGGCTCTCACCCCACGACAGCATCGCCGTCGACGCATCCGCCGTCGTCTGCGCACAGCTCACACCCGGCGTCGACGTCGAGCCATCCCGGCACGTCAACACCGACGGGCACGCAGGCGAGCGGCACGCAGGCGAGCGGCAGCGCGAGTTCGAGTACCGGTGCCAAGAAGATCCAGGGCGCGGCCGACAAGGCCCTCGCTCCGATAACCATCGCGTTGTGGTTGCTGGTCGGCCTGGTGGCAATCGTCATCGGGGCGCTCGTCTTCGTGGCCCGCCGCCAGCAGCAGGTCCCGCTCGACTACATCGCGCCTCGACGCGACAAGTTGCACTGAGCCGGCGCCGGATTCGCCGGTCAGCGCGAAATCGTGAAGTCCTCGATGACCGGATTGGCGAGCAGCGTGTCGGCAAGCTTGCCGATGGCCTCGTCGTCGACGCCGTCCTCGACGTCCAACTCGAAGTGCTTGCCCTGACGCACGGACTTGACTCCCTCGATGCCCAATCGGCCGAGCGCGCCGAGGATCGCCTGCCCCTGCGGGTCCAGGATCTCGGGCTTGAGCACTACGTCGACGACCACGCGGGCCACGGCAAACTCCTCGATCGGGAACGGCGTCAGCCTAGCCGCCGCTCGACCAGCGGCTGGTCAGCGGAGCGTCAGTCGAGCGTCAGTCGAGCGTCAGTGGAGCCAGTCGGCGAACCGGCGACCGGTGAGCCGCTCGTAGGCCTCGACATACCGGGCTCGGGTGGCGGCCACCACGTCGTCGGGCAGGGGCGGCGGTGGCGTTCCACCGTCGCGGCGCCAGCCCGATTCGGACGACACGAGCCAGTCGCGTACGAATTGCTTGTCGTAGCTGGGTTGTGCGTGGCCCGGCTCCCAACGGTCGGCCGGCCAGAACCTCGACGAGTCGGGCGTCAGGATCTCATCGGCCAGTACGAGCGTTCCGTCGTCGGCGACGCCGATCTCGACCTTGGTGTCGGCTAACAACAGACCAGCTCGACCGGCAACTGCGGTGCCGCGCTCGTACACCGCGAGGGTGAGTTCACGAAGCCGCGCGGCCCGCTCTACGCCAACGGCGGCCACGACGTCTTCATACGTCATCGGCTGGTCGTGCTCGCCGAGTGGAGCCTTCGTCGTCGGCGTGAAGATCGGCTCGGGCAGCCGCGAGCCGTCGGTGAGCCCGGCGGGCAACTCGATGCCGCAGACGTGCCCGGTGGCGCGGTAGTCGGACAGGCCGGATCCGGCGAGGTAGCCACGCGCGACGCATTCGACCATCACCATCGTCAGCGGACGGCAGAGCATCGCCCGGCCGCGCCACTTCGCGGGGATCGCCGGGTCGTCGACGCTGATCAGGTGATTCGGCGCGACGTCGGCCAACTGCTCGAACCACCACACCGACAGGGCGGTGAGCACGCGTCCCTTGTCCGGGATCGGTGAGTCGAGGATGTAGTCGTACGCCGAGATCCGATCGCTCGCGACCATCAGCAGATCGCCCCGCGGCGTCCGATAGAGATCGCGGACCTTGCCCGAATGCAGCGGCGTCAGGCCTTCGATGTCGGAGTCATTGGCCGGCGTCACCCGGCAGATCCTGCCACGCGCGTGTCTCTGCTCGACGCCGCGGCTTTCGGCAGTCGCGTCATCCTTCGGTGATCATCTCTGTTTGAGGCGCGGTTGGTGCCTTCGTTAGCAGAGTTGATCAATCTGTGGACAACCCGCCCGCCGTCCACAGATTCGTCGGGCGCGTCGCACCCCACGCCGCATCAGCGTGTACTGCCCACATGCCCGCCCGATCGAACGATGCCGCGCTGCTTGCGTGGCTCGACGAGGTACTGCCATTGCGCGAGGTCGACCCAGCGCCGCGGGTCATCAGCCGGGTTACGGCGCTACTCACCGTCGGTGCGAATGCGATCAGCTAACCGGTGCCGGGTTGGACGGTGGCAGCGACTTGCCCCGTCGGTGTATCTGACCAAGCGTCCGGCCACGCCGCCCGATCTACTGCGCGCCGCCGCACTGCGCGGTTGCGCTGACTGCGCGCTGTCCGGAGCCGCCGCACTCCGGGCGCTCGGCCTGCGGTCGGTACGGCCTGCGACAACAGAACTGGTGCTCGTCCCGGCCGCCTCCGGCGTGGTGAGCTGGGGGCGAATCCGAGTGCGCCGTACGGCCCGACTCCGCCCGCCATGTGGCGGCGGGCCGGGCTCGCTGCGCTTGTCAGCCGAAGCGCATGATCATCTCTGTTCGAAGCGCCGACTATGGCGCCCGGGCCAGAGTTGATCATGCTCTGGGACGGCGTAGGTCCCCGTGCGCCGCTAGAGGATGGGCTCGGGTTCGTAGGCCGCTGCCTCGGCGGTCATCTGCGCGTCGACCGCGGCAACCACGCGCGCCACCTGGGCGCGCGCCGCTCCGGTGAACGACAGGGGATCGGCAAGCACCGCATCGAGATCGGCCAGCGACAAGCCCAGCCGCGAATCAGCCGCCAGCCGGGCGAGCAGGTCGTTACCGTCCGAGCCCTTCTCGCGAAGCTCCAGGGCGACAGCCACCGCGTGCTCGCGGATCACGTCATGCGCCGTCTCGCGGCCGACGCCTGCGCGGACGGCGGCCATCAGCACCTTCGTCGTCGCCAGGAACGGGAGGTAACGGTCGAGCTCACGGGCGATCACCGCCGGGTAGGCGCCGAAGTCATCGAGCACGGTCATGGTGGTCTCGAGCAGACCGTCCAGGGCGAAGAACGCATCGGGCAGCGCGACCCGGCGCACCACCGAGCACGACACGTCGCCCTCGTTCCATTGGTCTCCGGCCAGTTCGCCCGCCATCGACGCATACCCACGAAGGATCACCGCGAAGCCGTTGATGCGTTCGGCGGAACGGGTGTTCATCTTGTGCGGCATCGCCGACGAGCCGACCTGGCCCGGACGGAATCCCTCGGTGACCAGTTCGTGCCCGGCCATGAGCCTGATCGTCTTCGCCAGCGACGACGGCGCGGCCGCCACCTGGACAAGCGCGCTCAGCACGTCATAGTCAAGCGAGCGCGGATAAACCTGTCCCACGCTCGTCAGCACGTGCTCGAATCCGAGATGGGCCGCGATGCGGCGTTCGAGGTCATCCAATTTCGCCGGATCGCCGAGCAGATCGACCATGTCCTGCCCGGTGCCCACCGGTCCTTTGATGCCGCGCAACGGGTAGCGCGCGATCAGATCGTCGAGACGGGCCAGCGCGACGAGCAGTTCGTCGGCGACCGTGGCGAAGCGCTTGCCCAGCGTCGTGGCCTGCGCCGCGACGTTGTGTGACCGGCCGGCCATGACGAGCGCGTCGTACTCGGACGCGCGGCGGGCGAGCCGGGCGAGCACGGCGAGCGCCTTCATCCGGACGAGGCGCAGCGAGTCGCGCACCTGCAATTGCTCGACGTTCTCGGTGAGATCGCGGCTGGTCATGCCCTTGTGGATCTGCTCGTACCCGGCCAGGGCGGCGAACTCTTCGATGCGGGCCTTGACGTCGTGGCGCGTCACCCGCTCGCGCGCGGCGATCGAGGCCAGGTCGACCTGATCGATCACCCGCTCGTAGGCCTCAATGGCGCCATCGGGCACGTCGACGCCCAGATCGCGCTGAGCACGCAGCACGGCAAGCCACAGTTGCCGTTCGCGCACGATCTTTTCCTCGGCCGACCAGGTGGTGGCCATTGCCGTCGATGCGTATCGCGCAGCCAGGACGTCGGGGATCGCGGGTTTCGGCACGTCCCCATTCTTGCCGATCAGTCCGGCGTCGGGGCCGTCGTCACCCACTTGCGGGCCTCGGCGATCGGTATGTGGCCGTCCCAGTGCCCCCGCAACGTCGCGCTGACCTGCCACGGTCCGCGCTGTGTGCTGACGATCACGGTGCGCGGCGCGATGTGGTGGCCCCACTCCAGCGGCACGTCAAGCTCGTCGACGCTCGGCCCGATGGTTGGCAGGCTTCCCCGGCTGACTCGCGCCTGCATCAGCAGGATCGTGACGTCGCCCTGCTTGGCGCGCAGGGACTGGACGTAGACCACGCCGGTCGCTGGCGCGAACCACACGTTTCCGCTTGTGGCAGTTGCTCCGGCGAACGCGGCGTTGAACGACGCCCACATGTCTTGCCGGGCGCGGCCTTCGACGGCGCACACGACGCCGATCGGACACGGGCTGCCAGCTTCGTAGAAGTAGGGCGACGCCGCTTCCACCGGCGAAATCGGTGGCACGAAAGGCGCATGCGCCTGCCCGTCGCCCACGAGAACGCCGCCGAGCACGATCACGCCGACGGCCAGACTCCGGACGGGCGTCCGCGCCCGCAGTGCCGCGGCGCGAACCATCCACACCGGCGGGCGCCTTTCGCGTCGCGTCTTGAGCGTCTCGTACGGCGACCGCGGTTGTGCATCCGGCACGATCTCGACGAAGTCGAGGCTCTGAGCCACGAGCTAACGGTGCGCCCGCAAACGTGCAAGCGCAACTAGGCGATAGTTACCTCGCCGCGAACGGCACGTAACGCAATGTCACTGCGGAACTGCCCACCTGGTAGCCGGACGGTTGCGGCCAGGGCATACGCCCGGTTTCGGGCCTGGTCGAGTGTCGGACCGGTCGCCGTCACCGAGACGACCCGCCCGCCGGAGGACACGATCGCGCCGTCGTCGCGCCGTCGCGTGCCGGCATGGATGACGCCGGGCTGCTCGGCCCCGGTGATCGGATCGCCGGTATGGGGCGTACCGGGATATCCCGGAGCCGCGATCACGACCGTGACCGCTGCCCCGTCGCGCCAGACCAGCGGCGGATGCTCGGCGAGGGTGCCCGTGGCCGCCGCGTGCAGCAGGCCGCGCAGCGGAGTCTCGAGCAGCGCCAGCACGACTTGCGTCTCCGGGTCGCCGAATCGGGCGTTGAACTCGACGACCCGCGGCCCGCGTCGCGGTGAGCGCCAGGCCGACGTACAGCAGGCCACTGAACGGAGTGCCGCGGCGGCGCATCTCGTCGATGGCCGGCTGCGCGACCGTCCGCACGATCTCGTCCACCGTGCCGTCCGGCAGCCACGGCAACGGTGCGTAGGCGCCCATCCCGCCGGTGTTCGGACCGGTGTCGCCGTCGCCGATGCGCTTGAAGTCCTGCGCCGGAACCAGCGGGACGACAGTCGCGCCGTCGGTGACGCAGAACAGCGAGACCTCGGGACCGTCCAGGAACTCCTCGATCACGACTTGCTTGCACGACGCGGCATGGGCCAGTGCGACGTCGCGATCCGACGTGACGACAACGCCCTTGCCCGCGGCCAGGCCGTCGTCCTTCACGACGTAGGGCGCGCCGAACTCGTCGAGCGCTGCCTCAGCCTGGGCGGGCGTCGTGCACACGCGGGCCGCCGCGGTCGGGACGTTGGCGGCCGCCATCACGTCCTTCGCGAAGGCCTTGCTGCCCTCCAGCTTCGCGGCGTCGGCGGACGGGCCGAAGCAGTCGATGCCTGCGTCGCGGACGGCGTCGGCGACTCCCGCGACAAGTGGCGCCTCGGGCCCGATCACGACCAGCTCGGCGCCGAGTTGCTTGGCCAGCGCGGCCACGGCGGCGCCGTCCGTGGCGTCGACGCCGCGCTGCTCAGCCACGGCGGCCGTCCCGGCGTTGCCCGGTGCGCACACCAGCGAAGTGACGGACGGGTCAGCGGCTAGTGCCAGGCACAGCGCATGCTCACGGGCACCGGATCCGATGACGAGCACGCGCACGACTCGGCAGCCTAGTGGCCGCCCGTCTCGGTGTCGGTTTTGGCCGCCCAGTCATCTATTTGATGCTGGGTGGCCAAGACCGTCAGCTACGACCAGCTGTAGGCGACGACGCCGGACAGCGTGCCGACAATGACCGCGTTGCCGTACAGCGCCGGAGTGGCAAACCGGCTCACCGTGCCGACCGGCAGCGATCCCATGACTGCGCCCGTTGCCGGGCTGATCGTGTGCAGCACGCCCGCCCCGGTGTCGAGCGCCCAGAGGCGGCCACCGCCGATTACCGGCGAGCCGGTGATTCCCGCGGCGGTGTGCCAGAGCAGGGTCATCGTGCCGTTGCTGTTGACCCGCACGGCACGTATGCCATCGGTGCACGGCACGTAGACGACCGATCCGGAAACGGCCGTGCCACCGAACGATCGGCACAACGACATCTGCGACGCCTGACCGCCGATGCCGCCGAGCGCGGCGCGGTGCAGCAGATACGCGGTTCCTGACTTGCCCGCGGTGAACACCCAGTTGCCGACGATGGCCGGACCCTGCGATCCCAGATCGAGGTCGGCGTCGTTGTCGGTGGCCCACGTGCTCGGCGAGAACGAGTCCTGGATCTGCTGGAGCGCGATCTTGAGGATCGAGTCGCTGTGGTCGTAGGGATCGCCCACGCCGGAAGCACCGTTGCCCACCGCGACGAGCAGGCCGCCACCGGGATTCTCCACCGGCCCGGGCGGCGTCCAGATGCCGGCTTCGCGAGTCGTCGGCACCGTGAAGTGCCACAGCGCGGCGCTCGCCGGGTGGTCGAGGTCGACGCCGACGACACTGCCTCGATACGAACTGCAGTCGCCGGCAAGCCCGCCATAGGGGACGTACACGCGCCGCCCCGACACGAGCAGCGCGCCGCGCTCCTGCATGGCCGCCGGGGTGATGCCGCCGACGCTGGTCGGCACGTCGACATTGCGGAACCACCGTTGCGCGCCGGTGGCCGGATTGAGCCCGACCGCAACGTGCCGAATCGGATTCGCCAACTCCGCGACGACAACCAGCGTGGACGTAGCCCGGTCGAACGCGGGTGTGCCGGTGATGCCGAGTGGGTCGATGTTGCCGCACGGCAGGCTCGATCGCGGCACCGGCGTACCAAGGTGTTTGCGCCAGACCACCCGGTTGCCGGCGATGCGGTAGACGCTGTCGTTCTCGGTCACGACGATCTTCGCGCCGTTGACGACGACGGGTGAGCCGTACACCGCGCCGTCCAGGCGCAGCGACCAGATCCGGCGCGCCGCCGTGTGCACCGGCACCAGCGAGCTGGCAACGCCGGTTCGCTGGTTGTTGCCGTGGTAGGTCGGCCAGTCGACGGCAGCAACGGCCGCAGCCGCGGGCGCGCCCGCCCTGGCGCCCGGCGCGAGGCGCCGGCGCGGACGCACTGGTTGCGCCGGCCGAGGCCGTCGAGCCGGATGTCTTGATCGAGTCGGCCGAACTCGACGCGGGCGGCCCCGATTTGCCGCCGGACGTACACGAAACCGTGAGTAGTGCTGCCGCAATCGCAATCGCGGCCGTCCTGATCATGGCTGCCAGCATGCCGCACAGTGTGCCGCCGTCAGCGCAATAAGTCGCGCACCGTAATCGTCTCGTCACGTCCGGGGCCGACACCGATCGCCGAAATCGGCGCCGAAATCATCTCTTCCAGGGCGGAAACGTAGTCGCGCGCGTTGCGCGGCAGGTCGTCGAGCTTGCGGGCGTGCGAGATGTCCTCGTCCCAGCCGGGGAACGTCTCGTAAACGGGGACGGCCTTGGCGAACTCACTCTGCGTCATCGGCATCTCGTCGTGGCGCACGCCGTCGATCTCGTAGCCGACGCAGACCGGCAGTTCTTCCATACCGGTCAATACGTCGAGCTTGGTGAGGACGAAGTCGGTGACGCCGTTGATCCGCGTGGCGTATCGGCCGATCACGGCGTCGAACCAACCGCAACGACGCGGCCGCCCGGTGGTCGTGCCGAACTCGGCCCCCGCCTCGCGCAGCCGCTCACCGTTGACGTCGAGCAATTCGGTCGGGAACGGGCCTTCGCCGACTCGGGTCGTGTAGGCCTTGACGACTGCGATGACCCCGGTGATGCGGGTCGGCGGGATGCCGCTTCCGGTGCATGCCCCGCCGGCCGTCGCGTTCGAGGATGTGACGAACGGGATAGGTGCCGTGGTCGACGTCGAGCAGGGTCGCCTGGCCGGCCTCGAGGACGACCGTCTTGTCCTCGTCGAGCATCTGGCTGAGCAGGAGCGCCGTGTCGGCAACCATCGGGCGCAGCCGGTCGGCGAACTCGAGCAGTTCGTCCACCACGGCGTCGGGGTCGAAGGCCTTGCGGTTGTAGACCTTGACGAGCACCTGGTTCTTGAAGCTCAGCGCCCCGGTGACCTTCTCGCGCAGGGTGTCCTCGTCGAACAGGTCCTGGATCCGGATGCCGACACGGGCCATCTTGTCCGCGTACGTCGGCCCGATGCCGCGGCCGGTCGTGCCGAGCTTGCGGCTGCCGAGGAATCGTTCGGTCACCTTGTCGAGCGTGCGGTTGTACGGCGTGATGACGTGGGCGGCGGCGCTCACGACGAGCCTGGACGTGTCGACGCCGCGAGCGTCGAGCGCGTCGATCTCTTCGAACAGGACACCGAGGTCGACGACGACACCGTTGCCGATGATGGGCGTGCACCCCGGAGTCAGGATGCCCGACGGCAGCAGGTGAAGCGCGTACTTCTCGCCACCGATGACGATTGTGTGGCCGGCATTGTTGCCGCCGTTGAACTTGACGACGGCATCGACTCGGCGGCCGAGCAGATCGGTGGCCTTGCCCTTGCCCTCATCACCCCATTGGGCACCGAGCAGAACGATCGCGGGCATGCGTCACCTTCTTTGTGGTTGCGGCCCTGAAGGCTAGACGACGGGATTTGCGGGGCTTCCAACGGCAGCCGCAAGCGACGATAGTTGCGCCATGCCAAGCACTGACCCGAACCGAACCAAGATCACACTGGACGAGAACGAGCTGCCGACCCAGTGGTACAACCTGCTGGCCGACCTGCCCTCGCCGCCGCCTCCGGTCGCTGCATCCCGGCACCCTGCAGCCGATCGGCCCGGACGACCTGGCTCCGCTGTTCCCGATGGACCTCATTGCGCAGGAAGTCAGCACGGATCGCTACATCGACATCCCCGGTGCGGTGCTCGACGTGTACCGGCTGTGGCGGCCCTCTCCGCTCTATCGGGCCCACCGGCTGGAGAAGGCACTCGATACGCCGGCGCGCATCTACTACAAGTACGAGGGCACGTCGCCGGCCGGCTCGCACAAGCCGAATACCGCTGTGCCGCAGGCGTATTACAACGCCGCAGGCGGGCGCGCGCCGGCTGACTACCGAGACCGGCGCGGGCCAATGGGGCACGGCACTCGCCTTCGCCTGCGCGCAATTCGGCCTCGACTGCGAGGTGTGGCAGGTACGCGCGTCGTTCGACCAGAAGCCGTATCGCCGGATCATGATGGAGACGTTCGGCGCGCGTCGTGCATCCGTCGCCGTCCGATCTCACGGCGGCGGGACGCGCCATTCTGGCCGAACACCCTGACTCCACCGGATCACTCGGCATCGCGATCAGCGAGGCGGTTGAGGTCGCGGCGCAGAACGCTGACACGAACTACTCGCTGGGCAGCGTGCTCAACCACGTCCTCATGCATCAGACCGTCATCGGCGAAGAAGCCTTGCTACAACTGGCAAAAGTCGGCGAGACGCCGGACCTGATCGTCGGCTGCACGGGAGGCGGCTCGAACTTCGCCGGGCTGATGTTCCCATTCCTGCGGGAGAAACTCGCCGGACGCGGTGCTCCGGTCATCCGGGCCGTCGAGCCGGCGGCCTGCCCGTCACTGACGCGCGGCGTGTACGCCTACGACTTCGGCGACACCGCGGGCATGACGCCGCTGATGAAGATGCACACGCTCGGCCACGACTTCATCCCCGACCCGATCCACGCCGGTGGGCTGCGCTATCACGGGATGAGCCCGCTGATCAGCCACCTGTACGAGGAGAAAATGATCGAGGCGGTGGCCAAGCCGCAGCGCGAATGCTTCGCGGCCGGCGTGCAGTTCGCCCGCACCGAGGGCATCGTCCCGGCGCCCGAGCCGACCCACGCGATCGCCGCTGCGATCGAGGAGGCCTTGCGCTGCAAGGAAAGTGGCGAGTCGAAGGTGATCCTCACCGCGCTGTGCGGGCACGGGCACCTCGACCTGCCGGCCTACGACGCCTACCTTTCCGGCGTCATGGACGACCATGCGCTGGACGAGGCGGCCCTCGCCGACGCCGAGGCGCACCTGCCCGCCGTACCCGTGGGCTGAGCGCCCCGGCCAAGGTCGGCGATTGTGCAACTTTCGGCGTTGTAGCGACGCCGAGAGTTGCACGATCGGCGAAAGTCACCGTCGTGGTCGGCGATTGTGCAACTTTCTCCGGTCTGGGGCCGGAGAAAGTTGCACAATCCGAAGGAGCGGCGCGGCTACTGCGGCTATTTCGTCAGCGCGGCTACCGCGGCGGGATCGCTGTCCGCCAGGAACGTGGCGCAGCGCTTCGCCTCGTCGGACTCGCCGATTGCCGCCGCCGCCTGGCCCAGCGCATGCAATGCCCGCAGGAATCCGCGATTCGGCTCGTGCTCCCAAGGGATCGGTCCGCTGCCCTTCCAGCCGTTGCGGCGCAGGGCGTCCAGGCCACGGTGGTAGCCCGTACGGGCATACGCGTACGCGTCGATCGCGCGGCCGTCGCGCAAGGCCACCTCGGCCAGCGCCGCCCAGGGAGCCGACGATGCCGGATACGACGCGGCCACCTGCGCCGGATCGTCGCCGGCCGCCAGGAGCGTGGTGGCCGGATCTTCAGGCAGGCGGGTGGGCGGAGACAGCAGGTTGCCGTGTGGGTTCATGGGCCTGATTCTCGCGGCAAGTCAATTGCGCGAGATGACCGGCCATGCACATACTCGGGTTTTCCGCGAAGGCTGGTCGATGCTGGGCACATATCGGGAGTGGGCGCCGATTGCCGCGCTGCGTGATCACGCTTCGTGTGTCTGGTATCGCCGCGTGGGTTTGGACGATGTCGCCCCGGTGCGGATCGTTCCGGACGGGTGCATCGATCTGATCTGGATGAACGGCGAGGTGCACGTCGCCGGTCCCGATACGACGGCCTGGCTGAGCCGCGTCTCGCCGGGCGAGGAGATCGTCGGCATCCGGTTCAATCCCGGGTCGGCGCCGCCGATCCTCGGCGTTCCCGCGTCAGAGCTGGTGAATCTGCGCGTGCCGATCTCTGAATTGTGGGGACGGCCCGGCGCCGCGCTGTCGGCGCGGATGCAATGCGCGGACACCCCGGGCGCGGCGACGCAGTTGCTGCAGGATGTGATTCGCGACCGGGTCCGGTGAGGCACCGGCGGTCGATTCGGTCGTGCGCCGCTTCGTCGAAATCACGCGCGCACCCCAGCAACGCCAACCGTTGCGCCTTCCCGCCTTCGAGGAGATGTTCGGTCTCAGCGAGCGGCAACTGCGCCGGCGATGCGGCATCGCACTCGGCTACGGGCCGAAGACACTCACGAGAATCCTGCGCTTTCAGCACTTTCTCGCGCTTGCCCGACGCGCGCCGGCCGGCACGCTGGCCCAGGTGGCGGCGGATGCCGGCTACGCCGACCAGCCCCACCTCACTCGCGACGTCGTCAACCTCACCGGCCTCCCGCCGGCCGCGCTTGTCGCATCGCTCGGGCGTGCCTGACGCGGCCTCGCGGCGCGGACGTTCCCGGGCTTCCGCTTCGGCAAATGCCAGGGCGCTGTCGGATCAGGCCGTGGGCGAGGTACCCGCCGAGAGCAGGTCTTCGCAGGCCCGCTGCACGCGCACGGCCATACCCGTCTCGGCCAGCTTGAGGTAGGAACGCGGGTCGTACGCCTTCTTGCTGCCGACCTCGCCGTCGATCTTGAGCACGCCGTCGTAGTTGACGAACATGTGCCCGGCGATCTCGCGGGTGAACGCGTATTGCGCATCGGTGTCGACGTTCATCTTGACCACGCCGTAGGAGACGGCCTCGCGGATCTCGTCCAATTCGGAGCCGGAACCACCGTGGAACACGAGGTCGAACGGCCGCTCCTTGCCAACCGTTTCGCCCACCGCGTCCTGGATTTCCTTGAGCACCTCGGGGCGAAGCTTCACGTTGCCGGGCTTGTAGACGCCGTGCACGTTGCCGAACGTCGCGGCCAGCATGTAGCGGCCCTTGTCGCCGGTGCCGAGGATCTCGGCGGTGCGCAGCGCGTCGCCAGGTGTCGTGTAGAGCTTCTCGTTCATCTCGCCGACGACGCCGTCCTCCTCGCCGCCGACGACGCCGATTTCAAGTTCGAGGATGATCTTGGCGGCTGCGGCCTTGCCGAGTAGCTCCGCGGCGATCTGCAGGTTCTCCTCGAGCGGGATCGCCGAGCCGTCCCACATGTGCGACTGGAACAGGGGATTCTCGCCGCGATTCACCCGTTCCTGCGAGATGGCGATCAGCGGACGGACGTACGCGTCGAGTTTCTCCTTCTGGCAATGGTCGGTGTGCAGCGCGACGTGGATCGGGTACTTCTCGGCGACGACGTGCGCGAACTCGGCCAGGGCCACGGCCCCCGTCACCATGTCCTTGACCTTGGTACCGGACGCGAACTCGGCACCGCCTGTCGATACCTGGATGATCCCGTCGCTACCCGCGTCGGCGAATCCGCGAAGCGCAGCGTTCACCGTTTCCGACGACGTGGCGTTGATCGCCGGATAAGCGAAACCGCCCTGCTTGGCACGGTCCAGCATCTCGGCGTAGATCTCGGGCGTGGCAATGGGCATGGTGTGCTCCGGATTCAGATGACTCAGGCTTCCGTCGCGCGCCAGTCTAGGCGCGGGGTCCGGCCACGCTACCGGGAGCATCGGCCGTCGCGACGACGCGTAGTGATCACGATCTGCTCGCCGATAGCGAACATTCTGGACGTCGGCGCCGCTCGGCTGATCCAGTGTCAGACATGGATGTCCTGGTATTGGGCGGCACCGTGTTTCTCGGCCGGGCCGTCGTGGCCGAGGCCCGGGCGGCCGGCGCCAACGTGACGATCTTCAACCGCGGCATGTCCGGCTCGGCGCCTGAGGGCGTCGAGCAGATCACCGGCGACCGCACCGTGCCCGACGACCTGGCCGCGCTGGCCAACCGCAAGTTCGACGTCGTCGTCGACACGTCGGGCTACGTGCCGGCCGAGGTCACGCTGAGCGCCAACCTGCTCGCACCCAACTGCGCTCACTACGCGTTTGTGTCGACGGTGAACGTCTTCCCCGGCTGGCCGGAGGCGCCCGACTACCACGTTCAGGGCGTCCACGAAGGCGATCCCGACGCCACCCGCGACGACGGTCCGCAGGAAGGATCGGCCGCCTACGGCTGGCTGAAGGCCGGCTGCGAACTGGCGGTCGTTCGCGCGTTCGGCGCCGACCGCTCTGCGCTGCTGCGGGGCGGGTGCATCGTGGGGCCGGACGATTCGCGGGTCGGCCGGCTGGCCTGGTGGGTCGATCGGGTAGCTCGGGGCGGCGAGGTGCTGGCCCCCGGACACCCGGACGCCCTGATGTCGCTGATCGATTCGCGCGATCTGGCCGCGTTCGCACTGGCCGGTGCGCCTGGGGAGTTCGAGATGTGCGGCGAGGCAACCTCACGCGGAGAGTTGATGGCGGCTTGCCGTGAAGTCACCGGGTCGGATGCCGACTTCACCTGGGTCGACGACGAATGGCTCGCCGCTCAGGACGTCGACGCGTGGACCGAGATCCCCTTGTGGGTGGCGCCCAACGAGGGGCCGAGCGTGTTCGCCCATGACACGACGGCTGCCGCCGCGGCAGGTATGCGCTGGCGGCCGCTGCGCGAAACCGTCGCCGCTAGTTGGGCGTGGCAGCGAAGCGTCGAGGGCGGTTGGAAGCCCGCCGAGATGACGCCCGGACTCGACGCCGCGAAGGAGGCTCGCCTGCTGCAGGCGTGGCACGCCCGCTGACCGGTACCCGCCGCGCACAGGACGGCGCCCGCTGAGCACGCGGGCGGCGCCCGCTGAGCACGGGGACGGCGCCCGCTGAGGACGGGGACGGCGCCCGCTGAGCACGAGGACGATGCGCCCGCCGTGCACGGGGACGGTGCTCGCTGAGCACGGGGCGAGCCGTTCGCGTGACGGTCCGTAGACTCCCGCTCCATGCATGACATGGTGGGCGTGGCGGGCACGGTGGTGGCATCGAGCCCGATCAGTCCGCATCACCTGCTCGACAGCTTCCGATTGGCCGGCCTGATCGCGGTCATCTTCGCCGAGTGCGGGCTGCTCGTCGGATTCTTCCTGCCCGGCGACACCCTGCTGTTCGCCGGCGGGCTGTATCTGGCGGTCGGCAACCATTACGCCCCGTTGTGGGTGGTGCTCGTGACGGTGCCGATTGCCGCGGTTGCCGGCAATCTCGTCGGCTACTGGATCGGCTACCGGGCCGGCCCGCACATCTTCTACCGGCCGAACTCCCGGCTGTTCAAGCCGGAGTATGTCGAGCGTTCGCAGGCGTTTTTCGAACGGTTCGGCTCGTGGACGATCATCCTGGCTCGCTTCGTGCCGATTGTGCGCACCGTCGCCACGGTGATGGCGGGAGTCGGCAAGATGCGGTTCGGCCTGTACGTCCTGTACTCCGTCATCGGCGGCGTTCTCTGGACGGTGGGCGTCATCCTCGCCGGGTACTGGCTCGGTCACATCGAGTTCGTGCGCAAGCACGTCGAACCGCTGATCGACCCGATCCTGCTCGGTGTGGTTGTGCTGTCGCTGCTTCCGGTCACCGTGCACTGGCTGCGCGCGCGGCGCACGCCCGAGAAGCAGGTCCCCGAGACGCAGGTCTGAGCGACCTGCGCGGCTCGTCCTATTGCGAGAGCTGCTGGCAGTGCTGCTTGACCTGCGTGTTGCTCGGCGTGAGATGGATGCCAAGGAACTTCGCATCGCACTTCTTGGCGGCATCCTCGATGTCGGCGCGTTGCGTCCACACGAAAATGCCCAGTCCGACCACGACGGCCGCCACGATCAGCCGTCCAACGAGCTTGCTGACCACGAAGCTGAGCAGTGCGCCGATAACGACGATGCCGAGGATCACGCCGATAGCGACTGCCTTGGCCTGGTCGGTGCTGAAGGCAATCTCCACAGCCGGCACGCTACGCCAACGTCTCGCCGGTGCCCGCTAGCCTCGACGTGTGACACAAGACGTCCTCGACGCTCACCTACACGGTTACGGCGCACCGCCAGCCTTGCCAGACGGCACTTTGCGCATCGTCGCACTCGGCGGAATCGGCGAGGTCGGCCGCAACATGACGATGTTCGAGTACCGCGGCAAGTCCGGTCCGAGGCTGCTCGTCGTCGACTGCGGCATGCTGCTCGGCAAGACGAACTCACCCGGCGTCGACCTCACGCTGCCGGACTGGGAGTACTACCGCGACCGCCTCGACGACATCGACGCCGTCGTCCTGACGCATGGGCACGAGGACCACATCGGTGCGCTGCCATACCTGCTGCGCGAGCGCGCCGACATCCCGCTGATCGGCTCCCGGCTGACGCTGGCCCTGGTCGGCGCAAAGCTCGATCAGCACAAGATCCGCCCTGACTTCCGGCAGGTCCGCGAAGGCGACCACCTGTCCGTCGGGCAGTGGAATCTCCAGTTCTACGCGGTCAACCACTCCATCCCGGACGCGTTGGCGGTGGCGATCAAGGTCGGCCGACCACACGGTGCTGCACACCGGCGACTTCAAGATGGACCAGACCCCGCTGGACGGCCGGCTCACCGACCTGCCCGGCTTCTCCCGACTGGGCGACGAGGGCGTCGACCTGCTGCTGGCCGACTCGACCAACGCCGAGGTTCCCGGCTTCATCCCGTCCGAGCGCGAGGTCGGCAACGTCGTCACCGACGTC
Source organism: uncultured Actinomycetota bacterium (assembly GCA_963709985.1). Classification (GTDB taxonomy): domain Bacteria; phylum Actinomycetota; class Actinomycetes; order Mycobacteriales; family Jatrophihabitantaceae; genus DASXRA01. The sequence goes on from CAVPYQ010000006.1 coordinate 92,293, forward strand.
ATCACCAAGGCGCCCGGCCGGGTGATCGTCGCGTGCTTCGCCTCGCACGTGCATCGCGTGCAGCAGGTGCTCGACGCCGCCGTCGCGACCGACCGGCACGTGGCCTTCGCCGGCCGATCGATGGTGCGCAACATGCAGATCGCCCGCGAGCTCGGCCTGCTGAACCTGCCCGACGGCGTGCTCATCGACCTCAAGGATGCCGAGCAGCTGCCGTCGCGGCGCGTCCTGCTCGTGTCGACGGGATCGCAGGGCGAGCCGCTGTCGGCGTTGTCCCGGATGGCCAATCGGGAACATCCCACGATTCGCGTAGTCGGCGACGACACGATCCTGCTGGCATCCTCGCTGATCCCCGGCAACGAGAACGCGGTCGGCCGGGTGATCAACGGACTGTCCCGGCTGGGCGCGACCGTCGTGCACAAGTCAACGGCGCTGGTGCACGTCTCCGGACACGCGCCGGCCGGGCGAGCTTCGCTACCTGCTCAATGCAGTACGTCCTCGCAACCACATGCCGGTGCACGGCGAGTGGCGCCATCTGCGTGCGCACGCAGCGATCGCACGGTCGACCGGTCTGCCCGACGAGCGGATCATGCTCGCCGAGGACGGCACCGTGGTCGATCTCGCCGACGGGCGGGCGTCGATCGTCGGCACGATCCCGGTCGGCTATGTCTACGTCGACGGACTGGCGGTCGGCGACATCGGCGACGCTGCCCTCAAGGATCGGCGGATCCTCGGCGAGGAAGGCTTCATCTCGATCCTCGTCGCCGTCGACCTGCCCACCGGCAAGGTCGTCTACGGCCCGGAGATCACCGCCCGCGGCTTCACCGACGACCCGGTCGCGCTCGACCCGATCCGCAAGGAACTCATCACGATCGTCGAGCAGTCCCTGGCCGACGGCGTGCGCGACGCGGATGCGCTCGAGCACATCGTGCGCCGCACCGTCGGGCGCTGGGTCGACCAGACCTACCGTCGTCGCCCGATGCTCATGCCAATGGTGGTCGAGGTCTGAGCACCTGACCGAGCAGCGGGCTACCCGCCGCGGGGCTGAGGCAAGATGGACGCCATGCCAGTCAGTGCCGCCCTGAAGGCCGCGAGCATCTCGCCGCGCCGCAGCGTCCCACCATCGATCGTGCGCCCGCACTACGTCGACTCGCCCGGCCCCGCGGACTTCGACGATCCGATGGTCAAGGACGCCGACACGATCGCGCGCATGCGAGTCGCTGGGCGCATCGCCGGCAATGCACTTGTCGAGGTCGGCAAGCACGTTGCCCCGGGCGTGACCACCGACGAACTCGACCGGATCGGCCACGAGTTCCTGCTCGATCACGGTGCCTACCCGTCGACGCTGGGCTACAAGGGATTTCCCAAGTCGCTGTGCACCTCGGTCAACGAAGTGATCTGCCACGGCATCCCTGACTCGCGGCCGCTCGGCGACGGTGACGTCGTCAAGATCGACATCACCGCGTTCAAGGACGGCGTGCACGGCGACACGTGCGGCACGTTCTACTCCGGCGACGCGTCGCAAGAGGTTCGCGACCTTGGCGAGCGCACCCACGAGGCGCTCATGCGCGGCATCCGCGCCGTACACCCCGGCCGGCCGATCAGCGTCATCGGCCGGGTGATCGAGTCATACGCCAAGCGCTTCAACTACGGCGTGGTGCGCGACTACACCGGCCACGGCGTCGGGCCGAGCTTCCACACCAGGCCGACCATCCTGCATTACGACGAGCCACGCGCCACCACCGTGCTCGAACCCGGGATGACGTTCACCATCGAGCCGATGCTCACCCTCGGCGGCGTCGACTGGTTCATGTGGGACGACGGCTGGACCGTGCTCACCCGCGACGGCTCCTGGGTCGCCCAGTGGGAGCACACCCTCGTGGTCACCGACGACGGCGCCGAAATCCTGACGCTGCCCGACGCCGGTCCGTAGCGCCGACGTCTTCCCGAGCCCCATAGTCCGACTCGCACCGCGGACTACCTGGGAGGGCATGAATGTCGGCAAGGCGAATTTGCCATATCTGGCTGGCTGCGCTTGTGGCGGCTGTCGTCGTTACCGGCATCGTCGCGGCGGGCCCGGCAGACGCCGCGTCAGCGCCCACGGTGCAGGGCCCGGCCTACACCCGTCCTGGCTCCACAGTCACCATGAGCGGCGTGGCGCTGCCCGGCCAGAACGTGCATATCTTCTTTCACCGTAAGGGTGATCCGGCCGGGTCCTACACCGACAGGCGCTCGCTGACGGCCGACATCGCGGGAGCGTTCTCGACGACATATGTCGCCGACACCGATTATCGCTACTACGCCCAGACCGTCGACGGGGTCTCGCCGACCTGTGTTGACCCAAGTCTTCGCGACGACGATCAGCGGACCAGCGCTGGTCGGATATGGCGCGACGGTCCACCTCGGTGGCGTGGGCTCACCCCCGGGCTCGACCGTCAAGGTCTACTTTCGCAGGCAGGGCAGTACCGCCTACACCGCGCGCCGCGTGCTCATTTCCGACGCCGCCGGTCGCTACTCGACGACCTATATCGCCGACACCGGCTACCACTACTACGCGGTTGCCAACGGGATCAGGTCCAACATCGGGGCGAGCCAACTCGTCACGGCGGCGTGCGCGTCCACTGGCCCGATCATGCGTTCGCTGCCGTTCGCGAACATTCCCCTAGGTGGGGCCTATGCGTCGTTGCAGGCCAACGACGGTCACGGCCGCTACGCGGGCTTCGCCTACGACAGCCTCGACCATTACGCGCTCATCTCCTGGCAATCGGGCCACCCGCTTTCTATCGTTGCGCGTTACACCTACCCTCTCGGCTCGTCGCCGACGAGTTCGATCATGTCGACGCAGTGCGAACATCCGGGGCCGTGGTCGTCGATCTTCAGCCGACGAACAGCTCCGACCCGAATCGCCGAGACGCATTTGTGTACACGGGCGGCCATCGCTACCAACTCGCTCATGCCGCGGACTGGACGTCTGTTGTTCCGATCGGCGTCACAGCTGCCGGCGTGATCGTCGGCGTCGCGCGCGTAGGCAAGTACGCGAGCCCGACGGCGCTCTACTACGTCGTCAGCTGGGCGGGCGGTAGTTCGCCCTACAGAGTGCTCGTTCGCAACGGCCACCAGGATCCGGCGCCTACCGTCGCAGCCAATGGCGACATCACCTATTCCACGGGCAGCGACCTCAACCGGCCAGTTCAGCGACCGTCCGGGGCGCTCGTGCATCTCGGCGGCGTCCCCGGCCAGGAAACGCACGGGGTCGAGGTAGCGGGCAGCGCGGGCACGTGGTTCTACGGGACGGTTCGCATCGTCAACACGACCACGATCGCCCGGTGGAATATGGCCAACGTGCCTGCCTCCGGCGTCGTTCCGGCTCAGCTGATCAGTCCCATCGGGGCGCTCGATTGGCTGGTCACCGTCGGCGCCCGCGGCGACGTCGTCGCACTCTTGCGGTACGCGACGCATTCCCCGACCAGACAAACCGCTACCTACGCATGGCGCGTGGAGCACTGATCAAGTTGCCTGCGTCCTACCGGTTCTTCGGCTTCAACCCTGAAGACCTCACCGACGGCGGAGACGGCGCGGTCGCCTACACGGCTACCGACGGCCTTCCCCACCTGTACCGCTGCCACTGAGACGCGACACGATTGCGGAATCTGGGCAAATCTCGGGGATTCGCTAGAGAGCTAGATACAGTCCGATCGTGGACCCCATTCGCAATCCGTACGCGCCCGGCGCCGGGCAGCGCCCACCGGAACTGGCCGGCCGCGACGCCGAGCTCAAGACGTTCGACGTCGTGCTCGAACGCGTCTCGCGCGGACGCCCGGAGCGCTCCGTCGTCCTGACCGGGCTACGAGGCGTCGGCAAGACGGTGCTGCTCAACGCGATGCGGAGCGCCGCAGTCCGCAGAGGCTGGGGCACGGGCAAGCTCGAGGCGCGTCCCGACCAGCCGCTGCGGCGCCCACTTGCGGCGGCGCTGCACCTCGCCGTGCGCGAACTCGCCACGACCCACAAGGACGAGGAACGCCACGTCCTGGGCGTGCTGAAAGCCTTCGCGCAACGCGAGCAGCAGACCGCCCGCGGCAGCAAGCAGGCCGCTACGCGCGATCGGTGGCAGCCCGGCATCGACGTCCCGACGGTCAGCGGGCGGGCCGATTCGGGCGACATCGAGATCGACCTGGTCGAGTTGCTGGGCGATGTCGGCGGTCTGGCCGCCGACGCCGGCAAGGGCATCGCGATATTCATCGACGAGATGCAGGACCTCATGCCCGACGACATCTCGGCGCTGTGCGCGTCCTGCCATGAGGTGTCCCAGCAGGGCGCCCCGCTCGTCGTCGTCGGCGCCGGTCTGCCGCATCTGCCCGCCGTGCTGTCGGCGAGCAAGTCCTACTCCGAGCGGCTGTTCCGCTACGCGCGCATCGACCGGCTCGAACGCGAGGCCGCCGACACTGCGCTTCGCCGGCCCGCCCGCGACGAGGATGCCGACTTCACCGAGGACGCCCTCGACATCATGTACGAGACGACGGCCGGCTACCCGTACTTCGTGCAGGCGTACGGCAAGGTGGCCTGGGACGTCGCCCCCGCGTCACCGATCACCGGAGCCGACGTCCGCGTGGCGGCGCCCGAAGCTGAGGCCGAACTGGCAGTCGGCTTCTTCGGATCACGCTACGAACGGGCAACGCCCGCCGAGCGCGAATACCTGCGCGCGATGGCCGACGTCGCGGACGGCGGGGCGGACGACGCCGTGCCGACCGGATCCGTCGCCGAGGCGCTGCAGCGCAATCCGCAGTCGCTCTCGCCGGCGCGCGATGCCCTGCTGAAGAAGGGCCTGGTCTACTCGGGGCAGCGCGGGCTGATCTCGTTCACCGTCCCGCACTTCGGTCGCTACCTGCGACAGCAAGAACTGTGACCTGGCAGCGGCCCCACTCCCGAAGGAGCGGGGCCGCGTAAACCGCCAGATCAGTGGTGGGCGTGTGCCGCCACGAGCATGCCGAGGAAGAACGGCAGGCCATTGGGCGTCCCGACACCGGTCTCGGCGTCGTACCCGTGCGTGCTGTGGATCGTCGTCGTCTGCACGTCAATCGTCTGCAGCTTGAAGTTGAAGCCGCCCGACGGATCGACGCCGTTCGTGTACTCGCTGCGAACCTGCGACACCGGTGACTTCGGCGCGGTGATGTCGTGCAGCGCCGGCGAGTGCAGCAGCTTGTAGTACAGCGGGTTCGTGAAGCCGAGCTTGCGGTGCCCGAGCTGGTCGACGACCGCGATCACGCCGGCCATCAGCGGCGAGGACAGGCTGGTGCCACCGATGCGGTACTGGTCCCAGTACGTGCCGTCGGGGAACTCCTGCGTCTCGCCGACCTCGAAGCCGGTGTTGGGGTCGCCGGGCATCGAGATGTCGGGCACGGTGCGCATCGGCGTCGATCCGAAGTACTCGGAGATGGACGCCGGCACCTTGCCCTTCTGGTAGCCGGGCTGGTCGAACAGGGTGCTCGTTCCGCCGCCGCCGCCGGAGCTGTACGTACCGGGCGGTGCCGGTGCCCATGCGCCGTTGGTCAGCACCGAGTACGAGCTCTGCCAGCCGTACTCCCACATCCAGTTGCCGCGCGAGCCAATGCCGATGCTCGTGCCGCCGATGCCCGACACGTAAGGCACGTCGGACGGGAACGAGACGCTCTTGCTGGCGAGGTCCGTGCCGCCGTTGGTCTGGTCGCCGGCGTCGCCGCTGGAGAAGTTGACCGTGATGCCGGTGAGCGCCGCCTCGAGGGCGAACTGGTTGTAGAACTGCACGTAGTCCGCGCCGAGCAGGTTGATGTCGTCGGTGCCGTCGCCCCACGAGTTGGTGACGATGTCGGCGACGTGGTTGTCGATGGTCTCGGCCCAGGCCTCGTCCAGGCCGCTGGAGCAGTCGGCGCCGCCGACGTAGACGACCTTGGCGCCCGGAGCCATGGCGTGCACGGCCTCGACGTCGAGCGTCTCCTCGCCGTACCAGCCGTTACCGCCGCACTCGTCGATGAGGTCGTAGCCGTCGGCCGGCGGGGTGATCTGGCTGAACTGGCCCGGCTTGAACAACGGCTGGTGGTGCACCTGGTTGTACTTCTGCGCGTCCTCGAGAATGGTCGGCGCGGCAAAGGCGTCGGTGATCGCCACGGTGACGCCGCGGCCGTCAATGCCCGAGCGCAGCAGGTTCGACTCGCCGAACGCGGCCTGGTACTGCTGCGGGCCGTAGCCGCACACCGCGTAGGGCTGGTGCTTGCCGTATGCGGTCGGCTTGTCGGATGCGATCTTCTGCCCGAAGTAGTCCGAGCACGGCTGCACCCCGAACCGGGCGCCCGGCGGCGGGCCGGGCAGCGTGTCGGCGTGCGTGTGCAGTTGCGCGCCCTGGTCGACGCCGAGGACGCCGCCGACAGCGTTCGTCACCGCGGCGGGTGTGCCGGCCGGGAACGACAGCGTCGACGCGTTCGAGCGAACCGTCTGGCCGCGGTAGGCGTAGTTGCGCAGCGTGGTCGAGAAGGTCTTCTCGACCTGGGCCGCCGTGCCTCGCGCCTCGACGTACATGCCGCTCGGCAGCGTCTTGCGCACCTGGAAGCCCTGCGACGCGAGCCAGTTCCGCACGGCCGAGACGTCGGCGGCCGACGGGGCGTAGCGCGCCTGGAACTGCTGATTCGACAGCCACTGTCCGTAGTTCGCGCTGTCCGGGTCGGAGATCTGCTGCAGCGTGGCCGCCGCGCCCGCCTGGTCACGCATCTTGAGCATGACGCCGAAGTCGACGCGGCTGTTGGCCGCCGTCGTGCCGAGCGCCCGGGCATCGGCGGTCCATCCCGGGGCGCTGTTGGGTATCGCGTGCGGCGTGGGTGACGCCACCGCGACTTGGGCAACCGACGTGACAGCGACTGCTGTCACGCCGGCCGCAAGACAGGCGGCAACCCGCCACCGCCTGGACGTTGTTACGCGCATACGTGCGCCTCCGCTGATCGTGGAAGAGAGGGGGTCAAACCTCGCAAGCAAACCTGAGCGGACCCTTCCGGTCAATACGTTGACGACGACACGCTCGGTACCGTAACGACCATGACGACCCCACCCCCGCTGGAACCGATCGACGAGGACTGGACGAGCGCGCTCGCCGTCGTCGCGCACCCCGATGATCTCGAGTACGGCGCCGCCGCCGCGATCGCGCGGTGGACCTCGCAGGGCAAGCGCATCACCTACTGCCTGGCCACCAGCGGCGAGGCCGGCATCGACGGCATGACGCCCGAGGAGGCCGCTCCGCTGCGGCGCCAGGAGCAGCAGGAATCGGCCCGGATCGTCGGCGTGGACGAGGTTTCCTTCCTCGGGCACCCCGACGGCACGATCGAGTACAGCCTGCCGCTGCGCCGCGACATCGCCCGCGCGATCCGCAAGGCCCGCCCCGACGTCGTGATAACGATCAACTTCCGCGACACCTTCGGCCCCGGCATGCTCAATCAGGCCGACCACATCGCCACCGGCCGGGCCATCCTCGACGCCGTGCGCGACGCCGGTAACCGGTGGGTCTTTCGCGAACTGCTCGACGAGGGGCACGAGCCCTGGGGCGGGGTGCGGGCCGTGTTCTCGGGCGGCTCACCCAATGCGACGCACGCGGTCGACGTCACCGACTCCTTCGCCAAGGGCATCGAGTCGCTCAAGGCGCACGCCGCCTACCTGGCCGGACTTGGCGGTGGCCCGATGTCCGAGCCCGAGGAGTTCCTGGAGTCGTTCGCCCGCATGACCGGCAGCCGGCTCGGCACGAAGTTCGCCACCTCGTTCGAGGTGATCAACTTCTGAGGGCACGCCGCACAGCGCGTCACGGCAGCTGAGCGTGCTGGCGGATCCACGTGTGCATCGCGATGCCGGCCGCTACCCCCGCATTGATCGAACGGGTCGAGCCGTACTGGGCAATCGAGCAGACCATCTCGGCGGCGGCGCGCGCATCGTCGCTGAGCCCTGATCCCTCCTGCCCGAACAGCAGCAAGGCAGTGCCGGGGCAGCGTCGCGGTCTCCAGCGGCGATGCGCCGGGCAGGTTGTCTATGGCGACGACGGTGTAGTCGCCGGCCTGCTCGACAAGTTCGGCGATCGATTCGACGTGCCGGATGTGCTGGTACCTGTCGGTGACCATCGCCCCACGACGGTTCCAGCGGCGCCGCCCGACGATGATCACCTCACGGGCGAGAAAGGCGTTTGCCGTCCGGACAACCGTGCCGATGTTCAGGTCGTGACGCCAGTTCTCGATCGCAACCGCGAACTCGTGCCGGCGGGTGTCGAGGTCGGCCACGATGGCGTCCAGGCGCCAGTACCGGTAGCGGTCGATGACATTGCGCCGGTCGCCGTTGCGGAGAAGCTCCGGGTCCAGGCGCGGATCGTCGGGCCAGGGCAGGGCATGCGGCCCGACGCCGACGGTCAGGTCGGGCGTCGCATCAGGCCCGGCCTCTCGCGGGTGGGCGCTTTCGTCGCTGGTGGGCACTTACAACTGCCCACCTGCGGCGCAACTGCCCACCTGCGTGCTCGTCAGCTCAGGCCGAGGTCGGCGAGGTCGTACGCCGCGCGGTACTCCAGACCCGCCGCGCGTACTGCGTCCCCCGCCCCGCGGTCGACGATGACGGCCACGCCGACGACCTGCGCGCCCGCTTCGCGCAACGCGGTCACGGCGGTGAGCACGCTGCTGCCGGTGGTCGAGGTGTCTTCGACGGCGAGCACGCGACGCCCCGCAACATCCGGGCCCTCGACCCGGCGCTGCAGGCCGTGCTGCTTCTCGCTCTTGCGGACGACGAACGCATCGAGCCCGCCGGCACTTGCGTGCAGCATCGCGGCCGCGACCGGGTCGGCGCCCAGGGTCAGCCCGCCCACCGCGTCATACGCCCAGTCCGCGGTGAGGTCGAGCATCACCCGGCCGACCAGCGGGGCGGCCTTGTGGTGCAAGGTGATCCGGCGCAGGTCGACGTACCAGTCAGCCTCCCGCCCGGACGACAGCACGACCTTGCCGTGCACCACGGCAAGGTCCTTGATCAGCGGCAGAAGCTCGTCACGCACGGTCACGCGGACACCCTATTCACCACGAACGCGCGGCCGCCCGGCAGGCGACGCGTCACATGCCCCCGCGCCGCATGATCCGGTGCAGGACCGGACGCGGTACGTGTCGGGCGGCACCGGTCAGCACCTTGTACTTGGCGCTCGGCACGCTGAGCGGCTTGCCCCGGCGGGCGTCGGCCAGCCCTTCGGCCACGACCGACTCGGCGTCCAGCCACATCCAGTCCGGAATCCGGGACATGTCCGCGTTGGCCCGCTCGTGGAACTCCGTGTGGGTGAACCCCGGGCAGATCGCCGTGACGCTGACGCCACGTCCGGCCAGTTGCACCGACAGCGCCTCGCTGAACATGGTTACCCACGCCTTGCTCGCCGAGTACGTCGCGTTGTTGCCGCGCGGCACGAACCCGGCCACCGATGACACGTTGATGATCTGACCCGAACCGCGGTCGGTCATCGCCCGGACGGCGGCATGCGTCAGACGCAGCACCGCGCGGACGTTCAGGTCGAGCTGCCGTTCCTCGTCAGCCAGCTCGGCCCGGCCGAACCGCTTGTACGTCCCCATACCGGCGTTGTTGACCAGGATGTCGATCGGGGCGTCGGTCGAGGCAATCCGCGCCGCCACCCGATCACAACCGTCCACTGTGGACAGATCGGCCGACAGCACCTCGGCGTGGATGCGAAAACGCTCCTCGAGCGCGACCTTCGACGACTCGAGGCGTGCCTCGTCGCGCGCGACCAGGACGATGTCGTTGCCCGATGCAGCTAGCTGGCGGGCGAATTCGGCCCCTAATCCGGCGGTGGCTCCGGTGACGAGCGCGGTGGTCGGGCTCATGAACCCTTCCGGGACTTCCCGCGGTTCTTCGCGCTTCCGGAACCGGTGGACTTCGCCGGCGGTGACGACTGGGCCGGGGCCGAGGCTCCCGCATCGACGCTGGCCCGAGCCTTGGCCTTCGTCCGCTTCTCACCGGCACGAGCGGCGGGTTCGGGTGCGCTCTTCGCGGCTGCCGGCTTGGTGCGGTTCGGCCGGGTGACCGCGTCCGGCTTGACGGTGGGTCGCCGGTCCAGGTCGGCGGTGGGACTCGAACGCGGTCCGAACAGGCTGCGCAAACCCATCGGCTGCGCACCGGTCGTACCCACCTTCATGCCGCGTACCGCCGCGAAGAAGCGCGAGGACTCAGGCAGGAACAGCAGGATTATCACCGCGAGCCCGGTGATGCCGACGAGCGCCGAACCGAGGCGGATCGCGATCGGGCGCGTGCCCGCCGATGCTGAGCAGCCGGAACGGCGCCTGCACCACGATGAGCAGCACCAGGGCGGTCGCCCAGCGCGCCCAGCCCTTGCCCCGCCGGAAGTTCACCGCGAGGAGGACGAGCAGCAGGCCGAAGATGGTCGTCTGCACCAGTCCCACGGTGAGGCCGCTGTGCAGATCGTGGTTCAGGTTGTGCAGCCCCTGCGCGGTATTGGCGTCGTAGTCCTTGATGTGCTTGTCGCCCGTCTTGAGCTTGGCGTTCGACTTGACCAGTTCACTGCGCAGGTAGCCCTGGTAGCCCCACAGCAATGCGGCATTGGCGATCGATACCACGACGTTCGCGATCAATGCCGCGAACGCATAGCACGACCATGCGCGGCGGGCTGATCTGGTCGGGCGCTTCGGCAGTATCAGTCACGCCGCGCAGTGTACGTGCGGACGGCATGTGTCTGAACCCGCTCGACCCGTGACCGGCGCGACGATCTCGCGGCTCGCCCAGGCTCGGCGAGCACCCGGGTGCCTGGCGCGGGCTCTACAGTCGGGACCAGAATTGCCCACAGTATCCGGCAGTATCCGGCCAACGTATGGAGCGCGTGTGAGCTCGCAGCCGCCACCTGACGACCTCGGCGCGCCGTCCGGATCACATTTGCCCGAACCCGGCTCACCCAACGATCCCTACCGGTTCGGCCCACCCGAACCCGGCTCACCCAACGACCCCTACCGGTTCGGCCCACCCGAACCCGGCTCACCCAACGACCCCTACCGGTTCGGCCCACCCGAACCCGGCTCACCCAACGACCCGTACCGGTTCGGCCCACCCGAACCCGGCTCACCCAACGACCCCTACCGATTCGGCGCGCCGCCGCCCGGTTCGTACCCCACCGGCGGGTACCCCGGCACTGCGCCGCGACGAAGCAACGGCATGGCCATCGCCGGAATGGTGCTCGGCATCCTCGCCGTCGTCTTCTTCTGGGGTTCGTTCTTCGATCTCCCGTTCATCGTGCTGGGCATAGTGTTCAGCGCGCTCGGACTCGGTGCCGCAAAGCGGGGCGCCGGCGGACGCGGCATGGCCATCGCCGGCATCGCCTGCGCGGTGGTCGGCGCGGTCGGCGCAACCGCAATCACCGTCTGGGCCATCCACAAGGACAGAAGCTGCAGCGACAGGTATCCCCGCGGCTCCCACAGCTACGAACTCTGCGTTCGCAATCAGGATTGATCACATGACGAGCCCATACGAGCCGCCTCCCGACGACGGCCCGATCGACCCCAACCCGGGCTATGCCGGGCCGCCGTTGAGCGACGAGTACCCGCCGCACGTGGCTCCGTTGCCGCCACAGGGGTACCCACCGGCGTACCCCCCGCCGTGGGACTCGGGGCGGCCGGGCGGCCTGATGGCGAGCAGCGTCCTGGGCTACATCGACGCGGGCCTGCTCGTACTCGCCGGCCTGCTCCTGCTGATCGGCGCATCCGCGGTCGACACCTGGAACGACGCGTTCGGTAACAGCGATCAGGGATTCACCGCGGAACTGGCCACCGACGGGCTGATCAACCTGCTCAGTGCCGGCCTGCAGATTGCCGGCGGCGTGATGATGTCCAGCCGCAACCTGCGCGGCCGGACGTTGTTCAGCGTCGGTGCGGGACTCTGCGTGCTGGCCGGGTTGTACTGGCTCGTGCGCGTGCACAACGTCAACGTCGCGATCTGGACGGCGGTGTTCGTCGGGCTGCCGATCATCGCCCTCGTCATGGCGTGGACGCCGCCCGCGACAATCTGGCTACGCGGCGGCGATCCGCGAGAGGGCGGGCAACGTCCGTTCGGTACGTGATCCGCGCGCCGTCAGTAGCCGAATCCGTTCGTCTCCGGAGGCGGCCAGGCGTAAAGGCGATTGTGCGGGTTCTGCAGGTCAGGGGGCGCGGCCATCGTGCCGATCACCGGAACGCGCATGAGCATGCCGAACGAGTCCATCCCGTGGAATCGGGTGGCCAGGAAGCTCTCGTTCTGCGGGGCCATCTGCCGATCGGTGAGGCACCGGACGGCGCCCAGCACGCCCCGCGTGTAGCCCCCGCTGCAAATGGTCAGCGTGGTCGCGCTGTTGTTGGGGTTGGGGATTCGGGCCAGCAGGCCGACATCTTCGGTGAGGCCGAGACCCGGGTCGAGGGTCGGCGCGAAGCGCGTGCTCTCGTCGTCGCTGAGGGTGAAGATCTCGCCGTCCGGGGCCTTGGGATCCTCCGCCTGCCGGACCGGCAACGCCAGGTGGTCGAAGAACCAACGGGTGGCGCTGTTCAGTGCGGCTCGGCCGAGCACGATTACGTGGCCCACCAGGTCGTCGGCGATCAGCGTGGTCGTCAGCCGGTACCGGACGTCGGTCTGCGGATTCAACGCACTGATGTGGCCGAACAGTTCGACCATCGCGTCCAGGTCGGAGAACGCGGAGAGCTTCACGTAGTTGGGGTTCGACGGGGACCGGTACGGCGAGGCGTGCTCGTCGGGCAGCGTGCCGCACACGAGACGGACCTGCGCGCCGGGCAGATGCCAGAAGTTCGACGGCGACGTCGAGTCACCTGCCGCGGCTTGCCGAAGCGCCTGCAGGTCGCGTTTCAACCGCTCGCGCGTCTCGAGTTCGGCCTCGGTCAACTCGCCCGGGTCGACGAGTTGCGGCTCGGGCTCGGTGATCGAGCGCCGGGTTGCGAAGAACGTCGCGTACTGCTCGAGGGTTTCATGTTGCGGAATCCGGGTGGACCGCTCGCTCTCCCAGCTCGAGATCGACGGGACGCTGACTCCGAACGCCTCGGCAAGCTGTGCCTGGTTGACCCGGACGTCGGGCCAGTGATCTGAGCGCAATTGTCTGAGTCGCCGCGCAAGTGCGGCTCTAGCCTCGGGCAACTCGTGATGCGGCCGCATTGGCACCTCGTTCGATTGCCTACGTGAGACAAATTCTCTCGTGCAGTTCACACAACTGCCCAAAGGTTAGTGAAGCCGTGCCCGATCGGGCAACGACACGGCCATTTGGAGCAGACCGTTACCGAATTGTGTCTGCGCGTGATTGCGTTCCCGGTGGTCAAACCTCACTCTGAAGTCAGCATTTTTGTATTTCCGTGAAGTTGCGGAACTCCACAGCAAGGCGAGGTGAAAGCCGAAAGTCAATCGCGATCCCGGCTGAAGTTAGCCGTGGGAGGAGGGCCTGATGTATGCCGTCGTGCTCGCAAAGCCCCTGGGATTCCGGCTTGCAACGAGTCACAGCAGTTCCGTCGTCACTACCGGCACCGCGCAGTCCTCGGCCAAGGCCACGCTCTCCGTCGCGGTCCTACTGTTCCTCGGCGCCGTACTGGTGCTCGCCTCCGTGGTCCGCGGCATGCTCGCCAATGTGGCCGCGATTCTCAGCCAGGTGTTCAAGCTGTTCGGCGTGCTGCTGCTGATGTTCCTCGTCGCCCTCGTCCTGCTGGCCAGCGCCCTGACCCACCCGTCGACACAAGCGCCGCAGCCGGCGCCGACGACGGTCACGAAGGCACCGATCAAGGTGGCACTCAAGCCGGCTCCCAACCGGGCGAGGACACACAACCACCCGGCATCACACCGGCCCGCTCCCAAGCCGGCTCGCTCCTGAGCCGACCGGGTCTTGAGCCCGACCCGGTCCTGAGCCGGCCCGCTGCAAGGCGGGCCGGCTCGGGCGGACCGGCTGAACGCGCCCGGCTCAGCTGCCAGACACCGACAACGCCGACCGATCGTCGAGCACGTCGACGTGGACGGTCTGCCCGTCGCGGATCTCGCCGGCGAGCAGCTTGCGGGCCAGCGCGTCGCCGATCGCGGTCTGCACCAATCGGCGCAGCGGCCGGGCCCCGTAAACCGGATCGAATCCGTTCATGGCCAGCCATTCGCGCGCGCCTTCGGACACGTCGAGCGCCAGGCGTCGTGCGGCAAGACGCTGCGCGAGTGTCGCCACCTGGATGTCGACGATCTTGGTCAGCTCCTCGGTGCTCAACGAGTCGAAGACCACGATGTCGTCGAGCCGGTTGAGGAACTCGGGCTTGAAGTGCTCGCGCACGACGGTCATGACCGTGTCGCGCTTGATCTCCTCGGACAGCTCACCGACCAGGACCTGCGAGCCGAGATTCGAGGTCAGCACCAGGATCACGTTGCGGAAGTCGACCGTGCGCCCCTGCCCGTCGGTGAGCCGCCCGTCGTCGAGTACCTGCAGCAGGATGTCGAACACGTCCGGATGCGCCTTCTCGACCTCATCGAGCAGGACCACGCTGTACGGACGGCGGCGGACCGCCTCGGTCAGCTGGCCGCCCTCCTCGTAGCCGACGTATCCGGGCGGGGCGCCGACGAGCCGGGCGACGCTGTGCTTCTCGCTGTACTCGCTCATGTCGACGCGCACCATCGCGCGTTCGTCGTCGAACAGGAACCAGGCCAGGGCCTTCGCGAGTTCGGTCTTGCCGACACCCGTCGGGCCGAGGAACAAGAACGAGCCGGTGGGACGGTTCGGATCGCTGATGCCCGCTCGGGCTCGCCGCACCGCATCAGAAACCGCTCGCACGGCAGCGGTCTGCCCGATCACGCGGGCGCCGAGTTCGTCCTCCATGCGCAGCAGCTTGGCGGTCTCGCCCTCGAGCAGGCGTCCGGCCGGAATGCCGGTCCACGCCGAGACGACGTCGGCGATGTCGTCGGCGGTGACCTCCTCCTTCACCAGCACGTCCTCGACCGGCTCGGCCTCACTCGCGGCCGCAAGTTCCTTCTCCACCGCGGGAATCTCGGCATACAGCAGCCGGGATGCCGTCTCGAAGTCGTTGTCGCGCTGCGCCCGCTCGGCCTGGCCGTGCAGTTCGTCGAGGCGCTCCTTGAGCTCGCCGACACGGTTCAGCCCGGACTTTTCCCTTTCCCAGCGGGCATTCAGCGCGTCCAGCTTCTCGGTCTGGTCGGCCAATTCGGCGCGCAGGCGGGCGAGGCGCTCGCGCGACGCGTCGTCGGTCTCCTTCGCGAGGGCCAGTTCCTCCATGTGCAGCCGGTCGACGGCCCGCTGCAACTCGTCGATCTCGACCGGACGCGAGTCGATCTCCATACGCAGCCGGGACGCCGCCTCGTCGACGAGGTCGATCGCCTTGTCGGGCAGGAAGCGCGAGGTGATGTAGCGGTCGGACAGCGTCGCGGCGGCAACCAGCGCGCCGTCGTTGATGACGACCTTGTGGTGCGCCTCGTAACGACCCTTCAGACCACGCAGGATGGCGATGGTGTCCTCGACGGAAGGCTCGCCGACGAGCACCTGCTGGAAGCGCCGTTCGAGGGCGGGGTCCTTCTCGATGTGCTCGCGGTACTCGTCGAGCGTGGTGGCGCCGACCATGCGCAGTTCGCCACGGGCAAGCATCGGCTTGAGCATGTTGCTGGCGTCCATGGCACCTTCGCCGGACGCTCCGGCGCCGACCACCGTGTGCAGTTCGTCGATGAACGTGATGACCTGGCCGCCGGAGTCCTTGATCTCGTTCAGGACGGCCTTGAGCCGCTCCTCGAACTCGCCGCGGTACTTCGCGCCGGCGACCATCGCGCCCAGGTCGAGAGCGATCAATCGCTTGCCACGCAGGGATTCCGGCACGTCTCCGGCGACGATGCGCTGGGCCAGTCCCTCGACGACGGCGGTCTTGCCGACGCCGGGCTCGCCGATCAGCACCGGGTTGTTCTTGGTCCGCCGCGACAGCACCTGGATCACCCGGCGGATCTCGGCGTCCCGGCCGATGACCGGGTCGATCTTGCCCTCGCGGGCGCGGGCGGTGAAGTCGACGCCGTACTTCTCGAGCGCCTGGAACGTGCCCTCCGGGTCGGGGCTGGTCACGCGCTGCGAGCCACGCAGGCTGGCGAGCGCGTCACGCAATGCCGCCGGAGTGACGTCGGCGATGACGCCCTGGTCGGCCAAGCCGATCAGCAGGTGCTCGGTGGAGACGTACTCGTCGGACCGATCGCGGGCCTCCCGCTCGGCGACGCTGAGCACCGCCAGGAAACCCGCGCGACGGCTGCGGTGCGGCCACGGTCGAGCCCGCCGCTGCCGGCAGGGCGTCTACCTGCCGCTGGGCGGCCGCGCGCGCGGCGAGTGGATCGACGCCGACCGCCGAGAGCAGCGGGCGGGTCAGCCCCTCGGCGTCGTCGAGCAATGCGACGGCCAGATGTGCCGGTTCGACCGCGGGGTTGCCGCGCTCGGCGGCCGTCTTGACCGCCGCGGAAACGGCCTGCTGACTGCGGGTGGTCAGGTCCATGGGTATGTGGTCACCTCATCAAAATCGCTGATACTGCGCCGACGATGCGGCGCTCCAACCACGACAACGACCGTGAGGTTGAGTGTGTTCCGCTCAACTATGCCGAGCTTGCAGTTTTCCTACCCGTCAGGCAGGGCGTACCCGCCGCCGTTCACCGCGGGTCGCGAATCCTCTGGCTGAGCAGCGTGAGCTGGCTGAGCAGCGTGAGCAGCCCACGGACTCTGCATCTTCGCCACGTCGAAATAGTCGCCGCCCTTGCTCCGGACGTCGTCGGTACCCCAGTCGCGACGATGCGGAACGTGCATCATGCGCGGAATGTGCTTGCGGCAGTGGACGTATGCCTCGTCCACGTCGACAACTACCCACCGTTCCGGAAAGCGTCCTTTGACCTGTTCGGTAGGCAAGCCGGCAACCCGTGCGCGCAGCACATTGTCGTCCTCGATACGTGCGGTGCCGTTGACGTGCAGGCCGATCAGATCATGCACGAAGTCGATCATGAGAATGCCGATGTGCGGATTCTCGGTCAGGTTGCCGAGGCTGGCCATGACGCCGTTACCCCGATATTCGGGATACGCAATCGTTCGCTCGTCGATCACGTGCAGGAAGCCGGGCGCGCCAGCACGGAAACTTGCATCACACTCGCCGGTGCCGTCGGACGTGGCGATGAAAGCCATGTCCTGGCGGGCGATGAATTCGCGCATCGGCCGGTTGAGGTGATCGAGCACCTGGTCGCGGTAGAAGCGCTCGGCGCGCTGGGAAGTCTGGTAGCGGCACTGCAGCTCGTGCTCGCCGGCGCTGCCGGGCCGGTTTTCCTCGACGGCACTCCCGGCGTTTCCGTGTTTCCGTAGCTTCCGTAGTTTCCGGGGTTTCCGGGCATGGCGGACTGGGCGTCTTGTGGAAACGGGGGCATGTCACTCCTCGGGTGATAGGCGACTGCCGGACGCCCCCACTACGCCGGCCAGCGCAATCCCCCCAGGATGGCGTGACGGACCGCCGTCAGCCTGTCACACGCAGCGTCCGGTCGGAAGCCTTTGTCATCTGATAGCCGCAATTTTGGACATAGATTAACGACCGGCTGGGGGTAGCGATACGCGCACAACGCGTTAGATTAGTGTCCGTCGTCGGGGCGGAGACGACCACGCGGGGGGTTACACAGAAATACGAAAGGGAACCGAGTGCCGTCACAGGCGCAGCTAATCAGACAAAGTTGGGCCATCGCCGAACCGGCGGCGGACCGTATCGCGCAGTATTTCTACGCTGCGTTGTTCCACAGCAATCCCTCGCTACGCGCGATGTTCCCGGCGACGATGACCGTACAGCGCATTCGGCTCCTGCGTGCGCTCGTCCAGATCGTGCAGGTCATCGACCAGCCTGACCGGTTCTCCTCCTTCCTCGCCGAACTCGGTCGCGACCACCGCAAGTTCGAGGTCACCGCCGAGCACTACGACCAGGTCGGCAACGCATTGATTTACGCCATGAAGCTGCACCTGCGCGACCAGTGGACCCCTGAGATCGCACACGCTTGGGAAGACGCCTACGCCCGTATCTCGCGCGAGATGCGCCGCGCCGCCGACGAGGCGGCCGCCTACGGTCCGCCGTACTACCGGGGCACGGTCGTCGACCTGGAACGGCCGGCTCACGACATCGCCATCATCCGGGTCAAGACCGAGCCGGATCTGGTGTACCGAGCCGGCCAGTACGTCAGCGTCGAGACGCCGCGGCGGCCCCGGATGTGGCGGCCGATGTCGATGGCCAACCCGCCGATCGAGGGCGGCGAGCTCGAGTTTCACGTCAAGATCGTGCCGGGCGGCTGGGTGAGCGGCAGCATGGTGCTCGAGACCCAGATCGGTGACGTGTGGAAGCTGGGGCCGCCGGTGGGGCTGCTCGGCCTCGTGACCCATGGCGAGCGCGATCTGCTGATGATCGCGGGCGGTACCGGCATTGGCCCGCTGATGTCGATGCTTCCCGACCTCGAGCGAAGACGGCCCTCGACCCGGCTGCATCTGTTCCACGGCGTGCGCTACAGCCGTGACCTCTACCTCAATGGAACCCTCGACAACCTCGTCAGTCGCGATCCGATGCTCGACGTGGTCAAGGTCGTCTCCCGCGAACCGACCTATGGCGGCGTCCGCGGTTCGTTGCCAGATGTCGTGGCCCAGCACGGGGACTGGTCGCGTCACGACGTCGTCGTCAGCGGATCGCCGAGCCTGATCCAGGCGACCGTTCGCAAGCTGAGCGACCGCGGCGTACCTGCGTCGCGCATCTACTACGACACGTTCACCCTTGACTGAATTGGCGTGAACTGGCCTGAGCTGGCCTGAATTGGCCCTGAATTGGCCTGAGCGCGTGCTCTGCCGGCCGCGAGAAGCTGCCGTGATAGCAGAGAGTGCGCGTAGTTGCCCGATCCGGGCTACCCAGCGTGAGCCTTGTCCGAATCCTTGGTCGGCCCGGCGCTGACCGTTATCGTTGCGTAACGTGTCGTCACCTTCGCCGCATTGCCCAGCCGACCACAGCAGGGTCGAACAGCCCTCCGGCCCGGCCACTGGCGAGGTCGATCTTGACGAAGCATTCGAGTTCATCGAGCTGTTTCATGCCGAAAATCCCGACGCCGGCGATGTGGGCCGTCGCCTCGCCTGGGCGCGCGCCGAGATCCTGACGACGGGCACGTATCACCACACGACCGCCGAGCTGACGTGGGGCGCCCGCGTGGCCTGGCGCAACAGTGCGCGCTGCATCGGCCGGCTGTACTGGAACAGCTTGCGGGTGCGCGACCTGCGCGCAGTCGGCGACGCGGACGGCGTCGCGAAGCACTGC
The DNA here is from genome assembly GCA_963709985.1 of uncultured Actinomycetota bacterium. Taxonomy (GTDB): domain Bacteria; phylum Actinomycetota; class Actinomycetes; order Mycobacteriales; family Jatrophihabitantaceae; genus DASXRA01. Next base: position 111,627 of record CAVPYQ010000006.1, read on the forward strand.
CGCCGGCACCTGCGGCTGGCCTCGAATGGCGGCAAGGTGCGCCCGGTCATCAGCATCTTCGCGCCCGACGCCCCGGGTCGGCCGGCCCCGCGGATCTGGAACGACCAGTTGATCCGCTACGCGGGATACCCCGCCGGCGATGGCCACCACCGGGGCGACCCGCGCTATCTCGGCTTCACCGAAGCGGTCACCACGATGGGATGGCAGCCCCCCGCGACCCCCGGCGACTTCGACGTGCTGCCGCTCGTGATCGAGACCGCGGCCGAAGGCCCCCGCTTGTTCAGCCTCGACGCGGCCGACATTCTCGAAGTGCCGCTGACGCACCCCGAACTCGACTGGTTCGCGGGACTTGGCCTGCGCTGGCACGCCGTGCCGGCGATCAGCAACATGCGACTGTGCATCGGCGGCATCTCCTATCCGGCCGCGCCGTTCAACGGCTGGTACATGGGCACCGAGATCGGCGCCCGAAACCTGATCGATGTCGATCGCTATGACATCGCCGAGACCGTCGGCGTGCGGATGGGTCTGGACATGACCTCCGAGCAGACCCTATGGCGCGATCGGGTCGTCGTCGAGATCAACCGTGCGGTGCTGCACTCGTTCGCCGCCGCGGGCGTCACGATCACCGATCACCACACCGAGTCGCAGCGGTTCCTCACCCACCTCGCGCGCGAGGAGCGGGCCGGGCGCAGTTGCCCGGCGGACTGGAGCTGGATCGTGCCGCCGATCTCGGGCAGCCTCACTCCGGTCTTTCACCGCTACTACGACCCGGCGCAGCCGAGCCCGATGTTCGTAACTGACCCCGAGGCGGTCACCCGCGGGCAGTGCGGAGCGCCGGCGCACTTCGCCGGCTCCGACGCTGAGCCCGCCCCGGCCGATCCATCGCGCGCGGGCGTCTTCCCCGCGTAGCGCCAGACGGTTCAGCCGCGGCGGCGTACCCGCTGGATGGCCAGCACCGCCAGTGCGCCGAGCGCTGCACTGATGAGCAACGCCAAGATCAACGGTGCGTGCACCTGCGGGCCGATGAACCGGATCGGTACCTTGCGCAGGTTCTCGATCATGAAGATCACGAGCACCACGAAGACAATCGCGACGGCGACGTGTTTGGGTCTGATCGTTTACTCCCGGAGCGCCGGCCGCGGCTCGGCTGCTGTGGAACCGGTGGCTCGATGGGCCCGCTCATGACCCCTCCCGCGCGATGTCTACCGAGAGATCTACACGAGCCGGATCGATCAGTCGAGCGCGACCGCTGTGTCGGCGACAGCCGCCAGCACCGGATCGTGCGTCGCGCAGAGGACGGCTCGACCGGCGGCTGCCGCCTCGGCCAGAACGCGCGCGACGATCTCGGCATGCGCTTCGTCCTGGGAGGACGTCGGCTCGTCCAGAACGACGAGCGGCCGCTCGACGACGAGTGATCGGGCGACGGCGACCCGCTGGCGTTCACCGCCCGACAGCAGCCGAACGGCCCGTTCGCCCAAGGCCGCCAGACCGAGCGACTCGACGGTCTTGGCGATCAGGTCCGGGTCGGGGGGCAGCCCGCGAGCAGTGCGGGCAAGGGCCAGATTCTCGATGACGGTCAGCGGCTCGGCGAGCGCGCCACCCTGTCCGAAGACGGCGACGTGCTCGCGACGCAGGTCAGCACGAGCCGCGCGAGACAGCCCGTTGAGGTCGACGTCGGCCAGCACCGCCCGCCCGGAGTCGGGGTCGGCGAGCCCGGTGAGCACGCGCAGCAGCGTCGACTTGCCCGAACCGGAGCGTCCCCGCACCAGCGTCAAGACGCCCGCGCACACGTCGAGCGACAGGCCGTCGAGGACGACGCGCTCGGTGTAGCCGACCCGGACGTCCTCGAGCCGGGCCAGGGATCGGCTCGCTATCGCTGATGGCATCGCGCCGACCCGGGCGGCGACCGGGGGCATCGGCTCGTCGGCGCCGCTCAGCACGATCCGCCCGTCGTCGGCGCTTGCCCGGACGCCGCGCGACGCTCCGGCGCCGCGGCGCAGCGGCTCGGGCAGGCGCACCCAGCCGCGATCATCGACGACGAGCATCTCGTCGCCGGGCGAATGCGGGCGACCACTGCTCGGAGAGCCGGCCGTCGCGGATGCGCACCATCCGGTCGGCGATCCGGGCGGCGCGCTGGTCGTGCGTGACGAGCAGCAGCGTCGCCCCGATGGCCGCGACCGCCGACGAGAGCAGGTCGTACACGTCGTCGGCGGAGGCAAGGTCGAGTTCGCCGGTCGGCTCGTCGGCCAGCACCACGGTCGGGTCGTGCGCCAGAGCGGCGCACACGGCCACCCGCTGCGCCTCACCGCCGGACAGGGTCGCGGGTGAGCGCTCGGCCAGTGATGTCAACCCGAGCCGTTCGAGCGCATCGCCGGCTCGTCGCCTCGCCTCGGCGCGGCGCACCCCGGCCAGCCGAAGTTGCAGCGCGACGTTGTCGAGAACGTCGATCTCCGGGCGCAACGTCCGCGCGCTGTGCTGGTCGACGACGCCGATCTTGGCCAGGCGCAGGTGCGACCGGGTTGCCTCATCGGCGCCCGCCAGGTCGACACCGGCGACGCGAACACTGCCCGCACTGGGCGGTAGCTCACCGGTAAGAACGCGCAGCAGTGTCGTTTTGCCGGAGCCGTTCGGCCCGTGTACGACGAGACGTTCGCGATCGGCGACGGTGAGCGACAGGCCGCGAAGCGCCGCGACCGTACCCCCCGGTATGGGGTACAGGCAGAACGCGTCGGTGACATCGATGGCGCTCATCCGGTGGCCTTCGCTCGATGGTTCATCGCAGGTCCGTCTCGGGACGAACGGGTAGCCGCTCACGCAGCATCCGGGCGGCAACCGCCCAGGAGACGGCCACCCCCAACCCGATGCCCAGCAACAGCACGACACTCGTCCAGAGCGGTCCTACGGCCGCTTGCAGGGGCGGGCGTGGCGCGACGCCGGACGCGTCGACGGCGACCAGCGTCGTTCCGGCACGCGCCAGGACGAGGCCGGTGAGGAGCCCGAGGGGCAATGCGACGCCCACGACGGACAATGCTCGCAGGAACAGGACCCTCCGCAAGGTGGCCGGCCGCAGGCCGTCGGCCTCCCAGGCGTGCAGCTCCCCGGCGTCGTCGCGCCGCTCGCCCACCACCAGCAGCACGAGCGCGACCCCGGCGACCAGCAAGGCCAGCCCGGCGATCAGCGCGAGCAGCAGTTGCGAACCGCGCGCCACCGGATCGCTGGCGAGGTGGGCCTGCAGGGGCACGCGCCGCGCGACGGTCAGCCGGCTGTACGGAGCGCCCGTCAGCGCGTGGTCGAGGGTGGCCCGCGAGTGGGCCGAGGTGGCCACCCAGAGCTCGCGCGGCGCTCCGGTACCGGGGTCGGTCCGGTCGAGCAGCGACGTGATGGCCGCGCGGTCGGCGATGACGAACGGGCCGGTGGTCGTCGGGAAGCGCGCCACGGTGGCCACGATCCGCGCGGTGACCGTCAACTGGTCGAAGCTGAGGGTGAGCTGGCCCCGATCGGCCGAGCGCGCCGTGGCCGGATCGACCGCGACGGGCAGGACCGGCGCGGCCGCATAACCCGGGATGAGCACCACCGGCGTGCCTTCGAGCCGGTACCGCACCTGCAGCGCGGAGCCGCTGGCGGATGCCTGGGCGGCGTTGGCCGCTCCCCATCCGGCCCACTGCCAGGCACTGCCCGTCCCGTCGGAGGAAACGGCCCCCAACGTGATGGTGCCGGCCACCACCGGCTGGTCGGTGTTGCCCTCGCCGATGGCGTGCTGATGATGCGTCGCGTACTCGATGTTCTCTTTGAGCGTGATCGCCACTGGATGCAGCGGGCCTGGCCCGAGGTCAGGCACCTGCCCCGACAGCGTCGTGCCCGGCCCGCGCAGCGCGACCGGGGCCTCGCGGCCGTCGCTGGACGCGAGCCAGAGATCGACGTCGACGGCTGCGGCCAGGCCCGTGACCTGGACGCTCAGCGTGCGCGCCCCGACTGGAATCGGCGCCGCCACCGCGGCATTGCTCGCCGGGCTCGCCGGGCGAAGCGAGCTGGCCAGAGCCGCCGGTCCCGTCGACGTGCCCGTCACGCGCGACCACCGGCGCACCTGCGACAAGGCATCTGGATCGACGCCCACGACGGGAATGCCGGTGGCATCGCCGTCTCGTGCGCGCACCACCGCCGACGTGCGCACGACGCCGTACGTGTGCGTGCCGGGGGCCACGCCGGCCAGTTGCGCGGCGCCCGTGAGCGCCAGCGGGGTCGGCACGTCGGCGCTGCCGGTGAGCGTCGCGTCGAGTGGGACGGTGTAGGCCGCCTGATCGGCCGAGCCGTCCAGCAGCGTCGCCCGGTAGGCGCCGGCGAAGACGACCGACGCCACGGCCGCGGTCAGGAAGGCCACGGTGACGACGGGTCGCAGGGGCCGGCGAATGGCCCCGAGCAGCCCGATCCGCCCGGCAATCGAATGGCGCGGCAGGAGACGTTCGGCGAAGCGGGCCAGCGGCGCCCAGAGCCGGGCCGCCACCAGGCCGCCCACCACGGCGGCGAGCACCGGCAGGGCCACAACGAGCGGGTCGCTGCTTGCGGCCAGCGACGAGGCGGAGGCCGACCCGCGGCTCGCGGCCAGCAACGCGGCGCCGAGGCAGGCGGCACCGGCGAGTTCGACGGTGTGCCACACCGCGTTCCGGTCGCGATCCGGCCAGAGCAGTACGGCCACCGTGACGGCGACGGCCGCGACCGCCAGCACGCCGACGGCGGGACCGGCCGATCCGAGCGCGTGCCAGACCGTCCGCCAGGCGGGCAGCGTCGCGCTGCGCGCCAGGCCGACCGTTACGGCGGCACCGATGACGCAGCCGAGCAGCGCACCGCCGAGGCAGGCCACGACCGCCTCGAGCGCGGTCAGCCGGGTGATGCGCAGCAGACGGGCACCGCGCCGGCGCAACACCGCGGCCAGAACGGCGTGCTCGCGGCGCAGCCCCACCGCGGCGACGACGGCGAAGCCGAGCAACAGCGCCGCGGCCGTACCGCCGAGCAGGCCGAACCGGCGAGCCGACAGCGATGCCCGGTGATACTGGTCGGTCAGTTGGGTGTCCGGGGTGACGATGCCCGCGCCGTCGACCTTCGCGATGACGGTATCGGCGACCTCGGACGACAGGCGCACGTAGGCCGGAACGCCCAGCGAGATAACACGGTCCACGTCCAGATGGACGACCCAGCCATACGTGCGGGCGAACAGCCCGAGCGAGGAGAGCAGCGCCATCCGGCCGGTGCCGTCGCCGAGCAACAACGGCACGGTGCCAGGGTCGAGGTCGCCCGAGAGCAGGGTCGAGTCGGTGCGCTCGGCTCGTCCGACGACGACGATGCCGAGCGATGCCGAGGCACGGGTGAGCGCCGCCTGGTTGCCCCCGATTGCCACGACCTCGCAGCGGGTCGGCGTGCAGGAGCGAGGCATGCGCCCGCTGACGAGGTGCACCGCTGTGCGCAGATCGTCGGTGGCGCCGAGGTAGAACGCCGAGCCGGCCAGCGAGAGCTGATGGAAGACCAACTCCTGGCGAACCGGCGCGGACGACAGGCGCGACAACTGCTGCCGCGTCAGCCCGTCGAACGACACGAACTCGTGCGGGTCGTAGATGGTGCCGGTGCCGAGCACCGTGATCGTCCGATCGCCGGGCGAAAGCTGCGACACGGTATTGCGAACCGTCTGCGCCGCAACCGAATCACCCGCACCAGCGGCAACGACCGGAATCGCGGCGGCGAGCGCCACGCCCGCTACGAGCAGCGCCCAGCGCCCCGGCCGATGCCGCAGCTGCGCACCTGCCAGCGACGCGACGATGCCCACCTGGCTAACCTCTTTTCCTGAAGTTGCGGTTAGCATAGGCGACGTGGCTCGTCAGGTCGACGGTGTATGGCTGCCTGAGCGCGTGTCCGGCCATCCAGCGCTCGAACTGAACAACACGGTCGGTGGCTGGACATTTGACGAGCCGCGCGAGTACCTCGTCGACTACTCGACCCTCTTGCTCCTGGGCCATGACGTGGGGCTGCTCGATGCGGCCGAACACGCTGCTCTACTTGCCGATGCGCAGCGCCGGCCCGAGGCGGCCGATGCCGTCCTGCACGAGACGAAGCAGCTGCGCCTGGCGGTGCACACGATCATCGTCGAAGATCCGTTGCCGGCGGCCGCCGCGAAGCAGTTGCACCGTTTCGTGCGCGCCGCAGTCGTCGACTCGCAGTTTCGTCGCGATGCCGGCGGATCACTTCGCCTCGACGGCGGCGAGGGTCTGCACCAGCCGCTGCACCGCTTCACGTTGGCGCTGCATTCGCTGCTCGACACCCAGCCGCGCAACGCAATCAGGCTGTGCGCCGACGAGCGATGCGGCTGGGTGTTCCTCGATCCGTCCGGGCGGCGGCGCTGGTGCGAGATGTCGGTGTGCGGCAACCGCGCCAAGGCGCGCAGGTTCGCCGAACGGCATCGCGCCCACTGACGCAGAGTGAGGGCGCCCGCTGACGCGAACGTCAGCGGGCGCGATCAGGTGTTCGGAGTTGTCAGTGGCGGCGCTGCGGCTTCCATACGACGAGCGCCGTCGAGGGGCGGGCGTTGATCTCGGCGTAGATCTGCTGTAGCTCTGCGGCGAGTTCGGCCACGCGCGCCTGCAGCGCCTCGACGTGCGATTCGAGTTCGATGATCCGCTTGATGCCGGCGAGGTTGACGCCCTCGTCCTGCGAGAGGCGCTGCACCTCGCGCAACAGCGCGACATCGCGGGCGGAGTAACGCCGGCCGCCGCCGCCTGTGCGCCCCGGCGTGACGAGCCCGATCCGGTCGTACTGGCGAAGGGTCTGGGCATGCATGCCGGCGAGCTGCGCGGCCACCGAGATCACGAACACCGGGGCGTCTTCGGGCACGTCGGTGTGCCGGGGTTTGCGAGTCTCAGCCATTGCTTTCCTCCGTCCGGGCCGGACGGCCGACGGCGGCGGTGATGTGCGGGCGCGGATCGTCTGCCTGCGCCGCCGCGTACTTCTCGAGTGCCTCACGAGCATCGGCGCTCATCTTCTGCGGGACCTCGACCTCGACCGTCACGAGCAGGTCGCCGTTGCCGGAGCCACGCTTGGGGAAGCCCCGCCCGCGGACGCGCAACGTCCGTCCGGACTTGGTGCCCGGCGGGACGCGCAAGGTCACCGAACCGTCCAGGGTGGGCACGCGCAGCGTCGTGCCGAGCGCGGCCTCGGGGAAGGTGACCGGCACCGACAAGGTGAGGTCGTCGCCCTTCCGCCCGAACAGGTCGTGCGGCTCGACGTGCACGGTCACGTACAGGTCGCCCGCCGGGCCACCACGCGCGCCGGGCATGCCCTTGCCGGGGATGCGCAGGCGGGCCCCGTCGCGAACACCGGACGGCACGCGGACGTTGATCGTGCGGGTCTGCGTCGTGACGCCGCCGCCGTGGCACTCCGGACAGGGATCGTCGACGATCTGGCCGGTGCCCCGGCAGTCACGGCACGGCTCGCTGAACCCGAACGCTCCCTGGTTGCGGCTGATGAATCCCGAGCCGCCGCAGGTGGGGCAGGTGTGCGGCCGGGTACCCGGCTTGGCGCCGCTGCCGCCACACGTGCGGCAGGTTCCCGGTCCGGACAACTGCAACGGCAACATCGCGCCGTGCACGGCCTCGTCGAACCCGAGCCGAATCTCGGCGTCGACGTCCTGGCCGCGGGTGGGCCCGACATTGCGCTGGCGGCGAGTGGTCGTACCGCCGGTGAACAGCCCGCCGAAGATGTCGCCGAGACCGCCCGTTGAGCCGCTGGGGTTGCCGAACAGGTCGGACATGTCGAACGTCGCGCCGCCGCCGGTGGTCCCGCCGCCGGGGAATCCGCCGCGGTACGCGCCACTGCCGAACAGGGTGCGCGCCTCGTCGTACTCCTTGCGCTTGCCCTCGTCGGAGAGCACGTCGTACGCCTCGGACACGTCCTTGAACTTCGCCTCGGCCTCGGCGTTGCCCGGGTTCTTGTCCGGATGCAACTCACGGGCGAGCTTGCGGTACGCCTTCTTGATGTCGGCGGCGGGCGCGTCCTTCGCGACGCCCAGCGCCTTGTAGTAGTCCTTCTCGATGTAGTCCTTCGTGCTCACCGGGCGTCACCTCCTTTTCGTATAGGTAGATCTCGGTGCTGACGTGCCGCTATTGCGGGTCCTCGGAGTCGAGATCGGCTGCTGATGCCGGATCGCTCACCCCGACCATCGCCGGGCGCAGCAGCCGCTCACCGTGGCGGTAACCGCGGCGCATCACGGTGGTGGCCGTCGGCTCGCGTGACCTCGGCGCTCTCGTCATGCATCACGGCTTCGTGAATGGCCGGATCGAACGGGTCACCCACCTCGCCGAACGCGGCGAGACCGAGCTTGCCCAGTACGGCCTCTAGCTGGTCGGCGACCGCCTTGAACGCACCGTTCAGGTCGCCATGGGCGCGAGCCCGGTCGATGTCGTCGAGCACCGGAAGCAATCCGATGAGCGCAAGGCCCACCGCCGCCTCGGCATTCGCGATGCGATCGCGCTCGACGCGCTTGCGGTAATTGGCGTACTCGGCCTGCAGTCGCTGCAGATCGCGGGTGCGCTCTTCGAGCAGCAGGGCGTCTGCCTTGGGTATGTCGTCCTCCGTGTTTGCGACGTCCGGCGTCGCTACGCCGGGCGCTGCGGTATCGATGTCGGCGGTCAAGCGGACCTCACCGGTGAGCGGGTCGAGGCGGCGCTTGTCGCGAATGACGACCCGATCCTGATCTTGGTCGTCCGCGCTGCCTGGGCCCGAGGTGCTTCCGGCGCCGCCGCTTGCCTCGCTCCAGGCGTGTTCGGGGCGGTGCTGCTCGGTCACGTCTGCTCTCCGCTCCTCGCTGTTGCGCTCACTGCATCGTTAGCGGCTGCCCGCCCGTAGCGGGCAGCCGCGTTGTGCTGGTTGATCACTTGTGCTCGCCCTCGGGCCCCTCGTCCACGACCTCGGCGTCGACGACGGTGTCGTCATCGGCCGGCGGCGTCTGGCCTGCGTCGGCGCTCGGTCCGGCTGCACCGGCCGCGCCGGCCGCGTTGGCGGCGTTGGCTGCCTCGTACATCGCGGTGCCGGCCTCCTGCGAGAGCCGGGCGAGCTTCTCCTGCGACGACTTGATCGACTCGAGGTTCGTGCCGCCGAGCGCCGTCTTCAGCTCGGCAAGCGCGGTCTCGATCTCGTTCTTCTTGTCGTCGGGGATCTTCTCGCCGTTCTCGGCCAGGAACTTCTCGGTCGCGAACTGCATCGACTCGGCCGTGTTGCGGACCTCGGCCTCCTCGCGACGCTGGCGGTCCTCGTCGGCGTGCGCCTCGGCGTCACGCATCATCCGGTCGATCTCGTCCTTGTTCAGGCCCGAGCCGCCGGTGATCGTCATGCCCTGTTCCTTGTTGGTGGCCAGGTCCTTGGCCGAGACGTTGACGATGCCGTTGGCGTCGATGTCGAACGTGACCTCGATCTGCGGCACGCCACGTGGCGCCGGCGGAAGGCCCGGTCAGCTCGAACATGCCGAGCTTCTTGTTGTAGGCCGCGATCTCGCGCTCGCCCTGATAGACCTGGATCTGCACGCTGCTCTGGTTGTCGTCGGCCGTCGTGAAGATCTCCGAACGCTTGGTGGGGATCGTCGTGTTGCGCTCGATGAGCTTGGTCATGATGCCGCCCTTGGTCTCGATGCCAAGGCGACAGCGGCGTGACGTCGAGCAGCAGGACGTCCTTGACGTCGCCCTTCAGCACGCCGGCCTGCAACGCCGCGCCGACCGCGACGACCTCGTCGGGGTTGACGCCCTTGTTCGGCTCCTTGCCGCCGGTCAGCTCCTTGACCAGTTCGCCCACGGCAGGCATGCGGGTCGAGCCGCCGACCAGCACGACGTGGTCGATCTTGCTCAGGCTGATGCCGGCGTCCTTGATGACGTTCTGGAACGGCGCCTTGGTGCGCTCGAAGCAGGTCGGAGGTGATCCGCTGGAACTCGGCGCGCGAGAGCGACTCGTCCAGGAACAGCGGGTTCTTCTCGGCGTCAACGGTGATGTAGGGCAGGTTGATGCTCGTCTGCTGCGACGAGGACAGCTCGATCTTCGCCTTCTCCGCGGCCTCGCGCAGCCGCTGCATGCGCCATCTTGTCCTTGGTCAGGTCGATGCCGTGCGCGGCCTTGAACTTGTCGACGAGCCAGGTCATGATCCGCTCGTCCCAGTCGTCGCCGCCGAGGTGGTTGTCGCCACTGGTGGCCTTGACCTCGATGACGCCCTCGCCGATCTCGAGCAGGCTCACGTCGAACGTGCCGCCGCCGAGGTCGAAGACCAGGATCGTCTGCTCCTTCTCGCCCTTGTCGAGGCCGTACGCAAGCGCGGCCGCGGTGGGCTCGTTGATGATGCGAAGGACGTTCAGGCCCGCGATCTGGCCGGCCTCCTTGGTGGCCTGGCGCTGCGAGTCGTTGAAGTACGCGGGCACGGTGATCACCGCGTCGGCGACGTCCTCGCCCAGGTAGGACTCGGCGTCGCGCTTGAGCTTCTGCAGGACGCGCGCGCTGATCTCCTGCGCGGTGTAGCTCTTGCCGTCGATGTCGACCTTCCAGCTCGGGTCGCCCATGTGGCGCTTCACCGAGCGGATGGTGCGGTCGACGTTGGTGACCGCCTGGCGCTTCGCGACCTCGCCGACCAGAACCTCGCCGTTCTTGGCGAAAGCGACGACGCTCGGGGTGGTGCGCGAGCCCTCGGCGTTTGCGATGACCTCCGGCTCGCCGCCGGTCAGTACCGCGACGACGGAGTTGGTGGTGCCCAGGTCGATGCCGACCGCACGTGCCATCTGATGTTCTCCCTCTAGTGGTTTTGCTCTACTTGCCTATATCCGCATCGACGAGCAGGAATGCCGCCGACGAAGGTTCTCTCAGTCAGAAGAACTGAGTCAGGTGCGCTCAAGTTCCCGCCGTCCATTATGGACCCGGTCACACCGCGATCGCCAACCTGGGCCCGCCGCTTTCGTTGAGTGGTGCGTTATGCGTTGAGTGGTGCGATATAGCGCGCCACTCAGGACGAAACGCACCACTGAACGGATCTGGTCGGGCGGATCTGGACGCGACGGATCTGGGCGACCGGCTAACCGCGTTCAACCGCCGAGTACGACGCCGTCCTGACGCGGGTCGGCGCCGCCCGCCAGATAGCCCCGCTCGTGGTCGACCGAGACGATCAGCGCGCTGCCGCCGGCCGCCCACGGGCCGACCACCCGGACGTCGTCGCCCAGCGCGGCGATTACCTCGCGGCCAAGTCGCGACTCGCAGATCAGCGCCGGCGCGGACCCGACGACGTCTGCGTCGCTGCCCGGGAACACGCTGAACCGCGGCGCCGAGACGGCCTCCTGCGGGTCGAGTCCGTGGTCGACAAGGTGCGACAGCATCTGCATATTCCACTGGATCTGCCCGTCGCCACCGGGTGTGTTGCCCACGTGCGCCAGCCGGTCCTCATCGTCAGTGGCCAGCCAGGCGTTGAGCGTGTGCAGCGGGCGGCGGCGCGGGCGCACCTCGTTCGGGTGCCCTTCGACCAGGTACGCGCCCCGGCCCAGCCGGTTGTTCAGCACGATGCCGGTGTCCGGCACGGTGACCTTCGCGCCGAAGGCGAAGGCAAGCGAGTGGATGAAGCTCACCGCGCGCCCGTCGGCGTCGACCGCGATCGTCGAGGTCGTGTCGCCGTCGGGCCGGATGCCGGCGACGGCCATGGGCGTGCCGAGCTCGGCCCGGGCCGCCGCGATCGCGGCTGGTTCCAGGAGGGCCCGCCAGGCGTCGGTGTCGCTGCCGCATCGTTCCCATCGGTCGCGAAAGGCCAACCGCGCGGCGGCGGCCAGTCGCCCGACCGCCTCGGCGCCCAGCCAGGGCAGGTCGCCCAACGCGCCGTCGCACAACGCCGCCTGCTGCAGGACCATCCAGCCCGGAGTCGGCAACGGCGTCGCATGAATCGTGAGAGGGCCGTACTGGCCGGTGATCGCCGGCCCGACGATTGCCTCGCCGGACGCGGCCCACTCATCGCCGCTGAACGGTGCGCCGGCCTCGATGAGGGCTGCGACCGCGCGCTGGGCGAGTTCGCCGGTATAGAGGTCACGCGGGTCGGCGGCCAGGCGACGTATCCAGCGAGCAAGTTCGGGTTGCGGCAACCGCTCGCCGATCTGCGGCGCGCGGCCGGCACGCAGGAACGCGCGTTCGGCACCGGCGTCCGCGCGCAGGATCGCCTCGTGGTCGAGGATGTCGGCCCGGTTCTTCGCGCGTGCACGGCAGGCCACGCTCGGCCGCTGCGACGGCCGGCGCCCACAGTTCATCCAACGGCCGGGACGCACCGCGCGCGTGCAATGCCGACAGGGCGGCCACTCCTCCGGGCGCAGCCACGGCGAGTGCGCCGGACACGGGAACCGCCGCCAGACCGCGCCCGCGATAGAACGCCGAGTCGCCGCCGTCGGGGCCGAATCCGCTGCCGCCCACCGTCCACACCGATCCGTCCGGCTCGCGCACGATCGCGAATGCGTCGCCGCCCACGCCGCACTGGCTGGGGAGCGCGAGCCAGCACATGGCGGCCATGGCCAGGGTTGCATCGATCGCCGTGCCGCCGTCGGCCAGCACGCGTGCACCGACGCTGCTCACCGCCGGACTGCTCGATGCCGCCAGATAGTCGGCGGCGAGCACGGCATTGCGTTGCGGCGCCGGCCAATCGTGGGTCATCGTTCGTTCGTCCTGGGGCTGGCCACCTGAGTATCAGTCATCTGCTCACATAACGGTCTTGTCGACGGGATGCGTACATCATCGTCTCGACGGTCCGTCCCGTGAAGGCGCTTGGGCCCCGATACCGATCCTTATCAGGGCGAACATCCCGCTCGTTTGCCGCCGACCCGTCGAAGGGTGACCCTGGCTGATGTGACCGACGATCCCGGCGACGACGTTCTCGAAGCGCAGCCGCTGCGGATTCGGCGGTGGCACGCCGTCGTGATCGCGGTGGTGGTGGTCCTGGCCGGCGGGATCCAGGTGGCCCGGCACGCGCATCACAGCGCGCCGGCCGCGGCCCCGACAGCCACGTTGCCTGCGCCGCCGTCGGCAAGCCCCACGCCGGAGATACGGGCCATCCAGGGTCAGGCCGTGCTCAGCAACGTCGTCGGCAACCGCTGCCCGACGAGCGTGGTGTGCGGAATCGGCCTCAGGGTGTCGGCTGGCATGGAAGCCCGCTTTCGCAAGGACTTTCCTGGCTCGGTGATCAGCCTGCAGGCGAGCGCATTCGACGCCGGAGAGCCGAAGACGTACTGGCAGCAGATCAACGCCACGGCACCGAACGGCGTGCAGATCGTGCTGACCCAGCAACGGCAACTCCGGCCACCGGCGAAGCTGGGCGGCGTCGTGGTGACGCCAACGGCCGACGGCACGGAGGTCTCGGTGACCGAGTACCGAGGCGCCTGGCGCCTGATCGCGGGGCTCACCCGATCATCTACCGCGCCGTTTCCGCTCGCCGCGGCGCGGCACTGGGTGACGGCGACCCCGCTGCCCCGATGATGGTTGGTGCCCCCTCGCGGCCGGGGCGCTGCCGTGGCGGACACTGGTCGTCGTGAGTGACGAGCGCGCGGACGGCGCGCCGACCGAGATCCGAGCGGCGGCCGATGACCGAGCGCTGGACGACGGCCGGGGCTGGCCGGACGCGGTGTGGCTCGCCTGGCTGATCGCCGCAGCCGTTCTGATCCTGCTTGCCGTGAACGTCGTCCGTCATCTGACCGCCCGCACTGGCGCCCACGGCATGCACATGCCGGCCGGCGAGGCGTTCTTCCGCGCGGGCGGCGCTCCGCTCGGCCCCTTGCTCAGCCACCACCTCGTCACCGCCTGGCACGTCGACGCCGTTGCCCTGGCGTTCGTCGTGCTGCTCGGCGCCGGGTACTTCACCGGTCTTGCCCGGCGAGCGCGTCGACGTACCGGTGCCCCGTGGCCGCTCGCGCGCACGGCGTCGTTCGTCGCGGGACTCGCCGTCTGCGCCTTCGCGACGAACGGCAGCATCGCGGTCTATGACATGTCATTGTTCTCCGCGCACATGCTCGGCCACCTGGCTCTGGTGATGCTCGCGCCCGTCCTGCTGGTAGCGGGGCGGCCACTGCGCCTTGCCGTCGAGTCGAGCCGGGAGTCGACGGCGCGACGCATCGAGCAGATCGCCCAGGGCCGGACGGTCTCGCTGCTCACGTCGCCGCCGGTCGCCCTCGCGTCCTATACGGCGGTCATCGTCGGCAGCCACCTGACCGGTCTCATGGACACGATCATGCGCAACACCGTGGCCGGGCAGGTCGAGCATCTCGTCTACCTCGTTGTCGGCTACCAGTTCTTCGTGCTCATCGTCGGCGACGAGCCGATCCGCTGGCGGTTGTCGACGCTGGCCCGGTGGGGCCTGCTCGCGATCTCCATGGCGGTCGACACGTTCACCGGGGTCACGCTGATGATGGCGACGGTGCCGATCGCCATGACACCACCGGCCGGCTTGGTGGTCGATCCCCTCGCCGACACGCATACCGGCGGTTCGATCATGTGGTTCGGCGGCGACCTGATCATGGCGGTGGTGATGACGCTGCTCGCCTTCGGCTGGCAACACAGCGCGGGCCGGTCGCTGCGCGATCGGGACAGCTGGCTCGAGCAGGCCCGGGTGGCCACCCTTGGCGACCGCATCGGCCGTCAGCCGGGCGCCGCGACCAGTGCCGCGGACTTCGACGACGACGACACCCGCCTCGACGCGTACAACGAGTGGCTGGCCGGAATGGCCGGCAGAGAGCGGTCAGAGCGCGGCACTCGCCCCTGAACCTCGCCCGCGAACCCCCGGGCACCGCTGTCGGGCGGCTGAGCGTCGCGTGATCACTGGCGCGCAGGCCGCGCTAGGGTCTGCGCCATGCAGGTTCAGTTGCGACACAACCCGTCATTCACCGTTGCCCGGTGCGTGCTCGCGCCCGGCGAGCCGCTGCGCGTCGAGGGTGGCGCCATGATCGCGCACAGCGCCGGCGTCCAGCTCGAATCCAAGGCGCAGGGCGGCATCATGAAGGGCCTGGCCCGTAGCGCGCTCGGTGGCGGCTCGTTCTTCGTCACCACCTACACCGCCCCGCAAAACGGTGGCTGGGTCGATGTGGCCGGGATGCTGCCGGGCGACACCGTCCCGATCGCCCTCACGCCGGACCGGCCGTACTTCCTGCGCCGCGGCAGCTGGATCGCCAACTCACACGGCGTCGAGATCGACACCCAGTGGGGCGGCATGGCGAACCTGTTCGGCGGTGAGGGTGGATTCGGGTTCCGGGCGACCGGACAGGGCGAGGCGCTCGTCAGTGTCTACGGCGCCGTCGACTACATCGACCTGCAGCCGCAGGAGGTTGTCACGATCGACACCGGCCATGTCGTCGCGTATCACCTGGACATCCAGTTCCGGATGCGCCGCGCGGTCGAGGGCCGGAGCATCCAGTCGCTCAAGAGCGGCGAGGGCTGGGTCTTCGACTTCGCCGGTCCGGGACGCGTGCTGCTGCAGTCGCGCAACCCCGAGGCATTCCAGCAGTGGGTGGCCGAAGCTGCCCCCAACCGGTCGCCGCGTGAAGGTCTCGGCGGTGTCGCGGAAGGTCTCGGCGGCCTGTTCGGACGCTGACGCTTCTCGTTTCCGATCGGGCAACTTTCGGGGTTGCCACGACGCCGCGGCTTGCCCGATCGGGTCAGGCGGTTGTCCAGAGCGGCGTGATCGCCTCGTGCAACATCGCGGCCACATCGCCGAGAATGTGCCGCCCGTGCCGGACGATTACCCGCCCGTCGGCGATCACGGTGTCGACGTCGGCCGCCGTTGCTACGAGCATGGCCTGCGCGGGATCTGCGCCGGCCGTGCGGACCGTACCTAGGCGTATGGCTACCAGATCGGCCTGCGCGCCCGGCTCGATCCGCCCGGCGTCCGGCCAGCCCAGGGCGTGGTGCCCGGTCAGCGCATCGACGAGTTCGGCCGGGCTGAATCGCCCGCGTTGCTCGGTGGCCAGCCGCTCGTCCATCTCGAGCGCGCGAGCCTCCTCGAGCAGGTCGATCACCACGTGCTGATCGCTGCCGAGCGTGAGCCGCGCCCCGGCGTCGAGCAGCGCTCTCGCCGGGCCGATGCCGTCGGCCAGATCTCGCTCCGTGGTCGGGCAGATGGCGATGTTCGTCCGGGTCGCTCCCAACGTCGCGATATCGGCGGCGCTCAGGTGCGTGGCGTGCACCGCCGTCGTCCGTGGCCCGAGCGCTCCGGCGCCGTCGAGCAACTCGGCGGGCGTCGCTCCGTACGCGCGCAGGCATTGGTCGTTCTCGGCGGGTTGCTCGGAGAGGTGGACGTGCAGCGGCCGACCGCTTGCCGCCTCGACCACGACCGGCAACTCGTCGCGAGGCACCGCCCGTACCGAGTGGATGGCCGCGCCGATGATCGTGGTGGCATCGCCGGAAAGGTCGGCCACCCGCTCGGCCCACGCCTCGGCGGTGCCGTCGGAGAAGCGCAGCTTGCGTCTCGTTCAATGCCTGGCCCGCCTCGCTCGCCAGGCCACCGGACAGGTAGCAGGCGTCGAGCAGGGTGATCCGGATGCCGGCCTGGCGGGCAGCCTCGATCACGGCGCGGCCCATCGCGTTGGGATCGGCATACGGACGCCCACCCGGCGAGTGGTGCAGGTAGTGGAATTCGCCGACGCTCGTGACGCCGGCCAGCGCCATTTCGGCGAACGTCGCCCGCGCCAGTGCCAGGTAGGAGTCGGGGTCGAGGCGCGCCGCAATCGCGTACATGCGCTCACGCCAGGTCCAGAACGTGCCGCCCGCATCGTGGGTTCTGCCCCGCAGCGCGCGATGGAACGCGTGGCTGTGGGTGTTGGCGAATCCGGGCAGGACGAGACCGGGCAACCGCTCGTCGCCAGGCTCCTGGTCGGCGCCCACCTCGACGGCCGCGATCCGTCCACTGTGGACAGTGATGCGTACGTCGCGGGCCACGGCGCCGTCCAGCCACGCGTGGTCGGCGAGGTACGTGGTCACCGCGCTAGGTCTTCGAGCACGGCGGTCAGCGCCTCGACGCCGGCTAGGCAGTCGTCGCGTTCGGCGAACTCAGCCGGCGAGTGCGAGACGCCGGTGGGATTGCGAACGAACAGCATCGCGGTCGGAATCCCGGCATTGGCAAGGATTCCCGCGTCGTGGCCGGCGCCGGTGGCCAGCACCGGAGGTTCGCCGAGTGTCGCCAAGAGCCGCTCGCGCAGGACGACGTCGAACGGCGTCTCGTCCGTCCACGACTCCTCGGTGAACGGTCGTCCTGCCGGCGCAGCGTCGGCCAGATCGGCGATCACCCGGCGCACCGCGTCCGGGTGCGGTGCCCGCACGTCGATCCAGGCCGTGACGTGCGACGGAATCGCGTTGACGCCGTTCGGCTCGACGCGCACCTTGCCGCAGGTGGCGACGGTCGCCGTGCAGGCCCGCGGATGTCCCGGGCCGCCAGGACGAGCCGCGCATACGCGAGCATGGGATCGTGGCGATCCTCCAGGCGGGTCGTGCCGGCGTGGTTGGCCTCGCCGGGCAGGTCGACCCGCCAGCGTCCGTGCGGCCAGATCGCACTCGCGACGGCGATCGGCTCGCCCAGATCGACCAGGCCGCGGCCCTGCTCGACGTGCAGTTCGACGAAGGTGGCAACCCGTCGCAGCGCCTCGTCGTCGCGGCCGGTCGACTCGGGGACGCGTCCGGCCGCGCGCAGCGCCTCGGCCATCGTCACGCCGTCGCCGTCGCGCAGGGCGAGCGCGCGATCGGGTGTCAACGCGCCGGTGATCAGCCGCGAACCCGCGCAGGCAACGCCGAACCGGGCGCCCTCCTCGTCGGCGAAGTTCACCACCCCGATCGGGTGCGACGGGCACAAAACCCTTGCTGCGTAAGGCATCCACCGCGAGCAGCGCCGAGACGACGCCGAGCGGCCCATCGAACGCCCCGCCATCGGGGACCGAATCGAGGTGGCTGCCGACCGCGACGCCGGGGGCACGCGTCAGGATCGCCCCACCAGGCCCACTGGTTACCGGCCCGGTCGAGCGTGACATCGAGCCCGCGATCCGCGCCGCCGCGGCGAACCACTCGCGCAGGACGAGGTCCGGCGGCGTCCAGGCAAGCGGCGGTAGCCACCCGTCGATGGCGTCCCGGCCGACGGGTTCGAGCTCGCTCCAGAGCCGCGTCGAAGCTCACCGAGGAAGCTTCGCACGGCGATGAGCCCGATCGTGCAACTCCCTCCGGCAGGAGACCGGAAGAAGTTGCACGATCGGGAAGCTGCTAGCCCAGGCCGTTCTGCGACAGCCAGTCCTTGGCCACCTTGTCCGGATCCTGCTTGTCGGTCTGCACCTTGGCCACCAGGACGGCCAGGGTGGTCGTGTCGAGCTTCGCCGACACCGCGTTGACCGCGTCGGCCATCGGTCTGGGTGACCTTCGCCTTCGCCAGGATCGGCACGACGTTCTGCGCGGCGAACATGCTCTGCGGGTCAGTGAGCGACACGAAGTTGTTCGCCGCGATCGCGGGGTCGGTCGAGAAGATGTCGGCCGCATTGACCGAGCCGTTCTTCAGCGCCGTGACGGTGACCGCGCCACCAGCCGCGAGCGGCGTGAACTGCTTGAACGTCACGCCGTAGACGCTCTTGAGCGCCGGCACGCCGTCCGGCGCGCGTCTGGAACTGCTGCGGCGCGCCGAGGATGAGCTGGTTCGCCACCGGGCAGAGGTCGGCGAGCGAGGTCAGGTGATACTTCGTCGCGGTGTCCTTGGTGACCGTGATCGTGTCGCTGTCCTGCGCGGCTGCGTAGTTGAGCGCGGTCAGCTTGCTGCCGAGCACTTCTGCTGCAACGCCGAGTAGACGTCAGCCGGCGACTTTGCCGTCGCCGTTGGTGTCGAGGAAGGACAGGATCGATCCCGAGTACTCCGGGATGAAGCTGATCGAGCCGTCGTTGCAGCGCCTTGATGTAGGCGGCTCGTTCGCCGATGTTGAGCTTCTTGCTGACCTTGACGCCCTTGGCGCGCCATCGCGTCGCCGTAGATGTCGGCCAGCAGGGTGTTCTCGGGGAAGTCCGCCGAGCCGACCGTGATCGATCCGGTGCCTGCCGGGAAGTTGGCGGCGCCCGAGGCTGGTGCGGACACGCTGCCTGACCCGGCCGTGCTCGAGCCGGCACCCGCTCCTGCCGGTGGGCAGCCATTGGAACTGCTCGCACTGCTTCCGGACGGAGCCGGGGTGTTACCGCCCGAGCTACCGCTGCTGCCACACGCCGTGACGGCCAGGATCAGGCCGCTCAGCGTTGCTCCCAACATGAGTGTGCGTTTCATATCTCTCTCCTTATGGCCATTCGGGAATCGTCGCGGGCACCCCCGCGTCTGCGACGGTCATGCTTGGGCCATCGCCACCTCCGCGGGAGTGGCGGCCATCTGCCTGCGTGAGAAGCGCCCGGAGACGCCTGGCGACACCGTGACGCGCTGCACGCCGATCAGCACCAGGTCGGCAACGACGGCAAGGAGGGCCACCAAGATCGCGCCGGACACCATCTTCGGGTAGCCGAGGTGCGGGTCGTTGAGGTTCGTCAGGCCGTCGAGCAACAGCCGGCCCAGCCCACCGATGAACGGGAAGTAGGCGGCGACGGTTGCGGTCGCGATGACCTGCAGGGTGGCACTGCGCACGCCGGAGAAGATCAGCGGTAGCGCACACGGCAGTTCGACCTTGCGGACGACCTGTGCGCCGGTCATGCCCATGCCGCTTGCCGCATCGCGGGCGTTCGGGTCGACGTTCTGTACGCCGGCGTATGTATTGGTCAGGATGGGCGGAATCCCCATCAGCACAAGGACAATCAGCGTCGGGATCAGGTACGGCAGGCCGCCACGCGGCACGATGCCGGTGATCTCACCGGTGATGTGGATGGACGGCGACATCCAGACGACGAGCAGCACGAGCAGGCCGTAGGTCGGGATCGCGCGCAGGGCATTGGCCGATCCGGCCACCAGCACAACGCCGCGTCCGGTGTGGCCGATCAGCAGTCCGAGCGGCAACGCGATGAGCAAGGCCACGAGCACGGCGATGAGCGAGTAGACGATGTGCTCACGCAGGTAGGTCAGCACGCCGGGGCCATTTGCCGAGTCGCGCCAGTTGGCCGGATCGTTGAGCCAGATCCACACGCGGTTGAAGTTCAGTGTCGCGTCCACTACTGCCTCACCTCGCCGCCACCGCGCGCTGCCACGGCGTCAACACGCGGGCCGCCAGCAGGATCACACCGTCGAACACGAGCGCCAGTGCGACCGCGAGAATCAGGCCGAGAATGATCGGCGCGTACGTCGAGAGTTGGTAGCCCGCGGTGAACAGCGAGCCCAGTTGCGGCACGCCGATCACGGCCGCCACCGACACCAGCGCGACGTTCGACACGGCGGCAACTCGGAGCCCCGCCGCGATCACCGGCACCGCCATGGGCAGTTCGACCGCAAACAGCCGCTGGCGCCGGGTGAAACCCATCGCGGTAGCCGCCGCACGCGTCTCGTCCGGAACCGCTCGCAACGCATCCGCGACGACCCGCACGAGCAATGCAACGGTGTAGACGGTCAGGGCGACCGCGACGTTGATCGTGTCGAGGATCCGCGTACCGAGCAGGCCGGGCAGCACGATGAACAACGCGAGCGACGGGATCGTGTAGAGCAGCCCGCCGAGCGTGACGGTCGGCGGATAGGCCCACCGGAACCGCGCCGCGAGGTAGCCGATCGGCAGCGCGATGACCAGGCCGACCAGCAACGGCAGGCCGGCCAGCCACGCGTTGTTCCACAACCAATGCAGGACCTCGTGCTGGTTGTCGCGGAAGTACTGCCACGGGTTCACGTGACGGTCTCCTTGGCGAGGTCGGCCTTCGCGTGACGGGCGGCAGCGGCCTCCTGCTCGATGCGGGCCAGCACCTGCGACGCCGAGACGACGCCGCGCAGGCGGCCGTCGCCATCGACGATGACGCCACGGCCACTCGGCGAGGACAGCGCGGCGTCGAGTGCTTCGCGCAGCGTGCCCTCTTCGGTGGCCAGCGTGCCGCCGAGGTTGAGCAGGTCCGGTGTGACCTCGCCGTGCAGTGCGTCGTCGGATACGCCGGTGAGGGCCAGCCAGCCCTGCGGCGCATCGTGCTCGTCGACGACCAGTACCCAGCCGTCGCGGGCCGAATCGCGAGCGTCGGCGAGGTCAGAGCCGAGCCTGACCGTCGGCTCGGCGGTGATCGGCAGGTGGCCCGCGGGCGTGAAGCCAAGTGCTCGGTAGCCACGGTCGCGTCCGACGAATCCGGCCACGAACGGGTCGGCCGGATGGGACAGCAGTTCGGCCGGCGAGGCGAGTTGCGCGAGCAAGCCGCCGACGCGCAACACGGCCACCTGATCGCCGAGCTTGATCGCCTCGTCGATGTCATGGGTGACGAAGACGATCGTCTTGCCGAGTTCGGCTTGCAGTCGCAGGAACTCGTCCTGCAACTGCGCGCGAACGACGGGGTCGACCGCGGAGAACGGCTCGTCCATCAGCATCACCGGCGGGTCGGCGGCCAGGGCGCGGGCCACTCCGACGCGCTGCTGCTGACCGCCGGACAACTGCGCCGGATACCGCTTGGCGAACTGGGCCGGGAGGCCGACGCGTTCGAGCAATTCCATCGCGCGGGCGTGCGCCTTGCGCCGGTCCCACTTGAGCAACAGCGGCACGGTGGCGATGTTGTCGACGATGGTGCGGTGCGGAAACAGGCCGGCGTGCTGGATGACGTAACCCATGCCGCGGCGCAACTGCGCAGGCGCGACCGTGGACGTATCGCGATCATCGAGCCAGATGCGACCCTCGGTCGGGTCGATCATCCGGTTGATCATGCGCAGGCTCGTCGTCTTGCCGCAGCCGGACGGCCCGACAAGCACGGTGATCTGATGCGACTGCGCCTCGAGGCTGAGGTCACTGACGGCCACCGTGCCGTCCGGATAGCGCTTGGTGACGGATTCGAAGCGGATCACCGGGCTGTCTCCTCCTGGGCGGCGGGCGGAGCCTGGTCGCTGCGTGGCGGCACACGCTGCTTGTGCGCCAATCCTTACGAGCCTGGCACAGACGACCGACAGCGGCCACAACAGGTGTCTCATGTCGGCCGCAAATTGCGAGCTATCACTATAGGGATAGCAGAGGTACCGCACGCATAAGGGATTCCGTGCCTCGCTGGTCATCCGCGATCACATCAGCGAGCAGCTAGCCATCGACCACTGAGCACACGCGCATGGATGCACAGCGTCACGAAGACCGAGCGCCGAACCGCGAGGACAAGTGGAGAATTCTCGCGCCAGGCATAGGCTCTGCCCACCGCGGACACACTACGGACATCAGTGACCCCGCCGACTCTGACTAGTTACTCGCGAGTAGGGGTTACTAGGCTGAGGCGTCCGTCTCACGTAGGGGAGAGCCAGTGGCGCTTCGCCTCACCATCGCCCTGATCATGCTCGTGCTGACCGCCGCGATAGCTGGTCGCCGGATCGTCTGGCTGGTCAAACTCGTCCGCTCGGGAAGCCCGGCCCACGGCCGACTCGACCGCGTCGACAAGCGCGTACAGGCCGAAGTCACCGAAGTGCTCGGCCAGCGTCGTCTACTGCGCTGGTCCGTACCCGGGGCGGCGCACTTCCTGACGTTCTGGGGCTTCATAATTCTGGGCCTCACGATCATCGAGTCCTACGGCGCGCTCGTGATCAGCAAGGACTTCGCGTTCCCGTTCTTCGGCCACGCCCGCTGGCTCGGCTTCATCGAGGACGCCGCGGCCGTCGCGGTACTGATCTCGTTGATCGCGTTCACGATCATGCGCATCGTGCAGGCTCCGGCCCGGCGACAGCGCGCGTCACGGTTCTACGGTTCGCACACCGGCGCGGCCTGGCTCATCCTCGCGATGATCGCCTTGGTCGTCGTGACGCTGCTGCTCTATCGCGGCGCGCAGTACAACACCGGCCACTTCCCGTGGGGCAAGTCGAAGGCGCCGTTCGCCTCCTACGGCGTCTCGCGGCTCCTCGGCGACGGCGCGTACAACCAGGGCGTCGAGACGTTCTTCCTCATCGCCCAGATGGCGGTCGTCTTCGCGTTCACGGTCCTGGTCGTCTACTCCAAGCACCTGCACATCGCGCTGGCGCCGATGAACGTGAGCACCAAGAGGCTGCCCGACGGCCTCGGCCCGCTGCTGCCGACCGTCGACGCCGAGGGCAAGCCGATCGACTTCGCCGACGTCGAGAATCTGTCCGAAGACACAGTGTTCGGCCGGGGCAAGATCGAGGACTTCACCTGGAAGGGCTACCTCGACTTCTCGACGTGCACCGAGTGCGGCCGTTGCCAGTCGCAGTGCCCGGCGTGGAACACGGGCAAGCCGCTCTCGCCCAAGCTCGTCATCATGGATCTCCGCGATCACATGTTCGCCAAAGCTCCTTATCTGATAGGGGGAAAGTCCGCACCGGCAGACACCGTCGTCGAGGCGCACGAGTCACACGTCCCCGAATCGGGGTTCGGCCGCGTGCCCGGCTCGGGACCTGATCAAGCCGTGCGTCCGCTGGTCGGCGACCTCGCCAGCGGCGGGGTCATCGACCCGGACGTCCTCTGGTCGTGCACGACCTGCGGCGCCTGCGTCGAGCAATGCCCCGTCGACATCGAGCACATCGACCACATCGTCGACATGCGCCGCTACCAGGTGCTGATCGAGTCCGCGTTCCCGTCCGAGGCGGGCGTCATGCTGCGCAACGTCGAGAACAAGGGCAACCCGTGGGGGCTGGGCCAGCGGGCGCGGGAGGAGTGGACCGAAGGCCTGCCGTTCGAGGTACGGCGGGCCGTGCCCGGCGAGCAACTGCCCGCCGACGTCGAGTACCTGTTCTGGGTCGGCTGCGCCGGCGCGCTGGAGGATCGCTCGAAGAAGGTGACCCGCGCATTCGCCGAGTTGCTGCACACCGCGGGCGTCGAGTTCGCGATCCTCGGTGCTGCCGAGACATGTACCGGTGATCCGGCCCGGCGGCTGGGCAATGAGTTCCTGTTCCAGATGCAGGGCATGCAGAACGTCGAGACGCTCAACTCGATCACCCGCGCGGCGCCGTTGAAGATCGTCGCCACCTGCCCGCACTGCTTCAACACGATTGCCAACGAGTACCCGCAGATCGACGGGCACTTCGACGTCGTCCACCACACGCAACTGCTCGGGCGGCTCGTCGCCGAGGGACGGCTGACGCCGGTCGAGCCGGTCGACAAGAGCGTCACCTACCACGACCCGTGCTACCTCGGGCGGCACAACAAGGTGTACACGCCGCCGCGCGAGGTGCTCGGCTCGATTCCGGCGTTGAGGTCGCAGGAGATGCATCGCTGCAAGGAACGCGGCTTCTGCTGCGGCGCCGGCGGTGCGCGCATGTGGATGGAGGAGAAGATCGGCAAGCGGGTCAACGTCGAGCGCACCGATGAGGCGCTCGGCCTCGACCCCGACCTGATCTCGACGGCCTGCCCGTTCTGCATGGTGATGCTGTCCGACGCGGTCACCGCCAAGCAGGCCGACGGCACCGCCCGCGCGGACGTCGACGTGCTGGACGTCGCCCAGATCCTGCAGCGCTCACTGGGCTGAGGTTGCCTGGTTTTGGCCGTCAGTCGGCAAATAGCCTGACTGGCGGCCAAACCGTCGCCAGCGGGCATATGTTCGGTTGATGACCGAACGCCACTACCTCAGACCCAACTGGATGCAGCGGCACGTCGGCAACACTCTGGCGCCCATGTTCCAGCCGAAGATGATCTCCAAGCTGTCCGTGCGGGGGCGCCGTACCGGCCGCTGGATCACCGTGCCCATTGCCGTGCTCACCCACGACGACGAGCGGTACCTGGTCTCCTACCGCGGCGAGAGCGAATGGGCGCGCAACCTGCGCGCTGCGAAGAACGCGCGCCTGCGCGGCCAGGGCCGGGACGAGGAGATCGCGGTGGTCGAGGTACCGGTCGAGGATCGCGCGCCTCTGCTGGACCTCTACCGCGAGCGCTACGCAAAGATGCCTACGGTCGGCAGCGTCCTGAACGCGCTACCCGACCCGGCCGATCACCCGACGTTCCGCATCGTCTCGTCGGTGCCCACGGCACCTAGCTGATGTTGAACAGGTGCCGCAACGGGTCGATCGCGAAGTAGATCGCGAAGGCCGCCGAGATCGCCCACATCAGCGGATGAACGTCACGGGCGCGTCCGACCGCGGCGCGCAGCACGACGTAGGTGATGAACCCCGCGCCGACCCCGTTGGTGATCGAGTACGTGAACGGCATCAGCACCATGGTCAGAAATGCCGGTAGCGCAATGGTGAAGTCGCTGAAGTCGATGTTGCGGACCTGCGCCATCATCAGCACGCCGACGATGACGAGAGCGGGCGCCGCCGCCTCGGACGGCACGAACTGGGCCAGTGGCGAGAGGAAGATCGTCACGACGAACAGCAGGCCGGTGGTGATGCTGGCCAGGCCCGTACGCGCACCGTCGCCGATGCCGGCCGCCGACTCGACGTAGGTGGTGGCCGACGAGGCGCCGGCCACACCGCCGGCCATCGCGGCCACGCCGTCGACGAGCAGCACTTCCTGGATGCGCGGCAGCGTGCCGTCCTTGCGCAGCAGGTGAGCTTCGGAAGCCAGGCCGATCGTGGTGCCCATGACGTCGAAGAAGTCCGACAGGACAAGGGAAAACACCAAGATCAACGCGGACAGGATGCCGACCGCCGAGAAGCCGCCGAACAGCGACACATTCCCGAACAGACTGAAGTCCGGCGCGCCGAAGTGCTTGCCCGAGAACGACGGGACGTTCAGCGCCCAGCCCTCGGGGTTGACCACCTTGCCGGTCGCGTCGGTCTGCGGGCCGATGTCCAGCGCTGCTTCGAGGATGACGGCGAGCACGGTCGCGGCCACGACGCCGATCAGGATGGCGCCCTTGACCCTGCGCGCATACAGCACGGCGATGAGCAGGAACCCGAAGACGAACACGAACGTGGGCCAGCCGTTGAGGTGACCGTTGACCCCGATGTCGACGGGCGTGCCGGCGCCGGCTCGCACAAAGCCCGCGTCGACAAACCCGATCAGGGCGATGAACAGTCCGATCCCAGCGGCAATTGCGCTCTTCAGCTCGGCGGGGATGGCGTGGAAGACGGCAACCCGGAACCCGGTGAGCACCAGGACCGTGATCACCGCGCCTTCGAGCACGACGAGGCCCATCGCGTCGGGCCACGACATCTTGCTCGCGACCTGGAAGGCGACGAACGCGTTCAGGCCGAGGCCGGTTGCCAACGCGAACGGGTATCGCCCGACGATGCCCATCGCGAGCGTCATGACCGCGGCGACGAGCGCGGTGACCGCGGCGATCGCGCTGATGTTGGGTATGTGCCCGCCGCCCAGCAACTGCCCGTTCTTGTCCGGGACCGTGCCGATGATCAACGGATTGAGCACGACGATGTAGACCATGGTCACGAAGGTGACCAGCCCACCCCGCATTTCGCGTACGAGCGTCGAACCCCGTTCACTGATCGAGAAGTAGCGATCAAGCACAGTGCGGGTATCCGTGATCGTGTCGGTCTTGAACATGCCCTCGCTGCCTTTCCGGCCTCGATCCGGTCCGGCGCAACCGCGCCGGCCCGTATCCCACCATGCTCGATAAAGCGGGCGCTACGGGCATTCGCAGCGTAGGGGCCGTATGTAAACCAGCGATTGCGGACTGTGTCGAACGCCGGCGCCCAGCGTCAGACGCTCCCGAGTTGCTCGGCGAGGACGCGCGGGGCATCGACCATCGACGGCCCGTACCAGGTGAGGTGCCGCCCACTGACCAGCGCAACCGACTGGCCGGGGAAGCACTCCGGGCCGTCCGTCGGGCTGAACGCGTAGGGCTCATCCGGCAGCACGACCAGTTCGACCGAGCGCAACGACTCGAGCGCCACCCGCGGATAACGCTCGGCGCTGCCGTCGAATGCGTTGCGAACGCCCAGGCGGGCCAGGACGTCCCCGGCGAATGTGTCCCGGCCGAGCACCATCCACGGGCGTCGCCAGATGGGGATCGCGGCGGTCCGGGCGGCGCTTGGCACAACCGCCGCCCAGGCCGCTTCGGCATCGTCGAGCCAGTGCGCAGTCGGCACGCCGCACGCACCCAGCATCCGGGCCAAGGACGTGAAGGCTTCGTCGACGGTGCGCACCTGCGTCACCCAGACGGCGACGCCCGCCCCGCGCAGTGCATCGAGGTCGGCAGCGCGGTTCTCCTCCTCATTGGCGAGCACGAGGTCCGGCGCAAGCGCCACGATGCCCGCGACGTCCGGGTTCTTCGTCCCGCCGACCCGGGTCACGTCGAGGTCGGCCGGGTGCGTACACCAGTCCGTGGCGCCGACGAGCAGGCCGGGTGCGCTGGCCGCCAGCGACTCGGTCAGCGACGGCACGAGCGAGACGACCCGATCGATCGAGCCGGGTAGCGATACGGCGACGCCGAGGTCGTCGAAGGTCGGAGCCATGACCGGCGACACTGCCATGACTCCGAGGCAATCTCGCGGCCCGGACAACGTGCCCGCGCGCCAAACGCGTCATACATCTGAGAGCCTGGCCCGAGAGTGCCGTCGAGGCACGGGAGGTCCAGTGACGTTCGAGGAGTACGCGGCGACGCGGCTCGATGCCGTGCTGCGCTTCGCCGTCGTGCTCACGAACGACCGAGGACTGGCCGAGGACGTAGTACAGGAGGTGTTGATCCGTGCACACCGGCGCTGGGACCAGATCGCCGAAATGGAGCATCCAGAGGCGTACGTACGCCGCATGGTGGTCAACGAATTCCTGTCGTGGCGCCGCAAATGGGCCCGCTACGTCCCGTACGCGGACGTGGACCCGGACGCGCGCGAACCCGACTACGCCGAGGCCCACGCCGAACGGGCCGCGCTGCTCGCCCAGGTCGGCAAGCTGCCGCGTCGGCAACGGGCGGTGCTGGTGCTGCGGTACTACGAGGGACTCTCGGATGCGCAGATCGCAGAGACCCTGGGCTGCGCCGAGACGACGGTGCGCGGCTATGCCTTCCGAGGCCTCGCGGCACTCCGGATCGAGTTGACCTCCGAACGCGCTCAGAGCGGAGGACGCGCCATGGAGCGAGACGAAACGAGCGACAACGCCGACAACGCCGGCCAGTCCGACCATGCCGACGGCGCCGGCCAGTCTGACCATGCCGGCAGCGCCGACAGCGCCGGCAAAGCCCCCCCGCGGGCCGGCACAAGCGCGGAGCACAGACATGAGCAAGCGGTTCACCGAGGAGGATCTGCGGGCCGCCTTCACGGCAAAGGCCACCGAGGCGCCGAAGGCCGAGGACGTGCTGCGCGCCGTGCGAAAGGCCGAGCGGCCGAGGCCGAGCCGGCTGCGCTGGCTCATACCGGCGGGCGCCGCCGCCGCGGCCGTCGCCGTCGCCGTCCCGCTGGCCCTGAACGCCACCGGCTCCAGCAAGAAGTCCGCCGACAACAACCTCAACGTGCCCGCGCCTGCGGCCGGCGGCGCGCAGAGCACGGCCAGCGCGTTTGGTTCGAGCAAAACAGACGCGCAGTCCACACAGGCGCAGCCGGCGAGCAAGGCCCCGGCTCCGGCCGAGGAATCAGTCAGCGCGATCTGCCGGCCGCAGGACGTCACGGCGACCCTGACCGTGAACAGCGCAACGCAGGCCACGCTTGTCGTCACCGCCCACGGACCGGCGTGCTCGATGCGGCGGATCCCCAGCCTGCACTGGGCATCTGCACTTGCCCGGCCGAACGACACGGCCCCGGGTCCGGCAACGGCGAGCCTGCCCAGCGGCTCGTCCGGCCGCCTGTCGAGCGGCGCGAGCGCGACGGCGCCCGTCCGGTGGGACGGGGCCTGCGCTTCGCCGGGCGAGGGCCCCGTGCTCGTCAACTGGGGCGCCGGCGACGTCGACGTGCATGTGACCGCTGCGTCCCCGGCAAAGTGCGCGCCTGCCGACAATGCGGCCAACCTACGGATAGGAGCATTTACCGGCCTGAGCTAAGTGGCCGCGCGCTCGATCGTTCATGATCATTCATCAGGTTGGTATCAGGGCTTTCCCGTACCCTAGCCGCGTGAGAAGCCGGGCCGTCATCAACTACGCGCTGCAGCGTCGCGCGCGGTTGAGCGACGTCGCGGTCGGCCGGGTATCGCTCGGCGAGGTCTGCGACGCCCACCCGTATCTGCGGCTCGCGGCCCGTCATTACGGCGAGCCGGCCGCGCACGCCTGCCCGGTATGTCGCAAGTCCACACTGCGCCTCGTCCACTACGTCTACGGCGACTCGCTGGGCCGCTCGTCCGGCCAGGCGAAGACCCGGGCCGAACTCGCCCAGCTGGCCGGTGCGCTGGCCGAGTTCGACGTATATGTCGTCGAGGTCTGCCAGGACTGTGGCTGGAACCACCTGATCCGCTCGTTCGTGGCGGGAGCCGCGACCGCATGACGCTCGGAGAAGTAGCCGGGGTGCCCGCGTGATCGATGCGCCCCAGCCGCGCATCCCCCGACGCCTGGATCCGAACAAGCGGCGGCGGATCGAATCTCATTTACCGCAGTGGTGGCAGATGCGGCGCCGGCGCAAGCGCGCCCGGCTCGCGGCGATGACCCGCTCGCACCGCATCTGGCGGCGCATCGGCCTGGACCTCACCTGGCTGCTGGCCTTCGTCGCGGCGATCACCGTTGCCGCCGTGGTGCTCTTCTACACCCTGTCGAACGTGCCCCGGCCGGAGGATCTGCCGGTACCGCAGGTGGCGATCGTCCAGTACTCGGACGGATCGACGCTGACCCGGATCGGCACGACCAACCGCATCCCGGTCGCGCTGGCCAAGGTGCCCAAACAGGTGCAGTGGGCCGTACTCGCCGCCGAGGACCGCAACTTCTACTCCGAGCCGGGCGTCTCGATCAAGGGGACGCTGCGCGCCGCGACTGAACGACCTGACGGGGCGGCGACACCCAGGGCGGTTCGGGCATCACCCAGCAGTACGTCAAGAACGCCTATCTCAACTCCTCGCGCACCCTTTCCCGCAAGCTGCGTGAACTCGCGATCGCGGTGAAACTGTCGCGGCAGTACTCGAAGAACCAGATCCTCGAGTGGTACCTCAACACGGTTTACTTCGGCCGCGGCACGTACGGCATCGAGGCTGCGTCCGAGGCGTACTTCGGCAAGGACGTCAGCAAGCTCAACGTCGCGCAGGGTGCACTGCTCGCCGGCCTGCTGCGCGCGCCGAGCTACTACGACCCAGCGGCGAACCCGGCCGCGTCCAAGGACAGATGGCGATACGTCATGGACGGCCTGGTCAGCACCAAGCACCTGACCGCCGAGCAGGAACTCACCGATCAAGTTCCCCAAGACGAAGCCGTACACCGATACCGAACGCAGCGGCACGCCGAACGACCTGATCGGCACGGCAGTGACCCAGGAGCTCGAGGCCCACGGCATCAGCGAGGCCGAGATCAACACCCGCGGCCTGCGCATCAAGACCACGATCGACCGCAACGCCCAGTCCGCGGCGCTCTCAGCCATCCGGCAGACGTTCGGCGACCTGACCAAGCAGCAGCGCAACATGAAGAACGCACTGGTGGCCGTCGATCCCAAGAGCGGCGCCGTGCTGGCCTATTACGGCGGCCCGAACGGCAAGAACTACGCGGGCCGGCCGGACTTCTTCGACTACGCGGGCCAGGGCTGGCGCCCGCCCGGCTCGTCGTTCAAGCCGTACACGCTCGCCGCCGCGCTCGCCCAGAACCTCAAGGGCAAGAAGCCGGCGTACGCGATCAACTCCGTGGTCGACGGCAGCCAGACCCGGATCATCGGCGGCATCCCGATCAGCAACGACCCGAGCGATGCCCAGTACAGCGGGCACGTCACGCTCGCCTTCGCGATGAAGGTGTCGCTCAACACCGCGTTCGACGGGCTGGCCTACGACATCGGGCCGGGCAGCGTGGCGGCGCTCGCCCACGCAGCCGGCATTCCGAAGACGAGAGCAGACGGCACCCCGACCCTGCAGGGCGAGGGCGGCAAGACCAACTTCGGCATCGGCATCGGCGACTACCCGGTACGCCCGATCGACCAGGCCGTCGGCTTCTCGACCTTCGCCAACGGCGGCGTCGAGCACGACGGGTACCTCGTGCAGAGCGTGACCGACGCCAACGGAAACGTGCTGTACGAGCACAAGAGCGACGGCCACCGCGCGCTCGATCCGAAGGTGGCCAACGACGTCACGCTCACCCTCGAGCCGATTGCGGGATTCTCCGGCGATGCCCTGGACGGCGGGCGGCCGTCGGCAGCCAAGACGGGCACCGAGGGCATCGGCAGCGGCCCGAACGTCGGCAAGAACAGCGACGCCTGGATGGTGGGCTTCACGCCGCAGGTGAGCGCCGCGGTCTGGGTGGGCAGTGGCGACTCCACCCACGCGATCTACAACTCCGGCGGGGGCAACGAGTACGGACGCGACCTGTCCGGGCCGGGCGTGGAAGCTGTTCATGGACACCTACCTGTCCGGCAAGCCCGCGCAGTCGCTGCCCTCGACCCAGCAGATCACCCAGGGCCAGAACGTCTCGGTCTCGCCGACCCCGACGCCCACGCCGACGACGGTGACGCCATCCCCGACGCCGACCACCGTCACGCCGTCGCCCACGCCCTCATCGACGCCGCCGACGAGCCCCTCGACCAAGCCCTCGTCGACGCCGCCGTCGAGTCCGTCGACCCAGCCGACCCGCCTGCCGCCGACGCGTACCTCGCCCGGACCGAGGCCCACCACTCCGCCAGTCGTGGGCGTCCCGGCGGCTGCCTGACGTTCGGCGGCTGAATCTGGGTCTGAACCGCCCGTGCAAGGATGCTGCGGTGACGCATGCGGCCTCGGCGGGACCACCCGCCGACGCGGTTCCCAGCCGCAGCGACCCGACCGTCTGGCGGGCGAGCCGGCTGATCGGCGGGCCCTGGGGCCGTTACGCCGCCCCAGGATCCTGGTGGACGCCGTTGCGCGTGCTGTTCCTGCTCACCTCGTTCACCCTGCTGCTGGCCTACGGCGAGAAAGCCCCGTGCGCGGACGGAAACTGGACGGCGAACAAGCAGTACACCCACGCCTGCTACTCCGACGTGATCCCGCTCTGGGGGGCCGAGCGCCTCGACGCCGGCGCCGTGCCCTACCGCGACAACGGCGTTGAGTACCCGGTACTCACCGGCGGGTTCATGTGGGTCACCGCCGGCCTGACGCGTGGCGTCCATGCGCTGTTCAGTTCGCAGAACGAGGGCGTCCTGTTCGCGATGCTGACCTGCCTGCTGCTGGCCGGATGCGGGCTGCTCACCGTGGCCGGGACGGCCGGTGCGGCGGGCCGACGACCGTACGACGCGGCGATATTCGCCCTCAGCCCGTTGCTGATCTTCCACGCCTTCTCCAACTGGGACCTGCTCGCAATGGCGTTCGCCAGTTGCGCGTTGTGGGCGTGGGCGCGCGAGAAACCGGTGGCCGCCGGCGTCCTGATCGGACTGGGCACGGCGGCCAAGCTCTACCCGGTCTTCCTGCTCGTTCCGGTGATCGTGCTGGCCGTCCGCACCGCCCGATACCGCCCGGCGGTGTGGTGCACAATCGCGGCGGCGGCGACGTGGCTGGCGGTCAACCTGCCTATCGCAGCGGGCTATTACGGAGGTTGGCGCGCGTTCTACTCGTTCAGCGCGACCCGCGACACCGAGGCCAGCACGTTCTGGTTCATGATCCACTACCTGGTCACGACCGGCATCGGCAACGGGTACCCGCCCGGGTGGTCGCCGCCCGGCATCGCCGTCGCGCTCGCCCTGATCGCGGCGTTGATCGGCGTGGCTACGCTCGGCCTGATGGCGCCGATGCGCCCACGCATGGGCCAGTTGGCGTTCCTGGCCGTCCTCGCCTTTCTGCTCACGACCAAGGTGTGGAGCCCGCAGTACTCCGTCTGGCTGGTACCGCTCGTGGCGCTGGCCCGCCCACGCTGGCGGATCACCTTGCTGTGGCAGTTCAGCGAGATCGTCGTCTGGGTCGTGACCCTGTTCTGGTTGCTCGGCTTCAACGACTCCAGCCACGCAACCGACTACGGCTGGCTGATGCTCGTGCTGCTCGTCCGAGACGGCTTCCTGTTCGTCCTCGCCGGCCTGATCATCCGCGAGATGTGGAACCCGCAATTCGACGTGGTGCGGGCCAGCGGACTCGACGACCCAGGCGGGGGCGTATACGACGAGGCGCCCGACATCTGGCACGCGCGGCGCGTTGCGCGCGAGATGGCTTACGCGCAGCCCTACATCGGCGAGGCGACGCCGTCCGACCAACCAACCGCCGACCAACCGAGCGCCGATCAACCGACGGCCTACCAACCGAGCGCGCCGACCGAACCGAGTCGCTCGACCGGCCGATGGCGGACTGACCCGCCGCGATCCGGCTATGCGGTCCGCCGCCGGGCCACCTGAATACGCATTCTCGGTCTAGGCAATAGGCGTTACGTCAGGCCAGGGCCTTGCGCAGGAATTCGATGTCGTCGGCCTGGCCCTCGCGGGGCGTCTCGACGATGACATCGCACCCGGCCGCGCGCACGACGGCTGCTATCGCCTCCGGATCGATCTGGCCGCTGGTCATGTTGGCGTGCCGGTCGGCGCCGGAGTCGAACGCGTCGCGGCTGTTGTTGGCATGCACGAGATCGACGCGGCCGGTGATCGCGCGCACCCGTTCGACGATGCCCTCGAGTTCCTCGCCGCCGGCATGTGCGTGGCAGGTGTCGAGGACGAAGCCGGGCCCGAACTCGCCTATCGCGTCCCACAGTTGCGCGAGGCGATCGAATCTGCGCGCCATCGCGTTGTTGCCGCCCGCGGTGTTCTCGATCAGGATCGGCAACCCGAATCCGCCGTCGTCGACGGCCCGGGCAAATGTCTTTCGCCAGTTGTCATAACCGGTCGCTGGATCGTCGGCAGCATTGAGGTGCCCGCCATGCACGATCAGGGCCTTGGCCCCGATCGCCGTCGCGGCGGCTGCGTGCTGGCCGAGCAACTTGCGGCTCGGGATGCGGATGCGGTTGTTCAGCGTCGCCACGTTGAGTACGTACGGAGCGTGGATGTAGATGGTCAGCTTGCTCGCCTTGATCGCCGCAGCATGCTGATGTTCGACCGGCGCCTTCCAACCTTGCGGGTCGGCCAGGAAGAACTGCGCGGCCTCGGCACCGACTTCCGCCGCGGCCGGCAAGGGATCGGTCGAATCGACGTGGGCTCCGACGCTAGGCATGGCGACGCTGGGCATGACACCGAGGCTACGACGCCGCTACGACACAATCGATGCCGGCTTGGCCGGCCGCGAAAAGCCCCTCGACGCGCACCGCGACTACCCCGGAGTAGTGACATTCGCACAGGTCGGACATACTGTGACGCAAGTACGTGGCGTTAGAAGCGGACCGTAACCCACCGTAGGCAAAGCTCGTTGTCATTGAGCGTCTGTAATTCACCCCGGGAGTGCTGTAATGCGCATCGGACGTCCTCCGCGCGGAACTCGTTGGCTCGCAGGAGCCCTCGGGCTCGGTGTGGCCGTCACCGCCGTCATCGTTGCCGGCCCGGCCGGAGCGGCCACGACAGTGCCCGCTCAGCTTGCGCTATCCGGTGTCGTCACAAGCAAGTCGCCCACGGGCGGCAGTGTCGTCGGCATCCACCCGGGCGACGCGGTTGATTTCAAGGCCGCACCCGCCGGTGTTTCGACTCAGGGCCTGAACAACCTCGGCATCCCACTCGGCGATCTGCTCGGTGGCCTGCTCGGCCAGGTAGTCGGCTATCAGGTCGTGATGCACCTGCCGGCCGGCTTCCCCGGCGGTGCCCGCGATGTGAAGCTCGGGCCGTGCGGCGGGGCCAGCGACCTGAAGGTCACCTTCCCGGCCAAGGGCACCTACAACCTCACCTGGTCGGCCTACTCCGTCACCGTCGCGCCGCTGCTCGGAACGTGCAGCCTCAACACCCTCAAGCTCGATGGCAACCAGCTCAAGCAGGCGGGCATCGCGCTCAACGCGTCCAACCAGTGGATCGGCAAAGTTGTCGTCGCGACCGACCCGCCGGCTGGCGGCATCTCGGTCCAACTGCCCGGCGTGGGCGTGCACCCGAGCGTCCCGGTCGTCGGGCAACTCCCGAGTGCCAGCCTGCCCGGCGGCTCGGTGCCGACCCTGCCGGTGTCTGGCCCGAGCGCCAACCCGCCGGTCAACCCGCCTCCGTCGTCCTCGCCAACGGCGGGCTCGCCGGCTCCGGGCGGGGGCGTCCACTACACGCCACCGGGCACCTCGGTCGAGGAGAAGACGGTGCCCAAGGGCTACGGCTGCTGCGACCAGGGCGGCCACCCGGCGGCAGGCGGCGCGAACAGCAGGCTGATCGGTCAGCTCGCCCCTGCGCCGAGTCCGGGGCAGTCCAGCAACGGCCCGGCGTTCGCCGCAGGCGAGAACCCGGGAGGGACGGTCGGCAGCCCGGCACCGACCCGCAGCGGCCAGCCGATCAACCTCGCCGCGAACAAGGCGCCAGTGGCTCAGATGCCGATCGTGCTCGCCATCCTGGCGATCATCGCGCTGTCGTTGGTCACGGCCACCTACTCCCGGCTCTACCTGCTACGCCGCAACGATCACTGATTCACCTTGTTCCGCCGAGCCGCGGCTCGGGATCGCCTCCAGGGCGGCCCGGGTCGCGGTTTCGTTTTGGCGCGCGCCAAGCCCGTCACGTTCACCCGCCGCACGGCGCGGCTAACCCGGGACAGCCCGACGCCTCCGGGCGCCGGTCGCTGCCTGGGCAACCGTCCGCAGATAGCGCATAACCCGGTGTGGCCGACCGTTCCCAGAGGTTGCCGACTCGGCCGTGTCCGACTCCGATTTCGGGTTTGAACTGCGAGCCAGGTAACCTGGCAAGGTTTGTTGCTCCGGAATTGGAGCACCCCTCCTGCCGCGGACCGTCCGCGGCCGACTGAGCCCACAGGAGGAACGGCACTGTCATGCGCCATTACGAAGTCATGGTGATCCTCGATCCAAATCTCGAGGAGCGCACAATCGCCCCATCGCTGGACGCGTTCTTGAACGTCGTCAAGAAGGATGGCGGCACCGTCGAGAAGGTCGACATCTGGGGCAAGCGCCGCCTCGCCTTCGAGATCAACAAGAACACCGACGGAATCTATGCAGTCATCGATCTGCAGGCTGAGCCGGCGAGTGTGCTCGAACTCGACCGCCAACTGAACCTCAACGAGTCGGTGTTGCGGACCAAGGTCTTGCGCCCGGACGCACGGTAGGGAGCGCAATGGCTGGCGAAACCGTCATCACTGTGGTCGGCAATCTGACCGCCGATCCCGAGCTTCGATTCACTCCGTCGGGTGCCGCGGTGGCGAGCTTCACGATCGCATCCACCCCGCGCACATTCGATCGCAACTCCAATGAATGGAAGGACGGCGAGGCGCTGTTCCTGCGCTGTTCGATCTGGCGGCAGGCAGCCGAGAACGTCGCCGAGTCGCTGCAGCGCGGTATGCGGGTAGTCGCAAGCGGGCGTCTCAAGCAGCGCTCGTTCGAGACCCGCGAGGGCGAGAAGCGCACCGTCATCGAACTAGACGTCGACGAGATCGGCCCGTCGCTGCGCTACGCGACGGCGAAGGTCAACCGCACGCAGCGCGGATCGTCCACCGGTGGTGGTTTCGGCGCGAGCGGCTCGGGATCGGGCGGTGGCGGCGCAGGCGCGCCGGCAGACGACCCGTGGGGCTCGGCCCCGGCGGCCGGCAGCACCGACGAACCTCCTTTCTAAATCAGCGGAAACTCTCGAATACATACGGAGCATCACCATGGCGAAACCACCGATCCGCAAGCCGAAGAAGAAGCAGAATCCGCTCACCGCGGCCAAGATCGAGTACATCGACTACAAGGACACCGCGCTGTTGCGCAAGTTCATCTCTGACCGGGGCAAGATCCGCGCGCGTCGGGTCACCGGCGTCAGCTCCCAGCAGCAGCGCGAGATCGCGAAGGCAATCAAGAACGCGCGCGAGATGGCGTTGCTGCCCTACACCTCGACCGCACGATAGGGGACGCGACGTCATGAAGCTGATCCTCACTCGAGAGGTGGCGGGGCTGGGCCTCGCCGGCGACATCGTCGAAGTAGCCGATGGCTACGGGCGAAACTTCCTCGTGCCCCGCGGCGCGGCGATCAACTGGACGAAGGGCGCCGAGCGCCAGATCGGCCAGATCAGGCGCGCCCGCGACGCACGCGAGATCCGCGACCTGGGCCATGCCCGCGAGATCAAGACCGCACTGGAGAAGCTCAACGTCCGGCTGGGCGCACGCGCAGGCGAGGGCGGCAAGCTGTTCGGCTCGGTCACTGCCAACGACGTTGCGGCGGCCGTCAAGCAGGCCGGGGGCCCGCTGATCGATCGCAAGCGGATCCAGCTGCCGGGCCACATCAAGACGCTCGGCGAGCACACCGTCACTGTCGACCTGCATCCAGATGTGGTCGCGACGGTCCCGGTGACGGTTACTGCCGTCTGAGGCTGTCGCGATAGTCCGTCGACACGCGACGTCGGGCGGGCTTGCCCGATCTTGTAACGAGTGCGCCCACGGGATTCTCCCGTGGGCGCCTCTGTTTTCGCGCTACGTTGCGGGCCTCCGGCGCGTTGACCTGCCACATTGATCGACTCCGTTACGGCACACCTTGCCGGTTACGTAGCCAGCCCGTTGCCTGCCGTACGCAGCCTCCGAATGCCACCTCGAGCCGACACGCCGGAGCGTGCGAATAACTTCTTGTCCACAACGGGTGGACGATGCGAGCCAACGATCCCGGGCTACGCATGGGATCTTCGGCCGAAAGTCACAGCGCCGTCCACCGCTGATCTACAAGCTACGCACAGGGTTACCCACACGTGTGTGCACAGGTCGGATTGATGACGGTGGCGGCTCGCCCCTAGCGTGATGCCCCGCAGCAGCGAATGCCCTCAGGACTGGCTCACGCTGCCAGAAATTGTCAGAGCGGGGCTGGATCCTCTGTGTGTGCGCAGGGATCCGGTGGGGCTAGGGGGGAACACTCAGGTGACGCAGGCTGTAGACGCGCGCGCCGGTGACGTTTCAGGCGCCGCATACGACCGGACGCCACCTCAGGACATCGCGGCCGAACAGTCAGCGCTCGGCGGCATGCTGCTGAGCAAGGACGCGATCGCCGACGTCGTCGAGGTGTTGCGCCCGACCGATTTCTATCGCCCGGCGCATCAGCTCATCTACGACGCGGTTCTCGATCTGTATGCACGCGGCGAACCGGCTGACGCGGTGACGGTGTCGGCCGAGTTGACCAAGGCCGGCCAGCTTGCCCGGGTCGGCGGCGCGCCGTACCTGCACACGCTGATCTCGACGGTGCCCACGGCGGCGAACGCCGGCTACTACGCGCAGATCGTCGCGGAGAAGGCGGTGCTGCGCAGGCTCGTCACGGCGGGCACGCGCATCGCACAGATGGGCTACCAGACCGCCGAAGGTGGTAGCGGCATCGTCGGCAGCGTCGACGAAGTCGTCGACCGGGCGCAGGCCGAGATCTACGACGTCACCGAACGACGCACCAGCGAGGACTACGTACACATCGAAGCCCTGCTCACCGGCACGCTCACTGAGATCGAGCGGATCGCCGATTCCGGCGGAGTAGGCACCGGTATTCCTACCGGTTTTGCACGGCTCGACGAGATCACCAACGGCCTGCATCCCGGCCAGATGGTGACCGTCGCCGGGCGCCCGGGCTCGGGCAAGGCGCTCGCCCTCGACACCCCGCTGCCAACCCCAGGCGGCTGGACGACGATGGGGGAGGTACGGGTTGGCGACGCCTTGCTCGGCCCGGACGGTAATCCGACGCGGGTGGTGGCGGCCACCGACGTCATGCGCGGCCGTCCGTGCTACCGGGTCGAGTTCTCCGACGGCACGGTGATCATCGCCGATGCCGAGCACCAGTGGCGCACATCCACGCGGGCGTCGGCGATGGCGCTCGCCGGTGGTCGCCGGGGCTCGAACGACTCGGTCGTCACGACCGAAGAGATCGCGCAGACGCTGTACTGCGGCACTGTCACCAATCACCGCATTGCCTGTACGGCACCGCTGTCGCTGCCCCGCAGGCCCTTGCCGTTGCCGCCGTACGTGCTCGGTGCCTGGCTCGGCCGTGCGCGTCACCACGGCGAGCAGGGCGCGCTCACGGGCCACCTGCGGGCGCTGGGTGTGATGGGACGCAAGCACATCCCGATGCAGTACCTGCGTGCGAGTGAGGCCCAGCGCCGTGCCTTGCTCGCCGGCCTGCTCGACGCCCGCGCCACCGTGACGCCGTCGGGCAACGTCACGTTCTCGGTGAGCAACAAGCGTCTCATCGATGATCTTCGGGAACTGCTCGCGAGCCTCGGTTACCGGCCGACCCTGCGCTCGAAGGCCGGACCGCGGGGTGGCTACACCATCTCGTTCACGCCGGGCGATCAGGTGTTTCGGCTCAGCCGTTGTGCGCACCGACTGCCGCCCTCGAGCCGACGCAAGTCGCACACCCGCCACATCGTCGCGGTGCGGCCGGTCCGGTCAGTGCCGGTTCGCTGCGTGCAGGTCGACAATGCCGAGCACATGTACCTGGCCGGGCACTCGATGGTGCCAACGCACAACTCGACACTGGCGCTGGACTTCGCCCGGTCGGCGGCCATCAAGCATCACAAGCCGACGGTCGTGTTCTCCCTGGAGATGGGCAAGCTCGAGATCATGATGCGGCTGTTCTCCGCCGAGGCACTGGTGCCGCTGCGGAGCATGCGCTCGGGCCACATGAGCGATCAGGACTGGGCGCGGCTGGCCCGCCGATCGGGTGAACTGGCCGAAGCCCCTTTGTTCATCGATGATTCGCCGAACCTGACCATGATGGAGATCCGGGCGAAGGCGCGCCGGTTGCGCCAGCGCCACGACCTGCAGTTGGTCGTCATCGACTACCTGCAACTGATGACCAGCGGCAAGCGCGTCGAGTCGCGCCAGCAGGAGGTCAGCGAGTTCTCCCGGGCGATCAAGCTGCTGGCCAAGGAACTCGACGTGCCGGTCATCGCACTGTCCCAGCTCAACCGCGGGCCGGAGCAGCGCACCGACAAGAAGCCGATGCTGTCCGACCTTCGCGAGTCCGGCTCGATCGAGCAGGACTCAGACGTCGTGCTGCTCGTGCACCGCGAAGACATGTACGAACGCGAATCGCCGCGCGCCGGCGAGGCCGACCTGATCATCGCCAAGCACCGCAACGGCCCCACGGCCACCGTCGCAGTCTCCTTCCAGGGCCACTACAGCCGCTTCAGCGACATGCCTGAGTGACGTGTCGCGCGCTGCGCGCAGCCGCGTGTCCCGTGCTGCGCGCCGCGCGCTGCGCGAGACCGTGTCCTAGTTGCCGGGTGGCGGGTTCGATGCTGGTCGGGTGACGGCGATGACGAGCAGGGTGGCGGCCGTTGCGGCAGCGCCGGTCCACGCCGCGGTGGTGTAGCCGGATTCGTGTGGGAAGAGGTCGGTGGTGTGGCCGGCGAGGATGAGTCCGCCGAGGGCGCTGCCGATGGAGAAGCCGACGCTGCGGACGACTTGGTTGACGCTCATGGCGCTGGCGGTCTCGGCCTTCGGGGTGGCGGCGAGGATGACGGCGGGCATGGCCGCCGAGAACGCCCCGACGCCGATGCCGAGGATGCTCATGGCGAGCACCGGTTCGGCCAGATGCGCTCGGGCCACTCCGAACAGGATGAACGCGGCGAGCACGACCGTGGTGCTGCCGGCCAGCAGCGTGCGCGCACTGAAGCGGTCGCGTAGCCGCGGCATCAGCTTGCCGGCGGCGAAGCCGAGTATCGAGAACGGGATGAGCACGAGGCCCGCTTGAAAGGTGTCCAGCCCGAAGCCGTATCCGGCCGAGGCTGGGGTTTGGACGTAGCGGGTGATCAGGCTGAACAGCAGGTACATCCCGATGCCGCCGGTGAACATCACCAGGTTGGCGGCCGCGACTGCCGGGTGACGCAGTAGCCGGATGTCAACCAGCGGCTTCTCGATGCGAGTCTCGAGGACGGTCCACCAGGCAAGGAGCAGCACGGCCGCGGCGAGGATGACCGCAGCGACACCGGCGTGGTGACGCCACAGATCGACTTGGCTGATCACGATGAGCAGGGCGAGCAGCGCCACGGCGAGGAGCAGCGCGCCGGGCAGGTCGACCCGGCCCGCCGGCCGTTGCGGTGCCGGCGGCAGGAAGAGCGCGGCAGCGAGCAGCGCGGCGGCGGTGATGACCAGGCCAAGGGCGTAGGCGGCCCGGATACCCCACAGGTCCGTGAGCAGGCCGGCGAGGGGATAGCCGACGCCGATGCCGGCCGTCGAGGCGACCGACAGCAACGCGATCGTGCTGGCCGAGCGCTGCTCCGGAAGGTGATCCCGGGCGGTGGCCATCATCAGCGAGATGAGTCCGAGGCCGACGCCTTGAACAGCCCGGCCGACGAGCAGCACCGCGAACGGCAGCGGGATGACGGTGAGCACGCTGCCGGCGACGACGACAGCCAACGTGCCCAACACGACGGTGCGCCGGTAGGGCCCGGACCCAAGTCGGCCGAGAACCGGGGTGGCGACAGCGCCGGACAGCAGCGCGATCGTCAGGGTCCATTGCGCCGCGGCCAGCGAGACGTTGTAGTGCTCCGCCACCGCGGTGATCAATGGTGCGCCGAGGCTGCCGCCCACCGCGACGACCAGGCCGACAAACACGATCACGAAGACGAGGAACCGCGGCGCTGCCGGCGCGGCGGTATCGGTCGCCGCCGGACGGGCGGCGTTCGACCGGGAGGCGGTGCTCATCGGTTGGTCTCGCGCGTGATGTGGGTGAACAGGCCGGCCTTGATGCGGGTGCGTGCCTGCCGGGCCCACTTGTCGTCGACCTCTCGCAGCTCGAGCGCGGCGCTGGTGTTGAGCAGCATCCCGAAGGCCAGGAAGGTCTTGACGGTGACCGGGTCGAGGCCGGCGGTGTCGGCGACGGCCTGCCAGAGCCGGCCGAAGCTGCCCCGCACGGCGTCGCGCACCTCGACATCACCGGCGGCCGCGGCCGCGAAGCCCTGCAGCTGCAGCAGCAGCGTGGTGCGGTCGGCCAGCATCGCGTCGTATTCGCGACCCATCGCGGCCAGCCCCTCGATGCCGCTCGCGCCGCCGGCAGCGGCCAGGAGCGCCAGCGTCATCCGCTCGAACGCCGCGTCCACGCACGCCACGAACAGCTGCTTCTTGGTGCCGAACAGGCGGAACACGTAGGCCTGGGTGATGCCGGCCCGGTGGGCGATCGTCTCAGTCGACGCACCGTGCAGGCCCGCGACGGCGAACTCGAGCTCGGCCACGGACAGCACCTGCTCGCGGCGCTGCTGACCGGTCATTCGGGTTGACGGCATGGCCGCCAAGTTAGTGGTAAGTAACTAATTACTTCGACCGTTTGTCGCCCTTCTCACCCAGTCCCACATCAGGTCGAGGTGCGCGCCTCCGCCGCCATCGGTCCTCATTCGCGCGCAGGCACTGGGACACCTCGAGTCGCCGGTTGTCGCTGTTGCGACGAGGCAGTGGCCGCGGTGTCGCCACCGGCCGCGGTGTCGCCACGGCCGGTCGCAGGTGTCGCCATCGGCCGGGGTGTCGCCATCGGCTGCGTGGCGCAGCAAGAGGGGTGTGGCGAGTAGGAGCAGGCCAGCTGTGGCGAGTGCCCAGCGGGGGCTCGTCAGAGTGGCGAGAAGTCCCCACAGCGCGATGACGGCGGCCCGGCTCGCGGTGCTGCCGACCGACCAGGCGGCGAGAACGCGAGAGACCCGGTCGTTGTCGGTGGCCTGGAGTCGGTAGGTGGCCATGACCGGGTTGAAGATGCTGCAGCAGATGATCAGGACGAGCTCGGTGGCCATCACGATGAGCAGGCCGGGCAGGCC
The DNA here is from genome assembly GCA_963709985.1 of uncultured Actinomycetota bacterium. Taxonomy (GTDB): domain Bacteria; phylum Actinomycetota; class Actinomycetes; order Mycobacteriales; family Jatrophihabitantaceae; genus DASXRA01. The sequence goes on from CAVPYQ010000006.1 coordinate 154,496, forward strand.
GGGGCGAACCAGCACGAGGCCGAGGGGCCAGCAGGCCCGCAATCGCCCGAACACGCGCAGGACGGCGGCGTTGCCGTAGCGGGCCACGAGAGGCCGGGCGAGCCGGGAACCGATCAGGCCCCCGATGCAGGGAACGGCGAAGGCGAGCCCGTACTGCCACGGTTGAAAGCCGAGGCGGCCGAGCATGAGGACGGCCAGCGGCGGTTCGCCGGCCATGATCAGACCGTTTACCGCCAAGGAATTGAGGAACAGCAGCCGGAGCTGCCGGTGACGCAGGATGTAGCGCCAGCCCTCGGCCAAGCTAGCGACGGTTAGCCGCGATCGTGTGGTCGTCGGCTGTCGGTTCCCCGCCGCCGATCGCGGTGATGCCCAGGGCGGACAGCAGGTAGCTGGCCGCGTCGGCAGCGACGGTCACGACTGGGCCGAGCAGGCCGATCGCCGCCCCGCCGAGAGTCGGACCGACGACACTGGCCGACCAGTTCGTGGACTCGAACCTCGAGTTGGCCACCAGGAGTTCGGCCGGCTCGACGAGCGCTTTGAGAAACGCTCCGCTGGCGGCGGTGAACGCGATGTTGCCGGCCGACACGACGACCGAGACGCAGATCAACTGGCCGAAGCTCAGCGCGTTCAGGGCGTAGGCGATCGGTATCGAGGCCAGTGCCCCGAATCGGGTCAGGTCCATCGCGATCATCACCGGCCGCTTGCGACGGAACTCAACCCACGGACCCAGCGGCAATGCCAGCAGCGCACCCACTGCCAGTCCCGACGCAGACAGGGCGGCCACCTGCGCGGTGCTGGCGTGCAGCGCCTTGATCGCGATGTAGGAGAACGCTCCGAACCCCAGCCAGGTCCCGTAGGTGCTGACCGCGTAGGCGGCCCACAGCCAACCGAATCGCCGGCCGAACCCCGCGCCAAACACCACCAGTGCTCTCCTGTCCAGGCTGATCGCGACAACGCGGCGTTGTTCGGTGACGAGGTAACCCGACGTGGGCGACCGGCTCAAACAACCGACACACCGCAACGGCACAACTGGCCGTTGTGGAAATAGGTTCACTACGTGGACCTCGATGCCGTGCGGACGTTCGTCGCTGTCGCTGATACCGGACAGTTCCAAGCCGCGGGCGACGAACTGGCCATCACCCAGCAGGCGGTGTCGAAACGCATCGCGGCCCTCGAGCGAGATCTCGGCGCTCGACTGTTCCTACGTGGGCCGCGAGGTGTGCAGCTCAGCGTCGACGGTCAGGCGTTCCTACCGCACGCCCGCGAGCTACTGCGCACCGCGGAGCGCGCGCTCGCATCGGTGCTACCGACGCGGCGAACCCTGCGCGTCGACGTCCTGAATCGACGCATCGCACCGGCCGTTCTCCTGCAGGCATTTCATCAGCGCCATCCCGACATCGATCTCGACGTCGTGACGCTGCCCGACATCGACGTCGACGGAGCGCTGGCCGCCGTTGCCACCGGAGCCGTCGATGCCACCTTCCGCGCGCTGGCCGCAACGGCAGGCCACGTCCCCAGCGGGCTTCGTGCGGCCCGGGTCATGCACGAACGGCACCAACTTCTCGTCGGCCCCCGCCACCGTCTCGCCGACCTTGCTGAGGTCACGCCCGGCCAACTGGGCGATCACCCGATCTGGATGCCCGGCCTGCCGGTAGACGGCGAGGCGGGCGTGTACTACCAAGAGCTCGCATCCGCATTCGATCTGACCATCGACATGGTCGGCCCGAACTTCGGCAACGAGGCGCTCCTCGAGGAGATCTCGGACTCGCCCCATCTGGCAACGCTCGTCGGTGAGGGCAGCCGCTACCTGTGGCCGGCCAGCTACGACCTCCGGCGAATCCCGATCGTGCGGCCAACACCGCTGTTCCCGCTTTATGTCGTGTGGGACGACGGAAACACCCACCACGGACTCGCCATGCTGCTCGACTACCTACGCGCCCACCATCAGGGCTATGCGCCCGCAGACGTCTGGCTGCCCTCGTGGATCGACTCCGCCGAACCTGACGCGTAGTCGCGAGGGCGAGCACGCTTCGCCGCTGCGTGCTCGAGCACCCGTGCCGCTCGTCGATACTGGGAATGTGCGAGAAACGATCCTTCGAACTGACCGACTCGTCGCGACGACGTGGCTTCCGGAAGACGTCGAAGCTCTGCACGAGATGCATTCGGACCCGCTGACGATGCGCTATGTGCGCAGTGGCCGCCCCGAGACCAGGCAGGAGACCGAGCACCTGCTCGCGTCGTACCAGCGCGAGCAGGCAACACGCGGTTGGTCGAAGTGGCGCATCGCCGACGCGCAAGGTGAGCTGGTCGGCCGCGCCGGCTTCGGTGCGGCCGACCACGCGCGGGAGCTCGGGTACACGATCCGGCGCGAACGATGGGGCCACGGTCTGGCGACCGAGATTGCGGCGGCACTCGTTCGGTGGCATCAGGCTCACCGACGCGACGACGCTGACGCGCTGTGGGCCTTTGCGGCCGTCGAGAACGTCGCGAGCCGCCGCGTGCTCGACAAGATCGGCTTCACGTTCGTCCGTTTCACCCAACACCACGACGTGCCGTGCGCCCTGTATTCGCTAAGTGGCTGACGCGACGAAGGCCCCCGGCCTTCCCTGATCGGTGATCGCGGTCCGGGCGCGTCGGTCCAATGGCCAGGTGCTGGCCTGAATGGCGACCCAGCCGTTGACGTCGGCGCCGAGCGCTTGAAACGTTCGCGCGGTGCCGCCCTTCGATCAGATCGACGTCTTCACCGACGAACTCCTACTCGGCAACCCGCTCGCGGTGGTCCACCAGGCTGATGCTTTGACCGACGATCAGATGTCGGCGTTCGCCCGCTGGACGAACCTTTCCGAGACGACCTTTCTCCTGGCCCCGAGCGATCAGTCGGCCGACTATCGGGTGCGGATCTTCACGCCGACCCGCGAGTTGCCTTTCGCCGGTCACCCGACTCTTGGCTCGGCCCGGGCGTGGCTCAACCGGGGCGGCATCCCGCGACAACCCGGGCTTCTCGTTCAGCAATGTGGCGCCGGGCTGGTGCGCGTGCGTCAGGACGGAACTCGCCTGGCGTTCGCGGCGCCACCGCTCGTGCAGGACGGTCCGGTCGCCGCTTCGGATCTGGCCCAGATCGCACGCGCGCTGCGCATGCCGGCAAGCGACATCGTCGATGCCCAGTGGGTCGACAACGGCCCGGGTTGGGTGGCGGTCCGGCTGGCCGACGCCCGCAGCGTCCTGGACATCGAGCCGGACTTCGCGTCGATGGGCCCGTTCAAGATTGGGGTCATCGGTGCGTACCCCAACGGTTCCGATGCCGATTTCGAAGTCCGCGCGTTCACCTGCGAGACGAGCCACGAGGATCCGGTTACCGGCAGCCTCAACGCCGGGATCGCCCAGTGGCTGATCGGCACCGCGATAACGCCGCCGGCCTATGTCGCATCGCAGGGCACCCGGCTGCGGCGCCGCGGGCGCATCTACATCGAGAAGGTCGACGACGACATCTGGGTCGGCGGCGACACGGTCGTCGGCATCAGCGGAACCGTCAACCTCTAGTCAGCCGGGGACGGCTGGGCAGGCTAGGACGAGTTCGGGACGCGGCCGACCGCGAGGACGCGCCGGGTGCGGTCCATTCGCGGCGGGCTGGCTCGGCCCTCGTCGCGCAGTGACTCGATTGCCGGGTCGCCGGCCGGGTCAAGCTGGCGCTGCGGCCTCGAGAGCCTCGATGCTGCCGGACATGATGGAGCGGACGTGCTCGGTGATGAGCGGCAGTGGCCAGTCCCACCAGGCCAGGGCCAGCAGGCGCGCGATGTCGTCGTCGTTGTATCGGCGGCGAATGAGCTTTGCCGGATTGCCGCCCACGATGCCGTAGGCGGGGACGTCATCGACGACGACGGAACCGGAGGCGATGATCGCGCCGTCGCCGATACGGACTCCGGGCATCACCGTGGCCCGGTATCCGAACCAGACGTCGTTGCCCACGACGGTGTCACCGCGTCCGGGCAGGCCGGTGATCAGATCGAAGTGCTCGGCCCAGGAACCGCCCATGATCGGGAACGGAAAGGTTGACGGGCCATCCATGCGGTGGTTGGCGCCGTTCATGATGAACCGCACGCCCTCACCGAGCGCGCAGAACTTCCCGATGATCAGCCTTTCCGGCCCGTAGTGATAGAGCACGTTGCGGGTCTCGAAAGCGGTCGGATCATCCGGGTCGTCGTAGTAGGAGAACTCCCCGACGTCGATCAGCGGGGACGTGACGAGCGGCTTCAGCAGTACGACCCGCGGCTGCTCGGGCATCGGGTGCAGCACGGTCGGATCGGCGGGAACGTCTGGTTTCACGAATCGTCTTTCTCGCAGGCTGGGCAGGGCGCAACCATGTTCGCAAGCTGCCTCGGCTGTTCCTGTAGTTAGGTTGTCCTGTGTCGCGCACTGGCCGCCGGGCCGCCCGGATCGATGACGTGCACGAACTTGCCCTGGGCATGCCGCATGTCACGGTCGAGTACGGCACCAGCGACAATCCGGTTTATCAGGTGGGCGGCAAGTCATTCGTCTTCTTTCGCAATCCTCGCCCGGACGCGAAGGATCCGGTGACCGGAGAGCGCTATCCGGACGTCATCGTGTTCTGGGTGACTTCCGAAGCCGAGAAGCACGCGCTCGTCCAGGACGACGCCTCGCCTTTCTTCACGACCTCGCACTTCGACGGGCACCCATCGGTACTGCTACGAGCGAGCCGGATTGGCGAACTCACCCGACAGGAACTGGCCGAAGTGATTCAAGATGCCTGGCTTTCGCGTGCGTCGGCGCGCAGAGCGGCAAGCTGGCTCCGCGAGAATCCCACCGCCTGATCACGCCCGACTCGACGCTCACCGCATGGGCATTGGTGCGTGGTATTCGATCATTCCCACGCCGCCCGAATTGCTGGCAGGCAATTTCGCGGAATTCGACTACCTGCTGGCCGCTAAGACCGAGCCGGTGATTACCGGTCGCCAAGGCAGGGTAGGCCATTACCGCGGGTCATGGACGACGGCGGGCGGCGCTTCGTCCTGCGCAAAATCGATCTATAGGGCAAGTAGCCTAAGCAGGCCAAACCTTGACATCCGTTCCTTTCAGGCGTTGTGTCGGGTGTCAATGACAGGCGGGGGAGCCGAAATCTGGAGGCTTCGTGGCAGACATCGAAACGTCGAGGTCAATCAAGAGGTCAGCTCGCAAAGCGGCCGTCGCGAGCACGATCGGCACCACCATCGAGTGGTACGACTTCCTGCTCTACGGCACCGCCGCTGCGACGGTCTTCCCGCATCTGTTCTTCCCACACGCGAGCCCCGCGGTCGGCGTGCTGGCATCGTTCGGCACGCAGTTCGTCGGCTTCGCCGCCCGTCCGATCGGCGCGATGATCTTCGGGCACTGGGGCGATCGCGTCGGGCGCAAGACGACTCTGATCTTCACGCTCGTGCTGATGGGGGTCGGCACGGGACTCATCGGCGTACTGCCCACCTACGCGCGCATCGGCATCGCGGCACCGATCCTGTTGACGGTGCTGCGCGCCGTCCAGGGCATCGGCGTCGGTGGTGAGTGGGGCGGTTCGGTCCTGCTGTCGATGGAGTGGACCAAACGCAAGGGGCACGGCCTGTCGGCGAGTTGGCCGCAACTGGGCATCCCGTTCGGCCTGCTGCTGAGCACCGGCGCGGTGAAGCTGTTCAGCCACGTCTACGGCGACCAGTTCGACACGACCGGCTGGCGGGTGCCGTTCCTGCTCGGCTTCGTGCTGATCGCAATTGGCCTCTACGTCCGGCTGACCGTCGAGGAGAGCCCGCAGTTCTCGGCCGTGGAGAAGTCCGGCACGGTGCGCAAGATCCCGTTGCTCGACGTGCTGCGCCGCCACCCGAAGGAGGTTGTGCTCACCGCGCTCGTGCGGATGTCCGAGCAGGCGCCGTTCTATCTGTTCGTGACGTTCGTGCTGGCCTACGGCACCAAGCAACTCGGACTCTCGCGCGACAGTCTGCTCAACGACGTCCTGGTTGCCGCCGCCGTCGGGGTGATCACCGTCCCGGTGGCCGGCGTGCTGTCTGACCGGTACGGCCGCAAGAAGGTGTACGGCACCGGGGTCGTCCTCATGGGCGCGTTCGCGTTCCCGTACTTCGCGCTGCTCAACACACGCAACGCCGGCCTGGTGTTGCTGGCCATCGTGGCGAGCCTGTTCGTGCACGACATCATGTACGGACCGGAGGCGGCGTTGATCGCCGAGAGCTTCGGCACCGAGGTGCGCTACACCGGGGCTGGGCTCGGCTACCAGCTCTCGTCGGTGGTGGCCGGCGGTCCGGCGCCGCTGATCGCCGCAGCCATCATCGACCACTACCACAGCTCGATCTGGGTGAGCGTCTACATCGTCGGATGCGCGGTGGTCAGCCTCGCGGCCTTGATCCTGTTGCCACGAGTGGCGGCCGCCGACCGCGAGCGTGACGTGGTGCGCGAGGTCGCCGACACCGACGCCGACCTGGACAGCGTGCTGGCGGCAGACACCCGCTCGCGGGTGAAGGTCTGAATCGCCGTCAGCCATTTGGCCGCGCGGCGTCGGGCGGCCTGACGGCGGGCCGGTGTAGTTCAGTCGGTGTAGTTCAGTGCGCGTAGTTCAGTCGCCGTAGTTCAGTGCGCGTAGTTCAGTTGCCGTAGTTCAGTTGCGTCGTCGCTGCGCCATGATCGACCATCGACCACCGTGGCGAGATCGAGCAGGCACTCAGTAGGCGCCGTGGTTTCGCGCCCTGCGCTTGTCGGCCGCGAACGGGAGCGCCGCGCACTTATCGAGACGTTTCGCGGATCGTCGCCGGTGGTCGTGCTGGTCGAGGGAGCGGCTGGCAGCGGCAAGAGCCGTCTCATACAGGAGGTCCTGGCCTCCCCCGCCGCCCGCAAGCAGCGAACGTTGACAGCCGTCTGCCCGCCGCTGGCCGAGCCATTCACATTGGGGCCATTGGTAGGCGCAGTACGGCAGGCCTGCGATCGCGTGACCGGTCTCCCGTTGACCGAGTTGGCCGGGGCGTTGCGCCCACTGCTGCCCGAGTGGGCGGCCGATCTGCCTCCGGCGCTCGATCCGCCCGACGACGGCAATGCCGCCCGCCACCGGTTGTTCCGGGCGATGGCCGAACTGATCACCTGCCTCGACGTGTCGATCCTGGTCGTGGAGGACCTGCACTGGGCGGACGAGGCGACCCTGGACTTCCTGCTGTTCCTGTGCGCCGGCCAACACCACACCGGCCTGAACCTGATGGCTACGTATCGGCGCGAGGACCTGCCGCCGGCGTCGCCGCTGCTCCGGCTGTCGTCGCGGGTACCGGCCGGCACCCGGCAGTTGCGCCTGACGCTTCGGCCGTTGGACGAGACGGGCACGGCCGAGGTGGCATCGTCCATGCTGGGCGGAGATCCGGTGGCGGGCCAGTTCGCCGAGTTCCTGCATCGATACACCGGCGGGCTTCCGCTGGCGATCGAGGAATCGGTGCGCCTGCTGCACGATCGCTCGGGCCTGATCCGGCGCGGCAAGGAATGGTCGTGTCGAACGTTCGACGACGTACCGGTCCCGTCGACGATCCGCGACTCCGTGCTGGAGCGAGTGCAACGTCTGAGTCCGGCGGCCCAAACGCTGCTGGACGCGGCCGCTGTACTGAACGAGCCAGCGGAGGTTGCCGTGCTCGCCGCCATCTGCCGCCTCGACACCGGAGACATCAGCTCTGGCGTGGCCGAAGCGATCGACTCAGGACTGCTGGGCGAAGACGTTACGGGCCGGCTCCGCGTCAGGCACATGCTGACCGCCTCGGCGATCTACGAGGTGATCCCGACATCTGCTCGTCGGCAGATGCATCAGCACGCCGGGCAGGTTCTCGAAGGCGTCGACCCGCAACCGGTACCGCAGCTGGCCCGCCACTACCGCCACGGCAACGACATCCGGAAATGGAGCCACTACGCCGAACTCGCCGCCGACCTGGCCGTCAGCGCCGGCGACAACGCGGTCGCGATCACCCTGCTCATCGACCTAGTGCCTCGCGCCGACCTGGCGACGAGCGAGCGCGCGAGGCTGGCCTGCAAGCTCGGGTTCGTCGCACTGTCTCGCCGGGCCGTGGTCGTCGACCTGGTTCGACGCGTCGTTTCGACGCTGCGATCAGTGCTCGACACGCCCGGCATCACCGCCGCGCAGGCGGGCGAGGTCCGCAATCCGTTAGGCCGGCTGCTCATGCAGATGGGCGACTACGACGCGGGATACGCCGAGTTGCAGGCCGCGATTCCCCACTTGAGGCACAGCGCGTACGAAGCCGCGCGCGCGATGATCTACCTCGGTTGGCCGCGCGCGACGTGCTGGCCGGTGTCGACGCACGTTCGGTGGCTGCGCCGCGCGGCGCGAATCACGCCGGACTCGATCTCGCCGATCGACCGGATGAATCTCACCGTCAACCGGGCCACGGCGTTGCTGCTGCTCGGTCAGGAAGCAGGTTGGACGGTCGCGGCTGAGCTGCCCACCGAGACCGGGGCGCCGGCCGAGCGGCGGCCGCTCGCCAGCGGCCACCTCAATGCCGGCTATGCCGCGATGCTCTGGGGACGTTACGCCGAGGCAGAGGTTCGACTAGCGACCGCGGCCCGGCTCAGCCAGGACGTCGGCCACGAGCGACTATCGGAGGACATCGCCGTAACCCACGCTCACCTGGACTGGCTCACCGGCGCATGGGACGGCCTGGCCGACCGGGTGCGCACCCGGATCGGTTCGGAGGACGCCGAGCCGCCGAATCAGCTCGAGATCGCGATCCTGCTCGGGTTGCTGGCAAGCGCAACGGGTGATCCGGTGGCCGCCGAAGAGCAACTTCGCTCGGCCATCGACGACGTACGCCGCCTGGGCGTGCTCGACCGCCTGATGGAGCCGACCGCCGCCCTGGCCAGACTTCAACTCGACCAGGGTGCGGCCGACCTTGCCCGCGAAATGACGGCGAATCCGGTCGGCACCATTGCCGAGAAGGAGATTTGGATCTGGGGCACCGATGTCGTCCCGATCCGAATTCAAGCGCTGCTGGCCACGAACGCGCACGAGCAGGCAGTCGCGCTGGCCGAGTCGTTCGGGCGCGGCATACGCGGGCGTACGGCGCCGGGGCCGAAGGCGGCGTTGACCCTGTGCCGGGCCATGCTCGCCGAGGCGAACGGGGACCACGCGCGGGCCGCGAACCTGTTCGGTCGCTCGGCCGCCGCCTGGCAGAAACTGCCGCGACCGTACGAGACCTTGCTCGCCCGCGAAAGGCAGGGGCGGTCGCTGCTTGCCGCCGGTAAGGCCGACACCGGGCTCGCTGTGTTGCTCGACGCGCGACAGCGCATGGCCGATCTCGGCGCCCACCCGCACGTGGAGCGGGTCGGTCGCACTCTGCGCGCCCACGGGATCAAGGACCTGCCGCGTCCGGGCCGCAAGCACCGCGGACGACGCGGCTACGGCGACCAACTCTCGCCGCGCGAGATCGAGGTCGTTCGGCAGCTGATGGCGGGCGGCACGAACCGCGACATCGCAGAAGCCCTTTGCCGCTCGCCCAAAACTGTGGCCACCCAGTTGAACTCTGCAATGCGCAAGCTCAAGGTGTCGAGCCGTACTGCGCTCGTAGTCAGCGCGATCGAGTCTGGTGTGATCCCCGGTGGACGCATCGAGCCGTCGCCAATTATTCGATCGTTTGACTGATCTCAAATCTTCGAGGGCCGACTGATACTCGGCAGGCCGTGCGGTCGGTGCGACGCGATTTCGAGCCGCCTGCGACAACAGGCAGCGGCGCACAGGTCACTGACCCATAACCCGGCTGGAGATTCGATGCGTGTTGTTCGACTGCTTGCTGCTGTCACAATCGCGGCGGCGTGTTCGCCCGCTGTGGCTGATGCCGCGCCGTCCGGCCCGTCTGGACCGCTGGGCGCAACCTTGCCGGCCCGCTCGGCGCAGCAGTTCACCCTGTACGACGGCTCGAAGGTAACGCTCGGACCGGACGGGATGGACACCGACCTGCGCACCGGCGCGCGGGTCTCGTTCCGCGAGAACTTCAACCTGATTACTGCCTTCAACGGACCGGAGGACTTCACGGCCGAACGCGGCATCCAGATCGACCCGGCCACCCGAACCGGCTGGACCTACTCGCCGTACGGGAACCAGATCCAGCAGTTCAGCTACTGATTCGGTCGGGTCGCTCGTCTCGTTGTCACCTGTAGATTGCGCACCGCCAGCGGTGCAAGATCCGCAGGTGATCACGAGGCTTACCGTGACCTACCACTCGCACTTTCGCTCGATCAGCAAAGGCGGTTCGTGACCCGGCCGCTCGCCCGAGCGGTATCAGCCAGGGCGGCTCAGGGCATGGCAAGCCCGGCGCCGCTCTGCGACGCCGGGCTGAGCCAGAGGGTCAGAACAGGTGCGGGTTGCCGGTCACCGTCGTGGTGACCGCGGTCGAGTTGTACGTCGCCCCGACCGGAAGGTTCGCGTCGCTGTCGTCGGACTTGACGACGACCTCGCGTTCGCCGATGAACCTGCCCGCGGCGGAGTCGAAGATGATCTCCTGCCGCAGTGATCCGAACGGCTCGAGCCGGCCGATCGCGATCCCCTTGCGGCCGTTCAGATCAGCCGTGGACGAGACCAGTTCGATGCCGGGGAGCTTGATCGCCGCCCGGTAGAGCGCGGCGCGCAGGTCGGCCGGCACGATCCCGCTCGCGAGCGTCTGCGCGATCTGGGTGAAGGCGAGCGTGGGCACGTCAGCCTTGGCCGTCGTTCCGGGTGCGGGCGTCGGCTGCGCGGCCTCGATAGCGGCCAGCAGCGCCTGCGGGTCGCGCGGCTGCTGGGCCAACCAGGCGGGTGTGGGGAAATCCCAGTCCGGCTTGGCTGGTTGCGGCTTGCCGTCGGCCGTGCTCGCTGACGGGACCGGCTGCGGCCCACCGGCCGGCGCGCGGTCCTGCCGGCCGTTGTGCCCGCTCGCGAGGGACACGCTCTTCGTGAACCACTCCGGGTGATGTGCCCGCATGTACTGCTCGTCGGCGGTACTGGCGAACTTCGTCGCGAGCCCGTCGGTCTCGCGCCAGTACCACGTGCCCTTGGCATCGCCCGGTGCCCACGTCTCGAGGCGCGCCTTCATCAGGAAGCTGATGTTGTCGACGTGCTCGCCGCGCCACGAGTCGGTCGTCACGTGGGTGTACTGCCCGGACGCGAGAGCCGGATCGCCGCTCTTGAGCGTGTGAATCGCAGCGAGGTCGAGCGCGTTGGCCGCCTGACTCATCGCCGGCGCGCTACCGGTCGGGCCGGCCGTCGGGTGGCCGTTGCCGCCGCTGGTGGTGAGCAGCCCGGCTCCGGCGGCGATCACCGCGGCCGCGGCGATGCCGATCAGGGCACGCCGGCGCAGGTTCGGGCGCCGGGACTCCATCAGGATGACGGTGCGCCGCGTCTCGGTTTCCGAGATCCGGTCGATCAGCCGGGCGCGGGCGGCCGCGAGTGCCTGTGGGGTCGGATCGGGAATGTCGTCGCGCAACTGCGCGAGGGTGGTCATCTCGTCCATGGTCAGTTTCCTTCGGATTGGGGGACGGCGCGGCGCAGCGCGGCACGAGCGCGATGCAGCCGGGAGCGCACGGTTCCCACGGGGATGTCGAGTGCGGCGGCGACCTCGGGATAGGTGAGCTGGCCCCAAGCGACCAGTTGCAACACCTCGCGGTCGGCGTGCGGAAGTTCGGCGAGCGCACCGGCCAGGCGGCTCGCGGTGGCGGCGGCGTCGACCCGGTCGGCGACGCGCAGGGCGTGGTCGGCGCCGGCCGGGTCGACGCCCGTCCGGGCCCAGGCCTGGTACTGCCTTACCTCGTCGCGCTGTTGTCGACGCAGCAGGTTCGTCGCGATGCCGAACAGCCACGGTCGGGCGTCCGGCCGGGTGCGGTCATAGTCGCCGCGACGTTCATATGCGACGAGAAAGGTCTGCGCGAGTAGATCGTCGGCAACGGTGGTGCCGGCCCGGCGGGCGAGATAGCGGTGCACCGCGACGGCGTGCCGGTCGAACAGCGCCGCGAACTCGCCAACCACCAGGTCGGCGTCCGTTCGGTCGGTGCCAAGCGGCGGCACGCCCACCCTCGCATATTGGACGGTTGAGTTTGTTTGGTTCACAACCGTTATTGCCCGAAGTCGGACAAGTAGTTCGCGGCCGCGCTCCGGGCAGCGTATTCACCCGTCGACGGGCTGGCTCGCGATTTTGACCCGGTTGCCGCCGACGAAGACGGCGAGCACCTGCTGCACGCAGGCGATGTCGTCGAGCGGATCGCCCGCCACGGCAATGAGGTCGGCGTCCTTGCCGGCCGAGATCGTGCCCTTGCGGTCGCCGACTCCGCAGACGTCGGCGGCGACGGAGGTGTTGGCGCGCAGCGCCTCGGCGTTGCTCATCCCGAGGGCGGGCAGGAAGTCACTCACGCCGTAGCGCAGGACATCGTGCGGCTTGATCTGTCCCACGCCGGCGTCGGTTCCGCAGACGATCGTTGCTCCGGCCCGGTACAGCGCCGCGTGATTGACCCGAATGGCGGCCATCCGCTTGGCCATCGCGGGATAGGGCGCCACGGCTCCCGGGAGGAAGCCGGCGGTCACCGATACGACCACGTGCCGGCGGCCGAGCTCGGCGATCACTTCGGGATCGGCGTCGACGCCGTCCTCCGTGAAGAACGTGCAGTGCTCGATGCTGTCGACGCCGGCGGCCATGGCGTCGGCGATGCCCGGCCCGCCATGGGCGTGCGCGGCGATCTTGAGCCCGTGGGAGTGCGCGGCGTCTACGGCGGCGGCGAGTTCGGCGAGCGTGTACTGCGATTCGTGCGGGCCCAGCGTGGGGGTCATGTTGCCGCCCGTAGCCATGATCTTGATCGCGTCGACGCCCCGGGCCGCGTGCGCGTGCACGGCCTGCCGGACGCCCTCCTCGCCATCGGCCTCGCCGCCGAGGAACCAGCAGTGCCCACCGGTGATTGTGATCGGTGGGCCGGCCGTCAGGATTTCGGGGCCGACCTCCGCCCCCGAACGGAACCAGTCCCGCAACGTGAGCGACACGTAGTTGCGATCGCCCAGATCACGAAGCGTGGTGACGCCGCCGGCAAGCGCCCGCAACGCCGCGAGGCGCATCCGCAACAAGAGGGTGGCGTCGTCGTCAGCGGCGAGGCCGGCCAGCGGGTCGGCCGAGGCGTCGAATGCGAGGTGCTGGTGAACGTCGATCAGACCGGGCAGCAACGTGACGTCACCGAGGTCGACGACGTCGGAGCCCTCCGCCGGGGGCCGGCCCTGCGTGACGCCGACAATCCGCCCGGCCGATACCTCGACGAGCGGATCTTCCAGGATCGAATCGCCGCTGCCGTCAAATAGCCGCTTCGCCGCGATGAGCAATTGACCCCCCAAGGCGCCCGCACCGACGGTGCCATCCCTATCGAGCGCAGATCTTGGCATGCGAAGAGCGGCACCCGGCAGATCCGGAGCCGAAGCGCAGGGAAATGGGCCACAGCAAATGAGTCGCAAACGGTGAGATTCGTACGATATGGTCCACCGCCGTTGGCAATTCAATGGGAGGGCACCGAATGCTTTGCAAATTGACGATGCGGCGGGCCACGGTCGGCGTGACCGCAGTGGTCGTGGCGGCCACGGCGACCGGCGTCGCCGTACTGGCGCGGCCGTCGGGTGCGGCGCCGACTGTGGCGGCTGTTACCGCTAAGGCGATTACGTGCAGCACAAGTTCCAGCGGAAAGAGTGCGTCGTTCTACAGCGGGCCGTCAGCTTCGTACGCCTACGACCGGCGATTCTCCGCAACGAAGGCCATCGTCCCGAATCTCGACACGCACACCCCACAAGGCGTTGCCATGTGGCACAACTGGGACGGCAAGGGTCATGACCTGCTGCTGGTCACGGCCTACCGCGACGGCGCGCGGGCCTACGTCCACGGCATCGACCGGGCGACGGGCGCGCACATCAACACCGCCGAGATCGCCGCGACGCACGCCGGCGGAATCGCCGTCAGCGGCAACTGGATCTTCATCTCCGGTGCCGGGCAGAGCATCCGCAAGTACCGCACGTCAGACATGCGCCTGGCGATGAACCACCGCCGCGGCCACCTCTACATCAGCTCGGTCGGCACCCCGCGGGCCGTGCACGGAGCCTCGTTCCTCTCGACGTACGGCGGGTACCTCTACGCGGGACTGTTCAACCCCACCGGCCGTGATCGCATGTACGCCTACAAGATCGCGAGCAACGGATCGCTGACCACGCAGCCCGGCGGCTACCAGATACCCACCAAGACGCAAGGCGTCGCCGTCACCGGAACCCGGTTCATCTTCAGCACGTCCTACGGCCGGCGCAATCGCGGAAACATCTACGTGGTCAAGCGCGGCTACAGCAGCCTGGACAGCGCGAAGCTGTACTGCTTCCGGTCACCGAGCATGAACGAGGGCGTGACCAGCTACGGCAGCACGCTCTACGTCACGTTCGAGTCAGGGTCCTACGAGTACCGCTCCACTGCCCTGAACCCGATCACCCGGCTGCACAAGGCCGCGCTGAGTTCGCTGACCAATCTCGTCTGACTCCCGTCGCACCGACAGGACCACGCTGCACAGCCTCGGTAGTGTGCGCGTTGTCTGCGTCTGCGTAAGGAGCCAGCATGTCGGTCCTCCCCGAGCTCGTCGCGGCGCTCGCCTCCGGCACGGTCGAGGTCGTCGACCTCACCGCGCCGTTGTCGAACAGCACTCCGACACTGCGACTCCCGGCGCAGTTCGGCCAGACCGCCGCGTTCGAGTTCGAGGAGATCAGCCGCTACGACGAGCGGGGTCCGGGGTGGTACTGGAACAACTTCCGCACCGGCGAGCACACGGGCACGCACTTCGACGCGCCGTGTCACTGGATCACCGGCCAGGGCGGTGAGGACGTTGCTTCGGCGCCGCCCCGGCGGCTCGTCGGTCCGGCCGCCGTACTCGACTTCTCCGCGCAGGCGGCGCAGAACCCGGACTTCCTGCTCGAGGTCGATCACATCCGCGCCTGGGAGGGTGAGCACGGCCCGCTGCCCGAGGGAGGTTGGCTGCTCTACCGCACCGGGTGGGACGCCCGGTCGCAGTCGCAGGAGGCATTCCTCAACGCGGACGACGCCGGGCCGCACACGCCGGGCCTGTCGGTCGAATGCGCGCGATGGCTGGCCGAGGAGTCGCCGGTGATCGGGCTCGGCGTCGAGACCGTCGGCACCGATGCCGGCGCGGCCGCGGGCTTCGACCCGATGTTCCCGTGCCACACATTGATGCACGGCGCCGGCAAGTACGGTCTGACCCAGCTGCAGAATCTTGCTCAGTTGCCGCCGTCCGGGGCGATCCTCGTCGCGTCGCCGTTGAAGATCGTCGGCGGCTCCGGCAGTCCGGCTCGCGTGTTCGCCCTAGTCGAGCACTGATGGGCGCTTGCGCGAAGAACCCGCCGCCGCCACGCGGCCGCGTCGAAGACGCGTGCGGAGCCGGGGATCCACCCGAGCGCAGCGAGCGGTGGGGACACGGATCCGCCCACGGCGGAGGGATTTGATGAGCGCTCGCGCGAAGAACCCGCCGCCGCCGCGCGGCCGCGTCAGTCCCTGGGTGGACTGATGCTTGCCGCGCAAGCTATCGGCCGGAGCCTCGCTGAGCTCGGTATCAGTCACGTCTTCGGCGTGGTCGGCTCGGGCAACTTTCACGTGACGAATGCCCTTGTCGAATCGGGTGTTCGCTTCGTCGCCGCTCGGCACGAGGCCGGCGCGGCCACGATGGCCGATGCGTACGCACGGATGAGCGACACCGTCGCCGCGCTGAGCGTGCACCAGGGTCCAGGCCTGACCAATGCCATGACCGGCATCGCCGAGGCCGCGAAGAGCCGCACCCCGATGATCGTGCTTGCCGCTGACGTCACCGAACGCACGTCGAACTTCTACGTCGATCAGGACGCACTGGCGCGGTCGGTGGGCGCCGTCGCGATGCGGATCGAGTCGGCCGAGACCGCGGTCGCCACTGCGGCGCGAGCGTTCCACCTCGCCCGTGACGAACGACGCACTGTCGTGCTCAGCCTGCCGCTTGCCGTTCAGGCGGCCGACGTCGAGACCGGCCCCGTGTCGCTGCAGTCAGGCCCGCCCGATCCGGAGCCCGACGAGATGAGCCTGCTCCTGCTCGTCGATGCTCTTCGCCGGGCGAAGCGTCCGGTGTTCATCGCCGGACGCGGCTCGCGCGCACCGGGCGCGCGCGAGGCGCTCATCGAACTTGGCGAGATGTGCGGGGCATTGCTCGCAACCAGCGCCGTCGCCAAAGGGCTCTTTCACGGCAACGCCTGGACACTCGACGTCTCGGGCGGATTCGCCTCACCGGTATCGGCGGAACTGATCAGCGACGCGGACCTCGTCGTTGGCTGGGGTTGTGCACTGAACATGTGGACGACGCGGCACGGCAAGCTGATCGGCCCGGATGCCACCGTCGTGCAGGTCGACCTCGACCCGGCGGCGTTCGGCGTCCACCGCGACATCCAATTCGGCGTCACGGGCGGGGTCACCGCGACCGCCCGCGCGGCAACCAGGGTATTCGCCGACCGCGGCACGCGCGGTTACCGCAGCGAGCAGACCCGCGTCCGCATCCGAACGCAGGGACGCTGGCGCGACGTCGACTACGACGACACGTCGACCGACGAGCTGATCGATCCGCGAACCCTGACCATCGCGCTCGACGACATGCTGCCCGCCGAGCGCGTGGTCGGCGTCGACTCGGGCAATTTCATGGGCTACCCGAGCATGTTCCTATCAGTGCCGGACGAGCGCGGATTCTGTTTCACCCAGGCGTTCCAGTCGATCGGGTTGGGTCTGGCTACCGCGATCGGCGCCGCGTTGGCGCAGCCGGGACGCCTGCCGGTGGCCGCACTCGGCGACGGTGGCGCGCTGATGAGCATCGCCGAGCTCGACACCATCCGGCGGCTCGGCCTGCCGATGGTCGTGATCGTCTACAACGACGAGGCGTACGGCGCGGAGGTCCACCACTTCGGTCCGGACGGCCATGACCTGTCGACGGTCCGGTTCCCGCCCACCGACATCGCGGCGATCGCGCGCGGGTTCGGCCTGGAAGCGATCACGGTGCGCCGCCCCGAGGATCTGGTCGGGGTGCGCTCATGGCTCGACGGCAAGCGAGCCCATCCCCTGCTCATTGATGCGAAGGTCACCGCGGACCGGGGCTCATGGTGGCTGGAGGAAGCCTTCCGCGGTCACTGATCGGCTGCTCGCGGCTCTTCCAACTCGGCACCGGACGACGTTGCCCGATCGCGAGAATTGTCGGCGCCCGGGACATCGTCGACGGAGAACCAGACCGGCAGGCCCCGTTCGCGGGCGATGGCGACATCCTGATCGGCGCCGGTCGACTGCCCGGGCAAGCGCAGCACGCCGTCGCAATGCTGCAGCAGGCGTTGCGCCGTGGGGTACATGACCTGCTCGGCCAGCGGATCCGTGACGCCACCCACGCCGGCGCTACGCAGCACCGGCAGAGCCACCCACTCGCCAATCATCGGGATGTGCCCCGCCTCGAACAGCGGCCAGGCCGCCGCCTCCAGCCGAGCGAGATTCCGGTCCATCAGTTGCGGGTCGTCGCCGGTGCCTGATCGGTACGGCCCGGCGATGAGGATCATCAGCGGTTTCGTCATGCGGCTAGGATAGTGCAAGAACGTGCGAGAACGTGAACGAACCGGAAGGATCATGCATGCTGGCCGCCGAGCGCAAGGAACTGCTGCTGGGCCGCCTGCGGACCGACGGCACCGTGATCGCCAAGGATCTGGCCGCAGAACTGGGCCTTTCGGAAGACACACTGCGCCGCGACCTGCGCGAACTGGCCGCCGCGGGCCTGTGCCAACGCGTCTACGGCGGCGCCCTTCCGGCCTCGCCCGCCGTCGCCGACTACGCCGCGCGGGCCGACGTCGAACCGGCGAGCAAGCGGCGGATCGCCGCACACGCGGTGAGCCTGATCGAGCCCGGCACGACGGTGATCCTCGACGGCGGCACCACCACCCTGGCGGTCGCCCGCGCAATTCCGCCGAGCCTCGCCTGCACTGTCATCACGCACAGCCCGACCATCGCATCGGCGCTTCTTGACCATCACGCGGTCGAGGTGTTCCTGCTCGGCGGCCGGTTGTTCAAACACTCGGCGGTCACCTGTGGCGCGGCCGCCGCCGAAGCCGCGCGAGCCGTCTCGGCCGACCTGTTCCTGCTCGGCGTCACCGGCGTACACCCGAAGACCGGCCTGACTACGGGCGACGCGGACGAGGCCGCCATGAAACGCACTCTCGCCGGACGCGCCGCCGACACATACGTCCTGGCCAGCGCGGAGAAGATCGGCGCAGCGTCGCGCTACCGCGTGCTGCCGTTCGGCGAAATCACGGCGGTCATCACCGATGCGAAGAAGGGGAACCCGACGGTTCGGCAACTGCGCCGGGCGGGCTGCCCGGTCATCCAGGCGACCTGACCGATTCTCGGTTGCGGCCGATACCACGAGTTCGTATATTACGATCTCGTGGTATCTAACGATGACGCCTGGTCGCCACTGCTTGCGTTGCAGCGCGCGACACACGCGACGCTCGACGTACTGGCCGACGAGCTTGCCCACCTGGGCTTGTCCGCCTCGGAGATCAACGCGCTCGCCACGCTCGCCGACGGCCGGGCCCGCACTGTGTCCGAGCTGGCCGCTGACGTCGGAACCCGGCCGACCACCGTGTCGAGCGTGCTCGACCGACTGGAACGACGTCGGCACATCACCCGGGTCGCTCACGACGGCGACCGCCGGGCCGTCCTCGTCAAGCTGACGCCTACCGGTCGGCGAGTCGCCACGACCGTCCGCCGCGCCTTCACAGCCGTGGAGCAACGCGCGCTCGGCCACCTTCCCGCGAGCAGCGTCACCGCGCTGCGCAAAGCCCTTACGGCACTGACGGAGGTTTCCGATGAACGAGCCTGACGCTGACGAGACGTTCGACCGGCTGATGCAAGACGTGATGTCGACGGCGCACTCGGTTCGGGCACCGCGAGCACGTCCACCTGACCTGGCTGGCCGTACAGCGCTGCGGCCCGGCCCGGGCAATTGAGCTGGTCAGCCACGGCATCCAGCGGACCGCTCGCTATGCCGGCGCGCCGCAGAAGTACAACGCGACGGTCAGCCGCGCCTGGGTGGAACTGGTCGGGCACCACGTCGTCGAGGATCCCGATGCGGCGTTCGAGACGATGCTCGAACGCAATCCGCCGCTGCTCGACAAGCGGCTGCTTACGCGGTTCTACCGGTCGGCCACCCTGGCCGGAGTGGACGCCCGGCGCGGCTGGGTGGCTCCGGACCTCGCGCCGTTCCCGTGGGAGCGCGCGAGCAACTAATCGCGCTTTGCTTCTCGAATCAGGCGTCGTACGATTGCCGCGACGCTTCGGAAAGCAAAGCGAGGACCAAGCGGTGGCGCAGCGCAAACCTCCACCCCCGACGCCAACTCCTGGACGGGCCGTCCGCGGATCCTCGACCGGGCGGCCGATCATGGCCCTGCTCGACCTGCTGGGTCGTCGCTGGGCATTACGCATCCTGTGGGAGTTGCGCGACACATCCGCGCCGACGTTTCGCGACCTTCAGCAGCGCTGCGGCGGAATCTCATCGAGCGTCCTGGCCGCCCGGCTCACCGAGTTGACCGAGGCCGGAATCGTGCATCGCGATGACGCCGGATACGGACTCACGCCGGACGGCAATGAATTGCTCAAAGCCGTGTTGGTTATGGATGACTGGGCAACGCGCTGGGCGCGGCGTACGCAGCGGCGAAGGGACGGCTGACGGCATGGCACAGCAGGTAGACCTCGGCACACTCGGAACACTCGGCCAGACGGTCGAGATGAACGGCATCAACGTCATCGCCGACGACGAGCGCAAAGGCCGGCCCCACGACCTGTTCTGGCCGTGGTTCGGCGCGAACGTCTCGGTGCTCGGGCTCAGCTACGGGGCGTTCGCGCTCGGCTTCGGCATCTCGTTCTGGCAGGCGCTCGCGGCCGGCCTGATCGGCATCGTCGTCTCGTTCCTGCTGTGCGGCTTCATCGCCGTGGCGGGCAAGCGTGGTTCGGCGCCGACGATCGTGCTGAGTCGCGCGGCGTTCGGCGTACGCGGCAACAAGTTGCCCTCGCTGATCTCGTGGGTGCTCACCGTCGGCTGGGAGACGGTGCTGACGATCCTCGCCACGCTGGCCACCGCGACCATCCTGGACCGGCTCGGCTGGGGCGGCGGCACCGGGACGAAGGTCATCGCACTCATCGTCGTAGCCGCGCTGACCATCGCCGGTGGCGTCCTGGGATTCGACGTCATCATGCGGATGCAGACCGTCATCACGATCGTCACGGGCGGTCTGACCGTCGTCTATCTCGCGCTCGTGATCGACAAGATTCACTGGCACACCGTCTCGCAGGTGCCGTCCGGGTCCACCCAGTCCTTCGTCGGCGCGCTCGTGTTCTTCATGACCGGATTCGGCCTCGGCTGGGTGAACGCCGCCGCCGACTACTCGCGTTACCTGCCGCGCAGTGTGTCCAGCCGAGGCGTGATCGGCTGGACGACGTTCGGCTCGTCGGCGGCGCCGATCGTGCTGCTGCGTGTTCGGTCTGCTGCTCGCCGGATCGTCGTCATCGCTGAGCGACGCCATCGCCGCTGATCCGATCGGGGCGCTGACCATCGAGTTGCCCACGTGGTTCCTCGTGCCGTTCGCCGTCGTCGCCGTGCTGGGGCTGGTCGGCGGAGCGGTGCTCGACATCTACTCCTCCGGCCTGGCGCTGCTGACCATCGGCGTGCCGGTTCCGCGTTACGCCGCCGCGCTGATCGACGGCGTGATCATGATCGCCGGCACGATCTACGTCGTGTTCCGTTCGGGCAACTTCCTCGGCCAGTTCGAGGGATTCCTTATCACCATGGGCGTTCCGGTGGCGGCCTGGTGCGGGATCATGCTCGCCGACATCGCCACCCGGCGACGGGACTACGCCGAGGCTGACCTCTACCGGCCGTCCGGACGATACGGCGACGTACGGTGGCTGCCGGTTGCCACGATCGTCGTCGGCTCGGCGCTCGGCTGGGGACTCGTCACGAACGCCTCGGCCAGTTGGCTGTCCTGGCAGGGCTACCTGCTCGACCCGTTCGGGCTGGGTGGCAAGTCCGGTGCCTGGGCGTTTGCCAACCTCGGCGTGCTTCTCGCGCTGGTGTTGGGGTTCGTCGTCACCGTGCTGTTCGAGACGTCGCAGGTCCACCGCCAGGAGGCGCTGCCAGTGGGAACGCCGGTGTGAGCGCGCACCTCGCGGTCATCGACATGCAGAACGTCTTTGCCGACCGGGCCAGCGATTGGTTCACTCCTCGATTCGACGAGGTGATCGGGCCGATCGACCGACTGGTCAGCGCATTCGGCCCGCGGACGACGTTCACCCGGTTCCTCGCGCCCGATCAGCCGGAGCGGCGCTTGGCGCGACTACTACGAGCAGTGGCCCTTTGCCTTGGCGCCACCGGACAGCTCTCTGTACGCACTCGTCGATCACTTCGCCTCGCACGCCGGTCAGACGCTGGACGCGACGACATTCGGCAAGTGGGGCGCGGAGTTGGCGCGGCGCATGGACGGCGCTGACACGTTGGTGATCGCGGGCGTCTCGACGGAGTGCTGCGTCCTGGCGACAGCGGTTGCGGCCGCCGACGCCGGCGTGCGGGTCCTGCTGGCGGCGGACGCCTGCGCCGGAGCGGACGACGCCAGTCACGCCCACGCGCTGGGCGTGCTGGAGTTCTTCGCCCCTCTCGTCCAGATCAGCACGACCGAGCGGATCCTGGGTCAGCGGTAGATGCGCAGGTCGGCGACGCTCCACCACTGGGCGGCGCTCGCCGTCGAGACGATGCGCACGTACCGGAACGCGTCGGCCGGTAGCGCAATGCGGGTCAACTGCCCGGTGCCGCTGCCGGTCACCGGCGCGGACCAGGTCGTCCCGTCGTTGCTGGTGGAAACGGCGTAGCCGCGCGGGTAGTCGGTCACGTCCGGGCCGGTGTCGAGGACGAGCGGGCGGGCCCGCGTCCTGGCGCCGAGGTCGACCTGCAACGTCTGCCCGGGCTGCTTGCGCGGCGCCGGTGGTCCATCGGGTGCTCGCGTCGTCGTCGACGGCCTTGGCCGCGTCGGCGCCGTTGTCGCTTGCCGTGGCGGTCGTCCCGTCGGCGGGCAGCAGGCGTTGCCCGTTGTCGAGCGCCGCGCGACGGCGGCCAGACGAACGTCGCCAGCGCGCCGCCGGGCAGCGTGTAGTCGAAGGACGCATTGCCCTCGGCGACGGCGAAGCTGCGCCGGGTTGTCGTTCTCGTTGTGCGCGACCAGAACGGTGGAGCCGTCGGGGTTGCGGAACGCGACGTCCATGATCTGGCCGTTCCAGCCGGTCGTGCCGAACGACGTGCTGGCGATGCGCACCGCGCCCGGGCGCACGAAGCGGGCCAGGTGGCCGAGCGTGTAGTACTCGGCGTCGCGCGTGACGGTCTGCCCGGGCCCGACCGTGACCACGCCGGTGCACGTGTCGCAGCCGTTGTTGTGCGGGCCGCCCGACGGGTCGAGGGCGAGGTTCCAGTTGACGACGGTCTGGCCCCAGTTCCGGGTCACGCCGAGGACGAGGTTGCGGGCGTGCCACTTGAGGGTGTCGGAGAAGACCTGCGCGGGCGGATCGGTCGGCCCGTGCGAGCCGGAGCACTCGGTGAACCAGATCTCCTTATCCGGAAAGGCTTTGTGCATATCGGTCTGCCGGGACTGGTCGCCGAAGTAGCAGTGGAACGCGGTGCCGGCCAGCCAGTGGCCCGCGCTCGTCGCCATCAGGTCGAACGGGTAGTTGACCTCGGGGTCCTCGACCGGGCGGGGTCGAGGCGATGTCGTTCGGGTGCTCGTTCCAGTTGTGGTCGTAGCCGAACAGCTTGGTGTGCAGGCCCGCCCGTTGCAGCGCCGGGCCGAGCGCGTTGATGAGCTTGGCCTCCTGGGCGACCGGCAGGTCCATGCCGGGGTAGCCGTTCGGGTTCCGGTTCTGCGGCTCGTTCTGCAGGGTGAGCGCGTAGATCGGCACGCCCGCGCGCTGATAGGCCTGGACGAACTTCACGAAGTACAGCGCGTACGCGTCGTAGATGCGCGGGTCGTCGATCAGCCGGCCGCCGATCAGCGACGCCGGCGTCTTCATCCACGCGGGCGGGCTCCACGGTGTGGCGATGATCTTCAGGTTCGGATTGAGCGCTCGCGCCTGGCGCAGCAGCGGGATGATCTGCGCGAGGTCGTGCTCGACGGAGAAGTGGCGCATGCCGTAGTCGGTGCTCCCGGCGGGCAGGTCGTCGTAGGTGTAGAACGGCCCGTCGACGAAATCCGAGGCGCCCATCGGCTGGCGCAGCACGTCGAGGCCGTCGGTGCTGAACAGGTCGCGCATCGTGGCGGCGCGCTGCTGCGGGTCGAGCCGATACAAGACGCTCGCTGACGAGTCGGTGATCGAAGCGCCGGCGCCGTCGAAACGCTGATAGGTGCGACTCGGGTCGACCGTGACGGTGAGATTCGCCGAGCCGCCCGCGTGGAAGGCGACCCGGCCGTCGTCGGTCATCTTCTGGCTGCCGTCCGGCGTCGTGACCCATACATGCGCCGACGGGAGCGAGCCGCCGCGTCGGCCGTCGCCGGTCCCACTCCGGTCAGCAGCCCGCCGCCGAGCACCGCCGCACCGGCGAACAACATCCACTTGCGCATTGCGCACCTCCTGGTCGGAACGCCCCGTAACACCGTTGTCGCGGAAATGTCGTCCCGTCAAGAGTTTGGGTGCGTTCCGCGACCGGAGCGCGGTCCGCCAAGCAACGGCCGTGATCACCTGCGCCTGTGACCGTCCCCGGCGCGGAATCCGCAGGTGATCATCCAAGAACGGGCGGCGCCGAGCAGAACACGAACGAGTGAAAGCAGTCACCCCGTACCGCGCCTGCCGTAACGCCGATGTCCGCGCAGGCGGACGACACCGGGGCCACCCACCGGCGACGATCGGATCCGTGACCTACTCGCTGCGCGAACTCAATCGGACCTGGCGCCGGACCGTGCTGATCGCACACGTCGTGACGTCGGTGGGCTGGCTCGGCGCCTCGTTCGCGATGCTGGCGCTGGCGATCACGGCCAAGGCGACGCACGACCTGGGCAGCAAGCACAGCGCCTACTGGGCAATGAATCTGCTCGCCGATGTGGTGGTGGGTCCGGCCAGTCTCGCGGCGCTCTTGACGGGCATCGTCATCGGGCTCGCCACTCCGTGGGGAGTGCTGCGCTATCACTGGGTGGTCGTCAAGCTGGTCGCGAACATCGTCGCGGCCGGGCTATCGCTGTTCGTGTTGCCGGTGCGGACGGGCGCTGCGCTGCGATGCCACCGCCACGCCGGTGGACGCAGCCGTCGCGCGCGGCGCAGGCACCGACCTGATCATCGCGTCGTCCGTGTCGACCACCTTGTACGTGACGCTGACCGTGATCGCCGTCGTCAAGCCGTGGGGACGAACCGGGTGGGGCGCCAGGCAACGGCATCTCGAACGGGCGGCCGCGAGCTAGACCGCCGCCGCGCTGAGCGCGACCACGGGGCGCCGCGCTGGGGCGGGTACGCGGGCGGTCGCGCAGGGCCGGCACCAGGGCGGCCAGTACGAACACTGCGGTCATTGCGAACGCGGCCGGGTAGCCGGTGCGCCCGACGAGAGCTCCGAAGACGACCGGGCCGGCGCCGTACCCGAGGTCGTAGGCGAGGTTCCAGACGGCGTTGACCATGCCGTAGCCGGACTGGTCGACGCGCTCGAGCATCATCGCCAGCGTGACGCTCTGCGTGACGCCGAATCCCGCGCCGAAGAGCACGGCACCGGCCATCAGGGCGACCGGACTGGCGGCGCCGGCCATCAGCATCATGCCGATCGCTGCCGTCACCAGACCCGGCACGAGCAGTCGCGAGTGCCCGTTGCGATCGCCATAGCGCCCGGCGGCCCAGCGGCCGATCGTCGAGGTCAGCGCCTGGACCAGCAGCGCGAGCGCACCGGCCCCACTCGATACGCCGGCCAGCGGCAGGAACGCGACGACGATGCCCGCGGCGATCGTGGTCGCCACGAAGGCAAGGGCCGGTCGGCGCTGATCGGCGCGGCGCAGGCCGTCGAGCAGGCCAACGGGCGCTCTGGCTGCTCCGACTCGTCCGACTCACGCGATGCCCCGGGCCGCGCGGCCAGGCCGGCGATCGCGGTGACTGCCGCCAGAGCGAAGACGACCGGGTAACCCGCGTGGTCAGCGATCCACACGCCGGCCGGCAACGCAACGATGCCGGGAACGCAGGCCGCGATGCCGTAGAGGCCGAGGCCCTCGCCCCGTCGCTCCGGCGGAACCACGGCCACGACCAGCGAGCCGCTGGCCACCATCGTCAGGCCGAACCCGATCCCGCGGACGAGGCAGACCGCCATGGCGACCGCAAGCTGGTCCGACGCCATGAGCAGCAGCGCGGGCGCACCGAGCAGCACGAGGCCGATCGCCAGCACGCGCTGGCCGCCGATTCGTGCCATCAGCCGCGGACTCGCGAGTTCGGCCGCGACGCCGCCGAGCATCAGCAGTCCGGTCACGACGCCCGCAGCGCTGTCCGATCCGGATGAGCCCGACGAAGTTGCCAGCATCGGGAGCACCGACAGCAGCAGGTAGAAGCTGCTCAATGCGCCGACTGACGCAACGAGCAGGCGGACCAGCGGGCCGGTCACCAGTCGCGGCTTCGCCGATACGGCGGGGGTTTCGGTCATCGCGTTCATAGAAAGGACCGTAAAAGCGAAATCGGTCCGCGAGAAGGTCCAGTCACGGAGCTGGAATCCGGACCAATTTTGTGCGGGCACCACGCCAGCCGGATTGTGCAACTTCCTCGGGTGCCAGGCCGGAAGAAGTTGCACAATCCGCGCGCAACTGTCGCGACGCAGCGACTGCTGCGCCGGCTATCGCGGCGCGGTTCGGGCGGCGCGAGCGGTTCGCGCAGCGCGGGCGGCGCGGGCGGCTCGGATGATGAGCGCGGCGACGATCACGACCAGGGCCGCGTCGATCGCCGCCGCCCACACCATCCCGGCCACCTGCCCGTCCGGGCCGCCCTTCGCCCGGGCGGCGGCGAAGAAGACCGTGCCGATGACGGCAACCCCGGCCGAACTGGCGAATTGCTGCGCGGTGGCCAAGACACCCGCGGCGGACCCAGCGTGCCGCGGTGCCACATTGACCAGCGCCGCCCCGATCAGCGACGGCACGACGACCCCGTTGCCCAGGCTGATCAGTCCGGCGAGCACGACCACCCAGGCCACCGGCGTATCCGGGCCGAGGGCACCGACCAGCACGCACAGGGCCACCAGGCCGGCGGCCGTCAGCAGGCTCGACGCCACCAGGATTGCCGCGCCGTACCGCGAGACGAGGCGGCGCGCCACCAGGGCACTGGCCGAGAACGCCACGCCGGCGGGGGCGAACGCCAGGCCGGCCTGGAACGCGTCGAGTCCGAGACCGGCCTGCAACAACAGGGTCAGCGTGAACATGTAGCTCGCGAAATAGAGCATGAACGCCATGTTGGCCAGCAGGCCGGAGCGGAACGTCCGGTCGGCCAGCAGGGCAACATCGAGCAACGGCACACCACCGCGGCGGGCCAGCAACCGCTGCCACTGCATGGTCAGCACCGCGACCGGTACGGACGCCGCCATGGACAGCCACGTCCATGCGGGCCAGCCCTCGGTCCGCCCGAGGGTGAGCGGCACGAGCAGCAACGCGAGCGCCAGGGCCGCACCGGCGGCGCCCACCGGGTCGAGGCGGGCGCGCGGGCCGCGCGTGCGGGCCGGCAGCATCCGAGCCGCCAGCAGGCAACCGACCAGTCCGACCGGGACGTTGACCAGGAAGATCAGCCGCCAGCCCAGGCCGGCGACATCGGCCGTGATCAGCAGGCCACCCAGCACCTGCCCGGCGATCGATCCCACGCCGGCCGCGACTCCGTACCACGCCAACGCCCGACCCCGATCCGACGGCGCGAACGTCGCGGTGATGAGGGCGAGCACCTGCGGCAACATCAGCGCCGCAGTCAGGCCCTGCGCAAGACGCGCCGCCACCAGCTCGCCCGGCGTTGCCGCGATACCGCAGAGCAGCGACGCGACGACGAAGCCGCTCATCCCGATCACGAACAGCCGCCGGTACCCGAACAGGTCGCCGAGCCGCCCGCCGGTGATCAGCCCGGCCGCGTAAGCGAATGCGTATCCGCCGACGATGAGTTCCAGGGCCGAGTCGCCCGCATGCAGGTCGTGCTGCAACGACGGCGCCGCCACGTTCACCACGAAGAAGTCGAACTGGCCCATGAACGTCGCGGTCAGCAAGACGGCCAATGCCGGGCCCGACAGCGTGGACCGCTCGTGCTCGGCGCGCGCCTGCATCGCGGCAACCGTCGCGCCGGTCATGCGCATCCCCTTCCAAATCCTAATGTGGATATCAGCTATCGACAATATAGTCGGTATGATCCGCGATGTGAAACTGTCACAGGGAGTCGAATGGGCCCTGCACTGCACGGCGCTCATCGCCCAGGCACCGGACGGCGCCGCCGTTTCGAGGAAGGTTCTCGCCGAGCACTACGCGTTGCCCGATGCCTACCTCGCCAAGCACCTGCACGCCCTCGTCCGAGCCGGCGTGCTCCACGCATCGACCGGTCCGAACGGCGGTTTCCGGCTGACCCGCACAACGGACGCGATCACCGTCCTCGACATCGTCGAAGCCGTCGAGGGTGGCACTTCTCCCTTTGTTTGTCAGGAGATTCGCCAACAAGGGGAAGTTGGTGAGTCTGCGCCGCGGGAGTCGTTCCGCCGCCCGTGCGGGATCGCGACAATCATGGGACGCGCGCACCGCGCCTGGCAGGACTCGCTGCGAGGAGTCACCCTGGCCGATCTCGTCGCCATGACGCCACCGCGGCTCCGCGAGCGCAACCGGGCCAAGTTCACCCCGCAGCCTCGTGGTTGAGATGCGGTCGTTCGACGACCTCGTCCGGGAAGGATCGGCCGTTCCCGTCGAGGGATGGGACTTCTCGTGGTTCGCGGGCCGCGCCACCGAACAGCGTCCGAGTTGGGGGTACGTGCGCCTGATCGGTGAGCGCCTGGCCACGCCCGGGCGGCGCTCGACGTGCAGACCGGAGGTGGCGAGGTCTTGGCGACGGCTCTCGCGTCCGCGCCGGGCACGCCCGCAGAAGTCGTGGCCACCGAGTCGTGGCCGCCGAACATCGAGATCGCGCGCCGCAACCTGCGCGCGGAAGTCGTCGAGGTCGATGACGACGCCGACCTGCCGTTCACGGACGGCCGGTTCGACCTCGTCGTCAGCCGCCATCCGACCGTCGTCCGATGGGACGAGGTAGCGCGGGTGCTCGCGACCGGCGGCACCTACCTGTCGCAGCAGGTCGGCGCCGGGTCGGTGCGCGAACTGACCGAGGCGATGATCGGCCCGTACGAGGTGGGCCAGGCCCGCAGCCCGGATCGTGCCGTCCGACAGGCCGAGTCGGCCGGCCTGCGAGTCATCGATCTGCGCCGCGAGGCCCTGCGCATGGAGTTCTACGACATTGCTGCCGTGATCGTCTTTCTGCGTAAGGTCATTTGGACCGTTCCGAACTTCACCGTCGACGCGTACGCCGAGCCGCTGGCCCGCCTGCACGAGCAGATCGGCACGGACGGCCGGTTCGTCGCGCACTCGCAACGGTTCCTGATCGAGGCCCGCAAGCCGTCCGGACGATCATGATGATGCCGCGGCCCGCCCCCGTCAGCGAACCGCGGCATCACGAATTGGCTAGACGCTTTCCACGTCAGGCGCCTTGGATGCCGCCGGCGGTGCTGGCGGCACCGTGCCGTGGTGCGCCGTGCTGCCGTGGTGCTCGAGCGCGATCTCGTCGGCGGACGAGACGTCCGGCGGCAGGTCGATCGTCATCTTCGGGCCGGTGAACCACTTCTTCGCCGACAGGTGCCAGCCGATCCATAGGGCGAACAGCGAGCCGAACACGACGATCGGCGTGTAGTTGACGAACTTGAGGCTCGCCCAGCCGAATCCCGGGTACCAGGGCGCACCGGCGGCTGAGGTCGGCAAGATCGCGATGAACGACGTGACCGCGATCTCGACGACGGCCACGATGCACATCCACTTGTACTTGTTGCCCAGCGTCCAGCGCCCGGCACGAAGTTGGCCCCGGCCCTCCAGCGCAGGAAGATCGGGATCGCGAACGCGACGTAGAGCCCGATCACGCCGATCGAGACGACCGCGAAGAACGCAACCGGCGAGGGCACCAGTTCATCACCGACCGGGATGTTCACCGTCACGATCGCCGGCAGCGTCAGGATGATCGCCACAACGACGGACAGCAGCACGCCGTACACGGGCACGCGGCTCTTGTTGAGCTTCGACCAGTACTGGCCTCCAGGCACGGCGCCGTCCCGGCTGAACGCGAACAGCATGCGCGAGGTGCTGGTCATGCACGCCACCGTGCAGAAGAACTGCCCCACGGTCGCGATCGCCAGAACGATGCTTGCGCCATTGGTGGTCAGCGCCTGGTTGAAGATGATCGCGACGCTGCCGCCGGTGTAGCCGGCCCCGCCGGCGGTAACGCCGGCCTCGTCGCGCACCGCGAACAGGAACGCGAGCAGCAGGATCCAGCCGCCGATGGCGGAGTAGAAGATCGACTGCCAGATGCCCTTCGCCGCCGAGTTGGCCGCCTTGTGCGTCTCCTCGGACAGGTGCGCGGACGCGTCGTAACCGGTGATCGTGTACTGGGTGAGGATGACCGACAGCGGGACGACGCCGAACCAGAACGCCGCGCCGCCGCTGTGGCCGCCGAAGAATGCCGGTGTTGTTCACGGTGTGCGTGAACACCGACTTCAGGCTGGCGTGATGGCTCGGCGCGAAGATCAGGATCAGCACGATCGCACTGGCTCCGGCCACGTGCCACCACACCGAGATGTTGTTCAGCATCGCGAGCAACTTGCTGGAGAAGATGTTCACCACGGCGGCCAGAGCCAGCACGATGACGAAGATCAGGAAGACCCGCTTGAGGCTGTAGCCACTGGCCCAGGACGTGCTGTACGTGTCGAGCGTCAGATCAAAGAACGTCGCACACCCATATGCCACCGAGGCATCGATCGCGAACAGGCCGATCAGGTTCAGCCAGCCGGTGTAGTAGCCGGCCTTGGCTCCGCCGAGCTTGGACGCCCACCAGTAGATGCCGCCGGACGTCGGGAACGCCGAAACCAGCTCGGACATGCACAGCCCGATGACGAGGATGAACGCCGCCGTGATCGGCCAGCCCCAGGCGATCGCGGCCGGGCCACCGTTGTTCCAGCCCACGCCGAACGTGGTGAAACAGCCTGCCAGGATCGAGATGATCGAGAACGAGATGGCGAAGTTCGAGAAACCGGACCAGGACCGATTCAGCTCCTGCTTATAGCCAAGTTCAGCCAGCCGCTGTTCGTCCGCGTCGAGCTTCAAGGTGTCGGCCACAGTCATTTCCCCCTTGGGATCAAGCTGCTTGTTGAACGTCCGCAATGAGATTGGCGAAATCGGGACCACGGAACTCGGCGATCGCTCGTTCGTACTTCTCCATGCCCCAGGACCAGAAGTCGAAGTCGACATCACTGGTACCGGCCTGGATCGATGCCCAGAGCGTCCACCCGTACTTACACATCAACCCGAACAGCCGCGCCCGGGCGACCTTGGCCCGCGACGGTTGGCCGTAGTACGCGGCGACCAGTTCATCCAGGCGGTCAAGGCTCAGGTTCGCCTCGCTCCAGATGTTGCCGAGTTCGAAGCAGGGATCGTTGTTGCCGGCGTACTCGTAGTCGATGAACCAGATCCGCTGACCGTCGTCGATGATGTTCGCGGCCAGGAGGTCGTTGTGACACGGTACGAACCCCTCATGTCGCACCGTGAGTGCCGAGCGGATCTGGTCCACCTGCGGCATGAAGTCGACGTAGTCCGCGGGCAGCCGGAACCCTCGATCCTGAACCAGGTCCAGATACCTCTGCTGCACGACGAACATGTCGAAGTCGCCGGCGAACGGCGGGCCCGCGTGCAGCCGCCGGCACATGGCCGCGACGCGAGAAATGTTCGCGCTGTCGTCGAGGTCGGCGTCGTTGAAGGTTCGTCCCTCGATCCATTCGATGACCAGGACGTTGCTTCCCGGCAGGTAGCCCACCACGGCCGGACCGACACCCGCGTGCGATGCCGTCACCGCGTTGAGGTGCTCCGCATCGCGATCGATCTGCAGCAGCGAACTCTGCTCCGCCGAGATGCGGACGACAAGCGTGCGGCGACCGGCGGTCACCACCCGGAAGTTCCGATTGGTCAGGCCGCCCGTGAGTGGCGTGACCTCAATTGGAAGACCGGCAAGATCTGGCACGTGATCGAGGATCGCTCGCACCTCGCGCCAGTCCGATCCCGCCGGATCAGCAGGAGCGGGCGACATCGTTGCGCAATGCGACGCGGTCACACGTACTCCTCCCTCTACGGGCGGGGCGCCCAGCCGTGATCAGCGGCCGATGTGGGCAGTGTCGGGATGGTAGGCCAGCCTCGCGCCAACGGTCTAGCCCCCAGACCTTTTCTTCTCGCGCGTCGGACCCTTGTCCCTGGACGGACGGTCACTGCATCATGGGCAGTTGTGTCGGCCGACCAGCAGTTGCCCGGTGCCGCCCGGATCGTGATCGTCGGAGGCGGTGTCGGCGGCACAAGCGTTGCGTATCACCTGAGCCAACTCGGCGAGCGCGACGTCGTACTCATCGAGCGCGACCAGTTGACGAGTGGGTCGACGTTCCATTCGGCCGGACTAGTAGGGCAATTGCGGGCCGATCCGGCATTGACCCGGATGAACATGTACTCGGTGGAGCTGTATCGCGCGCTTCGCGACGGTGAGCACGCGGTGGGGTGGAACGAGTGCGGCGGCATCAAGGTCGCGTCGACTCCCGAGCGCCTGCAGGAGATCCGCCACCAGATCAGCTGGGCGCGCACGTTCGGCCTGCCACTGGAGGAGATCTCGGTGCGCGAGGCCGCAGACCTGTTTCCCCTTATGAGCACGGAAGGTGTGGTCGGCGCCGCGTACCTGCCCTCGGACGGATATATCGATCCGTCGCAGCTGACCCAGGCACTGGCCAGCCTGGCGCGCGCCGACGGAGTGCGAATTGCCACGCACACAAGGGTTGTCGGCATCGACGTCGAGGGCGGCCGGGTTCGCGGCGTACGCACCGACCGCGGCGACATCGCCTGCGAGGTCGTCGTCAACTGCGGCGGGATGTTCGCCGCCGAGATCGGCCGCATGGCCGGCGTGCGCGTGCCGCGTCGTCCCCATGTCGCACCAGTACCTCGTGACCGAGGCGTTCCTCGCCGCCCCGCGAGAAACCCCTGCCGACACTGCGCGATCCGGACCTGCTCGTCTACTACCGGCAAGAGGTCGACGGTCTGGTGATGGGCGGCTACGAGCGCGACCCCGAGCCGTGGACGGCCAGCGCCCGCGAGTACGACGCCGTGCCGGCCGACTTCAACGGGCGGCTGCTGCCGGAGAACTGGCCGCGATTCGAGCAACTGGCGCAGAACTCGCAGACCCGGGTTCCGGCGATGAGCGACGTCGGCGTACGCATGATCGTCAACGGTCCCGAGGCGTTCACCCCGGACAACGAGTTCTGCCTGGGCGAAACTGCTGTCGGCGGGTTCTTCGTCGCGGCCGGCTTCTGCGCGCACGGCATCGCCGGCGCGGGCGGGATCGGCAAGGTCGTCGCCGAGTGGATCGTCGAGGGCGAGCCGAGCTTTGACCTGTGGCATATGGACATCAGCCGCTTCGGCCGCGAATACCGCTCGCCGAGCCGGACGTTGGCGCGGACCGTCGAGAGCTATCAGCGGTACTACGACATCGCGTACCCCGGCCGGCAGCGCGAGGCCGGGCGGCCGTTACGCGTCTCGCCGGTATACGGGTGGCATGCCGCGCACGGCGCGTCCTTCGGCGAGAAGGCCGGCTGGGAACGCGTCGACTACTACGACACGAACGCCGCGGCCGCCGACGAGTCACTGCGGCCGGACGGTTGGGCCGGGCGCTACTGGTCGCCGGCCATCGCCGCCGAGCACGCCGCAACCCGTCGCGCCGCCGGGCTGTTCGACGAGACGTCGTTCGCCAAGATCGAGGTCAGTGGCGCCGACGCGGCGACGTTCCTCGAGTGGGCCTGCGACAACCGCGTCGCCCGGGGAATCGGCGACCTCACCTATACGCAGGCGCTGAACCGCCACGGTGGCATCGAGGCCGACTTCACGGTCAACCGCGTCGCCGACGACGTCTTCTCGATCGTCACCGGAACGGCGTTCGGCTCGCACGACATGGCCTGGCTGCGCAAGCAGGCGCGTCGTTACGGCGCGCGCGTGCGAATCGACGACGTGACCGGCCGCGACGTCTGCTTCGCCCTGTGGGGTCCGCGAGCGCGCGAGATCCTGGCTCGGCTGACGCCGGCCGACCTGAGCAACGAGGCGTTCCGGTTCATGACGGCGCAGGAGATAACGGTGGCCGACGTGCCGGTCCGCGCGATGCGGGTGACGTTCGTCGGCGAACTCGGTTGGGAGCTGTACGCCTCGTCGGAGTACGGGGCCGCGTTGTGGCGCAGCGTCTGGGCAGCGGGCGAGGACGTCGGCCTGGTCGCCGGCGGCTACCGGGCGATCGACAGCATGCGGCTGGAAAAGGGTTACCGCGTATGGGGATCCGACATCACGCCGGAGACGAACCCGTACGAGGCCGGGCTCGGCTTCTGCGTCAAGCTCGACAAGCCGGGCGGCTTCGAGGGCCGCGACGTGCTTGCCGCGGCGAAGGAGCGAGGGGTGACCCGGCGGATGCGCGCCATCACGCTTGGCTGATCCGCGATCGGTCGTGCTCGGCAGCGAGCCGGTGCGGGTCGGCGACGAGGTGGTCGGCCGGGTGACCTCGGGCGGCTACGGCTACACGGTCGACGCCTCGATCGCCTATGCCTATCTGCCCGTTGACGACGCGGAGGCGGGCACGGCGGTCACCGTCGATCTGTTCGGCCGCTGGGTCGACGGGGTCGTCGTGGCCGAGCCGCTGTTCGATCCGGCCGGGCATCGAGTCCGGGCGTCATAATCGGCCGACCCAGATACGGACTACCCGACGTACCATTCGCACGTGATTCCGCGCATCGGCCTGACGACCTACCGCGACCGCGCGGCGTGGGGAGTCTGGGACGAGCCGGCCGATCTGCTTCCGGTGAGCTACTCGGACGCGATTCAGCAGGCGGGCGGCGCCGCTCTGCTGCTTCCGCCCGGGGCGCCCGATCCGGCCGCCGCGGCCGAGGCGGCGCTCGACGGGGTGCACGGACTGCTCATCGCCGGAGGGGCCGACATCGCCCCGGAGCGCTACGGCGCGGCCCGAGATTCGCACACCGGTGCCGCCCGGCCGGATCGCGACGGCTGGGAGCTGACCCTGGCGCTCGCCGCACTGCGGCGCGGCCTGCCGGTACTCGGGGTCTGCCGGGGCCTGCAGGTGCTCAACGTCGCCCTCGGCGGCACGCTCGTGCAGCACCTGCCCGATCACGTCGGCGGCGACGCGCACTGCCCGGTGCCCGGCGTCATCAGCCGCCACCCGGTTCGGGTTGACGGTTCGAGCCGGCTCGGCGCGATCATCGGCGACGCCGCGGACGTGGCCACGCATCACCACCAGTCCGTCGACACCCTCGGCGCCGGACTGGTGCCGACCGCCTGGGCCGACGACGGCGTCATCGAGGCGGCCGAACTGCCCGCTGCTGCCTGGGTGCTGGGCGTCCAGTGGCATCCGGAAGTCCACGACCGTGATCCGCTGTTCGCCGCGTTCATCGACGCGTGCACGTCCTGGCGAGAACCAGGCAAGTACGCCGCGTACCCGGCCAAGAGCCACCTCGCCCGCCGTGAGGCGCACCAATGACCGAACTGAACGAGGGCAGCGTCGAGGCGCTGTGGGCGCGCGCGGTCTTCTCGCCGGTGCCGGTGCGCAACGCCTTCGAGGTCACGGTCGAGCGACTGGCCCAGGGGATCCGGCTCGGCGTGCTCGTCGGCGGCGACCGCCTGCCGCCCGAGCGCGAACTGGCCGACACGTTCGGCGTGAGCCGGGTGACGCTCCGCGAGGCGATCAAGGCATTGCGCGACGCGGGCCTGGTCGAGTCGCACCGCGGCCGCGGCGGCGGCACGTTCGTAGTGGCGCCCAAGACGCACACCCCGCGCCGCGCCGAGCAGATCGGCCGTTCGTTGCAGCACGTTCTCGACGACGCGCTGGACCTGCGCCGCATCATCGAGCCCGGAGCAGCCGCGCTCGCCGCCTCGCGTTCGCTGACCGCCGCCGACCGGGCCACGCTGCATCGCTGCCTCGAGGAGGCGACAAACTGCTCGCCCGAGACCCGGCGCCTGGCCGATTCGCGCCTGCACATGGCGATCGCGGCGGCCGGGCGGCAGCGCGTCGGTCACCGCCGCCGTCGCCGACGTGCAGCTTCGCCTGGACGAGTTGCTGCGCGCCATCCCGGTCATCGCGGCCAACATCGCGCACTCGGATCGCCAGCACGCCGCGATCGTCGATGCGATCCTCGCCGGGCAGAGCGAGCGCGCCCGGGTCGAGATGGAGGAGCACATCGACGGGACGGCGGCCCTGCTCCGCGGCTTCCTGAGCTGACCGCCAACCTGCCTTCCCGAAGCGTCGCCGAGAAGGTACGGTCGGCAGACCTTCCACAGAGAGGTGGCGACGCATGCCGAAAGCTCCGCTGAGCGTCGACGAACTGCGGGCCGGCGTTTCGGCCGGATCGATCGACACTGTCGTCCTCGCCATTACCGACATGCAGGGCCGCCTGCAGGGCAAGCGGTTCGACGCGCAGCACTTCGTCGACGACGTCCTCCCGCACGGCACGGAGGGATGCAACTACCTGCTCGCGGTCGACGTCGAGATGAACACGGTCGGCGGCTACGAGATATCGAGCTGGGAACGGGGTTACGGCGACTTCGCGATGGTTCCCGACCTGGCTACGCTTCGCCGCACGACGTGGCAGCCGGGCACCGCCTTGGTGCTCGCCGACGTCGAGTGGCTCGACGGCACGCCGGTAACCCCGTCCCCGCGGCAGGTGCTCAAGCGCCAGGTCGACCGGCTCGCCGAGCACGGGTGGACGGCGCTGATCGGCACCGAACTCGAATTCATGCTCTTCGACGAGACCTACGAGTCGGCGTCGGAGAAACGCTATGCCGGCCTCTCGGCCGCCAACCAGTACAACGGCGACTACTCGATCCTCGGCACGTCGCGCGTCGAGCCGATCCTGCGGGCGATCCGGCACGGCATGCGCGACGCCGGCCTGCAGGTCGAGTCGGCCAAGGGCGAATGCAACTTCGGTCAGCACGAGATCGCGTTCAAGTACGCCGACGCGCTCACGACGTGCGACAACCACTCGGTCTACAAGACCGGCGCGAAGGAGATCGCGGCCCAGCAGGGCGCCTCGTTGACGTTCATGGCCAAGTTCGACGCGCACGAGGGCAATTCGTGCCACATCCATCTGTCGCTGCGATCATCCGACGGTGAGCCGGTCTTTGCCGGCGACCGCGAGGGCGGCGTCTCGAAGGTCTTCGAGCACTTCCTCGCCGGCCAGCTGGCCGCCCTGCGCGAGATGACCTACCTGTTCGCGCCGAACATCAACTCCTACAAGCGATATCAGCCCGACTCGTTCGCGCCGACGGCCGTCAAGTGGGGACGCGACAACCGCACGTGCGCGCTGCGCGTGATCGGGCACGGACCGAGCCTGCGCTTCGAGAACCGGGTGCCCGGCGGCGACGTCAACCCCTACCTCGCTGTCGCCGGCATGATCGCCGCCGGTCTGTACGGCATCGAGAACGAACTCCCGCTCGAACCGCCGTTCGCCGGAAATGCCTACGTCAGCGACGCCGAGCAGGTGCCGCAGTTGCTCAGCGACGCGGCCCACCTCTTCCAGGGCAGCGCGCTCGCCCGCAAAGCACTCGGCGACGACGTCGTCGACCACTACGCCAACGCCGCCCGGGTCGAGCTCGCCGCGTTCAACGCAGCGGTCACCGACTGGGAGCGGATCCGCGGCTTCGAACGGATGTAGCCATGCAGGTGATCAACCCGGCGACCGAGCAGGTCGTCACCGAGGTCGAATCGCTCGACGTCGAGGCAACCGACGCGGCGATCGCCCGGGCGCGCGCGGCCTTCCCAGCGTGGCGCGACGTCGCGCCGGGTGACCGCGCGCGACTGCTGCGCCGATTCGCCGAGGCCGTCGACGCCGACCGCGAGCATCTCGCCGCAACTCGAGGTGGCCAACTCCGGCCACACGATCAGCAATGCCCGGTGGGAAGCGGGCAACGCGCGCGACGTCATCGCGTACTACTCAGCCTCGCCGGAACGCCTGATCGGCCAGCAGATCCCGGTCGCGGGCGGCCTCGACGTGACGTTCCACGAGCCGCTCGGCGTCGTCGGGGTGATCGTCCCGTGGAACTTCCCGATGCCGATCGCCTCGTGGGGCTTCGCGCCGGCGCTCGCCGCCGGCAACACGGTCGTGCTCAAACCGGCCGAGTTGACGCCGTTGACCGCGATCCGAATCGCCGAACTTGCCCTCGACGCAGGTATCCCGCCGGACGTGTTCCAGGTGCTGCCCGGCAAGGGCAGCGTCGTCGGGCAGCGATTCGTCGACCACGCCGACGTCGCCAAGATCGTCTTCACCGGTTCGACGGACGTGGGCCGCCAGATCATGGCCGGCTGCGCCCGGCACATCAAGCCGGTCACGCTCGAACTCGGCGGCAAGAGCGCGAACGTGGTGTTCGCCGATGCCGACCTGGAAGCCGCAGCATCCGCCGCTCCCTATGCGGCCTTCGACAACGCCGGGCAGGACTGCTGCGCCCGTTCGCGCATCCTCGTCGAGCGCGGCGCGTACGACCGGTTCATGGGACTGTTCGAGGCGGCCGTCTCCGGCGTCGTCGTCACCGAACCGTCCGACGAGAAGGCCGAGATGGGGCCGCTGATCAGTGCCGGGCAGCGCGAACGCGTCGCCGCGCTACGTCTCGGACAATGTCGCGTTTCGCGGCAGCGCCCCGGACGGCGCCGGGTTCTGGTTCCCGCCGACGGTGCTCACCCCGACCGACCCGGCCGACCGCGTCCTGCGCGAGGAGATCTTCGGCCCGGTCGTCGCGGTCGTGCCGTTCGACGACGAGGCCGACGCGGTACGCATCGCCAACGACAGCGAGTTCGGGCTGTCCGGCTCGATCTGGACCCGTGACGTCGGCCGGGCGATCCGGGTCAGCCGGGCGATCGAGTCGGGCAACCTGTCGGTCAACTCGAACTCGTCGGTGCGTTACTGGACGCCGTTCGGCGGCTTCAAGTCCTCGGGCCTGGGCCGCGAACTCGGCCCGGACGCGCCGCTCGCGTTCACCGAAACCAAGAACGTCTTCATCTCGACGGCCTGAGCCGTCCTAGCAGAGGGGCTGCGCGCCATGGCAGATCGACTCGTCGGAAAGGTCGCCGTCGTCACCGGCGCGGGCAGTGGCATCGGACTGGCCACGGCGCGTCGCTTCGCCGCCGAGGGGGCCAAGGTCGTCTGCGCCGACATCGACGACGAGGCCGGCACGAAGGCGGCCGTCGAGGTCGGCGGCCTGTTCGTCAAGGTCGATGTCACGTCCGAGGCCGAGGTGCGCGCACTGTTCCAGACCGCCGTCAACGAGTTCGGCGGGCTGGACATCACCTTCAACAACGCGGGCATCTCGCCACCCGAGGACGACTCGATCCTCACCACCGACATGGACGCGTGGCGCCGCGTGCAGGACGTGAACCTGACCTCGGTGTACCTGTGCTGCAAGTACGCCATCGAGCAGATGCGGGCGCACGGCGGCGGTTCGATCATCAACACCGCCTCGTTCGTTGCCGTGCTCGGCTCGGCCACGTCGCAGATCTCCTACACCGCCAGCAAGGGTGGCGTGCTGGCGATGAGCCGCGAACTCGGCGTCCAGTTCGCGCGCGAGGGCATCCGCGTCAACGCGTTGTGCCCCGGGCCGGTCAATACCCCGCTGTTGCAGGAGTTGTTCGCGAAGGACCCGGAACGGGCAGCGCGCCGTCTCGTGCACGTCCCGATGGGCCGCTTCGCCGAGGCCGACGAGATCGCGGCCGCCGTCACGTTCCTCGCCAGCGACGACGCCTCGTTCATCACTGCGTCCACGTTCCTCGTCGACGGCGGCATCAGCGGCGCCTACGTGACCCCGCTCTAGCCGCATCTCGATGCTACGACGTTCGCGCCGCGTGGTGAACGTCCACGCGATGCATCATCGTCAAGCCGACGGAGATGAGCCCTTACCCGGGAAAGGGGAGCAAACGTCCTCCGTGCAAGGTACCGGCCAGCTCGGTATCAGTCGTGTGGCGCCCGGCCTCCTACCCCTCGTACTCATAGGGGGAATCCGTGGATGCCGGGAAGATGTGGGCGCAGGCCGGGGTGCCGCTGTTGCGGCTGCCGGATGCGGTGCCCAAGCCGCTCGTCGCCGTCGGCGCCATGATCGTGCTCGCCGGGCTCGACGTGCTCGGCGCGGTGCTGGCCCGCCGGTGGTCGCACGGCGGATCGCTCCTGTTCTTCGGGGCCGGGGTCGCCTGCTTTGTCGTGCTGTTCTGGGTTTACGCGTCGAGCCTGCGGTATGCCGACCTGGTTTCGGTTACCTTCGGCTGGATCGTCGCCCTGCAGGTCGGCCTGATGCTCATCGAGCGCAGCCGCTCATCCGCCGCGGTTCCGGTCGGCCACTGGCTGGCC
The DNA here is from genome assembly GCA_963709985.1 of uncultured Actinomycetota bacterium. Lineage (GTDB taxonomy): Bacteria > Actinomycetota > Actinomycetes > Mycobacteriales > Jatrophihabitantaceae > DASXRA01. Next base: position 194,276 of record CAVPYQ010000006.1, read on the forward strand.
GCCGGAGCAATCGTCGCGCTCGAGGGTTACCTTCTGCTCTCGTCCGGTACCGGATAGGCGAACGCCGAACGGCTGGACGCCGGACGAATCACCCCAGATCGGCTCGCCTCGCGGGCGGTCCCAGGGGTGGTACTAGTCCCATCGTCTGATGGCGCCCTCGACCCCGGATGCGGGACAAATGAGCTTGTCCAACAAGGACCTGTCGAGGAGCCCCCAGTGAAGCGCTTGTTCATCTTCTCCCTGGCAGCCGCTGCCACCGTCGCTGCGGCTCTGCCAGCCGTGGCGGGGCTGGCCGGAAACCCGTCATTCAGCCACAAACTCCCGGTCAATGCCCCGTCGCACGCCCGGGTCGTCGAGTTCGAGCACGGCCGGCCGGTGAGCACCACCGTCCCGTCCGAACACGGTTCGCCAACCAGCACCAAGACGCACGGACCGGGCGAGGACGACGGAAGCCCCCGAGCCAGCCGAACCCCCGAAGCCGGCGACGACAACGGCGGCGCCCCGGGCACGCGGGGCCCCGAACCGACCAACAGGAACGGCGCCCTCACGACCCATGCCGAGCCCGGCGACGACAAGGGCGGCGGCTCGGGCGGCGCAACGGACTCCGGTGACGGCGGCGGCGACAATGGCGCTTCAGCCGATGCAACCCACGGCGGCGGCGACAAGTCCGGCGGCAGTGGCTCAGGTCATGGACACTAGAAGCTATGGCACCTGCCGAGGTCCGCGCGCCGGCTGATCCCCCGTCGCCAGCGATTGCGGATGACCGTGACCCAGTCGACCCGCCCCCGGTCGACTGGGTCACGGTCGTTTCTCCGATGGACGGCCGGTCCGGCGCCGCCGAGCGGCCATTGAGCATGCGCCGCGTGCTCCTGCAGATGATGGCAGCCGCGGCGGTAGTCGGAGTGCTGGTCGGGATCGCCGGCTCGGTGATCAGCCGGCGCATCGCGCAGAGCCAGTCGGTGCACGACGTCGCCGAGATAACCGACCTGTTCGCCGAGAGTGTCATTCAGCCGTCGCTGACCGATGCGATGGCCACCAATCCCGCGGCGGCCGCTGCCCTCGGCCCGCTGGTGCGCACCCGGATGCTGTCCGGCAACCTGGTCCGGGTCAAGCTGTGGTCCTCGCAAGGCACGATCATGTACTCCGACGAATCCCGCTTGGTCGGCAAGACGTTCCCGCTCGACTCCGGCGTCCAGACCGCCCTCGCCTCGCCGCAGACCAAGGCCGAGGTCAGCGATCTGTCCCGCCCCGAGAACTCGTTCGAACGCAGCGAGGGCAAGCTGCTCGAGGTGTACCGCCCGGTCTGGACGCCCAATGGCACGGAGTTGGCCTTCGAGACCTACTACCGCTACAACGTCGTCACGGACCGGAGTTCCCAGTTGTGGCGCGGCTTCGTCGGGGTCACGCTGAGCAGCGTGGCGATCGTCTTCGTGCTGCTCATCCCGATCATGTGGACGTTGCTGCGCCGAGCGCGACGCGCCCAGTCGCAGCGCGAAGCCATGATGCAGCGGGCACTCGATGCCTCGCAGGACGAACGGCAACGCATCGCCGCGGCACTGCACGACGGCATCGTGCAGGAACTCGCGGCAGCATCGTTCGCAGTGGGCGGCGGCGGTGAGGCCGCCGCTGCCCGCGGCGACGAGGCACTGGCCCACGATCTGCGCCAGGCCGCAGCGACAGTGCGCACCAGCATGGGCGGCCTGCGCTCACTCGTCGTCGACATCTATCCGCCCACTCTGCGTACGGCGGGCCTGTCCGCCGCGCTGCGTGACATGACGGCGACGCTCGCCGGTCGATCGACGGAGGTCCAGTTGCAGGTCGACGACGAGGCGGTCTCGCAGTTGACACACGAGCAGCAGGAGGCGATCTTCCGGATCGCCCAGGAATGCCTGCGCAATACCGTCAAGCACGCCGGCGCCAGCATGGCATGGGTGTCCGTCCAATCCGACGGCGACAACGTCATCCTGCAGGTGAGCGACAACGGCAGCGGCTTCCTCGCCACCGACCGGCCGGCGAACCACCTGGGCATCTCGCTCATGTCCGACGTTGCCAACAGCGTGAACGCGCGACTGGACCTGCTGACCGCGCCCGGTCAGGGCACGACGTGGCGGATGCAGGTGCCGACCCGATGATCCGTGTATTGCTCGCCGACGACCATCGCCTCGTCCGGGCCGGTCTGCTGTCGCTGCTCGCCACCGCCTCGGACATCGAGGTCGTCGGCGAGGCCGCCGACGGTGCGCAGGCGGTCGAACTGGTCGCGTCGGCCAAACCTGACGTCGTGCTCATGGACCTGTCCATGCCGGTGATGGACGGCGTCGCCGCAACCCGGGCGCTGCGTGCCGACAACCCGGCCACGCGCGTCGTCGTGCTGTCGTCGTTCTCGGACCGCACGCGCGTACGCGATGCACTTTCGGCCGGCGCGATCGGGTACGTCCTCAAGGACTGCACGCCCGAGGAGCTGCTCGCGGCGGTGCGCTCGGCGGCCGATGGCAACGCGCCCCTGGACCCGCGGGTAGCTTCCGCCTTGCTGCCCGGCCGCGACGCCGCGTCTCCCGCCGACCAGATCAGCGATCGTGAACGGCAGGTGCTGCGCCTGGCCAGCAAGGGCTTGGCGAACAAGCAGATCGGCCGCGAACTCGGCATCACCGAGCGCACCGTCAAGGTGCACCTCGGCAACATCTTCCGCCGCATCGGCGTCACCGACCGAACGTCAGCGGCGATGTGGGCCCGCGAGCACCTCACCGATTAGCTCGCCAGAAGCCGCACCGACGTCCGTAGCGCTGCGTCGCGGAGCTGGCGCGTCGGCCCGTGGAGTCGTGCCGCGGTCCGGTGCCGAAATCGTCGCGCGATGCGCTGCCACGGCGCGCCGGGGACGCACCGGCAAGCCTGAATCGCTACACGCGTCAACCCATGACTCCCGTTGATCACGTGCACTTTCTGCACCGCCCGAGGTGTCCCGAGGTGCACAACCCGCAGGTGATCATGCGCGCTTGCCCGAAACTCCCACTAACGCCGGTGTTTGACGACGCGTGAGCGGGCAGCCTCACCGGACGTCCACTCCGCGGACGTGCCGACAACCGATGTCGAGAATGCGGCGCGAGCACCGACCAAATTGTGAGAGGTGCCCATCCGCGGCGCTGAACCCGCCGACTCCCCAAGGAGCGAACCGTGAAGTACATGCTGCTGATCTACCAAAACCCGACGACCTGGGCCGAACTGCCGGAGACAGAGCGCTCCGCCATCGCCGACGAAGCCACCGGCATCTGGAAGGAGCTGGCCGAGTCGGGCGAGTGGGTCGGCGGCGACGGGCTGCTCGACCCGTCGCACACGCGAACGGTCCGGGTGCGCGGGGGCGTCCCCGCCGTGACCGACGGGCCGTTCGTCGAATCCAAGGAGCAACTGGCCGGGTACCTGATCGTCGATTGCGAGACGCCGGAGCGGGCGGTTGAAATCGCCGAACGCTGGCCCGACGCCCGCTACTGGGCGATGGAGGTTCGGCCACTGATGCAGGCCGGCGGCGACGACGCGTAGCCCAGCCCCGATCGTGCAACTCTGGGCGTCACCACGACGCCGAGAGTTGCACAATCGAAGAGAAGCCGGATCACGCAGGCAGCAACGGGGGATCGAGCAGCCGAAGCGTCATGGCGTCGGCGTCCAGTTCGGCGGCGATGCCGATCGGGAAGGTCTGCCAGTTCCCGCCGTGGCCCACGTCGGCCCAGCTGATCATCGGCACGCCGAGCGAGCCGAGCCGCTCCTCGAGGATCGCGTGAATGTCGGCGCGTTCCCCGCAGTTGTGGAACGTGCCCGTGACGATTCCCGCGACGCCGTCGAGGTATCCGGAGCGGCGCAGGTGGGTGAGCATCCGGTCGACCCGGTAGTCCTCCTCGCTCTCCTCCTCGATGAGCAGGATGCCGCCACGCGCGGGCCACGACGTCGGCGTGCCGAGCGACGACGTGAGCAGCGTCAGGTTGCCGCCGAGCGTGACCCCGCGCGCCACGCCGCCCACCACGGTCTGCGCCGACGGAAAGCGCATCTCGGTCGCCAGCTCCGGGTGTAGAAGGCAGCGCAGCATCGACGCGAATGAGTAGGTGTCGAACCAGCAAACCATCGTGCCGTGCAACGAGGCCCAGCCCAGCCGAACGGCCACCGCCTCCAGCACGGCAGTCACGTCCGAATAGCCGACAAGCACCTTGGGCGCCAAGCCGGACAGGCCGTCCCAGTTCATCGCATCGAGCGTGCGCTGCGCGCCGGATCCGCCTGTCGCGTAGACGATTCCCGCGATGCTCGGATCGCACAGCGCGGAGCGCAGGTCGTTCGCGCGCATGGCATCGTCGCCGGCCAGGTAGCGGCGCAGGCTGCCCGGATCGGCCGCCGACGGGTAGACGACGGGCTCCAGCCCGGCGAAGCGCAGCGCGTCCAAGCCGAGCGCCAGCGTCTCGGGTTTCGCGGGGCTGCTGCTCGAGAGCACGGCCACCCGATCGCCTGGACGCAGCGCGGGCGGCCGCGCGAGCGAGGACGTCATCCGATATCCGCCACGTCAATCTTCATGGCATAGCTATACAGCTCGACCTCGGCGCGCAGTGACTCGACCACGGACGACGCCTTGCGGAACCCGTGGCCCTCGCCGTCGAACATGAGCATGCGGTTCCACAGGCCGCGGGCGTTCACGGCGTCGATGATCGAACGCGCATGCCGGGGCGGGCAGATCGGGTCGTCGGTGCCCTGCAGCATCACGAGCGGACTGCTGATCTGGTCCGCGTGCCGCAGCGGCGACACCTGCTCGAAGCGTTCACGATCCTCGGGCAGCGTGCCCAAAAGGCTTACCAGATAACGGGATTCGAAGTCGTGCGTGTGCTCGCCCGACCAGTGCAGCGCGTCGCTGATCGGGTAGTACACCGCGCCGGCGCAGAACACGTCCGTGCTCGCCAGGCAGGCGAGCGTCGTCCAGCCGCCGGCCGAATCACCGCGTATGGCGATGCGCTCGCCGTCAACCAATCCCGTTCGCGCCAGTTCGAGCGCCACCGTGACGCAGTCCGCGACGTCGACGATTCCCCAGGCGTGCCGCAGGCGCTCCCGATAGGCCCGCCCGTACCCGGTCGAGCCGCCGTAGTCGACGGCGACGACCGCGAACCCCCGGCTGGTGAACATCGAGTACTCGACGGACGGGGCGGCGTCGGCATGACCCGTCGGCCCGCCGTGCGCGTACACCAGCAACGGTGGCTGCGTGCCCTCGGGCGCCACGTAGTCAGGGTTCGTCGGCGGGTAGTAGATGAAGTGGACGTCCTGCCCGTCGGCGTCAACCACCGTGTGCCGCTGGGGAATCGACGTCCATGGCGCGAGATCGGCCGGCGGTTCGGGCACGCACCGCACGACGTCCGCGCCGGTCAGCGACACGCGCAGCACGGTCGACCGGTCGCGTTCGGACCCGCCCGTGATGACCGCGTCGTCGGCATCCGCCCACACGTACGTGCCGAAGTCGTTCCAGCCGGGCGCCAGGTCACGCAACTCGTCGCTTGCCGGATCCCACAACGCCAACTGCTGCGCGCCCAGCCCGTGACGCACGACCACCCGACGGCCCGCCAGTGCGAACCACGTCGCGCCGACCCGCCACAACGCCCCGGCGCATCCGCGGGCCATCGGCAGGACGCACTTGACGCTGCCCGACAACTCGATCCGGTGCAGGTTCCACCAGCCGTCCGGATCGGCCATTGCGTACAGGGCGTCGTTGCCGTCCCATTCCGCTTGCGGCACCGAGACGTCCGCCCCGCCCAGGACGCGACGGGCCACGGCGGCCACACCGTCAACCAGGTCGGCGACCATCAGCTCGGTGCCCTCCCAGGGCATTCGCGGATGGTCCCAGCCGATCCAGCACAGCCGGCGCCCGTCCGGGCTGATCCGGATGCCGGACAGGAAGTGTTGCGCGCTCGCGACGATCCGGATCGACGCCGCGTCGTCCGCGGCCGAGCCGTCGAGCGGCACGGCGACGATCGAACGTGACGTCCGGGGTGCCGGATCCCCTTTACCGGTAAGGGTGATCTCGCGGATACACCACACCTCGGAGCCGTCCGGATGGAAGATCGGGTCGGCGTAGTACGTGGTGCGATCGTCCGGATCGGACGGGGTGAGCGGAGAAGCCGAGCCGTCGTAGCGGTACAGCCGGCGGTCACTGTCCTCGGTGAACACCAGCACGCCGTCGGAGCGCACCGCATAGGGCCGCCCGCCGTACCCGATCACCCGGTTGCGCACCGACCAGCCCGGGCCGAGCACCGAGGCGACCGTGCCGTCCGCGTCACGGCGCATCAGCGCGACGGTTGCCGTCTGCGGGTCCGAGGCGCACCACCACGTACGGCCGCCGACACCGCTCGGCCAGGTCAGTCCACCCGAGGCGGCGGCCGCCATGGAGACGGTGATCGGCGAGGTCCATTCGCCGTAGTTCGCAATCACCCGGCGCGCTCCTCGCTGAGAATGACGAGCAGCAGCAGGTCATCGCTCGGCGCCGTGATCTCGTGCTGGTCGGACGCGCTGAAGTGACAGCCGTCGGCCGGGTGCAACGTCCGGACGACGCTGCCCACCCGCAGATCGCATTGCCCCGACAGCACAGCCACGAACTCCTCGCCGGGGTGGCTGATCGGCTCGGCATGATCGGCCGGCGCACCCCGCACCAGGCGCACGAACAGCCGCGCCGAGCCGACGGCGGTCAGGTCCCATACGCCCGCGCCGTCGGGCAACTGCGCGAGCAACGGCACGGTGGCAAAGCGCGGCTCGAACCGCTCGACGAGACGGCCGGCCATCGCCGTCGCCGAGCAGGCCGCCGACGTCGCTGCCCAGGCCGGCGGCCACCCGGGCCAGCGTGCCGACCGTGGGATTGGCCGAACCGGACTCGATCTGCGACAGATACGCGGGGGAGAGCCCGCTTCGGGTGGCCACCGCCGAGAGCGTCAGGCCGGTCGTGCGGCGCGCGCTGGCGACCCGGCTGGCCACAACCCGGTTCGCGTCCTCGGAAGCCGACGTCCAAGACATTTCGAGCCTTGACGACGACATGGGGCGAGAGTATGACTCATCCACACTTATCTCAAGAAATCTGCCAGAGCTTTCCACTCTCAACAAAAGGTACGGGGGGCCGAGCGATCGCGTCGGGCATCGAACGAGCCACACCGGTGGCGCTCACGCTCGCGCCGGTGCCCGCCCTCGACCTGCTCCACGCCGCCGCGGCGCACTTCGGCGAGATCGGCCAACGGCTGTTCACGACGATCGCCGACGACTACCCGCGGTCGCTGGAACGCCGCCCGGCGCAACTGCTGCAGGCCGCCGACGCCACGCCGGAGGATCTCGAACGGCTGATACGCGCGGCGGGGTTCGTCGACACCGACGATCTGCGCCATCGGGCCGCGAAGCAGGAGGGCCGCCGGCTGACTGCGCCCGATCTGCGCTTCACCTACCGCGACGGCGACGGGGATGCCGGTCGGGCCGAGTTGCGGCGGATGCTGCGACTGGAGCACGAGAATCTGACCGAGACGCTGCAGTCGCTGCAGGCCAACGGCGCACTCGAAGTCGCCGCCAAGGCCATCCTCGGCAGCCGGCGCCGGTGGGTGATCGGCGATCTGAAATCCACCGGATACGCCGCGCTGTTCGCCGCCGACCTGACGTGCGCGCTGCGCGACGTCACGCTGATCCAGCCGAACGCCGCGACGGCCGTCACTGCGATCACTGACGCGCATCCCAGTGACACGCTCACCGCGTTCTGCTTTCGCAGCTACAGCAGCCTGACCCTGCACGTTGCCGAGCAGTTTCACGCTCTCGGCGCCACCGTCATCGCGGTAACCGACCGCGACGACAGCCCCATCTGCGCGTACGCCGACCACGCACTGCGGGTGGCCACCCGCAGCGAGTCCGCGGCGCATTCGCCCACCGCCGTGGCCGCGGTGGGCCACATCCTCGCGTCGCTGTCCGCCGCCGGAGCCAAGGGCGCCGCCCGGCGCTCGCGCCGACGCGGCGAGGTAGCGGCAGCCGTCGGCTGCTACGCCGGTGAGCCGTCATGACCGGGCTCGAGGCGGATGTCGTCGACTTCTGCTCCCGGCTGATCCGGTTCGACACCTCGAACTACGGCAACGGCGACTCCCGCGGCGAACGCCCGGCCGCCGAGTGGGTGGCCGAGGTGCTCTTCGACGCCGGCTACTCGCCCGTCGTCCTCGAATCGGCGCCGAGCCGGGCGAGCACCGTCGTGCGCATCCCGGGCGCCGACCGCGAAGCGCCCGCGCTACTCGTGCACGGACACCTCGACGTCGTTCCGGCCGAGGCGGCCGACTGGGCGTTCGACCCGTTCAGCGGCGACGTCCGCGACGGCTCGATCTGGGGACGCGGCGCACTCGACATGAAGGACATGGACGCGATGATGCTGGCCGTCGCCTGCGCCTTCGGCCGCACCGGATACGTCCCGCCCCGCGACATCGTCCTGGCCTTCGTCGCCGACGAGGAGGACACCGGCGAGTTCGGCGCGGGCTTCCTCGCACGCAATCACCCCGACCTGTTCGCCGGCGTCACGACGGCGATCGGCGAGTCGGGCGGATTCGCCGTGCATCTGCCCGACGGCACGCGGCTCTACCCGGTCGCGACGGCCGAGCGGGGCACCGCCCGGATCCGGCTCACCGCCCGCGGCCAGGCCGGGCACGGCTCGCGGCGCAACCCGAACAACGCCGTCGTCAACCTGGCCCGCGCGCTGACCCGGATTGCCGACCATCGCTGGCCGGTGCAGTTGATCCCGACGGTCGCCGCATTGCTCGACGGGTTGAGCGCACACCTCGGCGTCGACGTCGATCCGGCCGACGCCGCCAGCCTCGCCCAACTCGGCGACGCTGCGCGCATCGTCGAGGCCACGCTGGCCAACACGCTCAACCCGACGATGCTCAGCGCCGGCTACAAGGTGAACGTCATCCCGAGCGAGGCCACGGCGTGGCTCGACGGGCGGATCCTGCCCGGCGCCGAAGGTGATTTCGGCACAACCCTCGACGCGTTGCTCGACGAGTCGGTCACCAGCGAGTTCGCCAGCTACAGCGCGCCTGTGCACGCCGACCACCACACCGCCGAGTTCGCCTCGATGGCCTCGGCATTGCGCGAGCACGATCCGCAGGCGCTGGTGCTGCCGTTCTGCATGTCCGGCGGCACCGACGCCAAGGCGTTCACGCCGCTGGGCATCGCCTGCTACGGCTTCGCGCCGGGCAGCACCCCACCTGGCTTCTCGTACGGCGAGTACGTCCACGGCGTCGACGAGCACATCCCGATCGAGAGCCTGACCTTCGGCGTGAAGGTACTGGACACCTTCCTACGAACCGATCCAAGGGAGAACAGATGAAACGCCGCATTATCGCGGCGGTCGCGAGCATTGTGCTGCTCGGCGCGACCGCACTGCTCGGCGCGGCTCCCGGCGCGTCCGCAAAATCGCCGACCACGCTGCGGCAGGCGACCGAGGAGATCAAGACGTTCAACCCGTTCCTCGCGTTCTTCGACAGCGAGTTGGACATCCTCGGTGACATCTACCCGTCACTGACCCGATACGACGCGAAGAGCAACCCGGTGCCGTATCTCGCCGAGTCGTGGACGACCTCGACCGACCATCTGTCCTGGACGTTCAAGATCCGCAAGGGTCTGAAGTGGACGGACGGGCAGCCGATCACGGCCAAGGACGCCGCCTGGACGCTCAACCTGATCATGACGAACGACGACGCCGCGACCGCGAACGGTTCGCTGGTGAAGAACTTCGCGTCGGTGACCGCGCCGGACGACTCGACGCTGGTCATCAAGACCAAGACGCCACAGTCGAACATGCTCTACGTCCTGGTCACGATCAACGGCATCCCGATCGTGCCGCAACACATCTGGGAGTCGAAGGTCAAGGGCCTGAAGAACTACCAGAACACCGCTTTCCCGGTGGTCGGCTACGGCCCGTGGATCCTCACCGGCTACCAGCCCGGGCAGTTCGCGACTCTCGAGGCCAACAAGGACTTCTACGCGGGCAAGCCGAAGTACGACCGGCTGATCCTGCAGTACTTCAAGAACCGCGACGCCGCCGTCGCCGCGCTGCGCAGCGGGCAGATCGACGTGGTGCCCCTCCTGACGGCGACGGAGTACCTGGCGCTGAAGCAGGACAAGAACATCCAGGCGTTCCAGCAGGTCGCCATCCACTGGAATGGCGTGGAAATCAACTCCGGCGCGAAGACGCGCAGCGGCAAGCCGATGGGTACCGGCAACCCGATCCTCGCCGACCCGAAGGTGCGTATGGCTATCGCCTACGCCGTCGACCGCCAAACGCTGGTCAAGAAGATCCTCGACGGTCTCGGCACGCCGGGCATCGGATACATCCCTCCGGCCTACACGCAGTGGGCGTGGAAGCCGTCGGCGGACGAGGCCGTCGGCTACGACCCGGCCAAGGCGAATGAACTGCTCGACGCCGCGGGCTACACCAAGGGCTCGAACGGAATCCGCACCGATCCCAAGACGCACAAGCCGCTGACCTTCCGGATCGGTACGCACTCAGACGACATCAACGACCAGCAGATCGCCCCGTACCTGGTGGGCTGGATGAAGGCCATCGGCATCAAGCTCACGCCGCAGGCGCAGAGCATGAGTGGCCTCAACGACAACCTGGCCAAGGGCGACTGGGATCTGCTCATGGACGGCTGGGGCACCGGTCCTGACCCGAGCTACCTGCTCAGCATCCAGACCTGTGGCACGCTGCCCAAGGACGACGGATCCGGCGGCAATACCGACGCGTTCTTCTGCGATCCCACCTACGACAGCCTGTTCAAGCAGCAGGTCGCGCAGTTCGACGTGAGCAAGCGCGGGGCAACCATCGGGCAGATGCAGGACATCCTGTACAAGGCCAACGACGACATCATGCTCTACAACGACAACACCCTGTACGCCGTGCGGACCGACAAGGTGTCCAACTTCGCCCTCGGCAAACCGGACGCCAACGGCGCCTATCCGGTGCAGGACTACTTCCAGTCCTGGCTGAACGCCTCGCCCGTGTCGAGCGGCGGATCGTCGTCGTCGTCCAGCACCGGGTTGTGGATCGGCATCGGCATTGCGGCGGTCGTCATCGTGCTGGCCGGCGCTGGATTCGTCTGGCGCCGCCGCACGACCGCGGCCGAACGCGAGTAGCGCGTGGTCGACGCGGTTGCCACCGAGATCGCCCGGGACGTCCCCGATGTGGGGACGCCCCGGGCGGCGGGCGAGCGTTCGGGACACTCGAACTTCCTGCGCTACCTGGGGACGAAGCTCGCCGGAGCGGTGGTCAGCTTCCTGATCGCCCTGGTCATCGGCTTCACGATCTTCAGCGTCATGCCGTCCGACCCGGTCGCCACGCTGACCCGCCAGCATCCGACGAGCCCGGAGCAGATGGCGGCCCTTCGCAAGCAGCTCGGCGTCGATCTGCCGGTGTGGCACCGCTTTCTCAACTTCGTCGGGCACACGTTCCAGGGCAAGCTCGGCGACTCCTGGCAGTACCACCAGTCCGTCGGATCGCTGATCGCGAGCCGGCTCTGGCCGACCATCCTGCTGATGGGCTCGGCGACGATCATCTCGGTGGCGTTGGGACTGTGGCTCGGCGTGCGCAGTGGCTGGCGGCACGGAAGCGCCTTCGACCGGGTGTCGTCCGGCGTTTCGCTCACCCTCTGGTCGGTGCCCACGTTCTGGCTCGGGCTGATCCTGCTCGTGTTGTTCACCGTCGGCGCCGGGCCCATACCCTCCGGTACGTTCCCGGCCGGCCAGATGTCGACGCCCGGCCTCGACGACGGAACGCTCGGGCACATCGGCGACGTCGCGCGCCACCTGGTCCTGCCTTGCCTGACGTTGGTGCTGGTGATCTTCGCGCAGTACGTGACGATCATGCGATCGTCGATCATCGACGAGCTGGGCAGCCCGTATCTCCTTACCGCGCGGGCCAAAGGTCTGCGCGACGACGAGGTGCGGCGCAAGCACGCCGTGCCCAACGCGCTGCTGCCGTCCGTCACGGTGATCTTCCTGCAGTTGGGCACGATCGTCGGCGGGGCGATCACCGTCGAGACGGTGTACTCCTGGCCGGGCCTGGGCTACCTGACCTTCCAGGCGCTGCAGATTCCAGATCTGCCTTTGCTGGAAGGCACATTCATCGTGTTCAGCGCCTCGGTAATCATCATGAACCTGATTGCCGACGTGCTCTACCGCTTCCTCGATCCGCGAGTGCGGGCGCAATGACCGCCGTTCTGGAAGCACCACGGCGGCTCGCCGGCGTGCGGCGGCTCACCCGCGCCTATTTCGCCATGCCCACGGGTATCGCCGGGTTGGCGATCTTGCTGGCATTCACCGCACTGGCGGTGTGCGCGCCGCTGTTCATCGGTCCGGACGACCTCGACGTCACGAAGGTGACCGGCCCGTCGCTGAGCCCTCCGAGCAGCCACTACCTGCTCGGCACCGACCAGCCCGGACGTTCCGTCCTGCTGCTGGTGATCTGGGGCGCTCGCGCGTCGTTGGCCATCGGGCTCATCGCCACTGCGCTGACGGTGGTGCTCGGCAGCCTGATCGGCTTGCTGGCCGGGCACTACCAGCGCTTCCTCGGCCGCGCGCTGATGCACGTCACCGACTGGTTCATCGCGTTGCCGAGCCTGCCGCTCGCCATCTCGTTGTCGGCCGTGATCGGGCAGGGGCCGACCTCGATCACGATCGCCATCGCCGTCACGTCCTGGACGCCGACGGCCCGGCTCGTGCGCGCCCAGACGCTGGCCGTCGAGGCTCGCCCGTTCATCGAGCGGGCGAAGGCGCTCGGCGCCGGCCACACCCAGATCATGCTGCGGCACGTGCTCCCCAACGTCGCGCCGCTGATCCTGGTGTCGAGCACGCTGACGGTTGCGAGCGCGATCCTGTCCGAGACGACGTTGACCTTCCTCGGCCTCGGCAATCCGACCGAGGTGTCCTGGGGCACGATGATCAACCAGGCTTTCGTCGGCAGTGCGATTACGCGTGGCGCCTGGTGGTACCTGCTGCCGCCGGGCATCGCGATCGTGCTGGTCGTGCTGGGCTTCACGCTCACCGGGCGCGCCGTCGAGCACGTCCTCAACCCGCGAATGATCCGATGAGCGCGCCCCCCGCTGCCCTCAACGAAGAAAGGCGGCCGCGATGACGCTGCTGGACGTCCGCGATCTGGCCGTCACGTACCGCACCGGGAAGCACGACGTGCGCGCAGTGCGCGGCGTCGACTTCTCCCTCGGCGCGGGTCAGACGCTCGGCATGGCCGGCGAATCCGGATCCGGCAAGTCGACGGTGGCGCTCAGCCTGCTCCGGTTGCTGCCTTCGACCGCGACGATCACCGGCCAGGTCACGTTCGCCGGTGAGGATCTGCTTGCGGCGAAGTGGGGACGCCTTCGTGCGGTGCGCTGGGCCGAGGCGTCAGTGGTGTTCCAGGGCGCGATGAACGCGCTCAACCCGGTCCGGACGATCGGCGAGCAGATCCGCGAGCCGATCCTGCTGCACGAGAAGGTCGGCGCTCGGACGGCCCGGGCTCGCGCCGCCGAACTGCTCGACAGCGTCGGCGTCCCGGCCCGCCGCCAGGCCAGCTACCCGCACGAGTTGTCCGGCGGCCAGCGGCAACGGGTCATGATCGCGATGGCGCTGGCCTGCCGCCCCAACCTGATCATCGCCGACGAGCCGACCACAGCGCTCGACGTGATCGTGCAGGCGCAGATCCTGCAACTGGTCACCGACCTCGTCCGCGAATCGAAGATCAGCCTCATCATGATCAGCCACGATCTGTCCGTCCTGGCCGACACCTGCGAGCGACTGGCCGTGATGTACGCGGGACGCATCGTAGAGGTCGGGCCGTCCCGGCAGATGATCGACGAGCCGCGTCATCCCTACACGCGGGCGCTGTCGAGCGCGTTTCCGCGGATCGGCGATCCAGCCTCACGGCTCGCGCCCTCAGGGCTGGCCGGCGATCCGCCGGATCCGAGCCAGGTCGGCGCGGGATGCCCGTTCGAGCCACGGTGCCCCGAGGCGTTCGCCGACTGCCGCACACGCGAGGTCGACCTGTGGCGCGCCGGTGACGAGCGCGAGTCCGCCTGCCTCAAGGTGCTGCCCGAGTTCGCCACGACCGTGCTGAGCGACCGATGACCGTGCCCGAGCCTGCCCTGGAAGTGCGGGATCTTCGGGTCACGTTCCCCGCCCGGCGTGGCCGAGCGCCCGCACGCGCAGTGGACAACGTGAACCTGACCGTCGGCGCGGGCGAAATCGTCGCGCTCATCGGCGAATCCGGTTGCGGCAAGAGCACCCTGGCCCGCGCGCTCGTCGGCCTCATCCGCCCGAATTCCGGCGAGGTCCGCTACCAGGGGACGACCCTGCGTTACGGCGGTTCGGCGCTCAAGCAGTACCGCCGCCACGTACAGCTCGTGCTGCAGGATCCGGGGGGCGCGCTCAACCCGCGGCAGAACGTGTACGACGCGGTGGCCGAGGGGCCTCGCCTGCACGGGCTGCGATCCGGGCTGCACGAGCGTGTGCACTCGGCACTCTCGCGGGCCGGGCTGCGCCCACCTGAGCAGTTCGTCGCCCGCTACCCGCATGAGCTCTCCGGCGGCCAGCAGCAGCGGGTGGTCATCGCCGGCGCGCTCGCGCTCGAACCTTCGGTGATCGTCGCCGACGAGCCCGTCGCCTCACTCGACGCATCGGTGCGCGGCGAGATCCTGCGACTGATCCTCGATCTGCGCGACGCGCTGTCGCTGTCCGCGCTGGTCGTCAGCCACGATCTGGGCCTGGCGTGGAACATCGCCGACCGGGTCGCCGTCATGTACCTGGGCCGGATCGTCGAGATCGGTTCCGTCGAGGATGTGCTGCTGCGGCCGCGGCATCCCTACACGCAGGCGCTCGTGTCGGTGCTGCCGGGCAGTGCCGATTCGCCCACGCTGCTCGGCGGCGAACCGCCCGATCCGACGGCGATCCCGCGTGGCTGCCGATTCCACCCGCGCTGCCCGCGCCGGGCGGCCCTCGACGCGGACGACGAACGCCGCGCCCTCTGCGACAGCCACGACCTGCCGGTGTTGTCGGCCACCGAAGTCGGCGTCGCCTGCCACCTAGCCGACAGGGCCGATACTGCTGACCTGGCCTCGCTGCCCACCGCCTCCGGCTAACGCCGCGTCCCGTCCGCGCCAGCCAACCTCGAGGAGCAACATGCGAGTTCTCATATCGGCCGACATGGAAGGCGTCACCGGCGTCACGTTCCCCGACGACGTCGAGCCGGGATCAGCGCGCTGGAGCTATCACCGGGTGCTGTTCACCGACGACGTGAACGCCGCCATCGCCGGGTTCTTCGATGCCGGCGCTGACGAGGTACTCGTCAACGAAGCCCATTCGGACAAGCGCAATCTGCTGCTCGACCGGATCGACGATCGGGCCGCCGTGCTGATCGGCACGCACAAACCGCTGTCCATGATGGAGGGCATCGACCGTGGCTACGACGCCGTCGCGTTCATCGGCTACCACGCGGGCGCCGGTACGCAAGGCGTGCTCTCGCACACCTACCTGGGCAACACGATCACCGGAGTCTGGCTCAACGACGCACCGTGCAGCGAGGGCTACATGAACGCGCACCTGGCGGCCGAGTTCGGCGTGCCGGTCGTACTGGTCACCGGCGACGACCGCACCATCGAGGACGCGAAGAGCTACGCACCGCACGCGCAACTGGTCGCAGTGAAGACGTGCGTCGACCGCTACACCGCGATCTGCCTGCCACCGACCAAGACCGCCGCACTCATCCGGGCCGGCGCGGCGGCGGCCCTCGATCCATTGCCCACCGTCGAGTCGCCCACCGGGCCGTTCCGGTACGAGATCGAGTTCGACGCGACTCACCCGATCAGCCTGGTCACCGGAATCCCCGGAGTGGAGCAGGTCGGCGAGCGACGGGTCGGCTTCGAGTTGCCCACCATGAAGGAGGCGATCCGCTGCTTCCGGGCCGCAACTGCACTCGCCGACGGCAGCGTGGAGAAGACCTACGGTTAGCCCTCGCACGGCAGAATCTGCCTGTACGGCAAGGGGAAAGTCAGGAGCCGGTATGGACGATAGCCAGTGGGCCGGCGAGACACTCGAGCTGTTCGTATCGCACGAGTCGCCGAGCGGCGCGGTGCCCGAGCTCGCAACGTTGCGCGACATCCTCGTCGAGCAGCTGCGCGGTGCGGGGGCTGAGGTCGACGTCGTGCCCGGGCCGAACGGCGACCACATCGTGGCGGACGTCGGCGCACAGGAGGGCGTCGCGCACACGCTCGTGCTCGGCCACTACGACACCGTCTGGCCGGTGGGCCGCCTCGCCGAGTCCCCGACTCCGATTCGCGACACCCGATGCCGAACGGCAGATCTTCGACGCGCTCGGCGCGATGCAGCCGATCCGCCCCGGATCAACCCTCGAACTCGACGTGCTCTCGCGACGCCCCGCGTGGGATCCGGCCGGATCCGTCGAACTCGCGACCGCCGTCCAGTCCATTGCGCAACGCTTAGGCGAGACGATCGGGACCGGGGTTTCCGGCGGCGCCGGCGACGCCAATTTGACTGGTGCGCGGGGAATTCCGACCGTCGATGGGCTCGGTCCACGTGGGTTCGGCGCGCATGCATCGGACGAAACGCATCGAAATGCCGTCAATCTGCGCACGCGGTGCCTTGCTCGCCGAGCTTCTCGTCGCCAAATACCACGTTCCGATGAGTCGGGCAAATCGCAACAGTGAATCCGTGAATCGAATTGATGGCGCGTGAATTTAGACGCCGAATTCGAGTGACCCAGATCACTTTTGGGACAGGGCCTAAGTCACAACTTCAATATTCTTGACTCCCCGGTAAGCGCGTAGCGCAACTGCATCTGTCAGCGAGAACATCGGGCGTACAACGCTTTCGCCGAAGCCAATCGTGTCCGGCAACGCCCAAAGTTAGGTGGCGTTGTGATTCGCGAATTACCTTGCCGGGCGTGAAAACTAAGTTCCCATGCACGCAACTGAGAATGAGAACAGACAGCAGGCAAGGGGCCACTCCCGAAGCCGGGTCGCGTGGATCGGCTCAATCCTCGCGGCCTTCCTTAGCGTGACAGTCGCCGTGACCGGTGCGACTCTCGCGAATGCCGCATCACCGGTCTCCCTTGCGACACATAACCCCGCCGGAGTGCTGGGAGTCGCGGTTTCTGGTCGACAGGTGCATTTCTACGGCACGGCGAGTGACATCGACGCCAAGGGCCCTGTTACCCTCGTGTATTACCTCAATGGGACACCACGTGAAATTGCACGGACCAGCGGCTTGCGGTTCTCCCGAACCTGGATCCGCCCGTATGGCACAGCGACCCTCAGGGTCGTCGCGATCAACGTCGGCATCGGTACCGCCAATACAACGCTCGGTACCAGGACGTTCCGTTTGACGAACCCGGCAACGCGCAATCCCCACAGCAATGCGTACTTCGCGCACACTGCGAGGACATTGCACGTGCGAGGTATTGCTTATGACCCGGACAAGATGTTCTACCCGTTGGTGGTCCGCGTCTTCAGCAATGGTCACAAGATCGCCGTGACTCGCGCGAACCGGGGCAGCCACAACTACGCCGTCAACGCGCGACTGTTCCCGGGCGTCAATCGCATTGCCGTTGTCGCCTACAACATCGGCGCAGGCACGCAGAACAAGGTCATCCGGACGACAGTCCGGGCGCCGGCGGCGGCAGCCTCTAGCGGCTCGTACAGCGCCAACCAGGCGATCGCCGCGCGGATGCTCGGTGCTTATCACTGGGGCGCAGGCGAGATGTCCCCGCTGGTCAAGTTGTGGAACCGAGAGTCCGGCTGGCGCGTCAATGCCGCCAATCCGTCGGGCGCCTACGGCATTCCGCAGGCGTTGCCGGGCAGCAAGATGGCTTCGGCCGGCGCCAACTGGCGGACGAGTGCGGCCACCCAGATCCGCTGGGGGCTGAGCTACATCCGCGGCGTTTACGGTTCGCCGCACGCAGCATGGGCGCATTCACAGGCCCAAGGTTGGTACTGATCACCGGTAGTTAGCTGACGCGATCCCTGACCGTCCACTGTGGACGGTCAGGGATCCTTTCTTTGTCAGCCAGATTCTGGCACCCTGACGGTGTGGCCGTTACGGCAAGCGAGTTGAGGCGGCGGCGTTTCGCCGCGCAGAACCTGCAGGCCGCCCAGCACACGCAACCGGCCGACGTTGTGCACAATGTGCTTGCCGTGCAGGCCCAGGACTTGCGGTCCGCGCGGCTCGCGGTACGTGCGCGCAGCAGCGGGCCTTGTCTCCGGCGACGTCGACAGCGCGCTACGCGACGGTTCGATCGTCGTGTCCTGGCTTATGCGCGGCACCCTGCATCTTGTGCACCGCGACGACTACGCGTGGCTGTGGGCGTTGACGTCGCCCACGACGATCGCGGCCAACCGCCGCCGACTTGCCCAGGAGGGCGTGCCGCCGGCCGATGCGGAAAAGGCGTTGGCGGTCATCGAGAAGTCCCTGGCGAAGCACGGCCCCCTGCCGCGCGCGATGCTGGCGCAGCGGATCGAGCGCGCAGGCGTACGCACCGCGGGGCAGGCCACCCCGCACCTGTTGCTGCTGGCCGCATTGCGCGGGCTGATCGTGCTCGGCCCGATACAAGACGGCGCTCACGCGTTCGTGCTGACCCGCGACTGGCTCGGCGGCGAGCCCGCGCCGCTGTCACCGGAGGATCGTTCGCGAGCAGTGGCCGACCTCGTCCGGCGCTACCTGCGCGGCCACGGACCCGCAACGGCGGCTGACATCGCGACCTGGTCCGGCGTCGGTCTGCGCGACGTACGCGCCGGGATAGCCGACGTCGGCGACGAGTTGAGCGAGGACGGTGATCTCGTCGACCTCAGCGGACGCGCCGCCCCGCCGGCTGACCTGCCGGCTCGGCTGCTGCCCGCGTTCGACCCGTACCTGCTCGGCTGGCGCGATCGGAGTTTCGCCGTACCGGACGAGCACCGGCGACGGGTCTACCCCGGTGGCGGCATGCTGCGCGCCACGGCCATCGTCGACGGACTCGCCGCAGCGACCTGGACGATGCGGCGCCGGGCCGGCACGGTCGCCGTCGAGATCGACGCGTTCGACGAACTCGATGACTCCACGATGGCCGCCCTGCAGGCCGAGCGCGAAGACGTCGCACGATTCGAGCAAGGCCGTGACGGGGGCGGGTGACCAGCCCTCGGGCGGTGTCAACCCCGTCAGGACTCCCGCCCGGACCGCTCAAGCGACTAGCTTGCGTTCGTGGCCCGAATATCCCGAGAGCAGCGCGATCAGCGTCTGGTCGAGTACGAGACGAAGCTGACCGCCGCCAGCAATCCGGTCGCGGTCATGGAGTTGTTCGCGCAGGCGCGCGAGGCCCGGGCCCGCGCGGGTGAGCCGCCGCTGGAGGTCGCGTTCGCCGCAACGGCGGTCGAGGGCGACGACCCGCTGCCGGCCGCCGTCTGGGTCGCGCTGCGTCAAGGCGAGGTCGAGGCCAGCGTCGACGCGTTGCTGCGCGCCTCCCGAACGACCTTCGTGGTGGGCGAGCACGAGGAACTCGACGCCAACTACCGCCTCACGACCATCGAGGAACGGCGCCCGCTGCCGGACGTCGATCTGCTGCAGACGCAACTCGCGGCGTTCCTGCAGATCCCACGTGACGTGATCGTCATGATCGCCGACTGGGGACCGGACGATCCGCGTACCACCAAGGAGATCGACGCGCTGCTCGACGGCCGGTTCGGCGGCACGACGGCCCCGGCGGCGAGCCCATCGGCCAATCAGCCGCATCGACTGGAGATGTCGGCCGACGAACTGACCGCGATGCTCCAACTGACGCCGGACCAGGGCAGCTTGCTGCAGACGCTCGTCCGCCAGGCCGACGTGACGATCACGTCGACGGCCACTCAGGTTCTGGGTGAGTGACGAGGCGCGCGTGCGCGTCGTCGTCGCGCCCGACAAGTTCAAGGGCTCGCTGACCGCCGCCGAAGCCGCGACGGCGATGCGGCTCGGCGTGCTCGACGTCGCGCCCGATGCCGCCGTCGAATGCGTGCCCGTGGCCGACGGTGGCGAGGGAACCGTCGACGCATTCGTCACCGCCGGCGCGGTCATCCGCGAGGTAACGGTGCACGGCCCACTCGGCGATCCGGTGCGGGCGCGCCTGGCGGTACACGGCGATGTTGCCGTCGTGGAGGCGGCCCAGGCGTGCGGCCTCGGCCTGGTCGAACGCCCAGGCCCGCTCACCGCACTCGCGGCCGACACGATCGGGGTCGCCGAACTCGTCCTCGATGCGATTTCGGCGGGAGCACTTCGGGTTGTCGTTGGCATCGGGGGAAGCGCCTCGATTGACGGCGGCTCGGGCCTCGCGCGCGGGCTCGGTGCATTGCTGCTCGACGCGGCCGGCCGGCCGTTGCCGCCGGGAGGTGGCCCGCTGCATCGGCTCGATCGCATCGTGACGTCGGGGCTCGTCGACCTGCGCGGGGTTCGGGTGGCGGCAGCGTGCGACGTGCAGGCGCCGCTGGTCGCCGCAGCGCTTACGTACGCGGCGCAGAAGGGTGCCGGTCCGGACGAGATCACCTTGCTGGAAAAGGGGCTCAGCCGCTGGGCCGAGGTCGTCGAGCGCGACGTGGGGCGATCGATCGCCAGCATCCCGGGCGGCGGCGCGGCCGGTGGTCTGGCTGCGGGCGCGGTCGCGTTCCTCGACGCCGAGATCGTGTCCGGCGTCGACGTCGTGCTCGACCTGCTCGGATTCCGGCAGGCGGTGGTCGGCGCCGACCTCGTCCTTACCGGAGAAGGCTCCTTCGACGCGCAGTCACTCGACGGCAAGGCACCGGTCGGCGTCGCGCGGTTGGCCCGCGAGGCCGGCGCGCCCACCTGGGTAATCGCCGGACGCGCCGCCGTCGACGAACAGCAGTTGGCCGCCGCGGGAGTCTCGGGATGCCTGACGCTGACCGACATCGCGGCACCGCAGCAGGCCATCAGCGATGCGGCCCGGCTGCTGCGACGTCGCACCGCCGATGCCGTCCGGATGTGGCAGGGCGCCCCCGGGTAGGGCGCCCTGCTCCCCAAGGCGCCCGAGTGCAGGCGCCCCTCCCCGCCGGGCTGACCAGCGCAGCCCTCCGTGTGCTGGTAAGCAAATACCGCCAATAGCGGCGGGGTACCTGCTTACCCACGGAATGGCGCATCCTTCGGTTCAAGGCGGCAACTGCGACACTGCGCAGGTGACCCAGGCCCTGCCCGATCCGGCGCTGGTCGTGCTCGTCGGGCCGTCCGGCTCGGGCAAGTCGACGTGGGCGGCCACTCGCTACCGGACCGCTGAGATCGTGTCGTCGGACGCGCTGCGTGGCGTCGTCGGCAGTGGGGAGCATGACCTCGATGCATCGGTGGACGCCTTCGCGCTGCTGGAGCAGATCATTGCGGCCCGCATCCGGCGCGGGCTGACCACGGTCGTCGATACCCTCGGCATGGACGCTGCCCGCCGAGGTCCGTGGCGCGAGCTCGCCCGAGCGGCCGGGCTGCCGGGCATCGTCCTGGTCTTCGGCGCCGACGCGGCCGTGTGCCGGGCCCGCAATCGGGCCCGCGACCGGCCGGTGCCCGCCTCGGTGCTCGACGCTCAACTGCAGCGGATGCGGTCCGTCCGCGACGAGATTGCCGCCGAGAACTGGGACCTCGTGCTCGACGTAGCGGACGCGGGGGCGCCCGAGCCGACGCACACGCCGGGCGTTGCGCAGGCCGGTGTCGAGCAGAGCCGCGCGCCGTCGCGGTTGGGGTTCGTGCTGCAGATATCGCGGTTTCCGTGGGCGGACGACCCGGCGGGTTGGCTGCGTTCCGTGGTGGGCGCCGCCGCCGAGGCCGGCTTCGAGGGCATCGCGCTGATGGACCACCTCATCCAGGTACCGCAGGTCGGCCGCGCCTGGGAGCCGATTCCCGAGCCATGGGTGACGCTCGGCCTGCTCGCCGGGCTGACGGGCGACCTCCGGCTCGGCACGCTGGTCACGCCGGTCACCTACCGGGCGCCGGGCATCCTGGCCAAGACGGTGGCCACGCTCGATGCGCTCAGCGGCGGCCGGGCGTTCTGCGGCATCGGCGCCGGGTGGTTCGAACGCGAGCACGCGGCGTTCGGGCTTCCCGTTCCCGCCTGCGGCCGCACGGCTCGACCAACTGGAGACGGCCATCGAGACGCTGCGTGCACTCTGGGGGCCGGGCACCAAACCATACGCCGGCGTACGGGTCTCCCTGCCCGAGACGACGTGCTACCCGCGTCCCGTCTCACCGATCCCGCTGATCGTCGGCGGTTCCGGCTCGCGCACGCTCGGCATCGCCGCCCGGCTCGGCGACGGTTGCAACGTGCCGTCGCAGATCGACACCCTCGATCGCAAACTTGCCGTGCTGCGCGCACATTGCGCCGACGCCGGACGTGATCCGGACGAGGTCGCGATCACCGTGCTCGACATCCCGATCGTCGGCCGCGACCGCGAGCACACCGCTGCGCTCGTCGAACGGCTGCGCGGCCGGACGTCGGCGGCGGCGTTCGCGCGCCGGCACCACGCCGGTCCGCCGGCCGAGCACGTGGGCCGCTATCGGTTGCTCGCCGAGCGGGGCGTCTCGACCGTGTTTCTCGCCCTGCCCGACCTGGCCGGACCGGACGACGTTCTGCGATTCGCCCCGGTCGTCGAGGCATTTCGCTGATGCGCCTGCTCACCTACAACGTGCGGTCGCTGCGCGATGACGCGACGGCCGTCGCCCGGGTGATCCGCGACGCGCATCCCGACGTGGCGTGCATCCAGGAGGCGCCCCGGTTCTTTCGCTGGCGGGCGAAGTGCGCGCGCCTGGCCCGGCGCAGCGGCCTGCGCATCATCGGCGGCGGCCGGGCGGCTGGGGCGAACTTGCTGCTCGCCTCATCGGCGGTCGATGTCGTCGCCACTCGGAACGTGCTGCTCTCGCGCAACCGCGGCTACCACCAGCGCGGAGTGGCAATGGCCGTGGTGCGGTTCGGCGGCGCCACGGTCGCGATTGCCGGTACCCATCTGGACGGGCAGTCGCAGCCACATCAGATCGCCGAGGTGCATCGCGCGGTGGATGCGTTCGCCCCAGGCGTCCCGGCATTGGTGGCCGGCGACATCAACGCGGAACCGGGCTCGCCGGCCTGGCGTGAACTCGTCGCGCGAGGTGCCGACGCGTTCGCGGTTGCCGGATCGGGCGATGGTTTCACGTCGAACGTCAAGGCGCTGACCCGTCGCATCGACGCGATCTTCGCCGATCCGCCGATCGTGGTGCGGGCCGTCGAGACGATCGACAACGCGGACGTGCGGATGGCGAGCGATCACCTTCCCGTGCTTGCCGTCTTGGATCTGCCGGCGAGCTCAGGCTGACCGGTCGCGGCGCACCCTGGCTGCGTAGGTACGCAATGCACGCAGGAAGTCGATGTGCCGGAACGCCGGCCAGTACGTGTCGCAGAAGTACAGCTGCGAGTACGCGGTCTGCCAGAGCAGGAAGCCCGACAGCCGCTGCTCGCCACTCGTGCGGATGACGAGATCCGGATCGGGCCGGCCCGCCGTGTAGAGATGGGCCGCGATCGCCTCGGGAGTCACCGCCTGCGCGATCTGCTCGATCGTCTGGCCGGCCTCAGCGTGCTCCGCGAGCAGCGATCGAAGGGCGTCGACGACCTCCTCCTGCCCGCCGTAGCCGACGGCAACGGTGACGTTGGCGCCGGTCGTGCAGTCGCGGGTTTCCTCAACGGCTCGCTTGAGGGCGCGGGCCGTCGAGTCGGGCAGGACGTCAAGACGACCGGCGACGTGCACCCGCCAACGAGCCGACTGGACCAGCCGTTCGGTCACGACGTCCTCGATGACCTGCATGAGGAACTGCACCTCGGCGGACGGGCGGGACGTCAGGTTGTCGGTCGAGGCCACGAATACGGTGACGTCGCCGATGCCGGCGTCGGCACACCAGTCCAGGACGTCGCTGACGTGATCGGCGCCGTACCGGTGCCCGACGCTCGGATTGTCGAAACCCATCTGCCGGGCCCACCGGCGGTTGCCGTCCATGACCAGGGCGACGTGCCGGGGTACCGGCCCGGCGGCCACCTGGGCCAGCAATCTTCGCTTGTACAGGGTGTAGATCAGGTCGCGAATCGCCATGATCGTCAAGCTAGCTGGCGCAACCTGAACGCCCGCCGAGCGTCTGCCGCGGTTTTGGCGGCGGTGACGGTTACGGTTTGCCGATGCGTACCGGTATTGCCGCGGTTGCCGCGGCCGCGGTTGGCCTCTCCCTCGGCGTTGCCGTGACCCGGCGCGCGCACCGCCACCCGTCCTCTCCGGCGTGGGCCGAGCGCGTCGGCAATTCGCGCCTGCGCCGGGCCGATCTGCCGCTGGGCGGCACGTCGGCGCTGCTGGTCGCCAGTGCGCTGCGGGTGGCCGGCCGGTCCAAGGCGGCACTCGTTGTCGCCGCGCTCGGGCTCGGTGCCGGAGTCGGTGCGGTGGGCACCGGTCTGGCCGAACCCCTTGCGCCGGCGGCCGGCACTTCCTCCTGATCAGCCCAGACGGTTGACCCGCCGGCGGGCGTCGCCCAGCCGCCGTTGTCGGCCCAGATCCGCACACTGGAGCGCGAACTCGGCGCCCCCTACAGCTGCCTACCCCCGGCAACAGCACCCTTACCGAGGCGGATGAGGCGCTGCTGCCACGCACGCCGGATGCTTGCCCAGTACCGCCAGCTTTATCCGGCAAGTGAGGTGCTGGTGGTTCGCGCGACGCTGGCCGGCGTCACCCCCGCAGCGTCACCGACACGGTGACGGCCGGCGTGTTAGCCGCCGTCACCGTGACGAGTGCTGTGTGCGTGCCGCTCGTGCCGTACGTGTGGTCGCCGCCGATTGCATAGCTGCTGTTCACCGTCGTCGGCGTGGCGGCCGTTCCGGTCACCGTGCCGGCCGTGGTCGTGCCGTCACCCCAGTCGATGCTGACCGTGATCGCATCGGACGCGAAGCCCGGTGCCGACAGGGTGGCCAGCGCGCCGGACACCGTGCCGCCGCCGTTGACGTGCGGGTGCGCGGCAACAGCGTCCAGGCGCCACGGCACCTCCGGCGACGGGTAGAAGTTCTGCCCGCGCGACTGGAAGCGAGCGCCCTGGGCGGCCAGCCGCGGCAGGAAGTCCTGGTAGGCCGGGCTGCTCGTCGAGGTGCGGTCAGCCTTCGGCGACCAGCCGAGTTCGGCCAGCGCGAGCAGTCGCGGGAACACCAGGTAGTCGACGTCGCTGAACAGCCTCGTCGTCTCGCCCCAGATGGCACCCTCGACGCCGATGACGTTGTCGTCGGTGACGCCGTTGACGTACGTGCCCGGATCCCAGTTGTAGAACTTGTCGACGTCGCAGCCGTTCGAGCCGCACGCCCAGGTCAGGCCGATCGTGGGCGGCACACCGCGCGCGTACTTCTGGTCGAGGTAGGCGTGGTTGGCCGGCGCCATCACGATCTTCATGTGCTTCTGGACGGCCTCGGTGGCGGTGGCGGTACTCGGGTCGGAGCCGGACGCGGGATTCCAGTACTCGGCGATCGATCCGGGCGGCGGGGTCGTGCCGGCCCCGGCGATCTCGGCCCAGCCCATGGCCGTCTTGCCCTTGCCGTTGACGACACCGAACTCGCGGTTGACCAGCGCCGCATAACGGTCCTGGGTGAGCACAGTCGAAGGCACCTCGTCACCCCCGAGGTCGTAGTACGGACCGGGCGACATTGCGCTGAGCTGGCTGACGATCGCGTTCAGGATCGTCCAGGTGTTATCGCTCTCCGGGCACAGCGCGCTGTAGCCGACGTCGCCGGTGAAGTTCCAGACCGGCGGATTGTTCTTGCTGCAGTTGATGTCCTGCGGGTTGCCGTTGAGCAACGGGTTCGCCGTGTCGTTGTACTCGGACATGATGATGGCGTTGTTGTGGCCGGGCGTGTCGACCTCGGGTACCACGGTCATGAAGTGCGCCGCCGCGTACGCGACCACCGACCGGTAGTCGGCCTGCGTCCAGAACCCGCCCGGGTCCATCGTCCGGCCGCCCGTCCCGACGGAACCCTGCGAGCCGATCGCGGTCAGGTTCGGGAATCCGTTGACGACGATGCGGAATCCCTGATCGTCGCTGACGTGCAGATGCAAGACGTTGACCTTGTACTCACTGGACTGGTCGATCAGTTGCTTGACGGCTTGCGGTGTCTGGAAGTGCCGCGCAATGTCGATCATGATGCCGCGGTAGCCGTAGCGCGGGTAGTCGACGATGTTCACCGCGGGCATCGTCCAGGTCGTCGCCACCGAGGTCGTGCTGTCGATCCACGGCGGCAGCAGTTGCCTGATCGTCTGCACGCCGTCGTAGAGGCCGTGCGCCGTCTTGGCCTCGAGCGTCGCGCCGTCAGTGGTCGTCGTGAGCTGGTAGCCCTCGCCGAACGGGTCAGAGCCGAGCGTGCCCGGATCGCCGAGCACCAGCGAGATGTCGCCGCGGTGCGCGTTGTCGCTGACCACCGGAAGCGGATAGCCGGTGGCCGGCCGCAGGGCATGCGCGAGCTGCTGCGCTACCGCTACGGCCGCCCCCGCATGTCGGTCGACGACGATTCGTGCCTGCCGCGTAAGGGTAAAGTGCCCCTGCCCGACACTGGTCGACACCGGCTTCGGCACGATCTGCGGTGTCGATGACGCGTCAAGTTGTGCGGTTGACGTGTCATCCGGCGCGAGTTGCGCGACGGCCGCCGGGCCCGTCGCGACGGCGACCGCAAGCACCGCGACCGCCGCGATTACCGATCGACGCTTCGTGATTGGACCGAACGCACGCTGCAACTTCGACACTGGTGCCCTCTCCGCCGAGCGCCAGATCGGGCAACGGCCGACTGGCGGGCTACCTAGGTGGTCTATACCAATACGGTTGCATTTGGTCTACGCCAATTTGGCCATGATCGCAAGGGTCCGGGCGGATTAAGGACTGATGGCGTCGATCGCGCGGTAGATCCGCTGCTCGGAGACCGGCCGGGCCGTACCGAGTTGCTGGGCGAACAGGCTGACCCGCAACTCCTCGATGAGCCACCTGATGTCAGCGATGTCCTCGGCGGCGACCCTCGCGCGGCGGCAGGGCGGCGACGAGGTCGCGGTAGGCCGCCTGCATCTGATGCACCCGCAACATTCGGGCCCGATCGACGTCGACCTCGCGCGGCAACTTCTCCAGGCGCCGCCCGATCGCCGTGATGTAACGCGCGAGATCGGCCAGCCGGGCGCGACCGGTCGCGGTGACGAATCCCGTCGGCAGCAGTGCCTCGAGTTGTGCTCGCATGTCGGCGATGGAATCGCCCTGCGCTGGCGGTCGGCGTCGCCGGGAGCGCTGCGCGCACGTCCTGGGCCGCGGCCAGCACCCGCTCGACCTGCGCGGCCACCTCGCGCGTCACCTGCGGAAGCTGACCCCGCACGGCGGCGACCAGTTCTGCGAAGGCGGCACGATCCCAGGCCGGGCCGCCGTTACGCCGCACCAGATCGTCGACGGCCGCGTCCGCGCAGTCGTCGAGCACTCCGGGCGCACCAACCCCGACCAGGCGCGCACGCGTCGTCAGCGAACCCTGCGCGGCCTTGACCGGCGACGGCATCACGAGGCGCAGCAGGCGGCGGGTGCCGCCCGGCATGGCGTTGCGTTGCTCGAGTTCCGTCGCGAACACGCGCACCGCCACGGAGGCACCGGCGTCGGTGACCGCCAGCGCGGGATAGCCCCGTACGACATGGCCCGCGCGCTGCTGCTCGACGGTGCGTGGCAGCACGTCGAGGTCGGCGGGCCAGTCGCGCAGACCGTCGCGTTCGAGGCCGGTCGCCGTCGCCACCGCCGCCCGGACCGGCTCGGCCAATTCTGCTTGCAGCGCCGCCAGATCCTTGCCGCGCGCGACCACGCGCCGGTCCGCGTCCTCGACCGCGAACGTCATGCGCAGATGCGACGGCACACGCGAGAGGTCGAATGCATCGAGCGGGACGAGAATTCCGGTGCGCCGGTGCAATGCGCGCTGCACGCCGTCGAGCAGCGGCTCGGCGCCGGGCGTGAGCTCGGCAAGCACCGCCCGCGCGGTGTCCGGCGCTGGGACGAAGTTGCGACGCAGGTCCTTCGGCAGCGAGCGGATCAGCGCGGTGACCAGTTCCTCGCGCAGGGCCGGCACCTGCCAGCCGAAGTCGGTGTTGCCGAGCCGGGCCAGGACGTCGAGCGGAACGTGAACGGTTACACCGTCGTCAGCGGCACCCGGCTCGAATCGGTAGGTGACCGGCAGCGCGACGTCACCGTCCTGCCAGACATCGGGCTGCCCGTCGTCCGGTACGCCGCCGCGCAGCAGGTCGTCGCGGGTCAGCGTCAGCAGGCGCGGATCGTCGTGGCGCGCCTTCTTCCACCAGGCATCGAAGTGCCGGGCCGATACGACTGAGGCCGGGATTCGCCTGTCATAGAAGGTGAAAACCTC
The DNA here is from genome assembly GCA_963709985.1 of uncultured Actinomycetota bacterium. GTDB lineage: Bacteria > Actinomycetota > Actinomycetes > Mycobacteriales > Jatrophihabitantaceae > DASXRA01. Next base: position 222,717 of record CAVPYQ010000006.1, read on the forward strand.
CTCGTCACCAACGAGCAGGTCGCGCCGTCGAGTGCGATCCTCCAGTTCGGCCAGCGACTCGATCAGGGCCTGGTTGTCGCGGAAGAAGTGGTGCCGGGTCTCCCAGTCGCCCTCGACGAGCGCGTGCCGGATGAACAGCTCGCGCGAGACCTCGGCGTCCACACTGCCGTAGTTGACGCGGCGGCCGGCGATCAGCGGCAGCCCGTAAAGCGTAACGCGTTCGCGAGCCATGACGGCACCGCGTGCGCGATCCCACTCGGGCTCGCTGTAGGTACGCACGACGAGATTCGTGGCGAGTCGCTCGACGTCGTCCGGATCGATGCGTGCCGCGACCCTCGCGTAGAGGCGGGCCGTCTCGACGAGTTCGGCCGCGACCACCCAGCGCGGCGGGCGCCGCGCCAGCGTCGAACCCGGGGCTATGACGAAACGCGTGTTGCGCGCGCCCTGAAACTCGCGCGCCTCGATCCGCATACCGACGTGGGAGAGCAGGCCGGCCAGTAGCGCGGCGTGGATGCTACGGGCATCGGCCGGCTGCTCGGATTCCTTGATGTCAAGGGACTTTGCGATCTGGCGCAGTTGCCCGACCAGGTCCTGCCACTCGCGAATCCGCAGGTAGTGCAGGAATTCCTCGCGGCACATGCGCCGGAACTGATTGCCCGAACGTTCGTGCCGTTGCTCGCGAAGGTAGTTCCACAGGTTCAGGTAGCCGATGAAGTCGGAGTGTTCGTCGGCGAAGCGGGCGTGCTTCTGCTGGGCGGCCGCCTCCTGATCGACCGGACGTTCCCGCGGATCAGGAATCGACAGCGCGGCGGCTATGACAAGCACCTCGCGCACGCAGCCTTCGCGCTGCGCCTCGACGATCATCCGGCCGATCCGCGGATCCACCGGCAGTTGCGCGACCTGGCGGCCGATGGCGGTCAAGCGCGCCGTCGGCGTCGAGCGCATTGAGTTCCTGCAGCAACTGCATGCCGTCTCGCACGCTGCGCCGGTCCGGGGGCTCGACAAATGGGAATCGTTCCAGGTCGCCGAGGCCGAGCGCCTTCATCTGCAGGATGACCGAGGCGAGATTCGTCCGCAGGATCTCCGGTTCGGTGAATTCCGGCCGTCCGGTGAAGTCCTTCTCCGAGTACAGCCGGATGCAGATGCCGTCGGCCGTACGCCCGCACCGTCCGGCGCGCTGACCGGCCGATGCCTGCGAGATCGGTTCGATCGGCAGGCGTTGCACCTTCGTCCGCCTGCTGTAGCGCGAGATGCGCGCCGTCCCCGGATCGATCACGTAGTGGATGCCCGGGACGGTCAGCGACGTCTCGGCGACGTTGGTGGCGAGCACGATCCGCCGTCCCGCGTGCGGGGCGAAGACCCGGTGCTGTTCGGCGGTCGACAGCCGTGCGAACAGCGGAAGCACCTCGGTGTTCGCGAGTTCGAGCCCGCGCAACACCTCGGCGGTGTCGCGGATTTCGCGCTCACCGCTGAGGAATACCAGGATGTCGCCGCGTCCCTCCCGGCTCAGTTCATGGACCGCATCGACGATGCCCTCGGTCTGATCGCGCGCCTGAACCCGGTGCACGACCTCGTGGTCGGGGTCGTCCGGATCGTCGTCGTCCGCCTCGGCGACGTCGGCTTCGAGGGGCCGGTAGCGGATCTCGACCGGATAGGTACGCCCGGATACCTCGACGATCGGCGCCCCGCCGAAGTGTTCCGAGAACCGCTGCGGATCGATCGTCGCCGACGTGACGATCACCTTCAGGTCAGGGCGTTGCGGGAGCAGTTCGGTCAGATAGCCCAGCAGGAAGTCGACGTTGAGGCTGCGCTCGTGGGCCTCGTCGATGATGAGGGTGTCGTAGCGCAGCAGCTGACGATCACGCTGAATCTCGGCGAGCAGGATGCCGTCGGTCATCAGCTTGACGAGCGTGCGGTCGCTGACCTGGTCGGTGAACCGCACCGTGTAGCCGACGACATCGCCGAGGTCGGTATGCAATTCGTCAGCGATCCGCTGAGCCACCGTGCGTGCCGCCAGACGTCGAGGCTGGGTATGGCCGATCGTGCCGCGCACGCCGCGACCGAGTTCGAGGCAGATCTTGGGCAACTGCGTCGTCTTGCCCGATCCGGTCTCGCCGGCCACCACGACGACCTGGTTGTCGCGAATCGCCGCCGCGATCTCGTCGCGGCGCTCGCTCACCGGCAGCGGCGGATAGATGATCGTCGGGACGGCGGCGGTGCGCTGGGCAATGACACGTTCGGCGTGCTCGATCTGGTCGGCCAGCCGCTGAAGTCCGCGGCGGTCACGCCGGTCGCGGCGGGTCCGATCGAGGCGTCGGCCCAGCCGGACCTCGTCGCGCAATGCCAGGGCGCCGAGCCGCTCGCGGAGCTCCTCGACGGACGGCGACCCGGACATGGCTGACATGACTGCTCCCAGCCTAAGCGCCGGTGATTGACTGCTTCGCCGTGCTGCCGCTGGATTCCAGGCTGGCGCGGCGCCGATCAGCCGACGACGCGCTCGAAGACGATGCGGTCAACGCCCGGCCCGTCGTAGTCGGTGACGGGTCCGATTACGTCGAAGCCCATGGCGCGATGAAAGGCGATCGATGCGGCGTTCACCGGTGAGGTGATGGCGTGCAGGCGCAGGCGCCCGTCCCGGACAGCGGCTGCGAAGAACGCCTCGTAAAGACGACGCGCCAGGCCGGTGCCACGTGCGGCCGGCGCGACGCCGACGAAGTGGATGTACGCCTCATCCGGTACGGACGGCGAGTGGAATCCGATCAGGAAACCGCACAGCTCACGGTCGCGTTCGGCGACCAGGCTGGTTCGGTGGAAGTGATCGAGGTAGAGCCGCGGCAACACGCCCGCGATCGGCCGGCCCCACCACTCGTCAACAACGGAGACGATCGCGTCGTAGTCAGCCGGGAGGGCTTGCCGCACCACGATCGGCGCACCGTCAGGCTCACGACCAGCCTCGGTCGGCTCGGAGTCGCCGTCCCGACTCAGGACTGGGTGCGAGCCGCGATCGTGTCTGTAGTCGTCCACCGGCGCATCGTTTCACGCGGCTAATCCACCCACATCCCTTTATCAAGGCGGTCGATCCGGCTCAATCACAGAATCGGTTAACGGACGATCAGCCCGGCCCGTGCGGCGCCGAGTCCGTCGAGATAGCCGACGATGCGTCGGTGCGCCGCCTCGTACGTCGCCCGGGCCGCGGCCGTCGTATCGGCCGACGCGAGCGCAGCGGGCAGGTCGACCAGCCGCACCTTCGGCGCGATCTCGATCCAGGTCGGGATCGCCTCGGCCTTCGTGATCCGCCACCGGTGCGGTGCCACCTCGGTGAACGTGAAGCGCGGCATCACGCCCTCGCGGTCGTCGTTGATCGGATCGGCATGCCGCGAGATCTGATCGCCCATGCTGTACGCGACCCACTTGCCGTTGATGCGCTGGAACGGCTCGATGGCGTGCGGGTGATCGCCCAGGATCACGTCGATGTCCGGTGACGCGAGCAGCGTGCGCGCCTGATCCGCCTGCTCCGCGGTCACGCCGTGGTTGTACTCGACGCCCCAGTGCATGCTCAGGACGACGATGTCGGCGCCGGCCGCCTTGGCGCGATGTGCCGCCGCAAGAATCGCCGGCACGTCCGTCAGGTTCGCCTCCCAGTCCCGGCCGGCCGGGCGGGTCAGGCCGTTGAAGCCGAACGAGTACGCGAGCTGGGCGACCTTCGCGCCATTGGGCAGCCGGATGATCAGCGGACGCGCTGCCTCCGCCGCCGTCCGCGCGCTGCCGGTGTGCCGGAGGCCAGCCGCGTCGAGTTCGCCGAGCGTGCGCTTGAGCCCGGCATATCCCTGGTCGATCGTGTGGTTCGACGCCGTGGTGCAACTGTCGTACCCCGCGTGCACCAACGCCGTCAGAACCTGCGGTGGGGCGCTGAATGTCGGGTAGCCGGCGAAGGGTCCCTGCGGCGGCGCGAGTGGCGTCTCCATCTCGCAGATCGCGAGGTCGACGCCACGCGTCACGGGTGCCACGGCGGCGAACATCGGGGCGAAGTCGAAGCCCGTCTTGCCCTCGGCCCGGGCATCGGCCGCAGCCTGCTCCCACACGGGCGGATGGATCAGCACATCGCCCGACCCGAGCACAGTCACCGTCCGGGCGCGATGTGGAGCAGACGATGGCGTCGGCGCCGTGGGCGTCGCTGAAGACAGCACGCCGGTGGGCGATGTCGTCGGGACATGGCGCGCAGGCTTCGGGCCGTCGCAACCGGCGAGTACGAGCGCGCCGACCAGCAACACCCCGGCGGCTCGACGGCTCATACCAAGCATCGTCCGCCTGCCGGGACGACGGCCGGACGAGCGACTCAACATATCGACCGCGCATTCCGTCTAGATCGTGACAAGCTGCGGACACCAGAGGAGCTCGCATGGATTTCGACGAGTTCACCCGTACCGGACTGCGCCCGCTGCTGCAGTTCGCCCGGGTCCTCACCGGTGACCGCGGCCTGGCCGAGGACGTCACCCAAGAGGTACTGATCCGGCAAGTTCATCGCGTACCCGACGCTGCATCTGGAGCCGGGTGCGCTCAAGCTGTACTACCTGCAATGGCAGTCGCTCGCCCAGGACTGGTCGACGGCACGGGAACTGGTGCGGACGCTGACGTGCACGTAAGTGATGCGCGTCAACGAAGCTGAGCAGGATCCCCGCTACTCGCGATCACCAGAGCGGTTCGGTCGAATGACTGAATCGCTTTGTTGATCACTTCGTTGACGACGCCGCAGCATTCGCCTCGGCGCGGGCCCGCTTGCGTTCGCGTTGCTCGACGAAGCGACTCGCCTGCACGTCGAGCGCGCCCATGAACGTGGCTAGCTCCTCACGTGCCTGCTCGCCGGCCGGGCCGAGGTCGGCGCGCTCGAATACCCCCCAGAACTTGAGGATCGGCGCCACGACCTCATCGTGATGCAGCCGCAGATCGTAGATGCCGGCCTTGGCGATCGTCACCGAGTTGCGAGTGAAGTCAGGCATCCCCGCGCCGGGCATCTCGAAACCGACGACCTCGTCGCGGACCGCCTCCATCGTCTCGTCCGGCGCCATGTCGAACGCGGCCGCCACGAGGTTGCGGTAGAAGACCATGTGCAGGTTCTCGTCGATCGAGATGCGGGCGAGCAACTGCTCGGCCAGCGGGCAGCCGGTTGATCTTCCGGTGTTGCGATGCGAGACCCGGGTGGCCAGTTCCTGGAACGACACGTAGGCGACGGCCTGCAACATCGGACTTGTTGCCGGAGTCGTAGCCGGCCGTCATGTGCGCCATGCGCAACGCTTCGAGCTTCACCGGATCGACCCCGCGCGTGACGACGAGGTAGTCGCGGATGGCAATGGCGTGGCGTCCCTCTTCGGCGGTCCATCGGCCGACCCACTGACCCCAGGCACCGTCGCGCCCGAACCGGGTCGCGATCTCACGGTGGTAGGAGGGCAGGTTGTCCTCGGTGAGCAGGTTGACGATCATCGCGGTCTGCGCGACGGGATCGAGCGGCGAATCGCCAGGCTGCCAATCCTCGCCACCGAGGAAGGCGAAGTCGCGCCCGCGACTCCACGGCACGTAATCGTGCGGCTGCCAATCCTTCGCAATGCCAAGGTGGCGCTCGACATTGGCCGCTACGACTGGTTCGAGCTCGTGCAACAGTCGGGTCTGCAAGGCGTCCGTCGTGGTCATCTCGTGTCTCCGGTCGGCGTCATCGAACTACCAACCTACGCCACCGTAACCTTCACGATCGACCGGCGAATCGGAGGCCTTCCTTCCAGAACTGTGCCGACCGAGTCTTATGTATCGCGATTGTTACATGTGGCGTGCTGGCAGATATTGCGCACTTCGCCCGGAGCCACCAGACTGCTCATGCCGCCACGGGGGCGGCGTCTGCGCCGACGCGTGACTGCTCCGCGGGGGGCCGGACATCTGATGAGGGAATGGGTCTTCTCATGCCGAAAATCGGCGGCCGACGTCGTCTTCTGAGCATCGGCGGCGTAGTCCTGGCTGGTGTGGCCGGGGTCGTGGGCGTGGTGCTCCTGGCGGGTCCTGCCGGAGCGCACACCGCCACACTCGAAGCCAGCTCGTCGTGCGACCAGACATCTGGCACGTACACAATCACCTACACCGGTCACTCGCACGACACCGATCTCGGCGGCACGGCGGCGGTGACGTCGTCCGCACCCGACGGCGCCGGCGTCTCCGTCTCGCCCATGTCGCAGACGATCACCGCAGCCGCGCCGTTCACCATCACCCAGTCGGGCATTCCTGGTACGGCAACGACCGCATCGATCTCGGTTCGCGTCGTCTGGACCGACAGCTACCAGCAGACTGCATCGACGGATGTTGCGCTCGGCGGCAACTGCGCCGGCACTCCGCCCACCACGCCGGGCACGCCGACCTTCGTCGACGACACCTGCTCCACGACCGACAGCGCGGGCTACACGATCCCGGATACGCAGTACGTCGACTACCTGGTCAACGGCACGAAGGCCGACGCCGGCACCCATGAGGCCACCGACGGCGACACGATCACGATCACGGCGGTCGCCCAGCCGGGCCACACGCTGACCGGTACGACTACCTGGACCCACACGTACCCGGCCGCGCCGACCGACTGCGAGGGTCCAGCCGCACCCAGCTTCACCGATGACGTGTGCGCCGCGACCGCACCTGCCGGGGCGAGCTACACCATCCCCGACACCGACGGCGTCGACTACCTCGTCGACGGCACGAAGGCGACTGCGGGCACCCACGAAGCCAAGGACTCCACCACGATCACGATCACCGCGGTCGCATCGGACGGTCACGAGCTCAACGGCACGACTACGTGGACGCACACCTACCCGGCTGCACCCGCCGACTGTGGTGCATCCGGCGCCGCGCCCGCACCGAAGTTCACCGACGCGACCTGCGAGTCGCCCTCGGCGACCTACACGATCCCGTCCTCCACGAATGTCAAGTACATGGTGAACGGGGTGCAGGCCGCCGCTGGTGCGCACAGCGCCAGCGCAGGCACGAGCGTGACGATCACCGCAGTCGCGAACTCGGGCTTCACCATCGTCGGCACGAAGACCTGGACGCACAGCTTCGCCTCCACTGCGATCCAGTGCGTGGCCGGCGGTGGGGCCCCGGTCAGCGGCCCGACGAGCGGCACGCCGGCTGGCGGGTCCGATTCCGCCGCGCTGGCCAACACCGGGCCCGACTACCCGGTGGGTCAGGCGACCATCATCGGCATGCTGCTCGCCCTGCTGGGTGGGGTGTGCCTCTGGGTCGGCCGCCGTCCGGCCGCACCTGGCCGTCACTCGGTCGCGAAGGTCTGACGCAGTTAGCTAACCCGCAGAACCCCGGAGAGGCCCAGCGCCTCCCCGGGGTTCTGCGTTTCCAGGGACCCGGGGTTCTGGACACCGCCGTCTGCGCCGCTGGGCCGTGCTGTTCTTCTGGCGAGGCCGCCAGCTGCCGTTTGCCCTACTGGCTAGCGACCCTGCCAGCCGGATTGCCGGCCGAGGTCGCAGGGCGGCACTAGCTTCCGGCCGCGCTCACTGTCGCGCCGCGCTGGCTGCCCGTCTGCGCTGGCGGCCGTCTGGGCTGGCTGGCCGTCTGGGCTGGCTGGCCGTCTGCGCTGGCTGCACGACCCGGGGCGCGCCGGCTGCGGGCCCCGTCGGCTTCTGCCCCGCCCCGCCCCGCCCCGCCGACGAGCAACATTGGCGATCGGGCTGCGCTGGCGTGTGGGAGCGACCGACGCGCGCTTCTGCGGGCGTGCCTTGCCTGGTGTACCCGGCCCCGCCATCCGCGTCGGGAGATGGCGCAAACTGCGATCGTGCAACGTCTGGCGTCGTCACGACGCCGAGGGTTGCACGATCGCGAACGCGGGCCAGTGGCTAGCTCGGGATCATGCAACTTCGTCCGGCTCTGGACCGGAGAATTTGCACGATCGCGAAGCGTTGCACGATCGCGAAGCGTTGCACGATCGCGAAGCCAGGCCGATCGCGAACGCCTCGCGAACGCGAGCAGTGGGGCGCCGAGGCTCAGGTCGTCGGAGGGCAGGTGGGCGGCGGCGTCGTGCTGCCGGACGTGCCTCCGTCCGCGGGGGTCTGCCCGGATGCTGCCGTGCCTGCCGAGCTGCCTGAGGTCGACCCCGCGGCGCTGGCGGCAGACGCGGCTGAAGCAGATGCCGAATCCGCAGCGGCCGACGCCGGCGTACCGGCCGACGTACTCGGCGTTCCCGGAGTCGAGGACGGTGGCGGCGTCGTGCAGGTCGGCGTCGGCGTCGGCGTCGGCGTCCCGCTACCCGACGACGAACCGCCAGAACCCGGGGTCGAAGACGGCGGCACGGAGTGCGTCGTCGGGTGACCCGCGGACGGCTTGACATGGACGCTGCCTGGTGAAGATGTCGGATGCGTCGCCGCAAGCGGCGGTCCCGGATCGACCGGCGGCAGCGTGGGCTTCTCGCCCGGCGCCGGCGTGGGGTGCGGCCCGGTGACCGGAACGCTGACCCCCGGAGCGCCGGACGCGTAGACCTTCTCCAGCGCCAGCACGGTGGACAGGTAGGCGTCCGAGTCGTTGTAGGTCAGCACGGCGCGGATCTGCCCGGCGGCCGTTTGCAGGTTTCCCCCTGCTGCGCAAAGGTAATTGGCCGCGGCCGTCGCCGCGTCGTAGATGTTGGACGGGTCGATGACACCGTCACCGTTGCCGTCGACGCCCCAATGTGCCCACGTGGACGGGATGAACTGCATCGGGCCCACCGCACGGTCATAGACCTTGTCGCCGTCGAGGCGCCCCCCGTCGGTGTCGCGAATGAGCGCCGTGCCGACACCGTTCAGCGGTATGCCGACGATTCTCGGCGCGGTCGTGCCGTTGGCGTAGAGCTGGGAATTGGCGAAGCGCCCGTGATCTGACTCGACGCGACCGATCGCCGCCAGCAGTGGCCAGGGCAGCCCGCAGCCCGGATACCGGGTCACTGACTCAGCGGCAGCCCGGCGGTAGGCATCGAGGGCGACGGTGGGGATTCCGTCCGCGGCCAGGCTGTTGACTGCAGGTCCGACCGGTAGGCGCACCGCTGCTCGGGACATAACCGGTCGGCGGCGGAAGGAACGGTGCGGCGGTCGGTACGCCGCTGGTCGGGTAAGCGCTACCTAGCGGCACCGGCGCGGTTGACCACGGCGCTGCCGTCGACCAGCTAGGCGAACTCGATGTGCCGGACGAGCCGGTGGATGGCGCCGGAGCGGCGCCGACTCTATGTCCCGCGCCGCTGGCACCGGCAAGCGTTACCAGGCCGGCCGCGACGATCGCCGCAGAAATCAGCCCCCGCTGCAAGCCGAGCGTCCAGCCCGGCATCCGGAGCCACACGTCGGCGTGGGCCGGATGTTTCGGCGTTCCATCTCGTCGCGACATAGCAATTGTCCCTCGTGCGCGTACAGGGACCTTCGACGTTAGTGCCCATTCGCCCGAATAGCACTGCCCAATTCGGGGCCCCCGCTTCTGGCTACCCTAGCGAGGGCCTCCGCCGGACAGGAGGGCCGATCGTCCCGACAGTCGGTGACGGCTCAGCCGTCCGGCTAGTCGTGGGGCCCGTCGATGATGGCCAGCAGCCCGTCCAATCCGCACGAACACGTGCCCGACTCGGCTAGTTGGCTCGGGCAGCCTTCATCGTGGCGGGCGTATCGGCGCAGACCATCAGCTAGCAGATCGCGCTGTGCACGCAGCTCGGCGACCTCGGCGTCGCGGCGTGAACGCCTGGCGGGGCGCATGACGAAGCGCGCTCGCGCGGTTCGCTCGGCCGCTGCCACATCGCCTCGGTCGACCAATTCGGTCAGCGCGCCCTGCAGTGCGTCCAGATCGGCGTCCAGAGCGGCCAGTACCTTCACCGCGGGGCCCGCGGGCTCGCCGATCAGCGCAAGCGCGACGTGTCCCGGGGCGATGAACTTCTGGCCGTGTCGCATCGCTTCGCGCAATGACAACTCGAGGGTGCGTTTGGCCGACGCAGTGAACGGCATGTGCTCGGTGGACTCGGCGCCTCGCCCAAGCTCCGCCTCGAGCTCACGGCGGACGTCCTCGAGTCCGATATCGGCAGCAGCAAAGACGGCGGCGATCGCTTCGTCCGCGCGAAGGACGCCCAGCAGCAGATGTCCACCGTCGATGAAGTCGTGGCCGAGCATGCTCGACTCAACTTGTGCGTAGACGATGATCTCGCGAGCGCCGTCGGTGAACCGTTCGTAGATGAGAACCAGCTCCCTCTGCGTCCGAGACTAGCCCTGGACGGCGCAAAAAGGCCTTCCCAGCCAGCACTAAGCTCCGGTCATGCTGGTGGCTGTCGCGACGTTCTCGGTTGCCGCCGCGCTGATCGTGTTGCTGCCCGGGCCCGACACACTGGTCGTGCTGCGGGCGTTGCTGACCGACGGGCGCGGCCGTGCCGTGCAGGCTGTCGTGGGTGTGCTCTGCGGGCTCACCGTCTGGGTGTGCGCGGCGGCGCTCGGCCTGTCGGCGCTGTTGCGGGCCAGCCATGCGGGCTATATCGGGCTCAAGGTTGCGGGAGCGGCATATCTGATCTGGCTCGGCGTCCAGTCGCTGCGCATGCGCCGGATGGCACACGACGCCGAGACCGAGCACGCCCGGCGCCGGCTGCTCGGCCGGGGCTTCCTGGCCGGCCTCGCCACCGACCTCCTCAACCCCAAGGTCGGCGTCTTCTTCGTGACGTTCCTGCCGGGCTTCGTGCCGCACGGTCAATCGATCGCGGCGACGTCGCTGCTGTTCGGCGCGATCTTCATCGTCGAGACGGCCCTGTACTTCGCCGTTCTGCTTGCCGTCGCCACGCCGGTCACCCGCTGGCTGGCGAGCAGCCACATACGCCGGCGTATGGACGTCGGCACCGGGGTCGTGCTGATCGGACTAGGCGTGCGATTGGCCCTGGAGCCCTAGCCGGTGAGCCGTCCCGACGTGCTCAGCCGGCGAGCAATCAATCGCGCGACCCTCGACCGTCAGATGCTGCTGCGCCGCGCCGACCGCAGCGCCGCCGACGCCATCGAGCACCTCGTCGGCATGCAGGCGCAGGCGCCGCGAGCACCGTTCGTCGGGTTGTGGACGCGGCTGGCGGGCTTTCGCCACGAGGACCTTTCGCAGCTGGTGACCTCACGCGATGCGGTACGCGCCGCCTTGATGCGCCGGACGCTGCACCTGGTCAGTGCGCGTGACTGCCTGCGACTTCGTCCACTCATGCAACCGGTGCTGGAGAGTGGCTTCTGGGCCAGCCCGTTCGCCCGGCACGTGCGCGACATCGACGTCGACGCGCTGCTGGCCGCCGGCCGGGCCGCGCTCGAGGCGAAGCCGCGGACGCGCGTGGCGCTCAGCCGCGAACTGGCCGCCGAGTGGCCCGACCGCGACCCCGAGTCACTCGCCTACACGGTCAGTTATCTAGTACCGCTGGTCCAGGTGCCCCCGCGTGGGACGTGGACCGGCAGCGGCCAGGCAACCTGGACGACCGTGGACGCCTGGCTGGGCTCGCGCAGCGCACCCGCCCTCAAGGTCGACGAATTGGTGCTGCGGTACCTGGGCGCATTCGGACCGGCCAGCGTCATGGACGTCCAGGCGTGGTGCGGGCTGACCCGCCTCGCCGAGGTCGCCGATCGCCTTGGCCGAAGGCTGCGCCGGTTTCGCGACGAGGGCGGACGTGACCTGCTCGATCTGCCCGACGCCCCGCGCCCCGACACGGACATCCCGGCACCGCCGAGGTTTCTGCCCGAGTACGACAACCTGCTGCTGTCGCACGCGGACCGGACGCGCGTCGTCGTCGACGGCGAGCAGGTGCCGCTGTATCCAGGCAACGGCGGCAGCCGGGGCGAGCTTCTGGTCGACGGCTTCTGGCAGGCCAACTGGGCAATCAGCCGCGAGAACGGTGCGGCCACGCTGACGATCGATCCGTTTCGGCGGCTGACGAAGCGCGACACGTCCGCGGTGACCCGCGAAGGACTGCGGCTGCTCGACTTCGTGGCGCCCGACGCCCAGCCCCACGATGTGCGGGTGACGCCGCCGCCGCCGTGATTCGGTGTTGGCCGCTAGTCGGCAAATACCCGCACTGACGGCCAAAACCGTGCTCAGTTGTCGGCAGTGAGCTTGCCGGAGCTGCCCCAGTTCTCCGGCGGCGTCTCCTGGATCCAGACCTGCACTGCCTCAGCCGGGATTCCCAAGGTGTCGACGAATGCGTCGGTGACGTTCTTGACAAGCTCGCGCTTGAGGCTGACGTCGCGGGGACCTTGCAGCACGGTGACGATCGGCATGACTGAACCTCCTGGGTGGGGATGCGCCGGCACGATGCGCGGCACCCCCAAATCCCATCGCGGCCACCGCCTCCGACCTAGACGCAGCCGCGATACGCAGCGATCAGTCGAGGTGATCGATCGAGGCGGCGTCGTGGCAGGCGCGCAGCAGCGGGGCCAGTCGCGCCGTGGATGCCTCGCTCAGCACGGCCAGCGCCGTCGGCATGCGCAGCTCCGGCCCACGCACCCGTACGAATGTCACCCGTGACGTGTGCAGCACCCGGGCGTGGGCGGCGTACACGACCGTCCAGGACGGCGAACCCGATCCGATCGAGGCCAGCGTGTCCTGCAAGGCACCCGACCGCGGGCCCATCACGGGCTCGAAGCCGGCCTGCGCACACGCGCCGATAACCAGATCGACGAGCGGCTGGTTGAGGCGGCGCGAGACCAGGCGCAGCGGCAGCGGAGCGAGGTCGGCCAGGGCGACCTCCCGCGCGCCGGCCAGCCGATGATCGGCCGGCACCGCCGCCACGATCTCGTCATCCCACACCGGAATGAGGCGCAACCCCGGCCACTCGCCCGCACCACGCACGAACGCGGCGTCGAGCTGACCGGCGCGCACCCGTTCGAGCCGGGCGCGCGTCGAGGCGTTGATCAGCTCGACGGAGACGTCCGGGGCAAGGCGGCCCAACGTCGCGAGAACCGCGTCGAGCCGATCGCCGAGGCCGGTGCTCGTCCCGAGGCGCAGCACCTGGGAGACGCGCGGATCGGCGAGGCTGACCGCCGCGTCGCGTGCGCGGTCGGCGGCCGCGAGGACGGCGCGCGCCTCGGGCAGGAAGCGCTGCCCCGCCTCGGTGAGCCGCACCGTGCGCGACGTGCGGTCGAACAGCACGACGCCGAGTTCGCGCTCGAGCCGCTGGATCTGCTGGCTGACTCCCGGCTGGCCGATGTGCAGGATCTCGGCGGCCCGTCCGAAGTGCAACTGCTCGGCGACCACGGTGAAGTAACGCAATTGGCGCAGTTCCACGCAGTCATTGTGGACGCCCTGGCAAAGGCGGCTCGCCGATAGCGAGGCTGAACACGTGGATCGACGCCGTGCGCCCGTCGCTGATCGCCGACCGCGGGCAAGGTCACGGACGCCACTGTCTTGGACGCGTCCAGATCGACGCCGTGGAAGAAGATGTACGCGTTGCGGTTGATCGTCGTCCGGCGTAGTGGTGGTAGGTCGTCGTGAGCGCGACGTCCGTGCGGGCGGCAACGTCGGCACCTGCCAGTCCGGATCGGTGATCGTGAACGGCTGCGTGGAACCGTCGGTGTACGTCACCGCCCGGTACCGGTGATCGGCCCGTACGTGCCCACGGTGAGCAGCCCGAGCCTCGAGCCGGACGCCCCGATCCGGACGACCTGCCCGTCGGCCAGCACGTTGTCGGGCTGGTCGGCGGGAACGTCCGGCCAGGTGAACGTGACGCCGCCGTGCGTGACGGTCCCGCCCGGCGTGGCACCCGCGGCGGCCAGCGCCTCGGTCGAGTAGGTCGAGCCGTCGCCGTCCACGCCGCCCGCGAGGTTCGACGGAGCGGTGCCGTCGTCGGTGATCGCGATGTTGTCGAATGCCTGCGCGAGCGTCGGGAACGGCACGGACACGCGCAGCGTCAGCGGATCGAGCGACAGCGACCCGCCGGCCGTGACCGTGATCGGGACGCCGGTGACGCCCGGGGTGTCGCCGGCCGCGGCCTGGATGTCCACGTTCGTCGTCGCGCCCGCAGCGAGCGTGATCGTTCCGTGCGACGGGGACACAGTGACCCCACTGCCGGTCGGAGGCGTGGCGGTCCAGGTGACGGTCAGCGGCGCTCCGGCCGCACTCGACAACCGCAGCGACGCGGTGGCCGGATGCCCGGCGATCACGACGGACGCCGGAACCACGCTCGCGGAGAGCGGCGACGGCACGTTGGTCAGCACCGACGAACTCGCCCGGCCGCCGGCCAGGTCGCGTCCGCGATGACGCGGTACTCGCCGGTACTGGCCGTGATCGGCACGTCGAGCCGCACCGTCACGGTGCCCGACTGGTGCGGCGGCACGGCCCCGACGCCGCTGATCACGCGCCCGCGCAAGGGAGAACTGTCGTCGACGGAGTACGCGTTGACGGCTACGTCCAGATCAGTCAGCGGATGGTCGCTCGTGTTCGTGACCGTCGCGCGCACGCGGTTGTCGCCGAGCGCGGGCAGCGTCGCCGGCGCGTCGAGATGGACGGACGCATCAGCCGGCGCGGCCGCGTAGAACTGGATCTCGGCGACGTCGGTGAACCCGCCGGCCGGGCTGACGTACCGCAGCCACCGGTACGCGTTCTGGTCGGCGACGGGCATCTCGATCCAGTCATAGGTCGGCCGCCACTGGACGCGCGCGAGGTCATGGCAGCCGGCATCCGGCCCGTCCGCGCAGCCCTGGAAGACGCCGCCCACCATCCGGGTCGAGTTCTGGATGCCTGCATCACGCGGCACGAACCGCACCGCGGCAACCGTCGACGCGTGCCCGAGGTCGATGCCGGCGTACCCGCCGTCGGCCTGCGCCAGGTCGACGAACGTCGATACGTCACCGTCGAATGCCTTGTCGTACGTGGACGAGCCGTTGTCCCACGCGGGACCGCTGCCGTAGGGCGTACCGCTCAGCACGACGGAATCGCGCGGCCGCGTCTCGGGAAGTCCCGGCGGCGCACCGATCCGGTCCACCTCGTCCTCGAAGGCGAACAGGCTCGACGCCCGTGGCCCGCCCCATGCGACAGCGGCCAGCACCGAATCGGGCCGATCGCCGAACCAGTTCAGGTACGCGTCGGGCAGCGCGCCGATGTTGTCGGACCAGCGCGAGATCTCGAAGCCGAGCAGGTGCGGATCGGACGGCGGCGTCCACGACTCGTACAGGTACTTGTCGTCCGGATGCAGCGAGCCACCCGGCGCCCGCCGGGAGTCACGTAGAGCAGGTTGCCGGGCGAGCTGACCGTGTCGTAGCCGGCCGCCAGGTACGGGTCGGGGGAGCCCGTCCACGCGTCGATGATGATGTTCTTGCTCGGCAGAACCGTGGCGCCGCCCGCGTTGTCCCACCAGTTCCAGATCTCCGGACGGCGGCCGAGCCCCGTGACGACGGCGGCCATCTTGTTCAGCCAGTCCGAGATGACGTCCTCAGTGGAGGCGAAGCCATGCGCCGCCGCGTAGTCGACGAGTTCGGGGCACTGCTGCTGCGTCCCGAGGCCGGGGTACTCGTCGCCACCGAGGTGGAACACCGGCGAGTACCGGAACAGCGGCACGAATTCGTGGAGCAGGTTGGTGATGAATGTCGTCGTCTGCGGCTTGGTCACGTCGACGGTGAAGGCAGGCGCGCCGCCGTTCATGGCGGCGCAGTCCCACTGCAACGACGGGTCGAAAGCCGTGATGGCACTGGCATGTGCCGGGATGTCGATCTCCGGGACCAGCATCACGTGATAGCGATGCGCCAGATCGACGAATCGCGCGATGTCGGCGTGGCTGTAGGACTGCGCAGCAGCCAGCCCCGGGTAAGTCGTGCTCTGCAGCCGGAATGCCGCGGCCTCGGTCAGGTGCAGGTGGACGACGTCGAGCTTCTGCCACGCGGCGTCGCGGATCTGCTGCTCGATGTCGGCGGGCGCGTAGTAATGGCGCCCGGCGTCGATCATGAAGCCGCGGTGCCCGTAGTCGGGCCAGTCGCGGGCAGTTCCCCGAGGCAGCGACGCATCGAGTTTGAACAGTTGCTCGACGGTTTGCTCGCCGTAGAACGTGCCGGTGGTGTCGACGCCGCGGACAGTGAGCGTCTCGCCGATGTCGAGCTGATACCCCTGGGCAGCTAGGCCGGTCGCGCCGAGCGCCAAGGCGATGTCGCCCGGACGCGACGGCGCGACGACGAGTGGCAGCCGCCGGCCGGTCAGCGTCGCGAGGTCGTCGCGGAAGACGGCGGCATCTGCGCCGAGTGCGGCCGCGTCGGCCGGGGCGAGCACGATCCGCGAGCCGGGGCGCAGCGCGAATTCGCCCGTGCCGCCGGTCCATTGATGCAGCGCAGGTGCGACCGCGGGTGCCGCATTGCCCGACGGGGCGGCCGTCGCGTTGGTCACGACCCCGGCGGACAGGCCGAGAACGAGCCCGGCGGCGCTTGCGAGAAGGGCAGCGTGGCGGCGCGAATGGTCCAGTGATGACCCCAATTAGGTGCTCGACTCTGCTCGGTTTCGCAGGAGTTAGGCATAATCAGTCAGTCGGTCAAGATGGCAGGCTGTGCTGCACCGACATCGAGGGGAGCCCAGACATGGCCGACGCGTTCTTCGTCCAAGAGGCGGCGGACCGCTTCGTGCCGACGGAGTTCACCCGCGGACCGTGGGACGCCGGCGCGCAGCACGGTGGGCCGCCGACTGCTCTGGCCGGGTACGTGGTCGAGCATCGCCCGGACGCACGCGACGACATGCGCGTCACCCGGGTCACCGTCGAGATCATGCGCCCGGTCCCATCGCACCCCTGAACGTGACGACGCGCGCCGTGCACAGCGGGCGCAGCCTCGAAGTCGTCGAGGCGGTGCTCACCCCCGACGACGGTCGCGCCGTGCTGCGGGCAACCGTGCAGCGCATCCGCATCGACGGCGACGCCGCCAAACCGCATCCGAGACGCGCGCCTCGATAATCGCCCCGAGCGACACGCCAGAACACGGCTTCACGTTTCCGTTCGAGGTCGGCTACCACACGGGGATGGAGTCGCGGTTCGTCTCCGGTTCGTTCACCGAACGCGGACCGGCCACCTGCTGGATGCGCATGCGGGTACCCCTCATCGACGGCCAGCCGGTCGACGCACTGTCGCGTGTGCTGACCGCCGCCGACTCAGGCAACGGCATCAGCAACGTTCTCGATCTGCGCGAGCACCTGTTCATCAACCCGGATCTGTCGGTGCACCTGCACCGTTACCCGGAAGGCGAATGGGTCTGCCTCGAATCGCAGACCACCATCGGCGACACCGGCGCGGGCCTCGCCGACACCGCGCTTTACGACCAGTGCGGTCCGATCGGCCGGGGCGCCCAGAGCCTGTTCATCGCACCTCGGCGCTAACTCGACAAGAAGGGTGTCGCCCAGTGACGCAGATGATGCGCGAGATCAGCGAACAGCCGGCCGCGCTGGCGCGCACGCTCGATGCGCTCGTGCCGCTACGGCCGCAGATCGCGCAACTGGCCTCCGGGCGAAGGCATGTCCTGTTCGTCGCGCGCGGCTCGTCCGACAACGCAGCGATCTTCGGGCGCTACCTGTGCGAGGTATTCGCCGGACGCCAGGCCGCCCTGGCCGCGCCCTCGGTTGCCACGCACTACCGCGCTGACCTGGATCTGTCCGACACGGTCACGGTGTCGGTATCGCAGTCGGGTGAGACGGAGGAGATCGCCGAGACGCAGGCCTGGGCGGCGGCCCACGGGGCGCGCACGATCGCGATCACCAATGTCGACGGCAGCACTCTGGGGCGGGCCGCCGATCTCGCGCTCGTCACGCAGGCCGGCACCGAACTGGCCGTCCCGGCGACCAAGACGTACACCACGCAACTTGCCGCTATCGCCGTCCTCGTCAGCGCATTGGCCGATCGCGACGATGCCCCCGATTTCGCCCGGGTGCCCGCTGCCGCGTCGGCATTGCTCGACGGCGCCCACCCGGCCGCCGAGAACGCGGCCGATCTTCTCGCCGGCCTGCCCGACACTCTCGTCACCGGGCGCGGCATCACCTACGGCACCGCGCTCGAGGTGGCGCTCAAGCTGGAGGAGACGTGCCTTCGCCCGGTGCGCGGCCTGTCCTACGCCGATCTCAAGCACGGGCCGATCGCAGTGGTCGACGCCGATCTGGCCACCGTCCTGGTCGCCGCACCGGCCGGCCCCACCGTCGCCGGCATGACCCAACTGGCCAGCACGCTGCGCGAGCGGCACGCCACCGTGATCGGCATCGGCGGCGATGCGGCCTTCGCGGCCAGGTGCGACATCGCCCTGCCCGGACCGGATCTGCCCGAGGCGCTGGCCCCACTGGCGCTGGCCATCCCCGGTCAGCTGATGGTCGAGGCCCTCGCCCGGCGGCTGGGCCTGGATCCCGACAGTCCGCGCGGCCTGTCGAAGGTCACCCAAACCGATCACTGAGACCGACCGACGCCGATCGGGCAACTTCTTCCGGCGTCAGACCGAAGAGAGTTGCACGACCCACTCGCCGCGGGCCATGACGGCCTCGACGGCGAGGAAGTCGGAGAGCACGACCAGATCGGCCGGTCGGCCGGCATCCAGCGAGCCCGCATCGACGCCCAGCATCCGGGCAGGCACCTCCGTCAGCGCCGTCACCGCATCGGCCAAGCCGACGCCCGCGGCCACGGAGTTGCGCAAGGCGAGGTCGAGGGTCAGCGTGCTGCCGGCGATCGTGTCGCCTTCGGCCAGTCGGGCCACGCCGTCGCGGACCCGGACGGCCAGGCTGCCCAGTACGTAGTCGCCGTCGCCCATCCCCGCGGCAACCATCGCGTCCGTGATCAGCGCGACCCGGCCGGGCGCGGCCTTTGACATCACCCAGTTGACGAGCGCCGGGTGGACGTGCACGTTGTCGACGACCAGTTCGAGGACGGCGTCGCTGTCGAGAAGCGCGGTGATCACGCCGGGTTCGCGGTGATTCAGCGGACGCATCGCGTTGAACAGATGCGTGCCGACCGTGGCGCCCGCGGCGAGCCCCGCCCGCGCCTCGTCGTAGGTCGCATCGGTGTGCCCGATCGCGGCGATCGCTCCGGCGTCGACGATCTGCCGGATCGCATCGGGCGCGCCAGGGAGTTCCGGCGCGACGGTAACCATGCGGACGGCGCCGCGCCCGGCGGCCAGCAAGGCCGCCACCGATGACGCGTCGGGTGCCCGCAACAAAGCCGGATCGTGCGCGCCGCACCGCGCGGCCGCGAGGAACGGCCCCTCCAGGTGGATGCCGGCGAGCACCCCCTCGTCGACGAGCGCGGCCAGCGACGCGATCTGCTCGGCCAGCACCGGCAGCGGCTCGGTGACCAGGCTCGCCACGCTGGTCGTCGTCCCATGGGTGCGGTGAAACTCGAACGCGGCCCGCGGGTCGTCACTGAACGACGCCCCGCCGCCGCCGTGGACGTGCATGTCGACGAAACCCGGCGCGACGTAGCGTCCGCCCAGATCGAGGCCGGCCTCCGGCGCGGCGCCGATGCCGGTGGCCGCGATGCGTGAGCCGCTCACCTCGAGCCAGCCGGGGTGGACGCCGTCGGGGCGGATCAGCCGGACGTTGGAGATGATCACGAGCGGCCCAGCACTGTGGCGAACGGCGAAGCGGTCATGCCAAGAGCCTAGGCATCGATGCATATCGATGCATTCCGGGCGGGTCGATCACGTGACGCAAGAGCCGCCGCGGCCACGTCGCGGGGCTATCCGAAAGCGGTCGGACAGAATGGCCGACGTGACTTCAGTTCGACCGCTGACCGACACCGATTGGCCCGCGGTGCTGCGCATCTACGCCGAGGGCATCGCCTCGGGCAATGCGACGTTCGAGACCGAGGTACCGCGCCGCGACGTGCTGGAGGCGCGGTGGCTGCCGAGCCACCGCTGGGTCGCCGAGGTTGCCGGCGTTGTGGTCGGCTGGGCCGCGGCGAGCCCGGTCTCGACGCGGTCGTGCTACGCAGGTGTCGCCGAGACGTCGGTGTACGTCGCCGACCACTTCCAAGGCCGGGGAGTCGGGCGGGCGCTGCTGCGCCACCAGGTCGCCGCCGCTGACGAGAGTGGCCTGTGGACGCTGCAGACCTCCATCTTCCCGGAGAACATCGCGTCACTCGAACTGCACTACGCGGGCGGATTCCGACTGGTCGGCGTTCGCGAGCGGATTGCCCAGCACCACGGCGTCTGGCGCGACACCTGCCTCATCGAGCGACGGCGGCCCGAATAAGACATCTCAGGCAAGATTCCAATACTTGGCTGGCTAGACTGCGGGAGGCGTTTCACCCGTTCGGAGGGGGCCAAGGGATGCGGCGGCAACTGTGGCGGTCACGCCCGCTCGGCGTCCTGGCCGTCGCGACGCTGGCCCTGACCGGCTGCACCGAGAAGGTTGTCGGCCACAACGTGGCTCTGCCGGTCGCGCCGAATTCGAACCTGAGCGTCATCGGCGACTCACACGGCAACTTCGACCAGACCGTCAAGAACTCACTCGCTGACGTGCTGGCCTTCTGGCGCAAGCAGTACCCGTCGATCTCGAGCGGCAAGCAACTGCCCGAACTGAAGGGCAAGCTGTACTCGGTCGACGGTGAGCACCCGAGCAACGCGGTCAAGCAGAACGGCTGCCTACGCAAAGCCGGCACCGACGCAGTCGTCGACAACGCGTTCTACTGCGAGCTCGACGACTCGATCGCCTGGGACCGCGACCCGCAACACCTCGTCCCGGCACTCGGCGCGAAGTACGGGCCGCTGCTCGTTGCCATGGTCTTCGCGCACGAGTTCGGCCACGCGGTCCAGCAGCGGCTCGGCCTGTTCAACCAGCAGGTGCCGACGATCGTGCACGAAAGCCAGGCCGACTGCGCCGCCGGCGCATTCACCGCGTACGTCATGAAGAGCCAGGCCTCGCACATCCGGGCCACGCCGACTGACCTCGACCGCGCACTCGTCGGTTACCTGAACGTCCGCGACGACACCCCGGCCGACGAGAAGGAGATCTCGCACGGCGACGGCTTCGACCGAATCGGCTCGGTGGCCGACGGCTTCGCGAACGGAGTCACGGACTGTTACAAGTCGGACTGGGCGGATCGCAAGTTCACCGAACGCCCGTTCGTCCCCGGCAGCAGCGACGAGCAGCAGCAAGGCAACGAACCGTTCTCCGAAGTGATCGATCCCAGCCCGACCGCGAAGGGCGGCGGCGGGCTGCAGCCGGACCTGGATCGGTTCTGGAGCGCAGCCGCCAAGTCGGTCGGCAAGTCGTTCACCAGCGTCAAGATCGCCGAGGCCGCCCACCCGAAGTGCGGCGATACCAGCAGCGAGTTCGGCTACTGCCCCGACGACAACACCGTCTACTACAGCAAGTCGTTTGCCCAGCAGGCCTACAACAGCATGTCCGTGCTCAACATCGATCGCGGCACCGCGAATGTCTCGGTCGTCGAGAACCAGCCCGGTGACTTCGCACTCGGGACGCTGTTCTCATACGGCTGGGCCTTCGCCGTTCGTCATCAGCTGTTCAACCACAGCCTCGACGACTCGGCCGCGTTGCTCGCCGCCAGCTGCTACACCGGCCAGTACGCCAAGAACATCAACGTCGAGTCGGGCACTGCCGGGCACGACTTCACTCTCTCGCCGCCCGACATGGACGAGGCGACGTCCGCGGTGCTCAGCGTTGTCGGCACCGATCAGGCATTCGGGGCGCGCGGCACGACCGGATTTGAACGCGTCCAGGCGTTCATCAAGGGCTACAACGGGTCCAACCTGGGCGTCTGCTGACCGTCTCGCACCGAGGCGAGCAGCCCGGTGCATCCGGCCTCGATCTGCCGTAGCACCAGCGTGAATGCGTCCGCGTCGTCGTAGTACGGATCGGGCACATCGAGGTCTTGATCGGCCGCGGCCACTGGGTCGAACGAGGCGTCGAACGAGCGCAGCAGCACCACCTTGTCGCGCGCCTCCTGCGGATCGTCAGCCCGGCCGGCCAACTCCATCAGGTGCCGCGCATGACTGCGGTCGAGCGCGACGACGAGGTCGCGGCTGGCGAAATCGGCGGCGGTGAACTGCTTGGCCTCGTGGCGGGGGCGGTCGTAGCCGTGCGCGCGAAGGGTCCTGCGAGCGCGCGAATCCATGTCGTCGCCTGCGTGCCAATCCCCGGTCCCGGCCGAGTCGACCTCGATGTCGTCGCGCCCGGCATCACGCAGCATGGCGTCGAGAACGGCCTCCGCGGTGGGCGATCGGCAGATGTTGCCCGAGCAGACGAAGCAGATGCGCACCCGGACCATTCTGCCGGTCGGCCACTCGCCGCGCCGACCACGCTCGGCCCCGGCAACGCCCGGCCCCGGCAATGGGTTTGAGCAAGGTCGGTAGGTTCGACGCATGCCCGACATGGATCCGTCCTTTCTCGTCCTTCCGGCGCGCGCCCTCGCCGACGTAGCCCTCGACCGAGCCCGCGAACTCGGCGCCGAGCACGCCGACTTCCGGCTCGAGCGGATCCGGGTGAGCACGCTGAGCCTGCGCGACGCGAAGCTCGACTCGAGCGCCGACACCGAGGACGTCGGCCTTGCCGTACGGGTGATCCACGACGGCGCCTGGGGGTTCGCCAGCGGCATCGAGCGCACGCCGGACGCCGCCCGGCGCCTGGCCGAGCAGGCCGTCGCCACGGCGAAGGTCAGCCGGGTGCTGAGCGAGGATCCGGTCACCCTGGCGCCCGAACCGGTTCATGCCGACGCCACCTGGCTGTCGTCCTATGACGTCAACCCGTTCGACATCGCCGAGGCGGATCGCGTCGGGCGCCTCGCCGACCTGTCCGAGCGGCTGCTCAGCGCCGACGGCGTCGACCACGTCGACGCGATGCTGATGCAGGTGCTGGAGAACAAGTTCTACGCCGACACCGCCGGCACGAGCACCACCCAGCAGCGCGTGCGCGTCCACCCGCAGTTCACCGCTGTGCGCGTCGACCGCGGCGCCGGCAAGTTCTACTCCATGCGCACGATCGCCCCGCCGGCCGGGCGTGGCTGGGAGTACCTGACCGGCACCGGTTGGGACTTCGACACCGAGATCGCCGAACTGCCCGACCTGCTCGCCGAGCACGTCAAGGCGCCGAGCGTCGAGGCGGGCAGCTACGACCTCGTCATCGACCCGTCGAACCTGTGGCTGACCATCCACGAGTCGATCGGGCACGCCACCGAACTCGACCGCGCGCTCGGCTACGAGGCCGCCTACGCCGGAACGAGCTTTGCCACCTTCGACAAGCTGAACAAACTCAAGTACGGCAGCGGTGTCATGAACGTCAAGGGCGATCGCACCGTCGAGCACGGGCTTTCCACGATCGGCTACGACGACGAGGGCGTTCAGACGCAGGAGTTCGACATCGTCCGCGACGGCACGCTGGTCGGCTACCAACTCAACCGGCAGATGGCCCAGTCGAAGGGCTTCGGACGCTCGAACGGATGCGCCTTCGCCGACTCAGCCGGCCACATTCCCTTGCAGCGTATGGCGAATGTGTCCCTACAGGCCGCGCCCGGCGGCCCGTCCACCGAGGAACTGATCGGCAGCGTCGAGCGTGGCATCTACATCGTCGGCGACCGCTCCTGGTCGATCGACATGCAGCGTTACAACTTCCAGTTCACCGGCCAGCGCTTCTTCAAGATCGAGAACGGGCACCTTGCCGGGCAGCTGAAGGATGTCGCCTACCAGTCGTCCACCACCGACTTCTGGGGGTCGCTGGAGGCAGTCGGCGGTCCGGATACCTACGTCCTCGGCGGCGCTTTCAACTGTGGCAAGGGCCAGCCCGGGCAGGTCGCGGCCGTGTCGCACGGCTGCCCGGCCACGCTGTTCCGCGGGATCAACGTGCTCAACACCGTCGCCGAGGGAGGCCGCTGACATGGCGCGCACACAGGACTTCGTCGACCAGGCGCTCGAACTGTCCACAGTGGACGGATGCGTCGTGGTCGCAACCGAGCACACCGAGACGAACCTGCGCTGGGCCAACAACAGCCTGACCACGAACGGGCAGATGACGTCTCGCTCGGTGACGGTGATCTCGACGGTCAACGGCGAGCGGGGAACCAGTGCCGGTGTCGTCACGCGATCGGTCAGCACCCCGGACGAACTCGCCCCGCTGGTCAAGGCCAGCGAGGCAGCAGCGCGCGACGCGGCGCCGGCCGACGATGCCGCGCCGCTCGTCGAGTGCGTACGAGAACGCCGACGATTGGTCAGCCGATCCGGCCCACACGAGCGTCGAGGTCTTCGAGCGGTTCGCGCCGGAACTCGGCTCGGCGTTCAAGCGCGCCCAGAAGAACGGCCGCCTGCTGTTCGGATTCGCCGAGCACCAGATGAGCTCGACGTTCGTCGGTACGTCGACCGGACTGCGCCGCCGGTACGACCAGCCCAACGGCCGGGTCGAACTGAACGGCAAGTCCGACGACTACAAACGTTCAGCGTGGGTCGGCGTGCACACCCGCGACTTCGCCGACGTCAACGTCGACGCGCTGACCGACCAGCTGCACACGCGCCTGGACTGGGCGGCCACCCAACTCGAACTGCCGGCCGGCCGCTACGAGACGCTGCTGCCGCCCGGTGCGGTCGCCGATCTGCTGATCTACGCGTACTGGACGGCGTCCGCCCGAGACGCCGAGGAGGGGCGCAACGTCTTCGCGGCCAGCGAGCGGCAAGACGCGCATCGGCCAGCAGTTGAGCGCGTTGCCGCTGAACCTTCGCTCCGACCCGGCCGAGCCCGGGTTGGAGTGCGCCCCGTTCGAGGTCGTCACGGCATCCGAGGGCGGCCTGCAGTCGGTGTTCGACAACGGGGCGCCCGTCTCGGCCACGAACTGGATCAGCAACGGCACGCTGTCGAACCTGATCCGCACCCGCGCCTGGGCGGCCAAGACCGGCGAAGACCCGCGCTTCTTCGTGAGCAACCTCGTCCTCGACGGCGGGGGCACGGCCTCACTCGACGACATGATCGCCTCGACCGAACGCGGCCTGCTGCTGACCTGCCTGTGGTACATCCGCGAGGTCGATCCGCAGACGTTGCTGCTGACCGGGCTCACCCGCGACGGCGTCTACCTGATCGAGGACGGCAAGGTGCAGGGCGCGGTCAACAACTTCCGGTTCAACGAGTCGCCCGTCGATCTGCTCGGGCGAGTCACCGAGGCGGGGCGCACCGAACACACCCTGCCGCGCGAGTGGAACGACTACTTCTCGCGGACGGCCATGCCGACATTGCGGGTGCGCGACTTCAACATGTCGACGGTCAGCCAGGCGTCATAGTCGAGCCGGCTTGACCACGTGATTGCGGACGTGCTCGAACACGACCGAGGTGCGCACGTCGGCCACCTCTGAGCGCTTGGTCAGCGAATCGAGGACAAAGTCCTGCAATGCCTCCGGCGTCGGTACCGCGACATGTACCAGCGTGTCCTCGAAGCCGGTGACGACGTAGACGTTCAGCGTCTCGGGCAGCGCCGCCACGAAGTCGCGAAAGCCGTTCATGATCTCCCGCGACTGGGGCCGCAGTCGGACGGAGATCATCGCCTGGACGGGCCGACCCATCGCGGTCAGGTCGACCGAAGCGTGGTACCCGGTGATCACGCCGCGAGAACGCAGCGACCGGGTGCGCTCCAGGCTGGTCGAGGGCGCGACGCGCAATGCGGCGGCAAGGTCTCGATTGCTGCGCCGACCATCAGCCTGCAAAGCGGCAACCAGCGCCGAATCAAGTTCGTCCATGCAGACCTCCACAGCGCGAATGCCGAACTTTGTTCAAAGGATGTGCGATCCCGTCCACGATTCTCCTAGATTTGCCGGCCATGACCACTCAAATGACCGTCCGGCCCGAGACGAAGATCGCGGTGATCCTGCGCGAAGATCTGCCGACCTGGCAGAAGTTGAACATGACCGCGTTCCTCGTCAGCGGCGTCGCGCACATCGCACCTGAGTCCATCGGCGAGCACTATGCCGACGCCGACGGCACGAAGTACCTGCCGATGTTCGGCCAGCCCGTCATGGTGTTTGCTGCCGACGCCGAAGGCATGCGCCGCACGTTCGACCGGGCGCTGAGCCGCGACGTCGTCCCCGCTGTCTTCACCGAGGACCTGTTCTCGACCGGGAATGACGTCGATAACCGCGCCGCCGTCGCAAATGTCGCGCGCGCCGACCTCGCCCTGACCGGCCTGGCCCTGCGAGCGGACCGGCGCGACGTCGACAAGATCACAAAGGGTCTGCGCCTGCACGGCTGAAGGACCCGATACCGCGCAGAGTGCGTGCGCGTATGTGCCCACGATCGGTCAAGACGGGCAGTACCACTCAGCTAGCAGGCAGGCTGTGAGAAGCGACGCATGAGTTTCCGGCGATTGCAAGCGCTACCGGGAACTACAGTCACGTGAATCCCCACGATGAAACCGCAGCGCCGCAATCGTGTGCGCTGTAGGCAGTCAGCGACGACTGACGAGGAGATTCACAATGACGATCAGTACGATTCCCGGCCTTTCGGCCGCACCGACAACACACAAACGACTACTCACCTGGGTTCGCGAGACCGCAGATCTCACCGAGCCCGACCGCGTCGAGTGGGTCGATGGATCGCCCGAAGAGTGGACGCGAATCACCGACCAGCTCGTCGCAGCCGGGACTTTCATCCGCGCTCGAACCCGGACAAGAAGCCGAACTCGTTCTACTGCGCGTCCGACCCGACCGATGTCGCCCGGGTCGAGGACCGCACGTTCATCTGCAGCCGCGATTCGCGTGACGCCGGGGCCACCAACAACTGGATGGACCCCGACGACATGAAGGCCATCCTCACCGAGCGGTTCCGCGGCTCGATGCGCGGCCGCACGATGTACGTCCTGCCTTACTGCATGGGACCGCTCGCCGCCGACGAGCCGCTGCTCGGCGTCGAGATCACCGATTCCCCTTATGTCGTCGCATCAATGCACATCATGACCCGCTGCGGCGCCAAGGCACTGGAGAAGTTCGGTGAGGACGCCGACTTCGTGCCGGGCCTGCACAGCGTCGGCGCTCCGCTGGACGCCGGGCAGGACGATGTGCCGTGGCCGTGCAATTCGACCAAGTACATCGTCCACTTCCCGGAGGAGCGGCTGATCTGGTCGTACGGCTCCGGCTACGGCGGCAATGCGCTGCTGGGCAAGAAGTGCTACTCGCTGCGCATCGCCTCGGTGAAGGCGCGCGACGAGGGCTGGCTGGCCGAGCACATGCTGATCGCCAAGCTGACCTCGCCCGAGGGCAAGGTCTACAACATCGCGGGCGCCTTCCCGTCCGGATGCGGCAAGACGAACCTGGCCATGATGGAGCCGACGCTGCCCGGCTGGAAGGTCGAGACGCTCGGCGACGACATCGCGTGGCTGCGCATCGGCGACGACGGCCGGATGTACGCGATCAACCCGGAGAACGGCCTGTTCGGCATCGCGCCCGGCACCGGCTGGCACACCAACGCCAACGCGATGCGCACCATCGCCAAGGGCAATTCGATCTTCACCAACGTGGCGCTCACCGACGACGGCGACGTCTGGTGGGAGGGAATGACCGACGAGAAGCCGGACCACCTCACCGACTGGAAGGGCCGCTCGTGGACGCCCGCGTCGGACGAGCCGGCCGCGCATCCGAACTCGCGCTTCTGCACGCCGCTCGCGCAATGCCCCATCGTGGCCGAGGAATGGGACGACCCGAAGGGCGTGCCGCTCGACGCGATCTTCTTCGGTGGACGCCGGCGCGACACCGTGCCGCTGGCCATCGAGGCGCGCGACTGGCAGCAGGGCGTGTTCCTGGGCGCGACGCTGTCGTCGGAGACCACCGCGGCGGCCACCGGCGCGGTGGGTGTCGTGCGGCGTGATCCGATGGCGATGCTGCCGTTCATCGGCTACAACGCCGGCGACTACTTCGCCCACTGGATCGAGGTCGGCAAGGGCGCCGATGCGCTCAAGCTGCCGAAGATCTTCTACGTGAACTGGTTCCGGCGCTCACCGGAGGGCAAGTTCCTGTGGCCCGGGTTCGGCGAGAACATCCGCGTTCTCAAGTGGGCGATCGAGCGCATCGAGGGACGGGCCGCGGCGTGGGATACGCCGATCGGTCGCGTCCCGACGCCGGACTCGCTCGACGTGTCGGGCCTCGACGTCACCGAGGACGACCTGCACACCGCGTCAACGGTCGACGTGGACGAGTGGCGCGCCGAGGTGCCCCTGATCGAGGAGTGGTTCGACAAGATCGGCCCGCAGGTGCCCTCGTCACTTCGCGACGAGTTGTCGGCGCTCCGCCTGCGTCTCGCTGAATAGCGCGATCGCGGCGACGTCCTCCGGCCTGACGCCGGAGGACGTCGCGCTGTCCGGGCGCCGTCAGTCCTCCGCGTACTCGGTCACGAAGAAGTCGAACTGCGTCGGGTCGACGTCCTGATCGAGCAGGTACGGCTTGAGCACCTGCACCTGGTCGGGCGTCACCGGAAACGTGTCGGCGTCCTCCCGCACATAGCCCTCGTCCTCACCGAGGAAGCGCGCCATCGCCGCCGTGTCGAAATTGCGGATCACGGTTTGCCAAGCCAGATAGTCATCGCCGGTCTTGGGAAATCCTTCGAGCACCCACATCAGCTACCGGCCCTCCGGCCCTTCTCCTGCTTGCCCACGGGCGTGCCATCGTAGTTGTACTCGCCCTGGTGCTTACCGCTCTTGTCGTACACCTCGACCGTCCCCTTCTTGCGGTCGTGCTCGAGAACCCGTCCGTCCGGGGTCTCCCACCGCGCGCGCATTCCGCCGCCGCCACGCACCGAGGTCTTCGACCGCACGCGGCGCGCGCCGGGGAATCCGGGCAGCGAGGTCGGCACCGCCTTGGGCTCGTGCGCGCCGGAGCGTCCGCCCAGCTTTGGCGCCTTCTTCGCGGCATCTTCGGCGGCGTCTTCGGCCGCGTCCTCGCCCGCTTTGGGGAGGCCTTTCTTCGCGGCCTCCGCGACGATTGCCCGTGCGGCCTTCTCCTCGGCGCGGCGCTTTGCCTTCTTGCTAACCAAGGATCACCCCGAGTGCCTCGTTGATCAGGGCGTTGATCACCATGTCGGCGATCTTCTTGAAGACCGGAATCTCGAGCAGCGACGCGCCGAAGGTGATCTCGCTGGTGGCGATGGCTTCGACGATCTCGCACAGCAGGATCGTCAGCTGGACGATGACGTTGATCTTCAACGCAAGGACCACGGCCGCGCAGACGATCAGTGCGCCGCCGACGATCTCGGCTCCCGTGACATCCGTGCGCAACGTCGCCGGGGACGAGTCCGACTGCTGCCAGCGCTTGCGCAACGCGTCGACGCCCGCGCCCTGGAAGGCGAAGACCGGCTGCATCGCGGAGTCGACTTCCTGGCTCAGACCGTCGAGCGTGCTACCGAAGGAGATCCACTGCTGGCCGATCTCGAACAGCTTCTCCTCATCGGATTTCGGCCAGGTGTAGCCGAGTTCGTTCAGCAGATCGGCAACCTCGCCCGGGAGCATCAAGCCCATGAGCGATCAGACCTGCTCGCCGACGCTGTCGATGTCATCGACGTTGTCGGTCTCGGCACCGTCGTACTGATCGGCCATGGATGACAGGCCGTCGGAGTAGTAGTACAGGCCGTTGACCACGGAGACGAGGGAGTCATCGCCGATGCCCTCGGCCGCGGCATAGGACTCGCCGATCAGCCCGCCCACGTCGTCGTCGCCGAACACGTCGCCCATGCCCTCGACGGACGAGAGCAGGGTGTCCCACGCCGCGCCGACCCGGTCACCGAGGTCAGCGAGCTTGGAACTCACCTGACGCAATGTCTGCGTATCGACGTCCATCTGTGACATCGCCGGGCCCTCCCAGTCCAAGCGCATTTACTGCGAAAGAGACTATAGGGGGCTAAACGGCCTTGCACCTGAAATACGAGCCGGGCCGAATACCTGCTCCGGTCAGCAGTTGGGCTCGTCTCCTGTCGCTTCCGTGCAGGCCGACGCCGTGTCGTCAGAGGTGACGCGCAAGCGCGCAAGCAGCCCGTGCAACTGGGCGCGTTCGTCGTCATCGAGATTGGCGAACAGGTCGTCCTCGACATTCGCGGAGGCGCGGTCGATCTTGCGCAACGCTGCCGAGCCCTTACGCGACATCTCGACGATGTGCCGGCGCCGGTCGGCCGGATCGCGACGACGCTCAGCCAGACCTTCGCGCTCGAGGTCGTTGAGAATCGCGACGAGGATGCTCGGGTCGACGGCGAGAGCCTCGAGGAGCGCCTGCTGGCTCATCGCCCCGTTGTCGGCGAGTTGGGTGAGCACGTAACAGTGCCGCGGCCCGAGCCCGGTCGTGGCCAGCGCGATGCGCATCCGGGAGCTCGCGACCTGGCCATGGCGGGCCAGCAGGAAGCCCAGACGCTCACGCGTCGCTGCAAGGTCGTCCACGGGCATACACACGACTGTACCGGTGTTGGCGACGATCGTCTGACATCAATCATTGACACATATCAACGATTGGCTATCCTCAAATCTACCCCGACAGTTGAAAGGTCAACCATGGCTCACTTGCTCCGCATCGATTCCAGCCTGCGCGAGGAGGGCTCGTTCTCCCGAGGCGTCGGCGACACGTTCCAACGTGCGTGGCTGCAGGCCAATCCGGGCGCGACCGTGACGGTCCGCGATCTCGGGGCGGACCCGCTGCCCTACCTCACCGAGGCCGACCAAACCGCCGGCATGACCCCCGAGGACGAGCGGACGCCCCAGCAGCAGGCATCCGCGCGCCGCTCGGCCGAACTGATCGACGAGTTGCTCGCCGCCGACGCCATCCTGCTCGGCGTGCCGCTCTACAACTGGGGCCTGCCCGCATCGGTCAAGACCTGGCTCGACCACCTGTTCGCCGACCCGCGTACCCGTTCGCCCGAGCCGCTGCTCGCCGGTCGTGCGGCGGTGCTCATCAACGCGCATGGCGGTTCGTACAAGCCCGGCACGCCGCGCGAGGGATGGGACTACGCCGAGCCGTACCTGCGCCGGATTCTGGGCGAGGTCTTCGGCCTCGACCTGCAGGTGATCACGCCGGAGTTGACGCTCGCCGAAGTGGCACCCGCGCTGGCCGAATTCAAGGATCACGCCAAGGTGTCGCTGCGCGAGGCGCATGAGCAGGCCGAGGCACACGCGCATGCTCTGGCGGAGCGCCAGGCTGCTTAGGGGGTCGCTAGGACGCTGACGCGACGTCCGAACGGGCCGGGGCGTCCGCGTCAAGCACCAGGATCCGGCCGGTGACCGATTCGCCGTCGAGGCGGGCGATCGCCCGGGCAACCGACTCGGTGCTGACGATCGAGGGAAAGCTGTTCGGCGCGAGCGCATTGACGCGGACGCCGAACACCCCGAACTCGGCCGCCATGTGCCGGGTGAGCTGATTGAGCGCAGCCTTCGAGGCGGCGTAGACCGCCTGCCCACCCGGGTAGACGCGCGACGCCGCGATGCTCGACACGTTCACGACATTGCGATTCTCGTTGCGGTTCTCCACGTCGCGGTGCAGCCAGTCGCGCTGCGCGAGGCGGGTGGCGAACCGCAACGGGATGCCGACGTTGACGGCGAAATGGCGCTCGACGCTGTCGAGAACGGCGTCGCCGTCGACGATGCCCTGCGCGTGCCAGTACCCGTAGCCGGCGTTGTTGACGAGCAGGTCCACGTGGCCGAACTTGGCGAGGGCCACATCAACCACGTGCTCGACCTGTCCCTCGGCTTCGAGGTCGGCGTAGATGACGAAGACGCGCGCGTCGTTGTCGGCCAGGTCGGCCTCGGGGTCGAGCGGATCGACGAACCACTCGTGCTGTGACGCCACGCTCGGGGCGCGCCGCCGGCACACCGCGACGATGTCGTACTGCCCGGAATAGGCCTGGCAGAACGCGTCGCCGAGAGTTCCACCGGCGCCGGTGAGCAGGCAGACCCTACGTCGTCCAGTACTCAATGCTCTGATCTCCCCACCGTTGCAGCACCTCGTCCTTGGTGCGGTGCAACCACATGACGACGGAGTTGCGCGGCTTGCCGCGATTACTGACGAACGCGTGCCACGAACGGGGCGTGCACTCGAACAGCACCATCGAGTTGTTCACCGGCGGCACCGCCTCGGCCGGGCCGAGATGTGCGGACGCGATATCGGCGAACAGCCCGGTCTCGCCCCCGTCGCCGGGCTGCCACGGCGGATTGCCCAGGTAGAACAGCAGCGAGACGCCGCGGATGCTCTCGCGCGCGTCGACCCCGGGCGGGCGCTCGCCGGTGTGCAGAGCGACGCCGTCAGTGTGCTCCAGGCGGATCTCGTCCGGCCGAGGCGGCGGCCCCGCGAACCAGGCCGGGTTGAGGTCGTTGTGCGGCCAGCCGCTCTGACTGCCCGGGTCGTGGTGATGCAGATGGGCGTTGATGTCGCCGGTGGCTCGTACGCCGGCCACGCGGGCGATCAGGTCGTGCCATTCGCGCGAGACGAAGATGCCCAGTGGGCCGTCGCGGAATCGGCTGAGCCGCGCGCCCGAGGCGTCGTAACCCTTCATGTTTCGCTCGAACGTCTCGGGGTGTTCGCGCTCGATGCGGTGGAACTCGTCGTCTAGCCGCTGATAGAAGTCATCGACGAAGACGTCACGCGCGTAGACGTGCGGAAACGGCCGCATGCGGCGCACCCACCGGCGGCTGGCGAGCAACTCGTCGAGGCGCCACGTCGCCTGCTCGTCGGCCGGCGCCGCCGCCTGTACCTCGGCAGTCACTGCCGCCCTCCGTCCACTCGGTACCGAATGCCCGGCGTCTACTATGCCCGGCCGGATCCAGCGGGTATCGGGTGGTCTGTGGATAACCGCCGCGCCGACGATCGCGATTCCGCCAGACTCCCTCGGTGCGCAATGACAGCCGGGAGCCGAGGAGGCACCATGACAACCATGACGGTGATGCCCCGTGAGTCGCGTGACTGGACGGTGGACGACATCGACCTGCTGCCGGACGACGGTCTGCAGTACGAGTTGCTCGACGGGTTGCTGCTCGTGACTCCGGCACCCATACCCGTACACCAGCGCGCGATTGGACGCGTGTTCCTCCTTCTGTCGGCGGCGTGCCCGCCGCGGTACGAGGTCTTCGTCGCGCCGCTCGACTGGCGGCCTGACGTGCGCACCTCGTTGCAGCCGGATCTGCTGGTGATCGACAAGGACCGGATCGGCCCGAAGAACATCACCGCACCGCTCGCCCTGGCCGTCGAGATCCTCTCCCCGTCGACGCGCCGTAAGGACATGGTGCTCAAGCGGTCCAAGTACGAGGACGCCGGCGTGGCCTCGTACTGGATCGTCGACCCCACGGTGCCCTCGTTCGTCGCCTACGACTTGGTCGACGGGCGCTATGTCGAGGTCGCTGCCGCCAGCGGCCCCGACGCCGCCGAGCCGACTTTGCCCTTTCCGACACGGGTCGTTCCGGCGACTTTGATCTGAGCGGTCAGGTACGGACGACGAGGTCGGCGTCGTCGCGGGTCGCGGCGATGATCTCGGCGTTGAGCTGGTCGCTGCCGTGCGCGCGCTCCTCGGCCTGCTCACGCGTGCGCCCATAGGCCATGTGCCGCCCGATCAGCCGTTCGAGGCGGGTTGACTCGTCCGTCTCGACGAACCACACCTCGTCCAGCAACGGGTGCGCGCGCTGCCAGTGCAGGAGGTAGTTGCCTTCCGTGACGACCAGCGGCACGTCACGGTCGACTGCGATCGCACCGGCTATCGGCTCCTCGATCTCGCGGCGGAAGGCCGGCGCGTACACCACGTCGTCCACCCGGTCGCGAAACC
Organism: uncultured Actinomycetota bacterium; assembly: GCA_963709985.1. Classification (GTDB taxonomy): domain Bacteria; phylum Actinomycetota; class Actinomycetes; order Mycobacteriales; family Jatrophihabitantaceae; genus DASXRA01. The sequence goes on from CAVPYQ010000006.1 coordinate 256,410, forward strand.
GTCGCAACAACGCGACGTATCCCGCCTCGTCGAACGTGCACGGCGCGCCCTTGCGATCGTGGCGGCCGATCCGGTGCAGTTCGGCGGCGGCCAGGTGAAACCCGTCCATCGGCACGAGAACCGCGTCCGGCGTGAGGGCCTGGACCAGACCAGCCGCGAGCGTCGACTTACCGGCGCCGGGAGCACCCGTGATGCCGAGGATTCGCCGAGCGCCCGGCACGATCAGCCGACGGGCACGGTCGAGCAGCTCACTGCTGACCGGTGACCGAAGCTCTCCGTACGCTGGCGTATGGTCGGATTCCATACGCTAGCGTACGCCCTATGCCTGACACCCGGCTCAACCGCGACGATTGGATCGAAGCCGCCGTCGACGTGCTGCTGCACGAAGGCCCGAACGGCCTCGCCGTGCAGCCACTCGCCCGGCGGCTGAAGACGACGAAAGGCTCGTTCTACTGGCACTTCTCCTCGCGTGACGACCTGCTGCGCGCAGCGCTCGAGCGGTGGGAGGTCGTTGCCACCGACGATGTCATCGCCGCCGTCGAGGCCCGGTCCGACGACCCGCGCACGCAGGCTGAACTGCTGATCACGGAGCTCACCGCGCGAACCGAGGCGCATCCCGGTGAGTTGCTCCTGCTGGCCGGCGCCGACCACCCCGACGTCGCGGCGGCGGTCGAGCGGGTGACCCAGCGGCGCATCGACTACCTCGCCCGGACGCTCCGCGGCAGTGGGCTCACCGCGGCGGTTGCTGCGCGACGCGCGACGGTCGGATACGCCGCCTACCTCGGGCACGCGCAACTCGCCCGGGCGGTGCCGGGCGTGCTGCCGGAGACGCCGCGCGGGCGCCGGGCGATCACCGCCGAGGTGGTCGACGCCCTGCTCCGCCGGCCCTGACCCGCCAATCACTGACAGTCACCGCTGCCGAAACCCGCTTGCCCCGCGCGGGTAACGTCGAATAACCGTGAGCAACGATCCGGTTTCTCCTGTCGATGAGGCAAGAACGGCCGGGTTACCGGCCGAGGACGACGGCACGCAGGTGCTGAACGCCGAGCGGCTCCACCTCGAACTCGCCCGCCGCTGCCTGGACGTCATGCGGGCCACGGCCCAGGGCATCGCCGACTACGGGGTCGACGCCCTGGCCAGCGAGAGCCTGGGCCGCCTGCGCGCCCAGCGGCTCAAGGCACTGGCCGCCGATCCCGAGGCGCCGCCGTTCTTCGGCCGCACCGACCGCGACGCCAACGACCACGAGACGACTGGACCGACCGTCGCCGTCGCGGTACCTGACGAGCCGAAGCGTCCGGTCGAGATCTTCCACATCGGCCGCCGGCATGTCCGCGACGCCAACGGCGATCCGGTCGTGATCGACTGGCGCGCGCCGATCTCGCAGGCGTTCTACCGCGCCACGCCGGCCGACCGGATGGGCGTGCGGCTGCGCCGGCGTTTCGGCTTCCACGACGGCGTGCTCAGCTCGTTCGAGGACGAGCACCTCGATCGCGGCGAGGCGCTCGGCCTCGAGTCCCACCTGCTGCGCGAGGAGATCGAGCGGCCGCGCGTCGGCCCGATGCGCGACATCGTCGCCACCATCCAGCCCGACCAGGACGAACTCGTGCGCGCCGACCTCGACACCTCGCTGTGCATCCAGGGCGCGCCCGGCACCGGCAAGACGGCGGTCGGCCTGCACCGCGCCGCGTATCTGCTCTATACCTACCCGGCTCGGCTGCGCCGTTCGGGCGTCCTCGTGGTCGGCCCCAACCGCGCCTTCCTGCACTACATCGCGCAGGTGCTGCCGGCACTGGGCGAGGGCGGCATCGAGCAGTCCACAGTGGACGAACTCGTCGGCCGGGTGGCCGTCAAGGGTCTCGAACCGGTGGAATCCGCGATCCTCAAAGGCGATGCGCGGATGGCCGACGTGCTGCGGCGCGCGGTGTTCTCGCACGTGGCGCGGCCCACCGAGGACGTCGTCGCGATCATCGGCACGAAGCGGTACCGCATCCCCGAACACCGTTTGCGTCGATACGTCGATGATGCCCGCCGGGCCGACGTGCGCTGGTCGGTGGTGCGCGATCGGCTGCGGCAGCAGGTGGCCGAGGATGTGCGGCGCCAACGCGAGGACGTGGGCGGCGCGCCGTCGGACGCCGAGACCGCGCGTATTGCCCGATCGCGCGAGGTGCGCGAATTCGTCGACGCGGTATGGCCGGCCCTCGATGCGCCCAAGCTGCTCACCCGCCTCTACACCGACGCCGAGTTCCTGGCCCGTTGTTCGCGCACGATCCTCAGCGACGACGAGCGGGCGCTGCTGGCCCGCCGGACCAAGACCGTGCGCTGGACGTCCGCCGACGCCGTGCTGCTCGACGAGTTGGCCGCGCTGCTCGACGGCGTGCCCTCATACGTCCACGTCGTGGTGGACGAGGCGCAGGACCTCTCGCCGATGCAGTGCCGGGCCGTCGCCCGCCGGTGCCCGCTCGGATCGGTCACGGTGCTGGGCGATCTGGCGCAGGCGACCACCCCCTGGGCACCCGGCTCGTGGCCGGTGACGCTCTCGCACCTCGGCCACGACGGCGCGTCGATCCGGCCGCTCACCGCCGGGTACCGCGTGCCGGGCGAGGTGCTCGAGGTCGCCAACCGGCTGCTGCCGCACGTGGCCGCCGACGTCCCGCCCGCGACCTCCGTACGCCAGGGTATTGACGCCCTTCGCTACGCGCCGGCCGGGCAACTCGTCGACACGGTGCGCGCATACCTTGACGTCGAGGGATCGGTCGGCGTCATCGTCCCCGACGACCAGGCCGACCAGATCCTGCGGGATCTGCTCGACGCCGGTATCGCCGCCGAGCGCCTCGACGAGGAGGACGACCCACGGGTGGCGCTCGTCCCAGCCGGTTCGGCCAAGGGCCTCGAGTTCGACTCGGTGGTGCTTGTCGAGCCCGCGCGGATCGTCGACGCCGAGCCGACGCGGCCGGCCGGACTGCGCCGCCTGTACGTCACGCTGACCCGGGCAGTTTCCCGGCTGACGATCGTCCACGACCAGCCGCTGCCCGCCGAACTCTCCTAGCCGCTCGCGGTTGGCCGCCCGGGCATCTATCCGATGCTGGGCGGCCAAAACCGTGCGTTGGGCTACGGACCGAAGTAGGTCAGCACCCGGTGCATGAGGTCGGCCTTCTGCGCCGCCGAGCCGTACGCCTCGAACGGGAACGCCAAGAAGACGACCTTGTAGCCGGCATCGGCCACGGTCAGGGCATCTGTCGCCGACGAGTCGTCGGTGAACGCCCCGGTGGCCGGGCCGATCGGCGTGATCTGGTCCTCGAAATTGGCATTCAGCACGGTGTGGTCGAGTGGCACGGCGCCGATGCCGTCGCTGACCGGATTGCCCGTCACGCTGTGCACTGCCGTGGTGGCCTTGTCGTTCTGCGCCTCGCTGCCGTCCCAGTCGATGTGCAGGTAGTTCTGCACGAACGCCGTCGTGCCGGCCGCCTGGTCGAGGATGTCCTGCCCGGACATGAACAGGTGGCCGCCACCGTCCAGGAACGTCTTCAACTCAGCTTCGTACGGCGTGATCGGACCGGGATAGGCGTTACCCGTGAACCACACGACGTTCTTGTGTGCGGTCAGCAGCGACACCGGCAGGTTCGGATCGGCCGACAGATCCCAGTACGTGAAGCCGGCGCCGTTGTCCGTCAACGCCTGCTGGTAGAACTGCTGCACGTCCGGCCCACCGAGGTCCTCGTCGACGAGCAATGTGTCGACGGCGACGGCGATCGTCTTCATGGTCGACGATCCGGTCACCGACGGATCAGCCGTCGAAGTGGCCGTCACCGTGGTGTCGCTGGTCGACCCGTTGGCCGCGGCCCGCCGGCACGCTCACCTTTACGCACACGTCGACGGTGTCACCTGGCGCCACGGTGGCCGTCGTCGTGAGCGGCGTCGTGCACGTGGAGTCGAACGCAGTCGCCGGCCACGTGCTCGACGTCGTCACCGAGTAGGTGTCCGGCTGGAACCCGCCGTTGGTCAGATGCACCTGGTAGCTCGCGTCCGTACCGACCCGGGCCGCCCCGCTCTGCGACGCCGGTGAGACGGTGAGCTTGTGCGCCGGGGCGATCGCGATGGTGTGCGGACTGCCCGTGGCGCCGACCCCCTGTGCTGACTTCACGACGATGCCGTCGTTGACGATCGACTTCACCGTCGAGGCGAGATGCGGCGTGATCTTCACGGCGAAGTTCACCGAGACGCTGCCGCCGGCCGGGACGGTCAGCCCGCTCCAGCGCACGTCGCCGTCGTGGAACGTACCGCCGTTGTCGGCGGACACGAACGACGTGAACACAGGAACCGGCTCGCGAACCGAAACTCCCGTCGCAGCCGCGTTACCCACGTTGCGAACGGTGATCGTGTAGTTGATCGTGCTGCCCGGTCCGACCGGCTTACCGGCGTCGGACTTCGACACGACGAGCGCCGGCGTCGAGGCGCCAGTGTTCAGGGTGTACGCGCCCCGGCCATGCGTACCGGCAGCCAGCAGGGCGTGCGAGGCGTCGTAGTCCAACTGCCACACCGACACCTTCGGCATGCCGTTGCCGAGCCGCTGCCACGTACCGCCGCCGTTCGTCGAGACGAACGAACCCACGTCGGTGCCGGCGTAGAGCGTGTTGTCCGACGACGGGTCGAGCACGAGCGAGTTCACCGGGACGTCGGGCAGGTTGCCCGGTGACGTTCGACCAGTGCGCGCCGCCGTCGGTCGTCTTGAACACGTGGCCGGTGTTGCCCGGCGTCGCCGCGCCGAATCCGGCGTAGGCGATGTAGGCGGTGCGCCAGTTCGACCGGTCGACCGCGAACTGCGAGACCGGACGCCCGGGCAGGCTGTGCGTGCCGACCTGGTGCCAGGTGGGCGAGGCGGCGGTCACCGCATCCGGGCTCACCGACACGACGCCGTCGTCCGCGCCGACGTAGACGCCATCGCCGCCGTCGGCCGAGCCGATCGCGCTGATCAGGCAGCCGCGAGCCCCGTTCGGCGCTGCGCCGGTGCAGCCGGTGGTCAGGTCAGGGCTGATCGGATCCCAGTGCACGTCGCCCGCGGACGGCGTCTCGGCGTTGTTCGTCCGGTACAGGCGGTAGGTGCCGAGGAACATCTGGTTGGTGTTCGCGCGGTTCTGGATCCACGGGATGTAGAACTCGGCCCGGTCGGTCAGGTTGATGCCGCCGTCGATGGCCTCGTTGCCGAAGAACGTGTTGGCCTCGCTCGGGTCGTACCGGTACGGCGAGATGCCGAAGAACGTGCCGAACACGTACGCCGGAACGGTGGGATTGAGGGTGTTCGGTGTCGTCTGGTCGATGATCACCTGGCCACCGTCGCCGCCGGCCTGGTCGAACCAGCGGTCGTTCGCGGTGGACTTGCGTTGCGTGCCGTTGTCCTGAGTGCCGCCCCAGTACTGGCCCGGTACCTGCGGCACCGTCGCCATGCTCGTGTACTGGGTGATGCGCAGTCCGGTCGAATGCACCAGCGCCGCGGTGGTCGGATTGACGGTGCCGTTCAGGTTCTGCCAGTCGGCCGCGGACAGCGGGTCACCGGCGTTGTTGCGCCCGCCGCCGGCGAAGGACTGCCACACGCCGCCGTCGTTGCCGATCACCACGTGCTGGGTGTCGTTCGGCTGGAAGGCAATCGCGTGGAAGTCCGGGTGCAGGTCGAAGCCGATGTTCTGCCAGGTCTGGCCACCGTCCTTGGACCGCCAGATGCCGCCCGACTGCGGCGAGAAGTTGTAGCCGTAGGAGCCCTCGACGTAGACGACGTCCGGGTTGGTCGGGTCGGGCTTGACCTCGTTGTCGTAGAAGCACTGCGTGCCGCAGTAGTCGCGTACCGAGTTGGTACCCGTGCCCGTGGGCAGGGCCGTCCAGGACGTGCCGTCATCGACGGTCTTGAACACCGCGCTCGGGTGGTATTTGTCGGTCAGGTCGAAGTAGTCGAAGCCGCTGTAGACCGTGGCGTGCGCAGCGCCCGCCGGGTGCGAGATGCCCAGCGAGAACCGCGTGCCGCCCTCGAGGAAATTGCCCGCCGGCAGGTTGCCCAGAGCGCTCGCCCAGTGCGCTCCGCCGTCGACGGAGCGGTAGATGCCGTCGCCCCAGAACGACGCCCACAAGACGTTGAAGTTCTGCGGGTCGGCCACCAGGTCGGTCGCGCCGTGCAGTTCGTCGGTGGTGCCCTTCTTCAGCGACCAGTGCACGCCGGCGTCCCTGGACTCCCACACGCCGAAGGCGGTCGCCGTGGGGTGGCTCGTGCGCCGGATACCGCCGCGTCCGCGAACGGTCGAGAGGTAGAGGTGGTTCGCGTTCGCTGGGTCGACCACGATGTCAGAAGACGCCTGGCCGACGAACTTGTCGCCGGACATCTGCTTCCAGGTCAGGCCCCCGTCGGTGGAGCGGTAGACGCCGTCACCGGAGTAGCTGTCGCCCGACAACGCAGCCTCGCCCGAGCCCATGTACACGACGTTGTCGTTGCTGGGCGCGATAGCGAGCGCGCCGACCGACTGCGTGTCGGCGTCGAGCGTGCGCGAGGTCCACGTGCCGGTCGCGGCGCTGTAGGTCCACACGCCGCCCTGGGCCGCGCCGAGGATGATCGTGCCGTCCTTGCGAACCGCGAGTGCGCCGATCCGTCCGGACACCGCCTCGAAGGTGTTGGACGTGCGCCCGACCTGGACGATCGGGTCCGGGCCGACGCTGGCCCAGGTTCCCCCGCGGGCCGCGCCGCGTTGTGTGTCGGCCGCGATGCCGCTGGCCTGGGTGGACGCCTTCGCCCGAAGGGTTGCGGCCTGATCCATGGTCAGCCCGCCGTCGTCGCCGGACAGCAGCCGACTCCAGTAGTAGGCGTCACGGAGCTTGTCGAAGCCCGTCTCGTCCTCGCCGTTGTCGTGCTCGCCCTTCGGCGTCAGCAGCACCGGCGTGTCGTCTCCGGACGGCGTCGGCGCAGCCTGCGTGGGCTGCACGTACGCGATGAACGGGACGAGCACCACGGCCACAGTCAGCAGACTGACCCGCAGGAACGGACGTCTCATCAAGATCCCCCTCGACCATTTGCGCGCTCGGCGACAGCATCTAGCGCGTAAGGCGCAATCAAGCAGTTTCGGCGCAGTCTGTACCAACGCTCAGGGCACGCACAAGAGATTCGTTGCCGAACCCCCTCAGGGCAGGCCATTCGTCCTGAATTTGCTTGAGCCGGACAGGCGCGCCCCAGCCGAAACAATGCGGCCCTCAAGTCCTCCCTGCGCGAGTCGATCAGAGATCTGGCGCAACACGTCACGACCGCAGTCGAGTCTCGGGGCCAGCTCGTCGAGGTCGCGGTGATCAACGTGGCATGTCGGCGCTTCCATCTGCCTCGAGCCGGAAAAGGAACATCGATGTCGAAAGTAAGCACTCGCCAGCCCAGCGCCCTACTTCGACCCGATCGCGAGGCGAGCCCTCCTTCACATGGACTCAAGTCATTCGTGCTGAACCAGCCCGTGCGCCGCAAGCTGCTCGGCTCTTTCGCCCTGGTATGCCTGCTCATGATCGTTGTAGGCGCTCTGGGCCTGGCCCGAACGAGCTCGACGAACTCCAGCCTGCAGCACCTGGCCAACGACAATCTCCCAGGTGTCGCACTGATCGGCGATGTCGAGGCCGGGGTGTTGCAGTCCAAGATCGATACCCGCGATCTCGCGATAGCCCAGACACCCGCGACCATCCAAGCCATCCAGGCGCGCATCAAGACCGACGACGCTGCGCTGGAGACCGCGCTGGCGGATTACCAGAAGTCCGGCCTTGCGGACCCGGCCACCTTCGACAAGCTCAAGACGGACATCGCCACCATGCAGCGGCTGCGCCAGCCTGCTTTGAAGATGGCCGCTGCGATCAACACCGACCTTCCCGCGTTCGCGGCGTACATGGATCAAACGCTGGTCCCGGCCGGTCTAGTGGTCCTCAAGGACATCCAGACGGCCCTCAACTTCGAAAAGGCTGAGGCCGCCGGTCTCGCGAAGAGTGCGACGAGTTCCTATGGCAGTGCCCGGACCATCGTGATCGCCTTGCTAATTGGTGCGATCCTGTTGGCGATCGGCATCGCGCTCTATCTGGCCCGGATCATCACCCGGCCGCTGAAGCAGAACGTGGCCGTCCTCGAAGGCCTGGCGCAGGGCAACCTCGACCAGACCGTCGACGTGACTGACCGCAGCGAGTTGGGCCAGCTGGGCACGGCGGTGAACGCCTCGATCGACCAGGTGCGCAACGTGCTCGCCGAACTGGGGACCATGTCTGACGCCCACGAGGCGGGCGACATTGACGCGGTCATCGACACCGAGCAGTTCGACGGCGGCTTCAAGACCATGGCCGAGGGCGTCAACCAGATGGTCGGCAGCCACATCGCCGTCAAGAAGCGCGCCATGGCCGTGTTCAAGGCATTCGGCGAAGGCGACTTCGACGCGACGATGGAGCAGTTGCCGGGCAAGAAGGCCTTCATCAACGACACCATCGAGAGCGTCCGCGGGAACCTGCGCGGCATCCTCGCCGAGATGGGCCGCATGTCCGACGCCCACGAAGCCGGCGACATCGACGTCTACATCAACGTCGACCAGTTCCAGGGTGGCTTCAAGACTATGGCCGAGGGCGTCAACCAGATGGTCGGCAGCCACATCGCCGTCAAGAAACGCGCCATGGGCGTGTTCAAGGCATTCGGCGAAGGCGACTTCGACGCGACGATGGAACAGTTGCCGGGCAAGAAGGTCTTCATCAACGACACCATCGAGAGCGTCCGCGGGAACCTGCGCGGGATCATCGCCGAGATGAACACGATGTCCGACGCCCACGAAGCCGGCGACATCGACATCTACATCGACGCCGAGAAGTTCAACGGTGGCTTCAAGACCATGGCCGCAGGCGTCAACCAGATGGTCGGCAGCCACATCGCCGTCAAGAAGCGCGCAATGGCAGTCGTTAAGGCATTCGGCGAAGGCGACTTCGACGAGCCGATGGAGAAGCTCCCCGGCAAGAAGGCCTTCATCAACGAGACGATCGAGCAGGTACGCGGAAACCTCAAGACCCTCATCAGCGACACGGGCACACTGTCCAAGGCCGCAGTGGAGGGCCGCCTCGAGGTCCGCGTCGACGCCGACCGCCACCAGGGCGGATTCCGCGCGATCGTGCAGGGAGTCAACGACACGCTCGACGCAGTTATCAACCCGCTCAATGCACTGATCGCGGACGCGAACATGCTGTCCCAGTCGGCCATTGCCGGCGAACTCGATGTCCGCGCCGATGTCAGCAAGCACTCCGGCGGATTCCGCTCGGTGATCGAGGGCGTCAACAACACGCTGGACGCGGTCATCGGCCCGGTGAACGAGGTCAGCCGCGTGCTGCGGGCGATGGAGTCCGGTGATCTCACCAGCACGATCACCACCCAGTACCAGGGTCAGCTCGAACTACTGCGCTTGGCCGTCAACAACAGCGTTGCCAAGCTGTCGCACACCGTCAGCGAAGTTGCCGACGCCACCGATCAGCTGAGCAACGCCTCATCGCAGATCAGCAACGCATCGCAGTCGATGTCGCAGGCAGCGAGCGAGCAGGCCGCCACAGCCGAGGAGACCAGCTCGAGCATCGAGCAGATGGCGGCAAGCATCAACCAGAACACCGAGAACGCCAAGTGACCGACGGCATCGCCAGCAAGGCGGCGTCGGAGGCGGTCGAGGGCGGCGAGGCGGTCAAGGAGACCGTCGAGGCGATGAAGGCGATCGCCAGCAAGATCGCGATCATCGACGACATCGCGTTCCAGACGAACATGCTGGCGCTGAACGCCACCATCGAGGCGGCCCGCGCCGGCGAGCACGGCAAGGGCTTCGCAGTGGTGGCCACCGAGGTCGGCAAGCTGGCCGAGCGCAGCCAGGTGGCAGCGCAGGAGATCGGCGAACTGGCAACGGGAAGCGTGCACACCGCTGAGAAGGCCGGCAAGCTGCTCGGCGAGATCGTGCCGAGCATCGGCAAGACCTCGGACCTGGTCCAGGAAATCGCGGCTGCATCGAAGGAGCAGGCCGCCGGCGCTGGGCAGATCAACAACGCGATGTCGCAGATGAGCAAGATCACCCAGCAGAACGCGTCCTCGAGCGAGGAACTCGCGGCAACGGCCGAGGAGATGGCCGCGCAGACCGAGAGTCTCCAGCAGTTGATGCGCTTCTTCACCGTCGACAACAAGCGGTCTGGCGGTCAAGCGGCCACACACGTGGCTCGTCCGGCCGTTCCGTCAGCGCAACTCCCACCCCAGGGCCGAGACGCCGAAGCGGCGTTCGAACTCGACGCCACGTTCGACCGGTTCTAGGAGCATCCCGTGATTGACACAGTTACCGAAGTAGCAGGCGCCGTAGCGCCAGCCAGTTCCGGCTCGCCGGTGGCACACGCCACCGGCCGGGCCGGGAGGTATCTGACCTTCACTCTCGGCGGTGAGGTCTACGCCCTCGAGATCCTCGAGGTCAGCGAGATCATCGAGTTCCGCGCATTGACCGTCGTGCCGATGATGCCCTCGTTCATTCGCGGGGTCATCAACCTACGCGGTCGGGTGCTACCGGTCGTCGACATCGCCGCACGGTTCGGGCAGCAGGCGACTTCGGTCGGCCGCCGCACGAGCATCGTCGTCGTCGAGACCTCGGGTAGCACCGAGGCTTCCGGCGACGCCAAGGCAGCACAGAGCCAGCAGGGCATCGGCATCATGGTCGACGCCGTGAACAAGGTCGTGTACCTCGGCGATGAAGACATCGAGCCGCCGCCGGCGTTCGGCGCCGGCATCCGTTCAGACTTCATCAGCGGCATGGCTAAGCACGAAGGTGGCTTCATCGTCGTACTCGATATCGAGAAAGTCCTGTCGCTGGACGAGATGGCCGTGCTTGCACAGGCCGCCCGATCGGCGCCGAAGGAGGTGTTGGGCGACGCCAGCGGTCTGCCTCTGAGCACCGACCCCGGGGGCGCGTGACGGCACTGGTCGCCCCCGGTGACATCGTCTCCCCGGCCCTGACGGCAACAGAGTTCACGTGGTTCACGGAATTCTTGCGGCGCTGGACCGGGATCGAGCTCAGGCCCGGCAAGGAATCGCTGGTGATGGGCCGTCTCGAGCGCCGGCTGCGGCACTTCGAACTGTCAAGCTACAGCGAGTACTTCCAGTTGCTCGGTCGACGCGACGCCCCGGAGGAAACGCGGATCGCGATCGATCTCATGACGACGAACGAGACGTACTTCTTCCGCGAGCCGGAGCACTTCGACCTTCTGCCGCAACTGTTGCCCGCTCGCGCGAGCGCCGGGGAACCGTTGCGTGTGTGGAGCGCGGCCAGCTCAACCGGCGAGGAGGCGTGCTCGATCGCGCTGACCCTCGCCGACTGCGTGCCTGACCAACCATGGGAGGTGCTTGGCACCGACGAGCCTGTTGCGCAAACGCGCGCGTAGGCATGTCATGACCTTTCGTTCAGGGTTGGTTGGTTCGCCGCTTGCGGATGCCGCGGCGGGTTGGGGGTCTGGTCGGTCAGGCGGGCTGGATGTTGGCCCGGTAGAGCTTGAGCAGGTTGCTGGTGGCGGCTATCAGCTTCCATTCGGCTTGCACGGCAGCGAGGCCGCGGCGGGCGAAACGTCTGAATCCGCGGGCGTGTTTGGTCTGCCCGAACAGGGGCTCGACGGTGGTGGCGCGCAGGCGCATCATGCGCTTGCCGGTCTCGGTGGCCAGTCGCTGCTGCATGGCAGCGACGAGATCGTCGGTCTGGGACTGGCTGGGTCTGCCGTCTTGGCGCGGCTTGCCGCGGTGACCGTGGCCGGCTACGGCGATGAACAACTTGGGTGCGTCGGGGATGGAGCCGTCGACGTTGGCAGCGCGCCAGTAGCCGGCATCGGCGGCCAGGGCGCGGATCGGCTCGTTGATACCGGCCGAGCTGAGCGCGGTGCGGGCAGCGGTCAGCATCGGGTCGAGCTGTTCGACGTCGTTGGCGATCTGGGTGACCTCGGCGGCGATGATGATCTGCTCGCCGGTGGTGAGGAGCTGCGCGTTGTAACCCTGCACCGAGTGCCCGTAGCTGCGCATCAGCCGGCTGTCCGGATCGGTCGGGTTTACCACGGCGTTCGGGCGCGGCGCCTCATCGCGGGGTCGTGGCCGCAGCGTCCTGGGCGGCAGACCCTTGGCTGCGCGGGCGGTGTTGACCTGTTCGCTGCGCTGCGCGAACCGCGCCGCCCTGGCATGAGCGTCGGCCTGCAGGCGCGCCTTGGCCTCCCGCAGCCGAGCCAGCCGGCGGTCGGGGTTGACCATGCCTGGCGGCAGCGGCGGGTCGTTCGACTCACGCGCATCCTCGGCTGCATCCACTGCGGCCGCCTCATCGAGCATGTCCTCGATCAACCGGTTCAACTCGGCCAAGGTCCGGTTGCCATCCGGGCGGGCATCGGCGCCGATCTTCGTCCCGTCCAACGCGACCGTGCCCAAGCAGACCAACCCAGCCTCAGCACACAGCCGCAGCGAGTCGATGAACACCGCCGCCAACGCCTCGGCATGCCGGGACCGGAACCGCGCCAACGTCACGTGATCAGGCATCAAGCCGCCGGCCAGCACCCGAAACGCGACGTCCTCCCGGCATCGCCGCTCGATGACCCGCGAGGAACGGATCCCGCTGCAATAGGCATACAACAGAACCGCGACCAGCACGGCCGGGTCGTAGGCCGCCCGGCCATGCCCATCAGCGCGATACGCTGCCCGGAACCGCGACAGGTCGATCTGATCGACCACGTCGATCACGAACCACGCCAGATGATCGGCCGGCAGCCAATCCCGCACATCCGGTGGCAACAAGAACACCTGATCACGATCAGCGCCGATGAAGTTGAACCCCACAACCAGATCCTGGCCGCCACCGCCGACGCGCCCAGGCAGGCACGCCCGAACGCCTTTGTGCAACAGGCTCCGACCTGTCAACGCGTGTGGTCGCGACGGCCCGGCGTGGGCTGTACCCGGTCGAAGCGGCAGCACGAATCCCCGAACGTCTGCTTGTCGCTCATTGCCGGAAAGGCCGTGGTGAGTACGAAGGCTTTCTCGCCCTGCGGGCGGACCTTCGCGCGCGAATGTCATTTCGGCGGGGGAACCTTATTCGTCCGCTACGGAATGTCGGAACGTTCGACGTCATATTCCTGCGCAATATCTTGATCTATTTCAACAATGACACCAAACGCGAGGCGGTCGCGCGGATTGCGGCCACCCTGCGTCCCGGCGGCAGCCTGGTGATCGGCCACGCCGAGACCCTCACCGGTCTTGGTCTGGACCTGCAGCCGGTGGGCCCGTCGGTGTACCGGCCGGTGGTGCGGTGAGATGCCCCAGATGATTGCGCCGACCGATGTCATCCTGGGCCCGGGCGGCTTCCACTTCGGGCAGGGCAGCTACTCGGTACGGACGCTGCTCGGCTCCTGCATTGCGATCACCCTGTGGCACCCGCGGGCGATGGTCGGTGGCATGTGCCATTTCGTCTTGCCGAGTCGGGCTCAGAACCACGGGCATGCTGTGAGCAACTCGCCCGCTCTTCCGCTCGACGGCCGCTTCGCCGACGAGGCCATGCTCATGTTCCAGCAGGAAATCGACCGCGCGTGCAGCTTCGCCCGCGACTACCAGGCGAGGATCTTCGGCGGCGGCAACCAGTTCCCCGGGCTGGCCGGCACGCACGATATCGACGTGCCGGCGCGAAACATCGCCGCCGCGCGTGAGATGTGCCGCAGCTACGGCCTCACCGTGGTGAGCGTTCACCTCGGCCGTAGCGGTTCCCGGCACGTGGCGCTGAACCTGGGCAACGGCGAGGTCCGCATGCGGCATTCGTCGGCCACACTCGAATCGGGCTACCTATGACGACCCCGCCGATCAAGGTCCTGATCGTCGACGATTCGGCGGTGGTGCGTCAGGTGCTGACCGCCACGCTCGACCGCGACCCCGGAATCCGCGTCATCGGCAGCGGCCGCCGATCCGATCTTCGCGATGGAGCGGATGAACGCGAGTGGCCCGACGTCGTCGTGCTCGACGTCGAGATGCCGCGCATGGACGGCATCACGTTCCTCAAGAAGCTGATGGCCGAACGGCCGACGCCTGTGGTGATCTGCTCGACGCTGACCGAGCGCGGCGCAGCCGCACGATGCAGGCGATGAGCGCCGGCGCGGTGGACGTCGTGACCAAGCCGAACGGCGGGTTGCGGAGCTTCCTCGAGGAGCAGGCATCCGACCCTGGTACAGGCGGTCAAGGCGGCCGCGGCCGGCGACATGCGCCGGGTGAAGCAGCGTCGGTGCGCACCGGCGACTGGCGATCGCGCCCATGCTCCCGCCGGCGACCGGCTCGGGTAGCCGCGCCTGGCGGTAAACGACCGAACGGGTCGTCGCCATCGGCACCTCGACCGGCGGCACCCAGGCGCTGGAAGCGGTGCTGACGGCGCTGCCCCGACTCGATCCGGGCATCGTGATCGTGCAGCACATGCCCGAGAAGTTCACCGCCGCGTTCGCGCGACCGCCTCAACGGTCTGTGCCGAGATCGACGTGCGCGAGGCGCGCGGACGGCGATCGCGTGCTCCCGGGCGCGTCTGATCGCGCCGGGCGGCCGGCACATGGCCTCGAGCGCAGCGGCGCGCAGTACCAGGTCGCGGATGTCCGACGGCCCGCCGGTCAACCGGCACAAGCCCTCGGTGGACGTGCTGTTCCGCTCGGTGGCCAAGTGCGCCGGGCAGCAACGCGCTCGGCGTGATCATGACCGGCATGGGCGACGACGGCGCCGCGGCCTGCTGGAGATGAAGGAGGCCGGCGCCCAGACGATCGCGCAGAACGAGGAGACCTGCGTCGTCTACGGCATGCCCAACTCGGCCATGAAACTCGGTGCTGTCGATCAGGAGGTCGGCCTGCCGTCAATCGCCAATGTGATCATGCGATTCGCCCGGCAGCGCTGACGCTGATGTACCCGCCAGCCACCTACGGGCGCCGCCGGTCGTCTGGGATGGCTCAGATTGGCCGGGCGGCAGCCGATGATCAATAAGAGCCTGCGGTGATCGCGATGATTTGCGGCCCCATACAGCGAAAGGACGGCCCATGAACGTTGCTGTTCTCGCGGCCGTATTTGCCGTGGTCGGCGCGCTGA
Source organism: uncultured Actinomycetota bacterium (assembly GCA_963709985.1). Lineage (GTDB taxonomy): Bacteria > Actinomycetota > Actinomycetes > Mycobacteriales > Jatrophihabitantaceae > DASXRA01. Next base: position 271,525 of record CAVPYQ010000006.1, read on the forward strand.
TGGATCTGCCGGATTCGCCCTGGGTCGCCGTTCGCGGCGAATTCCGCCGACGGCATCGGCCGAGTTGGTGGAAGACGGGCGACTGCACGCCTACCTGCAGAGCCTCGCCGAGTTCGGCAACAGAGTTACACCGGTGTGGTCCGCGCACGTCCAGACATCGCGCCAGCAGATGGAGACTGCGGTCACCGGCCTGGTCGGCAAGTTCGGCGGGATCGTGTCGCTGCTCGACGTTGCTCTGTCCTCGTCGCAGGAGGCCATGCGCGACAACGTGGACGACATCTTCGACACCAGCCGCACCCGCCTCGGCGAAGTCGTGACGAGCCTGGACAGCGCCGTCGAGGAGAAGCGCCGGACGATGGACAGCATGCGGGCGGTAGCTGCGCTGAGCAACGAGATGAAGGTAATGACCACCCAGGTCAGCCGGATCGCGGCGCAGACACGGCTGCTCGCGCTCAACGCAGCGATCGAGGCAGCGCGCGTCGGCGAGGTCGGCAAGGGGTTCAGCGTGGTAGCGGCCGAGGTTCGCGAGCTCGCCGACCTGTCCGGCGCCACCGGCGAGCGCATCGAGGAAATGGTCGACCGGGCCACGAGCGCGATCGCCACTGCATTGACCGCCGCCGAGGTCGATGCCGCGGTTGAGAGCGCGATGGTGAACGACGCGAACGAGAAGGTGCAATCTGTGCTCGACAGTCTCCTGACCTTCGTCAGTGGCCTGCACGACGCGTCTGCTGATCTCGGCCATACGGCGTCGGAGATCAAGGACGAGATCGCCCAGTCACTCGTGCATTTCCAGTTCCAAGACCGGATCTCCCAGCAACTCAGTCACCTGACCACGGGAATCGACTCGTTCTCCGACGCTCTGCGCCATGCCGAGTCCGACGACGCACACCAACTCGAGCCGATCGACTCGACGACGATGCTCGCCGACCTCGGCGACACCTACACCATGCACGAAGAACATCAACTGCACGAAGCCGCAGCGCCCGTTGGCGTTTCGCAACCTGAATCCGAAATCGTCTTCTTCTAGGGGGTGGGGCGTGGCAAAAACGATCTTGATAGTCGATGACTCGGCGTCCATTCGCCAGGTTGTCGGTATCGCGCTGCGCGGGGCCGGATATGACGTCATCGAAGGCGTCGACGGCGCGGACGGCCTGAAGAAGCTCGACGGACGCAAGATCAACCTGATCGTCTCCGATGTCCACATGCCCAACATGGACGGGATCACGTTCGTCAAGGAGCTCAAGAAGATGCCGATGTACAGGTTCACGCCGGTCATCATGCTGACGACGGAATCCCAGGCGAACAAGAAGCTCGAAGGGCAGGCCGCCGGGGCAAAAGCCTGGGTGGTAAAGCCCTTTCAGCCGGCGCAAATGCTGGCTGCCGTCTCGAAACTGGTCATGCCGTGAGCAGTCCGCTGCGACCGGTCCGGCTGACCGAGGAACTGACGATCCAAACGGCGGCCGAGAACAAGGCGGTCATTGTGGCCGCGCTCGGCTGGGGTACTGACATCGAGATAGATCTCGGCAAGGTCACCGAAATCGACACGGCCGGAATCCAACTGCTCCTCCTGGCCAAGCGGGAAGCCGAACTTCTCGGCATAGATCTGCGTCTGCGCCCCCCGACGCCGCCGGTTCGGGAAACCCTCGACATCGTCGGCCTCGAGGCCAATCTCGATTCCGTCGCACGTCCCGAGGTGCCACGACCGCCCGCGGAGCCAGCGTCGTGACTTTCGAAGAGGAAATGCGATCTGCCCTTGCCACATTCGTCGTCGAGGCAGCCGAATTGCTCACCGAGATGGAGTCTGGACTTCTCAATCTGGAGCGTGGTGACGGCGATGACGACACGCTGGATTCGGTATTCCGCGCCGCGCACACGATCAAGGGTTCCGCCGGCCTGTTCGGTCTCGATGACGTCGTCGCGTTCACCCACGTCATGGAAAGCGTCCTCGATCGGCTACGTAGCCGCGAGATCCAGATCTCGGCCGAACTGGTCGGCGTTCTGCTGCAGAGTAAGGACCATCTCGCATTCCTGATCGAGGGCGTGTCCGCCGGACCTACCGCCAGCGATGAACAACAGGCCGAGCAACAGGCTGCGATCGGCGCCGGCCTGGTAGCCCAGCTCAGCGGACTGCACGACAGGCCCGACAGCGTGAGGTCCGTACCGAGTGACGGAGAATCCCTGGCTGCAGCCTCGGACGGCGACAAGCGCCGGATGCATGTCAGCGTCAGATTCGGCGCCGACACCCTGCGCAGTGGGATGGACCCGATCTCGTTCATTCGCTACTTGTCGACCGTCGGCGACGTCATCTCCGTGACCACGATCGCGGACATGCTTCCCGCGCTCGAACCCATGGACGCAGAGACCTGCTACCTCGACTTCGAAGTCACCCTGAACACCGACGCCAGCGTGCAAACCGTCGAGGGCGTGTTCGAATTCGTGTGGGACGACAGCGACATCCGCGTGCTCACCGCGGAAAGCTCAGCCGTTGACCATGCCGATCTCGTCAAGTCCTTCCCGCCGCACGCCGGCCGCGAGGTATTCGACGCACTGGTCCGCGGCGGCACCATCGGGGCTCCCGAACTCGCAAAGCTCGTACGCAAGGGGGGCGGGCGCGGCAAGGGTCACGACGGCGCGGACGCGACGACCACCGGCGCGGCCAATGGCAAGAACGCGACGGCCAAGGTGGCCAAGTCGCCGAAGGCGGGCGGCCGTGCCCGTTCCGCCGTATCTCATCCCGCCCAGCGGGCCTCGGACCGCAGACCCAGTGAAACGTCGACCATCCGGGTGGACGCCAGCCGCCTCGATCGCCTGATCGACACCGTTGGCGAGTTGCTGATCGCCGGAGCGGGCGCCGGGCTTGCCGCCACGTTGAGTGGCGACGAGAGCCTGCGTAACTCCATGAGCGAGACGATGCGGCTGATCGAAGGCGTTCGCGACGACGCGCTACGCCTGCGGATGGTGCCGATCGGGACGACATTCAGCCGCTTCCAGCGGGTCGTCCGGGACGTCAGCACCGCCCTCGCGAAGAACGTGGCCCTCGAGGTCACGGGCGGCGAGACCGAGGTCGACAAGGCGCTGATGGAACACATCGCCGATCCGTTGATGCACCTGGTCCGCAACTCCCTCGACCATGGCATCGAGTCGCCCGACGTTCGGGTGGCACATGGCAAGCCCGCGCGTGGCATCGTCCGACTCGCCGCCTACCACGACTCGGGAAGCATCGTCGTCGTGGTCGAGGACGACGGCGGCGGTATCAACGCCGAAAGCGTGTTCGCCAAGGCGGTCGAGCGCGGTCTGGTCGACCCGGCCGCGCCCCTGACCGAGAAGGAGACCTACGCCCTGATCTTCGAGCCCGGCTTCTCCACCGTCACCGAGGTATCGAACCTGTCGGGCCGCGGCGTCGGGCTCGACGTCGTCAAACGCAACGTGGCCTCGCTGCGCGGCACGATCGACATCGAGAGCCGCCCGGGCAAGGGCACGACGGTGCGGATGCGCCTACCGCTCACCCTCGCCATCATCGACGGGTTCCTGGTCGGCGTCGGGTCTGCGACATTCGTCATCCCGCTCGACCGCGTCGTCGAGTGCGTCGAACTGCCCCAGACCAGCCAGCGTCGCGACTATCTGGACCTGCGCGGCGAGGTGCTTCCGCTGATCCGCCTGTGGTCGCAGTTCGGCGTGGTCGGCGACCGGCCGCGCCGCGAGAGTGTGGTCGTCGTCGAGCACAACGGTATGAAGACCGGCCTCGTCGTCGACGCTCTGCGGGGCGAGTTCCAGACCGTGATCAAGCCGCTCGGCAAGATGTTCGAGCACGTCGAGGGCGTAGGCGGTTCGACCATCATGGGCAACGGCGACGTCGCGTTGATCATCGACGTCGCGATGCTGGTCGGTCACGTAATGGAACTGGCCGGCGCCCACTAGCTCCGCGTCGCGCCACCTCGCGTGGCGACGAAGCGTGCACTCTCGGGCGCACTACGCATATACGCTGACGCGGTCGGTGCCGGCGATCGTCACCGGTCGACGGCGCCCGGACCGCAAGCCCAGATATGGTAGGAACCCCTGGGAAATCCTGCGGTACGCCATCCCTGTACCAACGGATAATCCTGAACGTCGCCAGTGGGCGCGGACGCGGTGACCCCGCACTCCGCGATCTGATGCGAGGAGCGTGCGCATGCCAGCTGTACCCGTCCTACCGGATTCCGTGGCCACAGGCGACGCGGCAGCGTTGCACGCGGTCCCGCCCGAGCCGAACATGGTTCAGCTGCTGACGCCCGAAGGCGTTCGCGTCGAGCACCCTGACTATCCGCTCGACATCTCCGACGACGAGATCATGTCGCTCTATCGCGACCTCGTGCTCGTGCGCCGCATCGACACCGAGGCTATTGCCCTGCAACGGCAGGGCGAGCTGGGATTGTGGGCGAGCCTGCTCGGCCAGGAGGGCGCGCAGGTCGGTGCCGGCCGGGCGTTGCGTCCGCACGACATGTCGTTCCCGACCTACCGCGAGCACGGCGTCGCCTGGTGCCGCGACGTCGATCCGCTGGTGCTGCTCGGCCTGTTCCGCGGCACCAACCTCGGCGGCTGGAACCCGCACGACAACAACTTCAACCTGTACACGATCGTCATCGGCGCGCAGACCCTGCACGCGGCGGGTTACGCCATGGGCGTGGTGCGCGACGGCGCGGTCGGCACCGGCGATCCCGAGCGCGACACCGCCGTGCTGGCCTTCTTCGGCGACGGCGCATCCAGCCAGGGCGACGTCAACGAGTCGTTCGTCTGGTCGGCGGCCGAGAACCTGCCGATCGTCTACTTCTGCCAGAACAACCAGTGGGCGATCTCGGCGCCGGTGACCACGCAGACGCGGGTGCCGCTGTACCAGCGGGCAAGCGGCTTCGGCTTCCCGGGCGTGCGCATCGACGGCAACGACGTGCTGGCGAGCCTGGCCGTCACCCGGGCCGCCCTCGACAACGCGCGCGCCGGCCAGGGCCCCACCCTGATCGAGGCGTTCACCTACCGGATGAGCCCGCACACGACCTCCGACGACGCCACCCGTTACCGCCTCGCGGCCGAGACCGAGACGTGGAAGCTCAAGGACCCGATCGCGCGGGTACGCGCCTACCTGGTCCGGCACGCCCAGGCCGGCCCCGAGTTCTTCGAGTCGATCGACCGCGAGTCCGAGGCCCTTGCCGAGCACGTCCGCGAGGGCTGCCGGGCGCTGCCGGAGCCGGATCCGATGCTCGCCTTCGAGTACGTCTACGACGAGATGACCGACGAACTGCGCAAGCAGCGCGACGGTTATGCCGCCTACCTCGACACGTTCGAGGACGCCCCGGTCGGGAGCACATCATGAGTCCAGTAACGCTGGCCAAGGCGCTCAACGAGGGGCTTCGCAAGACGCTCGAGGACGACCCCAAGGTCATCATCATGGGCGAGGACGTCGGCAAACTCGGCGGCGTCTTCCGCATCACCGACGGCCTGCAGAAAGACTTCGGCGAATCACGGGTGTTCGACACCCCGCTGGCCGAATCCGGCATCATCGGCACCGCGGTGGGCCTCGCGATCCGCGGCTACCGGCCGGTCTGCGAGATCCAGTTCGACGGCTTCGTCTACCCGGGCTTCGACCAGATCGTCAGCCAGGTTGCCAAGATTCACAATCGCTCGAACGGCACGCTGAGCATGCCGATCACCATCCGCATCCCGTTCGGCGGCGGCATCGGCGCGGTCGAGCACCACTCCGAGTCGCCCGAGGTGTACTTCGCCCACACGGCCGGCTTGAAGGTCGTCGCGTGCGCGAATCCGTCCGACGCGTACTGGATGATCCAGCAGGCGGTTCGCTCGAACGACCCCGTCATCTTCTTCGAGCCCAAGCGCCGGTACTGGACGAAGGGCGAACTCGAAGGCACCCCCTACCCGCTGCACAAGGCGCGTGTCGTACGCCCGGGCCGTGACGCGACGATCGTGGCCTACGGCCCGATGGTGGCCACCGCCCTGGAAAGTGCTGCGGCCGCGGCCGAAGAAGGCCGGGATCTGGAGGTCATCGACCTGCGCTCGATCTCGCCGCTGGACACTGACGCGGTGATCGAATCGGTCGAGCGGACCGGCCGACTCATCGTCGTGCACGAGGCTGCCGTCAGTCACGGCGTCGGCGCCGAGATCGCGGCCCGCGTGCAGGAACGGGCGTTCTACTCTCTCGAGGCGCCGGTGCTTCGAGTCGGCGGATTCGACACCCCGTACCCCGCCAGCCGGCTCGAAGAGGACTGGTTGCCCAATGTCGATCGCATCCTTGACGCCGTCGACCGGACCTTGGAGTACTGAAGCGTGAGTGAGCTCAAGCATTTCAAGATGCCGGACGTCGGCGAGGGGCTGACCGAGGCCGACATCCTGACCTGGTCGGTCAAGCCGGGCGACACCGTGGTGGTCAACCAGATCGTCGTCGAGGTCGAGACGGCGAAGGCGGCGGTCGAGTTGCCCTCGCCGTACGCCGGCGTCGTCACCGAACTGCACGCGGCCGAGGGCGAGACGGTCGATGTCGGCCGGCCGATCATCACGATCGACGTCGGCGCGGACGCGACCGCCCCGAGCGCGACTGCGAGCCCGGTCAGTCCGGCCGCCGCCCCTGAGCCGCCGGCGCCCGCCGCGCCTTCACCCGCACCCACCGCGACCGCGCCCGCCGCGACCGGCAGCGCAACCGAGGACCTCGTCCCACCGGCACCCGTCGAGTCACCCGCCGAGACGCCCGCCCCCAGCTACTACCCGCAGGCGGCCGAGGCCGCGGGCGAGGCCGAGCCCGCCGGTCAGCAGCCCGGCGGTCGGCAACCGGTTCTGGTCGGGTACGGCCCGCGCGCCGCGGCCGCCAAGCGCCGTCCGCGCAAGACTCCGCCGCCACCGGACACCCCGTCGGCAAATCCCGCCTTCAACGTGGCCCCGACCCAGCCGTCCGCCGACGCCCCCGAGACGCGCCACCGCGTGCTCGCCAAGCCGCCGGTGCGCAAGCTCGCCAAGTCGCTCGGCGTCGACCTCACTGCGATCGAGGCCACCGGCCCGAACGGCACGGTGTCGCGGGCAGATGTCGAGCAGGCCGCCGGTGGATCGGCCGAGCAGGGTTGGGTCCGCTTCAACGACTACCTACCCGGCCAGGGCGACGAGACACGGATCCCGATCAAGGGCGTTCGCAAGCACACGGCCGCCGCCATGGTGGCCTCGGCGTTCACCGCGCCGCACGTCACCGAGTTCATCACCGTCGACGTCACGCCGATGATGGAGTTGCGCAAACGCGTCGCCGCCCGTCCGGACTTCGCCGACGTCAAGGTGTCGCCGCTGATCTTCGTGGCCAAGGCGCTGATGCTGGCCGCCAAGCGCACGCCGCAGATCAACGCGACCTGGGACGACGCGGCCGGCGAGATCGTCCTCAAGCACTACGTCAACCTCGGCATCGCCGCGGCGACCGACCGTGGGCTGATCGTCCCGAACATCAAGAACGCCGACCAACTGAGCCTGGTCGACCTGGCGCGTGCGATCGGCGAACTCACCGAAACGGCGCGCGCGGGCAAGACCTCGCCGGCCGACATGGCCGGCGGCACGATCACGATCACCAACGTCGGAGTGTTCGGCGTCGACACCGGCACGCCCATCCTCAATCCGGGCGAGGCCGGCATCGTTGCGTTCGGTGCCGTACGCAAGATGCCGTGGGTCGTCGACGACGAGATCGTCCCGAGGTGGGTGACCCAGCTCGCCGTCTCGTTCGACCATCGCATCGTCGACGGTCAGCAGGGCTCGCAGTTCCTCGCCGACATGGCCGGCGTGCTCGCCGATCCCGGCCTGGGCCTGCTGTAAGCCCGCTACAGCAGGTTGGCGGCCCGGTAGATCGGGCGGGTCACCCGCGTCACCATGCCGTTGTCGTCGAGGAAGCGCATGATCTTCTCGCCCATCCAGCGGACCGTCTGCTGGTAGTGCGGATTCGCGCCGGGCCGCACGATGCGCCTGTTTGGGGTCCAGGCCCACCGACTCGTAGACCTTCGGGTCGACGAGCACGCGGGCCAGGATCGCCGACACTGTGGCACACACCAGGCGGTGCCAGGCGCGTCGCACCGGCGACAGGCGCACCACCGTCCGGCTCAACTCCTCGCGGGCGAAGCGCACGTGCCGCGACTCCTCGACGACGTGGATGCGGTTGACCATGCGGACGAGCGGATGGATGGCCTCGTCGTTCATCGATGAGCGCTGCAGCCGGTCGGTGATCTCCTCGGTCACGAGCACCGGCCCGAACAGCATCGGCCCGCGTGCGGTCGCCTTGTACAGCCGCGCCAGGTGATGCACGAGGCGGGGCGGGCGGTAGGTCGGCACGCCCATCCGCGACAGCGCCTTCGCGAACATGATCACGTGCCGGGTCTCGTCGCCGATCTCGGTCAGCTCGTAGTGCGTGCGGGGATCCTGCGGATCGCGGTGGTAGGCGTCGCGGCTGAGCATCTGCATAAGGATGATCTCGGTCCACAGGCCGATGCTCGCGATGCTGGCGAGCTCGTGCTTGGACAGCTCGATGCGCTGCTCCGCACTGAGCTCGTCCCACAACGGCGTGCCGTAGAGCGACACCCGTTCAAGCGGCATCCACGCCAGCCCCTCGGGCAGTGCCGCATCCCAGTCGATATCGAGTTGGGGGTCATAGGAGTTCTTCGAGGACGAGCCGAGCAGGCGTTTGGCGGTCTTGACGGTCTGGACTTCGTCGGCCGAGTTGGTCAGCTCTACGGTCATGCCCAGTTACCCTTCGTCCGGTCATGTCTGCAACAGTGTGTACCAGTTACTTCGTGTCCAAGTTAGCGACCAACACCCAAATCGGCAAGGCCTGCCACGATGCAGTCGACGACGACATGTGCGGCAGACCCGTCGTCGTCGACATCTGGGTCGTAAATGCCGACGTGTGCCCCGACCGCGCCGGGAGCCAATGCGCGCAGCAGCGCGACCAGATCGTCCGGCATCAACCCACCCGGTGCGGGGCTGTCGACGGCCGGCATGACCGAGTCGTCGAGCACGTCGATATCGACATGGATCCAGTAGCCGTCAAGGTTCGGCCGGCCCACGACGCCCAGAATCTGCGCGGCCACGTCCCCCACGCCGGCCGCTCGCACCTGCGCCGCCGTAACGACCAGACCGAGTCGCGCCCGCACTTCCTCGAGCGCATCGTCGTCGTCGCGGCAGCCGACGTGCGTGACGTCTTGCGGATCGAAATGCCGCGAGCCGCCCAGCAGCGACACCGCCGGCCAGTGCAGGCCCACCGCCGCCGCAAGGTCCTCGCCGGCCAGGCTCGCGCAGGCCGGCGAGTTGCCTGGATGGCGGAAGTCGGTGTGGCCGTCGATGTGCACCAGGCCGTAGTTCCCGGCCCGGCGTAGCGCCAACCCGACGCCGAGCAGCAGGCTGCAGTCACCGCCCAGGACGAGGGGCGTCCGCCCGAACTCGAGCAGGCCGCCGATCCGCGCCGCCAGCCGGCTGGAGAAATCGAGGATCGCGTCCTGGTTGCGCAGCCGACCGGGACTTTCATCGTCGACGTATCGCGGGCACACCACCAGGCCCGCGTCCTCGGCGCCGAGTCGCGCGTACAGGCCGGCCGCACGGAGTACCTCAGGAGCCTTGGCGCAGCCTGGGGTCGAGGTCGCGACCGGTGGCCGGAGGCCCAGATTCGTTGGTGCAGAGAGCAGCGAGAGCGTCATGGGCGTCAACATATGCCGGAAGTCGGCTTGATCAAGGACTCTGGCATTACAAATCGCAAGTCGAAGGGCCCAACTATGCGATGTTGTAAGTCACAGGCGGGCATATAGCCCTATGTTCTTCTGTTACAGCGGTATGATCGTTAATGAAGTGAGGATCAGCTAGCTGGCTTCCCGAACGAAACCAACTGACTGCCTACCAACCCCCGACACGTCACGAAACCAGAGGCAGGAAATGAAGAACAAGATCATCGCCAAGCGCCGCCAGCGCCGCCAGGCGCTCGCATTTGAGCGCGTCCTGAACACAGCCTCGCCGATGATGCGCAGCGAGCTGACCGCGATGGCACAGCGGCAGAACTACATCCGCTGATTCGCGCAAGACACACAAGCCCGACTCATTCGAGTCGGGCTTGCGGTATTTCACGGACACGTTAGGGCCGCCGGCCGGGCAACGGGCGTAACCTGCACGCCTAAGAACTCGCCGCATTGGCGGCAGGGGCACCCTGGAAGAGGGAGGCCGTGCGCGAGGGAAGGTCAGGCCGGGACGCGACGCCCCCGCCGCCCGAGGCGACGGACGCGTCGAGCGCCCCGCGGTCCGCGGCGCAGAGCGAAATCTTGCGTCTGATCGCCTCACACACCCCGTTGCCGATCACACTTGCCACGCTGGCCCGACGGATCGAAGCCGAATTGCCCGGCGCGCGGGCGGCAATCCTGTTGGCGACGACCGACGCCAGCCTGCTGCGGGTGGCAGCGGCGCCGACCCTGCCGGCGCAGTTCATCGCGGCGATCGACGCCCAGGACGTCGGACTGCAGCACCGAACCTGCGGCGCCGCCGCGTTCAAGCGGCAGGTCGTCATCACCGCCGACATCGCGCAGGACGACGCGTGGGCCGACTGGCGCGAGATCGCGGCCGCGGCGGGCGTTGCCTCCTGCGCGTCGGCTCCTTTCGTCGGCGCGCGCGAGGAGGTACTCGGCACGTTTGCTGTCTACTTCGCCGAACCCCGTACTCCCAGTGCCGCCGAGCTCGACCTCCTGCGCGAAGCGGGCAATCTCGCCGCCGTGGCCGTCCAGCAGGACGCGTCGCAGCGGCGGCTGCGCGAGCTCGCCCGTACCGATCCGCTGACCCACCTGGCGACCCGCGCGGTGCTCACCGACCGCCTGGGCGTTGCGCGCTCACACGCCGCGGCGACCGGTCGCTTCTACGCAGTCACCGTGCTCGGGATCGACAGCGTCTCGGCGGTGAACGAGTCATTCGGGCACGCGGCCGGTGATGAGTTGCTGCGCCTGGTCGCCCAGCGCCTGCTCATCACGGCCGGGCCGTCGGCGACGGTCGTGCGCATGTGGGGTGACGAGTTCGCCGTCCTCGTCGAGAACATGCACGACGGTCGACGAGGCCACCGCGCTCGTCGACCGGTTGCGCCGAGCCCTCGCCGCGCCCTTCGACGTCGACGGCCTGGACCTGTCGGCCAGCGCCGGCTTCGGGGTGGCCATCCTCGGTCCGGACGCCGACGCATCGGAAGCACTGCGCGCTGCCAGCGCAGCCCTGGACCGGGCGAAGGCGCTCGGCCGCGGGCAGCTCGTCGTGCACGACCAGCGCGCGCCCGGCGCGCGACGACGTCGTCGCGCTGGCTCCGGCGCTGCGCCACGGCATCGAGGCCCAGGAGTTCGGCCTGGCCTACCAGCCGATCATCGTCCTGGCCTCGGCGCAGGTGGCCCGCTACGAGGCGCTGCTGCGCTGGACGAGCGGCGAGCACGAAGGCGTTCCGCCGGACACGTTCGTGCCGATGGCCGAGCGGATGGGCCTCGTCGGCGATCTCGGCCGGCATGCGCTGACCGAGGCATTGGGCGAGCTGCACCGGCGATCAGGCCCCGGGGCGCTGCCCGACATCGGCGTATCGGTAAACGTGAGCGTCCACCAACTGTCCGACGATTCGCTGCCGGCCACGGTCGAGGAGGCACTGGCGAAGTACGCGCTGCCGGCCCGGTGCCTGACCCTCGAGGTCACCGAGGGCGTATTGCTGCGCAGCGGGGGCATAGGTTGGCGGATCCTGTCGGCCCTGCGCGATCTCGGGACACGAATCGCCATCGACGACTTCGGTACCGGGTTCGGGCAGCTGTCCTACCTGCGCCAGTTCGCCTTCGACGAGATCAAGATCGACCGCTCGTTCGTCTCGGATCTCGTCGATGACGAGCGCGCGCGGGCGATCGTCACGCAGATCGTGTCGCTCGCCAAGGCGCTGGACGCCGAGGTGGTCGGTGAGGGCATCGAGCGTCCCGAACAGCGAGATGTGCTCGCCGACCTCGGATGCGATTACGGCCAGGGCTACTTGTTCGGCGAGCCCGGCCCTATGTGCCTGAACGGGCGCGCTGAGCGTCACGCGGCGACGGTGCGCGCGGGCGTGAGCCGCACGGTGTTGCGACCTTCGTCCTTGGCCGACGTAGAGCGCGCCGTCCGCGGCGCGCAGCAGATCATCGAGGTCGGCGCTGGCGCCGGGCGCAGCCGCGACGCCGATCGACGCCGTGACGGTCATCAGGCCGCTACCGCCGCTGACCTGCTCGATCTGCGACGGTCAATGCCTCGATGCGGCGCCGGATGCGCTCGGCGACGCCGCGCGCCGTCGGGCCGTCGACGCCGGGCAGCATCGCCACGAACTCCTCGCCACCGAAGCGGCCGACGGCGTCGTAACCACGTAGTTCATCGGCGAGCGCCTCGCCGACCGCCTTGAGCGCTGTGTCGCCGGCGAGGTGGCCGTACGCATCGTTGATGTGCTTGAAGCGGTCCATGTCGATGACGAGCACCGCGGTCATGGTGTGCTGCCGCTCGGCCCGCTCCAGTTCGCGCTGCGCGAGTTGACGCCACGCCGCGGCGTTGAGCAGTTCGGTCTTCGAGTCGATGGTGGCGGCCTCGACGAGTTGCCGGATGAGCGCCTGGTGCTGCAGCAGGAACACCGCGGGCAGCACGATCAGGGCAAGCAACGGGACGGTGACCACCAGGGCCGCCGTCACGGCACCGAGGCCGAGAGTGGCGAACTCCAGCACGTTGTCGGAGAACGAGCCGAGCAGGTCGGACGCCTTCCGGCTCGCGCCACTGAGCAAAGATCGCGGCAGCGACCAGGGCAGTGTTGACGATCCAGTACACCGCAATCGCGACGAGGGCAGACACGAGCGAGGATGCCGCAGACGCGCCGAAGTCGGCTCGGGCACCGATGAGTCCGAGCACGTTCGAAATCACGACCGCCGTAATCGAGATGTGGCGGCGCTATAGGTCGAACGATAAAGACGAACGGCGTCGACGTGGCGCCAGGCGCGCATCCAGAGATGCAGGTAAATGACGAGCCACGAGCGCTATCGCAAGGCCGTGTGGCAGCAAAATGGCCGCGGGCAGCACCCAGACGGAACTCATGTTGGTATGCGACGGCGTGCTCAGAAATAGGCGGCGTCGCAACTCAACTTGTCGGGAGACCTCTATATAGACCACGCTCATGGTGACGAGTAGGCCGAACCGAAGGAGGTCGCCGCTCGTGCTTGTGGTGTGGAATCCGGAACGAATTGCCAATGCGACGGCAGCGAGGTCGACACCTAGAACAAGGACAACGACGCGCTTGGGCGAAGCCCACAGCGCCCATCGTGCCGGTGCGATCAAGTTGCTGTGCTCCCAGACAAGTCCCATGGCCTGCCGCGCGCTTGCTTGCTTCGCCCGGCCCCCCGAGTGGCTGCCAGTCACGCTAGTGCATAAGCCCTGCTCTGTCATTACTGGGGAGAACTGCTCGTGTGCGAATTGTTGCCATCTGCGACCACGGGCGGTCAGCCGCGACCTCGTCCCTTCAACTGCGATCGGAGGTGAGACCGATGACGTTCAGCAAGGACTGGCACTGAGCCCACACGGCTGACACACCGTCCATCACGCACCGATCGGAGGTGACACCCATGACGTTCAGCAAAGACTGGAACTGAAGCGTTGTGGAAACGCCGACCGGCCAGCTAGCCATCGCGAAGCGGTCGCGACGCGTTACCGCCACGAAGCAACCGGACAGGATCGGAACAGGCCGTAGCCGGGCCTCGTTGTGTTGCCTTGTGACGACATCGCGCTTTCGCGTCCGTGCGCCGGAGTTGACAGCCCGAGGCGGATGGCTCGAATACGTCTGAGCCGTTGTCGCTGGCTCAACTGCGCGGCAAAGTTGTGCTGCTCGACTTCTGGACCTTCTGCTGCGCCAATTGCCTGCACGTCTTGGACGAACTGCGTCCACTCGAGCAGAAGTACGGCGACGTTCTGGTCGTCGTGGGCGTGCACTCGCCGAAGTTCGCGCACGAGGCCGACCACGCCGCGGTGGCCGCCGCCGTCGACCGCTACGAGGTCCGCCACCCCGTGCTCGACGACCCCGATCTCGGCCTGTGGCGCCAGTACGCGGTGCGCGCCTGGCCCACCCTCGTCCTGATCGATCCGGAGGGTTACGTCGTCGCGCAGGCCGCGGGCGAGGGGCAGACGAGCGCGCTCGACCGGATCGTCGGCGAACTCGTCGCAACCCATGAGGCAAAGGGCACGCTGCACCGCGGCGACGGCCCGTACGTACCGCCGGCGCCCATACCCACCGACCTTCGATTCCCCGCCAAGGCAGTCGCGCTCGAGTCGTCGTTGCTCGTCGCCGACGCGGGACACCATCAGATCGTCGAGATGGCCCTCGACGGCGAGACCGTGATCCGCCGCATCGGCAGCGGTTCGCGTGGGCGCGACGGACGGCCCGGCCGCCGAGGCGTCGTTCGCCGAGCCGAACGGCCTCGCCCTGCTGCCGGACGGAGTCGCCGACTTCGACCTGATCGTGGCCGACACTGCGAATCACGTGCTGCGAGGCGTGCGCCTTACTGATGGCGCCGTCGTCCGCACCGTCGACCTGAATGCCGGCCTCACGACGGTGACGGGTGCCGTTCCTGGCGTCACGTCGCCGTGGGACGTGGCGTGGTGGCCCGCGATCGAGCGGGTCGTCGTGGCTGCCGCGGGCGTCCACCTACTGCTCACCTGGGATCCGGCCACGAACGCCGTCGAGATCCTTGCCGGGACGACCGTCGAGGGACTCAAGGACGGCCCGGGCCGAGACGCCTGGCTGGCCCAGCCGTCCGGACTCGCCGTCGGCGCGGACCGGCTCTGGTTCGTCGACTCGGAGACATCTGCGCTGCGCTACCTCGACGTCGGGGCAAACGTGCACACGGCCGTCGGCGAGGGGCTCTTCGACTTCGGGCACGTCGACGGCGCCGCAGCCAAGGCGCGCCTGCAGCATCCGCTCGGGGTCACGGTGCTGCCGGACGGCTCGGTTGCCGTCAGCGACACCTACAACGGTGCGATCCGGCGCTACGACCCGGTCACGGACGAGGTGTCGACGCTGGCGTCGGGCCTCGCCGAGCCGAGCGGTGCTGTTGTCGTCGACGGCGACCTCGTGGTTGTCGAGTCGGCAGCGCACCGCCTCGTTCGGCCGATCGCGGCCGGCACGCTCGTCCACGGCGACTCACTGCGGACCCAGCGACCGGTAACCGATCTGGCACCTGGCCGGTTGACCCTCGACGTCGTCTTCACCGCGCCGCCCGGACGCAAACTCGACGAGCGGTACGGGCCGCCGACGCGATTGACCGTCAGCGCGTCGCCGCCCGAGCTATTGCGTGACGGCGCGGGCGATTCGACCAGCCTGCAGCGCGAGTTACAACTGAGCGATGCGGCTGAGGGCGTCTTGCACATCACCGCTCAGGCGGCGGCTTGTGACGACGATCCGGCGATCGAGCACCCCGCCTGCCACGTCGCCCGCCAGGACTGGGGCGTTCCGGTCCGGGTAGTGGCCGGTGGAGCCGACCAGTTGCGCCTCGTCCTACTCGGCGACTAGCGCTGCCCGCAGCGAGTCTGCGTCGTCGTCGGTCCAACCGTGCTCACGCAGCCACTTCGACGTGCCCCCGTGGGCGTCGTCGAGGTTGGCCAGGAACGTCTCCATGGTCGCCCGCTGCGGAATGTGGCGATCGAACGGCACATCCTTGATGTCGTCGACGTACGTGTGCGACGCAGTGAGCCGGGCGATGATCTGCTTCATCCGATCACCGCTACGCACGAAGTCGTCGACGATCGCCGAGCGGTCGACGCCGACCGCATCGAGGGCCAGCGCTACGACCACGCCGGTACGGTCCTTGCCGGCCGCGCAATGCACGATCGTCGCGCCGTCGCCATGCGCAATGAGACGCAAGGCCGCGACGATCGAATCGGGCCGATCGTCAAGGTAGCTCTGGTAAATCGTCGCGGCCGAGCGGCGCTCTCCGGCGTCGACGTCGGCTGCCGCGGTGCGCTTCTGCCACGGCAGTACGACCGGACCGTCGTCGGAGTCGGCGGCCGACATGGCATCGTCGTCGACGGACTCGGGGAACAGTGACAGGTGCTCGATGTGCACCCGCATGTCACTGGCAAGCGGCCCGGGCCCCTCGCTTGCGACCTCGGTCCGGGTGCGAAGGTCGGCGACCGTCCGCACATCGTGTTCGACGACCAACCGCTCGACGTCGGCCGGGGTCAGACCCTGCAAGTTGTCGGACCGGATCAGGCGTCCGGCCCGGACCTCCTTGCCGTCCTCGGTCGGCAGGCCGCCGACATCGCGGACGTTTGCGGCTCCGTCGAGATCGATCCACAGCGGTTCTGCGCTCACGACACTCGACCCTACTTGTCGGTGTCGCGGGCGCAGGCCGTCCATTCGATGACCATTGGCCAACAAATCACACTCGCGTCAGAACGAATCCTCCGCAACGTCCATCAGGCTGTTGTCGGTGGACTCGGTGACCGCGCGGCGTGCCGCCAACTCCGGCAGCACGGTCTGGGCAAAGAATCGCGCCACGGCCGGCTTGCCCTCGTAGAAGCGGCGCTCGGCGTCGGACAGGCCGTTCTCGCCGATCTTGGTCAAGGCCACGGCCGCCTGGCGTAGCAGCAGATAGCCGACCATCAGATCGCCAGCCGACAGCAACAGCCGCGTCGTGTTCTGGCCGACCTTGTAGACGTTGCTGATGTCTTCCTGCGCGCTCATCAACTGCTGGGTCATCGCGCCGACCATGCCGCCGACGCTCTCCAGCGCCTTCTGCACCGCCTCGCGCTCCTCCTTGAGGCGGCCCTCCTCGGCGATCGACTCGAGGAACTGCGAGATCTCGGCGGCCACCGCGCCGAGCGCTGCGCCCTTGTTCCGGATGATCTTGCGGAAGAAGAAGTCCTGCCCCTGGATGGCGGTCGTGCCCTCGTACAGGGTGTCGATCTTCGCGTCGCGGATGTACTGCTCGAGCGGGTAGTCCTGCAGGTACCCCGATCCGCCGAAGGTCTGCAGCGCCTGGGCCAGCTGGTCGTAGGACCGCTCGGACCCGGCGCCCTTGACGATCGGCAGCAGCAGATCGTTGATGGCCTCGTCGGCCGACGTGTCGCGGCCCTCGTGCTCGCCGACGATGATTCGGTCCTGAACGCTCGCGGTGTAGGCGACGAGCGCCCGCAGTCCTTCGGCGTACGCCTTGTTCAGCATCAGACTGCGACGCACGTCCGGGTGGCGGATGATCGTGACCCGCGGCGCCGTCTTGTCGGTGGCCTGGGTCAGGTCGGCGGACTGCACCCGGGTCTTGGCGAAGTCGAGCGCGTTCAGGTACCCGGTCGAGAGCGTGGCGATCGCCTTGGTGCCGACCATCATCCGGGCGTGCTCGATCACCTGGAACATCTGGGCGATGCCGTCGTGCACGTCGCCGACCAGCCAGCCGACGGCGGGCTCCTTCTCGCCGAACCGCAGCTCGCAAGTCGTCGATGCCTTCAGGCCCATCTTGTGCTCGACGTTCGTGACGTAGGCGCCGTTGCGCTCACCGAGTTCGCCGGTCTCGAAGTCGAAATGGAACTTCGGCACGATGAACAGCGACAGGCCCTTGGTGCCCGGGCCGCTGCCCTCGGGCCGAGCGAGCACGAGATGAATGATGTTCTCGGTCAGGTCGTGCTCGGCCGAGGTGATGAAGCGCTTGACGCCGGTGATGTGCCACGTGCCGTCCGACTGCTCGACGGCCTTCGTGCGTCCGGCCCCCACGTCGGATCCCGCATCCGGTTCGGTGAGCACCATCGTGGCGCCCCAGCCCTTGTCGATCATCAACTGGGCGATGCGCTTTTGCGTCTCGTTGCCGTTGGCGTACACGATGCCGGCGAACGGGGCACCCGCGCTGTACATGTGCAGCGCCGGGTTGGCACCGAGCACCTGCTCGGCCACGGCCCAGACGAGCGTGCGCGGCACGAGTTGGCCGCCGAGTTCGGGCAGTGTCTCGAGGCGCCACCACTCGGCATCCTGGTGGGCCTTGTACGACTTCTTGATCGATTCCGGCATCGTCACGCTGCTCGTTGCCGGGTCGAACACGGGCGGATTGCGGTCGCCGTCGGCAAACGATGCCGCAAGCGGGCCCTCGGCCAGCCGAACGATTTCTTGGAGCATGCCGCGTGCGGTCTGCTCGTCCAACTCGGCAAACGGACCGGTGCCCAGCACCTTGTCGGTGCCGAACACTTCGAACAGGTTGAACTCGATGTCGCGCAAGTTGCTCTTGTAGTGGCCCATGGCCGGGACCCTCCTGATGCGGCTCGGCTGAGGTTACTGGTGAGTAACCCGCAGCGTATTACCGATCAGTAACACCTGGCAAGGATGCGTTTGATGAGACGAAGCTCGCGCCGGAGGCACGAATCAATCGCCGACAAGTCCCGCCAAGCTGGTAGATCCCGCACCCGAACGTACCTGTACGACTAGGACAGGACGCGCAGCCGGATCGTTTCGGGCAGTGCGCGGACCTGGTCGAGCATCTCCTCGGTGTACGTCGCGCTGATGTCGGTCATGACATAGCCGACTTCGCCGCGCGTGCCGAGCAGTTGAGCCTCGACGTTGACCTTGTGGTCGGCGAGGATGCCGTTGACGGTGGCCATCACGCCCGGCACGTTGCGGTGGATCAGGATCAGCCGGTGCGTCTGCGGTGGCTGCGGCAGGGCGATGCCCGGCAGGTTGACGCTCATCGCCGTGGCGCCCTCGACGACGAAGTCGCGGAACTTGCCGGCCACGAAGCGCGCGATGTCCTGCTGCGCCTCCTCGGTCGAGCCGCCGATGTGCGGGGTGAGGATCACATTGGGCAGTCCGCGCAGTTCGCTGACGAACTCGTCGCCGCGTCGCTTCGGCTCGACCGGGAACACGTCGACGGCCGCGCCCGCGATGTGGCCCGACTCGATGCGCTCGCGCAATGCCGCGTAGTCGACGACGAAGCCGCGCGACAGGTTGAGGAACAGGCTGCCCGGCTTCATCATCGCGAACTCGGCCGCGCCGAAGAAGTTGTCGTTGGACGCCCGCCCGTCGACGTGCAAGGTCACGACGTCGGCCTCGATGAGCAACTCGTCGATCGACGCGCAGCGATGCGCGTTGCCGAGCGCCAGCTTGTCGGCGTGGTCGTAGAACAGCACCCGCATGCCGAGGTCCTCGGCCAGCACCGACAACTGCGTGCCGATGTTGCCGTAGCCGACGATGCCGAGCGTCCGGCCGCGCACCTCGTGGGCGCCGTCGGCCGACTTGTCCCAGACGCCCGCGTGCATCAGGGCGTTCTTGTCGGCGAGCCGACGCGTCAGCGCGACGATCTCGGCGATCGCCAGCTCGACCACGCTTCGCGTATTGGAGAACGGGGCGTTGAAGACCGTCACGCCGTGCTCGGCCGCGGCGTGCAGGTCGATCTGATTCGTGCCGATGCAGAACGCGCCGACTGACATGAGCGCAGGGCGCGGCATCGAGCACGCGCTGGGTTACCTGAGTCTTGGAGCGGATGCCGAGCAACGTCACCGTGCCGATGCGCTCGATCAGCTCGTCCTCGTCGAGTGCACGGTCGAGCGACTCGACCTCAAACCCGACGCCGCCCAGCAATGCGGCGGCGTCGGGATGGATCTGCTCCAACAGCAGTACGCGTACAGGCGTGTCGGCCACGCGGCGTCCTCACATGCGATGACTGGGTGCTCGTCAAGTCTAGGAGGGCGCGTCACGCCGAAATTCCGCGCGCCGCCGTAGCGCCGTCAGTACGTGAGGCGCGAGCGCCGACGGCCGGTGCCCATGCGGCGGTAGATCAGCAGAGCGATTACCGCTCCGATAACCGAACCGAACAGGCCGGCCGGCTGCAGGAACCCGTCCTGGCCGTCCTTGTGGAACAGCACATATCCGAGGAATCCGCCGATGAACGACCCGACGATGCCCAGCAATATGGTGCCGCCGATGCCGATCGGGTCCCGACCCGGGACCAGCAGGCGCGCGAGTGCGCCGGCGATCAGCCCGACGATGACCAACGTAACGATGAGTCCGAGCATGGTGATGCCTCCTTGTTCGGAACCGGCTTCCTTCCGCAAAGCCGTACCCGGGTCGGGACCGCGATCAAACGCGCACCGTTGGCACGGCCCGGGAGGTCAGCGAACCGCGGCCGGCCGGCTGACGCCGATGCCGCCCGGAGTCGTGGCCCCGTACCGGGCCTTCTCACGAGCGAGGTCCAGGGGCGCGATCCTCACCCGGCCCGCGATCGCCGCCTCGTCGAGAGCATCGGCGGGCACGATCCAGGCGATCTCGAACTCGATGCCGTCCGGGTCCTTGCCGTACAGCGACTTCGTGGTGCTGTGGTCAGAGGAGCCGACCAGGGCGCCAGCGGCGGTGAGTCTGCTCGCCAACTGCTCGAGATCGTCGAGGGTGTCGACCTCCCAGGCCAGGTGGTACAGCCCGACCGTCGCCCGGCCGGCCTGCGAGTCGCCGGCGCGATCCCCGATCTCGAACAGACCGAGGTCGTGATCGTTCGTCGATCCGGGTGCCCGCATGAAGGCGGCGCCGCGAAGTGAGGCCATCTCCTCGATTGGCCGGAAATCGAGCACATCGCGGTAGAACGCGACGCTGCGGTCCACGTTGCGGACATACAGCACAGCGTGATTGAGGCGGTGGATGGCCATCTTGGTCTCCCGATGTCTGTTGAAACCAAGGGTACTCGGCTGAGAGTTGAGCTTTCAACTATTTCCGCGACCCATCATCACGCGTACCCTTGCGGTGTGGCAAAGACCCGCTGGCTCAGCGCACCCGAGCAGCAGGCGTGGCGTGCATATCTCGAGGCGACCACGCTTCTGTTCGACGCGCTCGATCGCCAATTACAGCGCGATGCCGGCATCCCGCACGCGTACTACGAGATCCTTGTTCGGCTGTCCGAGGCCGAACTGCGCAGCATGCGGATGAGCGAGCTCGCCGATGCCACTCGTTCCTCACGCAGTCGCCTTTCGCACGCCGTTGCCCGCCTGGAGGAGCGCGGTTGGCTCGAGCGCGTTGAGTGCGCCACCGACAAGCGCGGGCAGGTGGCCGTGCTGACCGACGCCGGCTTCGCAGCTCTCGAGGACGCGGCGCCGGGCCACGTCGAGACGGTCCGCAAGCACGTCATCGATCAACTGACCCCGGAGCAGATCGACCAACTCACGCAGATCAGCGTTGCGATCACCGACGCGCTCGAGACGCCGGAATGTAATGCCGTGCGCGCCGACGAAGAGGGCGCCCTCGTCCGCTGACCGCCCGAGGCGAGCGGCACCAATCTTGATCAGGCGTAGACAACGACATTAGGTTTGCCTTACCTTCTCTTTCGTGAGCCTGACCCGCACCCTCGTGCTCGGCTTCATCGCCGGCGTGACAATCCTGCTGGGCCTGCCGATCGGCCGGATGCGCCGGCCCGTGCCGTCATTGCGCCTGACGCTCAATGCCGTCGCGATCGGCGTCTTGCTATTCCTGGTCTGGGACGTGCTCAGCGCTGCGTGGGAGCCGATCGACACTTCGCTCGGGGCTGTGCACGAGAACACGGGTGGGCTCGCGCCGGTATTCGGATACGGCGCCCTCTTCGCGGGTGGCATCGCCATCGGCCTGCTCTCCCTCGTGGGGTGGGAGAAGCTCATGGCCCGGCTGCGAGCGCCGGTTCGGATCGGGCCGGGCGCCATGTCGCAGGCCGAGGCGGCCACCCTGCATGCCCGCGGATTCGCGACATGGTCCGCTGCCAAGCGGCTTGCGCTGCTGATCGCAATCGGCATCGGGCTGCACAACTTCGCCGAAGGCCTCGCGATCGGGCAGTCCGCGGCGAAGGGTGACATCGCACTTGCCACGCTGCTGGTAATCGGCTTCGGACTGCACAACGCGACCGAGGGTTTCGGGATCGTGGCGCCACTGGCGGCGAACTCCGAACCGGTCGCGGCGGGCGATGGCAGAGCCGATTCCCGTCCGACCTGGGCGTTCCTACTGCTGATGGGACTGATCGGTGGCGGGCCGACGTTCATCGGAACCGCGGTCGGGCACGGCTTCACGAGCGAGGCGGTCAGTGTCGCCTTTCTGGCCCTCGCGGCGGGTTCGATCATTTACGTGGTGGCCCAACTGTTCGGTATTGCCGCACGGGCCAAGCGGATGGACCTGCTCGCCTACGGCCTGCTGATCGGGTTGCTCGCCGGCTTCCTCACCGACGCGATCGTCACTGCCGCCGGCGTCTGACCCCGCGTGGATCTACGCACCGCTGGCTACGCCGGCCTGATCGCCGGCGCCGTCAGTGGAACGCCGTCGACACTGCACGCGCTGTGTAACGGCGGCGATCCGTGGCAGGCCACCCTCGCAGCCGGGTCGTTGCTACTGCCGCGCGAGACCCGCAGCCGGAGATTGGTGGCCGGCGCCCTTGTCGTGCACGGCGTGCTGTCCGTCGGCTGGGCGGCCGTCCTCACCGCAACGTTGCCGCGACGGCACACAGTGACCGGGGGTGCCGTCGCCGGCGCGGTCATCGCGGCCCTCGATCTCGGGGTCGTCGGCCGGCACAATGCGCGCATCCGTGCGCTGCCCGGCCTTGCGCAATTGGCCGACCACGTCGCCTTCGGCGTAACCGTCGGCGCGGTCGTGTCGCGCCGCCGGGAGGTCGCCGCGAACGCGTGATGGCCACTCGCGGCGGCGTCCGCGATAGTGAGCGGCATGCCGCTGCACCGTGGATCGTCCACCCAACCCGTCCGATCGAATGACGCAAATCCATTCGTTGGCGAGGCCAACCCGTCGTTCGCCGCACGGGTAGCGCCGCCGCACAATCGTCTCGCCGAGGACCCTGTCCCGCCGTCTGTTGCCTATCAGCTCATCCACGACGAACTGCTGCTCGACGGCAGTTCGCGGCTGAACCTCGCCACCTTCGTCACGACCTGGATGGAACCCGAGGCCCGCATCCTGATGGCCGAGTGCCTCGACAAGAACATGATCGACAAGGACGAGTACCCGCAGACGGCTGAACTCGAACGCCGTTGCGTCGCGATCCTCGCCGACCTCTGGAATGCGCCGATGCCCGAATCGGCGACCGGGTGCTCGACCACGGGTTCCAGCGAGGCCTGCATGCTCGCCGGCATGGCGCTGAAGCGGCGCTGGGCAAAGCGCACGGGCGCAGGCCCGGACCGCAAGCCCAACCTGGTGATGGGTGCGAACGTCCAGGTCTGCTGGGAGAAGTTCTGCCGGTACTGGGACGTCGAGCCAAGGCTCGTTCCGATGGAAGGCGAGCGGTTCCACCTTGACGCTCCGACCGCCGTCGCCGCCGTCGACGAGAACACGATCGGCGTCGTGGCGATTCTGGGCTCAACGTTCGACGGCAGTTACGAACCGGTTGCCGAGATCGCGGCGGCGCTCGACTCGCTCGCCGCGGGTGGCGGTCCTGACGTGCCAATGCACGTCGACGGGGCGTCGGGAGCGATGATCGCGCCGTTCCTCGACCCGGATCTGGTGTGGGACTTCCGCCTGCCCCGCATCGCATCGATCAACACCTCCGGCCATAAGTACGGCCTGGTCTACCCAGGCGTCGGCTGGGTGCTCTGGCGTGACGCGGATGCGTTGCCGGAGGAGTTGATCTTCAACGTCAACTACCTCGGCGGCAACATGCCGACATTTGCGTTGAACTTCTCCCGGCCGGGAGCCGAAGTCGCCGCGCAGTACTACACGTTCTTTCGCCTCGGGCATGCCGGTTTTCGTGCTGTGCAGCAGGCAACTCGTGACGTTGCGACCTATATCGCCGAGCAGGTCGAAAGTTTCGACGAGTTCCGGCTGATCTCATCCGGCAAGGAACTGCCGGTGTTCGCGTTCACGACGACCGACCGCGTCACCGCCTGGGACGTCTTCGCCGTCTCGCGCAAACTGCGCGAGCGCGGCTGGCAGGTTCCGGCATACACATTCCCGGAGAACCGTCAGGATCTGGCTGTTCTGCGAGTCGTGTGCCGAAACGCCTTCACTCACGACATGGCTGACCTGTTCATCGCCGACCTACGCGCGGCCGTGCTGTCTCTCGACGAACTCGCCGAGCACCCGCGTCTCACCGGGCCGGCCGGATTTCATCATTGACAAGAATCGCCGGACTGGCGCAGATACTGCTACCGTGACGTCTGGTTGTCAGCAATCTTCCTCCACGCTTCGACGCGCAGGATCTTTGCGCCGCGCGTCTCGTCGTTCCAGACTTCGACGTGAGGCAAGGCAATTGCCGGGGCCGCGCATGGTGCGGGGCTCCGTCTCACGAAAGGGAACACCGGAATGACGCAAGGCACCGTGAAGTGGTTCAACAGCGAGAAGGGCTTCGGCTTCATCTCGCCCGACGGCGGCGGAGCGGACGTATTCGTCCACTTCTCCGCGATCGCGGCTGATGGCTACCGTAGCCTCGACGACAACCAGCGTGTGGAGTTCGAAACCACGCAGGGCCAGAAGGGCCCGCAGGCGGAGAACGTTCGCCCGATCTGATCAGCACTACGGGGGCCCTGGTCGTTCGCGACCAGGGCCCCCTTGCATACCCAGCAAATTCAGAGGTCCGTCCGCTACAACATTCCGAACGCCTCCGGGGTGGCGTCGGCACCCTGCTGGGAGGAGCTAGTCCATGACAGCGACTGAGGGCTTGCTCTACGACAGTCGCCGCGAGTGCTTCTACGGGAAACCCAAGCTGCGCGGCTGGCTTCATCTCGCGATATTCCAAGCATCTCTGGTAATCGGCACGCTCGTGCTGACCGCCGTCCATGGCGGTGTGCGCATCACCGCCATAGCCATCTACGTGGCGACCGTGAGCGCTCTGTTCGGCACGAGCGCGCTGTATCACCGCGGCCAGTGGAGCGAGCGGAACTCGCGGGTGATGCAGCGCCTCGACCACGCAATGATCTTCCTGCTGATCGCGGGCACGGCGACGCCGGCCTTTCTGATCGACGTTGCCGGCCGGCTCGGCCTGATCGGCGCCGGCATCATGTGGGCGATCACGTTGGCCGCCGCGACGACACATCTCATCTGGATGGACGCGCCCGAAAAACTCGTCGGCGGAACCTTCATCGCCTTGGGCTGCGCTGCCGGCATCGCGCTTCCGGCTGTCTGGATCCATACCGGTGTCGCCGCGGGCATTCTCATGCTCGGCGGCGGCGTTCTGTACGCAGTCGGCGCAATTGCGTACCACATGCGGTGGCCGGATCCGTCGCCTGCCGTGTTCGGCTACCACGAGGTCTTCCACGCCTTCGTCGGCGCCGCGGCGGCGTCTCAGTACGTTGCCATTGCGCTGTTCGTCATTTGACGTTCGGCGGCGCATATTGGATGTCGAGACGTGGCGGGGAGCGTCTCACCCCCCGGGGCTGCCTAGATCCGCCACGCCTCCTTACCGCGCCGCTCGGTTACCCTCTCCTGCGCGGGTAGCCGCTCTGGTTGCTGTGGTGCGAGGCGACACGGGAAGGTCTGGGTGGACTACTTCTTCTACGGCCGCGACGTACCGGATAGCGAGTCGCTTCGCCTCGAAGTTACCGAGGCCCATTGGTCATTCATGGACGGCTACGCCGACGCGATGATCGCCAGGGGCCCGACGCTCAGTGCCGATCGGATGTCGGCGACGGGCAGCATGCACATCGTCGATCTGCCGGACGCTGCAGCAGCGCAAAGATTCGCCTTTACCGAGCCGTACTTCCGGGCGGGCATCTTCCGCGAGGTCATGATCCGCCGCTGGCACAACTCGCTGGGCGGCACAATGTGGGACTTCGACGGTTCGGCATTCGACGACCCCCGATTCCTGGTCATCGGCCACGGCAACTCCGACATGGACGCTGCGCGCGATGCCTTACTCGACGATCGTCGCGGCTACTTCGTCGAGCACGGCTACAACGAGCGCTTCATCGCGCGGGGGCCGTTGCTGTCCGACGACGGCATGCTGTGGGCGGGCAGCGTCATGCTCGTCGAGATGCCTGATCGTGGCGCCGTCGAGGCCATGCTGGCCGATGAGCCTTTCGTCCGCGCAGGCATGTACGCCGACGTCGAGATCCATGACTGGCAGTTCGGCGGGCGGCCGGCCGGCTGAACTTGCCGGCCCGGCTTGGCCGCTTGGGCTGGTTGGGTCGCTTGGACGGGTCGGCTCGCTTGGGCTGGTTGGGCCGCTTGGGCTGCTTGGATGATTGCGGCCCGTTCGTGCCGGTCTTGGTCTCAGGCCGGTCACGAGCACGCACTCTGCCTCGCGGCCGGGGGAGAATTGCTCATGGCCCGCCGAGCAGACCGCGACGACGACCTGGCGTTGGCCGTGTCCGTCGAACCGGCCGACGGCGACGAGGACCTCCTCGAAGGTGGCAAGCGACTCGCACCCTCGTGGCTCGTCGGTCTCGGCATCGGTGTACTCGTCGCAGGTGTCATTGCCGTGGCCGTGGTCAAGCAGGCCGGCCACCACCATGTGGCTGTGCCGACGCCGACGACGACGTTCGAACTTCCCGCCACGACCGCACCCGCCGGAGCGGGCAGTGAGGTCGACCTGGGTGAGACGACGGCCGTCGACCTGGCCATGTCCGATCAGCGGCTCTACGTCCTGACGAACAACCCGCGCCGGCTCGGCCAGGCCGACGCTCACACCGGGACGGTGACTCGCCAGATAGCGGCGCCGATCGGAGCGAATCGCGTCTACGCCGACCCCTCGGGCAAGATGGTGTGGGTCGTTGCCGACAACGTCGTCTACGCCTACGACGGCCCGACGTTGTACTACACCGGGCACATTCGCCTGTCGCTGCAAGTCGCGACTGCGGCCGCTCTTGACGGCAAGCTGTTCATCTCGACCGACGACGGCGTGTACGAGATGACGGCGCCGACGTACTCGAGCCTGACGGCCGTCTCGGTCAGGCGGCTGCCGGGCTACACCGGGCAGGTGGTGCCGACGATGGCCGCCGACCCGTCGCGCCACCGCGTCTTCGCGGTCACGTCGAATTACGCGCTGCTTGAGGTCACCTCTCGTGGCGTCCGATTCGTTCGGCAGCTAACCGGCCAGTTGCCCGAGTCGATCGCGGTAACCAGGTCAGGTATCTGGCTGGTCGGATTCGGTAACGCCGGTGGGACCCGCCTCGGCCGCCTAAACCCGGCGACGCTGCGGATTACGCCGGTCGGCTCTAACGACTCGGACGCACCGCAGGGTGCGGAAAGCTGGCCCGGCGAGGACGTGTTCTGGATGCGGTACGCATACTCCGATTCGCTCAGCTGCCGCGACGGCCGTTCCGGTGCCGTCGTCTCAACCTTCAGCAGCATTGAAGGTCCGGTGCAGTCAGTGCATGGCGCCGCGTACGCGATAAGCGCAGGGCGTGCCATTCGGCTGTCGACGACCTCGCGGTGTCCCGGCTGACGTCCATCGTGGCGTCTGGATGCGAACGGCCAATCGCAGTTGAACTAAGACGTTCGCGGTGCGGCGATGGAGGCGTAGAGCAGGGAGTCGTGCCACCGTCCCCGAATCAGCAGGTGGTCATGGAGATAGCCCTCGCGAATCATTCCGATCTTCTCCAGGACGCGGACCGAAGCGAGGTTCTCCGGACGGCACGTGGCCTGGATCCGGTGCAGACCGAGCGTGGAGAAACCGAATCGCAGAATCGCAGCAGCGGCCTCGGAGGCGAACCCATGCCCCCACTGTTCGCGTCGGATCACGTAGCCCATGTCGGCATGGTGGGCACCATGCGTCTCCAGACCGACTGATCCGAACGGCGCGCCGCCGGGCTCGGTGACGGCAAGTGTGTACCGCGTGCGGGGCTGGGCAGCCTGATCGGCCGTGCAGGCGTCGAGGAAGGCCCTGGTGTCGTCGGGTTCGTTAGGACCCCAGTCCACGAATGTGGCTACCTCCGGATCCGATGCGAACGCGTGGACCGCGTCGAAGTCGGGCGGTTGGTATTCCCGCAGAATCAGTCGCTCGGTCCGAAGCTCCACGGGACGAGTTTGCCGGAGGCCGCCTCGGCGCAGCGCGGCATTTTCATTCGGCCGAACTCAGCGTGCGTCGTGGCTCGCGCAGCGGCACAGGGTATTGACGCGCGACGTGCGATTACGGTTTGCCCTGGTGCGTATGGGGATTCTGCGCGCTCAGCGAGGCGACAAGAATCGAACTCGCCCGGTCACCCGTGTCCGCGTGCTGTTCGTGGCACGACGGGCAGTCCGGCTGATCCGTCGGATGGTCGGGCAGACTGATCGCGTGCGGACGGAACAACCCGGCGACGACGTCGTCGCATTCACCGAGGAATGCCCTCCGATGGAGGACAGCACACAATCGGCCACCGGCCGGCGTCTCGCCCGTCGTCGGTGGCGGGTGGCCGTTGCTCTCGTCGTCGGCGCTGGCGTCGTGATGACGGTGTGGGCGCCGCCGGCACAGGCTCCTGGCTCCGGTCACAGTCCGCCGGGCGTGGCCACAGACGTCCTCGACCCGTCAACCGGCGAGGTCAGCTGCGCTGTTCGCGCTGCGGTCGGCGGTTCGGCTAGCTCGCGCTTCACCGTGGTGGTGGATGCCGCGACGGGTCGAGTTCTCTGCACAGCGGGCTAGACGTCTGGGCGTCTGTGGTTGGTCCGGCTACTGGTGGGTCCGCCCCGGCTGCGGCCGAGGACGACGCGCGTCGACATGTCCGTATCCCGGAGAGCGCGCCGCGACGCGTCGGACTCTGACGACGACAGCCCGGACGATGACGACGATGACGGCACGACGGGCGTACTGGTCAGGGCCAAGTAACAGGGGCGCCTCTCCCGACTCGGAGATGGCGCCCTTTGCCTTGCTGCGTATGGGGGTTCTGCGATTGGAGCGGGTGACGAGAATCGAACTCGCACTGTCAGCTTGGGAAGCTGATGTTCTGCCATTGAACTACACCCGCAAGTCGCGCCATATTACCGCCTGACGCGCGGCGGCCTGCTCCGGGAGCGCGAGAGATGAGGCCGCCGGGTGCGGGCGCCCCCGAGCGCCCGCCCCCACGCGGCGGCCTGGGGGAATCGCGCCGGCCAGGTTTGAACCCAGCCAGATTGCGGTACCGCAGCAGTTAACGTTCTATCGCGACTGAGGATGTATTAAGTGGCAGATTGTGACAGTGGCACTTGACGGCCTCGACCAGATTAGGTGACCTAGTGGGCGCGGACGATCTCACCGACCATCTGAATCTGCTCGGCGTCAGCGAGGACGGCGCCCGGGTGTACCGAACGCTGCTCGACGAAGGCTCGGCGAACGTGAGCGAGCTCGCCGGGTTCCACTCGATGTCCAACGAGGCGATATACGACGGCCTGGCCGAACTCATCGACGCGGGGCTCGTCGGCCGGACCGGACCAGCGGGCGAGCGGTTCGCGCCCGTGGCCCCCGATGCCGGTCTCAAGGTGCTGACCGCCCGGCGCGAATCCGAGGTCAACGCGGCCATGGTGGCCACCCTGAACGCGTACGCCGAGTTCCGGCGCTCGCGGCTCTCGCCGATCACCGACCACCTCGTCGAGGTCGTCACCGGCCCCGCGATGCTCGAACGTGTCGAGCAGGCCGAGCGCAACGTGCACCACGAGGTGCGCCGACTCGACTCGCCGCCGTACTACATGGAAGGCACCGAGAACGACACCGAGCTCGATCACTTGATGCAGGGCATCCGGTACCGGGTCGTGTACTCACAGTCGTCGCTGGAGCAGGACGGCTACCTCGACGGCAACGTCCTGCCATGCATGAAGGTCGGCGAGCAGGCGCGGGTGCTCCACGACGTCCCGGTCAAGCTCAGCATCGTCGACGACACGATGGCGCTGGTGTCGCTGCCGATCGGCGAGGCCGACATCAACCGGTCGCTGCTGATCGTCCGCCCGAGCAGCCTCTTCTCGGCGCTCGTGGGCCTGTTCGAGCTGGCCTGGCGGGCCGCCCTGCCGATCATGCCGTCCGGTGAGGCCGGTCCCCGGCTCGAGCCGATCGAGCAGCGGCTACTCGCATTGCTCGCCGCCGGAGTGGCGGACGAGACGATCATCCGCACCCTGCGCATCAGCCGGCGCACGTTCTTCCGCTACCTCGAACGGCTGCAGGCACGCGCCGGCGTCAACAGCCGCTTCCAGCTCGGGGTGCAGGCGGTTCGAAACGGCTGGCTCGGTCCCGACGCCGGGTAGGCCGGGCGGACGGGATGACCGGCTAGCCTGTGCGCCATGCTGCTGAGCGATCGCGACATCCAGGCGGCTGTCGACGCCGGCCGGCTCGTGCTCGATCCATGGGACGCCGACCTGCTCCAGCCGTCGAGTGTCGATGTGCGTCTGGACAAGTACTTTCGCGTGTTCAACAACTCCCAGTACACGCACATCGATCCGGCCCAGCAGCAGGACGACCTGACCACCCTCGTCGAGCCCAAGGGCGACGATCCGTTCGTGCTGCACCCGGGCGAGTTCGTGCTCGGCTCGACGCTCGAGATCGTCACCCTGCCCGACGATCTCGCCGGGCGCCTGGAGGGCAAGTCAAGCCTGGGCCGGCTCGGGCTGCTGACCCACTCGACCGCGGGCTTCATCGACCCGGGGTTCACCGGCCACATCACCCTCGAACTCTCGAACGTGGCAAATCTGCCGATCACCTTGTGGCCAGGGATGAAGATCGGGCAGTTGTGCCTGTTCCGGCTCTCGAGTGCGTCGCAGAATCCGTACGGATCGACGGCCGCCGGCTCGCGTTACCAGGGCCAGCGCGGGCCGACCCCGAGCCGGTCCTACGTCAACTTCAGGCGCTGGCCGACGTCGTAACCTTCGCCCGCAGCGGCGCCAGCGCGGCGCTGAGCTTGGCCAGCTCGTCGAGCATCCCGGCGGCACTGTCGGCCTGATGCTCGTCGGGCTGCAACCGCCCATCGACGATGTGGCGCCGGACGTCGCGGATTGCCACGGCATCGTCGACGGGAACCATGCGCAACGCAGTCAGCGCCGGCTTGATCGCGTAGGCCGCGCGCAGTCCGCCGGATATGCCGCCGTAGCTGACCAGGCCGACCGGCTTGTAATTCCACTCGTAGTACAGGTAGTCGAGTGCGTTCTTCAGCGGAGCGGTGAACGTCCGGTTGTACTCGGGCATGACCAGGACGATCGCGTCGGCGGCGTCGACGGTCGCGCTCCACCGCTTCGTGTGTTCGTGCACGTAGTCGTCACGCGCACTGTCGTTGGGCTCGTTGAGCAGCGGGAGTGCGATCTCGGCGAGATCGGCGATCTCGACGTCGAAGCCGCCATGCGCCCGGGCGCGACCGGCGAACCAGTCGGCGACTGCCGAGCCGCGACGCCCCGGTCGGGTGCTGGCGATGACGATCAGGAGGCGAGGCATGGTTCCACCTTGGGTTCGGTTCGTACCGCAAGACGCGGGATGAAGTAGTGGGCAAGTGGGCCGATCGCGAGCGCGTAGAGCACGGTGCCGACGCCGACCGAGCCGCCGAGCAGCCAGCCGGCACCGAGGACGGTGACCTCGATCGACGTACGCATCACCCGGATCGAATGGCCGCGCGCAGCCAGGCCGGTCATCAGGCCATCGCGGGGACCGGGCCCGAGGCCGGCGCCGATGTAGAGGCCGGTGGCCACGCCGTTGGCGACGATGCCGACCACCATGAAGGCCGCACGCATCGCCATGCGGCGAGGGCGCGGGCAGGACGTCGAGCGCCGCGTCGACCGCGAGACCGACGACGATCACGTTGCTGACGGTGCCGACGCCGGGCCGCTGGCGGAGCGGCACCCAGAGCAGCAATACGAGAGCGCCGACGCCGATGACGACCCAGCCGAACTGCAGGCCGGTCCGGCGGGCGATGCCCTGGTGCAGCACGTCCCACGAATCGAGGCCGAGCCGGGCGCGGATCATCAGCGCCATGCTGACCCCGAACAGGATCAGGCCGGCGTAGAGATTGATCAAGCGTCGCAGGTATGACGACATCGGTATCACCTTTACTTGACGTGTCATGTAGGAGCGTAGGACGGCCTTGCATGACATGTCAAGTACGGTTCTAGGCTGGCCGTCATGGCGAAGACCCGGTGGCTCGACGAATCCGAGATGCGAGCCTGGCTCGGCTACCGACGAATGCAACTACTGCTCAACGCACGGGTCAACCGAGATCTTGCGCGTGACTCGGGACTGTCCGAGCCGGACTACGACGTCCTGTCGAACCTGTCCGCCGCTCCGGACCGGCGCGGCCGGCTCAGCGAATTGGCGGCGCGGATGCTCTGGTCGCAGAGCCGGCTCTCGCACCACATCAGCCGCATGGAGCAGCGCGGACTCGTTGCGCGTGAGGAATGCGAGTCCGACGGTCGCGGCTCGGTGATCGCCTTGACCGAGCATGGCCTGCACACACTGCAGAAAGCTGCGCCGGAGCACGTGATGTCGGTACGCCGCCACGTCATCGACCTGCTGTCGCCGGAGCAGATCGAGGCGCTGGGCGACATCAGCGAGACGGTCGTCGCGCATCTCGCCGAGTCCGAGGCCGACGCGCTGTCGCCGTCGCAGCCACGCGCCCGCAACCGCTGACCTACCAGCGGATCCGGATTGCTCGCCAGAGGTCGGCGACGGTGCGATCACCAGTCACATCCACGACGGCCGGCCGGTTCCACAACCACAGGTAGAGGTCAGATGCGCTTGCGCTGACGGCACATTCGGCCTCCGCGTCGCTCTGCTCGGTGCGGATGCCGTCCGGCGTGAGCGTAACCAGCCACGCGCACACCGTCGTGCGGGCGGACGGCCAAGGTCCGCGGCCGGTCGACGTGACGGAACGAACGCCGTCGCGGGGCGAATCCGGTCAGTATCTCGGCCATGCCGTCAAGGGCGAATGCGCTGTCATACAAGGTGATCGGGCCGCTCGCGAACTCGGCATCGGCGCGGTGGACCGCCGTCTCGTGAGCCTGACGCCGCGCCCAGAACGCCAGCGGCGACGGTGCCGCGAGAAACGTGTAGCACTCGACGTCGGTGCTGGCATCGTGCAACGTCTGCACCAGGGCGGCGTGACCCTCGCGGAACCAGTCAAGCAGGTCCTGATCCCCAGGTTTCGCCAGGTCATCCTCGTCGGGCGATGGGTCGTGATCAAGACGATCGCGCACTATCGAGGCCGCCCACCGATGAACGCCGCCGCAATGCACGACCAGGTCACGCACTGTCCACTGTGGACACGATGGGACCGCGGCATCGGGACCGGCCGCATCGGCGGCATCCGCCAGTCGGATGCCGTCCTGTTCGAGGTGGGCAATGTGCTCGGCGATCTCCATGCCGTGATTGTGCCTATAGCCACGCGTGTTCGACGCTGACCCGCTCGGCGATTTCCAGAACACGCCGCAGGGCCGGCGACATTCGCTCGGCGGGCCAGGCCAGATCGATCGTCAACGTGGGCGCCGATTCGAGTGGAACGAGGGTGAGGCCGGAAGCCAACTGACGGGCGGCGGAGCTGACGACGACGCCGACTCCCCGGCCACGGGCGATGTTGCCCCAGACCGTGTTGCCGGCTGCCTGCTGGTCGATGGTCGGCTCGAAGCCCGCATAGCGGCAGGCGGCCACGACCGCGTCGTAGTACCCGGGAGCCATGTCGCGCGGCCAGACCTCGAACGTCTCTGCACTGAGTTCGGCCAGCGACACCTGTGCCCGCTGGGCGAGCGGATGATCGAGAGCAACCGCCAGCGCGAACGCCTCGCGCCGGATGGCCGAATGATCGAGCCCGGCCGCCTGTTCGGTGCGGGGTGCCAGCGCGAGGTCATAGCGCTCCTCGCCGAGCAGCCGCGCGACGTCGGCCCCGAACGCCTCGCCCGGAACCACCTTCAGTTCGGGCTGCGCGGCGGCGACTGCGTCGATCAGGACGGGAAGCGTCTCGTACACCGTGGCCAGGGTGTAGGCGATACGCAGTGAGCCGGTCTCACCCCGGGCCGCCGCCTGGGCCCGGCGGGTGGCCCGGTCCGCGGCATTGAGCGTGCGGCGGGCCTCTTGCACGAAGACCTCGCCGGCGGGCGTGATCTCGACACCGCGGTTGGTGCGGACGAACAGCACGACGCCGAGCATCTCCTCGACGGCGCGCACCTGCTGCGACAGCGCCTGCTGGGCGATGTGCAGGCTCGCGGCGGCGCGGGAGAAACTGCGTTCCCTGGCAACCGCTGTCACGTAGCGCATCTGCCGAAGCTCAGGCGTCACGCGCGGAAGCGTACGCCGTCGAGCCACAAGCTCACGTTGTGGCCGAGGCGGCCCAAGATTGTTGGACGCCGCCTGCGGACCACACCTACGTTAGCGCCGTGAACGCTATCGAGAACCCGGTAATCCACCACGAGATCGTCGATGTCACCTCGGCATCGCGGCGGCCGAAGGTGCTCATGGTCGTCGCGAATCCGGGCGTCTCCACCACGACCGGATGGCCGGTCGGCTTCTGGGCCGCCGAGCTGTTCCATCCGTACTACGAGTTCGTCAAGCGACGCTACGACGTGACGATTGCCAGCCCGGACGGCGGAAAGGTCGAGGTCGACGCCCTGTCCGATCCACGCGACCCGTCGAGGTGGTCGGCCGACGACCTGATCTCGATGGGTGCGCTGCACACCGGCGAGATCGTCGCGCTGCTCGACGACACACCGGCTCTTCGCGATCTCAACGCCGATGACTACGACGCGGTGGTGGTGTGTGGGGGACAGGGGCCCATGTTCCAGTTCCGCGAGCACGAGGTTCTCAAGGACCTCATCCGGCAGTTCTTCGAGGCGGAGAAGCCGACTGCGGCGCTCTGCCACGGCACGGCCGCGTTGTGCGACATCAAGCTCAGCGACGGCAGCTACCTGGTCGCCGGGCGCACCGTCACCGGATTCGCCAATGTCGAGGAGGACTTCAGCGACGAGGCCACCGGCCAACGGGTTATGCCGTTCCGGATCGAGGATGTGTTCCGCGAACGCGGCGCGAACTACGTCCAGGCGGGATTGCTCAAGGCGTTCGCGATACGCGATCAGAACCTGATCACCGGTCAGCAGCAGTACTCCGGCGGCAAGGTCGC
This sequence comes from uncultured Actinomycetota bacterium, assembly GCA_963709985.1. GTDB lineage: Bacteria > Actinomycetota > Actinomycetes > Mycobacteriales > Jatrophihabitantaceae > DASXRA01. The sequence continues at coordinate 306,463 of CAVPYQ010000006.1, forward strand.
CGAACTCGTCATCGCGGCGTTGGGCGACTGATGCGGATCGCCGTCGTCGGGGCCGGTCGCATCGGCGGCAACCTGGCCCGGCTCTGGTCGCGCGCCGGCCATGACGTGTCAATCACCTTCACACGCGACGCCGAGGGGTTGCCCGCCCGGGCTGCCACGCTCGGCGATCACGTCAGCGCGGCAACGCCTGCGCACGCCGTCTCGTCCGCGGACGTCGTCCTGCTCGCGGTGCCGTGGGGTGCGATCGACGAGGCGTTGCGGCAAGTCGGGGACCTGACCGGCAAGGTCGTCATCGACGCGACCAACCAGTTCGGCGCGGCGGCCAAGCCGGCCGCTGGCCAGACCGTCGCGCAGTACAACTCGGCGCGGATGCCCGGCGCGCGCTACGTCCGGGCGTTCAACACGCTGACTGCGGGCTTTCAGGCCGAGGCGGCCAACCGGCCGAATGACGAGCGCGTCGTCATGTTCCTGAGCGGTGACTTCCCAGAGGCGAAGCGGGTCGTGGCCGACCTGATCGACGACGCAGGCTTCGTCCCGCTCGACATCGGCCTGGCCGCCGACGCGGCGATCATGGAGGCACCTCGACGCCCCGGCGCCGTCTACGGCGAGGAGTTTCAACTGCCGCAGGGACAGGCCTTCATCGCAGCGGCACGAGGTTCCCGATGACCATGGCGGACGACCTGCGGGCTCTGCTCGCGGCTGCGCAATCGCTGGCTGCCGACGGGCCTAACGACGCGCGCGAGCGACTGCAGCGTTCGGTCGTGCGTCCACTTGCCGCGGTGGCAGGAGAAGCGGCGACGAGCACCTCGCCGTCCAGCGTCGAAGATCTCGCGCGGCTGGCCACCCGACTTCGGTCAGCGCCCGATGCGCCGACGGAGTTGCTCGAGGCAACGGCCGCATTGCAGGACCTAGCCGTCCACCACGCCGACGACCCCGCGCGGCTCATCGCCGAGTTGGTCGAGTTGCAGTCGTCGTTGCCCGCCAGCATCCGGACCCAGCACAACGGGCCGTACCTGCTGACCAATGTGGGCACCGTCCGCGACTGGCTCGGCCAGGACGTCGTCGTGCTTCCGCAGACGGCGTTGTGCCGGTGCGGTGCGTCAGCGCGCAAGCCGTTCTGCGACGGCAGCCATGCCGAGGTGGGTTTCACCGACGCGAAGGAACCCGAGCGGGTGCCCGACCGCCGCGACACCTACGTCGGTGAGCAGGTCACGGTCTTCGACAATCGCGGTACCTGCGCGCATTCCGCGCTTCTGCAGCAACCGGATCCCCACTGCGTTCCGCGTCGGCGAGGAGCCGTTCGTCGCTCCGAGCGGTGGACGCCTCGACGAGATCGTCCGCGCCGTTCGGGCCTGCCCGTCCGGCGCATTGAGCTACGCGATCGGCGCGGACGAGGCCCGCGAGCAGGTCGACCAGGTTCGCGAGCCGGCCGTCGAGATCTCCAAGGACGGGCCGTACCGAATCACCGGTTCGATCGAATTGCTCGACGCAGCCGGCGATCCGGTCGCGCGCAACGCCGGCGCCTCGTTCGAGCACTACAGCCTTTGCCGATGCGGCCACTCGCAGAACAAGCCGTTCTGCAGCGGAATGCATTACTACGTAGGGTTTTCCGACCCGCCGTTGCCGGACGAGCCGACCTTGTTCGAGTGGTGTGGCGGCTTTCCCGTCCTGCTACGGACGACGCGACTGTTCTACGAGAAGTACGTGCCGGCCGATCCGCTGCTGGCGCCGTTGTTCGCCGCGATGTCGCCCGACCATCCCGAGCGCGTGGCCGCCTGGCTCGGCGAGACGTTCGGTGGACCCAAGCACCATACCCAGGCGTATGGAGGCTACGACCGGATGGTTTCGCAGCACCTCGGCAAGGCGCTCACCGAGGAGCAACGGGCTCGCTGGTTGCAGTTGATCCTTCGCGCCAGCGACGATGCCGGCATTCCCACCGACCCCGAGTTTCGCGCCGCCTACGTGTCCTACCTCGAATGGGGCTCGCGCATTGCGGTGGAGAACTCGACGCCCGGCGCGACACCGCCGCAGCACATGCCGGTACCGCGCTGGGACTGGGTTGTCGGCGCGACGCCGGGCGCCCGCGTGTCGGCGCTCGACCACGAGACGGCGGCAGCGCCTACACCGGCCTTGCCCGGGCCGGGCGACGAGGTCCGTTTCGCTGAGCACATCAAGCCCTTGTTCCGGCGCACCGACCGGCAGTCGATGAGCTTTGCCTTCGACCTGTGGGAGTACGCCGACGTCAGCGAGCACGCCGCCGCCATCCTGGCGCGCCTCGAGTCAGGCACGATGCCCTGTGACGGTGCGTGGCCTGAGGAGCGCGTCGCCGTATTCCGCAACTGGATCACCACCGGAAAGGCGCAGTGATCGCGATGGCACAGTTCATGCTCCTGTTTGTCGGGCTCGGGGCTCCCGAGCAGGTCGCCGCCGACGACGCGCAGACCCAGGCGTACATGGTCAAGTGGACCGACTGGATGGCGGGCCTTGGACGCCAGGGGGCGCTCGAGTCCGGCGGACCGTTTCTCGGCACGGGCAAGCAGGTCAACCGGGACGGCGATACCGATCTCGTCCTGGAGCGGATGGACATCGGCGGCTACGCCCTGGTTACCGCCGACTCGATCGAGGACGCCGCCGAGTTCGCGCGGCAGGCACCGCACACGGCGCTCGGTGGCAGCACGATCGTCCGCCCGCTGATGGCCCGCCCCTGAGGCGGGCCCGACCCGTCAGGCCAGCCGGCGCATCCAGCCGTGGGTGTCGTCGGCGCGCCCGGTCTGCACGTCGAGCAAGGTCTTTCGCAGTCGCATGGTGATCGGGCCCGGCTCGCCGTCGCCGACAGTCCACTCACCGGCCGCGCTCTTGACGTGCCCGACCGGCGTGATCACCGCGGCGGTGCCACACGCGAAGACTTCGGTCAGCTCGCCGGATGCGTTGCCCCGCTGCCAGTCGTCCGTGGAGACCTTGCCCTCCTCGGCGGTGTAGCCCATGTCGTTCGCGAGGGTGATCAGCGAGTCGCGCGTGACGCCCGGCAGCAGCGTGCCGGTAAGCGCAGGCGTGACGATGCGGGCGGTGGGGCCTGATCCGTACACGAAGTACAGGTTCATGCCGCCCATCTCCTCGACCCAGCGGTGCTCGACCGCGTCGAGCCACACGACCTGGTCGCATCCCTGTTCGGCCGCCTGGGCCTGGGCGACCAACGACGCGGCGTAGTTGCCGGCGAACTTCGCCTCGCCGGTGCCGCCGGGAGCCGCGCGGGTGTACTCGGTCGACAGCCACACCGTCACGGGCTTCACCCCGCTCGGGAAATACGAGCCGGCGGGCGACGCGATGAGCAGGTAGGTGTACGCGTTGGACGGCCGCACCCCGAGACCCACCTCAGTGGACAGCATGAACGGGCGCAGGTACAGCGACGCTTCGTCGTCGGTCGGCACCCAGTCCCGGTCGATGTCGACCAGCGCGTGCAGGGACTCGAGAAACAACTCGGCGGGCATCTCCGGCATGGCCATCCGCCGCGCCGTGCGCTGGAACCGCGCTGCGTTCGCCTCCGGGCGGAACGAGGCGATCGAGCCGTCGGGCTGGCGGTACGCCTTGAGCCCCTCGAAGATCAACTGGGCGTAATGCAGCGCCATCGTCGCCGGGTCCACCGTCAGCGGACCGTAGGGCAGTACGGCGCCCTCACCCCAGCCGGCCGCTTCGGTCCAGTCGACCTGGACCATGTGATCGGTGAAGTACTTGCCGAAGCCCGGTGCGGCGAGAATCTCCGCTCGCTGCTCGGCACTCTTCGGAGTTGGGTTGCGCTGGACCGTGAACGCCATAGTCGGACATCCTAGTAATCCGGGCGCGAAACCGAGCCAGCCAATTTGGCGCTCGTGGCCGAAACCGTCAGGACAGGTCGGTTATCCACTGCGGATCGACGTTCAGCACGACGCCGGGCAGCGCATTCGCCAGCAAAGTCAGCAATTCCTCGCGGGATACCGCCGAGTCGCCGGTCGCGCTGAGCCAGGTGATCACCACTTCCTCGCAGAACGCCACCCAGCCGCGGACCGCGATCTCGGTGCGCGGGTGGGTGGGCAGGCCGAGGACGTCGAGATGCTTGAGCACCCGATTGGCCAGTTCAGTGCGCGTCTCGTCGAACACCTGGCGCACCGTCTCGTCGCCGCTGGCCGCGCCACGTACAAGCGCGATGTAGGCGTCGCGATTCTCAGTGACGTAGTCGATGAACGCGGACAGCGACGTCCGCAACTGCTCGTGCGGCGCCAGGCTGTCGTCCGGCGCAGTGCGTTCGAGCAGTTCATGCGCCGACGCGCGGATCACTTCGAGGTGGAACTCCTGCTTGGACCGGAAGTAGTGAAACAGCAGGCCACGCGAGATCCCGGCCTGCTCGGCGAGTGCCTCGACGGATAGGTCCTCGAGCGTCCGGGTGGCCAGCATGCGCACGCCGAGATCGATGAGTTGCGCCCGGCGCGCGTCTGGACTGAGCCGAACCCTCTTCGCCATGTCGCGATCCTAACGGCTTATTGAATGCAAGTCAGGATGCTATTGACTGCCATTCAGTTATGCTCGTAGCCTGACCATATGCCTGATGTTGCTACCCAACCGCGTCATGTCGAAATTCTTATAGTCGGTAGCGGTTTCGCCGGGCTCGGCGCAGCCATCAAGCTGACTCAGGCCGGCAAGGACGACTTCGTCGTCATCGAGCGAGGCTCGGAGGTCGGCGGCACCTGGCGCGACAACACCTACCCGGGCGCCGCGTGCGACGTGCCGTCTCACCTGTACTCCTATTCCTTCGAGCTGAACCCGAATTGGACCCGGTCGTTCTCCTCGGGTTGGGAGATCCAGCAATACATACGTGACGTCGCGCGAAAGTACGACGTGCTGGACAAGCACGTGTTCGACTGCGAACTGCTCTCCGCGAGCTGGGACCCGAGCGCCGGCCGGTGGGTGGTCGAGACCTCGAAGGGTGCCTACACCGCCAAGATCCTCGTGGCCGCAGTCGGTGCGCTGAGCGAGCCGGCCCTTCCCGACATCGACGGCATCGACGAGTTCCCCGGCGAGATCGTGCACTCCGCGCGGTGGGACCACGATGTCGACCTCACCGGCAAGCGAGTTGCTCTGATTGGTACCGGAGCGTCCGCGATCCAGATCGGCCCGGAGATCGCCGCTCAGGTCGCGCAGTTGGACGTCTACCAGCGCACGGCTCCGTGGATCGTCCCGCGCCGCGACCGCACGTACTCGAAGCTCGAGCGGCTGGCCTACCGCTACATTCCCGGCCTGCAACGCCTGGCCCGAACGCTGATCTACTGGGGGCGCGAGACGTTCGTCTTCGGCTTTGCGATCAATCCCAAACTGGCCGCGCCGGCTCGCAAGATGGCCGAGGGCAACATCGCTCGCGGCGTCCAGGACCCGGCACTGCGCGAGGCGGTCACCCCGACGTTCCAGATCGGGTGCAAGCGCATCCTGATCTCCAACGACTGGTACCCGATGCTCGAACGCGACAACGTCTCGCTGGTCACCGACGGCATCACCGCGATACGTGGCAACGCGGTAGTCACCGCCGACGGCCGCGAGCGCGAGGTCGACGCCATCGTCATGGCCACCGGCTTCCACGTCACCGACTCGCCCACGTTCCACAAGATCAAGGGCGCGGACGGGCGGACACTCGGTGAGGTGTGGCGCCAGGACGGAATGCAGGCCTACAAGGGCTCGACCATTGCGGGCTTCCCGAACATGTTCGACCTGGTCGGTCCGAACACCGGTCTCGGGCCACAACTCGATGGTGCTGATGATCGAGTCGCAGTTGAACTACCTGATGGACGGGTTGCGCACCATCGACGAGCACGAGCTGGCCACCATCGAGGTGCGCGAGGACGCTCAGCGCGCGTACAACACCAAGCTGCAACGCCGGATGGCGCGCACCATCTGGAACACAGGCGGCTGCGCAAGTTGGTACCTCGACGCGCAGGGCCGCAACACCACATTGTGGCCGGGATTCACCTTCACGTTCCGGCAGCGAACTCGTCGATTCGACGCGGACGCCTATACGAGCACGGCACTTTCTGACATTACGGAGTCGGCATGACGTTCTACAGCGGCAAGGTTTGCGTAATCACGGGCGCGGCTTCAGGCATCGGACGAGCACTGGCGTACGACCTGGCCAAGCGCGGCGCGCTGCTCGCGCTGTCCGATGTGGACGACGTGGGGCTGGCCGAGACGGCCCGGCAGGCCGTGCGACTGGGCGCCCAGGTCCGCACCGATCGACTCGACGTGTCCGATCGGCCCGCGGTTCTGGCTTATGCCGACGCGGTGGTTGCCCACTTCGGCGTCGTCAACGTGGTGATCAACAACGCGGGCATCGCCTTCACCGGCGACATCGAGGAGATGGCGTTCAGCGACATCGAGCACGTCATGAACATCGACTTCTGGGGCGTGGTCAATGGGACGAAGGCGTTCCTGCCGTACCTGATCGCATCCGGCGACGGGCACGTCGTCAACATCTCCTCGCTGTTCGGCCTGCTGGCAACGCCGTCGCAAGGCGCCTACAACGCGGCGAAGTTCGCGGTGCGCGGGTTCACCGAGGCGCTGCGCCAGGAGATGCTGGTGGCCGGTCATCCGGTGCGCGTCACGTGCGTGCACCCGGGCGGCGTCAGCGACCGCGATCGCCCGCAACGCCGGCGCTGCCCCCGGGCGCGACGCCGCTGCGCTCACCGACTTCTTCGACCGGCACCTCGCGCGCACGTCGCCCGAACAGGCTTCGCGGACGATCCTGCGCGGGGTCGAGCACGGCCACGCTCGCGTGCTCGTCGGCCTCGACGCCCGGGTACTCGACCTGCTCGTCCGGCTGACCGGTTCGGGCTACCAGCGCGTCGGCGCGATGTTGGCTCGACGGCCGTGCCGCAGGCGAAAGTCCCTACGGAACAAGGCGAATGAAGCCGCGCCAGTTGCCGCGCGGGTTCGTGGCGGCGAACCTCGCGGCGTTCTACCGGGTGACGTTCGATCGTCGCGTCCCGCTCCCGGCGCAGCGGCGGATGCTCGAAAGCGCGGCCCGGTCACAGCCACTGCCGTCCGGGACGATCTGCCGCCAGGCGATCCTCGCCGGCCGTCCGGCCGAGCGGATCACGGTCGGCGCGACCGAGCGACCACGGGCCGTGCTGTACCTGCACGGCGGCGGCTACACCGCCTGCTCGCCGGCGACGCATCGCTCGTTGACGGCGTTCCTCGCCCGATCGTCCGGCGCCGTCGTCTACTCCCTCGACTACCGGCTCGCCCCGGAGCACCGTTATCCGGCCGCTCTCGACGACGCGGTCGCTGCGTTCGCGGCCCTTGCGCACGACCGGCCGGCGTCCCGCATCGCTATCGCGGGCGACTCGGCCGGTGGCGGGCTGGCGCTGGCGACCGCTTGCCGGTTGATCGGCGATCACGACGTCACGCCCGGGGCGCTCGCCCTGCTCTCGCCATGGACCGACCCGACGGACGAGTCAGGCCCGCGCAACCGCGACCTTGTGGTGAACCGCGATCTCGGACGCGCGAACGCCGCCGCCTACCGCGGCGACGCCGACCCGCACGATCCCGGCTTCGCGCCCATGTACGCCGACCTCGCCGGGTTGCCGCCGACCATCGTGCACGTGTCCGCCCGCGAGATGCTGTACGAGCAGGTGCGGCGTCTCGTCGCCCGGCTGCGCGCCGCCGGGAGTCGACGTGACGGTGGACGAGTTGCCCACGCTCTGGCACAGCGGCCACGCCCAGGCCGGGCTGCTGCGCGAGGCCGCCGACGCAGTGCATGACATCGGCACATTCCTGCGGGCCCGACTGGACGTGCGCGTGCCTCGGCTTAGCTGCCTGGCCCGGGGAGGCCCCCGGGCCAAGCGTCAGATCACGGCGTCAGGTCGTCGGCCTAGATCGGGGCGACCGTGCCGATCAGGTGCGGACGCCCGGACTTTGCGCTGCGAACGTCGAGGCGCCACGTGCCGTCGTCCTGCGCGGCGACGAACGAGACGGTCGACGGCAGCAGCACCGGCGCCTTGAACGCGACATCGACGGAGAACGCGTCGGGCAGGCGGGCCTCCAGAGCGGCGAGCACTCGCGCCTTGAGCCACATCCCGTGCACGATCGCCCGGGGGAATCCGAACGCGCGCGCGGTCAGCGGGTACAGGTGGATCGGGTTGCGGTCGCCCGACACCGCGGCGTAGCGACGGCCGGTGTCGCCGGGCACCCGGATCAGCGCGGCCGGCCCGGGTCGGCGGATCGGTGACGACGCGCGGCTCTTTCGGTCCGGTTGGCTTGCCGGGTCGCAGATAGGTACTGCGCGAGCGCCAGACCAGCTCGTCGCCCACCGTCACGTCGGTGAGCAGATCGACCTGCCGGCCGACCCGGTGGGCCCGTAGATCGGCGGCGCGCACCCGCAGGGTCACCAGTTCGTCCGACATGACCGGGCGACGCTGCTCGATCACGTTGCCGACATGCACCAACCCGGCAAGCGGCGAACGGGAACGACGGCTCGGTCATCAGCGCGACGGATCACCGGAAAGGCCAGCACGTGCAGGTAAGTCGGTGGCAGCACGTCCTGGACCCGGAAGCCGCAAAGGCGCTGGTACGCGGCCAGCCGATCGGCGTCGATGCGCTGCGCGCGCAGCACCAGCTCGGAGTCGGGCAGGTCGCTGCCGCTGCCGCGTCGCAGTGGTGCCGTGGCTGCCGCGCGGGCGTAGAGCGGCAACAGGCTCGGCGGCGTCGCGAGTTCTCGCCTGCTCATGCGCCGACGAGGTTCTGTCCGCAGACGCGCAGCACCTGGCCGTTGACGCCGCCCGCGCCGGGCGATGCGAGCCACGCGGTCGCCTTCTGCGACGTCGACGGGCAAGCCCGCCTGCTGCAGGCTGTTCAGCCGTCGGGCACCTCGCGGGTCGCGAACGGCATCCGTTGCGTCATGTCGGTGTCGATGAAGCCGGGCGCCACCGCGTTGATCGTCGCGTCCCGCTGGGAGAACGCCGGAGCCAGCGCGCGAGCCATGCCGATCACGCCGGCCTTGCTCGCGCCGTAGTTCGTCTGACCGCGGTTGCCCGCGAGGCCGGTGGTGGACGAGAGGCACACGATGCGCCCGCCGGGCCGCAGCGCATCGCCGCCGAGCAGCGCGGTGTTGATGCGCAACTGCGATTCGAGGTTGACCGCCAGAACCGACTCCCAGTGCTCGGGCTTCATGTTGACCAGCAACTTGTCGCGGGTGATTCCGGCGTTGTGGACGACGATGTCGACGCCGCCGAACCGGCTGGTGACAAAGGCGATCAGCTGCTCGGGCGCATCCGCCGAGGCGATGTCGAGTTGCAGCGTCGTGCCGCCGAGCCGGTTGGCGACCCGGGCCAGGTTCTCGCCCGCGGCGGGCAGATCGGCGCACACGACCTGCGCGCCGTCGCGGGCCAGCACCTCGGCAATTGCCGCGCCGATGCCGCGTGCCGCACCGGTGACGACGGCAACCTTGCCGACGAGCGGATGCGCCCAGTCATCCGGCGCCGGGGCCGTCGCCGTCCCGAGACGGATGGATTGGCCGTCCACATATGCCGATCGAGCCGACAGCAGGAAACGGAGTGCCGACTCCGGCGACGCCCCGTCGTCGACGAGCAGGAGGTTTGCCGTTGCGCCACCGCGCAATTCCTTCGCCAGCGACCGCACGATGCCGTCGAGTGCTTGCCTGGTCGTGTCGACGATCGGGTCGCCGCCGTCAGCCGCCCGGCCCAGCACGACCACCCGCCCACTCGGCAGCAGGCGGCGCAGTGGCGCGGCGAGGAAGTCCCGGATCGCCGCCAGATCGGCGACGCTCGCCACGCCCGTCGCGTCGAGGACGAGTGCGCCCCATCGGGTCTCGTCGGCGTCAGCGGTCTGGACGTCAGCGCCGGCCGCCGACAGAGCGCCGGAGAGATCGAGCTTCGAGCCGGGCGTGGCGCCGAGCAGCAACGGCCCAGGCAGCAATGGCGCGCCCGGCTCGTAGCGACGCAGGACCGCCGGGCGCGGCAGACCGAGCCGGGACGCGACGGTCTTGCCGAGGCCCGAGTTGACGACGTGCAGGTACCGGTCGCTCACGCTGCCTCCAGGATCGCGACGACGCCCTGGCCGCCGGCCGCGCAGATGGAGATGAGCCCGCGTCCGGACCCCTTCTCGTGCAGCAACTTGGCCAGCGTGGCGACGATGCGACCACCCGTTGCCGCAAAGGGATGTCCCGCAGCCAGCGACGATCCGTTGACGTTCAGCCTCGACCGGTCGATCGAACCGAGCGGATCGGCCAGGCCCAGCCGGGTCCGGCAGAACTCCGCGTCCTCCCACGCCGCCAGCGTCGAGAGGACGGTCGATGCGAATGCCTCGTGGATCTCGTAGAAATCGAAGTCCTGCAGGGTGAGCTTGTTGCGCTCGAGCAGACGTGGCAGCGCGTAGACCGGGGCCATCAGCAGGCCGTCCGCGCGACGGTCGCCCCGCACGTAGTCGACCGCCGCGGTCTCCGCATCGACGACATGTGCGAGCACCGGCAGGCTGCGCTGCGCGGCCCACTCGTCGGTTGCCAGCAACACGGCCGATGCGCCGTCGGTCAGCGGCGTCGAGTTGCCGGCCGTCATCGTCGCGTCCGGGCCGCGGCCGTACACCGGCTTGAGCGTTGCCAGTTTTTCCAAGGACGAGTCGGCCCGCAGGTTCTGGTCGCTGCTGAGCTTGAGGAACGGCGTGACCAGGTCGGCGAAGAACCCCCGCTCGTATGCGGCCGCGAGGTTGTGATGGCTGGCGAGCGCGAGTTCGTCCTGATCGCGCACGGCTGATCTGCCATTCAGCGGCCGTGATCGCGGCGTGCTCGCCCATCGACAGTCCGGTCCGCGGCTCGGAGTTGCGCGGGATCTCGGGCTTGACCTGCCCGGGTCGCAGCCCGCCGAGCGCGCGCACCCGGCCACCCACCGAACGGGCCCGGTTCGACGTTCAGCAACACCTCGCGCAGTCCTTCGCTGACCGCGATCGGCGCGTCCGACACGGTGTCGACGCCGCCCGCGACGCCGGCCTCGATCTGGCCCAGCGCGATCTTGTTGGCGACCAGGACCGTCGTCTCCAGGCCGGTGCCGCAGGCCTGCGACACGTCGTAGGCGGGCGTCTGCGGCGCCAGTCGCGAGCCGAGCACCGACTCGCGGGTGAGGTTGAAGTCGCGGCTGTGCTTGAGGACAGCGCCCGCGGCCACCTCGCCGAGGCGCTCACCCTGCAGGCCGAAGCGGGCGACGAGTCCGTCCAGCGTCGCGGTGAGCATGTCCTGGTTGGACGCGTGGGCGTACGGGCCGTTGGCGCGGGCGAACGGGATGCGGTTGCCGCCAATGACCGCGGCGCGTCGTGTGGACACCGGAATCCTCTCTACTGGCGAGTAGCAATCTGCCACCCACGGTATCCGGTACCGTCCGTAACGTGAAGCGGCCTGTGTCGAGAACGACGGAGGCGATCACGTCAGCGCCATGACGGCCGCGTCCGAGACGCGCGAGCAAGTCCGTCGCCGGATGAAGGGCACCCGCAAGGACGGCCGCAGTGCGCGCTGGGCCGAGCACCGGGTCGCCCGGCGCACGGCACTGATCGAGTCGGCGATCAGCGCGATCCGCGAGCACGGCGCGGGCGTCGGGATGGATCAGATCGCCGCCGTGGCGCACACGAGCAAGCCCGTCATCTACCGATACTTCGCCGACAAGGCCGATCTGCACCGGGCCATCGTCGGGCGGGCGGCCGCCGACCTGCTCGACCGGCTGGTGGCCGCGCTCGAGTCCGTCACCGATCCCCGCGACACCATCGCCGCAGGCATCGACGCATTCCTCGGCCTGCTCGACGACGACCCTGAGCTGTATCGCTTCGTCGTCGGTCATCAATCCGAGGCGGCCGGGCTCGTCCGCGACTACGTGGCGGGCATCAGCGCGATCATCACGCAACGCCTCGCCGACCAACTCGAGGCGACGGGGCGCGACCCGCGCCGGGCGACCCCGGGCGGCGCGGCGATCGTCGGCTTCATCCGGGCGGCGGCCGACTGGTGGATCGACCATCCCGATGAGATGAGCCGAGACGAGCTCACCGAGTACCTGACATCGCTGCTGTGGGGTGGAGCGGCCGGCGTCTATGCCCTGGCCGGCATCAGGGTCGACAATCGCCTGCCGGAGCACTTGTTTCCCGAGATTGGCTCGGAATGACCAGTACGAATAAGGGGATTCGATGACGCAAGATCAATGGACCGCCGTCGACGGCTACTTCACCGAAGCGCTCAATCCGCCGGACTCCGTGCTCGACGCCGCCCAGCGCGCGAGTGGCGCGGCGGGTCTGCCGCCGATCAGCGTGTCCGCGGCGCAGGGCAAGCAGTTGTACCTGATCGCGTTGACGCTCGGCGCGCGCTCGATCCTCGAGGTCGGAACCCTCGGCGGATACAGCACGATCTGGCTGGCTCGCGCGCTGCCCGAAGACGGCCGGCTGGTCACCCTTGAGATCGATCCGAAGCACGCCGAGGTCGCGCGGGCGAACCTGAACGCGGCCGGCCTGGGTGAGATCGCCGAGGTGCACGTCGGCCCCGCCATCGAGACGTTGCCGAAACTCGACGGGCCGTTCGACCTGGTCTTCATCGACGCCGACAAGCAGAGCAACGCCGACTACTTCTCCTGGGCGGTGAACTCTCCCGTCCCGGCACGGTGATCATCGTCGACAACGTCGTGCGGGGCGGCGCGGTGGTCGACGCCGACAGCAAGAACGCGGCCGTGCAGGGCGTGCGCCGATTGGTCGACGTGGTCGCCGCCGAGCCGCGGGTGAGCGCAACGGTGATCCAGACGGTCGGCACCAAGGGCTACGACGGCTACCTACAAGCAGTCGTCACCGCCTGAGCCGCCCACCGCCCGAACCCCCACCGTTGGTCGGTCGCGACCGACGCCGCTGCGTTGGGCGAACCAACTCACAACCAAGCGCACCACTCAGACCACAACGCACCACTCGAACCGATCGATCGTCCGGCGCGATCAAGTCGCTTTACTGCTGGGCGGTGGCTACGAATTCGGCCGAGGCCAGGGCGTGCGCACCGACGTTGAATCCGACGACGGCCGCGTGGGTCGTCGCGGCCAGGCCCAGGCTCGGCACATCCAGAGCTACCACGGTGATGTGGTAGTGGTGCGTGCGATCACCGACCGGCGGGCACGGTCCGGTGTAGCCGAGGCCGCCGCCGTCGTTCGCGCCGTCGACGGCACCGGCCGGCAGGACAGCGCCCCTGGGCAGTGAGGTCACGTTGCTCGGGATGTCCCAGGCAACCCAGTGCCAGAAGCCGCTGCCCGTCGGGGCATCGGTGTCGAACATCGTGACGACGAAACTCTGCGTCGCACTCGGCGCGCCGTGCCAGGACAACTGCGGCGACTCGCTCGTGCCGTCGCATCCCCAGAACGGCTGCTGCGGAATCGGCTTACCGGCGCGCAGATCCGTACTGGTCAAGGAGAAGTGCCGCAAACCCTTGGGCAATCCTTCGCGCACCTTGTGGTAACCGAACTGACGGCTGGCCGCGGCGGCGGCGATGCGTGGTGCCGAGCAGGGCAGCGACGGCCACCGCGACGACCAACACCGTGCGGCGAGTGGCTTTGGACATGAACGACCTCCGACCTCTGACGGGCGAACTCGATCGATCCTTTACCACGATTGCGTGCGGCGGTCGGTTCAGGAGTGTTGTCGGCATGGATTGACAGCGACGTCTCGCGCTGATGTATCGTGGTGATACATCAGATCGAGATAGGGGCGATGCGGGGTGCTCGAGATCGCCGTACTCGGGTTGCTGAATGAGAGCCCGATGCACGGCTATGAGCTCCGCAAGCGCTTGGCCAACCTTCTCGGTGCATTTCGGGCGTTCTCGTACGGCTCGCTCTACCCGACGCTTCGGCGGTTGTCCGAAGCCGGGTGGATCACCGAGGAAGCGCCCGACTCGGTGACGGGGCCTGCGACCAGGTCGCGGCGGGGCAAGCGGGTCTACCGCCTGTCCGCCGAGGGTAAGGAGCACTTCGCCGAACTACTCGCCGGCGTAGGGCCGGAGGCGTTCGACGACGAAGGATTCGGGGCACGGCTGGCGTTCTTCGCGCAGACCCGCTCAGACATCCGGCTGCAGATCCTCGAGGGTCGGCGCCGGCGAGTCGAAGAGCGACGCGACGGCATGCGCAAGTCGTTGGCACGTACCCGAGAGCGGATGGACCGCTACACGCTCCAACTGCAAGAGCACGGTCTCGAGTCGGTCGACCGCGAGGTTCGCTGGCTCACCGAGCTGATCGAACAAGAGAAGTCCTGAACAAGAGAAGTCCTGACGATTCACCCAAGATGACAGGAGGCCCTGATGGGCAAGATACGAGTCGGCATCGTCGGCGTAGGCAACTGCGCGGCGTCGCTGGTGCAGGGCGTCCACTATTACCGCGACGCTGACCCGGCCCACAAGGTGCCCGGCCTTATGCACGTCCAGTTCGGCCCGTACCACGTAAGCGACATCGAGTTCGTCGCCGCATTCGACGTCGACGCCAAGAAGGTCGGCCGCGATCTCTCCGAGGCGATCCTCGCGAGTGAGAACAACACCATCAAGATCGCCGACGTCCCGCCGCTCGGCATCACCGTGCAGCGTGGCCACACCCTCGACGGTCTCGGCAAGTACTACCTGGAGACCATCGAGGAGTCCGACGAGGAGCCGGCCGACGTCGTCGCATCACTGCGCGCCGCCGAGGTCGACGTGCTGATCTGCTACCTGCCGGTCGGGTCCGAGGAAGCCGCCAAGTTCTACGCGCAGTGCGCCATCGACGCAGGCGTGGCCTTCGTCAACGCGCTTCCGGTGTTCATCGCCGGCACGCCGGAGTGGGCCAAGAAGTTCGAGGACGCGGGCGTGCCCATCGTCGGCGACGACATCAAGTCCCAGGTCGGCGCCACGATCACCCACCGCGTACTGGCCAAGCTGTTCGAGGACCGCGGCGTCGAACTGCAGCGCACCATGCAGCTCAACGTCGGCGGCAACATGGACTTCATGAACATGCTCGAGCGCGACCGGCTGGAGTCCAAGAAGATCAGCAAGACAAACGCGGTCACGTCGCAGATCCCGAACCGTGATCTCGGCAAGCGCAACGTGCACATCGGACCGTCGGACTACGTCGCCTGGCTCGACGACCGCAAGTGGGCCTACGTGCGCCTCGAGGGCAAGGCGTTCGGCGACGTGCCGCTGAACCTCGAGTACAAGCTCGAGGTCTGGGACTCACCCAACTCGGCCGGCGTCATCATCGACGCGCTGCGTTGCGCCAAGATCGCCAAGGATCGCGGCATCGGCGGCCCGATCCTCTCGGCGTCCAGCTACTTCATGAAGTCCCCGCCGGTGCAGTACTTCGACGACGAGGCCCGCGACGCCGTCGAGAAGTTCATCCGCGGCGAGGTCGACCGCTAGCAGTTGCGCCTACGTTGAGTGGTGCGTTGGACAATGCGTCCGACGCACCACTCAACTGCTTTCCGGGCCGCGCAGGAGGAACCCATGACTGACGCCTTTCACCCGTCGCTGCGGCACATCGCAGCCGACCAGTTGGATCCCGACACGGCCCAGTCGACCGGGATGCGGCGCTTCGCGGCCATCAGCAACAAGCAGGTCGGCTCGGAGAAGTTGTGGATGGGCCAGGCGCATGTCGAGCCTGGGCTGCGCTCCGCCGACCACCACCATGGCGAGGCCGAGACCGCGATCTACGTTGTGAGCGGCACACCGGAGTTCGTGTTCCTCGACGGCGACGACGAGCGGCGCATCAAGGCCCAGCCCGGCGACTACGTGTTCGTCCCGCCGTGGGTACCGCACCGCGAGGAGAACAACGACCCCGACACCGAAGCGGTCGTCGTAGTCGCGCGCAGCACCCAGGAGGCGATCGTCGTCAACCTCCCGTCGCTGCGCGGAGGCGACCCCGCGGCTAGTTGAGCCCGAGTTCGGGCGGATAGGTCGCGAGCATGTTCAGCGGCGGGGGCTGACGCCGCAGAACGCGGCTCCACAGTCGGCGTGGATCGCCGCTGAACGCGTCGTCGGCCCGGCCGTCGACGACGTACCAGGAGCCGGCCTCCATCTCATCGGCCAACTGGCCGGGTGCCCATCCGGCATGCCCGGCGAAGACCCGAAGCCGCGTCGTCATGCCGGTGATGAGCGCGATGTCGCCGTCGAGATCGACGGTGGCGAGCCCGGCCGCGATGCGCCGCACGCCCGGGCCGTTCTCGCTGTGCCGGCCGGTCAACTCGGCCAGGCAGAGCGCGCCGTCGGGCATGACCGGGCCGCCACTGAAGACGACGCTCGGCTCGCTGACGGCGTGGCGCCAGTCGGGAAGGACCTCGCCCACCGGGGTCTGACTCGGCCGGTTCAGCACCACGCCGACGGTGCCGCCGCCGTCATGCTCGAGCACGTAGACGACCGACCGCGCGAACGTCGGTTCGTTGAGCAGCGGGCTGGCGATGAGCAGGCGCCCGGACGCGGGTACGCGGCCGGTCCAGGCGCACGGGGTGGACTGCTCTGCGGGCACGGTGACATCTTGCCCGGTATGCGAAAACGGCGCTCGGCAACCTAGGCCGCCTGACATCCACCCGGGTGCCTCCGACCAAGATCGCCGCCGCGCCATCCGGCTTCCGCTCCTATCGGCACCGTGGGCACCCGGATGACCACTTGCCGAGCCACACCGCACCGCAGCCGCGCCCACTTCGAGCACCCCGTCGAGCCGTCCGGCTTCCGCTCCCATGGACTTGCTCTACGGTCAAACCGTGCGCGCCAGTGGACACGTTCGGGCCTCGCTGCGGCGCCCGGACTTCCGCCGGCTGTACGCAGTCCGCCTGCTCGGGCAGTTCGGTGACGGCGTGTTCCAGGCGTCGCTGGCGGGCGCCGTCCTGTTCGATCCGTCCCGGCAGGCACATGCCGCCGACGTCGCGGCCGGCTTTGCGGTCGTGCTGCTCCCGTACTCATTCGTCGGCCCGTTCGCGGGCGTGCTGCTCGATCGCTGGTGGCGTCAGCGCGTTCTGGTCATCTCGAACGTGGTGCGCGCGATCGGCGTCGCGGCCGTCGCCGCGGAGATCCTCGGCGGCCTGCACGGTGAGCCGTTCTACGCCAGCGCACTCGTGGTCATCTCGGTCAATCGGTTCATCCTGTCCGCGCTGTCCACCGGTCTGCCGCACGTGGTCGACGAACGCGAACTGGTCACCGCCAACGCGCTGTCGACGACGAGTGGCGCCATCGTCACAACGCTCGGCGGCACGGTGGCGATCCTGGCCCGCGCGATCGCCGGCGGGACGAATGCCCAGTACGCCGCCATCGCCATCGCCGCGGCGTTGCCCTACCTCGCGTCGTCCTACGTGGCCCGGCGATTCGGCCGGCAGGCGCTCGGACCGGACGACGTCGAGCGCGACAACCGCGAGACGTTCCGAGCCGTTGCCCGGGGACTGGTGGCCGGCGCGCGGCACATCGCCGAGCGGAAACCGGCGTTCTACGCGCTGATCATGATCGGCACGCACCGGTTCTGCTACGGCGTGAGCACGGTCTGCACGTTGCTCCTCTACCGCAACTACTTCCATGACGACGGGGTGTTTCGAGCCGGGCTCGCCGGGCTCGGTCAGGTCATCGCCGCATCCGCGATCGGTGGCGGCCTGGCCGCATTGGTCACGCCGGCTGTCTCGCGCCGTATCGGCTTCGTGCGATGGCCCGCCCTGCTGCTCGGCGTCGCCGCGATCACCCAGATCACCCTCGGCCTGCCGTACACCATGCCGCTTCTGCTGATCGCGGCGAGCATTCTCGGATTCGTGGCCCAGGCGATCAAGATCTGCGTCGACACACTCATCCAGCAGTCCATCGAGGACGACTTCCGTGGCCGGGTGTTCTCCCTCTACGACACGCTGTTCAACCTCACGTTCGTCAGCGCCGCCGTCGCGACAGCCATCTTCCTGCCCGACGACGGCTACGCCCCGGCCTCGGTGATCGTTCTCGCGATCGTCTACGCGCTTGCCGGCTTCGGCTACCTGCGGGCGGCCGGCCGCCTGCCCGCGTCACAAGTCACACCACAAGCCGCACCCTCGGCGGTATGACTGACGCATGACTGGACTCATCGCGGTTACCGGAACGAGTGGCCACCTCGGCGGACTGGTGGCCCGCGACCTCGCCGCACGTGGCGTGCCGCAGCGGGTTATCACCCGCAATCCCGCGCGGACGCCATTGCTCGACGGTGCCGAGGTGGCCCTCGCCGACTACGCGGACGCCGCGGCGATGACGGCAGCGCTCGAGGGCGTCACGACGCTGTTCTTCGTGTCGGGGCATGAGGCACTCGACCGGCTCGACCTGCATCGGGGCGTCGTCCGGGCGGCCGCCGCCGCGGGAGTGCGCCGGGTCGTCTACACCTCGTTCATGGGCGCCGCCCCCAATGCGAGCTTCACCTACGCCCGCGACCACGCCCACACCGAGCGCGCGATCCGCGAAGCCGGGCTCGCCCTCACCTCATTGCGCAACAGCCTCTACGCCGACTGGGTGCCGCTGTTCGTGGGCGAGGACGGCGTGATCCGGGGTCCGGCCGGCGACGGCACGGTGGCCTGGGTGGCGCGCGCCGACATCGCCCGGCTGGCCGTCGCCGTGCTGCTCGACGACGCGCACGCCGGGGCGATCTACGACGTGTCCGGGCCGAACGCCATCGGCCTCGGCGACACGGCGCGACTGCTCAGCGACATCAGCGGCCGCGAGATCAGCTACCACGACGAGACGATCGAGGAGGCGTGGGCGTCGCGCGCCGGCGCCGCCGACTGGCAGATCGAGGGCTGGATCGGCTCCTACCTCGCGGTCGCCACCGGCGAGGTGGGCGTCACGAGCCACACCGTCGAGGCGCTCACCGGCACGCGGCCGATGGCGCTCGACGAGTTCCTGCACGCGACGCCCGATGCCTGGGCGCATCTCGTGCGGTAGCGCGCTACTGGTTGGCCGCCCACTTGCGCAGTTCCTCGACGGCACGGTCGTGGCCGAGCGGGCCGTGCTCCATCCGCAGGCCGAGCAGGTACTTGTACGCGCGGCCCACCAGCGGCCCGGGCGCGATGCCGAGGATCGCCATGATCTCGTTGCCGTCCAGGTCGGGACGGATCGAGTCGAGTTCCTCCTGCTCGCGCAGCCGGGCGATGCGCGTCTCCAACGCGTCGTATGCCGAGGCCAGGGCCGATGCCTTGCGCACATTTCGCGTCGTGCAGTCCGAGCGGACCAGCTTGTGCAGCCGGTCCAGCAGTGGGCCGGCGTCGACGACGTAGCGGCGCACGGCCGAGTCGGTCCACTCGCCCCGTCCGTAGCCGTAGAAGCGCAGGTGCAGGAACACCAACTGCCCCACGTCGTCGATGACGTCCTTCGAGTACCGCAACTCCTTCAGGCGCGCCCGGGCCATGCGGGCTCCCACGGCCTCGTGGTGGTGAAACGTCACCCTCCCGTCGGCCTCGAAGCGCCGAGTGGCCGGCTTGCCGATGTCGTGCAGCAACGCGGCCCACCGCAGTACCAAGTCAGGAGCTCCGCCACTGCCCTTTTCAAGGTCGATCGCCTGGTCGAGCACCTGCAGCGTGTGCGCGTAGACGTCCTTGTGCTGACCGTGCTCGTCGGCCGCCATGCGCAGCGCGGGCAGTTCGGGTAGCACGACGTCGGCCACCCCGGTCTCGACGATCAACTCCAGAGCCTGACGAGGCGCGCCGCCGAGCATCAGCTTGGACAGTTCGGCCTGCACCCGCTCGGCGGTGACCCGGGCCAGTTCGCCCGACATCGCCGTCATTGCCGCGCGTACCTCCGGCGCCAGGGTGACGCCGAGCGTCGAGACGAAGCGGGCCGCCCGCAGCATCCGCAGCGGATCGTCGGCGAAGGACTCCTCGGGCGTGCCAGGAGTGCGCAGGACGCCCCGGGCCAGGTCGCCGAGCCCGCCGAACGGATCGGCGAACACCCTTGGGCCGACCAGCGAGAGCGCCATCGCGTTCATCGTGAAGTCACGGCGGCGGAGGTCGTCCACGAGAGATTTGCCATATGCCACCAACGGGTTGCGGCTGATCCGGTCGTAGCGATCCGCCCGGAACGTGGTGATCTCGCACTGCCGGGAACCCATCTGCAGGCCCACGGTCCCGAACTCGATGCCGGTCGTCCAGATCGAACTCGCCATCGGTGTGACCAACGCCAGAACCTCGTCCGGCTGAGCATCTGTTGTGAAATCCAGATCGACGTCGGGCCGGCCCATCAGCGCGTCTCGCACGGTGCCGCCGACCAGGTGCAATTCGTGCCCGGCCGCCTCGAATGCCGCGCCGAGACGTTCTGCCTCCGCCGGCACAGCGATCAGATCGGCGGGGCCGCGGGCTGGCGTCATGAAAGGGTCACGATACGGGGCGGCACGGCGCGCGGCCGAACCGCACCAAATGGGCCACCGGGGAGGGCTGTCACGGACGGCCAGGCTACCGGCCTTCCGGCTACCATCGGGCCCATGTCCCGAGCGCCCGATTCGCCGAAGCCACGGCGCTCGGGCGAGGGCAGCGGTGCTGCTAAAGCCACCAAAGCCGCCAAGTCGGGCCGACGTAGCCGCCCCCGGCTCAAGCGGGTCGACGAGACCAGTGCTGGTGGCCTCGTGGTCGACCTCGCCGGCGACGTTCCGCTCGGGGCGCTGATCGGCCGCGTCGATCGCCGCGGCCGGCTGCTCTGGTCGCTACCGAAGGGCCACGTCGAGGCGGGCGAAACGCCCGAGCAGGCCGCGATCCGGGAGGTAGCGGAGGAGACCGGCATCAGCGGCGAGATCCTCGCCAGCCTCGGCACGATCGATTTCTGGTTCATCGCCGAGGGGCGCCGAGTACACAAGACGGTGCATCATTTCCTCATGCGGGCCGTCGGTGGCGAGCTGTCAGATGCCGACGTCGAGGTCGCCGAGGTGGCCTGGGTGCCCCTACCCGAGATCACCGAGCAACTGGCCTACCCCGACGAGCGTGGTCTGGTGGACGCGGCAGGACGGCTGCTCGCGGAGAGCGCGTGAGGTTCGAGATACACACCCTGGCGCGGTGGGTGCCCAGGGCAGTCGCGACGGCGGCCCTGCTGGCCGGCGTCATGCTGCCCGGGATGACCCAAGCGGGCGCTGCCCAGCCTCCGTCCAACCAGAGCCTCGGCGGTCACCGTCGTCGACATGGCGCCGACGACGCCCGTGCTCACGAGCACGCCGCGGCGACTCACCATCGTCTTGTCACTGACCAACAAGACCGCCGCTGCGCTCTACGACGTCACGCTCAACGTCGATCGTGACGCCCCGATCTCCCAGCAGGCGCAGCTCGAACAGTTGATGGCCCATCCCGCGCCGAGTACCGACGGGAGCAGCCTGTCGCCCCTGCAGTCGGTGCAACTCACGACGCCGATCGGCGCGCACGAAACCGTCAAGGTCACCTACCGCACGACCACGAGCGAGGCCTTCGACCACACGGGCATCTGCCTGTGCCAGCCATCCGGCGGCGGGGTCTACCCGATCAACTTCACTGCCACCGCCGCGACGGAGTCCGGTGGCCAGACGAGTGAGGTCGGCTTCGGGCAGACCTATCTCCCGTCGTTCCATGACAACCCGAAGCCGGTACAGGTGAGCTGGGTGTGGCCGCTCATCGACCGCCCGCACCGGCTCATCGAAGGACAAGGCTCGACGTTCGTCGACGACGGCCTCGCCCAATCGGTACGGCCCGGCGGACGCCTGGACCGCGCGCTGGCCGTCGTTGAACGCGTCGCGCCGAAGGTGCACCTGACCCTCGTCATCGACCCGGAGTTGATCGACGAACTCGCCGTGATGAGCAACGCGTACCAGGTCGACGAGGGCGGCAAGGTCTTCACCGGTACCGGCACGGAGGCCGCGCGGGCCTGGCTCAAGCGGCTACGCGACGTCATCGCCTCCACCGAGCCGAGCCTCACCCCCTACGCCGACCCCGATATCGACGCCGTCACCCGCGCCGGCCTGACCTGGAACAACGACTTCGGGGCCGACCAGGCCGCTCGCATGCTCGGGGCGCTCGGCTTTCCGGCCGGTAGTGAGGTGGCTTGGCCGGCCGGCGAGACGATCACGGCTGCGGCCTTGCGCCGAGTGGTCAGCACCGGCACCTCCGAGGTGGTCGTCAACGACGCGACACTGCCCGGCGGCAGATCCCAGACCCCACGCCCGGACGCCCTTGCGCCACTGCCGGCGCAGTTCGGCGTGCCCGGCTCGGTCGCGGCGGTGACCGACCACGTCCTGCAGGGGTTCTCCAACCCGATTCTGACCCAGCACCGGGACAGCACGGCGACGTTGCCGCAACTGGTCTCCGACCTCGCGGTACGCGCGGCCGAAGACCCGAGCCGCCCGCACTACGTGGTGATGACCGCCGAGCGTTACGTCGACGCGTCGCCGACCGTCGCGGCGCGGACGATCCTGGCCACGGCGGGCGCAACGTGGTCGCGGTCGCTGACTCTCGGGCAGGCCGCCTCGACCGTTGCGCCGGTCGATCACGGTTCGCTCGTCGAGCCGAATCCCAACGCCGAGGTCGACCCGCAGAATCTCGCCGCGGCGTCCTCGGCAACAGACTTCGTCCAGTCGTTCAGCAGCGCCCTGACCCGCGCCGACGCCACGCGGTTGCTCGGCGGGATGCCGGCCGCGATCCAACGCACCGAATCGTCAGCGTGGCGGGTGAACCGGCTGCGCGGTGCCTCGTTCGCCACTGCACTTGCCCATCAGGTCGACATCTGGCAATCCGGCGTCTACATCGTCCGCCCGTCCAACGGCGCCTACACACTTGCGTCCAATGATTCGCCGCTGTTCGTGACGGTGGTGAACACGCTGCCGGTCGAAGTCGACGTCCGCGTCTCGATCACGACAGTCAACGGCGTCGCCGGCTTCAGCACCGACAACGTCCGGGTGCAGCGGATCCCGAGTGGTGCCCGAAGTTCGCTGAAGATCCAGGCACACGTCCAGCGCGCCGGCCGATTCCAGGTCGACGCCGCGCTGCTGGCGCCAGACGGCTCAGCGCTCGGCAAATCCGTACGTCTCAATATTCACTGCACGGCACTCGGCGCCATCGGCGTGATCATCACGGCCGTGGCGTGCGGCGTTCTCGTGTTGGCGCTCGGATACCGGGTGATGCGCCGGATCCGCGCCCGGCCACAGGGCCCCGCGGTCGACGAGTCGCCACGACCTGAACCGGCTGGGGTCGGCGCGTGAGCGACGCCGAACCCGGCGACGAGTGGAGCACTCCGTCTATCTACGGCCGCGGGCTGATCACCGTCGAGCCGCGCACGTTCACCGAGGACAACCCGATGACCGGCGTCTTGATGCCGGCCTGGCAGCGGGTGTCCGACGAGGAGTGGGCGCACGCCGAGGAGCAATGGGGCTCGGTCACCTACGCGGGCCGGCGCCGGCATCGCCCGGAGGCCGGCGCGACGACGTCGGCTGCCAAACCCGCGGGCGCTGCCGAGCGGGGAGAGGGCAGCCTGCTCGCTTCGAGCCGGACGATGGCCATTGCGAGCGTCGCCAGCCGGGTCACCGGGTTCCTGCGCAGCATTGCGTTGGCGGCCGCGCTCGGTACCGGTTTGGTCGGCGACGCCTACAACGGCGCGAACAGCTTTCCGAACATGGTCTACGAACTGATGATCGGCGGAGTGCTGTCAAGCGTGCTGATACCGCTGCTCGTCCACGCCGAGGAGCACGACCGGGACAAGGGGGAGGCCTACACCCAGCGGTTGTTGTCGATCGCGACCGTGGCGCTCAGTGCGGCGACGCTCATCGCCGTGGTGGCCGCGCCACTGCTCGCCGCGCTGTTCGTCAACAACTCGAGCGAACGCGAGTTGACGAGCACATTCGCGACATTGCTCCTGCCGGAGATCTTCTTCTACGGTCTGGGCGCGATGTTCACGGCCGTGCTGAACATCCGCGGTGTGTACGGTCCCGGCGCCTGGGCACCCGTGCTCAACAACGTCATCACCATCGCGACCATCGGTCTTTTCGCCCTGCTGCCCGGCCCCAAGACGCTCATCCCGTCGAACATGACCACCACGCAGATCCTGGTGCTCGGCGTCGGCACGACTCTGGGCATCGCGGCGCAGGCGTTCGTCCTCATACCGTTCCTCAAACGCGCCGGCTTCCACTGGCGCTGGCGGTTCCAGGCCGAGGCCCGCGACGAGCGCGGCATGCGCGAGGCCGGATCGCTGACCGGCTGGGTCATCGGCTACGTGGTGGCGAGCCAGATCGGCGTCAGCGTCATCGTCAAGGTCGGGTTCAACCACAACGGCGTCACGAACTTCACCTACGCCGACCTGCTCTTCCAGGTGCCCTACGGCATCCTCGGCGTCTCGCTGCTCACCGCGCTCATGCCGCGCATGTCGCGAGCAGCAGCGCGCGGCGATCAGGAGGCGGTGATCGAGCACCTCTCGATGGGTGCCCGACTCTCGGCCGTCGCGCTCATCCCGATCACCGTGGGCCTGATGGTGCTCGGCCCGTCGTTCACGATGGCGATCTTCGTCGGACGCACCAATGTGCACGACGCCCGGCTGATCGGGACGACCCTGGCACTGTCGGCGTTCGGGTTGTTGCCGTTCGCGCTGGTCATGCTGCAGATGCGGGTGTTCTACGCGATGCGTGACGCCCGAACGCCCACGATCATCAACATCTGCATGGTGGCCGCCAAGGTGGTCCTGGTCCTGCTGGCCGCCGAGACACTGCACGGCGACCGCGTCATCGAGGCCCTGAACGTTTCGACGTCGATGTCCTACGTAGTCGGCGCGGTGATGGGACACCTGTTGCTCACGCACCGCCTCGGCCACCTCGGTTTCGCCAAGGTGGTACGCACGATCGCGCGGATCGGCGTCGCGTCGATCTTCGGCGGAGCCGCCGCCTTGGGCATGGTGCTGTGGGGGACGAGCCTGTTCGGGCACGGGCGCACCGGAGCCCTCTTCGGCGTCATCGCCGGCACGATCGCGGGGGTGGCCGTCCTGCTTCTCGTCGCCTGGCGCATGCGGATTCCGGAGGTCCGCGAGATCCTCTCCGCGGCGCGGCGCTGAGATGCGCCCGGGCCCGACCGCGGGCCGCTCCCGCGGCCGATCGGGGAATCTCCGCCCACCTAGGATCGTTGCCGCCGATGTAGGTAAACAGGGATTGAGGCACCAGTGAGCACAGCCAAGCACCGCAACGTCATCATCATCGGCTCAGGCCCGGCGGGGTACACGGCAGCGCTCTATACCGCCAGAGCCGATCTGGCCCCGCTGCTGTTCGAGGGTTCGCAGTTCGGCGGCGCGTTGATGACCACGACGGACGTCGAGAACTACCCGGGCTTCCCTGACGGAATCATGGGCCCGGAGTTGATGATGCACATGCGCGCCCAGGCCGAACACTTCGGCGCCGAGATCGTCAGCGACGACGTCGTGTCCGTCGACCTCACCGGTCCGGTGAAGAAGGTCCGTACCCACGGCGACGAGTTCAGCGCCGACACCGTGATCCTCGCGATGGGCTCGGCCTACCGCAAACTCGGCATCGTCCGCGAGGACGAGTTGTCCGGCCACGGCGTGTCCTGGTGTGCCACCTGTGACGGTTTCTTCTTCCGTGACAAGGACATTGCCGTCGTCGGCGGTGGCGATACCGCTATGGAGGAGGCCACCTTCCTGACCCGGTTCGCGAAGTCGGTCACCGTGATTCACCGGCGAGACGCCCTTCGCGCCAGCCGCATCATGGCCGACCGCGCGATGGGCAACGAGAAGATCGACTGGGCGTGGAACTCCGAGGTTGCTGACATCAGCGGCGACAACACCGTCGACGGCATCCGCCTGCGTGACACGGTCACTGGCGCCGAGCGCGACCTCGCCGTGCAGGGTCTGTTCATCGCGATCGGGCACGAGCCGCGAAGCGAGCTGGTCAAGGGGCAGGTCGACCTCGACCCCGAGGGCTACGTCCTGACCAGTGACGGCACGAAGACGAACCTCGACGGCGTGTTCGCCGCGGGCGATCTGGTCGACCACACCTATCGTCAAGCTGTGACGGCTGCTGGCACGGGCTGTCAGGCCGCCCTGGACGCCGAGCGGTATCTCGCCAGCCAGAGCGACGCGCTGGCGGGCAGCTCTGCTTAGAGCGGCCTGACCGGCGGGAATGACCACACCGTCAAGCCTGTTTCAGCAGGACTAGCCGACCAACAGGAGAACGACATGGGGCAGAACACCAAGACCGTTACTGATGCGACCTTTGCCGCCGACGTCCTGGGCGCCGACGGGCCGGTGCTCGTTGACTTCTGGGCCGAGTGGTGCGGGCCGTGCAAGATGGTCGCCCCGGTGCTCGACGAGATCGCGGGCGAGTACGCCGGCAAGATCACCGTCGCGAAGGTAAACATCGACGAGAACCCGGGCATCGCCCGCGACTACCAGATCCTGTCCATCCCGACGATGTCGGTATTCGACAAGGGTCAGATCGTGAAGTCGATCGTCGGAGCCCGCCCGAAGGCGGCCATTCTGAAGGAACTCGCGGACTACATCCCGTAAGTCTGCTCTCCGCGCGACTGATGTGTATGCGCGGATCACACGACGGATTTATCGGGCAGAGGCGGCCGATTATGGCCGCCTTTGTCGTACTTTAGGCCAGTGGACTCGCGGACTTTATGCCCCGTTCGGCATCCGACCGAGGCTGAGGCACAATGACTGACGGCCTACTGTCTCCACGACAGTGCCCGTCCCCGACAGGTCCGTGAGGTTTCTCGTTCCGATGCAGCCACTCCGCCGCGGCGCCGCGGGAGATGCGGTCGCCGAAGTGCGGCGCGTACTCGCCGGACTCGGCCTCGTCGCAAATCTCGACCCGGCATCTGACTCGCTCTACGACGCCGACACCGAACTCGCGGTCCGCCACTTTCAACAGCGGCGCGGCCTGTCGGTCGACGGCATAGTCGGCGTCGAGACCTATACCGCGTTGGCCGGTGCGCGATGGCGCCTCGGCGATCGTGTGCTTGGCCATAACGCCACCAACATGCTCGCAGGCGACGACGTCGCTTCATTGCAGGAGCAGTTGCTGGAGATGGGCTATGACCTGATCCGGCCCGATGGCGTATTCGGCCGGCACACCGAGCGGGCGCTGCGCACGTTCCAGCGCGACTACGGCCTGGTTCCGGACGGAATCTGCGGGCCGGCCACCCTGCGCGCGCTGCGCCAGCTCGGCCGTCGCGTCATCGGCGGGCGGCCGCAGTTGCTGCGCGAGCAGATGCGCGTCGTCGAGTCGGGTCCGAGCCTGCTCGGCAAGCGGCTGGTCCTCGACCCCGGCCACGGTGGCGACGATCGCGGTGTTGAAGCGGACGGCATCTGCGAGGCCGACATCGCCTGGGACCTCGCGACCCGCCTCGAGGGCCGGCTCACCGCATTGGGCGTCACGACCTGGCTGACCCGCGGCCCGTACAACGGCGCAAGCGACGAGGAACGGGCCGGCTTCGCCAACCAGGTCGGGGCCGACATGCTGCTGTCGCTGCACGTCGATGCCGCACCGTCGCCGCTTGCCAACGGCGTGGCCAGCTACCACTACGGCGCCGGCGAATCGAGTTCGACGATCGGCGAGCGCCTGGCCGAGCTCGCCCAGCGTGAGATCGTCGCGCGCACGGGCATGCTCAACGGCCGCGTCCACCCGAAGACGTGGGCGTTACTCCGGCTGACCCGCATGCCCGCGGTGCGCGTCGAGGTCGGCTATCTCAGCTCGCCCATCGACCGCGTGCGGCTCGTCGATCCGGCATTTCGCGACACGGTTGCCGAAGGGTTGCTGGTCGCGGTTCAGCGGCTCTACCTGCCCAAGGCGGAGGATCCACCCACCGGCGTCATGCGGATTCCGGCCATCGCCTCGTAGCGAGCGCGGTTGGTCAGCCGCGCGACAGGGCCGTGGGCGAGACCGACGAGAACAGCCGCTCGATCGCATACTCGACGTCTTCCTTCCACGACACGGTCGATTTCACATCGAGTCGTAGCCGCGGGTATTTGCGATGCGGGCGCACGGTCTTGAATCCGACCGCCAGCAAGTAGTCGGCGGGCATCAGGCAATTGTGCTTGCCCTCGTCGGCGGCGGCGCCGAGCGTGCCGAAGGCTTCAACCGCCTTGAGGCCGCGCCGCGCGACATCGCGGACGACCGATTGCACCAGCATCCGGCCGAGGCCGGCGTCCGCGAACTCCGGCAACACGTGGGCTGTCATGAGAAGCACCGCGTCGGCACTCACCGGCGAGGTGGGAAAGGCCACCGAGCGCGGCACGTACGCCGGCGGCGCGAACAGCACATAGCCAGCCGGGGCCGGCCCGACGTAGGCGATCTTTCCGCAACTGCCCCACTCCAGCAGGGTGTCGGACAGCCAGGCTTCCTTCTCCAGATCCGTTCCGCCGGTCTTGCATGCGCGATCACCGGCGACCGGGTCGAGTTCCCAGAACACGCACGTGCGGCACCGGGTCGGCAGGTCGATGAGATTGTCCAGCGTGAGGTTCACCAGGCGACGGGACAATGCAACGCTCCCAAGCGACGGACTCGCTCGCGATGTTAAGACGAAATCCGCCGTGTGGCGACCCGCCGGTCGCCGGCGTAGGCGGCAGATGCCACCGGACGACGGCAGGTCGCGCCGCGCTGAGTTACGGGCCGCGGTATCCGGCCAGGAACGTGCCGATGCGCCCGATGGCCTCGGTCAGATCGTCGGCCCGGGGGAGCGTGACAATGCGCAGGTGGTCTGGGTGCGGCCAGTTGAACCCGCTGCCCTGCACGACCAGCACGTGTTGCTCGCGCAGCAGTTGCAGCACGAACGCCTGGTCGTCCTCGATCGGGTACAGGTCGAGATCCAGACGCGGGAAGACGTAGAGCGCGCCCCGCGGCTGCACGCAGGTCACGCCCGGGATCTCTTTGAGCGCGGCCATCGCGGCGTCCCGTTGCTCGCGCAGTCGGCCACCGGGAAGCACTAGGTCGTTGATGCTTTGGCGTCCACCGAGCGCGGTCTGAATCGCGTGCTGTGCCGGCACGTTCGCGCACAGGCGCATGTTCGTGAGGATCGTGATCCCCTCGAGGTAGCTCGCGGCGTGCCGCTTCGGTCCGGTGACCATGAGCCAGGCACTCCGGAAGCCGGCGAGCCGATATGCCTTCGACAAGCCCGTTGAACGTCAACGTGAACAGATCCGGAGCGATCACGGCGAACGGCGTGTGCGTCGCGTCGTCATATAGGACTTTGTCATATATCTCGTCTGACATCACGACGAGCGAGTGGCGACGGGCCAGCTCGGCAATTCCTTCCAGTACCTCTGTGGGGTATACCGCGCCGGTCGGGTTGTTGGGGTTGATGACGACGATTGCCTTTGTACGCGGGGAAATCTTCGCGGCCATGTCATCGAGGTCGGGCAGCCAGCCGTTGCTCTCGTCGCACAAGTAGTGCACTGCGCGCCCACCGGCGAGGCTGGTTGATGCTGTCCACAGTGGATAGTCAGGGGCGGGGATGAGCACCTCGTCGCCGTCGTCGAGCATGGCCTGCAGCGAGATGGTGATCAGTTCGCTGGCGCCGTTACCGAGCCAGATGTCGTCGACCGTGACGCCACCGATGCCACGCTCCTGGTAGTGCTGCACAACCGCGGTCCGACCGGAGAGGATCCCCTGCGAGTCCGAATAGCCCTGCGAGGACGGCAGGTTACGGATGACGTCGACCAGGATCTCCTCAGGAGCATCGAAGCCGAACGGTGCCGGATTGCCGATGTTCAACTTGATGATTCGCCGGCCTTCCTCCTCGAGGCGCTTTGCCTCCTCGAGTACCGGCCCGCGGATGTCGTAAAGGACGTTTTCCAGCTTGTGCGACTGCTTCAGCTCCACCGGCACACGATCGCATACGGCACTCCCGCTGACACACTGGAATACCCGGATCGGCCGCCGTGAGGGTGCTCACTCGGATTCGATCATGCGATTCAATATCGGTATGGAATTCGTCGACGTCGTGCGAAAGCGGCGAATGGTTCGCGCCTATGACCCTACGCGGCCTGTTTCTCGTGCCATGGTCGACGAATTGCTGCAAATGGCACTACATGCACCGTCCGCCGGCTTCAGCCAGGGATGGCACTTCCTTGTTCTGGACACGCCGGTAGCCCGCGACCGGTACTGGACCGCGACGACCGAGCCGGCGCCGGTCGCGGACACCTGGCTTACCGGTTTGCGCACGGCGCCGGTGCTCATCGTCGCGTTCTCTGACAAGCAGGCTTATCTCGACCGGTACGCGGAATCCGACAAGGGCTGGACGGATCGCGACGAGGCCAGATGGCCGGTTCCGTATTGGCACATCGACACCGGAATGGCGTCGCTTCTCGTTCTGCTCGGGGCGGTCGACAGGGGACTGGCCGGCTGCTTCTTCGGCGTTCCGCCCGAGCGATGGACATCGCTGCGCGCCGCATTCGCAGTGCCCGACCGGTTGGCCCCGATCGGCACGCTGAGCATCGGCTATCGCGCGGCCGACCGACGCTCACCGTCCTTGCGGCGCGGCCGGCGCCCGTTGGCCGACGTGGTCTCCTACGGTTCGTTCGGGCCAGTTGACTGACCGCGCACGGTCGCAACCTGCGGCGCGATGAGGGCGACAATCCGTTCCAGGTCGTCGACGGACGCAAATTCGACCGTGATCTTGCCCTTTCGGCGCCCGAGATCTACCCGGACTCTGGTGTCAAGCGTGTCGGACAGCTTGTCGGCCAGGTCAGCCACACCGGGCGCGACAATGCGTGGCGCTGTCGCCCGACGTGTCTGCTTCTTCTGTGCCGACCCCTGCGCGTGTAGCGAGACCAGTTCCTCGGTCGCCCGGACAGAGAGGCCCTCGGCCACGATGCGACTCGCCAATTCCTCCTGGGCGTCTGATTCCTCGAGGCTGAGCAGTGCGCGGGCGTGACCGGCGGAGAGAACCCCGGCGGCGACACGGCGCTGCACCGGAACCGGCAGGTTGAGCAACCGAATCGTGTTGCTGATCTGTGGCCTGCTGCGGCCGATCCGCTGCGCTAGCTCATCGTGCGTCGTGCTGAACTCGTTGAGCAACTGCTGGTAGGCGGCAGCTTCTTCGAGTGGATTGAGCGCCGCACGATGGATGTTCTCGAGCAGCGCGTCACGCAGCATCGCATCGTCTTCGGTCTCCCGGACGATGGTCGGAATCGTGTCGAGGCCCGCGGCGATGGCTGCGCGCAACCGCCGCTCGCCCATGACGAGCTCGTACCCGGCGTCGTGACGGCGCACGACAACCGGCTGCAGGACGCCGAACTCACGAATCGAGTGCGCGAGTTCGGCGAGTGACTCCTCGTCGAACACCTGTCGGGGCTGGCGTGGATTGGTCGTGATCGCGCTGACCTCAACCTCGACGTAGGTCGCACCAGGTACGGGCAGGGGTGCACCATCGTCCAGCGAACGATCAACCTGCGGGTCGGCAGGAAGAGCGGCCGCTGGGGACTGGGACTCGGCCGTCCTGTTCGGCTGCGTCGGCGCTGCGCCGCCGGTCGGGCGGCCAAGGCCGCCGGGAGCGGCCGGCGCGGTAGGAATGAGCGCTCCAAGGCCGCGTCCCAGACCGCCTACACGGGTCTTGCTCACGAGGTCTCCTCATCGGTTCGTTGCATCGGCGCAGCGGGCATGTCTCGGCCACGTTCGGCCAGTTCACGCGCTGCCTCGAGGTACCCGACAGCCCCCCGGGAGCCGGCGTCATATGTCATAACGGTCTGACCGAAGCCTGGCGCTTCGGAGACTCGCACGTTTCTGGGTATGACCGACTCGATCACCAAGTCCCCGAAATGGGATCGCACGTCGGCGGCGACCTGGTCGGCAAGCCGTGTTCTGCTGTCATACATCGTCAGCAGAACCGTGCTGACCGACAGCGTCGTGTTCAGATAGGACTGCACCATCTCGATGGTGCTCAGCAATTGCGCCAGACCTTCGAGCGCGTAGTACTCGCATTGGATCGGGATCAACACCTCACGGGCGGCGACCAATGCATTGAGCGTCAGCAGGCCCAGTGATGGCGGACAGTCGACGAAGATGTAGTCGAAGTCATGGGTGACGCCGAGGAATGCGTCGAGGGCGCGTTGGAGTCGGTACTCACGAGCGACCTGGGAGGACAACTCCAGATCGGCGCCGGCGAGGTCAATTGTGGCCGGGACGCAGAACAGCGTGTCGGCCACTTCAACCTCGGCGATGACGTTCGCCAGCAATTCGTCGCCGAGTAGCACGTCGTAGGCGGACGGTGTGCCAATCGGATGCGCGACACCCAGGGCTGTGCTCGCATTGGCCTGCGGGTCCAGGTCAATGACAAGAACTCGCAGGCCGTGCAACGCAAGAGCGGCGGCCAGGTTGACTGCGGTGGTCGTCTTACCGACACCACCCTTTTGATTGGCGACTGTGATGACACGAGTCGCCGGCGGACGTGGCCAACGCTCCCGACGGACGTTCATGACATGCACCGCCTGCAGCGCTTCACGGGCGATCGGAGTGTCGATTGCTGTTTCACGTGAAACCGGATCGCTTGGTGTTTCACGTGAAACCTCATCCGTCATCG
Organism: uncultured Actinomycetota bacterium; assembly: GCA_963709985.1. Classification (GTDB taxonomy): domain Bacteria; phylum Actinomycetota; class Actinomycetes; order Mycobacteriales; family Jatrophihabitantaceae; genus DASXRA01. The sequence goes on from CAVPYQ010000006.1 coordinate 338,965, forward strand.
CATGGATGCCAGAGAATCGTCTGCTCATCGGCTTCCTTTGAGACTCCGCGATCGCGTCACTGCGCGCCGCACGAGGACTACATTCACTGGCGGGTCAACGACGCCAGCACCGCACGTCACGATCGACACCGCGTCACCCCCCAGGCGACTGATCGCCGCCTCATGAGCCTGCATCTCAGGTTCGGCCCGAGCACCCTTTATCGCCAGAAGTGTCCCGCCCGGCTCCAACACCGGTAGGCACCATCTCACTAACCGGTCCAGTGGCGCCACCGCTCGCGCTGTCACCCATGGTGCGCCTCTGATCAAGTCGAGCACCTCTCGGTCCTCTGCGCGGCCATGAACAACCCGCATTTGGTCGGCCAATCCAAGTGCGTCGACGGCCTCATGCAGGAATGCCACCCGCCGCGCCAACGACTCGACGAGATCGACCCGGAGATCAGGCCTCCGGCACGCGAGGGCAATACCCGGCAGCCCGGCTCCACTGCCCACGTCCACGATCCGAGCGCCGTCCGGCACCAGCTCCCCAACTACAGCACAGTTGAGAAGGTGCCGATCCCACAGCCGGGGAACCTCCCGCGGGCCGATCAGCCCACGTTCAACGCCATCGGTAGCAAGCAGCGCCGCGTAGCGACGCGCCAGGTCCAATCGTTCGCCGAAGACACCCCGGGCGACAGCAGGCGGAGCCGGTGTACTCGGCGCATCCGTCACGGCTCGATGAGCACGACCACGCGACGTTCAGGCTCCTCGCCCTCCGACTCGCTACGCACGCCGTCGACCGCCGAGATCGCGTCGTGGACGACCTTGCGCTCAAACGGATTCATCGCCGCCAAGCGGACCGGCTCACCCGTCTCGAGTACCTGCCGCGCAACCGATTCGGCCAGCGCGCTCAGTTCCGCGCGCCGTGCCTGGCGATGCCCGCTCACGTCGAGCATCAGCCGGCTGCGTTCGCCAGTGCGCTGCTGCACGGCGAGTCGGGTGAGTTCCTGCAGGGCATCGAGCGTCTCGCCATTGCGGCCGACCAACGGCTGCAGATCGCTGCCGACTATCGCGACTATCGCCCGATCGTTCTCGACATCGAGATCGATGTCGCCGTCATAGTCGATGATGTCGAGCAACCGTTCGAGGTAGTCAGCGGCGATATCTCCTTCGCGTACAAGCAGATCGCCATCAGACGAGGACTCGTCGGAAACCTGCACAACCTGCTCTTGGGGCGAAACTTCGGTGTCACTCACGATCGGGTGATCCTTTCAAATCGAACTTCAGCTAACGCCGCTTCTTGGCCTGACTGGGCCGCTTACCGGACGGTCGGCTCGACCCGCGATTCGGCCGCGCGCCGGGGCGCGGAGTGCTGGTACGTGGTGGCGGCGGCGAAGACCCCTCGGGCGTCACGTCGTCATCGACAACCTCGGCCGGCGTGACGTTGATCGTGCGGCGATCCCGTACCGGCTTCTGGCCGGGCTTCGGGGCGAGCGTCTTGCCGAGCTCGCCGACCGGCCCGGCCTCCTCAGGCACGTGCGGGTGGAACTTGTTGATGTAGAACTGCTGGCCGAGCGTCCACACGTTGCTCGTGAACCAGTAGATGAGCACGCCGAGCGGGAAGATCAATCCGGAGAAGAGCACGCTGATCGGGATGAAGTAGAGCATCAGCTTCTGCACGGTGGCAGCGGTGCCGACTGGCGTCGTCGGCTGCCCGCGCCGCACCAGAATCTGCGTGAAGTAGGTGGCCGCGGAGCTCACCAGCACCAGCACCAGGGTCACCGTTCGGGTACTCGCGAGGTCGCCGCCGAGCGCGTGGATCTTCTCCGCGTTGTCGCGCAGCGACGCCGCGAGCGGCGCGCCGAAGAGTTTGGCCCTCGCCGCGCTCAGAGTCTCGTCCGACGTGAACGTATACAGCGTCAGCCGCGGATCGCTCGCCGGCAGATGAACGGAGTTCGAGAGGTGCCGCAGCACGTGATACAGCGAGATGAAGATCGGGATCTGCAGCAGCATCGGCAGGCAACCGGCAACCGGATTGAAGCCTTCTTCCTGCTGCAGCTTCATCATTTCGCGCTGCATCGTGGCGCGATCGTTCTTGTACTTCTCGCGTAACTGCTGGATCTTCGGCTGCATCAACTGCATATGCCGCTGGTACTTGACCTGCTTGACGAAGAAGCGGAACAACAGCAGTCGGGCGGTGATGACCAGGAAGACGATCGACAACGCCCAGTTCAGGCCGCCGTCCTTGTCCAGGCCGAGAAACGTGAACAGCTGATGCCAACGCAGCAGCACCCACGAGACACCGGTGTACAAAAAGTCGAGCACTGACGTGTCTCCTAGGCGGCTGTCCGGGATGACCGGACGGGAACAGGATCAGGGCGGGAAGATTCGGCCGACTCGGCAACGAGTGGCGGCACGGGGTCGTGCCCGCCACGATGCCAGGGGTGGCAACGGAGCAAGCGGCGCACCCCCAGGTACCCGCCGCGGGCGAGACCGAACCGCTCAATCGCCTGCATGGTGTACGCACTGCACGACGGGGTGAACCGGCACGATGGCGCCCGCCACGAACTGACGAAAACCTGCCAGCCCCGGATCAGCTTCAGCGCCCCACGGGCAGCGATGCCGCGGCCGCGTGGCCGTGGTGCGCTCATCGGGATGATCCGCGTAGCAGGCGAGCCAGCGCCGAATCCAACTCGGCGCTGAACTGCGCAGAGGTCGCACCCGCCGACTCGGGAAGGGCTCGGATGACGACACCGCTGCCGGCCGGCAGCGAACCGATCCGGCTTGCCATCTGTGCACGCAACTGGCGCGCCACGCGGTGCCGGACCACGCTGCCGCCGACCGACTTGCCGACGACGAGCCCCACCCGGGCCGGACCGCCTTCGGTCACGTCCCGCCGTAGGTGAACGACCAGGGGACCACGCCTGCTGCGGGCACCACCACGAACGACGGAGGTGAAGTCACCAGACCGCCGCATCCGGTTCGCCCGCGGCACCACAAGACCAACTGCGGTCGGGTTTAAGCCGACAGAGCGTTGCGGCCCTTGCGCCGACGGGCGGCGATGATCGCGCGACCGGCACGCGTACGCATACGCAACCGGAAGCCGTGGGTCTTGGCACGGCGGCGGTTGTTCGGCTGATAGGTCCGCTTGCTCACGGTCAGGCTCCATCAAGATCGATCGGTTTGTCGTCTGCGAAAGTCGGTATGCGAGTGCTCGTCGTAACGAGCCACGCGACTGGTCCCCGGGCCCTGGTGAGCGGAGGCGGACGGCGTGCGATATGCACAGCGTCCATCCACAACACCGGGGACCAATCTACGGTACGGATCCTCTCACACCCCGGTCAAACCAGGGATGTACCGAACCATCCACCCTACTGTGCGCGCCTCGTAGCACTGCGCAACGACACGCCGTGTCAGTTGTGAGATCCGCGCAGCCGCTGTTAGGTTCACCAGCCGTGCCGCCCGCCGCAGCGTTCGGCACGCGTCACTCGAAAGGCAATCACCAGCAGGGTCTCGACCGGCCACACGTGTGCATGCACAGCCTGTGGACGACGCTGTGGACTGACCGCCTCTGAGCGGCGCGGATCGACTCCCGCTGGCGTGCAGCCCGGGGCAGCGCATGAGATCGTCTGTGGAGGACTACGGGCAATCGCACGACGTGGGGGGATGGATTCGGCTCTTGGACGACACCACCGACCTCGGCGACGTCTGGACGCATGCCATCCGTCGCCTTGACGACGACTCCATCCGGCCACACCACCGAGCGTGGATCGGGCTGACCAGGCCTTTGGGCCTCGTCGAGGACACTGCGTTGCTCGCAGCCCCGAACGAGTTCGCGAAGGACTACCTCGAGAACCGGCTCCGGCCGATGATCGCCAAGGCGCTCAGTGCCGAACTTGGGCGCGAGATCCGAGTAGCGGTCACCGTCCAGCACACCGACGAGCCTGCCGAGCCCGCCGTGGACGTGGCCGGCGAGCATCACAACGCCAACACCAACGGCGACTTCGACCACCCGCGCCACACCCCCGAAGACTGGCAACCCGGTCCGCGACGGTCCAGCAACTGGCTCCGTATCCGGTAGAGCCCGGTTTCCCGCGAATCAACGACCGTGACGCCCATCTGAATCCGAAGTACACCTTCGACACCTTCGTCATCGGCTCGAGCAACCGGTTCACCCACGCCGCAGCTGTCGCCGTGGCAGAAGCGCCGGCCAAGGCTTACAACCCGCTGTTCGTCTACGGCGAATCCGGCCTGGGCAAGACCCACCTGCTGCACGCGATCGGGCATTACGCGCAGCGCCTGTTTCCCGGCATCAAGGTTCGCTACGTGTCCAGCGAAGAATTCACCAACGACTTCATCAACTCGCTGCGCGATGACAAGATGCAGGCATTCCAGGGCCGGTACCGCTCCCAAGACCTGTTGCTGATCGACGACATCCAGTTCCTCGAACGAGCCGAGCGCACGCAGGAAGAGTTCTTCCACACGTTCAACACGCTGCACAACGCGAACAAGCAGATCGTGATCAGCTCCGACCGGCCGCCGCGGCAACTGTCGACGCTCGAAGACCGTCTGCGCACGCGGTTCGAATGGGGTCTGATCACCGACGTCCAGGTGCCCGACCTCGAGACGCGCATCGCGATCCTTCGCAAGAAGGCCGCCCAGGACGGCATGAACCCGCCGCCGGAAGTGCTCGAGTTCATCGCGACGAAGATCCAGAGCAACATCCGCGAACTCGAGGGCGCGCTGATCAGGGTCACCGCGTTCGCCAGCCTGAACAAGCAGGACGTCGACATGCTGCTCGCCGAGATCGTCCTGAAGGATCTCATCAGCGGAATCAGAGACCCCGGAGATCACCGCGGGGCACATCATGGCCGTCGTCGCCGAGTACTTCTCGGTGTCGCTCGACGATCTCACCGGCACCTCCCGCAGTCGGGTGCTGGTCAGCGCCCGGCAGATCGCCATGTACCTGTGCCGGGAGTTGACCGACCTTTCACTGCCCAAGATCGGACAAACGTTCGGCGGACGCGACCACACCACAGTCATGCACGCGGATCGAAAGATCCGGGGCCTGATGGCCGAGCGTATGAGCGTCTTCAACCAGATCAGCGAGCTCACCAGCCGGATCAAGTCGCGAGCCCGCGCGTCGTGAGCACCATCAGGATCACGGCCAAAGTCGAGGCGCTCGCCGGCCTTGAATCCGTCGTCGACACGCGACGTCCTGCGGTTGCTACCCGTCATGCACAGTTTGTGGGTGCGGCTGTGGAAAATCTCTGCGGCGCCGTGGACGCCGGTGCACGTTCGCCGGTTGTCCACTGCGAACCTGTAGTTCGACGCACCGAGGCGCGCCGGTCGTCCACAGTCGTACCCCGCGTGTTTACTGGGCAAGCGGACGTTGTCCCCAGTGTCCACACCTGAGACGACGACAGACGATGATTGCTCTTCCTAAATGATGAACTACAAGAACACCAGCAAGCCCCGTGTTGGGGACAAGCGGACTGCATCGATGGAGGCACCATGAAGTTCCGGGTCGAACGCGACGCGTTGGCCGACGCCGTGGCGTGGGCGGCCCGAAGCTTGTCCACCCGTCCGACGATCCCCGTACTCGCCGGCCTGCTGCTCGAGGTCAGCGAGTCGAGCCTGTCGATCTCCGGATTCGACCTCGAGGCGTCCACCCAGGTCGACCTCGACGTCGCGTCCGCCACGGCGGGCACCGCGCTCGTATCCGGCCGGCTGCTCGCCGACATCGCGCGGGCGCTGCCGCCACATCCGGTCGACGTTGCCGTCGACGGGGCACGGCTGACGATCGCGTGCGGGTCGGCCCGCTTCACGCTGCCGACCATGCCGGTTGAGGACTACCCGAAGTTGCCGCAGATGCCCACCACTGCGGGCACCGTCGACAGCGCGACGTTCGCAACGGCGGTCGGGCAGGTCGCCGTTGCGGCCGGCCGCGACGACACACTGCCCATGCTGACCGGCGTCCGGCTCGAGATCGACGGCGAGAAGCTGACCTTCGCGGCCACCGACAAGTACCGGCTCGCAGTCCGCGAGCTCGAGTGGAAACCGTCCAGTGCCGGCGAGGCCTCCGCCCAGGTCGTCATTCCCGCCCGGACTCTCGCCGACGCGGCGAAGAGCTTCGCGCAGAGCGACGAGTTGACCATCGCGCTGTCCGCGTCGGCCGGCGCCGGCGACGGCATCATCGGATTCACCGGCAGCGCCGGCGGCCGCGCGAGCCGGGCCACAACCCGGCTGCTCGATCCGCAGTTCCCGCCGTATCGGACGCTGCTCCCGTCCGAGTGGTCCTCGACCGCCGAGGTTGCGGTCGCGCCGTTCGTCGACGCGGTCAAGCGGGTCGCCCTGCTGGCCGATCGCAGCACGCCGGTGCGGCTGGAGTTCGCCGACGGCGGGGTCAACCTGACCGCCGGCGGCGACGACGAAGGCCGCGCCGAGGAGCGACTGGAAGTGACCTACGACGGCGAGCCGATCACGATCGCGTTCAACGCCACGTTCCTGCTCGACGGCCTGGGCGCGCTCAATGCGTCGACGGCCCGCCTGCTGTTCCCGTCGGCGAACAAGCCGACCGTGCTGCGCCCGGCGGATTCCGACGACGAGTACTACTACCTGATCATGCCCATGCGGCTACCGCACTAGCTCGCATCATGTACGTGCGGCACCTGTCGGTCGCCGACTTCCGAAGCTGGCAAAGCGCGGACGTCAGCTTCGAGCCCGGCCCCGCAGTGCTGGTCGGCGCGAACGGCCAGGGCAAGACGAACCTGATCGAGGCGCTCGGCTACCTCGCCACGTTGGGCAGCCACCGGGTGCCGACCGACGCGCCGCTGGTTCGAGCCGGCGCCGAGCGGGCGGCCGTTCGAGCCGCGGTCGTGTCCGAGGGCCGCGAGCTACGCGTCGAGGTCGAGATCACGCCGGGGCGGGCCAATCGGGCCAAGCTCAATGGCGCGCCGGCTACGCGTCCGCGCGATGTGCTCGGCGTGCTCCGCTCGGTCCTGTTCGCCCCGGAGGATCTCGCGATCGTGCGGGGCGATCCGAGTGAGCGGCGCCAATTCCTGGACGAGTTGCTCGTGCAGCGCAGTCCGCGTATCGCCGGCGTCCGCGCCGACTACGAGCGTGTCCTCAAGCAACGCGCGACACTGCTGAAGTCGGCCGGCGCCGCCCGACGCGGCGGGGGTACCGGCGATCTGCGCACCCTCGACGTCTGGGACAACCACCTGGCCCAGCACGGTGCGGCGCTGCTCGTTGCCCGGCTCGACGCGCTCGACGCGCTGCGCCCGCATGCCGCGCTTGCTTACTCACAGGTCGCTCCGGACAGCCAGCCTTTGCGGCTGGCGTACGTGAGCTCGATCGGCGCCGGCCTGCCCGACGAGCGCAGCGTCGACGTGCTCGAGGCGGCGTTGCTCAACGAGCTCGCCCGGCTGCGTCCGCAGGAACTCGAGCGTGGCGTCAATCTGGTCGGCCCGCACCGCGACGAGATCGATCTGCGGATCGGTGAGCTGCCGGTGCGCGGATACGCCAGTCATGGCGAATCGTGGTCGACCGCGCTCGCACTTAGACTCGGCTGCTACGAACTGTTACGAGACGAAGGCCCTGAGCCGGTGCTTGTACTCGATGACGTGTTTGCTGAACTCGACGTGAGCCGGCGTAACCAGCTTGCACTCGTAGCGACCAAAGCCGAGCAGTCGATCGTCACGGTGGCCGTCGCATCCGATGTGCCCGATGAGCTGGCTGGCGCGCGTTTCGACGTGCATGCCGGGGAGGTGCGCCGTGTCCGATGACGACCGATTGATGAGACTCAGGTCACACGTCCGTCCACAGTGGACAGTGGACAACCCACAGAACCTGTGGATGAGTCGTCACTGAACGTAGGTACTGATGCGTTAGACCTAACGCAGAGTGCCCTTGCTAGTGCACAACGCGTATCCAGGGCATCGGACCGAATCGCTCGACGGCGCTCGCAATCACAACGTGACAGAAGTCGGCACAGCGGCTATTCCGGACCCGGACCAGACGATCGCGACCCTCAATCCGTTAAGCAAGTGTCTGCCGGCCTGTTCGCAGAGCGAGGGTGGGATCGCCCAATCGCGGAGGCGAAGGTGTTCGCGGACTGGCCGTCGCTCGTCGGAGCCGAGATCGCCGCCCGGTGCAAGCCGATGAGCCTGACCGACGGCGAGCTGCGCATCGCAGCCGAATCGACGGCGTGGGCTACGCAGTTGCGTCTGCTCACCGGCAAACTGCTCGCGCGGCTCGCCGACCGAGTTGGGCCCCAAGGTCGTCGTGCGCATCTACGTCAGCGGGCCGGTCGGGCCGACCTGGAAGCACGGCCCGCGCTCGGTGCGTGGCGCCCGCGGACCGCGCGATACGTACGGCTGATCGGCGCGATCTTGTCCAGACCAGCGTCATTGCTGCAGTCGCGTGGCTCCGCGCTGCCTCTCTGGCTCGACGTGCTGCCGCCGCTGCCCGACGATCAGTGGCGAAGTGACCTCGAACGCCTCGCGGCCGCCATGTCGTGAACCGGCGCGGCGAGCTGTTTCGACCGGCCGAAACGGCGCACACATGACCGGCTGGATCGATCGCTGAGCTCGACGCACCCCCGATCGCATGGGTTCCCGTGCGGCTGGGGTTACCCGCGCCTCTGCGTCGCGAATAGGACGCGTCACACGGCGGATCTAGGCCGTTGATGCACTAGACTTGGGGAGTACAGACTGTCGTATGGGGTCGGTACCACGCCGGTTCAAGTCGGCGCATGGTCCGCCCCCGTGTTCATGTCCAGAGTCAAGATCGTCACGTCCCGCGCCGCGATCGGCCGGTGAGAAGGAGTTGCGTCGGTGGCCAGCAGCACGTCCAGGAACGGCAAATCGGACTACACAGGCAGCTCCATCACCGTTCTTGAAGGGCTCGAGGCGGTTCGCAAACGCCCGAGCATGTATATCGGTTCTACCTCCGAGCGAGGCCTGCACCATCTCGTCTGGGAGGTCGTCGACAACTCCGTCGACGAGGCGCTGGCCGGCTACTGCGATCGCATCGAGGTAACCCTGCTGGCCGACGGCGGCGTCCGTGTGGTCGATAACGGCCGCGGTATGCCCGTCGACATGCACCCGACCCAGAAGAAGCCCACCGTCGAGGTCATCCTCACGGTGCTGCACGCCGGCGGAAAGTTCGACGGCAAGGCCTACGCCGTGTCCGGCGGCCTGCACGGTGTCGGCGTCTCGGTCGTGAACGCGCTGTCCGAACGGCTCGAGGTCGAGATCGACCGAGACGGCCACCACTGGTCACAGCCGTACGCCCACGCGAAGCCGGCCGCGCCCCTGACCCAGGGCGGCAAGACGCGGCGGACCGGAACGACCGTCACGTTCTGGGCCGACCCGACGATCTTCGAGACCACCACGTACTCGTTCGAGACGATCAGCCGCCGCCTGCAGGAGATGGCGTTCCTGAACAAGGGCCTGACCATCGTGCTGCGCGACGAGCGTCCCGGCCTCGTCGTCGACGAGGAGGACGCCGCGTCTGCTCCGGCCCGACCGGCCGGGCCGAAGGAGATCACCTACCACTACCCGGGCGGCATCGCCGACTTCGTCAAGCATCTCAATGCGACGAAGAGCCCGATGCACAAGTCGGTGATCTACTTCAGCGACGAGTACCGCGAGGATTCCCGCTACCGCATGTCGGTCGAGGTCGCGATGCAGTGGAACGAGGCCTACTCGGAAAGCGTCTACACCTTCGCGAACACGATCAACACCCACGAGGGCGGAACGCACGAGGAAGGCTTCCGGGCAGCGCTCACCAGCGTGGTGAACAAGTGGGGCATCGACAAGAAGATCATCAAGGACACCAAGGAAGATCGCCTCACCGGCGATGACATTCGTGAGGGCCTGGCCGCGATCGTGTCGGTCAAGCTCGGCGAGCCGCAGTTCGAGGGCCAGACGAAGACCAAGCTCGGCAACTCCGAGGCGAAGTCGTTCGTGCAGAAGGTGTGCAACGACCACCTCGCCGGCTGGTTCGACCGCAACCCCGGTGAAGCAAAGGTCATCGTTACCAAGGCGACGCAGGCCGCCCGGGCACGCAAGGCAGCGCAGCAGGCCCGCAAACTGGCGCGCAAGAACGCCCTGGACACCATGGGTATGCCGGGCAAGCTGTCGGACTGCCGGTCCACCGATCCGAGCGAGAGCGAGCTCTACATCGTCGAGGGTGACTCGGCCGGCGGCTCGGCGAAGTCGTGCCGCGACTCGATGTTCCAGGCGATCCTGCCGATCCGCGGCAAGATCATCAACGTCGAGAAGGCACGCATCGACCGCGTGCTGAAGAACACCGAGGTCCAGTCGCTGATCACCGCGCTCGGCACGGGTATCCACGACGACTTCGACATCAGCAAGCTGCGCTATCACAAGATCGTGCTGATGGCTGACGCCGACGTCGACGGCCAGCACATCACGACGCTGTTGCTCACGTTGCTGTTCCGGTTCATGCGTCCGCTGATCGAGGCCGGCCACGTCTACCTCGCCCAGCCACCGCTCTACAAGATCAAGTGGTCGAAGGGCGAGCCGGGCTACGCCTACTCCGACAAGGAGCGCGACGGTCTGATCAAGGCGGGCATCGAGGCCAACCGGCGGCTTCCGAAGGAGGACGCGGTCGCCCGCTACAAGGGTCTCGGCGAGATGAACTCCAAGGAGTTGTGGGAGACCACCATGGACCCGGCGCACCGGATCCTGCGGCTGGTCACCCTCGACGACGCCGCGACGGCCGACGAGTTGTTCAGCGTGCTGATGGGCGAGGACGTCGAGGCCCGTCGATCGTTCATCGTGCGCAACGCCCACGACGTCCGGTTCCTGGATATCTAGCGCCCAAGTGTCTCTCCGTCTCCACCACTCGCTGACGCTCGGGTGGATCCATCGAGCCAGCGCAAGCCCTTCGGGCGCGCGGGCGCTGCTCTTCGCGCGAGCGCTCATCGCCCGGTGGTTACCTAGAAAGGCAGTTGCTTCGTGACTGACACCACTGACATCAACGGTGGTTCGTTCGACCGGATCGAGCCGGTCGACATCCAGACCGAGATGCAGCGTAGCTACATCGACTACGCCATGTCGGTCATCGTCGGGCGCGCGCTGCCCGACGTGCGCGACGGCCTCAAGCCGGTGCACCGCAAGATCCTCTACGGGATGTACGACTCCGGGTTCCGCCCCGACCGCAACTTCGTCAAGTGCGGCCGCGTGGTCGGCGACGTGATGGGCAACTACCACCCGCACGGCGACACCGCGCTCTACGACGCCCTGGTGCGCATGGCGCAGCCGTGGTCGCTGCGCTATCCGATGATCGATCCGCAGGGCAACTTCGGCTCACCCGGCAACGACCCGGCGGCGGCCTACCGCTACACCGAGTGCCGCCTGCAGCAGTTGGCCATGCACATGCTGGCCGACATCGACAAGGAGACCGTCGACTTCGTCCCGAACTACGCGGGAAACACGGTCGAGCCGGTCATCCTGCCGGCCCGCTTCCCGAACCTGCTGGTCAACGGGTCGGAGGGCATCGCGGTCGGCATGGCCACGCGCATCCCGCCGCACAACCTGCGCGAGGTGGCAGCCGGCGTCTCGTGGTCACTCGACCACCCCGATGCCACGTCGGAGGAGTTGCTCGAGGAACTCATCCGGCTGATCCCCGGCCCGGACTTCCCGACCAAGGCGCTCATCGTCGGACGCGACGGCATCGAGGATGCCTACCGCACCGGCCGCGGCTCGATCCGCATGCGCGCCGTCGTCAACGTCGAGGAAGACCTCAAGGGTCGCGTGATCCTGGTGGTCACCGAACTGCCCTACCAGGTCAACCCCGACAACCTCGTCGAGTCGATCGCGAGCCTTGCCAAGGAGGGCAAGGTCGCCGGCATCGCCGACATCAACGACGAGTCCTCCGACCGCATCGGCATGCGGATCGTCGTCACGCTCAAGCGCGACGCGGTGGCCAAGGTCGTGCTGAACAACCTCTTCAAGCACACCCAACTGCAGACGACGTTCGGCGCCAACATGCTGGCAATCGTCGACGGAGTTCCGCGCACGCTTCGCCTCGACCAGTTCGTCAGCCACTACGTCAATCACCAGATCGAGGTCATCGTCCGGCGTACGCAGTACCTGCTGCGTGAGGCCGAGCAGCGCATCCACATCCTGCGCGGCCTGCTCAAGGCGCTCGATCAACTCGACGCCGTCATCGCGTTGATCCGCGCGTCCGAGTCGGCTGAGACAGCGCGCGGCGGCCTGATGCAACTGCTCGACATCGACGAGGTGCAGGCCACTGCGATCCTCGACATGCAGTTGCGCCGCCTGGCCGCACTCGAGCGCCAGCGCATCATCGACGAGCACGACCGCATCGCCGCCGAGATCGACGACTACAACGACATCCTGGCCAAGCCGGGACGCCAGCGGTCGATCATCCGTGACGAGCTCGCCGAGATCGTCGAGAAGCACGGCGATGCCCGGCGCACGATCCTGGTGCCCTACGACGGCGACGTGAGCATGGAAGACCTCATCGCTCAAGAGGACGTCGTCGTCACCATCACCCGCACCGGATACGCCAAGCGCACCAAGACCGATCTGTATCGCGCGCAGCGGCGCGGCGGCAAGGGTGTGCAGGGCGCAGGCCTGAAGACCGACGACATCGTCGCGCACTTCTTCGTCACCTCGACGCACGACTGGATCCTGTTCTTCACCAACAAGGGCCGGGTGTACCGGGCCAAGGCATACGAGTTGCCCGAGGCCAACCGGAACGCGCGCGGCCAGCACGTGGCCAACCTGCTGGCCTTCCAGCCTGGCGAGACCATCGCCGACGTCATCACGATCAAGAACTACGAGGTCGCCCCGTACCTGGTGCTCGCAACCAAGGCCGGCCTGGTCAAGAAGACGAAGCTCACCGACTTCGAGTCGAACCGCACCGGTGGCATCGTCGCGATCAACCTGCGCGAGGACGACGAGCTGATTGACGCGTCATTGATCTCCGCGGACGACGATCTGCTCCTGGTCAGCCGCAACGCGATGTCCATCAGGTTCAAGGCCGACGACGAGGCACTGCGGCCGATGGGCCGGGCGACGTCCGGCGTGATCGGCATGCGATTCGCCGGCGCGGACGAATTGCTCGCCATGGAGGTCGTGCGCGGCGACGTCGAGATGCTCGTCGCGACCGAGGGCGGCTACGCCAAGCGGACCAAGATCGACGAGTACCCGCAGCAGGGCCGCGGGGGCAAGGGGGTGCTCACGGCGCGTATCGTGTCAACGCGAGGTGGGCTGGTCGGCGCCGTCGCCGTCCGTCCCGAGGACGAGATCTACGCGATCACGTCCGACGGCGTGGTCATTCGCACGAAGGCTGCGGAGGTCCGCCGGGCACAGCGTCAGACGATGGGCGTGCGGTTGATGAACCTGCCCGAGGGGGTCAACCTGGTCGCCATCGCCCGTAACGCCGACGAGCCGGACGAGCAGGAGTAGACGTAATGAGCCAGCGCACCGAGCGAATCAACGCGCGCAGTGCGGCTAGAGCGTCGTGGCCGTTCATATCGCTTCCAGATCTCGTGTCCTCCAGGATCCGCGCGGAGCCGTGCAGTCAGTCCGCGAGGCCAAGAGTGGGGAGATGTATGAGCAGGCCGCCGCACCCTGGCGAGACGTTCAGCCCGAGCGACGCAACGAGGACGAACCTCAGCACATCCGCCACCAACGGCTCGTCCGCGCGGGAGCCGGGTCGCAGCGACGAGCACGTCGACAACCCCGACGAGACCAGGCCACGGTCCGCCTTCGGAGTGGCCGGGTCCGGCCCGGCCGGCGGCTTCGAGCCCAACCCGGCCAGTTCGCACCCGATGCCGCCACCTGCTCCGCCGAATGGCGGGCCGCCAGCCATGAGTCCACCCGACGCGGCCGGATTCAGCGCGCCGACGACGAGTTCCTTCGGCGACCCGTCGCTGCAGTCAGACGGCCATGCGCCAGCGAGCGGGATCAGCGCGGACGACTTCGGTCCACCCACTGAGTACGCGGCGCCGCCGACCGAACTGGTCTCGCCGGGCGGGTTCCGACCGCCCGGGGAGACCGGCAGCCCCAGTGAATTCCGCGGACCGGGCGAGTTTCAGCCGCCTACACCGGACTTCGCCGCGCCCAACAGCGGATTCGGTGGGCCCCCCGGCCCGTACGGCGAATCGCCTGGCGCTGGCTTCGGGCCACCACCCGGCGCGTTCAGCCAGACGCTGGAGGGTTTCAACGGCCCGCCGTCTGCCGCGGCAGGCGCACCACTCTCGGGCGGCATGGGTGGCTTGCGGCCGCGGACCTCGCCCACCGACGGCGGAATGCCGCCGCCCGGTGCCGCGTCGCGGCCTGGTGGCCCAGCGGTCGGCGCCGCCGCACGCGCGCGGGGACCTCGGCGAGCCCGGCTGCAACTGCGCCACATCAACCCGTGGACGGTGCTCAAGTTCTCCTGCGTGCTGTCGGTCGCGCTGTTCTTCGTCTGGCTCATCACGATCGGGTTGCTGTACGGCATCCTGCAGGCGGCCGGCGTCATCGACCACATCAACAACGCGGTCACGACGATCAACGGCTCAGGCTCGAAGGATCCGGTGACACCCGGCCTGGTCTTCGGTGGCGCCGCCATCCTCGGCGTCGTCAACATCGTCTTGTTCATTGCGTTGTCGACGGTCGGATCGGTCGTGTACAACCTCTGCGCCGACCTCGTGGGTGGCGTCGAGGTGACGTTGTCCGAGCGCGACTAACCGGTTTGAAGCGCGTCGAGAGCGACCGGTAGGCTCACTCGTTGCGTTTCCGGGCCTGTAGCTCAGACGGTTAGAGCGCATCCCTGATAAGGATGAGGCCGGAGGTTCAAGTCCTCCCAGGCCCACAGCGTCACCACCGGCGGCCGTGTTCGCGACTGCCCTCCGACGCCAACGGAAGGTGCAGATCGTGCGTAAGCCGCTCTTGTTGGTAGCAGTCATCGCCGGGGTAGTCGCAATCGTGCGCAAGCGGTCCTCGAACCAAGCGAACGCATCGTTGTGGCGCGAGGCGACGCAAGATGGAAGTGGCGGCCCCCGCCGGTCGTAGGCTGAGACTGGGTCCTCCGGGGACGTAGCTCAATTGGCAGAGCACCGCCTTTGCAAGGCGGGGGTTAGGGGTTCGATTCCCCTCGTCTCCACCGATGTGATGTCTCCAGGATGTGGTGACTCGAGGCTCGGTCGCCTTCCGGTCCTGACGCCGCAGCGCGCTCGCAGATGCGCACCGCAGCCACGACGGTAGACCGGAAGTTGGCGCGCTGGACACGCCGCAAAAACCCAGTCGCGGCAGGATTTGCGCAGTCGTTAAAGTTGATCCATTCCGGACGATCTCGTGTCGTCGTGGAAGTCCCGGGTACCGCCTGCGACTGCTGCATGCCTCACGGAGCAGGCGTGCATCTGTCTCAAACATGAAACGGCAGCCGCAATTGCGGAGTCCCTGTCGTGCGGGACGACCTTGGCCAGATACGCGATCTGCCGGTAGCACGTCATCGCATGTCCCCACGAAGCCAACTTGTTTTGGTGGATCCCACCAGGAGGTTTGATGAAAGGTACGACGTCGAAGGGGCGCTGGATCGGCCTCGCCGCGGTGGGTGCACTGGCCGCCGCGGCCACCGTGGTCACTGTCACGACCACCGGTCAGCATCCCGCGTCCGCCAGCACCCCGCAGTCGACCACGACGACGGTCCTGTACACGGGTGTCTGGGTTCCCGGCAGCGGCTCACAGTCATGGCGCACGGGAATGTCGGCCAGATCCTTCAGCGTATGGAAGGCCGCGTATACCAAGAACGGCGCACGCGTCCAGGACCTGCGGGTCTCTCCTGACGGCACCGACTTCACCGCCGTCTGGCGGCCCGGCAGGGGCGCGGAGGTTGTCCGTACTGGGCTGACCTCGAGCCAGTTCGTTGCCGCGAATGCGTCCTATGCCAAGCAGGGACTTCGGGTCACGTCTCTCGACACAGGACACCGGATCACAGCTGTCTGGCACCCGAGCAGCCAGGTGCAAACGATCTCGATCGGCCTCAACACGACCGACTTCGGCAAGAAGATGGCAGCGGAGGCGAAGATCTCGATGCGGCCGGTACTTGCCGACTACTTCCTGGTGGCGGGCCGGGCCTACTGGGTCGGAGTCTTCCAGCACGGCACCGGCGCGTACGAGGTCCGCACGACGTCATCGCAGAGTGTCTTCCACACTGATCTCGTCAACTATGGCAAGAGTGGGCTGCGCCTCGTGGGCCTTGGTACCCATCCGTACACCGGCGTATGGCGTCCGGGCACCGGCGAGTGGCAGGTGTGGACCGCGTCTCTGTCAACCTTCCAGGCCGACATCGTGAAGTACTACAAGCAGGGTCTTCGTCTGATCCGCGTCGGCCGCTGGACCGCATGACGAACTGCTGACATCCGATCGATCCAACTGTGACGCCCCTTCGCCGCTTCTACCCGGCGAGGGGGCGTCCTTCAAAGCACGGCACCGCGTCCGCAGTGGCGGAACTACGTGCACAACCGGCGGCGCTCGACGAATGCCCGCTCCGACTTAGGTCGTACTGGCCGAGGCCGGCTTGGCGGCCCGCACGATCGCCGAGTGCATGCCCGGAGCCGCCTCGTGGGTGAACTGCACTTCGGCATCGACGAAGCCCGCGGCCGCCAGCCCGTCCAGGTACTCGCGGCGGGACAGGGCGCCGGCGATGCACCCGACGTAGCTTCCGCGCTCGGCTCGATCCGCTACCGTCAGGTGATCCTCGGCGACGATGTCGGATACGCCGATCCGGCCGCCGGGCGTCAATACCCGAAACATCTCCGCCAACACCGCCGCCTTGTCCGTCGACAGGTTGATGACGCAGTTGGAGATTACGACGTCGACAGAGCCATCAGGCAGCGGCAAGTCCTCGATCGTGCCCTTGCGGAACTCGACGTTGTTCGCGCCAGCCTTGCCCGCGTTGGCCCGCGCCAGTGCCAGCATCTCGTCGGTCATGTCGACGCCGTACGCGAAGCCGGTTGCACCGACCCGTCGAGCCGACAGCAATACGTCGATGCCGCCGCCGGAGCCGAGGTCCAGCACGCGTTCTCCCGCGCGCAGTTCGGCCACCGCTAGCGGATTGCCGCAGCCCAGGCTCGCCGCTATGGCCTGCGCCGGTACCTCAGCCTGCTCGTCGGCACTGTAGAGCTCCGATCCGAACGCTGGGTCCACCTCGCCGCTGCTGCCGCAGCAGGCGGCGTTCGCCTCGACGGCCGGCCCGCAACACCCGTCGGCCTGAACAACCGGCAATGCATCCGAACTCATCTCGCGTACAGCTACCGCAGCCGCCGCGTAACGCTCCCGAACCTGTTCGCGCAGCTCCACGTCAGTCATCACACACACTCCCATCGATACCCCTCGATACATCAACCATGAACGATGTATCGACGGATGTCAATGTGAGTGGCAGACTGGACGCATGGCCACTCGGACACTGCCCGTCATATCCGGCGACATCGCGCGCTGCTGCCCGCCGCTCATCGCGGGCGTTCTCGATGCCGACGACGCCGAACGTCTGGCTCGCAGCTTCAAGGCGCTCAGCGATCCGACCCGCGTGCGTCTGTTGTCTCTGATCGCTGCTCACGCCGGCGGCGAGGCATGCATCTGCGACCTCACCGATCCGGTCGGGCTGTCCCAGCCGACGGTGTCACACCACATGAAGCAACTCGCCGGCGCGGGACTGGTCACCCGCGAGCAACGCGGCAAGTGGGCCTACTACCGCATCGTCGAAGACTCCCTGCGCTCACTCGGCGCTGCGCTGGCTACGGCAACGCCGACTCGCTCTTGACCGTCACCGGTGCGGCCGGGTGTACCGACCAGCGAAAGTCACGCGGCCGGCGACACCTCATCGAGTAGGGCCTCGGCCTCGGCCAGTTCGGCAGCCGTGGGCTCAGGCAGGTCCGTGAGCTCACGCGTCGTCGCGCGTCGCCGGCCTTCATGGCTTGAGGCGTGACGATGCCGGCGAGCCTGGTACGGCAATGCGCCGGGCGAGGAGCGGTCAGGAGCCGGGCTGTAGTACACGGCCTCGTCGGCCTCCTTGCCGCGCGTGGCGCTGAGCGCAAGGCTGGCGGCTACCACCTCGGCCGGCTTGCGGCCGGCGGCGAGTTGGTCGCGAAGGCTCCAGACCTCGCCCGCGGTCAGGCCCGCCCACACTCCATGCGGGACGTCGCGGCTCAGGGCGAACGCTAGGCAGTACGCGCGCACGGGGCAGTCGGCACAGATTCGCAGTACGGCCGGGGCGACGCGGCTGTGCGGCTCCGGAAACCACCACTCGCCACCGACCTCCGCGCACGCTGCTTGGTCCGGCCAGGCCGGCGTTCCGACGTCGAGCTGGTTCATTGCGCTCATGCCGCACCGCCGGTGGGTGCGTCACCCAGGCCGCTCAAGCCGCTCAACGGCACCGAGCAGGTTGTGGCTGTCGAGATGTCACCGCAGCCGAGAAACTGGCTCGACGCGCAGACGTAGAGCTGCAGTCCGACCGTGGTGGGAATCGAGTTTCGCAATCCCAACACCTCCTTGCATGGCTACCGCTTGCGGCCACCGCGACGACCCGGCGGGGCGACCGTGTCGTACGGAGGCGGGCTTTGTCCACCCTGTCATGAGTTTGTGGTCTGGCAGAGTACGTCGTCACCTTGAGGAGGTGGTCGGTTCTGACTTCGCACGCTCCTGCCGCCACCGGTAATGCGTCATACCCGCTTTACAAGAGTGCCCGTCCTACTAGCGCGCTGTGTGGCATTTATGACAGAAAGTAGTCAGGAACTACTGAGTGATGATTGACAGAGGATCTTTGGACCGGTCGAATCAGACAATGACCGCGACTCTCGTCCGAGACCTCGTTCGCGATCTCGGCGCTGAGTCAGCGAGCCTCGACGATCTCGTAACGCCGCTTGCCGCCGATGAGTGGGCAACGCCGACGCCGGCCGAAGGCTGGACCATCGCCCATCAGATCGCGCACCTCGCATGGACCGATCGGCTCGTACTGCTTTCCGCGACCGATGAGGACGCTTTCGCCGCCGAGGCATCGCAGGCCGCCGCCGACCCATCCGGCTACGTCGCCAACGGCGCGCAGGAATGGGCCGGCGAGGAGCCGATCAAGCTGCTCAGCCGGTGGCGCGACGGATACATCGAACTCGCCGAGGCAATCGCGCACCTGCCCGGCGGTGCGCACCTGTCGTGGTTCGGTCCCGCGATGAGCGCAGCGTCGATGGTCACTGCACGGATCATGGAGACGTGGGCGCACGGCGAGGACGTGGCCGATGCCCTCGGCGTCACACGGGCGCCGACCCAGCGACTGAGGCACGTCGCGCACATCGCCGTCTCGGCACGCGGATACGCATTTGGCGTCAACCGCCTTGCGCCGCCGGAGCAACCGATCCGGGTGGAGCTCACTGCTCCGGACGGTTCGTTGTGGACGTGGGGGCCAGAGGACGCCACCGAGCGCGTTACCGGTCCGGCGTTGGACTTCTGCCTGCTCGCCACTCAACGGCGTCACCGCGACGACCTCGCGGTCGAGGCGCAGGGCGAGCACGCCAGTACCTGGCTCGACCTGGCCCAGGCCTTCGCCGGGCCGCCTGGTCCTGGCCGCCCAAGCCGCGGCCGAGCACGCGACCAGTTCACCCGACGCTGACCGCGGCAGTCACTCGCTCGTCGCCGGCCCATCGCCAGACGTCCCCGGCGTCATGCCGGAAAGACGTCAGGAGTGAGAACTGTCCTTTGTGATGGTTTGGTACGGACGGTTGTGTCATTGGCACAACTGTCCGAGCTGCCGCTCTGGCGACTAGTCGGGTAGGCGCATAGGTTAACGGCCACGTGTGCCAGACCAGCCCGTATGCCGGTCATGTCGGCCACGCTCCGTCCATCCGGTCCATCCCATAGGGGGGTCTAGTACATGCTGAGACGGACTACCGTCCGGGCTGTCACTTCGATAGCCGCAGTTTCAGCGCTGGCGTTCGGGTGTCTCGCCGCCGCGCCCGGCGCAGATGCCAACACGCCGCGCAAGACCGTGCCGAACACGAAGCCGATGTGGCTCAGCCACGCCAGCCACGTCGGTACCGCCACGAAGAGCGCTCCGGTCAATCTCCGGGTCTACCTCGCACCGCGCGGCGGACTCGACAATCTGACGGCTGCGGTCAAGGCAGTCTCCACGCCTGGCACTGCGTCGTACCGGCACTTCATCAGCCCCGACGCCTACAAGGCCCTCTACGCACCGACGGACGCGGCGTTGCAGAGCGTCGAGTCGTGGCTCGGCTCGTCCGGGCTCAAGGTCACCGGAGTCGAGGCGAACCGTCGCTACGTCAGTGTCTCGGGCACCGTCGCCGCAGCACAGAAGGCCTTCGGTGTTTCGCTGCAGCGTTACCAGCACGACGGCCAGTCGGTCACCGCACCGTCGACGAGCGCGAGCGTTCCGGCCGGAGTCGCCGGTTCAGTGCTCTCCGTGTCCGGCCTCGACACCACCGTGCACAAGGTCGCCCACACCTCGGCGGCGTCCGCTCCGCCCCCGGCCGGATTCGTCAACGCGCGGCCGTGCTCGCTGTCCTACGGGCAGATCGCGGCCAAGTACCAGGCTGACTTCCACACGCCGTTGCCGAAGTACAACGGCGCCGTCCTGCCGTATGCGCCATGTGGCTACACCGGCCCGCAGTTCCGCGCCGCGTACGAGGGCGACACCGACCTCGACGGCACGGGCGTGACTGTCGCGATTACCGATGCCTACGCCGCGCCGACGATCGCCAAGGACGCCAAGACGTACGCGACCAACCACGGCGACGCGGGCTACGCCAGCGGGCAGTTCGTCCAGTCGAAGCCGGCCAAGTTCACCCACCAGGCCGAGTGCGGTCCGTCGGGTTGGTACGGCGAGGAGACGCTTGACGTCGAGGCCGTCCACGCAATGGCCGGTGGCGCGAACATCAAGTACTACGCGTCGGCCAGCTGCTTCGACAGCGACTTCCTCGACACCTTGGCCAAGGTCGTCGACGACAACCAGGCATCTCTCGTCACGAACTCGTGGAGTGATGTCGAGGCCAACGAGGCGCCCGACACCGTTGCCGCGTACGAGCAGGTCTTCCTGCAGGGCGCGCTGCAGGGCATCAGCTTCATCTTCTCCTCCGGCGACAACGGCGACGAGCTCGCCAGCACCGGCCTCAAGCAGACCGACTACCCGGCGTCGGACCCGTACGTCACCGCTGCGGGTGGCACGTCGACCGCAATCGGCGCTGACGGTTCGCTCGCCTGGCAGACCGGCTGGGGCACGATGAAGTACAGCCTGTCGGCTGACGGCACGTCCTGGACGCCGGTCGGCTTCCTGTACGGCGCCGGCGGCGGTTACTCCGCGCTGTTCAACCGTCCCGACTACCAGAACGGTGTTGTGCCGGCGAGCGCGCCGCCCGGACGGGCCGTGCCGGACATCGCCATGGATGCGGACCCGACGACCGGCATGCTGGTCGGCGAGACGCAGACGTTCCCGGACGGCGTTCACTACGGCGAGTTCCGCATCGGCGGCACCAGCCTCGCCTCGCCGCTGTTCGCCGGGATGACGGCACTGACTCTGCAGAATGCCGGCGGAGGTATTGGCCTGCTCAACCCGACGATTTACTCTCAGGCTGGTTCGGGTACATACACCGACGTGAAGGGCAAGCCCAAGGACGCGGGCAACGTTCGAGTCGACTACGCGAACGGCGTCGACCCGGCCGATGGCCTTCTGTACAGCGTGCGGACGTTCAACCAGGACTCGACTCTGAAGGTGGTCCAGGGTTGGGATGACGTCACCGGTATCGGCTCGCCGAATGCGGGCTGGCTGACAAGTGTGAGCTGATTTCCTTTTATCTAGCAGGACATTCGGGGCGCGTCGGTCCAATGGACCGACGCGCCCCGCTGCGTCCGCGTAGCGTGCCCGACGTGCTCGAGGGGGATTTTGACGTCGTGCTCGGGGCAGCCTCGAGCGGCGACGAGCGGGCGTTCGCCAAACTGTGGCGAGACGCACACCCGCCACTGCTGCGCTATCTGCGCGTGCTGCTTCGCGACAGCGCGGCGGCCGAGGATGTCGCGGCCGACGTGTGGGTCGATGTCGCGCGGCGGCTGGGCGAATTCCGTGGCGATGAGCACGCGTTCCGTGGCTGGTTGTTCACCCTGGGACGACGTCGCGCGATCGATACGTGGCGGCGGGCCAACCGGACGCCCGTCGCGCTCACCGATGACATCGCAGAGCTGGATCGTCCGGGCCAGCACGACACCGCGGGATCCGCGATCGAGCGGCTGGGCACCGAGAGTGCGCTGGCCCTGCTCGCGACGCTGCCCCGTGATCAGGCCGAGGCAATCACCCTGCGCGTCCTTGCCGGCCTCGAGGTGAAGGAAGTCGCCCGCTTGCTCGGCAAGCGCCCCGGGGCGGTGCGAGTGGCTGCGCACCGGGGCCTGCGGACCCTCGCCGCGCGCCTTCGCGACACATCTTCGCTGGAGGGTGTAACGCGATAGCTCCCGCCGACGATTCTCCTAACGACATGACGCGTCGACGTGAGCAACCGGGCCACATCTCGTCCATTGACGAGGTGGCGGCCGAACGACTGTTGCGCGGGCAACGCCCGTCCGTGGGTGCGTCGTCCGACGAGCAGGCTGTGGCGAAGCTGCTCGCCGTTGCGTCGGCGCCGCCTACGGTGCACGAACTATCCGGCGAGGCCCGGGCGGTGGCTGCGTTTACCGCGACCCGCCCGGCGACCACCGGTCCGAGACATGCCCGGCACGTCGCGCGCCGGCATCGACTCGTGTTCAACCCACGGGTCAGTCACGGAGTCGCGGCCGCGGCGGCGCTCGGCGCCCTGACAGTTGGTGGGGTTACGGCAGCTGCGTACAGTGGGTCGCTGCCCGGTTCCATGCAGCGGCTGGCGCACGATCACCTTGGTGCGCCACGTAAACACCCGGTCCACCCGCACCACCCGACAGCGTCGCCGACGCACGTCGCGCCGACGAAGTCCGCCCTTCGGTCCAACGATGCGCCTGAGCAAGGACAGCCCGGGCTCAGCGCCGTTACGCCGAAGCGACCGCCCAACGTCTCGGCGTCGACGACCCGCCCGGGCAATGGTTCGGTCAGCGGAGTCACCCCACAGCGTTTCCTGCTCTGCACGGCGTATGTGGCCGCCCGCGACCACGGCAGGAAGTCAGACGCCGACAAGGCGTTCGGCGAGCTCGCGAAGCTGGCGGGCGGCCGCGACAAGGTCGTCGAGTACTGCGCGCCGATCTGGCACGCAAACCAACAACTGAATCCAGGCGATCCGCACGATCCCGGGTATCTGGGCAGTCACCCGCCGATATCCAGCGTGCCGGTATCCGCCAATGGGCGACCACCGAACTAACGAGTCGCCCCCACAGACGGCGCGCCAGCGGGAAACCCCCCTCCCCCCGCACCCGCTGATGCGCCTGGAGGTGCCGGCCTTCCACCCACGGGAAGGCCGGCACCACTTCTATGGCTGTACGGCAGGCCTCGTCGGCGCCGGTAACCTTTAGCTCACCATGACCACTCACCCAGCCTCGTGAAGCTTCCCGCCGTCTGGCTCGGCAAGCTGACTCTGTTACTGCTCCGGCTAGTCGGGCGCCGGGGCAATGCGCTGCCCGGCCTGGTCGTCGAGAAGGTCTTTCCGCGTTTCCTGCCCCGGGCGATGGCATCCCTCGAGCACGGCGTCGTCGTCGTCACGGGCACCAACGGCAAGACGACGACCACGAAGATGATCGCCACCATCCTGGCCGAGCGATACCGCGTGCTGACCAACGACACCGGCAGCAACTTCGTCCGTGGCGCGATCACCGCGACGGTCGAGCATTCGCGCTGGTGGGGACGGCTGCCCTTCGACGTCGCCGTCTTCGAACTCGACGAGGCCTGGGCTGTGCGTTTCAGCGAGGTCGTGCCGCCGCAACGGCTGCTGCTCCTCAACGTCATGCGCGACCAACTCGACCGCTTCGGCGAAATCGACACGACGGCCCGCCTGCTTGCGAAGGTTGCCGCGGCGCACCACCGATGCCGTCGTGCTCAATCGCGACGACCCGCGCGTGGTGGCGATCGCCGAGGAGACGACCGCGAAGGTGTCCTACTTCGGCGTCGCACCGACGCTGCGCGTCCAGTTCCCGAACGACGAGGAGCTCTACGGCGGACCGATGTTCGAGTCCACCGTGCACGCCGACGCCGAACTGCGCGCCCTGCCCAACGGTGCGGTCCGCCGATACGGTGGTGCGGATCGACGGGTCCGAGTACAGCGTGCTGCTACGCGCCG
This sequence comes from uncultured Actinomycetota bacterium, assembly GCA_963709985.1. GTDB lineage: Bacteria > Actinomycetota > Actinomycetes > Mycobacteriales > Jatrophihabitantaceae > DASXRA01. Next base: position 363,218 of record CAVPYQ010000006.1, read on the forward strand.
AGGGTGCGCACAACGCGCAGAACGCGGTGGCCGCCGCGGCGCTCGTGCTGACGTTCGGCTTCTCCCCGCGCGAGATTGCCGGTGGGCTGCGGCGGGTGTCGCCGGCGTTCGGGCGCGGCCAGACCTTCGACATCGACGGACGCGCGCTCGTCCTGCAACTGGTCAAGAATCCGGCGGGCTTCCGTCAGACGTTGCGAACGATCGAGAACTCACACCCGGACGCGATCGTCATCGCGATCAACGACGACTATGCCGACGGCCGCGACGTCTCCTGGTTGTGGGACGTCGACTTCACCGCGCCGCTCGGCGGACGAACGTGCCGGCTTTCGACCTCGGGCACCCGGGCCGCGGACATGGCGGTCCGGCTGAACTACGACGGCATCGCCGTGGACGGCGTCGAGCCGGATCTGGAGAAGGCTGTGCGGCAGGCCGTCGGAGCCGTCGAGCCCGGCCAGCGGGTCGTGGTGTTCAGCACCTACACGGCGATGTGGGCGCTGCACGCAATCTTGCTGCGAATCGGCCGGCCAGCGGGCGATGCCCCGGCTGCCGAGGAGGATGACGACGAATGACCGCCCTGACGCTCGTCCATCTGTACCCGCGCGAGATGAACATCTACGGCGACACCGGCAACGTCATCGTGCTGCGTCGGCGTCTGGAGTGGCGGGGCATCGAGTGCCAGGTCGTCACGATCAATCGTCGGCGATCCGTTGCCGCACGACGCCGACATCATCCTCGGCGGAGGCGGCCAGGACGCCGCGCAGGGCGACATCGGGCACGATTTCGTCGCTCGCGCGGCCACGTTGCGGGCGATGGCCGACGACGGCGTCGTGTTCCTGACCATCTGCGGCACCTACCAGATGCTCGGCCACGAGTTCCTCACCCAGGACGGCGTGCGCATCGCCGGCACGAGCGTGCTGGATGTGACGACGCGGGGCACGCAGTCGCGCCTGATCGGCAACCACTACGTCGACACGGCCGAGTTCGGGCGTCTGGTCGGCTACGAGAACCACAGCGGCATGACCGAACTCGGGCCCGGGCGTGCGGCCGATCGGCACCACCGTGACCGGCCGCGGCAACAACGGCCGCGACCGCACCGAGGGGGCCGTGCGCGACAACGTGTTCGGCACGTACCTGCACGGGCCGGTGCTCGCCAAGAGTCCGCGGTTCGCCGACGAGTTGCTGCATCGGGCCCTGATTCGCCGGCACTCGCACATCAACCTCGAACCGCTCGACGACTCGCTGGCCGAGCAGGCGGCGCTGGTGGCCGTCGGTCGGCCGCGCTGATCGCTATTGCCTGATCGCGTCCCGGTATTCGGCGAGGCGGCGTAGGCCGGCGGTGGACGTGAGGCCCAGGTGGTAGAGGTGCAACTCGGTCGCACCCGCTGCGCGGTAACGGGCCACCAGGTCGGCGGGCGCGGTGCCCGGGACGGCGTCCGGGCGGACGTAGCCGCCCACCGCTGCGCCACCGGCCAGCGCCGCGAGTCCGGCCAGTTCGCCCTCGGCGGTGGCGGGCTTCCAGCAGGAAGCGACGACCGCGTCGACGTCGGCTTCGATGGCGGGCGCGACGGTGGCAAACGAGCCGGTTGCCCACGGATCGGCAGAGCCGTGGAGCACGACCCGGGCCTGCGGACGGCTCGTGCGGATCTCGCCGACCAGGCGGCGAGCGCAGATCGTGTGCGATGCCGGTGCGCATCTCGCGCAGCTTCGCCGCGAGGTCGCTGCCGAGCGCATCCTCGACGGTGGCGCTCTGCTCGCCGCTGCGCAGCGCTGCGCGCACGAGTGAGCTCACATGCACCGGGTCGAGCCCGGCGGACGCCTGCATCGACAGGCAGGCCGGGCAGAAGCACAGCGAGAGCAACTTCTGCTGAGTCGGCGTCCAGTCGGCGAGGTCGGTCTTGTCGTGGTGCCCACCGTGGGCGACGCCCATCGGCCCGCAGGCTTCCAGCACGACGCCGTCCGGCTCACCCAGGGCCAGGATCTCGGCGACCAACGTCGAGCAGTAGTCCACCACCTCGGACGCGGCGGGGCACAGCGCGTACGGGTAGACCTCGCCGAAGGCATTGCGCACGGTCAGGTCCGGATTCGCCCGCCCGAGCAGGCTGTTATGCGTCAACACGGTCCAGGCGTACACGGGCAATCCGGCCGCGGCGAGCGTGCGACGGGCAGCACCGAACGAGTCCGGCGACGCCCACTCCGGCGATGCCGGTACGAGGCGCCGGCCGGCCCAGGGGCCGCCAACCTCGGCGCGGACCGGCACGTAGCAGGCGGCGTGCGTGGCGTCGACGAGGCGACGCGTCGGGTGCAGGGGACTTGCCGCGCGCGTCGTGTGATACGCGGCGGCGACCGCCACGGCGTCGACCCCGATCGCCGAAACCCGGTCGATCGCCGCCGGGTCGTCGTGGAAATCCCAGGGGTAGGCGTAGCCGACGGCGGTCACCATCGCGGCGTCGTCGCCGAGTAGCCGGGCTCGACCCGGCACCGGTAGCCCGTGTCGTCGCGCGTGCGCAGACCGCACGTCAGGTACACCTCGTGCAGCCGCGCGAGCGCGTCGCGGTCGAGCTCGATGCCGAGGCCCGGCCCGGTCGGCACCGGCACCGCACCGTCCACAAAGGACAGTGCGCCCGGCACGATCACGTCATCAGCAGCGTCCTTCCAGGGCCAGTGCGTGTCGCAGGCGTAGGTGAGGTTCGGGGTGGCCGCGCCGAGGTGGGTCATCGCGGCCAGGCTGATGCCCAGGTGCGAGTTCGAGTGCATCGACAGTCCGAGCCCGAACGTGTCGCAGATGCCGGCCAGCAGATGCGAGCGGGTCAGCCCGCCCCAGAAGTGGTGATCGGACAAGGACGATGCCGACCGGCTTCTTGGCCAGCGCCTCGGGCAGTTGATCGAACGAGACGACGCACATGTTGGTGGCCAGCGGCATCGGCACCTCGCGCGCGACCTGCGGCCATGCCGTCGATGCCGGGCGTGGGGTCTTCGAGATATTCGAGGACGCCGTCGAGTTCGCGGCCGACGTGGATCGCGGTCTCGACGGTCCAGGCGGCGTTCGGGTCCAGCCGCAGTGGATGCGCCGGGAACGCCTCGCGCAGCGCCCGGATCGCGGCGATCTCCTCATCGGGCGGCAGGACGCCGCCCTTGAGCTTGATCGCGCTGAAGCCGTACTCGGCGACGAGGCGCCGGGCCTGCTCGACGATGGCCGCGGCGTCCAGCGCGGCGCCCCAGCCGTCCGGCTCCTGGCCCAGGGTGCCCGGCCCACTTGTAGAACAGGTACGCGCTGAACGGGACGGTTGGCGCGCACCGCACCGCCGAGCAGGTCGCTGACCGGACGGCCGAGCGCCTTGCCCTGGACGTCCAGGCAGGCGACCTCGAACCCGGCGACGACCCGGTCGACGGTGCCGGTCGCGGTGGAGATGCCGGTCAGGCCGTGCCGATCGCGACGCGCCGCCCCGGCAAGAAGCTCGCGCACGCGCGCGTGCATTTGATGTAACGCGAATACGTCCAGCCCGACGATGTCGTCGGCGACCGTCCGCAGCAACGCGATGTGCTCGGCGTCGCCGTAGGTCTCGCCCAGGCCGGACAGCCCGTCGTCTGTCGTGATCTCGATGATCGCCCGCAGCGCGAACGGTTCGTGCACGCCGACGGCGTTGAGCAGCGGCGAATCGGCGAAGGCGACCGGCGTGATCGCAACGTCGGTGATGCGCAGCGAACTCATCCGGCAATCGCCAAACCGGCCGCCAGGATGCGCTGCAACTCCTCGAGGTGCTCAGGCGTCGGATCGATCAGCGGGGGACGCACCCCGCCGGCGTCGAGGCCACGCAGGCGCACGCCGGCTTTGACGAGCGCGACGGCGTAGCCCGGCGTGGTCGAGCGCAGGGCGACGAGCGGGGCGAAGAACTCGGCGAGCAACCGGTCACGCAGCGCGTCGTCGCCGCCGGTGACAGCGCGGTAGAACGCGAGCGAGATCTCCGGCGCGAAGCAGAACACCGCGGACGAGTACAGGTTGACGCCCATGCCCCGGTAGGCCGGCACGCTCATCTCGGCGGTCGGCATGCCGTTGAAGAACTGGAACGGCTTGCCGCTCTCGGCCAGCGCGGCACGCACCGCGACGACGATGCGCCCGAGCAACTCGAGATCGCCGACGCCGTCCTTGAAACCGACCACCGAGGGGATCGACGCGACGGTGGCGGCCGCCGCCGGATCGAACTGAGCGTTGCCGCGGTGGTAAACGATGATCGGCAACTCCGACGCCGCGGCCACGCTGCGCACGTACTCGATCAGGCCGGCGCGTCGGCGCTGCGACGAGGTAGGGCGGCAGCAGGAGCAGGCCGTCAGCGCCGGCTTCTCGGGCGGCCCGGGCCTGGGCCCGCGCGACGGCGACCGGACCGCCCGCACCGGCAAACACCGGGACCTGCCCACCGGTCACGCGCACCGTGGTCGACACGACCTGCGTGTACTCGTCGCCGTCGAGCGCATGGAACTCGCCCGTACCGCACGCGGCGAACACGCCACCCGGCCCTGCCCCGAGCCGTTCGGTTAGGTGCTTGGACAACGCCGGCAGGTCCAGTTCGCCGGACGCGTCGAACGGGGTGATCGGAAAGAACAAGACGCCGTCGAGATTGATCACGATGTGCTGGCTCCTATCCAACTGCATGAGTGGCAATACGTGCGGATTGTCGTCGCAACGAACAGGCCAGTGTCAATCACCTACCCTCGGCTGTTGTGAGGTTCATGATCGTCGGCGGCGCGGCGGCGGCGTTGCTGGCCGGATGTATCGGCTGCGCCGCGGCGAACCACGATCCGGCGCAGACCGACCCGACCCGCACCACGACCCAGACGATCACCCAGACAGGCACCGCGATCGACGCCGAAGCCAGCGTGCCGACCGGGCCGATCGCGGTCGGGCCGGTCAAGGCGGTCGAGGGCGACTGCCCGTACATCAGCGTCAGCGATGCCTCGACGAAAGAAGGCAATCGCATCGACAAGCACTATGTGCTGAAGGCTCACGGCAAGACGGTCGGCTGCCGGTTCATGTTCTGGACGGATGCTTATGCCGTCCTCGAGATCACGAAGCGCACCTATGCGAACGCCGACGCCGCCTACAACGCGATGGTGCGTATCGGTCAGCGCGGCGCCAACTATCACGGCGTCAAGGGACTCGTGCCGGGCGTCGACGCGATCCTGTACCAGACCCGCTTCTATGCGCCCGACGGAGCGACGGACTGGGCGTGCACCTTCGCGAAGGGCACATCCGTCGTGACCGTCAATACCGCGCAGAACAACGTCGAGTTCAACGCGCGCGACATCGCCAAGACGATCGCGCCGAAATTCTGACGGCTCAGGTCTGGTCGGTGCCGGGCGGTGACTTGGGCGCGGACTTCTTCGCCGGCGCCTTGCGGGGCGGGCGCGGAGGTCGCGTTCGAACTGCGTGGTCGTGCGGTGCCGCCTTCTTCGCCGGGCGCTTGCGTGGCGGTGCGGGCTCGGCCGGCGGCTCGCCGCGTCGATGCAGTCGGCGTCGGTCGGATGCGTTGGCTCGGTGGACGGGCTCGGCAGCATCGGGCGGCGGTGCGGTCGTCCGCGGCTTCGGCGTTCGGCTGATGCCGGTTCGGCGGTCGTCGTCGGCGGCGTGGCGATCCGGGTGCGGCCGGTTCGGCGGTTTCGGCTGCGGCTGGGGCGGAGCGGCGGTTCTGGTGCTGCCTGTTCGGCGACGTCCTCTGCCACCGGGGCAACCGGAGTGGGTGGACTCGCCGGCGACGGGGCGCGGTGCCCACGACTCCGGCGCCGAGGTGACGTGAAGCGGCGCATCGGCCGACGGGCCGCGAAGCTTGCGCACGGCGGCGTAGGCGACGCCGGCCAGGACGGCCAGCCCGAACAGTCGCCGGCCCATGTGGCGCTTGCGCGGTTTCGGGTCCGGGGTCAGCGCGCTGACCCGTTCAGCGACGGCGGTGCCAGCTGCATGGAGCGCATCGGAGACGATGTCGGTCCGGCTGCGCTTCTTTCGGATCAAGCCCACCGATCAACCACCTTCGGGTCCGGGTCTGGTCTGGGACATGGGGCACGACATGGGGCACGCGGAGCGGTAATTACCACCTACTGAACTACCACACGGGAGTCCGGCCGTCGTCGCCCGGAGTGGTTGAGTAGGCGTCTGAACGGACCAGCTTGGTCGCGTGGCAGGATTAGAGCAACCAGGTCCCGCGAAATTGATGCGTTTACTGCGTGTCCAGTGGGGTCGAGCCCACCGAGATGTCAGGGAGCCTTCTTCGTGTCCGAACCCCAGACCGCCACGCTTCATACGACCGCCGGCGACATCCGGGTCAAGCTGTACGCCGATCAAGCACCGAAGACCGTGCGCAATTTCGTCGAGCTTGCGCAAGGTACCCGCGAGTGGACCCATCCGGAAACCCACGAGAAGACCAACAATCCTCTGTATGACGGCACAATCTTCCATCGCGTGATCGCGGGCTTCATGATCCAGGGCGGCGACCCGCTCGGTCAGGGCTACGGCGGCCCGGGCTACAAGTTCGCCGACGAGTTCCACCCGGACCTTGCGTTCAATCGTCCGTACCTGCTCGCGATGGCGAACTCCGGACCGAACTCGAACGGATCGCAGTTCTTCATCACGGTCGGTCCGACGCCGCATCTCAACCGTAAGCACACGATCTTCGGTGAGGTCGCGGACGCGGAGAGCCGAGGCGGTCGTCGATGCGATCGCCACCACGCAAGACCGGGCCGCAACGACCGGCCGGTCGAAGACATCACCATCACGTCAGTCACGGTCGAGTAGACCGCGGGGAGCTCAGCACTCGGATGTCCGAAGCGCACAGCCAGGCCGTGCCCAACGACGAGCACGGAGCCAACGGCGGTGGCGATCTGCCGCCGACGGCGATGGCGCGGTGCTACCGCCATCCGATGCGCGAGACGGGCGTGCGCTGCGTGCGCTGCAACCGGCCGATCTGCCCGGACTGCATGCGCCCGGCATCGGTCGGCTTCCAGTGCCCGGACGACGTCAAGCTCGCCCAGGCCACCCAACGTGCGCCGCGCACGGTGGTCGGCGCGTCGGTGCGCCCGAACTACCCGTACGTCACGTGGACGCTTGGTGGGGCTGAACGTCCTCGCCTATATCGGCACGGCGCTCGGTTCGGTGCACGGCGTCAACCAGAATCAGACCAGCCGCCTGTTCGCGAACTGGGTGCTCGTGCCGACAACGGTGGCGCACAAGGATCAGTACGGTCGGCTGATCACGTCGGCATTCCTGCATTACGGGCTGCTGCACATCTTGTTCAACATGCTGGCGCTGATCCTGATCGGGCCGTATCTCGAGCGCCTGCTCGGCATGTGGCGATTCGCCGCGCTGTATCTGATCACGCGCGCTCGGCGCATCGGCCGTCGTGTACGCATTCGGCCCGCCACTGCAGGCCACCGCCGGCGCATCGGGCGCGATCTACGGCCTGTTCGCCGCCGCGCTGCTTGCTGGCCCGCGAACTGCAGCTCAACATGCAGTGGCTCGTCGGCACGATCGTGCTCAACTTCGTATTCACGTTCAGCGTCCCGGACATCTCGAAGTACGGCCACATCGGCGGATTCATCGTCGGCGGGCTCGCCACCGTTGCCATCGCCGGCGTGCCATGGGATCGCCACCGGTTGCCGACGCGGGTTCAGGTGGCGGGTCTGGGCGGGCTGCTGCTCGCGATCATCGTCGCGATCGCCTGGCGCACGGCGGTACTCGCCTGAGCGCCGCAACGGCTCAGCCGCTGAGCCGTGCCGCTGCCGCGGATGTGGCGGGGGTCGAAGGCCTGCAGCACGCCGAGCGACGGTGCGCGGATCGTCGCCGAGCGAGCGTCGGCTGAAGACGACCAGCAATGGGCCGGCGTCGATCTCGAGGGTGCGGCTCATCAAACCCAGGTGGGTTCGTTCGTCGACCCGGATCGCGTCGATCTGCGACCAGGGCAGGTGCGTGCGGGTGGTGGGCGTGTGGATGCGCAGGCCCTCGGCGGACGCGACCAGCCTCGGCCAGAACAGCAGGTCGGTGATCACGTAAGCCGCCGAGGACGACGACGGCGAGACCGGCGAGCAAGCGCCCGGCCGGGTCGTGCGAAACGACCACAGTCGCGACGGCGATCGCGGCAAGCGCGGCCCCGAGCGCGGCAAGACGGCGGTCCGGGCCGAAACGGCAAACCGGTGCCCGGGCGATCTCAGTCGGGTCGGCCATGGTGCCCAGAGCCTACGACCCGACGCTTGTCCACAGGGTTGTCCCCAGCGTGGGGATAAAACTACAGCCGTGTAAGAACGGCTCGGAGGGTGCGCGATACGCCAGACAGCGCTGGACTGAATCGGTCGGGCTAGCGCCAGCGGACGGCCATGACCAGGCCGACCATCATGATCCCGAACGCCACCGCGAAGTTCCACGCGCCGATGTCCTGGATGACCGGCACCTTGTCGCCGGCGATGTAGTACACGGCGATCCACGCCAGGCCGACGATGAGAACCACGACCATGACGATCGGGTACCAGGTGGGGCTGGGCGCAAGCGCCTTGGTACTGGGCGAGAGCGAAGATGCAGACGGTGTCGCCTTCGGCGTGTACTCGCTCTTCTTGCGGACCTTCGACTTGGGCACTGCTTCTCCTCGGGTACGCCGTGCGATCGATGCCGGCGTGTGCGGTTAGCGTAGTCGGCGCACGACAGAAGATGCACGACTCGGGTGCCGGCGACGGTACGGGAGGGCGGATCGGGTGCAAGCGCCGGCCTTGGTGGCCAAGCTCCGGAGCGTGTCGGCGCTGCCCACGCGATCGCCTTGGCGCTGGCTCGTGCCGGTCATCTGCTTGCTCGCCGGCCTGCTGTTCGCCACCAGCGCGCACGTCTCGCGCGGTACCGAACTGCGCTCGCCGCAGAACGCAAACCTGGCCGAACTGGTACGTGCCGCCGAGGCCAAGGTCGGCGGCGAGTCCGCTCAACTGGCCGCGCTCCAAGACGACGTATCGGCAGCCACGAATCGAGCCGGTACCGACAACTCGGCCGTCGCCGCCGCTCAGGCGCAGGGCGCACCGCTGCGCGGCCCGGCCGGGCTGATCGGCGCCCACGGTCCGGGCATTCTGGTCGTCCTCGACGATGCGCACAGCGTGCCCGCCGACCCGTCCGTCGACCCCAACCAACTCGTCGTCCACCAGTCCGACCTGCAGTCCGTCGTGAACGCGCTCTGGGCGGGCGGTGCGGAGGCGATGGCCGTCGCCGGGCAGCGCATCATTGCGACCAGTGCCGTACGTTGTGTCGGAAATACGCTGTTGTTGAATGGCCGGGTATTCTCTCCGCCGTTTCGGGTCCAAGCAATCGGGCCGTCACAGGCGATGGAGAATTCGCTCGATCGTGCACCGGGCGTCACACTGTTCAAACAAGCCGCCGGCTACTACGGGCTCGGGTACACCGTCGAGGCCGAGGACGCGGTGACGCTTCCGGCTTATGACGGGCCGATCGGGCAGACCTATGCGAAGGCTGGTTCCAGGTGAGTACCGACAGCGACACCGGGCGGACACGCAATGCGCCCCGTGACGTCGCATCGGTACGAGCATGGAGTCAGAATTGATCATCGAACGACGACGTTGAGCACCGAACGCAGGCGGGCGTAGTCCGCGACGCAGCGAGTACCGCGCGATGAGCATCGAATCCAAGACCGAGCAGCGAGGCCGACAGTGAGCGTGGACGACCAGGATCCGACGAGCGGGCAGTACAGCACGACGACGCATCATCGCTCGAAGCCGGACCCCAGCGCCGGTGACTGGGTGCGGTTCGGCCTGCGGGGCACCGGCCAGACCCTGATCACTGCGGGTCTGGTAGTGCTGCTCTTCGTCGTCTACGAACTGTGGGTCACGAACATCTTCGCCCACGAGAAACAGTCGAAGGTCCGCAGCGCACTGGAGAAGGAGTGGGCCAAGGGCGACGACCCACTCGTGATCGGCCGGCTCCCGCTGCCGGGCGGCAAGCAGACGACGATCCCCGTGGGCACCGGAATCGCGAACATCTACATGCCGCGACTCGGCACGGACTACCACTTCACGATCGTTCAGGGCACCGATGACGGCTCGCTGGAAAAGGGGCCGGGCCACTACATCCACACGGCGCTCCCGGGCGAGGTCGGCAACTTCTCGGTCGCCGGGCACCGGGTCGGCAAGGGTGAGCCGTTCCTGAACCTCGACCACCTGCGCCCGGGCGACGCTGTGGTCGTCGAGACGAAGTCGAGTTGGTTCATCTACCGGGTCAAGGGCAACACCGACACCGGCAACCTCAGCAACCGCGGCACCGACGACATCCCCGGACGCGAGATCGTCAGCCCGAGCGACACCGACGTGATCGCCCCGGTTGCTGATCATCCCGGGCAGAAGCCGACCGAGAAGCTGTTGACCCTGACTACCTGCCACCCGAAGTTCACGGCCAACCAGCGCATGATCGTGCACGCCGTTCTCGCCCGGGTCGTCCCGCACGTGGGAAATGAGCTGCCCAAGGAACTCGTCGGAGGGACCCTCTAGCCATGTACGTATGGATCTGGCGGCATCTGCCCGGCGGAATGAGCTGGAAGATCTTGCAGACGACGATCCTGCTCGCGGCGGCGTGCGCGCTGCTGCTGTTCGTCGTGTTCCCGTGGGTCGAGCCTAAGCTTCCGATCAGCCACGTCACTGTCAACGGCCAATGACATAACCACTCGGTTCATCCGCACGGAGGCCGGCTCATGAAGATTCTGGTGATCGACAACTACGACAGCTTCGTCTACAACCTCGTGCAGTACCTGGCCCAACTCGGCGCCAAGGTCGAGGTTCGCCGCAACGATGCCGTGCGTCCGGCTGAACTCGACACGCTCGACGTGGGGGGCGTGCTCATCTCGCCCGGACCGGGCACTCCGCGAGACGCCGGCAACAGCATGGCGATGGCGGCCGCATGTATCGAGCGTCGCCTGCCGCTGTTCGGGGTGTGCCTGGGCCACCAGGCGATCGGTGCTGTGTACGGCACGCCGATCGTGCGCGCCCCGGAGTTGTTGCACGGCAAGACGAGCGAGGTCCACCACGACGGCACCAGCGTGCTGGCCACGATGCCGCAGCCGTTCACCGCAACCCGCTACCACTCGCTCGTTATCGAGGAAGGCGCCTTGCCCGCCGAGATCGGTGGTGAACGGGCGTACCGCATCGGGAGTGGTGATGGCGATGCGGCACACCGAACTGCCGATCGACGGCGTGCAGTTCCACCCGGAGTCGGTGCTGACCCAGGGCGGGCACCGGATCGTGGCGAACTGGCTGGCCCGCTGCGGGCTAGCGGTCGACGATGCTCGCGTGGCCGAACTGGGCGCCGCCGTCGAGACGCTGCGCGCGAACGCGTTCGCCGGCGTCTGACGCTGATCGCCAGCGGGGCGCACCGGGGGGTTCGGTCCGCCCCGCCGAGTTGCGGTCGTCGTCGGCCAGCGACCGAGCCAGTAGGTCTCGGATGGCGAACCCGAGCAGCCCGACGATCAGCATCGCGATGACGAAGTTGGCAACGACCACGGCTTCATGAAACGCCGGGAAACAGCCGGGTTACCGAGTCCGAGCGCTGCCCTCACGCCGATCCTCACGGATCGCTCACGGTCCGGCTGTTGTGCCGCGGTCGGGCGCCCGGAAACCGCTTCAACCGCGAGCGTGTAATGGCGCCGGTCAGTGCGACGGCGCCCGCACCGTGCGACGGCGCCGGTCAGTCGATCAGGTCGTAGGCGGGCAGCGTCAGGAACGTCGCGAAGTCATCGGCCAGCGCGACCTGCTCGAACAGCGTGCGGGCATCGCCGGCGAAGCCGAGGTCGTCGAGGATCGCGCGGACGAGATCGGCCGTGACCACCTCGCCGGTGTCGGCGAGCCGGACGCTGCCGTGCACCCATTGCCAGACCTGGGAGCGCGATATCTCGGCGGTGGCGGCGTCCTCCATCAGGTTGTCGATGGCGGCGGCGCCGTTGCCGCCGAGCCACGCCTCGAGGTAGCGGACGCCGACGCTGATGTTGGCGCGCAGGCCCGCCCGGGTGACCGCGCCGCCGACTCCACGCAGATCGATCAGCGCGGCCGCGTCGGGCACGACGTCCTCGCGGAGACGGTCGATTTGATTGGGGCCGCTCGCCGAGCACCTCGTCGAAGACCTCGGCGCAGACCGGGACGAGGTCCGGGTGGGCCACCCACGAACCGTCGAAGCCGTCGGCGGCCTCACGCTGCTTGTCGTCGCGGACCTTGGCGAACGCGCGCTCGTTGACCTCCGGGTCGCGCCGCGACGGAATGAACGCCGCCATGCCGCCCATGGCGAAGGCGCCGCGCCGGTGGCAGGTGCGCACGAGCAGTTCGGTGTAGGCGCGCATGAACGGCGCGGTCATCGTGACGTCGGCGCGGTCGGGCAGCACGTACTCGGGCCCGGCGTCGCGGAAGAACTTGATGATGCTGAACAGGTAGTCCCACCGCCCGGCGTTCAGGCCCGAAGCGTGGGTGCGCAGTTCGTAGAGGATCTCGTCCATCTCGAACGCGGCGGGGATCGTCTCGATGAGCACGGTCGCGCGAACCGTACCCTGCGGTATGGAAAGCGCGTCCTGGGCGGCGACGAAGACGTCGTTCCACAGCCGCGCCTCGAGGTGGCTCTCCATCTTCGGCAGGTAGTAGTACGGGCCAGAGTTGCGACTCATCAGCGCCTGCGCGTTGTGGAAGAAGTGCAACCCGAAGTCGACCAGCGCGCCGATGGCCGGCTGGCCGTCGATCGTGATGTGCCGCTCGGGCAGGTGCCAGCCGCGTGGGCGAACGACGATCGTGGCGAGTGCGACGTCCTGCCAGAGCTCGTACACCCGCCCGTCAGAATTGGTGAACGTCGCAGTACCGCGCACCGCGTCGATGAGGTTCAGTTGGCCCTCGATGACGTTGCGCCAGTGCGGGGTGTTCGCGTCCTCGAGATCGGCCAGCCATACCTTTGCGCCGGAGTTGAGCGCGTTGATCATCATCTTGCGCTCGGTCGGCCCGGTGATCTCGACTCGACGGTCGCGCAGATCCTGCGGTGCGGTAGCGACCTGCCACTCGCCGGTACGGATGTGTGCGGTGTCGGGCAGGAAGTCGAGGCGATGCGGTGCGCGCGACCTCGTCACGGCGTGCGGCGCGGCGGGCGAGTAGATCGTCACGCGTCGCGGCGAAGTTGCGGTGCAGCATGGCGACGAAGTCCAGCGCGTCGTCGGTGAGGATCTCCGCTGACCGCTCGACCGGCGGCCCGGAAACGATCACTCCGTCGGCCATTGCGCCTCCTTCTCAGTCGAAGAACTCGTCAGTCGGGACATGCTGGCCCTTCGGCAGCAACGACAACCATCGCTGCGCAACCGCCGCGCGCGCCTGGTCGGCCACCGAGCCGTTGAGCCGCAGCCGCGAGATGCCGCCGTCCGGGTAGATGTCAAGGCGGACGCTATCCACCGCGGCGCTCGCGCGCAGCCGGAACCGGTGCTCGGTGTCGGGCAGCAGTGCGGTACGGGGCAACAACTCGGCGCCGGTGGCCGCATCGGACAAGGCGGCCCAGCCAGGCGCGTTGCCGACGAATCGTGACGTGTCGATGATCGCGTCGTGCAGGACGCCGGGCGCGGCGAGCGCGACGACGAGCCAGTCGTTGCCGTCGTCTCGGCGGCGCGAGGTCTCCCAACCGTCGGACATGACCGCCGCGCGCCCCGGAGCGAGGACGTTGGCGGGCGATGCGTAGAACATGTTGCTGCAGTCGTCGATCCGGCCGCCGTGCACGGTCGCGGCCAGGTCGACGCGTGCGCCGAGCCGTCGCGGGTCGGGTACCACCTCGCCGTGGACGCGCAGCCGCGCGACGCCGCCGTCGGGATGGATGGTCAGCCGGACATGGGTTATCAGCCGGTCGGCCGACTCGGCGACAAGCACGTTGCGGGTGTCGCCCGTGAGCGGGGTCCTGGCGATCAGCGGCGCCCACGCGGCGGCGCGGACGTCATCGACATTCGGGTAGCCGAGCAGACAGGTGCCCTCGACGGACGCGAACGGCGGGTAGTTGCCGGTGAAGTACGAGGTGTCGACGACGACCCCGTGCACGATGCCGGGGACGCCCAGGCGCACGATCGCCGAGTCGTCGCCGGGGGAGCGCCGCCGCCTGGTCTCCCAGCCGTCGTAGACCTTGCCGCGAGGGCCGAACGCGGACGGGTCGTGGCGCGCCGGACCGGGCGTGATGAGGTTCTCGGCTCCCGCGAACAACTCGTCGTTCGCCCACATGACCGTGCCGCCGAGCGCCCGGCCGGCGAGGTCGGGCCACTGCTCGACGGCGGTCACGGGGCGGTCCGAGTCAGCAGCCGTCCATGCGCTACGCCGTCGGCCCGCTCGCCACGCAGCCACGTCTCATGCACCACTCCGCGCAGCGTAGCGCTGGCGTAGGGCGTGACCGGATGCCGGTGCAGCAGGCGAGCTGGATCGACGACCCAGGTCTCGTCGGGCGCGAATACGGCGAAGTCGGCGTCGAATCCGGCCGCGATGGCGCCCTTCGACGAAAGGCCGGCCAGCGTGGCCGGCCCACGTGACATCCAGCCGACGACGTCGGCCAGCGGGCAGCCGCGCCGGGCAGCCTCGGTCCATACCGCGGCGAGCCCCAGTTGCACCGAGGCGATGCCGCCCCAGGCGGAGCCGAAGCCGCCTTGTTTGAGCGCGGGCGGGCAGGGTGAGTGGTCGGACACGACGCAGTCGATGACGCCCGCGCGCAGACCCTCCCAGAGTCGGTCGCGGTTGGCCGCGTCGCGGATCGGCGGGCAGCACTTGAACTCGGTCGCTCCGTCCAGGATCTGCTCGGCGGTCAATGTCAGGTAGTGCGGGCACGTCTCGACGGTGATGGGCAGCCCCTCCGCCTTCGCGGCCGCGATCATGGGCAGCGCGTCCGCCGCGGAGAGGTGCACGATGTGGGCGCGGCAGCCGGTCTCGCGCACCGCCTCGATCACCTCGCTGATCGCGTCGGTCTCGGCGGCCGGCGGGCGTGATTCGACGAAGTCCCGATACGACGGGCCGCGCACGGAACCGATCGCGGCCTCGGCCTCGGCATGTGCGATCAGCACGCCGTCGAACGACGCGATGCGGGTCATCGCGGCACGCAGGCTCGTCGCGTCAAGCGGTGGGAACTCGTCGACGCCGGACGGAAGCAGGAAGCACTTGAAGCCGACGACGCCGGCCTCGTGCAGCGGTTCGAGATCGTCGAGGTTTCCCGGGACCGCCCCGCCCCAGAACGCGGTGTCGACGTGCACCTTGCCCCGGCGGCGGCCTGCTTGACCCGCAGCGCGGCAACCGAGGTGGTCGGCGGCACGCTGTTGAGCGGCATGTCGACGATCGTCGTGACGCCGCCGGCCGCGCGCCGCGGCCGTCGCGGTGGCGAAGCCTTCCCACTCGGTGCGGCCCGGCTCGTTCACGTGCACGTGGCGAGTCGACCAGGCCGGGTAGCAACACGTGCTGCGGCGCGATCGTGACGTGCGGTTCGCGCTTCGATGCCGTCACGGCGACGATCCGGCCATCTCGCACGACGACCGTCGCAGGACGTTCACCGTCCGGCGTGATGGCGCGATGCGCCGATATGACCGTTTCTGCGCGCGCAATTAACTGCCGCGCACGTTGCTGCATGTTTGCTCCCCCTTCCGATCTAGCGCGGCGTCCTTGAACAATCTTCGAGCCTGCCCAGTTGCGCGGAGACGTCAACTGTCCGGCGCCACGCGTGAGACGTAACCCCCCCGACGTTCTCACGCGCGAGAGGGGAAGGAGCCCGTCGGTTCCTTCCCCTCTCCATGTCCCGGGCTCCATGTCCGGGGTTGAGGCGATACCGTGGCGCGCGTGGTCGCACCGGCAAGCATGGCTGATTTCGACGAGGTGCCCGTCACGGACGCGGCAGCCGAGCTGCTGCCGTGCTGTGCGAGCCGACGTTGGATCAGCCAACTCGTCAACGGCCGCCCCTACGGCAGCCTGGCCGCACTCATCGTCGCCTCCGACGACTTGCTGGCCGATCTCGCCTGGCCCGACATCGAGGAGGCGCTTGCCGCGCATCCGCGAATCGGCGAGCGGACTCTGGCCCAGCGCCGCGAGGACGCCTGGTCGAGGCAGGAGCAGTCCGGGGCCGACAAGGCTGAGCCCGACGTCGAGGCGTCACTGCGCGAGGGCAACGCCGCCTACGAGCGTCGGTTCAACCATGTGTTCCTGATCAGCGCAACCGGCCTGTCCGCGGCCGACATGCTCGCCGCGCTTCGCCTCCGGCTGGCGAACTCTCCGGCCGTCGAGCAGCACGTCGTTCGCGACGAGCTGACCAAGATCGTCCGGCTGCGCCTGGTGAAGGCGTTCCACTGACTGTTACCGACAAGTTCGGGAGGCTCGGGTGACCGTCTCGACGCACGTGCTGGACGCGACGCGTGGCGGGCCCGCCGCCGGCGTCGGCGTACGGCTCGAACGCGTCGACGGCACGTTGCTGGCGGCCGGCGTCACGGGCCGCGACGGCCGGGTGGCCGACTTCGCCGGCGCGATTGAGCCGGGCGTCTACCGGCTGCGGTTCGACACCGAGAGCTACCTTGCCGTCGAGACGTTCTACCCGGAGGTCGTCGTGACGTTCCGGGTGCGCGAGCAGGCCGAGCACCACCACGTCCCGTTGCTGCTGAGCCCCTTCGCCTACTCGACCTACCGGGGGTCGTAGTGCTGGGGCCGAACCGGTACGGCAAGGCGGAGGTCCGCGTCGTCCGCGTTACCCGCGGCGAGCGCCACGAACTACGCGACTGGAACGTGTCGGTCGCGCTCGCCGGCGACATGCGATCCGTGCACCTTTCTGGTGCCAACGACAACGTCCTGCCGACCGACACCCAGAAGAACACCGTCTACGCGTTTGCCAAGCGCCTCGGCGGAGTCGAGCCGGAGCTTCTCGCACTGGAGCTCGCCGCACATTTCGTCGACACGGCGCCGTCGATCTCGCGAGCACGCGTCGCGGTCGACGAGTACGGCTGGGCGCGGCTCGGCCCGCACTCGTTCGCGCGCAGCGGCGGTGAGGTGCGCACGTGCGCCGTCGTGCACGACGCGCAGGCGGGGGTCAGCGTCGTCGGCGGCCTGCGCGATCTGGTGTTGCTGAACTCGACGGATTCGGAGTTCTGGGGCTTTGCCCGCGACGAGTACACGACCCTCGCCGAGACCACCGACCGTGTGCTTGCCACCGAGGTCAAGGCGCAGTGGCGGCTGCGTTCGGCTGATGCGGACTGGGCGTCGGTGTTCTCGTCCGCCCGCCAGGCCCTGGTCGACGCGTTCGTCGGCACCTACAGCTACTCGTTGCAGCAGACCCTGTACGCCATGGGATCGGCCGTTCTGGCGGCGGTGCCGGCGATCTGCGAGGTCCGGCTGGAGTTGCCGAACAAGCACCACTTCCTGGTCGATCTGGCGCCGTTCGGGCTCCGCAACGACGACGAGGTCTACTTCGCGGCCGACCGCCCGTACGGGCTGATCGAGGGCCACGTTCTCGCCGAGGACGCCCCGGAGCCCGGCCTCGCCTGGACGTAGCGGCGACCGGTCGCGAGCAAGCCTGACGATCCCGGCCCTGGGACCGTGGCAGATGTTGCCCGCCTGAGCGCGCCGGTTCGGCGGTTATCGTCGGTCGGGGGTGGCCTGGTGGAGTTCGTACGCCCGACGACGTGGGCCGAAGCGCTGGCGGCAAAGGCCGCTATGCCCGAAGCGTTGCCCCTCGCCGGTGGCACCGACGTCATGGTCGAGATCAATTTCGATCGGCGCCGGCCAGTGGCACTGCTCGATCTCAACCCGATCCGTGAGCTCGCCGACTGGAGCATCGACGGCGCGACCGTCTCGATCGGTGCGGGCGTTCCGTACACGCGGCTGATCGGCGAACTCGGCCCGCAGCTACCGGGCCTGGCCACGGCGTCGCGCACGGTCGGCTCACCGCAGATCCGCAATCGGGGCACGCTCGGCGGCAACCTCGGCTCGGCCTCGCCCGCCGGCGACACCCATCCGGTACTGCTCGCCCTCGATGCCACGGTCGAGGTGGCGTCTGCGCGGGGCAGCCGGTCGATCCCGATCGACGAGTTCTACGTCGGCGTCAAGCGGTCGGCGCTGGAGCCGGACGAGTTGATCCGGTCGGTGCGAGTGCCGGTGGGCACGGGCCCGTGCCACTTCGCCAAGATCGGCACCCGCAACGCCATGGTGATCGCGGTGTGCTCGTTCTGCGTCGCGTTGCACGTGGCGGACCGGACCGTGCGAACGGGCATCGGATCGGCGGCGCCCACGCCGCGGCGCTGTTTGTCGGCGGAGGCGTTCGCGGCAGGCGAGTTGGACTGGGAGAACCACTCCCCGCTCGACGACGCGACGGCCCGGCACTTCGGGCAGCTCGTCGCGTCCGCTTCGCAGCCAATCGACGACGTGCGGGGCACCGCGGCGTATCGCCGGCATGCCCTCGCCGTGCTGGCCCGCCGCGCGCTCGGGTGGGCCTGGGAGGAGTATCGGCAGTGCGCGTGAACCTGACGGTGAACACCGAACGCCGCGAGGTCGACGGTGTCTGGGAGGGCGAGAGCCTGCTCTACGTGCTGCGCGAGCGGCTGGGCCTGCCGGGCAGCAAGAACGCCTGCGAACAAGGCGAATGCGGATCGTGCACCGTCTACCTCGACGGCCAGACGGTGTGTGCCTGCCTCGTGGCGGCCGGCCAGGCCGAGGGGCGCCAGGTCGTCACCGTTGAAGGTCTCGGGTCCGCCGAGGAGCTTGACCCGGTACAGCAGGCGTTTCTGGACGCGGGCGCGGTGCAATGCGGCTTCTGTACGCCTGGCCTGATCGTTGCCACGCACGAGTTGCTCGCCCGGGACGCCGAACCGTCCACAGTGGACATTCGCGAAGCGCTGGCCGGGAACCTGTGTCGATGCACCGGGTACGAGTCGATCATCGCCGCGGTACGCCTCGCGGCCGCCCGTACGGTGGCTGAGACGCCATGACTGCGCCGGTGACCGTGATCGACGGTGCGTACATCGCGACGGTCGATGTCGCCGATACCGAGTACCCGAGTGGGCACATCGTCCTGGTCGGTAACCGGATCGCGGCCGTCGGCGCTGGTCCGCCGCCCGAGCAGTTCCGCGACGAACCCCGGCGCGACGGCCGAGGTTGCGTGATTACGCCCGGGCTAGTCAACACGCACCACCACCTGTACCAGTGGCTGACCCGCGGGATTGCCCACGACAACACGCTGTTCGACTGGCTGAAGACGCTCTACCCAGTCTGGGCCCGTATCGACGCACCGGCTGTGCACGCCGCGGCGGCAGCGAATCTCGGGTGGCTCGCGCTGAACGGATGCACGACAAGCACCGACCACCACTACGTGTTCCCGCACGACGCCGGCGATTGCCTTGAGGCCGAGATAACGGCCGCCCGCGAGATCGGCGTCCGCTTCCATCCGACGCGTGGCTCGATGGACCTCGGCGAGTCGAAGGGCGGCCTGCCGCCGGACTCGGTCGTCGAGGACCGTGACGCGATCCTCGCTGCGACCGAGGCGGCCATCGTCCGTTGGCACGATCCGTCGTTCGACGCGATGACGCGGATCGCGGTCGCGCCGTGCTCGCCGTTCAGTGTCACCGGCGGCCTCATGCGTGACTCCGCGACCCTGGCTCGGCGCGCCGGCGTGCGCCTGCACACCCATCTAGCCGAGACTCTCGACGAGGAGCAGTTCTGCCTTGCGACATATGGCAAAACTCCGGCCGAGTACGTCGAGGATCTGGGCTGGCTGGGCGAGGACGTATGGCTGGCCCATTGCGTCCACCTCGCTGATGTCGCGATCAAGCGCTTCGCCGAGACAGGTACCGGGGTTGCGCACTGTCCGACCTCGAACGGTCGGTTGGGCGCTGGGAGCGCGCGGGTTCGCGAGATGCTCGACGCCAACGTACCGGTAGGTATGGGGGTGGACGGGTCGGCGTCCAACGAGGCGAACCGGCTCGTCGCCGAGATGCAGGCGGCGCTGCTGGTAGCGCGGCTGCGAGGTGGCCCGACCGCGTTGACGGCCCGCGAGGCGCTGCGCATCGCGACGATCGGCGGCGCGCGCTGCCTCGGCCGCCAGCACGAACTCGGCTCGCTGGAGGCCGGCAAGCTCGCTGATATCGCCGTTTGGCGCGTGGACGAACTCGGCGGCGCGGGCGGCTTCGATCCACTGTGGACGGTCGTATTCGGCGGCGTGGCGCCCCTTGAACTCCTCGTCATCAACGGCAAGGCGGTTGTCGAGCACGGCACTCTGGTGACCGCCGACGCCTCGGCGCTTGCCCGGGCGGCGACGGCGGCGACAACACGGGTGCTTGGCGTATGACCGCCACGCAGACGCGCGCGACCGGCGGGATCGGCACCGACGCCGCCCGCCCGGACGGGGTGCACAAGGTTCGCGGCGAGTTCGCGTATTCGTCGGACATGTGGCTCGACAACATGCTCTGGGGAGCCACCTTGCGCAGCCCGCATCCACGGGCCCGCATCGTGGGCATCGACATCACCGAGGCGATCAAGACGCCTGGCGTGCACGCCGTACTGACCTGCGACGACGTGCCGGGGCTTAACCGTTGTGGTCTGGAGGTCCAGGATCAGCCAGTCCTCGCCGAGAAGGAGACGCGCTACGAGGGCGAACCGGTCGCGATCGTGGCGGCCGATCATCCCGAGATCGCGCGCCAGGCCGCCAAGAAGATCTCGGTGACGTATGAGGTTCTGCCACCGATCACCGATGCCGTGCAGGCCGTTGAGCCCGGCGCCCCGAACGTGCACGACGAGCCGGTCCCCGGCCACGACATCGACGGAAACGTGCTGCGGCACGTGCACATCGAGCGTGGTCGGCAGGATGTGACGGCGCCGGTCGTCGTCACGGGCGAGTACGAGGTGGGCATGCAGGATCAGGCATTCCTCGGCCCGGAGTCGGGACTGGCCGTCCCCGCGGAGGACGGTGGCGTCGATCTCTACATTGCGACGCAGTGGCTGCATGCCGATCGGGATCAGGTCGCTGTCGCCTTAGGCCTGCCGGCGGAGAAGGTGCGGTTCACTCTCGCCGGTGTCGGTGGTGCGTTCGGTGGCCGCGAGGACGTGTCGATGCAGGCGCACGCCTGTCTGCTGGCGTTGCGGACGAACCGTCCGGTGAAGATGGTCTACAGCCGCGAGGAATCCTTCTACGGCCACGTGCACCGGCATCCTGCGGTGCTGCGCTACGAGCACGGCGCCTCGCACGACGGGCGGCTGATCTACGTTCGCGCGACGATCGTGCTCGACGGCGGCGCGTACGCGTCGTCCTCCACCGCCGTCGCGGCGAATGCGGCGACGCTCGGCTTCGGCCCGTACGAAGTGCCTAACCTGACGATGGATTGCCGGGTCGTCTACACGAACAACCCGCCGTGCGGGGCGATGCGCGGGTTCGGTGCGGTGCAGGCGTGCTTTGCGTACGAATCGCAGATGGATCGGCTCGCTGCCGCGTGCGGTCTCGCTCCGGTCGAGGTGCGCGTGCTCAATGCATTGCACGAAGGATCGGTGATGCCGACCGGGCAGGTGGTCGATTCGGCCGCGCCGGTCGAGGAGTTGCTGCGCCGGGTCGAGTCAGCGCCGCTGCCGCCGTCACCGGGGACCGAGCGCGACGTTCTCGATCTGCCCGGTGGCGCGTCGAATGCGACACACGGTGAGTCCGTACGCCGGGGTATTGGCTATGGCATAGGCATCAAGAACGTCGGATTCTCCGAAGGATTCGACGACTCCTCGACGGTTCGGCTTCGCGTGGAGATGGTCAACGGTGAACCGGTCGCTTCGGTGCAGTCGGCCGCCGCCGAGGTCGGCCAGGGTCTGGTAACCGTGATCGGCCAGATCGTGCGCAGCGAACTCGGCGTCGAACGCGTGGTGTTGATCCCGCCAGACACCTCGATTGGTTCGGCGGGTTCGACATCGGCGTCCCGGCAGACCTACGTGACGGGTGGCGCACTGAAGGCGGCGTGCGAGACCGTACGCGCGCGTATGGAGTCGGAGGGCCTGGGTGAGCCCATCGACGAGACGGTTGTTTGGCGGCATCGCCCCACGGTCAAGCTCGATCCCCTTACCGGACAAGGCAATGCGCACGTGCAGTACGCGTTCGCCGCGCATCGCGCAGTTGTCGATGTCGATACCGAACTCGGCCTGGTCAAGGTCGTCGAGATGACCACGGCGCAGGACGTCGGGCGGGCCATGAACCCGCAGGCGGTGATCGGGCAGATCCACGGCGGCACCGCGCAAGGGCTCGGCTTGGCGTTGATGGAGGAGATCCAGATCGTCGACGGTGTGCTGAAGAACCCGTCGTTCACCGACTACCTGCTGCCGACGATCCTGGACATGCCGCCGATGAACGTGGACGTGCTCGAACTCGCCGACCCGCACGCGCCGTACGGCCTGCGCGGTGTGGGCGAGCCGCCGACGATCTCGTCGACGCCGGCCATCGTGGCGGCAATCCGGGCGGCCACCGGCGTGGCCCTGAACCGGGTGCCGGTACGCCCCGAGCACATCACCGGGGCGTAGTGGCCTGCCCGGCCTGCCGCTCCAGAACCCCCAATACGTAGCGGTCGATCTTGTCGTCGACCACGCGCATTTCGAAGTTCTCGACGCCGAGCCAGGCGTCCAGATCGGCGTAGCCGAGGGTGGCCAGCCAGCGCTTGATGTCGGCGTTCACGTCGGCCAGTGGAACGAGGGCCCCGGGAGCGGGCGCCTCGAAGTACACGTGGTGCAGGTCGAGCAGGCGCTCGAGTTCCGGGCAGGGCGCCGGGTGGTCATCGACGCGTAGATCAAGCAGGACATCGTTGCCACCGCCGTACCCGGCGCCTTCGGAGACGACGAGCAGCGCGGCAGACTCGCGGCCGCGCCGGTCGCCGCCGGCCTCGTCACCGGCGCGCAGGGCGGCCAGCAGTCGGCGTCCGAGCGGCGCATCGACCGGCGAGGCGAGCCAGGAAGCGTGCATCGCTTCCACTACCTGTGGCCCGGCCAGGATGTTTCCCTGGATGGCCACGCCGTCGCCGGCGATGCCGCCCGCCCAGTCGTGGCAGCCCGGTCCGGTGAACGTGGCCGCTCGCCCGGCTGCGTCGACGATGCCGACCTGGCGCTTGTCGCGGTCCTCGTCCGGGGCGAGCAGCGCGTCCATCGTGTCCTGTGCGGAGCGTGCGGTGCCGAGTAACCGCAGGCCGTCGGGCAGGTACGCGACATTGGCGTAGGACTGCGTGGCTATCGCGCCGACCTGCGCCCGGGCGGCGGGAACTACCGCACCGACAGCGAGAAACTTCGACGCGACGGCGACGCCCCACTCGGTGCCGTCGGTGTTGCGGGCGACGATCGAGAACGTCATGGCGGAGCAACCTACCGCTCCCGATTCACCTGACGTTCACCGCGACTCCGGTCATTGGTAGGCAACAAGGTCAAGACTCGGGACGGCCGTCCACCCCGAGTCGAGGAGAACGCCATGGGCGAACCGCGCCGCCAACTCAGCCGCCGTACGTTCATGGGAGGCGCTGCCGCAACCGCCGGACTGCTGGCCGCGCTGCCCAGCGGCATGGCGCAAGCGGTGGCCGAGCCGCGTAAGCGCGGACGCATGGACGACATCGAGCACGTGGTCGTCCTGATGCAGGAGAACCGCTCGGTCGACCACTACTACGGCACCATGCGCGGCGTCCGCGGATTCGGCGACCGGACGGCATTGCGCTTTGCCAATGGGCGTGACGTGTTCCATCAGCCCGATCCGGCCCGGCCGGACGGTGGCTACCTGCTGCCGTTCCACGTCGACACCACCAAGGTCGACGGCCAGGACTTGAGCGGCAACGACCACAGCTGGGGTGGCGTCCACGCGCAGTGGGACGGCGGCAATCAGGACGGCTGGATCGCCGACACCGGCGAGATCACCATGTCGTACTTCACCGAGAAGGACGTGCCGTTCAACCGTGCGCTCGCGCAGGCCTTCACCTTCTGCGACAGCTACTTCTGCTCGATCAAGGGGCCGACGACGCCGAACCGGCTCTTCCACTGGAGCGGCACGATCGACCCGAACGGCGCCGCCGGTGGACCGGCCTGGTTCAACCCGGACGACTACCTGCCCGTCTATCACTGGACGACCTACCCGGAACGGTTGCAGTCGGCGGGCATCTCCTGGCAGGTGTACGCAAACGACGAGGTGGGTGACGGCGGCGGCGAGGACGGCTGGGTCGGCGACTACGGCGACAACCCGCTGTGGCTGTTCCAGGCGTATCACGACGCGCTGGCCTCGTCCGATCCGGCGGTGCGCCAACTGGCTGACCGCGCGTCGATGCGCACAGCGTGGAAGCCGAACTCGGGCCTGGGCCATAACGTCGATCACGTGCTGGCGCCGTTCATCGCTGATTGCGCCGCGGGGACGCTGCCGGCCGTGTCGTGGATCGTCGCGCCGTACGCGTACTCCGAGCACCCGCAGGCGCGACCGGTCGACGGAGCGGCCTACACGCAAGGCGTGCTCAATGCGCTGTGGGCAAACCCTGCGTTGTGGGAGTCCACCGTCGTCTTCGTGAACTACGACGAGCACGACGGGTTCTTCGATCACGTCATCCCGCCAACTGCTCCACCGGGAACGCCCGACGAATTCGCACTCGGACTGCCGGTCGGTCTCGGCCCGCGCGTGCCGATGACCGTGATCTCGCCGTGGAGCCGTGGCGGCTGGATCAACTCGCAGGTCTTCGACCACACGTCCGTCCTGCGGTTCCTCGAGTTGTGGACGGGTGTGCGCGAGCCGAACATCTCCGCGTGGCGCCGTGCGATCACGGGCGACCTGACGAGTTGCTTCGACTTCCGCTCGCACGACACGACGATTCCGCTGCTGCCCGACACGGCGAAGCTACGCAAGATCGCCGATGAAACCGAATCAAAGTTGCCGACGCCGACGCCCCCGCCGCCGGGCAAGCAGAGCGTTCCGGTGCAGGAATCGGGCACGGCACCAGCGCGGGCTCTGCCCTACCAGCCGCTGGCCAATGTGACGGTGGCTGCTGCCGTGGTGTCCGTCGCGCTCAGCAATTCCGGGTCGGCTGCGGTGCAACTGTCGGTGTACTCGCGCGCCGCGGCAGCGCTCACGTCGCAGCGATTCGACGTGGGGCCCGGCGAGCAGGCGTCCGCGACGGTGCCCGTCGCGGCCGCGTACGACATTGCCGTGCACGGCCCGAACGGGTTCCTGCGCGAAGCCCGTGGCGACGCGTCGACGGCCGGGGTCGAGGTGGCGGTGGTCATTGCCGGATCTGCTGCGCACCCGAAGTTGCGCGTCACGTTCAGCAACGCCGGTCCAGGTGTAGCGACGGCTCGGGTCACCGGGCTAGGTGGCCTCGGCGGTCCGGCCCGCACGATCGGCATCGCCCCCGGGGCTGAGTCCGTGGACGTCGATCCGCTCTCGCACGACCACGGGTGGTACGACATCGCGGTGAGCCTCGACGCGCATCCCGGGTACGCGCGGCGGTTCGCCGGCCACCTGGAGAACGGCCAGCCGAGCCGTACCGGGTAACGAGCCGTACCGGGTAACCGGTATGCCACTCGGATAACTTGTCGGGCCTCGCCGGTATGGTCTCCTCGTCTTGTTTGGCGGTTATTCGGGGGCTGGCGTGCAGTTTCGTCCATGGTCAGTGCTTGCAGTGGTTGCCTTGCCGCTTGCCCTGTTGGCAGCGGTGGTCGTTGGTTCGCACTCGACCGGTGCGATGCCGCCGTCGGCGCCGACCGGCTCCGTGCCTGGCTCCTACAACGCCGTCAGTCCGGCGCGCGTGCTCGACACCCGCACCGGCGTCGGCGCTGCCCGGGCGGCACTGGCGGCGAACGCCCAGATCGCGGTGCCCATCCTCGGCCGGGGCGGCGTCCCGGGCTCGAACGTGTCGGCCGTCGTCCTGACGGTCACGGCGGTCAGCCCCACCGCGGCCGGTGGCGTCACCGCGTGGGCTGACGGCACCGCCAAGCCGGCGACCTCCGCCCTGTCGTTCCTCAAGGGCATCAGCACGGCGAACCTCGTGCTCGCGCAGGTCGGTGGCGACGGCAAGGTCCGGCTGTCCAACAACTCGCCGGGCACCGTGCAGCTCGTCGGCGACCTGGCCGGCTACTACGTCGGCGGGACGCCGGTGGCTGCCGGTACGACGGTCGCGACGGCTCCGGCGCGCGTGCTCGACACGCGCCTCGGTGTCGGCGCACCCAAGACGCCGGTCGCCGCGGGCCACTCGATCACGGTGCCGGTGAGCGGCCACGCCGGCGTGCCCGCCACCGGGGCGTCGGCCGTGCTCGTCACGATCACCGCGCTCACCCCGCCGAAGAGTGGAGCCGTGACGGTGTGGGCGGCGGGCGCGAGCAGGCCCGCCACGTCGAACATCTCGCTGACCGCCGGTCGGACGGCGGCCGATCTGGTTGCCGTGCCGCTAGGCGCCGGCGGTGCAATAAGCATCGTCAACAACACGGCCGCGTCGGTGAACCTGGTCGGCGATGTCGCGGGCTACGTCGTAGCCGGGACTCCCGCTGCTGGCGGCACGATGAGCACGATCCCGCCCGCGCGCTCGCTCGACACCCGCACGGGCATCGGCGCTGCGCGCGCAGCTGTCGCGGCTCACGCCACGCTCGCGCTGCCGGTCACTGGTCGGGCCGGCGTCCCGGCCACGAACGTCACGGCCGTCGTCATGACGGTGACCGCAGTCAGCCCCGCGGTCGGCGGCAGCGTCACGGCCTGGGCCGACGGTTTCGCGCGACCCGGGACGTCGAACGTCTCGTTCCCGGCTGGGCAGAACACGTCCGTATTGGTCACCGCGCCGGTCGGCCCCGACGGCAAGGTGCTGCTCTACAACGGCACCACCGGATCGCTGCAACTCGTCGCCGACGTGCTCGGCTACTACCGCGCCGACCAGTTGCCGATCGTCGCGTCCACCAGCCACTACGTGCGCAACCTGACCGGCGCCGCCTCGGACGTCTCGACGATGAACGCCGAGGGTTGCTCCGACGCTCAGGCCAATGCCGCCGGCATCCAGCACCTCGTGCTGCTCGACGTCGGGGCGCAGAACCTGTCCGGCACCACGTGGCGGGTGCAGTTGTCGGCGACGTCCACCGTCATCACCGACGCCCAACTGGTCACGGCGGTGAACGGCTACGTCGACGGGTACGCGTCCTGCCGCAGTGGCACCGACCCGGCCACCATCGCGATCGGCACCAACAACGACGGCGCTACCGCGACTGATCGCAGTACGGCAGCCGGCACCGAATGGGCCAACAACGTGGTCGAACCGGTCGGCCAGCACGCCGCGGCACATGCGGGCATCGTCATCGCCGGTGCCAACGACATCGAGCCCGACTTCACCGGGCTCGAGTCCGAAGCGGAGGCGTGGACTCGGGCTTACTTGGCGGCCACGTCGGCGCCGTACGTGTTCGCCGGCGCCGCGAGTGGCTGCCCCACCACGGCCACCGCCGGTGCCTGCAACTACCAGTGGACGCAGGGCAACTTCTACAACTTGGCCCACGGCATCTCGCCGTCACGGATCCTTGCGCTGCCACAGATCTACTACGCCGACAACGCCCAGCAGTGGAAGTACATCTCGCTCTCGCACGCGTCGGGCGCCGACCGCATCGACTTCATCGGCTCGCTCAGTGAATTTGCGGCGTGCCAGACCCCGGGCAGTGGCTGCGATCCGGACGGCCTGCTGACGGCCGCCGCGTCGTGGCAGGCATTGCGCACCGCACTGTCGAGCAGCGCCGCGATCAACCTGCAACGCCTGCCAGTGTCGACCGATCTGCGCATCGACTCCGCACCGGGCGCTCCCGCTTCGGCCAAGCGGGTCACGACGGCGGGGGTCGCCTGATCAGTGGCTCGGCGATTGTGGGTGACGACCGCCGGGGTCGGTTGATCAGGGGCTCGCGATTGTGGGTCACGACCCGGCGTTATCGACTGATCGGTTGCTCCGTACACCAGCGGTCGCGGGCGTAGTCGCCGGTCAGGTCGAGTCCCAATCCCACTGCGGGACGACCTGGCACTCGTGCAGGTCGGCATCGTCCTCGGCGTGCGAGTTCACGACCGCCACCTCGGTACCGAAATTCAGATAGCGCGTCAGCGCGGTGCGGAATGGCTCATCAGCGGGCAACCCGACCTCGTCGGCTGCCCGCAGGAACAGTTCGACGAACCGCTGCCGCTGCTCCTCGGAGATGCGCAGGCCACGGTGCGCAGCGAGCAGGGCGGGAAAACCGCCGAGTTCGTCGGTGTAGCGGGTCGGCCCGCCGAAGACCTCGCTGAAGAACGCGGTCAGATGATCGACGTGCGTAGGTTGGCCCGCGCCGAACAGTGGGTGCAACAGCGGGTCGGCGAGCACGGTCGGATACCAGTACGCCACGACCCGGCGCAGGCCGTCTTCACGTCCGGCGTGCTCGAACAAGGTCTCCGTCATGTCGGCAGATTACTTGATTACAACGACAGCATCGTCCAATTGTCCGGTGTTGACGCCTGCCTGCCTCGATCGGGCAACCCTCGGCGTCGCCACAATGCCAGAAGTTGCACGATCCGAAGCGCGGGCCGTAGTAGGCGCGAGCACCCGTGGGACGGACCCATGTCGTAGCCGCGCGCTAGGAAAGGCGTATGGCCAATCGCATCACGTCGATATGCATCGACTGCACCGATCCGCAGTTGCTCGCCGCGTTCTGGACGCAGGTGCTCGGGTGGCAGGTGGTCGAGCGCTTCGACGACGCCGGCGTGTCCATCGGAAGCGATGACTCCCGGCTGCGCATCGACCTAATGACCGTCCCCGACGGCCCGAAGCGGACCAAGAACCGTCTGCACATCGACGTCAATGCCACCGATCGTGATCAGTCCGCAGAACTCCAGCGATTGCTTGCGCTCGGCGCGACGGAGGTCGACGTCGGGCAGGGCGACGTGCCGTGGCACGTCCTGGCCGATCCGGAGGGAAACGAGTTCTGCCTGCTGCGCAGTCGCGTCGAGCCCTGAGGCCGGACTGCCCGGGGTAGGTCAGGCCCTTCTCCAGCCGCGACACGATACCCCTCAGGGGTACTTGACAGTGCGGGTTAAGCTCGCTCCGACAGATACCCCCCAGGGGTAATTGCCGGAAGGAGCAGCCGTGACCACGCACACCCATCCGACTCAGCTCACCCGACTTGCCGTGTCGGCCACCCTGCACTGCCTCACCGGCTGCGCGATCGGCGAGATCCTGGGCATGGTGCTCGCCACCTGGTGGGGCTGGGCGAACGCACCGACCATCGCGTTGTCGATTGCGCTCGCTTTCCTGTTCGGGTACTCGCTGACGATGGCCCCGGTGTTGCGCATGGGCGTGCCGCTGCGTCGCGCCATCGGCATAGCGCTGGCCGCCGACACGGTGTCGATCGCCACCATGGAGATCATCGACAACGGCTTCGTTCTCGCCGTGCCCGGCGCGCTGGACGCCGGGCTTGGCGACGTGCTGTTCTGGGCCAGCCTGCTGAGCTCCCTGGTCGTGGCGTTCGTCGTCACGGTGCCGGTCAACCGGGCGCTTATCGCCCGCGGCAAGGGCCACGCCGTGGTACACGAGTACCACCACTGAACGCAAGAAAACGGGGCGGCCGACATTCGGCCGCCCCATCGTTTTGTCCAGCAGCGCAGCCCCGAATGGTCAGGCTCGTCCGGGCGTGCACCACGCGCTTGGTCGTGACCTCGTGCGCGGTCAAGTCGGCGAGCGCCGCGGCCACCAGCGCCAGTGCGTCCGCGCGGACCGCCCCGCCCCGGACAGATGAGACTGAGCAGTCAGACCACGTGCTGGCCCGCGCGCCATACCTGCACGACGAGCGGTACGCCGGGCCGGTAGGCCAGGTGGACGTAGCTCGGCGCGTCGAGGGCGACGAGATCGGCCCGCCGGCCGGGAGCGATGACGCCGATGTCGTCACGGCGCAGCGCCATGGCGCCGCCGACGGTGGCAGCGCGCAATGCATCAGCCGGCGTCATTCCCATCTCGCGCACCGCCAGGGCGATCGCAAGCGGCATGGACGTCGAGTACGCCGAGCCCGGATTGCAGTCGGTGGCCAGCGCGACGACGGCGCCCGCAGCGAGCAACCGAGACGCGTCCGGGTAGGCGGATCGGGTGGAGAACTCGGCCAGCGGCAACAGGGTGGCCACTGTGGACGATCCGGCAAGGGCGTCGACATCTGCGTCGGTGAGGTGCGTGCAGTGATCGGCGCTCGCCGCACCCAACTCGACCGCGATCTGCACGCCCGGCCCGTCGCTGAGCTGGTTCGCGTGCACCCGGGCGCCGAGCCCGCGCGCGATGCCCGCCTGCAGAACGGCACGCGTCTCGTCCGCGTCGAAGGCACCCTGCTCGCAGAACGCATCGATCCACCGCGCATGCGGCGCGCAGGCGTCGAGCATCGGACCGCGGACCAGCGCCAGGTAGTCGTCACGGGCGGTGTCCGGCGGCACGACGTGCGCGCCGAGGAACGTCGTCTCCGGCGTGAACTCCCCGGCGATGCGCAGTGATCGCTGCTCGGTCGCGACGTCGAGGCCGTAGCCGGACTTGCACTCGAATGTGGTCACCCCGGCGCGGAGCAATTCGCCCGCCAGCCGCTCGACGTTGTGGCGCAGGAGCACGTCCGGGGCGGAGCGCGTGGCAGCGACCGTGACCCGGATTCCCCCTGCGGCATAAGGCATTCCGGCCATCCGCGCGGTGAACTCCTCGCTGCGATCGCCCAGGAACACCAGGTGCGCGTGCGAGTCGACGAAGCCCGGGATGACGGCGCGGCCGCCGAGCCCAACCAGGTCGTCGCACGCTGGCGCGGACGATGCCGGCCCGACCCAAGAGATCGAGTCGCCCTCGATGACGACGGCCGCGTCGCGGATCTCGCCGAGTTCGGCGTCCTGGGTGGCCAGCAGGCCGATGTCGGCGAGCAGCGTGGCGGTCACTTGGCGGCTTTGGCCGCCGCCTTCATCTGCTGCTTGTAACTGCGCACCTTGGCCAGGGATGCGTCGTCGACGACGTCCGCGACGGAACGGTACGAGCCGTCCTCGCCGAACGGTGCCCGACGCCTCGCGCCAGCCCGCCGGCGTGACGGCGAACTGCTTACCCAGCAAGGCGGTGAAGATCTGCGCCTTCTGCGGGCCGAAGCCGGGTAGCGAGCCCACGCGACGGATGAGGTCGGCGCCGTCGGCCGCCCCCGTCCACACCGAGGCAGCGTCGCCGCCGAAGCGCTCGACCAGGATCCGGCCGAGTTCCTGCACCCGCTTGGCCATGGCCGCCGGGAACCGGTGCAATGCCGGCGGAGTGCGGAACAGTTCCTCGAACGCCGCCGGGTCGTATTCGGCGATCGTGGCGGCGTCGAGCGTGCCGCCGAGCCGGGCACGCAACTCATACGGCGAGGTGAACGCCTTCTCCATCGGGATCTGCTGGTCGAGCAGCATGCCGATCAGCAGTGCGAGTGGTTCGTCGGCAAGCAGGTCGTTCGCCTCAGCTGTGTACGCCAGATGCATGACCAGATCTCACCACAGGCGGGGCGAGGCGTCATCGGCGTGACACCGCTCGATGCGCCATTCGTGCCGACCTAACGGCCAAAAGCCCGCAAGTACCCGATCGCCCGTCCGAAGGTCTCAACCCGGCGGGCCGTTCGGTCCTCGATCGTGATCATTTCGCGCCGACTCTAAGGACAGGAGGCCCGCCGGCAGATCGCCGTGACCGTCCAACAACGACGGCGGGAGCCTCTATGAAGCGCAACCTCGACCTACGCAGGCGAGTAACTGCAGCGGGAGTGGTAGCGGGCTTGGCGACGGCGCTGCTCTTCGCGATGCCCGGAGCCGGAGCTCAGGCGGGCGTGCAGCGAAACGGTGAGGTCGTAGCAGACGGCTCGTGGTGTTGGTTCCAGGATCCCCGGGCAGTGCACTTCGTCCACGCTCACGACCGCACCTACGTCGGCTACGTGACCTCGACCGGCGACGTCGACGTCATCTCCCAGGACGCGGGCACGGCCAGGCTGACGCATACGACGTTGCATCCGCGGTTGCAGGCCGACGACCACGCCGCCCCGGGTCTGGTCGTGCTGCCGGACCGACGGATCGCCGTCTTCTACTCGCCCCACACCGGCGAGCGGATGTTCTACCGGATCTCGCTGCGCCCGGAGGACATCAGCGCGTTCGGTCCGGAACTGACGATCCGTACCAACACCGGTAGCGCCGTCGGCTATACCTACGCCAACCCCATCTACCTGCCTGCCGAGAAGCGGCTGTACCTGTTCTTCCGCGGCGGCAACAGCCTTCCGTCGGTGACCTGGTCGACCGACTTCGTTACGTGGGCCGACGCGGTCACCCTGGCCGTCACCGACCACACGCAGGCGTTCACCCGGCCGTACGCGAAGTACGCAACGAATGGGAACAACACGATCGGGATCGCATTCACGACCGGCCATCCAGACGAGCAGCGAGACGCGAACGGCCCGAACTCGGTGTACGAAGTGACGTTGCGGGGCGGCGTCCTGTACACGCCGGATGGTGCGCCACTGTCGGTTCTCGTCCCTTCGGCCGGTAGCGATCCGCAGGGCGTTCCGCATACCGGCGCCGCGCATACCGACTGGCTCGACACGAGTAACGGGGGGCTCGTCTACCAAGACCCCGGCGATGCTCCCGCGTGGCTCGAGTCGACCGCGTTCGACAACGGCAATCCGATCATCGTGTACTCGACCTACCAGCAGGCCGCCGATGCGCAGTACCGGTACGCCCGGTGGACCAACGGCGCCTGGGCCGATGTCAGGATCACCGACGCCGGCGGTCCGATCGAGTCCAACGACGCGTCCTATTCGGGCGCTGCGGACATCGACCGCAACCATCCAGGCACGGTCTACCTCTCGCGTGAGACGAGGCCGACCTCTGGTGTGTGGGAAGTCGAGCAGTGGCAGGTGACCGACGACATGGCAATCCGCGTCGCGGTTCTGCCGCAGGATCTGACCCAGAAGAACGTGCGCCCGGTGGTGCCGTGGGGTCCGCCCGGCGAGGTCAACGTGCTGTGGATGAGTGGCCGATACGACGACTGGGCGGCCGGATACCACACCCAGTTGCGCGAGCTGACCCGCGGCCGGGCGCCGACCACCGTCCGAAGCAGTGCCTCGTCGGCCGTGATCAAGTCCGGTACCACCGTCACCATCAGCGGACGCGTCGTGCAGGGAATCAACGGCAAGCCGGTGGCCCGCGTACTCGTTGAACTGGTCGGGCACACGGCCGGCCGGCCGGACCAGCTCCTGCAGCGGGCGTACGCAGACGCGACCGGCCTGGCAACGTTCACCCGCAGGCCGGATGCCGCGACGCGGTTCACGATCCAGGTGGCGCTGACGGCTGCGTGGGGAGCGGCGGTATCGCCTTCGCAAGTGGTCAACGTGGTGCGGGCGCCCGGGGCGCGCATCAGCGTCTCGGCGCGCACGCTTCGACGAGGGCAGTCCGTCGTCGTAGGCCTGCGCGCCATCGACACCCAGTCCGGCGGCGTGCTCGCCGGGACGACCCTCGAACTGTGGCAGCAGGTCTCGGGCCGAGCCTGGGAGCTGGCCGGCCATTACACGACGGCACGCACGGGACTCGTCACGGTCACCCGTTCGCCCGGTCTCAACGTCGTTTACCAGGCGCGAGCCGTGGCCGGCAGCGCCGACGCGGCAGCGTTCAGCACAATGGCAGCCGTCCAGGTTTCCTGACGGGGGCATTTGCATCACCGCACGGCATGGCGTGCTCGTTCTGACGGGATACTGCCGGGCATGACGCGACTGCCCACCGAGTGCTGGCTGACCGACATGGACGGCGTCCTCGTCCGTGAGGAGCACGCGCTACCCGGGGCAGCGGAGTTCCTGCAACGCCTGCTCGATCGCGGACGGCAGTTCCTCGTCCTGACCAACAACTCGATCTTCACGCCGCGAGACCTGGCCGCGCGCCTGGCCCAGTCCGGCTTGCAGATTCCCGAGGAGGGGATCTGGACCTCGGCACTGGCCACGGCGACGTTCCTCGGCGAGCAGCTTCCGGGCGGATCGGCCTACGTCATCGGCGAGGCCGGCATGACGACCGCCCTGCACGAGGCGGGCTACACGCTGACCGACCGTGATCCGGACTTCGTCGTGCTGGGCGAGACGAGGACGTATTCGTTCGAGGCGATCACCAAGGCGATCCGACTGATCAGCGCAGGCGCGCGCTTCATCGCCACCAACCCCGACGTGACCGGGCCGTCCGCCGAGGGGCCGCTGCCCGCAACCGGCTCGGTGGCCGCGCTGATCACGACGGCCACCGGCAAGCGGCCGTACTTCGTCGGTAAGCCGAATCCGATGATGTTCCGCAGCGCGCTGAACCGGGTCGCCGCGCACTCGGAGAGCACCGTCATGGTGGGCGACCGCATGGACACCGACATCGTGGCCGGGATCGAGGCGGGGCTCGACACCATCCTGGTACTCAGCGGATCGACCAAGCCCGGCGACATCGAGCAATACCCCTACCGGCCAGGGCGCGTCCTCGACTCGATCGCCGACGCAATCGAGCTGATCTAGTCGCGATCGTGCAACTTCTGGCGTCGTGGTGACGCCGAGGGTTGCACAATCGGGTCAGGGCGTCTCGCGCATCGGCACCCGGACGCCCCGCTCGTCGGCCACCTCCACCGCCCGGTCGTACCCCGCGTCGACGTGCCGGATCACGCCCATGCCCGGGTCGTTGGTCAGCACCCGTTCGAGTTTGGCCGCGGCCAGCGGCGTCCCGTCGGCCACGGTGACCTGCCCGGCGTGGATCGAGCGGCCCATCCCCACGCCGCCGCCGTGGTGGATCGATACCCACGACGCCCCGCTCGCCGTATTGACCAGGGCATTCAGCAGCGGCCAGTCGGCGATAGCGTCCGAGCCGTCGAGCATGGCCTCGGTCTCGCGGTAGGGCGAGGCGACCGATCCGGCGTCGAGGTGGTCACGGCCGATGACGATCGGCGCGCTGATCTCGCCGGACGCGACGAGCTCGTTGAACGCCAGCCCCGCGCGATCACGCTCGCCGTAGCCGAGCCAGCAGATGCGCGCCGGCAGGCCCTGGAAGTGGACGCGCTCCTGCGCCATCCGGATCCACCGGGCCAGCGAGGCGTTCTCCGGGAACAGGTCGAGAACTGCCTTATCGGTACGGGCGATGTCACGTGGATCGCCGGAGAGGGCCACCCAGCGAAACGGCCCGCGCCCTTCGCAGAACAGCGGCCGGATGTAGGCGGGCACGAAGCCGGGAAACGCGAATGCCCGGGAGTACCCGGCCAGTTGCGCCTCGCCGCGGATCGAGTTGCCGTAGTCGAACACCTCGGCGCCGCGGTCCAGGAAGCCCACCATCGCCTCGACGTGACGCGCCATGGACGCCCGGGCGCGGCCGGTGAACTCCTCGGGCTTGCGGGTGGCGTAGTCGTGCCAGTCGTCGAACTCGACGCCGATCGGCAGGTAGGACAGCGGATCGTGCGCGGATGTCTGGTCGGTGACGATGTCGATCGGAGCGTCGTTGGCCAGCAGTTGCGGGACGAGCGACGCTGCGTTGCCGAGCAGCCCGATCGATAGCGGGCGCCGAGCATCGCGGGCCTCGACGGCCAGTCGCAGCGCCTCGTCCCGCGACGATGCCTCGACGTCGAGATATCCGTGGTCGAGTCGGCGCTGGATGCGCGAGGGGTCGCACTCGATGCAGATCGCGACGCCGTCGTTCATCGTGACGGCCAGCGGCTGCGCGCCACCCATGCCGCCGAGTCCGGCGGTGAGCGTGATCGTCCCGGCGAGGGTCCCGTTGAACCGCTTCGCGGCGACGGCGGCGAAGGTCTCGTAGGTGCCCTGCAGGATGCCCTGCGTCCCGATATAGATCCACGAGCCGGCCGTCATCTGCCCGTACATGGTCAGGCCGAGGTGCTCGAGGCGGCGGAACTCCTCCCAGTTCGCCCAGTCGCCGACGAGGTTCGAGTTGGCGATCAGGACGCGCGGCGCCCACTCGTGGGTGCGCATGACGCCGACCGGGCGCCCGCTCTGCACGAGCAGCGTCTCGTCGAGTTGCAGATCGGTGAGCGTTCGGACGATCGCGTCGAACGACGGCCAGTCGCGCGCTGCCTTGCCGGTACCTCCGTAGACGACGAGTTGATCCGGGTGCTCGGCGACCTCAGGATCGAGGTTGTTCTGCAGCATGCGTAGCGGCGCCTCGGTCTGCCACCCGCGGGCGGTCAGCGTCGTGCCGTGCGGTGCGCGAATCTCGCGAGGTGCGCTCATTGGGCGTTCCTTTCCGTGATCTTCCTGCGCATGCGGTGCTGGAGCGCGCGGTGCGCAGGAAGATCGCGACTCGAATTGGCAGGATCGCTGCCGTGATCTCGGTGCATGATGCGACGCCGGATCGATGGCCCGACGTCGAGACGGTGATGGCGACGCGCGGCGATCCGTCGCGGTGCTGGTGCCAGTATTTCCGCCTGCGCGGCGCCGACTGGCGCAATTCGACGCGCACGTCGAACCGGGCCGGACTGCTGCGCCAGGTGGAGAGCGGCCCGCCGCCGGGCGTCGTCGCCTATTCGGACGGCGAACCGGTCGGCTGGTGCGGAGTGGCGCCGCGCTCGGCGTATCCGCGGCTCGGGGCGTCGGCGGTTCCGTCGTCGACCGAGGACGCCGAGGGGCTCTGGGCAGTGACCTGCTTCGTCGTGCGGGTGGGCGAGCGCCGCCGCGGTG
Source organism: uncultured Actinomycetota bacterium (assembly GCA_963709985.1). Lineage (GTDB taxonomy): Bacteria > Actinomycetota > Actinomycetes > Mycobacteriales > Jatrophihabitantaceae > DASXRA01. Next base: position 399,863 of record CAVPYQ010000006.1, read on the forward strand.
TGGCCGGCCCGCTGCTCGACGGGGCGGTCGACCTGGCGCGACGGCACGGTGCCAGCGTCGTCGAGGGATACCCCGTCGACCCGGCCGCCCGGGCCGGCGTGTCGTCGTCGGAGCTGTACCACGGGCCGTTGCAGGTCTTCGAGCGTGCGGGCTTCACCGAGGTGACCCGCCCGCGTCCCGGGCGGGCGGTCGTGCGCCGCAACCTGCTGCCCCCGTGATCTTGTTGCGCCTCGCGGCCTGTGATTCGCCGGGCGCAACAAGACCACCAATTCCGACATTAGCCGAGAGGTTCGCCCAAGTGCCGAATTCGCGGCATCGACGGCGGCGCCGGAGCGGACGAAATCGACGGCCGCTGCGATCTCCGGGGCCACGAACCGATCCGGCCCCGGACCGGCGACGACCGCCCGAAGCGCAGCGACGACAGCCCCCGTGGCCGGGCCGGGCAGCAGCGGCTGGCGCAGATCCAGGGCACGCGCCGCGGTGAGCAGTTCGATGGCCAGCACCCGGGTCAGGCCGTCGACGGCGCGCCGTAGCTTGCGGGCGCTCGACCAGCCCATCGAGACGTGGTCCTCCTGCATGGCGCTCGACGGGATCGAGTCGACGGACGCGGGCGCGGCCAGCCGCTTGAGTTCGGAGACCACCCCGGCCTGCGTGTACTGGGCGATCATGTAATCCGGAGTCGACGCCCGCGTCGTGGGCCAGGAACGGCGGCAGCCCGCGCGAGCGCGCGACGTCGAGCATCCGGTCGGTCCGCCGCTCGCTCATCGAGGCGACGTCAGCCACCGGAATGGCCAGGAAGTCCAGCACGTACGCGACGGGCGCGCCGTGGAAGTTGCCGTTCGACTCGACCCGGCCGTCGAGCGTGACCACCGGATTGTCGACCGCCGAGGCCAGTTCGTATCCCGCGACGCTGCGGGCGTGGGCGAGCGTGTCACGCGCGGCGCCCGCGACTTGCGGCGCGCACCGCATCGAGTAGGCGTCCTGCACGTAGACGCAGTCCGGCCCGGCGTGCGACGCGATGATGGGCGAACCGGCGAGCAGCGAACGCAGGTTCGCCGCCGCCACCGCCTGGCCGCGCTGCGGGCGCAGGGCCTGCAGGTCGGCGGCGAACACGCGATCGGTGCCGAGCATCGCCTCGATGCTCATCGCCGCCGTGACGTCGGCCGTGCGCAGCAGCAGGTCCAGGTCGTGCGCGGCCAGCAGCAACTGCCCGAGCATGCCGTCGGTGCCGTTGATGAGCGCCAGGCCCTCCTTCTCGGCCAGCTCGACCGGGGCGATGCCGTGCTCGGCCAGCACGTCGGCGGCCGGCCGGTTCGCGCCCGACGGGTCGCGGACGTCGCCCTCGCCGAGCAGCGCCAGGGCGACGTGCGCGAGCGGCGCGAGATCGCCGGAACAGCCGAGTGATCCGTACTCGGGGACGATCGGCGTGATGCCGCTGTCGAGCAGCGCGGCCAGCGCCGACGCCGTCTCCGGCCGGATGCCGGTGCGCCCGGTGGCGAGCGTCGAGAGGCGAAGCAGCATGAGCGCCCGGACGACCTCGCGCTCGACCTCCGGCCCGGACCCCGCAGCATGCGAGCGGATCAGGGCCCGCTGCAGGTCCGCGCGCTGCGCCGGCGGGATGTGCTTGGTGGCCAACGCGCCGAACCCCGTCGAGATGCCGTAGTGCGGCTCGACGTCGTGGGCCAGGGCATCGACGGTCTTGCGCGACTCGGCGATCGCGTCCAGGGCATCCGGCGCCAGGCTCACGCCGGCTCCGGCCCGGGCCACGGCGACGACGTCGGACTCGGTCAGCGGCCCCCGGCCGACAACGATGCGTTGCATGCAGAGACTGTAGGTCTTTGCTCGTAGCGCCAGACATTGGTGACAATCGGGTGTGTGGTGAGCCGGCTCGTCATGGTGAACGGCCTGCCAGGCTCCGGAAAGACCACCCTGGCCGACGCCATCGGCACCGCCGCGGGCGTGCCGGTGTACAGCAAGGACGTCTTGAAGGTCGCCATCGCGCAGGCGTACGGCTACGCCGACGACGCGGCTGAGCAGAGCCGCGCCGTAGGAGCTGCCGCGATGGAGGCGGTCTGGACGCTGCTCGCCGAGGTGCCCGCCGCAGTCGTCGATTCCTGGTGGGAACCGTCCAGCCGGCACTTCGTCGAGGCTGGCCTGGCCCGTTGCGGGCAGCCCGACGTGCTCGAGGTCTGGTGCGACGTCTCGCCCGAGGTCGCGCGCGAGCGTTATGCCAGCCGGCACCGGCACCCGATCCTCGCCGATGCGCAGCGCCTCGACGACAACTGGAAGGATTGGGCGCTCGACCCGCATCCACTCGGTGTGGGTGCCGTGCGCCGAGTGCGCACCGACCGTCCGCTCAGCACCGCCGACCGCGACGCGATCGTCGCGTTCCTGACCCCGAGGAGACCAATGCGCGCCGTCGTGATCACCGAGTTCGGCGGCCCTGAGGTACTCGAGGTGCAGGAGGTTCCCGATCCTGAACCCGCCGCCGGCGAGGTACTCGTCGACGTCGCCGCCACGGCCGTCAACCGCGCGGACATCCTGCAGCGGCAGGGCAATTACAAGGTGCCCGAAGGCGCATCGCCCTATCCCGGACTCGAATGCTCGGGCACGATCGCCGCGCTCGGTGACGGGCGTGACCGGCTGGCAGGTCGGCGACGAGGTCTGCGCGCTGCTGACCGGCGGTGGGTACGCCGAGCGAGTGGCGGTGCCGGCCGGGCAGTTGCTGCCCGTCCCGCACGGTCTGTCCCTGATCGAGGCAGCGGCCCTGCCGGAGACGGCCTGCACCGTCTGGTCGATGGTGTTCGACATCGGCCGCCTGCAGCCCGGCGAGACGTTCCTCGTGCACGGCGGCACGCAGCGGCATCGGCACGCTGGCCATCCAGTTGGCGCACCGGCACGGCGCGCGCGTCTTCACGACGGCGGGTACGCAGCGCAAGGTCGACGTCTGCCGCCAACTCGGCGCGGACGTCGCGATCAACTACCGCGAGCAGGACTTCGTCGAGGTGATCAAGGCGGATTCGGGCGGCGTCGACGTCATCCTCGACAACATGGGTGCGGTGTACCTCGCCCGCAACGTGGACGCCCTGGCGGTCGAAGGGCGCCTCGTCGTGCTGGGCCTGCAGGGCGGGCGGCAGGCCGAACTCGATCTCGGCATGCTGCTCAGCAAGCGGGCCAGCGTCTCGGCGGCGACGCTGCGCGCCCGTCCGCCCGGCCAGAAGGCCGAGATCGTCGCGGCAACCGCCGCGTTCGTCTGGCCCTCGATCGAGGCCGGCGAGGTGCGGCCGGTGATCGATCGGGTGCTGCCCCTCGACGAGGTCGCCGAGGCGCACCGTTGCGTCGAGGCCAGCGAGCACATCGGCAAGGTCGTCCTGCGCGTGCGCTAGCGCGGCGTCGTGCATCCGGGGTAGGGGACCCCGCCCAGGTCGGAGAAGCCGCCGAGTTCGGACGTGACCGTGCGGCCGTCCTGGTTGTAGCGGACCTCGAAGTCGACGGGTAACGGGCCCGGGCAGGCCACCAACACCTGGACCGTCACCGTGATCCAGTTGGTTGCCCCGGGTGCAAGATCGAGCCCGGCAACGTCCGAGCCGGTCCCGGGAAGCAGGCCGCAACTGCCTCGAGCCGTGCTGAGGGCGCGCAGCCCGTTGAGCGGGAACGACGTCGCAACCCGATCGATCGTGAGCGGCTTCGAGGTCGCATTGAGGATCTCGATGCCCAGTTGCAGTTGGGTACCCGTCCGCGTCGCGCACTGAGAGCCGGTCGCCGCCAGCACGGATGAGCCTGCTGCCGGAGCCGATGGACGTGGGTGACGGCGACGGCGGTCACCACGCGTACGACTTTCTTCGCGCTGTGCTTGCCGGAGATGTAGCCCAGCCCGGCGCCGATCGCGAGCACCGCGACAAGCGCGCCGATGATCAGCCGCGGATTGCGCAGCAGGTGCGACACGGGCGGCTCGGCCGGCAGGTCGGGCGGCTCCGCGGTCGGCGCAGTCCGGCGTCGCTTCGACGAAGCGGATCTCCGGCCGGTCGTCGCCTGGGGGCATTCTCCGAGTCTGCCAGCGTTGCCTTTGCGTACATCGGGCACATTCGCGCGTGGTGCTGTCAATGCCCCGCGAATCACGGGACCTTTCGCTCTAGATCGGCCCGCGGCTGCCGATGAGGCTGGAGTCCGAGAGGAAATCGGCTACGAAGGTGTGCCGTGACGCGCAGCGCGAAGCTGGTGGGTGTGCTGCTAGGCGCTCTGTCGTGCTGCTGGCTGGCGGTCGGCGTTGGCGTGGCGACGGCTGACTCCGGTCACGGTTGCGTTCACATGCGCCGCGGCCACGCGCACGTGGCCGGTCCGATGACGGCGCGCAGCCACCACGATCCGGCTGTCGCGAGCACGCCGATGCCGACCCGTGCGGCGCTGTCGGGTCCCAGCGTTTCGCCTTGCCCGCCGGGGCACGCCGGGTCGTGCTGCTCGGCTCCGGCGACCGTGACCGCGACCAGCGTTGCGCCCTCCGCCGAGCGGCAGCACGTCGTAGCCGCGTTGCTCGGCAATACACCGCGCACCACAACGGCGGCCTTCTTCAGGCCGCCCACGCGCCTTCCATGTCTGCGTTGCAGCTTGGCGGAGCTATCGGTCCAGCGCATGTGAGCGAGGTCGAGACCGCCTCGACCCGTTCAACCGTCCGCTGATGAACCCGCTCCACCCGAGCGCCCAGATACCGAAAGAGCACCTCTCATGCCTGCTACCAGAACCGCTCGCCGCGATACCGCGCGGCGCACGTCACTACCCGCAAGCCCGCTCGGGGCAAGTGGGGTCCGGAAAGACCGGAAGCGCAAGCGCGACCGCCGGACCGCTCACCGTCCCCATCGAGGGGATGACCTGCCGCTCCTGCGAGGCGCGGCTCACCAAGAAGATCCGCCGCGTTCCCGGCGTCGTCACCGTCAAGGTCAGCCTGCGCAGCCGAAGCGCGGTTGTTACCGGGCGTCCGGATCGGGCCGCCGTGCAAGCCGCCATCGAGGCCGCCGGCTACACCGTCGGCACGTCCTCCTGGGTCAGCCGAGACCGCAACGTGTGGCGGGACGTGTCGATCGCGGCGGGCGCCGTCGGCGTCATCGCGGCCGTCGCAGTCGCCACCGGGCTGACCGATCTGTCGTCGCGGGTAGGCGGCACGCTCGGTTCCGGCGGCGTGTTCGTCGCTGTGCTGCTCGGCCTGGTCGCCGGCTTCTCGACGTGCATGGCGCTGGCGGGCGGGCTCGTGCTCGCCGTCGCCGCGCGGCACGCCGAACGTCATCCGGACGCGACCGCGCGGCAGCGGATGCGCCCGCACCTGGCCTTCAACGCCGGCCGGGTGGTCGGCTTCGCCGCACTCGGCGCCGTGCTGGGTGCGCTCGGGTCGGCGGCCCACCTGTCCGGACCGTCGATGGGCGTGGCCCTCGGCATCGCCGGTGCGGCGATGCTCGTCGTCGGACTGCAACTGACCGGGGCGTTCCCGCGTCTCGGTACCCGGCTGTTCACCCTGCCGCCTGCGCTGTCGGCGCGGATGGGCCTGGGCGAGCGCGCCGGACGCTACAGCGACCGGGCCGCCGTCCTGGCCGGCGTCGGCTCGTTCTTCCTGCCGTGCGGCTTCACCCAGGCGGTGCAGCTCTACGCACTGTCGTCAGGCAGCCCGGCGACGGCGGCCGCGTTGCTCGGCCTGTTCGCACTCGGCACCACGCCCGGACTGCTCGGCCTCGGCGGGGTGGCCGCGCGGGGACGCAGCAAGCGCTTCTTCCGGTTCGCCGGCGTCGTCGTCGTCGCGTTCGCCGTGGTCAACCTGCTCGCCGCGGTCACGACGCTGGCACCTGGCCTGTTCGCATCGGGCGGCGCAACGCGGACCGACGCGATCAGCTCGAACGTGCGGATCGCCGACGGCGTGCAGATCGTCTCGATGGTGCAAGACGGCGGCTACAAACCCGCGAACAGCGTCGTCTACGCCGGAATGCCCGTCCGCTGGGTGATCGACTCGCGAAGCATCGGCTGTGACGCGTCGCTGCAGGTGCCCTCGCTGGGCATCGACGGCCTCAAGCCCGGCCGCAACGAGTTCACGTTCACTCCGGCCAAGCTCGGGCGCACCCATTTCGCCTGCGCGATGGGCATGTACCGCGGCTCGATCACGGTGATCCCGGCGCCCGTCGCCCGCGGCGACGCCGACGGCGGTGTCGTGATGACCGCGACCATGCTGCCCGCAGGCGCAACCCGTGAGGTCACCCTCAGCCTCACCGGGATGACCTGTGCGACCTGCGCCGGGCGGATCGAGAAGAAGCTCAACCGGCTCGACGGGGTGACCGCGACGGTCAACTTCGCGCTCGAGACGGCGGCGATCAGCGCTCCCGTCGCGCTGCCGAACGACGAGATCGTCGCCGCGGTCACCAAGGCCGGGTACGGCGCCGCAGTGGTCACGCCGGTGGCCCCCTCGGAGCCGGCATCGTCGACGGACGCCAACCCCGGATACCGCGCTGCGCGATCGGCTGCTGGTCAGCCTCGCTCTTGCCGCGCCGGTCGTCGTTCTCGCGATGGTGCCGCCGCTGCAGTTCCGCTTCTGGCAGTGGCTCTCGCTGTGCCTGGCCGCTCCGGTCGTGACGTGGGGCGCGTGGCCGTTCCACAAGGCGGCCGTCACGAACGCCCGGCACGGCGTCGCGACCATGGACACGCTGGTCAGCGTCGGCGTGACGGCCGCCTTCACCTGGTCGCTGTACGCGCTGTTCTTCGGCGGCGCCGGCGAGGCGGGCATGCGCATGACGTTCGAGCTGTCCGCGTCGCGGCGCTCCGGCGGGCCACCTGACCTGTACCTCGAGGTCGCCTCTGTGCTGACCGCCGCCATCCTCGCCGGACGCTACTTCGAGGCCCGGGCCAAGCGCCGTTCGGGCGCGGCGCTGCGCGCGCTGCTCAACCTGGGCGCCAAGGACGTCGCCGTGCTGCGCGACGGCGTCGAGGTCCGCGTGCCCACCGAGCAGTTGGCGGTCGGCGATCTGTTCGTGGTGCGTCCCGGCGAGAAGATCGCGACCGACGGTGTGGTGGCCGAGGGGTCCAGCGCCGTCGACGAGTCGCTGCTGACCGGCGAGCCGGTGCCCGTCGAGGTATCGCCGGGCGATCCGGTAACCGGCGCCACCGTCAATGCCGGAGGACGACTGGTCGTGACGGCCACCCGCGTCGGGTCCGACACGAAGCTCGCCCAGATCGCGCGCCTGGTCACCGAGGCGCAGAACGGCAAGGCCCAGGTGCAGCGTCTCGCCGACCGGGTCGCGGCCGTGTTCGTCCCGGTCGTCTTGCTGCTTGCCGTCGCGACCGGGATCTACTGGGCGTCGCGCGGCGAGTCCGCGACGGCGTTCGCTGCCGCCGTGGCCGTGCTGATCATCGCCTGCCCGTGCGCGCTCGGGCTGGCCACGCCGACCGCGCTGCTCGTGGGCACGGGCCGGGGCGCTCAGCTGGGCGTGCTCATCAAGGGGCCGGAGGTTCTCGAATCGACCCGCCGCGTCGACACGATCGTGCTGGACAAGACCGGCACCGTGACGACCGGGCGGATGACGCTGCTCGACGTGATCGGCGACGACGACGTGCTGCGCCTGGCCGGGGCGCTCGAGGCCGCGTCCGAGCATCCGATCGCCGCGGCGATCGCTGCCGGTGCCGCCGCGCGGGTGGGCGTCCTGCCCGCGGTTACCGACTTCGCGAGCACCGCCGGGCTGGGCGTCACCGGCCAGGTCGTCGATCGGCACGGGGTGAGCCAGGCGGTCACCGTCGGCCGGCCCCGGTGGATGACCGAGCAGGGCCTCGCCGTCCCGGCCGACCTGGCCGCGGCGGTCGACGGCGCCGAGGCGGCCGGGCGCACTCCGGTCCTGGCCGCCTGGGCCGGGCAGGTGCGCGGCGTGCTCGTCGTCGCCGACAGCGTCAAGCCGACCAGCGCCGAGGCGATCACCCAACTGCGCAAGCTCGGCCTGCGCCCCGTCCTGCTGACCGGCGACAACGCCCGGGCGGCGGCAGCCATCGCGGCCGAGGTGGGCATCAGCGACGTGATCGCCGACGTGCTGCCCGAGGACAAGGTCGCCGCGGTGCGCCGCCTGCAGAGCGAGGGCCGCGTCGTCGCGATGGTCGGCGACGGCGTCAACGACGCAGCCGCACTGGCCCAGGCCGACCTCGGGCTGGCGATGGGAACCGGCACGGACGCGGCCATCGAGGCGTCCGACCTGACCCTCGTGCGCGGCGATCTGCGCTCGGCGGCGGACGCGATCCGCCTGGCGCGCAGCACGCTGCGCACGATCAAGCTCAACCTGTTCTGGGCGTTCGCCTACAACGTCGCCGCCCTGCCGCTGGCCGCGCTCGGGTTGCTCAACCCGCTGATCGCCGGCGTAGCGATGGCCACGTCGAGCGTCTTCGTCGTCTCCAACAGCCTGCGGCTTCGGCGCTTTCGCGCCTGGGCCACCGACGTCCCCGCACCATCACCTCGAGGAGAGCACGCATCATGACCACAACCACCTACCGGATCGAAGGCATGAGCTGCGCGCACTGCGTCCGCGCAGTGAGCAGCGAGTTCAGCGACCTGGACGGCGTGCAGAGCGTCGAGGTCGACCTGCAGTCCGGCACCGCCACGGTGACGAGCGACGATCCGCTCGCCGATTCGGCAGCCCGCGACGCGGTTGAGGAAGCCGGCTACGACTTCCTCGGCCGGTCCGAACTCTGACGTCGAAACGCTAGACCAGTTCGCCGAGCGCGCGGGCGAGTTGCTCGACCTCCGAGCGGGTCGTGTGCGGCATCAGCCCGGCGTGCACGGTGCCCCCGAGTTCGTCCGCGCCGAGTGCGGTCATGAAGTGGTTCATGCCGTTCGCGCCGGTCCACACGGAGACGCCGCGCGACTGCAGGAAGTCGCCGACCTCGGACGGCTTGTGCCCGTCGACCGCGAACGACACGAGCGGCACCCGACGGCCGGGCGATCCGAGCACGGTCACGCCGGGAATTGACCGCAGGCGGCGGTCGAGCAGGGCGAACAGTTGCCGCTCGTACTCGCCGGTGGCGGTGAGCGACGCGACCAGTCGCTGGCGCCGCGAGCCGGTGGCCCACTCGTCCAGGCTCGCCAGATGGTCGACCGCGGCGACGACGCCGTCGAGGAGTTCGACCGGCAGTTCGCCCAACTCGTAGCGCTGCGGCACGGGGGCGTTCGAGTCCTCGTCGATCTCGTAGAGCAGCCCCTCGCGGGCCACCATCGCGCCGACGGTCGGGCCGCCGAACCCGGAGATCGAGACGCCGAGCAGGTCGGCACCGAGTTCTTCCATATCCAGCGGCATGTGCGGCAGGGACGCCCCGGCGTCGACGACGACGAGCGCGCCGGCCGCATGGGCAAGGTCGGCAATGCGCCGGGTGTCGGGGATGGCGCCGGTGGACAGGTTCGCGAGCGGCACCGTGACCAGCCGGGTACGCCGGCTGAGCAGCCGGTCGTACTGCCACTCGGGCAGCTCACCGGTTTCGACGTCGACCTCGGCCCATCGCACGATCGCGCCGACCGTCTTGGCGGCGGCGAGCCAGGGTCGCACGTTCGAGTCGTCGTCGAGCCGGCTGATCACGATCTCGTCGCCGAGTTGCCACTCGTGCGCGATGAGACCGGCGAAGCGGTCGATCAGTGTCGGGACGTTGGCGCCGAGTACCACGCAGTCGGGCGACGCCCCGACCAGATCGCCGATCGCGCGGCGGGCGTTCTCGACGGTCGTGGCCGAGCGCTGCGAGCGCGCCGACCGTGAACCGGGCTGCGTCGGCGACGATCGCAGCGTGGTGATGATTGCGCGGATGACGGTCTCCGGCTGGAGTGCGCTGAAGTTGCCGTCCAGGTAGGCGATGCCGGCTCCCAGCGTCGGGTACAGGCCACGTACCCGCGCGACGTCGAAGCTCATATAGGCGTTCCTACAGGATAAGGCGGAGATTTGGGGAGCAGGTCCATTCGCACTGCTGCCGCATCACGCAGTGGCCGCATGCGGTGTCTCATCCCCGATGACCTCGCTCTGCTGTTGTGGGCACGTCGTGCCCGGGGGTGTACTCGTACGCGTCGGTGGCCCTGGGCCAGACTGGGTGTATGACCGACAACACCCAGCCCGCCGACGAGCCCCAGCACTCCGCGGAGTCCGATGAGCCAGACACGGTTGTCGCGGCGTCCACCGACGACCGGCCGGCGAGTGCTGGTAACGACGCAGACGAGATTACGACCATGGTCGAGCAGCCTGCGAAGGTGATGCGGATTGGCACGATGATCAAGCAATTGCTGGAGGAAGTTCGCGCAGCACCTTTGGACGAAGCGGGCCGCCAGCGACTGCGTGAGATTCACGATCTGTCCATCCGCGAGCTCGAAGAGGGACTCGCGCCGGACCTGCGCGACGAGCTCGAGCGGTTCACCCTACCGTTCGGCGAGAACGTCCCATCTGAGGCTGAACTGCGTATTGCGCAGGCCCAACTCGTGGGCTGGCTCGAAGGTCTCTTCCACGGCATCCAGACTGCGCTGTTCGCTCAGCAGATGGCTGCGCGCGCCCAGCTCGAGGAGATGCGCCGCAAGGCACTGCCCGGCGCCCCGGGCGGTCCGTTGATCGTCGGCCCGGGTGGCCAGCTCATGCCCGGGCAACGCTTCGCTGACTCCGGCGACGAAGGCGACGAGCACCGCACCGGCCAGTACCTCTAGCGAGCGCGCTCAGCGCAGGTGCGCGGACAGGAACGCCAGAACCTCGGCCGCGAGCGGGGTCGACCGGCCGTCGCCGTCCTGGAGCAGGTCCCAGCCATGGTCCGGGCCGGCGATCACCTTGAGCGTCACCACCGAGTGGGTGGCCAGCTTCACGATCCGGCGCGCGGTCGGCAGCCGGTCCTCGTCCTGCGTCGCTACGCCGTAGAAGAGCGGAACGGTGAGTTTGCGCGCGGCCTGCTCGCCGGACATCGGGCCGAGATCGCTGTCCCACAGGTCGCCGGACAGCACCACGCACGCCCGCAGGCCCGGCACGCTCACCGCCGAAGTGAGGGCGATCGCCCCGCCGAACGAAGCTCCAACCACCGCGACGTGCTTCGCGCCGTGCCGTTCGAGTAGCGCCTTTGCGCCGGTCACGTCGTCGACGACGTCGTCGGCCTTCGCGCCGTCCGGGCAGGACGACGAGCCGGTGCACCGCGTGTCGTAGAGCAGGACGCGCAGACCGTGCGCGGCGAGGTACTTGCCGTACCAGAGCCAGCCGCACAAGCCGCGGTTGCCGAGTTCGTGCACCATCACCACGCCGCGCGGACTGGGTCACTTGGCCCAACTCCAGCCCGAACAGCTTGGTGCCGTCACCGGCCGCGAACGTGAACGGCACCGACGAGATGCCGTCACCGTCGCTTCCGCAGCGCTCGAACAGCTTCGGGTTGGCCGGTGGCGCTTCCGTGCTGGGCGACGAAGCCGTGGTCGGCGCGCTCGACGTCGACCCGCCGGGCTGGCTGCTCGAGGAGCACCCAGCCAGAGCCAGCACGGTGACTACTCCGATGGCGAGCCTGCGCATGTCCAACTCCTCTATGTCGAGTTGGACATAACCTAGCCTTCGGCGAGCAACGAGTCGATCAGCGTGGCTACGGCGTCCTCGTCGTTGGACGCGAGCACCTCGTCGGCCGCGGCAATGGCGGCGGGATGTGCATTGGCGACGGCGAACGAGCGGCCGGCCCACAGCAGCATCGGCACGTCGTTGGGCATGTCGCCGACCGCCACCACCTCGCCGGCCTCGACGCCGTGCGACGCGGCGACCTCGGCGAGCCCGGTCGCCTTGGTGACCCCAGCGGCCGCGATCTCCAGCAACCCGTGCCGCGACGAGTGCGTGACCGTTGCCCGCCCGGCGAGCACCCGCGACGCCGCGTCCATGAACTCGTCGGGGTCGGCCTCATGGTCCTTGGCGAGCAGTTTCACCGCAGGCTCGGTGATGAGTTCGTCGAGGGCGCCCACCCGGGGGCCAGGGATCGGGTCGCCGCGGTGGTCGTGGCTGGGACTGATCTCCCAGTCGTGACGGTATCCCGGCTCGTAGCCGAAGTTCATGCCGTACTCGACGCCGAAATGCACGGACGGGAACTCCGCGCGCAACGCCGCGGTGATCGACGCGAGCAGTTCGGGCTCGATGGTGTGGGCGCGCACCACCGTCTCGGTCTTGAGGTCGTAGATGACGGCGCCGTTGGCCGCGGCGGCAATGCCGGTGTGACCCGTCTGCTCGGCGATCTCGTGCAGCCATCGGGGCGGGCGCCCGGTGACGAAGGCGACGACCAGTCCGGCGTCGGCAGCCCGTTGCAGTGCAACGCGCGACGCGTCGGAGATCGTGCCGTCGCTGCGCACCAGCGTGCCGTCGAGGTCGCTGGCGAGCATCTTGACCATGGATGCCCTACCCCGACCGCGGGTCACGACGGCGCCAGGACCTCGCGGCCGCCGAGCCACGGGCGCAGCGCCTTCGGCACGTAGACGGTGCCGTCGGGTTGCTGGTGGTGATCGAGCAGGCAGGCGATGGTGCGGGCCACCGCGCACAGCGTGCCGTTGAGCGTGGCAACGGGGGCGATGCCGTTGGGCGTGCGCGTTCGGATGTTGAGCCGGCGGGCCTGATAGGTCGTGCAGTTCGACGTGGACGTCAACTCGCGATAGGTGCCCTGCGACGGGAACCAGGCCTCGATGTCGAACTTGCGCACGGCGCTGCTACCGAGATCGCCGGCCGCCGTGTCGATGACCCGGTAGGAGAGTTCGAGCTTGTCCATGAACTCGCGCTCCCAGGCGAGCAGTCGCTGGTGCTCGTCCTGCGAATCCTCGACCGGGACGTAGGAGAACATCTCGACCTTGTCGAACCAGTGAACGCGGATGATGCCCTTGGTGTCCTTGCCGTACGAGCCCGCCTCGCGGCGAAAGCACGCCGAGAACCCGGCGTAGCGGCGGGGCAGGGCGTCGATGATCTCGTTCGAGTGGTACCCCGCCAGCGCGACCTCGGACGTCCCGACCAGGTACAGGTCGTCCTCTTCGAGGTGGTAGACCTCCGGCGCGTGCGCGCCGAGGAAACCGGTGCCCTCCATCGCCTCGGGCTTGACCAGGGCGGGTGCGATCATCGGCGTGAATCCGGCCGCCTGCGCCTGCTCCATCGCGAGGTTGACCAGGGCGAGTTCGAGCATCGCCCCGATACCGGTCAGGAAGTAGAAGCGGGCGCCGCTGACCTTCGCGCCGCGTTCGGTGTCGATTGCCTGCAGGGCGGTGCCGATGGCGACGTGGTCGCGCGGCGTTCTCGATCTCCGGCGGCGTCCCGACGACTTCGAGGGTGACGAAGTCCTTCTCACCGCCAGGTGGCACGCCGTCCTCGACGATGTTCGGGATGGCCATGTGGGCTTCGCGCAACGCCGCGTCGGCGGCCTGCTGGTCGGCCTCGGCGGACTTGACCTCGTCGGCCAGGTGCTTCGCCTTGGCGAGCAGTTCGTGGCGTTCGTCCGGTGCGGCCTTGCCCACCTGGCGGCTCAGCGTCTTCTGCTCGGCGCGCAGGTTGTCGGCCCGGCTGACGGCGGCGCGGCGTCTGTCGTCGGCGCCGAGCAGCACGTCGACGAGCGACTCGTCCTCGCCACGCGTGCGCTGGGAGGCCCGCACCCGGTCCGGGTCGTCGCGCACCACTCGAAGGTCAATCACCAGGTAAGGCTACTGACCGCCGCATCTCGTTCGCCGCTCGTCCGCTCGGGCCTTGGCAGACTGAGGCGGTGCTGGACGTATCGGCGGATCGGTTCGAGGAGTTGGTCGACGATGCGCTCGACTCGATCCCGGTCGGGCTGCTGGCGCTGCTCGACAATGTCGTGATCCAGGTCGAGGACCGTGACCCGGATGATCCGGCGCTGCTCGGCGTCTATCAGGGCACGGCGCTGACCGACCGGTTGAGCGATTACACGTTCGCGCTGCCGGACACGATCACGGTGTTCCGGCTGCCGATCGTCGCTGTGTGTGACGACGAGGCGGAGGTCGCCCGCGAGGTGGCGATCACCGTCGTGCACGAGATCGGCCACCATTTCGGCATCGACGAGGAGCGCCTGCACGAGCTGGGCTGGGGTTGAGGTCGGCCCTGTGCGGACGACGCCGATGACGACGGCGTGACTAGGCTCGCATCGTGACCGACCGGCTGCCGATCAAGATGCTGCACGATCGCGTCCTCGTACGGATGCCGACCGACGAGGGCGAGCGCCGCTCTTCCGGCGGCATCGTCATCCCCGCCACCGCCCAGGTCGCCAAGCGCCTGATCTGGGCCGAGGTGCTGGCGGTCGGCAATCACGTCCGCAGCATCGAGGTCGGCGATCGGGTGCTGTTCAGCCCCGATGATCGCCACGAGGTCGAGATCTCCGGCGATGACTACATGCTGCTGCGTGAGCGGGATGTGCACGCCCTGGCGGCCCAGCGGCTGGAGCCGAACACCGGTCTCTATCTCTGATCGGTCGGCGGCGGGCAGATTTATGGGGATGCCGCCGCGGTGTGCGGCGGCATCCCCGTCAATGTTGCGGTGACGCTGCGCTGACCTGGGCTCCAGTGTCAGTTGCCGTTGTCAGCATCTGACGCCGAGGCCCAGACGGTCAGGACAGGCCGGCGAACAGCGTGCCGACCGAAGGCAGTCCGCTGATCGGCAGTGCCGTGGTCAGGCTTTGGAACTGGCTGATGATCGAGTTCACGGACGGCAGGCCACTGACGGGCAGTCCGTTGAGTCCGCTCACCGGCAGGCCGTTGACGGGCAGTGCTGAGGTGAGCGTGTTGAGCTGGTCGGCCAGTGCTTGGAGCTGGCTGATCAGGGTGTCGGCCGAGGGCAGGCCGTTGACCGGCAGTGCGTTGACGGGCAGTGCGCTCGTGAGCTGGTTGAGCGTTGCCTGGATCTGGCTGATGACCGAGTTCGCCGAGGGCAGGCCACTGATCGGCAGGCCGTTGATCGGGAGGCCGTTGATCGGGAGGCCGCTGATCGGGAGGCCGTTGACGGGCAGTGCTGAGGTGAGCGTGTTGAGCTGGTCGGCCAGTGCTTGGAGCTGGCTGATCAGGGTGTCGGCCGAGGGCAGGCCGTTGATCGGCAGTGCGTTGACGGGCAGTGCGCTCGTGAGCTGGTTGACGGTTGCCTGGATCTGGCTGATGACCGAGTCGGCGGAGGGCAGTCCGCTGATCGGGAGGCCGCTGATCGGCAGGCCGCTGATCGGCAGGCCGCTGATCGGCAGGCCACTGATCGGGAGTCCGTTGATCGGCAGGGTGTTAACCGGCAGGGCCGACGTCAGGCTGTCGACCTGGTTGAGAACCGAGTTCACGGCGGGCAGGCCCTCGACCGCCAGACCGTTGTTCCCCACCGCGCTGACCGGCAGCGCAGAGGTCAGCGTGTCGACCTGGTTGAGAACCGAATCCGCGGACGGCAGCCCGGCCGTCGGGAGCGCGTGCGCCAGGGTCTGCGGCTGCTGCACGGCTGACCCGAGGGTGTTGAGCAGCGAGCCGACGAGCGGCAGGTCGCTGGCGACATCGGCGCCCTGCGGCGACGCGGCCACGACCATCCCGCCAAGCGGTGAGCTACCACCAGCGGTGAAGCCAGTGTCGCCAGTTACCGACGCCTTGCCGGTTCCCCAGACCGTCAGCGGCATGCCGCCGGGGTCGGCGGTCGCGCTGGCGCCGCCCATGACGGCACCGTCCGGCGTGGTCTGCGCGTCCAGTGATGCAGATGCCGTGCTGGTGGGCTGCACCGGGTTCGTAGCCTGAATGCCAGTGTGCAGGCCAACTGTCGGCAGGGCCGGGATCGATGAGCCCGTGTCACTGCCCGCTGGCGGAGCGATTGATGCGCTGACATGGCTGCGCGCGACGTGCGCGAGGTGCTGGACCGGCTGCATCGGCTGGATCCCAGCGTGGGGCGTAGCGGTCTGCACGACGTCGGTGACGAGATTCGTCGCGTCACCGAGAACTGAGCCGAGCGCGCCACCCTTGATCAGGTGCTGTGGCAGCGGCTGCTGCACGACAGCGCGGGGCTGATCGGCTGCGGACGAGCCGGTTCCCTGCGCACTGGCGATACCCGCGCCGATGCAGACGAACCCTCCGGCGATGAGGCCGACCTTGAGCGACCTACGTATCCAAACGTTCATTTTGAGAAAGGACCTCTTTCAACGATTCGATTTGACGTACCGGTGCGCGAGGTAGGCCGGCGCCCGGCAGCAAGCTGGGATCGCGAAGAGGGATTAGTCAGGTGCGACTGGTGGCTTCGTCGCGCTGTTGCGGACATCGCGCGAACGAGCCCACTCGGTCGTGCCGAGCAGGTGCAGGTGCTGGGCCGCCCAGGTCTCGCTGATCCGGGCTGAGTAGATGCCGGCGCCTGAGCCGGACCGGGCGGACGAGGCGGAGCCGGATGCGCCGGCTGTGGCAACCCCGGGCAGAACCGGCGGGGCGGGCGGCGTGGGCTTCGGGCCGCCGTCGAGGAACGTCGCGTGAGACACCGTGGTGGACGACGAGGTCACGGGCAACGGCTGATCCGCGGACCGTGAACCGTCGGTCGTCGTCAGCGCTACGGCCGGGAGGTTCGACGCGACGTGGGCACCGAGCGGATCGGCTGCGTGCGTCGCCGGAGCCGTGAAGACCAACGTGTCCACAGGAGTGACGGCGGCGGGCGCCGGCTGCACGGCCGGGTCGATGCCGATGTGGATCGTCAACCCGACGATCGGGAGGCGCAGCGTGACTTCTGCGGTTGCGACGACCGCCCGGGTGATCGTCTGCAGGTCCTGGCCGAGCGACTGGCCGGCCGGCGGTGTCGCGGTCGACGGCGGAGTCGAGGGCGCCGTAGCGGCGGCGCGCTTGGCCTGGGCGGTGCTGCCGAGCAGCGGAGTGGTGATCGGTGCGGTGACCCGCGTGACGACGCGCTGTACGGCGGGGAGCACGTCGCCAAGAAGCGGCTGCGACTGGGCGGCGTCGGCCGTGTTCCGCGGTGTAGCCGGGCGCGCCGCATGCTGATGGGTTTGGTGAGTGCGGTGCGCCGGCTGGGTCGCGGGGTGCGCAGCGGCCGGATGGTGTGCGGCCAGCGCGGTCGTCAGCGGTGCGAGCAGATGATCGACGCTAGTGGTGACCGTGGCGTGACTGTGCCCCGTCGGGTCGGCGGATGCATTGGCCGCGCTGGCCAACGCCACACCGAGCCAGCCCAGCAGCGTCATTGCGCCAACGAAGATGAGCCGCCGGGGCAGGGTGCCGAGGCATGCGGAGGCCACGCAAGTCCACCGGGACTTCGCGCTCGGCACATTCACCTCAAAGTGGCTGTTGTCAGGCTTGACCGCACCGAAAAGTAGTGGAGCGACAGAGCCTGTGCAAGGACATCGGTGATCTTGTCGAATGCAATTAATACATGTATTCCAATCGAGGATCACCAGGTTTGATCGAGGTAAACGGTTGGCGTGAGCAGCGCGACCGGGTGTCGCCGCCCGTGCCGCTCTGATCGCGAAGATCAACCAGCGAGACGAGACGCCGCCGAGCGCGGTGATGTTGCCAGCGGTGGCCGTCGCGCCGTTTCGTCGCGCGCAGCGGTAGCCGCTGACGCCTACGCCGGGCCGTACCACTGTTGATCACCCGCGGATCGCCCACCATCAGCGGTGGGCAAACCGCAGGTGATCACCGAAGCCCGACCGGCCCCAATCGCCCGGACCCGCCTCGCCCGCGCGCTTCTGCTCGCGCACGTATCGATTCGGGGCTGTGCCGAGACCGAGCGGCTTCCCGGCTACTTCAACGGGCGGCCGCGGCGCAGGTTTACGGCGCGCTGCGGAAACGGCTCGCCGTTGTTGAACTGCTTCTGCAGTCGGGTGATCTTCTCGGCCAGGGCATCGGCGACGAGTGCCGACAGGCCCTGATATCCCCGCGCGTACGGGGTTGTGGCGATGACGGCGTTGCGGGCTGCCTCGGCGAGCTCGCGCGGCAGGTACACCGACAGCTGCTCGGTGTCGGCCGGCACCTGCTTGCCCGTCCGCTTCGCGGGCGCGCGGTTCGACCGTCCGGAGGCTGCGGTCATAGTCGCTCCTGTGGATAGGTCAGGTCGATGCGTCGAGGAGGCAACTGGCGACGCACCCAGCCGGGCGAGCTAGCTGATGCCGGTCTCGCGAACCTTCATCAGCCAACTGCGGGCGTCGATGAAGTCACCGTCCGCCCGGCCGACCGGCACGGGGCCCTGGACGCCGTCGCGACGCTCGTACGAGCCGAGGAACCGCACGTCGGCGCAGATGCGATGCAGCGCGGCGATCGCATCGCCGACCCGCTCGTCGGCGATGTGGCCCTCGCAGTCGATCGAGAAGCAGTACTGGCCGATGCGACCCTTGGTCGGCCGCGACTCGATGCGGGTCAGGTTCACCGCACGGGCCGCGAACTCGGTCAGGATCTCGAGCAGGGCACCGGAGTGGTTCTCGCGCAGGTAGGCCACCAGCGTCGTCCGGTCGTTGCCGGTCGGCTCGGACGGTGGGCCGGGACGGGTGAGCAGCACGAACCGGGTGACGGCGCCCCGGTTGTCGGCCACGTCGTGGGCCAGGCTGACCAGGCCGTACATCTCGCCCGCTATCGGCGGCGCAACGGCCGAGTCGTACTCACCGGCAGCCACCGCCTGCGCCCCGCCGGCCGTCGATCCGACCAGGGCCAGTCGACGCTTCGGGCAGGTTCGACAGCAGCCAGCGCCGGGTCTGCGCCTCGGCGTGCGGGTGGGTCGCGACGCTGCGGACGTCGCCGAGAGTCGTGCCCGGCCGGGCGAGCACGTCGAACAGAACTGGAAGGTACGTCTCCTCGGCGATCATCAACTGGTCACCGCCGGCGAGTTCGTCCAGCGTGGCCGGAACGGCTCCCTCGACCGAGTTCTCGAGGGGCACGAGCGCGCCGTCGGCCTCGCCGGATCGCACGGCGTCGATGGCCAGCGTGACGTTCGCCTGCGGGAGCAACGTCGCGTCGGCCGCGATCGGCAGGGTGCGCAACGCGGCGTGCGCGAACGTGCCGGCCGGCCCGAGGAACGCCAGCCGAGGTTTTGGGGCGGTCACGGTCGCTGAGCGTATCGGCGCGGGGTCGCCACCGTGACGCCGCGATACCGATCTCAGCCGGCGATGCCCGATGCCCCCGGCCGGCGGTGCGTCTCAGCTGGCGATGCGTCCCGAGCGCTGATTTTGCTTGACGTGTCCACGACGTCGTAGCGCCGCCGCAACGGCCTGCTGCTCTTCGGGCGAGAGTTCGTGCTCGCCCGAGCCGTTGTCGATGCCCTTGGCGTAGACCCGGGTGTCGGTGCGCCCGGTGATCGCAGTGAGCGCCACGCCGTCGCCGTCGTCGTCGAGCAGCGCGAGCGAGAACGACATCCGCCCGGACAGATCGTCGAACGCGTCGTAGCGAACGAGCGCGACGTTGCGCAGCGAGCGTGCCGCCTCCGTGTGCCGCGCCCGCACCGCGGATGACAGTTCAGCGCGGGTCGCGTCGACGTAGGAGCGCAGCGTCCCGAGTTGCTCGGCGACTGCCCGCGTCAGCTCGATGTGCCGCTCGGCGGCTTCGACGATCGACTCCGTTCCGCCGTTGCCGCGCCCGAGGACGACGGTCGCCCGCCGCAGTCGGGCCAGCGTCCGCAGCGCCAGGAACCCGGCCACCAGACCGAGGTAGCCCAGGACGAGCGCGAACACAGCGACGTAGGTCGTCATCGCGTTCAGGTTAGGGCGCACACGCCGCCGAACCCGGCCGACACGTCGGCATGTCGGGCGCGGAAGAATTGCGGGAAATGACTGCCTTCCTCGCTGCGCTGATCCTGACGGTCGGCGTCGTACTTCTCGTTGAACTGCCGGACAAGACCCTGGTCGCGACGCTCGTGCTGTCGACGCGCTATCGGCACCGGCCGGTGCTGGTCGGGGTGGCAGCGGCCTTCGCGGTGCAGTGCATCGTGGCCGTACTGGCCGGCGGGCTGCTGCACCTGCTGCCGCGTCGAGCCCTCGAGGCGGTCGTGGCCGGGCTGTTCGCCCTCGGCGCCGTGCTGCTCGTCCGGGAGAGCTTCGGCGAGGACGATCACCTGCAACTCGACGAGGTCCGGCAGAACGCCCCGACCCGGCGGATCGTGCTCGTGTCCTTCGGGGTGCTCTTCGCCGCCGAGTGGGGCGACGCCAGCCAGATCGTGACGGCCGGACTCGCGGCCCGGCTCGGCCAGCCGCTCGCGGTCGGCATCGGCGCCTGGCTGGCGCTGGTCGCCGTCGCGATCGTCGCCGTCGTCGCGGGGCGGCTGGTGGTGCGGCGGATTCCGGTGCGGCTGGTGCATCGGATGGCGGGCATGCTGTTCGCCGGCTTCGCCGTGGTGGCGACGGTCGGCGCGATCCACGTCTGAAGCAACGCGCTCTGATGATCACTGGAGCGGTGCACTCGACGCGGAGGCGAGCGTGCCTAACTCGGCTAACTAGTGTCGAAACATGCGAATCGGAATCGGACTACCCAACCCTGTACCCGGCACGCCAGGCACGCGTCTGCTCGAATGGGCGCAGCGGGCCGAGGAGCGCGGATTCACCGCACTCGCCACCATCGATCGGGTCGTGTATCCGAGTTACGACTCCCTGCCGCACTCGCCGCTGTCGCCGGAGCGACGTCGAGCATCGGGCTGATGACCAACGTGCTGCTCGCCCCGCTGCATGCGCCGGTGCAACTGGCGAAGAACGCGGCAAGCGTCGACCAACTCTCCGGCGGGCGGCTCACCCTCGGCCTGGCGGCGGGCGGCCGTCCGGACGACTACGCCGCCGTCGGACGCGACTTCCACACGCGGGGCCGCGACTTCGACGCCTCGCTCGACGTCCTGCACCGGGCCTGGCGTGGCGAACCGGTCGGCGGCGGCGACAATCCCGTGTGCCCGACGCCGGTGCACGACCGGCGCGTACCCGATCCTGGTCGGCGGCACCGGCGATCACGCCATCCGCCGGGTCACCGAATGGGGCGCCGGCTGGACCAGTGGCGGCACCGGCGCCGACCAGGCCGGACCGTTCGCCGAGCAGGTCCGCGCCGCCTGGAAGGAGGCCGGTCGCGAGGGCGAACCGCGCTTCGCCTCGCTCAACTACTTCTCCCTCGGCGAGGACGCCGACGCCGACTCGCGCGCGTACCTGCGCAACTACTACGGCTTCCTCGGCGACTACGCCGAGATGATCGCCGAGGGTGCCCTGCGGTCGGAGTCCGCGATCCGCGACGCGGTGCAAGGTTTCGAGGACGCCGGCTTCACCGAGTTGATCTTCGATCCGACGACGGCGTCCCTTGATCAGATCGACCGGCTAGCCGACGTGTCTTCGTGCTCTAGCCGGATTGTCCAGCGAATGGCCAGAGACGGCTGGACATACTGTGCAGGTTGCCGCGTCGAAGGTGTCACACTTGCCGGTCCGGCATCGGAGACGCAAGGTGAGCACATGGCCACCCCTTCTGTTGTCTCGCCCATCGCCCTGACGCCGGAGGAGCGTGACGCCGACCTGACCGCCGAGCGGCTCAAGCAACTCGTCGGCCTGGTCGACTACGACGCCTCCACCGACCCGTTCCCGGTCACCGCGATGGACGCGATCGTGTTCGTCAGCGGCAACGCCACGCAGAGCGCACGCTTCTACCAGTCCGCGATGGGCATGCAGCTCGTCGGCTACAGCGGCCCCGAGACCGGCAACCGCGACCACAAGGCGTTCGTGCTGCGCGTCGGGCTCGGCGCGATTCGTGATCATCGGCGCGGTCGCCTCCGACAGCGTCCACGCCGACCACCACCGCCGCCACGGCGACGGCGTGATCGATCTGGCCCTCGAGGTGCCCGACGTCGACCGGTGCATCGAGCACGCGCGACGCGCCGGCGCCACGATCCTCGACGAGCCGCACGACGTGAGCGACGAGCACGGCACGGTCCGGCTGGCCGCCATCGCGACCTACGGCGACACCCGCCACACGCTGGTCGACCGCTCCTGCTACAACGGCGTGTACCTGCCCGGATTCGTCGAGCAGTCCTCCGGGATTCCGGCTCCGGAGCGTCGCCTGTTCCAGGCCGTCGACCACTGCGTCGGCAACGTCGAGCTTGGCCACATGGACGAGTGGGTGGCCTTCTACAACCGCGTCATGGGCTTCGTGAACATGGCCGAGTTCGTCGGCGACGACATCGCCACCGACTACTCGGCGCTCATGTCGAAGGTGGTCGCCAACGGCAACCACCGCGTCAAGTTCCCGCTGAACGAGCCGGCGCCGGGCAAGCGCAAGAGCCAGATCGACGAGTACCTCGAGTTCTACCGCGGCCCCGGCTGCCAGCACATCGCGCTCGCCACGAACGACATCATGCGCACCGACCGACGAGATGCGTGCTCGGGGCGTCGAATTCCTCGACACGCCGGACTCCTACTACGACGACCCGGCGCTGCGGGCGCGCATCGGCGAGGTCCGGGTGCCGATCGACGAGCTCAAGCAGCGGCGCATCCTGGTCGACCGGGACGAGGACGGCTACCTGCTGCAGATCTTCACCAAGCCGGTCGGCGACCGTCCCACCGTGTTCTTCGAGCTGATCGAGCGGCATGGTTCGCTGGGCTTCGGCAAGGGCAACTTCAAGGCGCTGTTCGAGGCCATCGAGCGGGAGCAGGAACGCCGCGGCAACCTGTAACTTTCCGATCGGGCAACTCGCTTCGGCGTCACTGCCGAACGAAGTTGCCCGATCGCCAGGCGAGGAGACGGTAATGACGGTTCGGCTGCGCGAGGCGATGGCGTCCCTGCCCGGCTACGTGCCGGGACGGACGGTGCCCGGAGCGATCAAGTTGGCGAGCAACGAGACGCCGCTGCCGCCGCTGCCGCACGTGCTGGAGCGCATCGCGCAGGCGGCAAGCACGGTCAACCGCTACCCGGACAACTGGTCGCGCGAGCTTGGCGAGGCGCTGGCCGCCCGGTTCGGCGTCGACGCGGAGCGGGTCGTCGTCGGCTGCGGCTCAGTGTCGCTGTGCTACCAACTCGGCGCTGCCGTGGCCGGGCCGGGCGACGAGGTGCTCTACGCCTGGCGCGCGTTCGAGGCATATCCCGATCGTCACGGCGATCTCGGGCGCCGATCCGGTGCAGGTGCCACTGCGCGATCACGTGCACGACCTGCCGGCCATGGCCGCGCGATTGTCCGACCGCACCCGGCTGATCTTCATCTGCAACCCGAACAACCCGACCGGGACGGTGGTTCACCGGGCCGAACTGGCCGAGTTCCTGGCGGCGGTGCCCGACGACGTGGTCGTGGTCGTGGACGAGGCGTACCACGAGTTCGTCACCGATCCCGATGTCACCGATGCGGTCACGCTGCTCGACGAGCATCCCAACCTGATCGTGCTGCGCACCTTCAGCAAGGCCTACGGGCTGGCCGGGCTGCGCGTCGGCTACGGCATCGCGGGCAATTCCGAGGTGCCCGCGGCGCTGCGCCAGACGCAAAGTCCCTTCGCCGTGACGTCGCTCGCCCAGCAGGCGGCGCTGGCGAGCCTCGAGCCCGAGGCCGAGTCGCAGCTCATGGACCGGGTGAAGGACATCATCGCTGAGCGCGACCGCGTTCAGTCCGAGCTGATCGCCGCCGGCTACGGCGTGCCGCCCTCGCAGGCCAACTTCGTCTGGGTGCCGATGGGCGACGACACCGTTGAGTGGGCCTCCGGGTGCGCCGACCGCAAGGTCATCGTGCGTCCCTTCGCCGGGCACGGTGCCCGCGTCACGATCAGCACGCCCGAGGAGAACGACCGCTTCCTCGCCGCCGCCCGCGACCTCGCCCCCTGATCCGGCGTTGGCCCCTGATCCGGCATTGGCCCGGCTAGCGCTCTGACGCCCGGTGATCACCTGCAGGTTTTGCACCGCTGACGGTGCCTGATCCGCAGGTGATCGCGGGCGACGATGAGCGATATCCACAGATTGTCGAGTGCGCTGCCGAGAGCCGGGGACCAGCGCCAGGATTGCTCGCGTGGACCTGCCCGAGTGGCTCGACGACGAGGTGCCGCTACTCGATCCCACGGCGTTGCCGCGCATCTTGACGCGCCGGCAGGCTCACGAGCACGGCTACTCCGACCGGGTCATTGCCCGTCACATCGAGACTCGGCGCTGGCATCGCCTGCTGCCTGGCGTCTACCTCACCCACCCGCCTCCGATCGCGACCGATCGGCTTTACGCCGCGGCCTTGCGCGGCGGGCCCGGCGCAGTCTTGTCCGGCGCCGCCGCCCTCTACGGTCACGGCCTGCGCGCCGTTGGGAAGCCCCGATACGAACTGGTTCTCGTCGCCGCCGGTAGCGGCGTGCGCAGCTTCGGCAGGGTGAAGGTCCGGCACACCGCACGCCTGCCGGCACCCTGTTTGCAACCGGGCCCGCCACTCGCTCCAGTCGAACGCGCCGTCGCCGACCACGCCCGATCGCTGCTCGACGTCGACGATGTGCGAGCCATCGTGGCCGAGGCTGTGCAGCGTGGATTCTGCGACGTCGAGTCGATCGCCGTGGAACTGCAGGAGGGTCGTCGCAACGGCAGTTCGTTGCTGCGGCGGGCGGTTCGCGAAGTAGCCGCCGGCGCGGCGTCGGCACCAGAGGCACGAGCCGGGACCCTTCTGCGAGCGGCGCGAGTGCCGCCGTTCGAACAGAACGCCCGGGTGGCCGTCGGGTCCAGGGACTACTTCGCGGACTTCCTGTGGCGCGAGCTCTGGGCGATCCTCGAGATCGACAGTCGCGAATACCACTTCGCGCCGCAGGACTGGCAGGCAACCTTGCGCCGGGACGCCGCGCTGGAAACGGCCGGCTATTCGGTTATCCACGTGGTGCCGTCAGACCTTCGCGACAGCGCCGAGTTCGTGCGTCGAGTTCGGCAGTGGCTGGCGTCGCGGCACGTGCGCTGAGCGCGGCGAGGCGAAGCGAGCGGCACATGGGCCCGGCGACGAATGATCACCCGCGGATTCCCCACCGCCGACGGTGCAGAAACTGCAGGTGATCATCTGCCCGGGCGCGGGCAACGAGCACGGTCGAGTGCGTCGACGGTTAGCGTCGCGGCACGTGCGCAGAACGCGCGGGCACGCCGGGTACGCCGGGTACGTCATGCCGACGGCATCACGCCGGAGCGGCGGCGGTGTCGGTCGCTGTAGCGGTGGCGGCGGCACGCACGGCATCGGCCACCGCCTTCGGCACGGACGGGTCGAAGACGCTCGGGACGATGTAGGTCGCGTTGAGCTGCTCGTCGGTGACGCACTGGGCAAGTGCCTCGGCGGCGCGCAGCAGCATCGTCGTCGTGACCTCGCTGGCGCGGGCGTCGAGCAGGCCGCGGAACACGCCCGGGAAGGCGAGCACGTTGTTGATCTGATTGGGGTAGTCGCTGCGGCCGGTCGCCAGCACGGCGCACAGGCGGTTCGCGGCGTTGACGTCCACCTCCGGGTCCGGATTCGCGAGTGCGAACACCACCGGCGACGCTGCCATGTCCGAGATCCACGCGGCGGGCAGTACGTCCGGCGCGCTCACGCCGATGAACACGTCGGCGCCGCGCACCGCGTCGTGCAGGTCGCCGGTGACCCCGGCCGGGTTGGTCATCTCCGCAAGGGCGCGCTTCGCCTCGTTCAGCCGGGGATCGGCCGGCGCCAAAATGCCTTCCCGGTCCCACACCAGGACGTTGCACACTCCGGCGGCAAGCAGCAGCGTGACGACCGCCGTGCCGGCCGCACCGCCCCCGGCGACGACGACCCGGGCCGAAGACAGCGGCTTCGAGACGCAGCGCAGCGCATTGGTCAACGCAGCGAGCACGACGATCGCCGTGCCGTGCTGGTCGTCGTGGAACACCGGGATGTTCAACTCCGCGCGCAGTCGCCGTTCGACTTCGAAGCAGCGCGGCGCCGAGATGTCCTCGAGGTTGATGCCACCGAATCCGGGCGAGATGTGCCGCACCGTCGCGACAATCTCGTCGACGTCCTGGGTGTCGAGGCAGATCGGCCAGGCATCGATACCGCCGAACCGTTTGAACAGCGCGGCCTTGCCTTCCATGACGGGCAGCGCCGCCCCCGGGCCGAGATTGCCGAGGCCCAACACCGCCGAGCCGTCCGTCACGACGGCCACCGAGTTGCCCTTGATCGTCAGGCGCGCGACGTCCTCGGGATGCTGCGCGATCGCGAGCGCGACCCGCCCGACACCCGGGGTGTACGCCATCGACAGGTCGTCGCGCGTCTTGATGGAAACCCGGGACTCGACCGAGATCTTGCCGCCGAGGTGCAGCAGGAACGTACGGTCGCTGACCCGGTGCACCTCGACGCCGTCGATGGCCTGCAACGCCTCGACGATCTCCTGCGCGTGCTCGCCGTTGACGGCCGAGCAGGTGACGTCGATGGTGATGCGGTCGTGCCGTGACTCGCTGACGTCGATGGCTGTGACGAGCCCACCGGCCGCACCTACCGCGGTGGCCAGCACGCCCACGACCGACGCCGACGGCGATGCGTAGAGCCGGACCGTAATCGCGTACGAGGCGCTGGTCGGCAGCGGGCGTGGATGGGCTGAATCGGGCAGGCTCACTTGGTCATCCTGTCAGCCACAGCGCGCCCGCCGACCGGGCCGTGCCAGTATCCCGGGATGGACAACCTGGACCTGCTCGCCGAGCAGATCGCGTACTACCGCGCGCGTGCTCCCGAATATGAGCGCGGGCTGTACGCGACCGCTGAGGCCCAGGCCCTCATCGGCGAGGTGCTGCAGCGGGTCCCCGCAGGCGTCGACGTGCTCGAACTGGCCTGCGGCACCGGGGTATGGACCGAGCGGCTCGCCGGCCCGGCCCGCACTCTCACGGCGGTCGACGCAGCGCCCGAGATGATCGAATTGGCGGCCGCCCGCGTCGCCGGCAAGGGCGTGGAGTTCGTCCACGCCGACGTGCTGAACTGGCGGCCGTCGCGCCGCTACGACGTGGTCTTCTTCGGCTTCTGGCTCTCTCACGTGCCGTCCGAGCGGTACGCCGATTTCTGGACGTTGCTGGGCGATTGCATCGTCGACGGTGGCCAGGTCGTTTTCGTCGACGAGCACGTGCGCAGCGCCGGCAAGGAGAGCTGGCTGGCCCGCGAGGTCGTGCAGCGCACCTTGGCCGACGGATCGACGCATCGGGTGGTCAAGGCGTTCCTCGATCCGGCCGAGGTGACCGCCCGCCTGGCCGCGCTCGGCTGGCACTCGGATGTCACGGCACTGGGCACCGGCTGGGTGATCGGCCAGGCCCGCCCAACCGGATAGCGGCCGGATAGCGCCCGGATAGCGGGCGAATTGCCCCGCTGAGCCGCCGGTCCGTCAACCCACCGAGCGCTTCGGGACCCGGGCCGCCCAAGGGCCGCCTCAAATCGCCGCTGGTCGCCGCAGTGGCGACGTGATGCGAGGATGAGTGAGCTTCCGACCGTCACAACGAGGTGACACCCCATGAGTGAGTTGAGGACGCCAGATGCGTCCGAGGATCCGCGCCCCCCGGGCGTGATGTTCGACGTCTTCTCCCACCGGTACCTGGCCCACGCGTCGAGCCAGCTGCCCGGACGGGCTGCCAGCGCGCTGACCGCGCTCGCCCGTGACAGCCTGGCGTTCGGCACGACCCGCCGCGCCGACGAGACGCTGATCCGGATTCTGGACGTCGACGCCTCGACGACCGCCGTCGACATCGTCACCGAGGACGCGCCGTATCTCGTCGACTCGGTGCGGGCCGAACTCGACCGGTTGGAGCATCCCGTCGAGCGGGTCCTGCACCCGCAACTCGTCGTCCGGCGCGATGCCGAGGGCCGGCTCAGCGAGATCTTCGACATCGACGACAACGCCGAGGTTCCCGAGTACGCGACCACCGAGTCGTGGATGCGTCTCGAACTCGACGCCGTCGACAAAGCCACCGCCGACGAGTTGCTGATGGCCCTCCGACGAGTGCTCGACGACGTGCATCACGCCGTTGCCGACGCCCCGGCGATGTACAAGCTCGTCTTCGACCTCGCCGACGAACTCGAAGCCGACCCCGGCCAGTTCGACCGCGAGACCAGCGCCGAGGCCGCCGCGCTGCTGCGCTGGCTGGCCAACGGCAGCTACATGATCCTGGGACATGCCGCGTATTCGGCCAACGAGCTGGCCAGTCCGGCTCGGGCGGCCGCCCCCGGCGACGCCAAGGGCGTACTGCGCGGCGACGCGACGATCTCGCCGCTGGAGTTGCTCCCGGCGTTCCGCAGCGGCGCGCCGCTGGTGATCTTCAAGTCGCCGCTGGTGTCGCGGGTACGGCGCTCGGCCCACTACGACTGCGTCACCGTCGTCACGCCCGCCCGCGGCGCGGGGTCGTCCGCCGGGCAGACCGTCCACGTGTTCCTCGGCCTGATCACGACGAGCGAGGACGGCACGGTCGGGCGCGTGCCGGTGGTGCGCAAGCGCATCGCCGAGATCCTGCTCA
Source organism: uncultured Actinomycetota bacterium (assembly GCA_963709985.1). Classification (GTDB taxonomy): domain Bacteria; phylum Actinomycetota; class Actinomycetes; order Mycobacteriales; family Jatrophihabitantaceae; genus DASXRA01. The sequence continues at coordinate 428,211 of CAVPYQ010000006.1, forward strand.
GGTCGGGGGTGCGGGGCAACAGCCACACCGGCCGGCAGTTGCTGGCCGCGCTGCGGACGCTGCCGCGTGACGAACTACTCGAGGCGCCCACCGCCGATCTGCTGCGCCTGGCCCAGCTTGTCATCGCGCGCGCCGAGCAGGGCCAGGTCGGGGTGTTCGCCCGGACGCACCTCAACCGCGACTTCGTCAGCGTCCTGGTCTATTTCCCGGCCGATCGCTTCGGCCCGGAGACGCGCCGGCGCGTGCAGGACGTGATCGTCGCGCACTGGCCGGGCGAACTCATCGCCCGCGACGACCGCATCGTCGAACTCGACCTCGCGCGCATGCAGTTCCTGATCGCGCTGCGCCCGGGCACGGTCGTCCCGTCGCCGGACCGGCACGCCGTCGAGGAGGAGGTGCTGCGGGTAACCCGCCGGTGGAGCGACGACCTTGCCGACCTGCTGACCGTCGGACACGGCGAGGAGGAAGGCGAGCGGCTCGCGCGTCGCTACGACGGCGCATTTCCCGAGGCGTACAAGGAGGATTTCGGCGCGGCAACCGCGGTCGACGACCTCAAGCGCCTGGAGAGCCTGCCCGAAGACGACGGCCTCGGCTTTCACCTCTACACGCCGACCGATGACGACGACGCCGACCGCCGCCTGAAGGTGTTCCGTACCGGCCGGACGCTCTCGCTGGCCCGCGCGCTGCCGATCTTCAACCAGATGGGCATCGAGGTTCTCGACGAACGCCCGTACGAGATCGCGCGCCCGGACGGCACCGCCGCCTCGCCGCGTCGCGCGGCGCGACACATACACGGTGGACTCGGCCGTACCTCGGGCCGGCCGGTCCGATCGTCTGAAACATCATCAACGGGCACTCCCCGGCGCACGGCCTGGATCTACGACTTCGGCCTGCGACTGCCGGCCGGTGTCGAGATGGACGCCGACCGGGCCGCCGACGTGGTCGACACGCTGCGCCTGCTCTGGCGCGGCGAGATCGAGCAGGACGGTTTCAACGGACTGGTCTTGCGGGCCCGGATGAGTTGGTGGCAGGCGAACGTGCTGCGCGCGTACGCCAAGTACCTTCGCCAGGCCGGGACGACGTTCAGCCAGGGCTACATCGAGCAGGCGCTGATCGACCATCCGGGCATTGCCCGCAAGCTCGTCCAGTTGTTCGAGTCGCGCTTCGACCCCGGCCAGTCGGGCACCGCCCAGGTCGTCGACGACGGCCAGGGCGGCACGCTCACGCTGGTCGAGTCCATCGAGACTGACCTTGCCGCGGTGGAGAGCCTCGACCAGGACCGCATCCTCAGGTCGTTGCTGCGCCTGATCAGCGCGACGCTGCGCACGAATGCCTACCGCACCAACGACAACGGCAACCGCCGTACCGCTCTGGCGTTGAAGCTCGAGCCGCGCCACATCCCCGAACTGCCCGAGCCCCGGCCTCGCTTCGAGATATCGGTGTACTCGCCGCGGGTCGAGGGCGTGCACCTGCGCTTCGGCCTCATCGCCCGGGGCGGGCTGCGCTGGTCGGACCGCCGCGAGGACTTCCGCACCGAGGTTCTCGGGCTGGTCAAGGCGCAGATGGTGAAGAACGCCGTCATCGTGCCGGTCGGCGCCAAGGGCGGATTCGTCGCCAAGAGGCTGCCCGAGAACAAAGGCGATCGCGAGTCCGCGGCGGCGATCCTGGCCGAAGGCGTCGCCTGCTACCGCACGTTCATCTCCTGCCTGCTCGACCTCACCGACAACTACGACAGCTTCGGCAAGGTGGTCCCACCACCGCAGACGCGTCGCTACGACGGCGACGATCCGTATCTCGTCGTGGCGGCCGACAAGGGCACGGCGACGTTCTCCGATACCGCGAACGCCATCGCGATCGAGTACGGCTTCTGGCTCGGCGACGCGTTCGCCTCAGGCGGCTCGCAGGGCTACGACCACAAGGCGATGGGCATCACCGCGCGGGGGGCGTGGGAGTCGGTCATGTACCACTTCCGCGAGCTCGGCGTGAATACCGCGAAGCACGACTTCACCGTGGTCGGCATCGGCGACATGTCCGGTGACGTGTTCGGCAACGGGATGCTGCTCTCCGACCACATTCGCCTGGTCGCGGCGTTCGATCACCGCCACATCTTCCTCGATCCGAACCCCGATGCAGCGCAGTCCTTCGCCGAGCGGCGGCGGATGTTCGCGCTGCCGCGATCGAGCTGGGCGGACTACGACGCCAAGCTGATCTCGAAGGGCGGTGGCGTCTTTTCCCGCACGCTCAAGTCGATTCTGATCACACCGCAGGTCCGCGATGCGCTCGGACTGCCGCACGAGACCACGCAGCTCACCCCGAACGAGCTCATGCACGCGATCCTGATCGCTCCGGTCGATCTGCTCTGGAACGGCGGCATCGGCACCTACGTCAAGGCGTCGACGGAGGCGCAGGTCGACGCCGGCGACAAGGCGAACGATGCTCTGCGCGCGGACGGTTCTGCCCTGCGGTGCAAGGTGGTCGGCGAGGGCGGCAACCTCGGATTCACCCAACGCGGCCGGATCGAGTACGCGCGCGCGGGTGGGCGCATCAACACCGACGCCATCGACAACTCCGCCGGCGTCGACATCTCCGACCACGAGATCAACCTGAAGATCCTGCTCGATCGATCCGTCGCGTCCGGGCGGCTCAGCCGCGAGGAGCGCAACGACCTGCTCGCCGCAGTAGGCGACGACGTCGCGGCCCACGTATTGCGCGACAACTACGGGCAGAACGTGATGCTCGCGATGACTCGCTACATGGGCCCGGCCATGGTCACCGTGCACGCTCGGCTGCTGCAGGCCCTCGAGGACGCCGGCCGGCTCGACCGCACGCTCGAGTACCTGCCCTCAGCGCGCGAGTTGACCCATCGCGAAGCAATCGGCGAGGGGCTCAGCTCACCGGAGATGGCCGTCGTGGCGGCCTACGTCAAGATCGCGCTCACCGAGCAGATCACCGACTCGACCGTCCCGGACGAGCCGTGGTTCCAGCGCGTCATGACCGGCTACTTCCCGCCGCTGATCGCGCAGCGGTTCGCGGACGACCTGGCCAGCCACCCGCTGCACCACGAGATCATCACGACCTGCGTGGTCAACGACATGGTCAACCGCGGCGGCACGACCTTCGTGCACCGCGCGATGGAGGAGACCGGCGCCGACCCGGCGCAGATCGCGCGCGCGTACACAGTCAGCCGCGAGGTGTTCGGCCTGGAGCAGTTGTGGGCGGCCATCGAGGCCCTCGACAACGAGGTGCCGACCGACGCCCAGCACGCGGCGTACCACGAGGTGCGCCGCCTCATCGACCGCGCGACGCGCTGGCTCGTCGACGTCCGGTTCCCGATCACCGATGTGGCCGGCGAGATCGAGCGATTCGCGCCGACCGTGCAGGAGTTGTCGCCGAAGATCCCCGAACTGCTGCGCGGGTACGAGCGCGAGAACCTCTACGCCGAAGCCGACCGTCTCGTCGGCCTGGGCCTGCCTCGCGATCTGGCCCTGCGGATCGGCGAGTTGCTGAGCGCGTTCCTGATGCTCGACGTCGTCGAGATAGCGCAGGCCGGCGAACACTCTCCCGCGGATATCGCCCAACTGCATTTCGCGGTATCGGATCGGTTCTCGGTCGACGAGATGCTGACCAAGATCACCGAACTGCCCCGCGACGACCGGTGGTCGACGCTTGCGCGGGCGGCACTGCGCCATGACCTGTACGCCGCGCTGTCGACGATCACGTCCGCCGTGCTGACCTCGACGGACGGCAACCTCTCGGCGACGCAGCGACTCGTCCGGTGGGAGCGTGCCAACGCGGCGCGAGTGGCCCGAGCGCGGGCAACCGTGTCCGAGGCGCTGGCGCGTGACACCGTTGATCTCGCCACCCTCTCGGTGGCACTGCGAGTGATGCGGGGTCTGCCGACCTGATCGGCTCAACGTTGCGGCTGCGCGACCCGCGTCCACTGGGACGATGAGGACTAGCCGTGGGGTTTGCCCAATCAGGGCAGGAGGTCTCAGGCCGAGGTGAGTTGGGCGGCGGCGCCGGCGGTGCGCCCGGGCAGATGCGCCCAGACCGTCACCGTGTCGGTTCCGCGCCGTACGCCCCAGAAGTCGGCCAATGCGGAGACGATTGCCAGACCGCGTCCCGTCGTGTCCTGCGGACCGGCACTGCGCGAGCGCGGGCGCTGTGGGCCGCCGCCGTCGGTGACGCTGACCGTTATGCCGCCCGCGTTCTTTTCCCAGCTGACCTGCAGCATCCCGGACGGCAACGACTTTGCGTGACGCACGGCGTTGCCGATCAGCTCGGAAGCAACCAGGACGACGTCGTCGACAACCTCGCGGGTCACGCCAGCGGTCAGCAATTCGCCGGAGATGTCATGGCGGATAGCCGCCGCGCTCTCCGGCTGCGCCAATACCCATCGCGTGGCCATCTGTCCGTTCCGTCGTATCGGTCAATGTCCGGTTAGATCTTGAGCACAGTCTGCCCGTCGATCCCCCGTCTCTAACTGGATGCGTGCCAGTTCACCGATTCAGTACCGCCCAGATCGAGACGCTTCACCACATCTGCCGGTCTATTCGTGATGATTGCGTCGACCCCGATGGTCAGTACGAACTCGACATCTGCCGGTTCGTCGACCGTCCAGACGTAAACCATGTTTCCCCGAGCGTGCGCTCGCGAAACAAAATCCGGCTCAGCACGCAGCAGCGACAGGCCCGGCCCGGCGATCCGGACGCCGGTGGGCAGCACCCCGTCGCGGCGGCCCGGCAGTAGTCGCTCGAGCAGCAGCACGGTGGGCACGTCAGGTGCGAGAAGACGAATTCGGCGCAGCGCGATTGGGGCGAAGCTCATTACCGTGACGGGTCCGGCCGGCTCGATCGAGCCTCGGCGCGCGTAGTTGAGTGGGCCGGGGCGACCGGCCCAGCCAAACCGGGCCAGCTCGCGGACCAGTTCCTTCTCGACCAGGCCGCCGTATCGCGTCGGGTGCTTCGTCTCGATCAACAGTTGCACCGGCCGGCTCGCGTCACGAACGAGCCCGAGCAGTTTGCCAAGGGTGAGCACGCCGCCGTGCGGGTCGCGATCGGGCGCGACGCCGGCAAGGTAGGGCTCGTTGCTGAGTAGTTCGTCAGCCGAATGCGGCCATTCCTCGTGCCAGGACGAGAAGTCGAGCTCGTTGAGGCCGACAAGATCGAGTTCGCTCACCAGGCCCTGGCCGTCCGACGTCCGGTTGACGCTCCGGTCGTGAACGCACACCAGGTGGCCGTCGCGAGACAGGCGCACATCGCACTCGAGGGCGTCCGCGCCGGAGTCGATCGCGGCGACGTAGGCGGACAGCGTGTGTTCGGCTGCCGCGAAGGACGCCCCGCGGTGAGCGACCGTCAGTGGGCGCTTCGGGGGCGTTCTGGCCTCGCGTCTAGCTCGAGGTCTCACAGGGTAATGGTGCCTCGATGATCAGAGGACGTGCGGCGGCGCGCCCGTATCGCTGATCATCGGCCGGTGCGCGGTGGCCCAGGCGAGCATGCCGCCCTCGAGGTTCGTCGCCTGGAAGCCCTGCTGGTTGAGCCACGCCGTGACGTGTGCGGACCGTCCGCCCATCTTGCAGATGACGACGATCTTGGCGTCCGGCGTCAACGCGTTCGAGTCGGTGGCCAGCCGGTTCGGCAGATCGGACATGGGGATATGTAGGGCACCGTCGACATGGCCGGCAACCCACTCATCGGGCTCGCGGACGTCGAGCAGAAGAGCGTCGCCCGGCAGATCGGCCACAGTCACGGTCGGTACGTCGAAGGAATGCACCCGTCGAGTCTGCCCCAGCGAGGCGATGGCTCGCCAATCCGGGCAAAGGGGCCGGCCGCACTCCGCTCGAAACTCAGCGCTGAACTGCTTGCCTTATTTGAGCAGCTTGGACATTCGCCGGTCGGCGAGCTCGCGACCCTCGGTCTGGCACGTCGGGCAGTACTGGAAAGACTTATCCGCAAAGGACACTTCGTGCACGGCGGTGCCGCACACGGGGCACGGCAGGCCGGTGCGGGCATGCACCTTCAGGCCGGATCGCTTCTCGCCCTTGAGCTTCGCCGCTTGCTGACCGACCGATCGCTCGACCGCGTCGGTCAGCACCTCGCCGATCGCCACGTGCAGACGCTCGACCTCGGCCGGGCTCAGCTTGGCCGCGAGCTTGAACGGCGAGAGCCGTGCCGCGTGCAGGATCTCGTCGGAGTAGGCATTGCCGATGCCGGCGATGACGGCCTGGTCGGTGAGCACGCCCTTGATCTGAGCGCGCTGCCCGCCGAGCAGGTCGGCCAGTTGCGCGGCGTCCAGGGCCAGCGCGTCGGGCCCGAGCCGGGCAATGCCGGGCACCTCGTTCACGTCGCGGACGAGGTAGACGGCCAGCCGTTTCTGCGTCCCGGCCTCGGTGAGGTCGAAGCCCGAGACCGGGCCCTCGGGGAACTCCGGCGCCAGATGCAGCCGGAACGCCAGCGGACCCTTGCCCGGCCGCGGCGGCGCGGCCGGCAACGACTCGCGCCACTGCAGCCAGCCGGCCCGGGCGAGGTGGATGACGAGGTGCAGCCCGTCGACGTCAATGTCGAGGAACTTGCCGTGCCGGCCGGCACCCGCGACCGTCGCGCCACTGAGCGCGGAGAGCGGCGGGTCGAACGTCTTGACGGCACTGAACGCGGCGACATCGGCGCGAATCACGCTGCGCCCGACTGCGCGCTCGCGCAGGAATGCGGCGAGCGCCTCGACCTCGGGCAGCTCCGGCACGCCAGACAGCCTACGTCCCCGCCCGCATCGCAGGTGGGCACTTTCGCCGTAGGTGGACAGCTACAAGTGCCCACCGGCGCGCTAACTGCCCACCCGCGAAATATCACCCGGCGTCCAGTTGACGCTGCACGCCGGGCGCGAACAGTGCGACCAGGTCGTCCTCGCTCGCCGACGCCAGCGGTTCGGCGCGCACGATCGTCGCCGCCATGGCCAGCCCGAGCAGTTGCGCGAAGACACAAGCGGCCCGAAGCTTCGAGACGCCCAGCGCGGCCGAGACGCGTTCGAGCATGACGTCCTCGACGAACTGGCGCATCATCGCCGCTCCCTGCTCGCTCGACGCGGCCGCCCGCAGCAGCGCCCGCAACGGCTGGCCGGTCTGCGGATCACGCCAGGTCCGGGCGAAGAACAGCACGATCCGCTCGCCGAGTTGGGCGCGCGGCCCGGCATCGCGCAACGCGGTGACGACATCGGCCGGGTTGAGCGGCAGGTTCATCGCGGCGACGAACACCTGCTCCTTGCTGCCGAAGTAGTGGTGTACGAGCGCGGCGTTGACGCCCGCATCGGCGGCGATGTCGCGAACCGTCGCGGCGTGGTAGCCCGACTCGGCGAAGCGGCTTCGCGCCGCCGCGAGGATGTCCTCCCGCGTCGTGCTCGGCCCCGGCCGGCGCCCTGCGCGTGCCATCGGCGGCCCTTTCGCGTTGACAATCCACGGCACCGTAACTCTAATTCATCACATGGTTAATTTAGCGATCGACTGCGAGGACCTCCTGGTCGTACGCGGCGGCGTCGAGGTTCTGCACAGCGTCAGCGTCTCCGTACCTATGGGTACGGTCACCGGGCTGCTCGGCCCGAGCGGCTGTGGCAAGACGACGCTGATGCGTGCTGTCGTCGGTACGCAGATTGTCCAGAGCGGTCGGGTGACGGTGCTGGGCCGACCCGCTGGAGATCCCGCGCTGCGCACCGAGGTCGGCTACGGCACGCAGGGCGCGTCGGTCTACCTGGACCTGACCGTGCGCGAGAACCTGCGCTACTTCGGCACCGCCGTGGGCGCGCCACCCGGCGACGTCGACCGGGTACTCGACCAGGTCGACCTGAGCCGCTTCGCCGGGCGGCTCACCTCCCGCCTGTCCGACGGGCAGCGCAGCCGGGTCAGCCTGGCGGTGGCGCTCATCGGCCATCCCCGCCTGATCGTTCTGGACGAGCCGACCGTCGGGCTCGACCCCGTGCTGCGCGAGCATCTGTGGACGCTGTTTCACGAACTGGCCGCCGGCGGCCTGACCCTGCTCGTGTCCAGTCATGTCATGGACGAGGCCGAGCGCTGCGACGAGTTGATCCTTATGCGCGAAGGCGATCTCGTCGCTCAGGCCAGCCCGTCCGCGCTCAAGGAGCAGACCGGCACCACGTCGATGGACGCCGCATTCCTGCAGCTGATCTCCGAGGCGCAGGCGGCATGAACCCGGCCCTGATCATCGCGACAGCACGGCGCGTGCTGCTCCAGCTTCGCCATGATCCGCGCACGGTAGTGCTGCTCATCGCCGTGCCCGCCCTGCTCATGGTGCTGCTCCGGTACGTATTCGACTCGAAGAGCGTGTTCAGCGGGTTGGCGCCGGCGCTGCTCGGCATCTTCCCGTTCCTGCTGATGTTCCTGGTCACCTCGATCACCACGTTGCGCGAGCGATCATCGGGCACGCTCGAACGTCTGATGACCACCCCGATGGCCAAGCTCGATCTGCTGCTCGGCTACGCGATCGCCTTCGGCCTGGTCGCAATGGCGTCCGTTCTCGTCGCGGTGGCCGTGTCGGTCGCGCTCGGCATGCACGTGGTCGGCTCGTTCTGGTTGCTGCTGCTCGTCACCGCCGTCGACGCGCTGCTCGGCGTTGCCCTCGGGCTGTTCGCCAGCGCGTTTGCCCGTACCGAGTTCCAGGCCATCCAGCTGATGCCTGTCGTCGTCTTGCCACAGTTGCTGCTCTGCGGGCTGTTCCACCCGCGCGGCGAGATGGCGCCGGTGCTGCGTTGGCTCTCCGATGCGCTGCCGGTGCCGTACGCCGTCGAGGCGCTGCGCATCGTGGCGCGCTCGCCCAGTGTCGGCGGCGACTACGTGCGCGACGTGCTGGTCGTTGCGGCATTTGCGGTCGGCGGGCTCGTGCTCGGCGCCGCGACACTGCGCCGCCGAACCGCTTGAGATCACGACGGCGGGGTCGGCCGTAGGCTGCCTGCGTGTCGATGCGATCAATCCAGTGGCGGCGGGTTGCTCGCATCAGCGGGATCTGCCTTGCTCGTACTCGTCCTCGATCTGGCTCGTCGGCGGCTACTTCGTGGTCGTGCGGCCGCACGTCAATCACCCGCAGCACAAGTGACGCGATCGTCGTGCTCGGCCCACCCGACGACAACGGCCGAATCGACACCGCGCTTGCCCTGATCGACAAGCACATCGCGAGCAACCTGGTGATCTCGGTCGGATCGCCCGAGCAGTTTCACGCCAAGCACCTGTGCACGACGCCGCAACAGGGGTTCTCCGTGACGTGCTTCGAGCCGGATCCCGCGACGACCCGAGGCGAAGCTGAGGAGGTCAAGCGGCTCGCCAGTCAGCACGGCTGGAAGTCGATCATCGTCGTCGACGTCCACGTACCACATCTCGCGCGCCCGAATGATCGTCAAGCGATGCTTCGACGGCAAGCTCTACATGGTCGCCGCGCGCCGGGGAATCTCGTTGTGGACGTGGGGCTACCAGTACCTCTACCAGACAGCCGGCTACACAAAGGCGTTCCTGCTGACGAGTTGCTAGCGGCCATCGGCAGTCTCGGCCACGGACGGCCCAACGCATGATGGCCGGGCTACGAGCCGCGTACGGTGGCGGCCACTGTTCGCCGGATGTGATGCGCACGACGTAACCTCGTCCTATGACGCAGTGGGGCCTCGATGCGCTCTTCAATCCAGCCAAGAGGCATATGGATGAGGAGAAGCGGCGCCTGCAGGCCACGCGCGAGCAGATCGGTGATTCGTCCGGCGGCGAGCGCATTGACTTCGAGTCGGGCAAGGTCACCATCCGCCGGTCGAGCAAGCCGAAGGCCGAAGCCGACGGTCGCCGACAGTGCCGACACCGAAGACGACGAGATCGAAGAACTGGACGACGAACCCGTCGCTGAGGCAGCCGAGGGCACCGACGACCGCCGAGATCAAAGACATTGCCGAAGCCGATTAGCGAATTGCCCAGCCGAGGCCGGCCAGGTTTGCGGGCATAAACGACGGATCGCAGACGACAAAGCAGGCTCCCGGCAGGCGGGGGTGCCGCCGGGAGCCTGCGTTGTCAGTCCGGGCCCCGCGCTGGTCGGGGGTCCATCGCGAGGCCCGAAGTCACCGGTCGAATGCGCTACGAGTAACGTCTGCGGGCTTTCGCCGACCTGCTGTCGCATCCGCTAGGTAATCGCTTCGACACCCAGAACAATGACGGGTGATCGCCGCGCCGTCAAGTAAAGATGAGGTCACCGACGCGAGAAGCGACTAAAGTCCCAGGCTATTGCTGGACCTATGTCAGGTTATTAACCGCTGTAAGACTGTATCGGTCGTCGATCCGGCGGACTCTCCGTACACAGTTGATCGTTTAGCGCTGACCCGCGTGTCGAGAAAACGGTAAGCGGTCGACTCCGTTGCGTAACCTATCAGCAGCCTGGCCTGCAGACAACGCGCGATCAGCCCGGCCAATCCGCGAGCGCCACGCTCGTCGTCTGCGCGGTTCGCGCCCAGATCGCCAAGACGTCCGGCGAAGGTCGGCCACGGCGGCGTCCAACCGTGCGTCGGCGCCGGTGACAGAGTCGAGTTCGGCGAGCAACGCGGTGACGCTCTCCGGATCACGCTGGCACGCGCGCAGCACGTCCAGGGCGATCACGTTGCCCGAACCCTCCCAGATGCCGTTGAGCGGCGACTCCCGGAACAGGCGGGGGAGCCCGCTGTCCTCGACGTAGCCGTTGCCGCCGAGGCATTCGAGCGCCTCAGCGACAAACGCCGGCGTCCGCTTGCAGACCCAGAACTTCGCGGCCGCCACGGCGAGCCGCACGAACGCCGACTCGCCGGCGTCGATGCCACGAGCCAGGCGCAGGAACAGCGCCGTCGACGCCTCGGACTCGACCGCGAGGTCGGCCAGCACCTCGCGCATCAACGGCGCCTCGATCAAGCGGCCGGCCGAATGTCGAGCGGTGGCGCGCATGGTGCACCGCCTGGGCAAGCGCAGCCCGTTGCCCGGATGCGCTGCCGATGACGCAGTCGAGCCGCGTCATCGTCACCATGTCGATGATCGTGCGGACGCCCGCGCCCTCGTCGCCGACGAGCCAGCCGTGCGTGGCGTCGAACTCGACCTCGGACGAGGCGTTCGAGCGGTTGCCCAGCTTGTCCTTGAGCCGCTGGATCAGGAACGGGTTGCGCGTGCCGTCGGGCAGCACGCGCGGCACGAGGAAGCAGGACAGCCCGCCCGGTGCCTGGGCGAGGACGAGGAACAGGTCGCACATCGGCGCCGAGCAGAACCACTTGTGGCCGGTGAGCAGGTAGTGGTCGTCGTGCGGCACCGCGCGCGAGGTGTTGGCTCGCACGTCCGAGCCGCCCTGCTTCTCGGTCATCGCCATGCCGGCCAGCAGGCCCGCCTTGGTCTGCGGCGCGCGCAGGCCGAAGTCGTAGGTGCTGGTCTCGAGCAGTGGCTCGAACCGGGCGGCCAGCTCCGGGGCGTGCCGCAGCGCCGGGACCACCGCATACGTCATCGAGATCGGGCAACCGTGACCCGCTTCGACCTGCCCCCACACGTAGAACTTCGCGGCGCGCAGGACGTGACTCGCCCGGGCCGGCGTCCTGCCACGGCGATCCGTGCAGGCCGTTGCCGACGGCGACGGTCATCAGTTCGTGCCACGCGGGATGGAACTCGACCTCGTCGACGCGGTGCCCGAAGCGGTCATGCGTGCGCAGCACGGGCGGATACGCGTTGGCCAGCCGGCCCCAGTCCTGGGCCTGCTCACTGCCGGCCAGCTCGCCGAGGGCAACGAGCGCCTTGGTGTCGACGTCGCTCAGCTCGCGCAGGCCGTCGCGCAGGGGCGCGTCGCTGGTGAACGTGTTGACGCCGATGAGCGGTGGCGGGGTGTTGAAGACCTCGTGCGTCGGCATCCCCCCAGTGTGCCAGGGTGCCTACTCGGCGGTAACCGATTCGAGCGGCACCTCTGGATCGGCCAATCGCTTGGCATCGACCACGGCGCCGAGACTCGATCAGCGCCTTGATCGGGTCGGTGACGTCCCAGACGTTGACGTTCATGCCGGCGAGGACGTGGCCGGCGGCGTCGAGCCAGAAGGCGATGAACTCGCGGGTTTCGAGCTTGCCGCGGATGACCACCTGGTCGTACGTCCCGGCCGGCGCGTTGCCGGTGTACTCCATGCCGAGGTCGTACTGGTCGGTGTAGAAGTACGGCAGCAGGTCGTAGCTCGCGGTCTCGCCGAGCATGCCCGCAGCGGCGACGGCGCGGCTGGTTGAGCGCGTTTGCCCAGTGCTCGACGCGTATCCGCTGGCCGAGCCGCGGGTGCTCGGCGCGGGCGATGTCGCCCGCGGCGTAGATGTCCGGATCGCTGGTGCGCAACGACGCGTCGACCAGCACTCCGTTGTCGACGGCGAGGCCGGCCTTCTCGGCCAGGCCCGTCTCCGGGCTCGCGCCGATGCTGACCAGCACGGCGTCGCCCTCGATGACCGTGCCGTCGGAGAGGCGTACGCCGCGCGCTGCTGCCGTCGTCGACGCAGAATCTCGGCCACCTGCACGCCGGTGCGCAGATCCACGCCGTGCTCGCGATGCAGTTCGGCGAACACCTGCGCGAGTTCCGGGCCCAGCACGGCGAGCAGCGGCAGCGCGGCGGCCTCGAGCACCGTCACGTCGGTGCCGGCCTGGCGGGCGGCCGCGGCAACCTCCAGGCCGATCCAGCCGCCGCCGATGATGACCAGCCGCTTGCCCGCCCCGAACGTCGCGCGGATTGCGTCGGAGTCACCTTTGCGCCGAAGGTGCAGCACGCTCGGGGCGTCCGCGCCGGCGACCGGGAGGCGGCGCGGCGACGACCCGGTGGCGAGCAGCAGCTTGTCGTAGGGCTGCTCGGAGCCGTCGGCCAGTTCGACGACGTGCCGATCGGGATGCACGCGCCTGCGCATGCGTCCCGAGGCGAAGGTCAATGCGATTCGCCGCGTACCACTGCTCGGGGTGGACGACTGCGTCCTCGAACGGCGAGTCGCCCATGAGGTAGCTCTTCGACAGCGGCGGGCGCTCGTAGGGCGGCAGTTGCTCGTCGCCGATCAGCACGATCTCGTGATCCGGCCTGCCTCGCGCAGCGCCTGCGCCGCCTTGGCTGCGGCGAGCCCGCCTCCGACGATGACGAACGTGCTCATGGGCTTCTCCGATCGTGTGCGGTCAGGCACTGTCAGGCAGTGTGGCGGGTGAGCGCGAAGAACTCCTCGCGCGCCCGTGCGTCGCTGCGCAGTACGCCCAGCAGCGTCGAGGTAATCGTGCTCGAACCTGTGGCCAGTGCGCCACGCAATGTCATGCAGGTGTGCTCGGCGTCGATGACGACGCCGACGCCGTGCGGGGCGAGGTTGGTCTGCAGCCAGTCGGCGACCTGCTTGGTCAGGCGCTCCTGCACCTGCGGGCGGCAGGAGAAGTGCTCGACGATCCGGGCCAGCTTGGACAGGCCGACGATGCGCTCACCGGGCAGGTAGCCCACGTGGGCAACGCCGACGAAGGGCAGCAGGTGGTGCTCGCATACCGACCGGAACGGGATCCGCCGGGCGAGGACCAGTTCGTCGTAGCCCTCGTCGTTCGGGAACGTGGTGACCTCGAACGGCCGCGGGGCGAAGAACTCGGCGTAGGCGCGCACCATTCGAGCGGGAGTCTCGCGCATGCCCTCGGCGCTGGTGTCGACGTTCAGGGCGGCCAGCAGGTCCGCGGCCGCGCGCTCGGCCGCGACGGGGTCGAATCCGGTATCTCCGCGGAGCAGGCGTAGTGCTGGCACGTCCTCGATGTCGAGGTCAGCGAGCTCACCGAACATGGGCCACTCCCTTAGTGGATTTCACGCTAACAGAGTTTGGCGCTTTACAAGACGTCCCGTCAATAGGGAGTAATTCTTGTATCGGAGAGTTTCATTGGCGTTATCCTGATCGGGGTGGACGCCAGCCGCGGATCCGAGCGTGAGTCGATCGCCGCGATCGCGGCACTCGACGACGACGTGCGCCGCGGCCTGTTCGAGCACGTTCGCGATGCGCACCGGCCGGTAACCCGCGAGGACGCCGCGGCGGCGGTCGGCGTATCGCGCAAGCTCGCCGCGTTTCACCTCGACAAGCTCGTGGCCGTCGGCGTGCTCAACGCCCGCTACGAGGCGGCTCGAGCCGCGGCGGGTCGGCCGGGCGCCGAAGGTGTACGTAGCTCGCGAGCACCGACATCGCGGTCAGCGTCCCGGCCCGCCGCCATGCCGTTCTGGCCGAGATACTCGTCGACGCTCTCGTCGCCGATCGCGCCGGCGAGCGTGGCGATCGGGCCGCGATGCGGGTCGCGCGCTCCTACGGTGAGCAACTCGGCGCCGCCGAGCACGATCGGCTGCGCCCGGGACGGCTGGGCGCCGAGCGTGCTCTGGGCGTGGCCAGCGCGTTGACCGAGCGGTACGGATTCCAACCCTGCCGGACGGCCGGCGGTGCAGTGCGACTGCGCAACTGCCCGTTCCATCCGCTGGCGCAGCAGGCGCCCGAACTCGTCTGCGCGATCAACCAGCAGTTCCTGAGCGGCATGCTGACCGGCCTGCACGCGCGCGGCGTCGAGGCCCGCCTCGATGCCCGGCCCGGCGAGTGCTGCGTCGAGCTGCGTGCGTCCGGCGAGGCGGCCGACTGACGCTCGACGGCCGGGGCGCGCCCCTGCTTGGGGCGCGGCCCGGCCTTTGGGTTGCGACTTGGGCTAGTTGGTCGCGGAGCCGAGAGTCGGGTGAACCGTCTTGGACGCCCCGCCGCGGACGTAGGTCAGCGCCACCGTGTCGCCGGGCGCGTGCGACCGGACCGAGGCGATCAGGCCGTCCGCATCGTCGATGCGCTGGTTGTCGACCTGCGTGACGATGTCGCCGGCCTTGAGGCCGGCATTGGCCCCCGGACCGCCGGCAGTCACGGACTTGATCACCGCGCCGGTCGTGCTCGAGGACGTGTTCGGCTGGCCGGACACCTCGACCTTGAGTACCGCGTGGGTGGCCTTGCCGGTGGCGATGAGCTGTCCGGCGATGCGGCCGGCCTCGTCGGACGGGATGGCGAAGCCGATGCCGATGCTGCCGGACTCGGTCGTCTGGCCCGGGATCTGCAGGCCGCCGGAGTTCGCGGTCGCAATGGCGGCGTTGATGCCGACGACGTTGCCGTTGAGGTCGACCAGCGGTCCGCCCGAGTTGCCGGGGTTGATCGCGGCGTCGGTCTGCACCGCGTCGAACACGGCCTGGTCGCTGTCACCCGAACGCACCGGGCGGGCGGTGTTGCTGACGATGCCGGACGTCACCGTGTCGGACAGCCCGAGCGGCGCGCCGACCGCGACGACGGTCTGCCCGACGACGAGGTTGCTCGACTTGGCGAACGTCGCGGCGGTGAGGTTCTTGAGCCCGTTGACCTTGATGACGGCGAGATCGTCGGAGGTGTCGCGGCCGACGACGGTCGCCTGCGCCTGCTGCCCGTCGTTGGTGATCACCGTCATCGACCCGCCGCTGGCGGCCACCGAGACGACGTGGTCGTTGGTCAGGATGTAGCCGGTGTTCTTGATGATCACGCCCGACCCGGTGCCTTGCTCGCCGGATCCGCTGACGTTGATCGTGACGACGCTGGGCTGGATCTTGGCGGCGGCGCGCCGTCACCGTGCCGTCGATCTTCGCCGCGACCGGGGCGGTCTGGGTGGTCTGCGGGAGGCTCGCGTAGGTCACGGTCTTCTTGCCGTTGTCGAGCGCGGCGACCGTTCCGGCGCCGATGCCCCCGCCGACGAGTGCCGCGGTGACGGCGGCGACCAGCACCGTGCGGGTGGGGCGCGTCCTCGTCGTCGACGACGTCGTCGGCTCAGGCTCGGACATCGCGCCGAACGGCGAGTACGGGAGCTCACCGGTGCTCGCGTACGGCGAACTGGCCGGGCGCCGGGTAGGACCATTGCTGGCTGTACGGCGCGCTCGGCGCAGCGGGCAGCAGTCGGCGCAGTTGCGGATCGAGTGGGCGACGCGGGTCGCGCTGGCTCGTGGGTCGGCGGCTGGGCGGCTGGTTGGGCGGCTCGTACGTTGCGGCGGGCGGCTGGTTCGGAGACTCGAAAGCCGGGTCCGCCGGCCCGAATGTCTGGAGCTGCCGCCGGCCCGAACGCCGGATTGCTCGGCTCGGCGGGCGTGGCTGTCGATTCGACCGGCTGCTGGTCGGCGGCCCGATCCGGCTGGTCGCTACCTGGGTGGTTCTCGGTCATACGGCTACCTTCCGCGCACTCACTGTGCTGGCGCTGAGTCAGGCCTGTGGTGCGGGTACGACCGGCCGATATCGCCGGCCTGTCCCACTGCGGCCCTGACTTCGACTATCCCATGCGGCGCCAGATCGGGCGGCGCTGGTGCGATGCCGCCCCAAACGCGCCAGATCGGGCGGCGCCGGCGCCGGACCCTAGGCCGATGCGGCCGGATCGTGGTGCAGGTGGCAGGCGACCTCGACCGTCGTGCCCTCGACCGGTTGCAGGCGGGGCACCACCCGGTCGGTGAACTTGATCCGCACGCCGTGACTGTCGGCCGACATGTCGCGTACTCCACGCCACAGCGGCTCGTCGCGCTCCTCGGCGCGCTCGCGTTCGAGCAGGTCGAGCAGGTCGGCCGCCGAGCCCGCCGGACGTATGACACCTTCGCTCGGCGAGGGCTCCACGGCGTCGAATCGTTCCGGGTCGCCGACCAGCTTGGACTCCTGGGCGTACTGCTCCGGGTCGATGGCGGTCCAGCGCTGCTCGAGGATCATCCGCACGTCACGGGTCTCCCAGCCGCACGGCTCGAACGCTTTCGAGCACCGCGGATGGAACGGGCAGCCGGCCGGCGGGTTGGAGGCGTCGGGCACCTCGCCGCGCGGGCAGGTCCCGGGCGATGCCGCGCGCCGGGTCGGGGTCCGGCACGGCCTTGAGCAGCGCCTGCGTGTACGGGTGGCGCGGGTTGGCGAAGATCTCGTCGGTGGTGCCGATCTCGATCACCTTGCCCAGATACATGATCGCGATGCGGTCGCAGAAGAAGCGCGCGCTGGCCAGGTCGTGGGTGATGTAGACGTAGGTCAGGCCGAGGTCGGTCTTGAGTTCTTCCAGCAGGCCGAGGATCTTCGCCCGCACGCTCATGTCGAGCATCGAGATCGGCTCGTCGGCGACGAGGAGTTCTGGGCCCAACGCGATGGCCCGCGCGATCACCGCGCGCTGCTTCTGACCGCCGGACAGTTCGCCCGGGTACTTCGGCATGAACCGGGCGGCCGGCGCGAGGCCCACGCGTTCGAGCGCCTCCGCCACGGCCTCGTCGCGCCGGCCGGTGTGCAACCCATGGATGCGCAGGGCGTCGGAGATCGCTCGTCCGACCGTCATCGACGGGTTGAGCGACGCGTGCGGGTCCTGGAACACCATCTGCAGCTTGCGGCGCATCGGGCGAAGCTGCGACGCCCGAAGGCCGACCAGTTCGCGGTCGCGGTAACGGATGCTGCCGGCGCTCGGGCGGACGAGCCCGAGCAGGGCCCGGCCGAGCGTCGACTTGCCCGACCCCGACTCGCCGACGATGCCGACGACCTCGCCCTGCTTGAGGTCGAGGTTCACGCCGTCGACGGCTCGCACGGTGCCCGACGAACGGCCGATCAGCCGGGCGACCGCGTTCGTCCGCAGGGCGTAGTTGACGTGCAGATCGCGGATGCTGATCAGCGGGGCGTCCGGGCTCAGCGCGTCCGGACGAACCTTCGACGCCAGCCCGCCGGCTGCGTCGGGTTCGATGCTCAGGCCTCGTCGGCAACGGGCACCTCCTGCGCGGGCGAGTGGCTTGCGGTCGGCCGCTTGCAGCGTGTCGTCGAGCAGCCAGCACTCGGTGTCGTCGATGGTCGGCGGCATGCGCTGCGCGCAGACCTGCATCGCGTGCGGGCAGCGAGGGTGGAACCGGCACCCGGGCGGCGGGTCGCTGAGGTCGGGCGGCGCTCCGTCGATCGAATGCAACTCGCGGGTGTTCAGCGAGATGACCGAGCGGAGCAGTTCCTGTGTGTAGGGGTGGCGCGGGCTGGCGAAGATCTCGCGGACCGGCCCCTGCTCGACGATGCGGCCCGCGTACATCACGGCGACGCGGTCGCACGCCTCGGCGACGATACCGAGGTTGTGGGTGATCAGCAGGATGCCCGGCGAGTAGCGCTCCCGGATGTCGGCGAGGATGCGCAGGATCTGCGCCTCGACCAGGACGTCCAGGGCCGTGGTGGGCTCGTCGGCGACGATGAACTTCGGCCGCAGGGCCAGGGCCAGGGCGATCATGATGCGTTGCCGCATGCCGCCGGAGAACTCGTGCGGATAGTTGCGGTACCGGGTCGGCGGAATCCCCAGTGCTCGCAAGGAATCGAGCGCCCGGATCTTGGCCTCCGCCTTGGACAGGCCCGGCTCGTGCACCTTCAGGGCCTCGCGGAAGTGGTCGCTGATCCGCATCAGGGGGTCCAGACGCGTCATCGGCTCCTGGAAGATCAGCCCCATGCCGGCGCCGCGCAGCTTCTCGCGTTCGCGGGGCGGCAGGCTGAGGATCTCGCGTCCGGCGAAGTGCAGTTCGCCGTCAACCGCGGCGCCCCGTGGCAGCAGGCCGATCAGCCCGCGTCCGAGCGTCGACTTGCCGCAGCCGGACTCACCGACGAGCCCGAGCACCTCGCCCGGCTTGAGCGCGAAGGTCACGCCGTCGACGGCCTGCACCGGGGCTTTGGGGGAGGCGTACCAGACCCGCAGGTCGCGGACGTCGAGCACCGGCGCGCTCGTGTCCTGGACCTCGATCGCCTCGTAGTCGGAGGTCACGCGTCGTCCCCCTTGCGCCGCGGCAGCACGACCTGAGCCAGTTTCGTCGTTCGCAGCAAGGGATTGAGCACGTCGTTGAGGCTCTCGCCGACGAGCGTGATGCCGACGACGAGGAGCACGATCGCGAGGCCGGGGAACGTTCCCGTCCACCAGATTCCGGCCGCTGTGTCGGACAGCGCCTTTTG
This sequence comes from uncultured Actinomycetota bacterium, assembly GCA_963709985.1. Classification (GTDB taxonomy): domain Bacteria; phylum Actinomycetota; class Actinomycetes; order Mycobacteriales; family Jatrophihabitantaceae; genus DASXRA01. The sequence continues at coordinate 447,169 of CAVPYQ010000006.1, forward strand.
CAGGTCGTAGCCCCATTCGGCCGCGGACGACGGCTCGATGCCGAAGCCGAGGAAGCCCAGCGCCGCGAGTGTCAAGATCGCGTCACCGGCGTTGAGGGTGGCGATGACCGGGACTGTCTGCACGACGTTGCCGAAGATGTAGCGACTCATGACGACGCGCGGCGTGGCCCCTAGGGCATGGGCCGCCTCGACGTAGGGTTCCTCGCGCGCGGCCACCGTGGCGTTTCGCACGACGCGGAAGTACTGCGGCACATAGACGACCGTGATCGCGATTGCCGCCGAAAGGATGCCGCCCGTCTTGGTGCTCTGCCCGCTGGCGATAGTGATCGAGATGATGATCGCGAGCAGCAAGGGCGGAAAGGCGAATAGCGCGTCGCTGATCAGCACCAGCACGCGGTCGAGCCAGCCGCCCCGGTAGCCGGAGAGCAGCCCGAACGGGACGCCGACCACGATCGAGAGCAGCACGGCCAGGATGACGACCTCGAGCGCCGTCCGCGCGCCGAAGACGACGCGCGAGAACACGTCCTCGCCGCCGACCGTGGTGCCGAACCAGTGTTGGGCCGACGGCGCCTGCAAGGTCTGGAAGTCGACGCCCTTGGCCGAGTCCGCGTTGAAACCGTACGGCGCGATGGCCGGCGCGAACACGGCGACGACGATGAAGAACAGCACGAGGAGGGCGCCGGCCGCGAGCATGCCGCGCTGGAACCCGACGGTGGCCCGAATCGCGGCCATTCCGGGGATGCGACGGGGCGGCCGCTTCTCCAGTTGCTGTTCGGTCTCTTCGCTCTCCGGAAATGCCAGGGTCATCGGGGGCTCACCTCCGCATCGTCGCGAGCAGTCGTCGCGCCGATTCCAGGCCGAACGTCAAGCAGGGGGTGGGCCATCAGTACCGCACCCTCGGGTCGACGACGGCCGCAACCACGTCGATCAGGAAGCTGACGACGGCGACGATCAGCGCGATGGCGGTGACGATGCCCTGGACGGCAACGAAGTCACGCCTGATCAGATATTGGGTGAGCGTGTAGCCCAGGCCCTGCCACTCGAACGTCTCCTCGGTCAGCACCGCGCCGCCCAGCAGCGCGGCGAACTGCAGGCCCATCACCGTGACGACCGGGATCAGCGCGTTGCGGAAGGCGTGCGCACGCACGACCCGCCGCTCGGGCACGCCACGTGCCCGCGCGGCCTCGACGTAGTCGGCCCGCAGCGTCTGCAGGAGATTGACGCGCACCAACCGCAGGAAGATGCCGGCGACGAGCAGGCCGAGCGTTATCGCGGGCAGTACGGCAGTGTTTGAGGACGTCGATGACGTAGCTGTTGTCGCCGTAGAGGATGGCGTCGATCAGGTAGATGTTCGTCTTCGGCGAGACGTTCTGGATGGCCAGCTCGACGTCGGTGCTCGCCCGCCCGGACGCAGGCAGCCAGCCGAGCTTGATCGAGAACAGCAGCTTGAGCAGCAGGCCCAGGAAGAAGACCGGCACGGCGTAGGCGAGGACCGCGAACAGCCGCAGGCCGACGTCGGGAAGCCGGTCGCGGTAGCGCGCCGCGACCCGGCCCAGCGGGATTCCGATGGCCAGGGCGAGCAGGGCCGCCCAGAACGTGAGCTCGAGCGTGGCCGCGCCCTTGACGACGATCACGTGGCTGATCTTCTGGTTGTCCGTGATCGCCGTGCCGAAGTCGAGGTGCGCGACGCCCTTCAGGTAATCCCAGTACTGCGAAAGGATCGGGCGGTCGAGCCCGGCGTCGTGCTTGCGGATCGCGATCTGATCGGGTGGCAGCCGCCCGCCGAACGCCGACGAGATCGGATCACCGATCACCCGCATCACGAAGAAGACCATGGTGACCAGCACCCACATCATGGGGATAACGAGCAGCAGCCGCGTCACCAGATAGGTGCGCAGCGACCCCGATGAGGTCGTTGTTGCCACGAGCCGCCTTTAGTGGTTGCGAACGGATGGTCGTCCGGGGTTTGCCGGGGTCAGATCGTGCCACACGAGTGCAGCGCGACCTGACTACCGGCATCCCCGAACGACCTCCGGTCGCATCCACTAGTTGGCGCCTAGCTCTTGCTGAGCATCCAGAAACGGAACAGGAACGAGATGTCGAGCGTGTCGCTCACACCGGTGACGTTCGTGCCCGCGACCGCGATCTGCTCGCCTTCGAGCAGCGGCAGGTACGGCAGCTGCCCGGTGGCCAGCGTCTTCTGGATCTGGGTGAACGCTGCGGTGCGCGCCGCGCCCGTCGTCGTCTCCTCGGTGACCAGCGGCTTGGCCATCTGGTCCTTGTCGCACGGCCGGTTGGTCACCTTCGGGTCGCAGTAGTGCGCGTGCACGAAGTTGTTCTCGACGAGGAATGGCCCGAAGTAGTTGTCGGCGTCCGGGAAGTCCGGGAACCAGCCGAGCTGGTAGATCGGGTACGCGTCCTTGACCCGCTGGTCGCTGTAGGTGTCGTACTCGGTCGACTGCAGGTTCACCTTGAACAGCCCGGTGGCCTCGAGTTGCCGCTTGATCTCGTTGTACTCCTGGTCGGAGCTCGGTCCGTAGTGGTCGGTCGTGTACTCGAGGTTCAGCTTGACCGGCGTCTTGACGCCCGCCTTCTGCAACTCGGCGGCGGCCTTCGCCTTGTCCGGCGTCGAGCCGAACTCGTCCTTGAACGCGTCGAGGTGGCCCGGCAGGCCGTCCGGGATCATCGAGTAGGCGGGCTTGTAGGTGCCCTTGTAGACCTTGTCGGAGATCGCCTGGCGGTCGACGGAGTACGCAATCGCGCGGCGGACGGCGAGCTTGCCCGCGTCGGTGCCGCCCGGCATGGTCTTGAAGTTGAAGACCATGTAGCGCAGCTCGCCACCGGGTCCGGTCCAGACCTTGACGTTCTTGACGCTCTGCAGGCTGGAGATGTCGGTCGTGGTGAGGCTGCGCCAGGCGACGTCGATCGGCCCCGCTCTGGACGTCGAGCTTGAGGTTCGACGCTGGCCGTGTAGTACTTCAGCGCGACCTGGCTGGCCTTCGCCTTGAAGTCGCCGCCGTAGTTCGGGTTGGCCTGGAACTGGACGAGCTGGTTCTTGCTGAAGCTGGTGATCTTGTACTGGCCCGAGCCGATGCACTTGTCGTCAGCGAGCAGCTTGTCGGCCGGGAACACCTTCGAGTCGACGATCGGCCCGGCGGACGTGCCGAGGATGTAGGGCCAGGTCTGGTCGTTGGCGTTGTTGAGGGTGAACACGACGGTGCTGTCGTCGGGCGCGGCCACTGACTTCATGTTCGCGAGCAGCGACGCCGGCCCGTTCGGGTTGTTGATCTTGAGGACGCGCTGGAACGAGAACGCCGCGTCCTTGGCGGTGAGCGGGTCGCCGTTGGAGAACTTCAGGCCCGGCTTCATCGTGCAGGTGTACTCGGTCGGCTTGGTGAACGAGCACGACTGGGCAGCGTCCGGCTGCGGCGTGGTCTTGCCCGGCGGAATGTCCATCAGGTACTGGTAAACCTGCGTCTCGAGCATCAGCGAGCCGTTGTCGTACGAGCCCGCCGGGTCGAGCGCGACCAGTTTGTCGGTGGTGCCGACGGTTATCGGCTTGCTCGTACTACCGCCACCACCGGAGCCCGTAGTGCCGCCTCCGCCCCCATTGTCGCTCTTCTTTCCCGCGCCGCAGGCCGCTATTGATGCGGTGATAATCGCGGTCGCCGCGGATACGGCTAATAGTCGCTGTGATCGACGATGTGTCACCAGCATGTCGCCCTCTCTCCGAGCAGACCCCGTCGTCTGCGCACAAATTGCACGGCAAAGTCCGCGCATGAAAGCTGGATCGTACTCAAGGCGGAGGGAGTCGCGGACGCGCGCAGGTCACGAGTCGGCGGCTATTCGTACGGCCGCCACACCTCAGGTGGCGTCCTGGCCGGGCTGCTCGGCGTCCCATCCGGCGCCGTGGGCCCGCTGGATCAGGTCGTTCACAACGGGGCCGACGACCTGCGGAAACCCGCTGACCTGTACCGCGATGCTGAACCGGTCGGTGGTGACGCCCGCGTTCGGCTGCGCCGGATCGAGCACCATTCGCTCGCTCAGCGTGAGTATCTGGAAGGCGATGCCCCGGGCATTGAGAAACGCGCTGACCTGCTGCACTTCCTTGTCGTCGACGGTCTGCAGGAACAACTGTCCGGTCAACCAGCCGGTCATCTCCATTGGGCCATCCTGGCCCACCGCGTTGAGTTGCGCGCAGTGGCGTGTTGCAACGCGTCACTCAGGCGACAACGCGCCACTCAGCGGACAGGCTGGGGATCTGACACAGCCGTCGCAGCGCCGTGACCGCGAACAGAGCGGCCACGATCGCCGACACGCCACCCGCGCTGAGCCACTGCCCGGCGCCATTGCCCGAGCGGGCCTGAATCGCGTCGATGCCGAACCCGAGCAGCACCACGCCGGCGGCTCCGAATCCTGTCGCGCCGACGATTGCGACGAGTGGCGTGCTGAGCAGTTGACGCGCTGAGCGGCCCTGCCGCCGAAGCCGCCAGGCCAGGGCCGCCAGCACGACGATGCCGACCACCCCCGCGGCGAATCGCTGCAGGAGGCCGTCGGAGACGTGCTCGGCGAGGGCCGCCTGGGCGCAGCTGTGCGCGCTCGGATGCAGCGACAGCCAGTGGCGACAGGCGCTTGCGGCAAACGTCTGGCCCGGTGCGTCGGCGAAGACGAACGACGAGCCGGCCAGGCCGATCATCGCCACGGCGATCGCCCCGCTCAGCCCGATGGCAGCCAGGGCGATGCCGCCGAGGGTTGCGGCCTGTTCGAGCAGCAGGCCGGCGCGCAGTCGCGGCACCGGGGCCGACCGGTTGAAACGCCGGGCTATGTCTTCGATGCGGCCGAAGCGTTCGACGGCCTGGCGCTCCGCGTCCTCAGGCGTCAGGCCGGCCTCGACGCCGGCGGCTGCCGAGTCGTTGAGGTGATCCTCGGTCTCGCGGAGCATGCGGCGGACATCTCGTGGCGCGCCGCGCAGGCGAAGCTGGAGCGCGTCGAGGTAGTCGTCGATCATGCGTGCGCTCCCAGTACCGCGCCGACGCCTGCGACGAACCGCGACCATTGCTCGCGTTCGGCGACGAGTGCAGTGCGCCCAGCCGCCGTCAGCGCGTAGACCCGCCGCCGCCGGGCGGCGTCCGACGTCCAGCGGCTACGGAGCAATCCGGCCCGTTCGAGGCGATGCAGTGCGGGGTAGACGGTGCCCTCAGGCAGGTCGAAGACCCCGTCACTTCGATTGCGCAGGGAGGTGATCACGTCGTAGCCGTGTGCTGGCCGCTCGGCGAGCACCTCCAGAACAAGCAGATCCAGGTTGCCCTTCAGTCGCTCCCGCATACCTAGCGAAACTAGGCTTAGGACTACCCAGTGTCAATCGATCCTCAGTTGAGTGGTGCGTTACGCGAAGGCCCGGGGCGGCTGCGGGGCGGTGGCGCGGGGCCGTCGGCGCTCGCGGGTTGCCCGAACAAGATCACCCGTGGGTTCTGCACCGCTGACGGTGCGCAAACTGCAGGTGATCACGAACCGGCGCGCAGGCAGGCCGCGTAAGGGTGCGCGTGCGAAGCCCCCGATCGCCCGTCCGCGCGGACTGCACCGCCGGGCCCGCCGATGCTTTCGCACCAACACGGTCGCCTTGAGTGGTGCGTTACGCGTTGAGTGGTGCGCTGTAACGCACCACTCAGGCGACAACGCACCACTCAACGGAACAGAGGCTGAGCGATCCGTTACGGCGTCACGCGGACCACCTGTGGGTCGTGGTCGCTCGTCTGGTCGGTGAACTCGGCATTGATGTGCACGACCTGGTATTGCACGCCGCCGACTCCCTCAGTCACAAGGATGTGGTCGAGCACCTGCGAAACGCCGTCGAACACGTAGGTGTACTGCTGGTTCACCGGCAGCGTCGAGATCAGGTCGGTGAGGATCGAAGGCCCGGTGCCGTCAGCAGTCCCGGTGCGCAACGCCGCGACGGACGGGCTGAACTGGAAGTCGTTCAGGTCGCCGAGCACGACGACATCAGCCTTGCGGTCAACGTCGAGAATCTTCTGCACGAAGTCGTGGACGACCTGCGCCTGGCCGGCCCGCTGAACGGTGGACGACTGCTCGGGGAACTGGAAGCGGCCGTCTGCGCTCTCGTCGCCGCCCTTGGAGTCGAAGTGGTTGCCGACGACGAACACCTGGTTGCCGCGGAACAGGAACTCGCCGACCAGCGGCTTGCGACTCGTCGACCAGACCGGGTTGGCGGGGTCGATGCGCCCGGGCGACAGCGTCAGGTCCGGATTGCCGTGCGACTTCACGACTGCGGTGCCCGTGGTGGATCTGTCCACAGTGGACGATCCCCGGTCGACGAACGAGACGCGCGCCGGGTTGAAGAGGAACACCACGCGAATGTTGCCGCCGGGTTGCCCGCCGTCCTTGTCGTTGACCGGGTCGATCTCACGCCATTGGTACTGCGGTCCGCCCGCCGCGACGATTGCCGCGGTGAGCTTGGTCAGCGTCTGGTCGGCCGCGACCACGCCGTCGTCCGTGGCGCCGGTGTTGTCCTGGACCTCCTCCACTGCGATGACATCCGGTGACGCGAGGTTGGTGACGACGCCCTCGGCGAGCCGCTGGTACTTGGTGTCCGGGTCGGAGGGCGCCAGATTCTCGACGTTGTAGGTGGCCACCGCCAGCTGCTTGCTCGACTGCGGCGTGGCCGACACGGGCACGAGACCGTTGTCCTGCTTGGCGCCGAGCGTCGTCGCCGCGATGACGTACCCGCCGAAGTTCGAGTAGTCGACGGGGCCGACCGTCGCGCCGGTGAAGACATCGCCCACGTTCACACCGGGCTTGGCGCCATTGGCCGGGATGACCTCGACGCGCCCGGACGGGATGGCGTTCTCGGCGGTGATTTCCGTACCGCCCCGTATGGTCGTTGCCTGGTCCGGCTTCGTCGTCACGAACTGCTCGCCGAAGCTGTTCGACGGGCCGACCACCCGGGCGTCGTTGACCTGCACGAGCATGCCTTCGCGCGACTCCCAGAAGTCGAGCGCCGATCGCGACGGCGTGATCGGCGTCGACTCGATGTTGCCGCCGGCCAGATCGGGCGCGTACGTGTCGGGCAGCGTCGTCGGCGTGATGACCTCAGGAGCGGGCACCGCGTTGCCGTGCGACAGCACGATCGTGGTCGGCGTGCCGATCTCGGTCGTCGACAGGTTCGACGTCGTCGACACGGTTTCGCCACTGCTCAGCGGGTAGAAGTCCTTGACCGAGCCGGAAACGAGCACCGAGTCGCCCACCGCGACGCCCGGGGACGAGGTGAACACGAAGATTCCCTCGCTGGTAGCGGCATTGCTGTCCGGCGTCGGGTCCTGGATCCAGAAGCCCTTGCTGCCGGACGTGCGAACGCCGGTAACGATGCCGGGCACGTTCGTCACCGCCTCGCCGTCGTGCGGCGAGACCCAACTGCTGCCCTGGATGTCGTGGATGCGCAGCGGGCCGGGCTCGCCGCCGCCACCTCCACCGCCGCCGGCATTGACGGCCGCCGGGGTCGGGGCGGCCGCCGCGAAGTCGGTCGCGTTGTTGTCGGTGTCGGCGGCGTCGGTGCGCTGCACCGAGTTCGTGTTGGACGCCCCAGCGGCCGGGGTGCCCTCGCTGATCGCGGCCGTGCCGTAGCCCGCGAGATCGACGGACGCGGCGATGCATGATGCCGAGTCGGCGCAGGTGAGCGCCGTCGCGGAGTTGACGAGGGCGACCGTGCCTGCCGTCCCCGACATCGAGATCACTCCGGTGGCTTGTGCCGGCGGCAGCGGTTGCGTGCCGCCGGTGCCCTGCGCCTCGGCGATCAGGTAGAACGCCCCGGGCGCGATCGACCCGGACAGCGGCGTGACCTGCCAGGCGCCCGTCGCGCTCGACGAGTGGTACTGGACCGACCACCCGTCCACGCTGACCGGTGCCGCACTGCGATTGGTCAGTTCGATGAAGTCATTGGTGAACGTGGCGCCGGAGTTGCCGCCGCCCCCGTAGACCTCGTTGATCAGGACGGAGGTCGATGGCGTCGCGTCGGCGGACGTCGCGGCTGGGGTGACAATGGCGAGCGCCGCGCCCAGACAGACAGACGCACCGATGACGGCGGCACAGCGGAGCGGGTTCAGGCGCACGAAATCCTCCCGGGATAGATGCCTGGATCGTTGGCCATTCCGGTGAACGTGAGGTAACGGCACAACCCAGGTCTCGGCGACCGTAACGTGCACACAGCGTGTTGGCAGCAGCACAGATATGCCGACTTCGGTCGCTTTTATCGGCGTCTGCTGCCAGGGTTGCGTTATGAATGTGCTCTTGATCGGTCCGCCCGGCTCGGGTAAGGGCACCCAGGGTGAGCGACTTGCGAAGCGGTTGGGCATCAAACACATAGCCGCCGGCGACCTGCTGCGCGCCGAGGTGAAGGCCGACACGTCATTGGGGCGGGAGGCCCGTGAATACATGGATCGGGGCGAGCTGGTACCCGATCAGTTGATCATCGATCTGCTCATGCCCGTGGTCGTCGAGGCCGGCCGCGACGGCGGCTATCTACTCGACGGCTTTCCCCGTTCGGTAACCCAGGCAAAAGAGGCCCGCGCGCTGGCCGATCAGGAAAATGTCGGCGCCCACGCGGTGTTCTACCTGGACGCGCCGCGCGATGAACTCGTCGAGCGCATCCTGGCCCGGGCGCGCGTCGAGGGGCGAGCCGACGACACGCCTGACGTCGTCCGCAATCGTCTTGCCGTATTCGCCGAGGCGACCGCTCCGCTCGTCGGCTATTACCGCGATCGCGGCCTGCTCCAGGTCATCGACGCCAATCGCAGCGAGGACGAGGTGACCGCGGACATCCTGGCCGCGCTGGGCGTCGACACGATCGACGCATAGGGATCGCGTCGTTACCTGCGGCGTAATCGACGCGATGACCTCGCTCGGCAATCGTTGTCCGCATGACAGCGACACTCGAAAAGACACCGACGACGTCACCCGTTGTGGAGCTCGACCAGACTCCGCGGGCGTCCACGGAATGGCGGCGCTGGCTGGCCCTCCCAGTCATCCTCGCCGGTTCCTTCATGATCACTCTCGACTTCTTCATCGTGAACGTCGCCGTGCCGGCGATGCAGAGCGACCTGTCCGCGACGTCGACCTCGATCGAGTGGGTCGTTGCCGGGTACGGCCTGGCGTTCGCCGCCGGGCTGATCCTCGGCGGGCGACTCGGCGACCACTACGGCCGGCGGCGGATGTTCGCACTCGGCCTCGAACTGTTCACCCTCGCCTCGCTGGTGTGCGGCATCGCGCCGAGTGTGGGGACGCTTGTCGGCGCACGGGTCGCGCAGGGAGCGGCGGCCGCGCTGATGGCGCCGCAGGTGCTCTCCATCCTCGGCCTCGCCTACGCCGGTCAGGATCGCGTTCGGGCTTTCACCGCGTACAGCCTGACCCTCGGCTTCGGCGGGATCGGCGGCCAGTTGATCGGCGGGGCGCTCATCCACGCCGACGTGGCCGGGCTCGGCTGGCGCACGTGCTTCCTGATCAACCTGCCGGTCGGCATCGGCGCACTGCTCGTCACGCGGCGCTTCGTCCCCGAGTCACGCGCTGACGGGCAGAGCCGTCTCGACCTGATCGGTGCCGCCCTGATCTCCACTGCGCTAGTGGCCATCGTGCTGCCGCTGGTCGAAGGCCGCGGGTACGGCTGGCCGCTGTGGACGTGGCTCTGCTTCGGCGCGGCCGCGGTGCTGATCGGCTCGTTCGTGCGGTGGGAGCGGCAGGTTGCTCGCCGGGGCCGGACGCCGCTGGTCGATATGTCGCTCTTCGGGGAGCGCGCATTCGGTGCCGGGATGCTCAGCACGCTCGCGTTCTTCGCCGGCCTGGCGTCGTTCTTCCTGGTGCTCGCGCTGTACCTGCAACTCGGCCGCGGCATGGACGCCCTGGAGTCCGGCGAGATCTTCAGCCTGCTGGGTATCGGCTTCCTCGTCGCATCCATCGCGGCCCAGAAGCTGGTTCTGCGGCTCGGTCGGCAGGCGTTGGCGATCGGCGCGCTCGTGCTGGCGCTCGGTCTGGTGATGTTCCGCCTCGACGCGAATGGCTCGACACTGGCGCTCATCCCGGCGTTCATCGTGGACGGCGTGGGCATGGGCATCGTGATGGCGCCGCTGACCTCGATCGTGCTCGGCGACCTGTCGCCGCAACACGCGGGCGCTGCTTCGGGCGTGCTCTCGTCGGTGCAACAGGTGGGCAACGCCCTCGGCGTCGCGGTGATCGGCATCGTCTTCTACAACGCGGCCGGCCACTCGACCGCGGGCGCCGGCATCGTGCACGCGTTCGAGGCGAGCATCCCGTACCTCGTGGGCCTCGCCGTGGCCGTCGCCGGTCTCGTCCAGCTCCTTCCGCGCAAGCGGTGATCTCTGATAGATCGCCACATCCGTCGAGTCGGAACCCGCGTCGACTCGACGGATTGTGGTGCGCCAGCGGCGCCCTCGCGTATATAGTCGTATATACCGACGACGAGGAGGGCTGATGAAGACGGTCATCGACCTCGATACCGAGTTGACCGATGCTGCCGCTCGGGTACTCGGAACCAAGACCAAGAAAGACACGATCCACGCCGCGCTGAACGCCGCGGTCGAGGCCGATCGCGTTGCCCGCGAACGGCACGAGCGGCTCCTCTCGAGCATCGGTTCACCTGATCTAGCTGACGAAGAGACGATGTCCGCGGCTTGGCGATGACCGACGTCTTCCTTCTCGACAAGAGTGCGCTGGTACGGGTAGGTCGTGATGAGGCCGCGCGCGAGGCGTTCTTCAGCCTCGATCAGTCCGGCATCCTCGCCACGTGCGCGATCATCGATCTGGAAGTTGGCTATAGCGCACGAAGCTTCGCCGATTACGTAACGACCAGCGACAGTCGCCACGAGTTGTATACGGACCTGCACTTGAACCCTGCGGTGTTCCGCCGGGCCAAGCAGGTGCAGCGAGCCCTTGCCGCGCGCGGGCAGCACCGAGGTCCGGGCATTCCTGATCTCGTGATAGCCGCGTGCGCGGAAGTTCACGACGCGGTGATCGTCCACTACGACAAGGACTTCGACACGATCGCCGCGTTTACCGGCCAGGATTCCAGGTGGCTCGTGCCTGCCGGGTCGATCGACTAGCAGACGTCCACGTCATGTGGCGAGCAGGTTGCCGTCCAGGACGGTGACCGCCCGGCCGGTCAGGTGGACGCGCTCGCCGCGGACGGCGGTGCGCACCAGTCCGGATCGGGCCGAGGCCTGCAGCCCGATCAACTCGTCGCGTCCCAGACGGGCCGACCAGTACGGGGCAAGCGCGGTGTGGGCGCTGCCGGTGACCGGATCCTCGGCGATGCCGTCGGCGGGCGCGAAGAAGCGGGAGACGAAGTCGTAGCCGTCGCTCGGCGTCGGCCGCTGCCGCGGTGCAGGTCAGCCCGCGGATGTCGTCGCGGCGGGCCAGTCGCGCGACGGCGGTGAAGTCGGGATCCAGCGCGCGAACGCGCGGCCTCGTCGGGCAGGACGACGAGCAGATCGCGCAGCGCGCCGGTGCCGTACGTGGCAGCCGGCTCGGCTCCGATGGCGTCGGCCAATCCGGCGGGAACCGGCGTTTCGGTCAGTGGCGCGGCTGGGAAGTCCAGCGTGATGCTGCCGTCGTCGTGGGCGTGCGTGATCGAGAACGCCGCTGAGGCTGGCGAAGCTCACCGTTCCCGGCGGTGCCGCGATCGCTGCGCAGGGCGTGGGCGGTGGCCAGAGTCGCATGGCCGCAGAGCTTCTCCTCGACCACGGGCGTGAACCACCGCAGCGCCCAGTCGGCCTCGCCACCTGCGGGCAGCGGGTGGGCGAACGCCGTCTCGGAGAGGTTCATCTCGGCGGCGACAGTCACGCATCCAGCCCTCGTCGGGCCAGGCGTCGCCGTCGAGGAGGCAGACGGCGGCGGGGTTCCCGGCGAACGGTCGGTCGGTGAACGCGTCGATGATTCGGATGCGCATGACCGGACGATAAGTGCGCGCGTTGCGGGTCGCCCAGCGCCAATTCGACCCGGGTGGCCGAGCATCGATGGGGCAGAGTGGCCGCATGGCCGTCGATATCGCGACTCCGATCGCCCGCTACGCCGACCGTTTTCATCGGGCGGTGGGCGCCGGGCATCATGTCGCGTCGCCGCTCGGGGCGTGGCTGCTGCTCGCCCTCGCGCGCATCGGCCGCCGAGGGGCCGGCCCGAGATGCGCTTGCCGACGTGCTCGGCCTCGACGTCGACGCGGCGTTCGAGGCGACGGCTGCCCTGCTGGCCGAGCCGCATCCGGCCGTCGCAAGTGCGGTCGCGGCCTGGCGGCGCGATCTGGCCAGCGAGCCGCTCGACCGGTGGTTCGCCGCGTTGCCCGGCGGCGTTCAGGTCGGCGCGATGCCCACCCAGGCGGAGGCCGACGAGTGGGCCCGCGAGCACACGATGGGCCTGATCGACACGTTCCCGATCGAGATCACCCGGCGGGTCGTGCTGATGCTGGCTTCCGCGCTGGCCACCCGGGTGTCGTGGCAGACCGCGTTCGAGCTTGCACCGGCCGCCGAACTCGGAGCGGCCAGCCCGTGGGCCGCCCGGCTGACCCAGGTGATGCGATCACCCCGCTCGCATCGAGCATTCATCGCGACGACCGAGGCGGCGGGCGACGTGGCGGTGCATACGGCAACGTCGACGGACGGGCTCGCGGTCACGTCGGTGATCGCCGCCACCGAGGCAGCGCCGCCGGACGTTCTGGCGGCTGCCCACGAGGTCGTGCTCGGGTCCGCGCAGATCCGGTCGCTGTTCGATCTGCCGCTGGGCGACAGTCCACTGTGGACACTCACTGAGCAGCCGTCGCCGTCCGGGCAGGAAGAGCGCTGCACGGCGGTCATCCCGGCGTGGTCGGCCCGTAGCGATCACGAACTCGACGCTCCGGCGCTGGGCTTTCCCGCGGCGGCGACTGCGTTGATCGCGTTGCTGCCGCCGGACGAGTACGACTTCGTGGCCAGGCAGTCGGCGATGGCGCGCTACTCGCGCACCGGATTCGAGGCGGCGGCGGTCACCGCGATGGGCATTCGCGCAACGGCGATGGTGCGCGAACGCCCCGGCCTGCGGCGCACCGCGATCCTGCGGTTCGGGCATCCGTACGCGGCGGTGGCGGTAACCCTGGCCGACGGCGGCGGCCCGTGGCACGGCGTCCCCGTCTTCTCGGCGTGGGTCGCCGAGCCCGAGGAGCCGGCCGACGAGGACTAGCCGCCGCTCGAATCGTTGATCATCGCTGCCCTGATCGCCAGCGCTGGCCAGCACTGGCGTCAGCAGCAGAGATGATCAACGTCGAAGGGCACGGTCAGAACGCGCCGGTGCCGTTCGGCGTACCGAGCCCGGTCGGGCCGTCGTATCCGGCGCCGGCGGTGCAGAGGTAGCTGCCGCTGCAGCTGCCGTTCGAGCCGGACGTCACGTCGAACAGTGCCGATGTGTGGCTGTACGGGAAGGAGCCGTACGTCGTCGATCCGGTGTTGCCGGCCAGCGCGTAGACGCTCGCGATGATCGGCGAGGACGCGCTCGTGCCGCCGACCTGCACGTAGCCGTCCACGCCCTGCGCGAGGCCGAGCGAGATCAGCAGATCGCAGAACGCGCTGTGCCCGCAGCTGTTGTAGGTGTCATAGACGGCGACGCCGGTGTTCGGGTCGGCCACCGCCGACACGTCGGCCACGGTCCGCTTCGCGCATCCCGAGTCGTGCTGCCAGGACGGCTTCGGCTCGAACGCCGAGCAGCCCGATCCGGCGCCACTCCAGGCCGTCTCGGTCCAGCCGCGGGCATTGGTGGCCTTCGCCAGTGACGTGCCGCCGACGGCAGTGACGAAGCGCGAGGACGCGGGCCAGCTCACGCCGAATCCCGAGTCGCCCGTGCTTGCCGTGATCGCGACTCCGGGGTGGTTGAGGTGGGCGTCCGCGGCGGTGATCGTGCTGTCCTCGGCGCCGCCGTAGCTGTTGGAGATCGCCACGGCGCCGAGCCGCGCGGCGGTGTCGACCGCGGTCATCAGCGGATCGGTGTTCGGCGACGACGCCTCGACCAGCAGGATGTGGCAGTCCGGGCAGGCCGCCGACACCATGTCCAGGTCGAGGCTGATCTCCTCGGCCCAGCCGTAGTCGCCGGCGGGCAGCGGCGAGGCGGCCCCGTTCTGGTTCACCTTCTTGAAGCAGCCGTTCGCGGTGGTACACGCGGGTATGCCGAAGTGGCTGCGGTACACGGCGAGGTCGGCCTCGGCGCTCGGGTCGTCCATCGCGTCGACGATTGCGACGGTGCGCCCGCTGCCGTGCAGGCTGGCCAGCTTGTAGGCCGATCGGATGTCGGCCGGTGCGAGGCCGGTGGGCGTCGTCGTGATCATCGGCGCGATGTGGCCGTTCGATGCGCGCTGCACCCGCATCTTGCCGAGGCAGGACAGCTGGTGGGCGTGCGTCGTGGCTGCGCAGCCGAAGTTGGCCGTCAGCCCGGCCAGCGGCGAGCGGGCGAGCAACGCGACGGGCGTCGCCCCGTCCGCGGACGGGGCGACGACGGCCGACGCGATGAGCACCGCACCGCCGAGCAGAGCGGTGCGACGACGAGACCTACGAGCGATGAGGCGGGATAGGGCAACCATGCGACCTCCTTGGTCGGGCCGGGCACTGGCAGGTCGGGCATGTTTCGCCGTTGAATCCCCGGTCGCGGCGCGATGTCGCCGTTACGAGGTTTGCCGCCTGTCACCTGGGCAAAGCGGTAGATATCACGGCCTCGCAGGCCGCTCAACTCGAACCGTCGGCGGACTTACCCGGGCAACACCGGCGGTCAGGGTTTGAGGTAGCCGTCGAGCAGGCGGCGCAGTTCCCGGTCGAGTTGCCGGGGCGGGACGCGGTCGGCGACGAGATGCGCGGACAGCGCCACCGACTGAACGGCGAGCAGCACCATACGGGCCAGTACGGCCGGCCGCCCCGAGCGAATCGACCCGTCCTTCTGCCCAGCGCGTACCCAGTCTTCGAGGATGGCGAGGCCCGCCTGCTGGCCCGAGCCGAGGCGTTGGAAGACGTAGGTCGCAAGCAGATCCTGATCGACGGTGATCAGCTTGCGAAACAGCGCATTCGTGCGCAGGGCGGCGGTGATCGCAACGACGTGCTCGACCGCGACCGTGCGCCCGTCGGCGGCCGGCTTGGTCGGCCGCGTGGTCTCGATGAGGCCGAGCAGTTCGCGGGTCAGCACGTCGGCCACCATCGCCCGCGCATCACTCCAGCGGCTGTAGATCGTCGGGCGAGACCGGCCGCTGCGGCGGGCGACCTCGCTCAACGTCGTGCGGCTGACGCCGAAGGCGAGGATGCATTCCCTTGCCGCATCGAGGATTTCGCCCTGAACGGCGTCGTCGGCCCGCGCCGCCGGGTTCACGTTCGCAATGCCTCGTCAACAGCGGCGCGTGCGCGTTCGGCGTCTCGCGGCACGAGGCCGATCCGCGTGCGGCGGTGCAGCAAATCGTCGGCGTCCAGGGCGCCCTCATGGCGAATCGCAAAACGCAGTTCCGCACGGGTGATGTCGATGCCGTCCGCGATCGGCGCGCGCAACTCGGGCCCAGCGCCCTCGATGACGGCCGGCGCCTCCGTGCCGTACCGCGCGACGAGACGGGCCGGCGCGTCGACTCTCGACAGCACCGCGCGCCCGGCCGCGCCGACGAGGGGCAGCCGGCGGGTGCGGCACGGTCCGGCCGCCAGGTTGCGCTGCGCGACCGCGACGTCGAGCGTGTCCTCGGCCATCCGGCGGTACGTCGTGAGCTTGCCGCCGACGACGGTGATCACGCCGTCCGGCGAGACGCGCACCGCGTGCCGCCGGGAGAGGTCGGCCGTGCGCCCGGGTGCGCCGGCCAGCAGCGGCCGCAGTCCGGCGTACGCACCGGCGACGTCCTCGCGCCGAACCGCCGTGCGCAGCACCGTGTTCAGCACGTCGAGCAGGAACGTGATCTCCTGCTCGTCCGCCTCGGCGACGTCGGGGAGTGGCCCGTCCACTGGCTCATCGGTCAGGCCGACGTACACGCGACCGCCGGGCTGAGGCAGGGCGAAGACGAAGCGGTTGAGTTCGCCCGGGACGGGCACCGTGATCGCCGTCGTCAGGTCGCCGAGCACGTGATGCGGCAGGACGATGTGGCTGCCCCGGCTCGGCCGCAGCGAGACGCCGTCGACGAGTTGCCCGCTCCACACCCCGGCGGCGTTGACGACTGCGCGGGCGTGAATCTCGATGCCGGTGCCGGTCAGCTCGTCGCGCAACTCGGCACCGTCGCCGGTGAGCTTCACCGCGCTGCACCGGGTGATCACGCGCGCGCCGTGCTCAGCAGCGGTGCGCGCCAGAGCCGACGACGAGCCGGGCGTCGTCTTCGAGTTGGCCGTCCCAGTAGAGAAGGCCACCGCGCAATCCGTCGGCGCGGACGGCCGGTGCCCGGTTGAGTACCTCGACCGCACTGATCCGGCGCGAGCGCGGCAGCAGTGTCGCGGGCGTCCGCGCAGTGATGCGCAGGACGTCGCCGAGAGCGAAACCGGTGCGGGCAAGGAGCGCCGACGTCGGGCCCGTTCCGGCGAGCAGCGGAATCGTCATCGGGAGCGGTCGGACCAGGTGCGGCGCGGTATGTGCCATCAGGATGCCGCGCTCGACGGCACATTCCTGGGCGATGCCGAATTCGCCGTGCCCGAGGTAGCGCAGTCCGCCGTGCACGAGCTTCGAGCTGAACCGACTGGTGCCGAACGCCAGATCGTGCTTGTCGACAAGGAGAACCGAGAGCCCTCGTGACGCGGCGTCGAGCGCTACCCCGGCGCCGGTCACGCCGCCCCCCACGACCAGTACGTCGACGTACGGATCATGCGAAATGGCGTCGAGGTCGCGATTGCGCCGGGTTCGATTGAGGGAACTGCCAGCCGTGACGTTCACGGGCGTGCTTTACAGATTGTCGGCACATGCAAGATTGTATGTGTATGACGAACGCCTCGAACCGGGTTCCGGACATGCTCTGGTCGGGATGGGGGTTGCCGGAGAATCGGGTGACTCTCGACGAGACGGTCCGCGGCCTGCTCGAACAGGGCCTGAAGGTCGAGCATCGCGAGGCCGAAACCCTTGCTGAGGCGGACGTTCGACTGCCGGAGAGCCGATTGGCGTCTGCGGCGGCCTCAGCGTTGGCCGGCGTTGTGGGCGACGAGAACGTGCGTACCGATCACCACAGCCGCCTGCTGCGCAGCGCCGGCAAGAGCACGACCGACCTGCTGAGACTGCGCACGGGCGCGGTCGAGCACGCGCCCGACGCCGTCGTCCTGCCCGGTGATCACGATGAGGTCGTCAACGTACTGCGCGCCTGCGCGGATCATCGCGTCGCCGTCGTGCCGTTCGGTGGCGGCACGAGCGTTGTCGGTGGTGTCGATCCGGAACGTAACGGGCTCACTGCCGTCGTGGCTCTCGACCTGCGCCGCCTGGATCAACTCGTCGCCGTCGACGCGGAATCGATGACCGCCACGCTCCAGGCCGGGCTGAAGGCTCCCGAGGCGGACGGGTTGCTTGCGGCGCGTGGCCTCACGATCGGCCACCTGCCGCAGAGTTACGAGCACGCCAGCATCGGCGGATTCGCTGCCACGCGGTCGGCCGGGCAGGCGTCGTCCGGCTACGGGCGTTTCGACGAGATGGTCGTGGCCCTCAAGGTCGCGACGCCGGTAGGCACCTTGCAGTTGGGCCGGGCCCCCGCGTCGGCCGCCGGTCCCGATCTTCGGCAACTGTTTCTCGGCTCAGAGGGAACGCTCGGCGTCATCACCGAGGTGACGTTGCGGGTGCATCCGGTGCCGGCCGCCACGGTCGACGAGGCCTGGACGTTCGGCGACTTCGCATCCGGCGCGGCGGCGCTGCGCGAGATCGCCCAAGGGTTCGTGCGGCCAGCCGTCATCCGCCTGTCGGACGAGGTCGAGACAGCGATCAACCTTGCCCTGGCTGGTGATTCGGCCGTCTCCGGTGGATGCACGGCTATCGCCTGTTACGAGGGAACGGCCGATTCCGTCGAGGCGCAACGAGCGGCGGTGACGCGCGTACTCACTGACGCCGGCGGACGTCGCGTCGAGTCGGAGGCTGCTGCCCAATGGCGGCACGGCCGGTACCGCGCGCCCTACCTGCGCGACGCCCTGCTCGACGCGGGCGCCCTGGTCGAGACGTTAGAAACGGCGACATCCTGGTCGAACTTGCCTGTGCTGTACGGCTCGGTGCGTGAGGCCATCACCGCGGCACTGACCGAGGCGGGCACGCCGCCGTTGGTGCTCTGCCACATCTCGCACGTCTACCCGACCGGAGCGTCGCTTTACTACACGGTGGTTGCCGCGGCCGCCGCCGACCCGATTGCCCAATGGGCGGCGGTCAAACGCGCGACCGGCGACGCGATCATGGGGGCCGGCGGCACCATCACGCACCACCACGCCGTGGGCGCCGACCACCGTGCCTGGATGGGCGCCGAGATCGGCGACCTCGGCGTTGCCGTATTGCGCGCGGTCAAGGCCTCCGTCGATCCGGCCGGCATCCTCAACCCGGGCAAGTTGATCCCGGAGTAGCGCTCAGCCGATCGGAACGACCGGGCGGTTGCTGCGGATGACGCCGCGCGGGTCGCGGCTCTGCTTGATCTGCCGCAAGCGGTCGAGCACCTCGGCTGGGTAGATGGCGGCCGAGTCCTTGCCGGAGTTCAACGGCGCGCGCCCACTGCCGTGCGGTGCCATCGCGGTCCGAACGTCGTTCAGGCTCGACGCGAGTGCAGGCGCGAGTTGTGGGACCGGGACCGCGCCGACGCAAACGAGCCCGTACGGCTCGGGGACGTTCCCGGCCGCGCCGGCGTCGTCGACCGGCCGCGCCAGCGCGCCACCGAGGTGGCGAACCTGGGCGACTGTCACTGGCGAGGGCTTGCCGGGGGCCAGGGTGTCGAGCAGCGTGTCGATGACCGGCCCGTCGAACGCGTTGAGCAGCATCCCCGTGTCCATCGACGGGCCAGGCTCGGTGGGCTCGGCGCAGATGCCGGCGAGTTTCGCGAGCGGCACGGTGTCGAGTGACCCGCCGAGCATCGGCGCGGCAGCACGTATGCCGGCGATCAGGCGCTCGGCCTGGGCGGCCTCGCCCAGGTATGTCACGTCGATGGCCAGCGTCCACTTTCCGCGCAACGGTTCCGGGATGAACTCGAAGTCGGGCAGGTTGGCCAGAGTGGCCCACACGGTCAACTCGTCGGGTGCCTCCGCGGTCGCCGCCGCAAAGGCGGCCAGCACCGGCGATACGTGATCGATCGACCAGAGCAGTCGGCCGCCGTAGATGTGTTCGGCCGGCAGCAGATCCAGTTCGAGCGCCGTCACAATGCCGAAGTCGCCACCGCATCCGCGCAGCGCCCAGAACAGGTCGGCGTCAGTGCTGCTCGTGACCCGCACGTGCTCGCCGCCCGGTACGACGAGTTCGGCGGCGCGGACGCGATGCGCGGCGATCCCGTACTTGCGGCCGAACCAACTCATGCCGCCGCCGAGGGTGTACCCGATCACCGATGGATCGCCCGAACTGCCCGGCAGGCTGGTCAGCCCGGTACCCGACAGCGCCTCGTTGAGCCGTTGCCCCTGCACGATCGCCTCGACGCGGGCGACCCGGCCCTCGACGTCGACCTGCAATCCATCCAGCCCGGTCGGGCGGAGCAGGATCGTGCCGTCCAGCGCGGTCGTAGCGCCGTGGCCGCGGGGCTGGACCGACACCGGCACCTCGTACTGCTCGGCGATTCGGACCGCCGCGCTGATGTCGGCCACCCCGCCGGCGTCGACCACGGCGATCGGTTGCTGATCGACGTGCAGGTTCCACGCTCGCCGGGCGGGCTCCCACCCGTCGTCGGCCGGTCCGAGCACGCGCCCGGACATCTCGCGGCGCAATTCGTCCAGGACGGAATCGGTCATGTCTGCCTCGCTTCGAAGTAGGGCTGGCCGAGTTGGCGCAGCAGGCCGTTGAGGTCGTAGACGAAGCGCTCACCGGTCAGTAAGCCGCTGCGGAACCGCGCGAACACGACGAACGGCAACGCGATGGTTACCCCCGTTGGCGAGATGCCCGCAAAGGAGCCGACGTGCCGCCCGACAAGGGCAGCCTCGCCGATCGCAAGGTCGTCGTCCACCTAATTCAGCCCGCTGCGTTCTCGGCGATCAAGTGGGCCGGCAAGCCCGTACGAGGCTTCGGTAGTGACTGCTGGTGGGCGGTCGAAGCACACGGCGTGAGATTCCACGTGGCCTCGTGATCACCTGCGCCTGGACCGCAGCGACGGGTGCACCGGGAGATCGTTTGGTGGGCAAGGGGGGAGTTGAACCACCTGACAACCCCCGTAAACACTGGCCTACAGGCCGCTGACCCCGCTAATACGGCCATTCGAGGGGTACCTCGCGGTACGTCGCGGGCCCGACGCGCCATCGGGTGGGACATGTCCCACCCGAGTTCAACCTTCAGCGCCTCGTCGGCAGCACCGGTTGCTGAACACGGTAGTGACCTCACCGGCCAGCGCCTCGGCCTCGAACTCGGCGCGCCGCAGGTGAAACAGGATGCCGTCGAGGCTCTGCACGATCTGGCCCAGCAGCTCGCGCGCCACCTCACCGGCCCCGTCGGAGGCGCGCAAAATCTCGACCGCATCGCGGTGCATCCGCCCGCCCAGCTTGGAAACCTGGTGCCGCGCGGGACCGGATGTACTCCGCGACCGTACTGACCCGCGCATCCCGAACACACGGGACGAGATTGCCCCACTCGACCAGCTGCCGGCAGCGCGCCTCGGCCGCGTCGCGCTCGATCAGCCGCCGCCCGCGCTCGGCTAGCTGGCCGGCGAGGTCGGCAGCGGACAGATCAGTCAGCAGCGTCGAGGTGAACAGCTCCATGATCGCCACGTAGTCGTCGGACTCGTCGCCAGTCAGGTAGCGGAACAGGCCACGGCGGCGCTCGTCATGAACGGGCCAGCCGCCCTCGGTCGGCTCCACGGACGGGCTAGGCGACCCCAGCGACAGTTTCAGACATTGGCAGCTGAACCGGGCCCGCCCAAACAGCCGTTAGTTGGGTCTTGACTGATTTGTCGGACAGGTGTGGCCTGAAAGAACGTCGGAGGGCCGTGTCCACCTCCTCGAAGGGATTGGTCTCATGTCGCGTCGTTCAGGTTGGCGGCTGTGGCGGCCGCTCGTACTCGTGTCGCTGTGTGCTGTGGTCATCGCGCTGGCGGACGCCGCCGCGCCGGCAAGCGCCGGCACGGCGCAGTGTGACACGCGGGCCAACAACACCCCCGCCAAGCTGCTGCCGTGCATTCGCACGGACGATCTGTGGAAGCACATGCAGGCGTTCCAGGCGATCGCCGATGCCAACCCGGGTCCGGACGGCATGCCGTCGCTCAGCAACGGCGAGCCGGGCTACAAGGCGGCGGTGGACTACGTCGCGCAGGTCATGAGGCAGGCCGGGTATGACGTCACGGTCCAGACCTTCAAGCTCTTCTACTTCAACTTCGTCGGTGTCCCGGCATTCAGCGAGATCTCGCCGACCGCGCAGAGCTTCAAGCTCGTCACGGACTGGACCGCGGCGAAGGTCACGGGTGGCAGCGCGAGGGCTGAGGTGCAACCTGCGGGCGGCATCGTCATCCCGCCGACGGCCAGCTCGGCCAGCGGCTGCAGCGCGTCGGACTTCACCGGCTTCGTTCCGGGCCGCATCGCCTTGATCCAGGCGGGTACCTGCGGCAGCGGGGTGAAGGTGGTCAATGCCCAGGCCGCGGGCGCCAAGGGCGTAATCATCTTCAACGCGGGCACCCCGGGCAACACCGCCGTGCCTGGCGCGCCGCGGGCCAACCCGCCGACCCTGCGCGACGCCGCGGGCAACCGAATCACCCCGGCGACCCCTGTGGCGCTCACGTCTTTCGACATCGGCAGCCGGCTGTTCAACGAGTACCAGCAGGCCGTCGCGTCGGGGACCGCGCTGCCGAGGGTGAACCTTGACGTCCATGGGATCGCCGACCCGAACCGGGACAGCTACAACGTCATTGCCGATTCCAAGGGCGGCGACCCGAATCATGTCGTGGTCGTCGACGCGCATCTGGACGCCATCTGGGGCGCGGGGATCCTGGACAACGCGTCCGGATCGTCGACGATCCTGGACATCGCGCAGCAGATGAAGAACGTCAACCCGAAGAACAAGCTGCGGTTCATCTGGTTCGGCGGCGAGGAACTGGGTGCCCTCGGGTCCGCCTTCTACGTCAACAACCTCAGCGATTCGCAGTTCAATCAGATCGGCTACGACCTCGACGCCGACGTGACGGCGACGCCCAACTACATAATCGGGGTCCTCGACCCAGCGGGGCAGAACTTGTTCGGCCGTACGCCGCCGCCGCCGTTCCCGCAGCAGGTCTACGCGCCGTCGCTGATCGCGCGCGACCAACAGGTCGCCTACTTCAGCTCGCAGGGCCTCAACCACGAGCTCTTCTCACCCGTCGGAACGGACGCGTTCAACTTCAACGCCGCCGGTGTACCGGCCAGCGGCGTGCTGACCGGGCAGGACTGCTGCAACCCCGCCAAGTCACAAGCCGAAGTCGATATGTTCGGCGGTCATCTCGGCAACTACGACGGGAACATCCCGAGCTTCGACGGCGGATGCGTCGACAACGCGTTCCGCTGGTGCGACAACATCAGCAACAACGATCCCGCCGTGATGACGTTCGTGTCGCGGGCGTTCGGGAACGCTGTGGTCCAGATGGCCTACGCGAAGTTGGGGAACCCCTATCCGCGGACACCACTCGGATAAGGGACCTACCCCTGCTGGCATTCGGCCTCAGGGGAGTCGATGGGGCGGCCACCGCACGAGGGCGACCCCCCGGCCGACGGAACCGCTTCACCGCCGTACAGGTCTCCGGCGCGAGTCGCCGGGCGCCGCTCGACCGGCTGAGGTAAGTCTTCCGATCCGCGCACATCGGCAGAATCGCGCCCGCAGCGGCATGGTCGCGTAGCCGCGACAGCAGCATGAGTGGGCGCTCTAGGAAGTGCTCCAAGCCGACGAGGTGCCGTCCAACGACGCGACGTCACGAATGCCGGGCGCTATGACCCGAACTTCGTCCATTGCCCTTCGGAGACCACCTCGACGGAGCCATCGACGACCTTGATGGCCGTCTGTTCGTCGATGGCGTAGGCCGGGACGCCAATATCGGCGGCCCAACGCTCTGCGTCAGCCAGGGTGTTGGTTGGGAAGGCGTCCAGGTGCGGGAAGATCGAAAAATCGACGACCCCCAGGGCGCGGTCGTCCGGCGCGGACGACCACTCGACGAAGTACCCTCCGATCCGGGGCGTCATCACCATGCTTCCGGCACTCACTCCCACCCAGACCGTGTCGGGCAGCGAAGACAGCAGATCGGCCAACCCGGACTCACGCATCCAGTGGCATAGGTACGTCGCGTCGCCCCCGTCAACCAGCAGCACGTCGGCCTCTTGGACCCAGGGGATCCACCGCTCCGCTCCGATGGTGGGCAGTGCGGTCAGTTCGAGGACGCCGAGCGAGGCCCAGCCCAGTCCGGAGAAGTGCCGGAAGTCGGGCTCGGCGGCCACCAGGCCCCGCACCGATGCCGGTCCGCACATCGGGTGACCCCACTGCGCTGTCGGGATGACCAGAGCGCGGCACTTCGAGACCGGTTTGCCAAGAAGCTGCACGAGCGCCGAGTGGATGCTTGGGTTCGTGACGCCACCTGAGGTAAGCAGGAGCTTCAAGGTGCCTCCAGGTTCGAGCGCGGAAGGTGGATCTGCAAGAAGACCCCGGGACCGTACTGAGACTCCTCGCAGGTCGGGCAATCTCTTCAGAGGTCCCTCAAGTCACCGGGCGCGATTGTCCACTAATCCCCTACCGGGAACCATCCCGCACAACACACGCACCGGACCGAGACACGATAGATGCGCACGTCGCGGCGACCGCTCATCGGGCCGTCGCCGCATACTTGCGGTAGACGCTTCGGCGTCAACGCGGTCACGTTTCCCGCGAAGGACGGTCATAATCGGGCCCCCACGCCTGTAGCCGCACCTGCGCCGAACCCGACAGCGCCCCGCGACCTCTGTCAGCGGGGCGCTGCCGTCTTAGTCAGCGTCGGAGGACTCGGATGTGTCACACCTGCGGCACTGAGCGACGTGCATGGATGAGTTAGTGCATCACGGTGACGGTGGATGGTAGTGGTGTTGCGGGTCGATGCGATCAGCGCACTTGATCAACTGCGCGGCAAGATCACGTGCCTCGTTGGGCGTTAGCGGACGATCGCTGTCCACCTCGCGCAGCCAGATCACCGGATGCTCGGGCGTACCGCCTAGCTCGGCGTGCACTCTCACACGTCCCACGGTCGCACACGTCACTGATGGTCCACCTGGACCGGTGAGGTAACCCCGCGCCGAACAGGACAGCGCCCCCGCCAACCGTGACGTGGCGGGGGCGCTGTGCCCCTGGCGTCGGGGTGACCCCCAGGATCACCCGACCTTCCATCTGTTTCGTGCCCAAATATGCCCAGCGGATAACACATCACTCGCTCGCCGGCGCACACCAGCGCAGCCGTCCCACTGCCTCGGCGAGCCATTCGCGCGAGCTATCCCAGCGCAGCACGTGGAATGGTGGCAGTGGCCGGCCCCGCTTGGGTGCGCGGAGGCACGGGCCCGCCAGTGGAACAGCTGAGCCAGCCGGCACGTCCGTCAATCAAGGCACCGCCTATTTCCCCCCGATGTGGGCGGGGCCGCTAGTACCGATTCCTGACCCCGGCCGACTTGCCCTCGTCGAGGCAGGCCGGCTGATCGACGGTGGCGAGCCAGATCAGGCGCGTGCAGGTGCGGTGCCCGCGGATGTCCAGGAGCCGGGCGCAACTCCCGCCCCCCGAAGGTCGTCACGCCCGACCCACTTTGTACAACGAGTGATCTTGGATCGTGAGATGAGATCGTTTGTCCTTCACATGCACCGCCGCCGCGTCGGGTTCCGCCTTCGCACGTGGTGAGTGTGGCGGCTGTGGCGAACGGGGACCACTCGGCGACCCTGTCGTGTCTTCGAATCTCCCGACGGAGCGGCTCGACACAGGCTCTCGTCAGCCTCGTCCGCTGATACTTCGCCAATGGAACGTGGCGACCCTGACGTCCAAGCACCACCGCCTCGGCGTGTACCTACTCAACACGCGCCGGTCGTTCCCGATGACGCCGCCGCAGACCCGTCCGACCTGCCCCCGGGCACTCAGCAGCGGAGCAGCGCGGCCGAGGCCCCAGCGGCGGCAGCGCGCCGCCGAACCGGGCGCGGCGCCGTTACCGGCTAGAACGCCAACTGCGTTTGGCACTGCGCCCCGCTCACCTTCGAGTGGCGGGCGCGCGCTGTGTGTTCGGCGCAGGTACGGCCACTCACAGGCGATCAAGACCGTCCTTCTCGGGAATGGAAGGCCGCAGGTGTGACACATGCAAGTCCTTCGACGCTGACCAGAAGCGGGGCACGTCCCGTCACCCCTTCCAATCCCTCCCGGTGGTGGGTGGCGGGACGTTTTGCGCGGGGCGTCCCGCGCCCCCTTCCTCACGGGCGTTGTCGCGTCCTAACGGCGGCAGCGCCCAGGCAAATACCGGGGCCGAACAGTCGGCGAACCACGTATCGCGTTCGGCCGTCACCACGAACGACGCCGTCGTGAGCACCCGGTGCGCACGTTCCCGCAGCTCGGCCTGCTCGTCGGCGTAGTCGGCGGAGTGCGCGAGGTAGCCGCTGGTCTCGGCCGACGAATGGCCGTGCAGGTTCCCGTCGACCTCCCACCACGTCGGCGGCCTCGTTCGCGGCCCGCAGGCTGCGCAGCGACCGCTGCCGCTCGGCGCCAGGATCGGAACACGGCCCGGCCTGGGGTCGGCAACCCAGCACATCAACAGTGACGATCTGACGGTAGGTCGACCCACAGCCTGATACAACGCTCGGCGGATCTCATACAATGAGCCGTATGGCGGCGGCAGAGCACCTGATGACCATTTCCCAGAACGGCCAGGTCAGCATCCCGGCCGAGACCCGCGCTCGCTGGCACACCCGGCGGGTGATCGTGGTCGATCTCGGCGACCGGGTTGTCATGCGCCCTGCCCCCGAACAGGACGGCATCGCCGAGCTTCAGGGCAAGTACGCCGGCCGCGGCCCGGACAGCTCCACCGCCCGCAAAGCAGCCCGCCGAGCGGACGCAACAACGGCCCGGCGCCGCGGGTGACAGTCCTCGACGCGTACGCGGCGATCGCCTACCTGCGCGACGAACCCGCGGCCGATCAGGTCCGGCAACTGCTGGAACAGGGCGACAGCGACCTCACTGCCGTCGGCCTGGCCGAGGTCGTCGACCACCTCGTTCGCCTCACCGGCGCCAACGAGGAAGACGTGGTCCTCGACCTAGCACAGCTCCGCCTGCTCGACGCGATCCCGATCGACGCAGCAACTGGTAACGCGGCCGGGCGGCTACGGGCCCGCCGCTACCACCGCACCCGATGCCCGATCAGCATGGCCGACTCCATCGCCGCAGAAGTAGCCCGCAGCCGCGATCGCGCGCTAGCGACGGCTGACCCCGATCTGCTCGACGTCTGCCACATGGAGGGCATAAGTCTCCTCGTGCTGCCCGGTTCGAACGGATCGCTCTGGGCGCCAGCGACCGACCCGACGTAACCGCCGATTCTGAGCACGGCGGCTCGAGTGCGAAAGACAGGAATCCCCGCGCGTTATGAGCGCCATTGTTAATCGCTCACCGATCGCGACACCGAATCGGCTTCTGGTCTAGGCGGAGCGGACGCTGCTGAAGGCTCCGGCGCCACGTTCTGCGACACCGCGGCCGACCCCCGCCGTCGTGGCCGCGAATCGCAGCAACAATCGGAGCGGATCTCCAGCCAGGTCATAGCTTGGTGCGAGCTGAGCCGCGGCTCCGGGAGTGAGGGACCGAGTGGGTCGCGGATTCGATGATCTCGGCGAGGTGGGCTTCGGTGAAGCGCACGTAGCGGCCGACCGCGAGGGTGGTCATTGACCACGCCGACGTTCTGCATGAACGCGTACACGCTCGTCGGCCCGGGATGCGATATCCCTGCCACCTGAGCTGCTTCGCGGGGGTGCAGTTCCTCGACACCGCCGCAGGCCAGACTCATCGGTCAGCGCCCGCAGGTCCGATATCGGATCGTTGAGAATCTGCAGGTCGGGGCCGACTTCGGGCCGTGCCCGGCGGCGCGGCTGGATGTCACCCGATCAGCGTGAACCGCGCGGCTTACATGCCCGGCGGCAGGACATGGTCGAAGTAGGCGGCTGGGTGGCCGGCCAAGGTGAACGCATCCAACCCTGTACCGACCCGGTAGACGCACCGTCGGGCTGGCGTATCTTCGCCGCAAAGCACACGGCCGGTGTATGTGTCGATGGCCTGCACACCCCGGCACGGCCCGTCCACGCAATACACCCGAACACTGCCCCCGATGTTCATCCCCCGATCGTGCCGTGACCTGAATCGGCCGGACAGAGGCGAACGTCACCGCGGCGGGCACAGCACAACCGAGCCCGAAAGCTCCTGGCTGTCAAAGAACACAGGACACTGCTCGTATGACATAAGACCCGCCGCTACCAACAGTTCAGCACCGCAGTGCGACAGGGGCTGCAAGCCTGGCCGCTGGACAACGCAGCAGCGCCAGTGAAATAACAACAAGATCGTGTTTAGCCACCTCGGCAATAAGCGATGCACTCGCGAGCACGGGGTACCGGCGTCGCCGCCCGATGCTGCTCCTACACGGCGGCGAGGTGCTGAGGCCCGCGCGAGACGACTCTGGGGCGGGCGTGAACTCGCGCTCGAGTAACCGGATGGCCATCGGTTCACGCTCGGCCAGCCGATTAGTCATCAGCCTCTTGATCCGGAGATCAGTGATGAGTGCACTGACCCACGTGTCAACGGCATCCGAAATTTGAACAGTTTCGGCACGTGAAAATTGAGCACTTGCCGGGTTGTCATCGGTCGTCGGTCGCGGCGGTGGGGACGCGGCCGAGGTCTCGGTCTTTCAAGCGGTAGCTGTCGCCTTTGAGGGCGACGACTTCGGCGTGGTGGACGAGCCGGTCGATCATGGCTGCGGCGACGACGTCGTCGCCGAAGACTTCGCCCCAGCGGCCGAAGGGCTTGTTGCTGGTGACGATCAGCGAGGCCCGCTCGTAGCGGGAGGAGACGAGTTGGAAGAAGAGGTTGGCGGCTTCGGGTTCGAAGGGGATGTAGCCGACCTCGTCGACGACGAGCAGCGGGTAGCGGCCGAGGCGGACGAGCTCGGCTTGCAGCTTCGCCGGCGTGGTGGGCGTCGGCGAGGCGGGCGACCCATTCGGATGCGGTGGCGAACAGGACCCGGTGTCCGGCTTGGCAGGCGCGGATCGCCAGGCCGAT
This sequence comes from uncultured Actinomycetota bacterium, assembly GCA_963709985.1. Lineage (GTDB taxonomy): Bacteria > Actinomycetota > Actinomycetes > Mycobacteriales > Jatrophihabitantaceae > DASXRA01. The sequence continues at coordinate 475,550 of CAVPYQ010000006.1, forward strand.
GGCGAGGTGGGTCTTGCCGGTGCCGGGTGGGCCGAGGAAGACGACGTTCTCGCTTCGCGGTGACGAAGTCGAGCGTGCCCAGGTGCGCGATCGTGTCGCGTTTGAGGGCGCGGGCGTGGTCGAAGTCGAACTCCTCGATGCTCTTGCGGGAGGGGAACCGCGCGGCGCGGATGCGGCCCTCACCGCCGTGGCTCTCGCGGGCGGAGACCTCGCGTTGCAGGCAGGCGACGAGGAACTCCTCGTGCGACCAGGACTCGGCGCGGGCTCGCTCGGCCAGTCGGGTCACCGACTCGCGCAGCGTCGGCGCCTTGAGCGCGCGGGTCAGGAACGCCACCTCGGCGCCGACACGTCGCGCGCGTGCGGTCTTGGTCGTCGGTGCGGGCCGTGGCCATCACGCCACCGTCGCGCCGTCGAGGCCGAGCGCGGTGTCGTAGTCGTCCAGGCAGCGGATCTGCACGTCCGGTTCGGGCACCGGGCGCAGCACACCGACCCGTTCGCGGCGCAGCAGCTTCGCCGCGGCGACGTGCTCCGGGTCGGAGATGGTCTGATGCCAGCGCCCAGATCCGCTCGTGATCGGCAACAAGCCGGCCGTCGCAGAACGCGCGGACGCGGTGCAGGTCGGCGATCACCTCGATGCGGCGGCCGATCACCGCAGGGTGCACCGAGTAGTCGTTGGAGTCCAAGCGGATGTAGTGATCACGGGGCAGCCGCAGCGAGGTGCGCCACCCGGTCGCCGGCGCGACCGGCGGCAGGGTGAGCATCGCTTGCCGGTCGGCGGTGATCCGATCGGTCGGCGCGCAGCCCAACGCTCGCCGTGGCCGCGCGTTCACGACGCTCAGCCACTGCTGCAGTTGGGTGTTGAAGTCTTCCGGACCGGTGAAGCTGCGGCCGGGCAGGAACGAGCGCTCGAGATAGTCGTGCGCCCGCTCGATGATGCCCTTGTGCTCCGGCTCGCGCGGCTTGAGCACCAGCACCTTCGCGCCCGAGCGTGCCGCGGAACGCCTGGCACTCGGTCGGTGAGCTCGACCCGACCGGCCCGCCAGCGACCGATCGCACCCTCACCGTCCCAGACCAGCACCCGCGGCACCGACCCGAGCCGCTCGATCAGCTGCCACCAGCCGGCGAACAGGTCCGCCGCCGAGCGGGTCGGGATCAACAGCCCGGACAGCCAGCGCGAGTAGCCAGTCACCATCGTCAACACCGGCAACTGCGTCGGCTTGCGCACCTGCCCGAACCCGACCGGCAACTGGATCGGCGGGAACCACAAGTCGCACTGCGCGATCTCGCCCGCCTCATAGCTGGTGCGGCCCGCCGGATCCGGCGGCAGATACGCCGGCCGCAACTCCGCCACCCGACCGCACAGCACCCGGATCGAGCGGGTCCAGCCGATCCGCTCGGCGATCACCGTCGCCGGCATCGTCGGATACGCCTTCAGCAGCTCGCGGATGCGCGGCTCGACCGCATCCACGATCGACCCAGCCGGCTTGCGCTCATACTTCGGCGGCGCGTCAGACTCCAACGCCGCATACACGGTGTTGCGCGAGATACCCAGCACCCGCGCGATCTGCGCGATCGGCAACTTCTCCGCCCGCCGCAACCGGCGGATCTCAGCCCAGTCCTCCACGCTCAGCACCTACTTCCTCCCCGGCTCGGACCACTCCGATCCGGCCAGGGTTTCGGCGCAAGTGCTCAATCTTCAGTTGCCGCGCCCTGTTCAGTTTTCGCGTGCCGCCGA
>CAVPYQ010000007.1:0-189660 GCA_963709985.1 uncultured Actinomycetota bacterium
TCGATTCGCCCCGCACTTTCGGATCGGGCGACTCGGTGGGACCGGCGGCGACGGTCGCTGCACTCATCGCGGGCTCCTTGGACTCGCCAGCCGGTGCGGATACGTCGTCTTGGCTTTCGATTCCAAGCGGCCGGGCCGTCGCGTACCACTCTCGCCACTTACGAGCCGCCTCCAGCCGCTGTTCCGGAGACGACGGTGACGGCGGACCCAGGCCCGTAACCTTGCGGCTGAGCAATTGAAGACTGAGGCGCCGCGGAGACCACATCCTCGTCGGGATCAGAGAGAATGCTGATCAATGACGGAACCGTGTCGAGGTCGCCCGTGCGTCCCATAGTCCATGCGGCGACGTGGCGAAGGCCAGGATCCCGGTCGGTCAACAGTTTGCGGAACCGATCCTTGAACGGACTCAGGAGTAGGGGCCCTCGCTGTAGCGGCTAACCAGCCCCGAGAACGCCGAATCGGCCTCCTGGGCTCGCGGGTCCTCGAGCACGGCGAGCATCCCTTCGACCGCCCCGTTCATCGGCCGGCTCATGACCCTGCCGCCGGCGACGGTCATCGACGAGAGGTCCTTGGGAGGTCCGCCCGCCCAGGAGCGTCCCCGCACCAGCCTCTTGATCTCGATCCGGCGGATGCGACTTGGCGGTCGACTTGTCAGATAACAGGATCGCCCAGACCGTATTCGATCGTCCCCGTAGGCTGGCCTGTCCACGAGCCGTCGGGCCTCTGGCTCGTGCGGATGAAGTCCGCCCCTGCTCCAAGCAGTCCGCCCGGCCCATGTCTGCGCGGTCGGCCAGGGCCGACCCGCTCCAGCCCGTAGAGTCCGTAGTAGAGCGACTGGCCGAACGAGGGTCGTGTTCGTCATCGTGTAAGTTCGCCGTCGATCCAGCCAATCCCCTTCGTCGATCGCCTGGTCGATCCTGGCCGGACGATGTCGGGACTTCGTAGGCTGCTGCCCGCTCGCCGGAGAGCACGGTGAGGAGCGGCTCGTCGCGCCCGCCGCTTGCTAGCGGTCGAGCTGCCGCTTGCAGAGCAGCAGGCTGCCGACACCCGCGGCGGTCATCGAGATCGTGTCGCGTACCCGGCTGGTCGCGATGGTAGTTCCAGCTCCCCGCGGCGCCTGCACCGAGAGGACCAGCGCGGCCCGGTCCCAAACGCTCGGCGGGACCTCGATGCCGGCGTTCTCGCATTCCCAGAGCCCGAGCAGGGCGTACTGGGAGATCGACGCGTCGCCCCTTTGTCGAGCGGTATAGTCCCATGACCCATTCGCTTTCTGCTTGGCCGATGAGGAAGTGCGCAATCAGGACGTTCAGGTCTGGCCGCTATGCCCCCGCGTCGGGGTTTGCCAGAACCATCGCCACCACGCCCGCCTCGTAAATATCGCGCCCGCCCCACCGCTCCGGCGCATAACCCCGCTGGTCAACCGTCTCCGAATGGTGGCGACGCAGAACGCAACCGCCGGGTCGGTCGGCGGAGTGTCGGCCTTGATCAGCGCCAGGCCGATCAGCGCCGCTTCACCCACCTTTTGAACGGCTGCCCGACCTCTGAGGTATTGAACGCCCCGGAGAATGGCCGGGTCGCTCTCGGCGCCGACCGCTATCGAGACGGCGGAGAGCATGACCGCGAAAAGCATGCAAGACTTCGAGCCCAGCCGACCGGCGACATGACTGGAATGGATCCCCTCGCCTCGTGGAAGGATGCACGCTTACATTCTATCCCAGAAAGAGGCTGCGAGGGAATTCTGATCACGAGCTCGACCGGAGGTCTGAAACCGTTTTGCGTTTAGATCGTCGGTTCCTGGCCGCGAGACGCCGGACCGCTCAGTCCCCGACCAGCTTGACAAGCGGCCGGACCTCGAACTTGCGGAAGAGGACTCGGCGCCTTCGGACTGGAGATGGAGCTTGCCGCGGGTCAGGCTGGACCTGGTGCGACGTTGACCACGTAGCCGTTGACGATGTTGGTGATGGTGTCGCCGTCGCAATGACCTCGATGCGGTTCCACTCCCCCGCCGCCGCTCCACGTCGTCTGCCGCGGAAGCCGAGGACGTCCTTCCAGGCCGGGTCGCGGCCCCACCAGTTGAACCGCCCGGAGTCGCGGGTCTCGGGCTCCCCCCCTTCTCGAAATAGGGTCTGCCGTTCGCGCGCCGCGCGCCTCGCAGGTCAGGCTGGGGCTTGGCAGGCCGGGGACCATGATGAAGTCGCCGCAGCCGCCCTCGATGATCTGGCACTCCTGCGACTCCATCCAGTGCCCGCCGCGGCGCCGTCGGGTCCGACGCAGTGGAGCAGGAAGCCCGAATCGCGGGCGCGTTTGTCTACGCGAGGCCCCACGTTCGCTCGCCCCACTTCCACTCCGGCGACAGGTGGATAGTCGCCGAACTCGCCGTGGTGGTCAGCCCGCCCACTCCTCGCCCGAGATGCGGAGCAGCCCGTCCTTGACCGTGAAGACCTGTCGGGGTCTTCATACTTATGTCATCGTGTAGGTGTAGAACCCGGTAAGGTCCTTGCCGTTGAACTGGAGGACGGGCTCGCCCGACTTTATGTGCGGTAGGTCCTTGGCGAAGGGCGGAGGCTGGCCGGCTCGACCAGACCGGATTGGCTGCGGATCACGAAGTGGCAGGGCCGGCGAAAAGGGCCGCGACACATCGACGTCTCACCGGGCACCTCAAGGGCCGAACGGGAGAATATCGGCGCCGTTCAACGGCGCTGGCGGTGGATCTCGCCTTGCTGGCGGCAGATTGCCTCGACCTTGTCGAACATCTTCTCGTCGGGGCAGGCGATCGAGAGGATCATGCCTTGACCGCCTCGATCTACTCCGGGGGGGTGACACCCAGCCGGTCGTTGGGAATTCCATCGCGTCAAGAAGCTGAATGGTCCAATTGCCCAGTCGGCGGAATTCTGAAAATACGCGACGACCCGGGGCATCGGTCCGTACTTGTGACCTTCCCCGGTCGAACTTGCGGCGTTTCCATCAGACTTCCTCGATACCAGGCGGCTCGGCCGCCCCCGCGCCTGGAGAAACCAAGCATGAGAGTTTGCCGGACTACGGCCGGCTTCGCAAGTCCTGCCGACGCCTTCCTCGCCCGCCCGGCACCCCTCGGCGGTCTTGGTCCGTGCCGGACCGATTCTGTTAATATAAGGCTATCATTTCGCGGAGGGGAGCGCCATGATTATAGCCTATTCTCGCCCTGAGTCTTCCCTCGGCGCGGCTCCCGACTCCGCGCTCGAGCCCCTCGGCCGCCTCACGCTCCTGCGATCCCGAGGCCTCGGGCATCGTCAAGAGCCGCCGTCACCCCGGCATCTTCTGGGTTCACAACGATTCCGGCAACCCTGGCGCGCTCTTCGCCGTCCGACGGACGGCTCTATCAGGGAGTATTCCGTGAAGACGCCCAACATCGACTGGGAAGACATCGCGACCGATGACCTCGGCCACCTGTATATCGGCGAGATCGGCAACAACGGTCTCCGCCTGCCGTTGCGAGCCATTTACCGCACCAACGAGCCCGATCCGTCGCAGCCCGCCACGGAGCCGTTGCCGGTCAGTCTCGCCTCGTTTTACAAGTTCCCGCCCGGGAAGCGGTTCGACGCGGAATCTCTGTTCCTGGACCGCGGGCGCGCGATTCCGTGGCGAAGACTTCGGACCGGCGCGAGGCCGAGTTGTTCGCCCTATCCATCGATCCCCCGTCGCCGCTGTTGCGCCCCGCACGGCCCGAACCACTCGGCCGGCTTCCCGGCTTTGACGAGCCGGCCACCGGCGCCGACCTGTCGCCGGACGGACAACGACTCGCCGTCTGCTCGACAAACGTCGCCCGCGTCTACGAGAGGGCGGACGGTGATACCTGGAGAGTCCGAAGCGCGGTCTACTTCGCGGCTCGCCAGGTTGAGGCGATCTGCTGGGACGGAGACGACCTGATTCTTGCCGACGAGGACCGATCGATGTACCGGATTGCCGAGTCAACCTGGCGGCGCGCTCGGGAAAGGGACAGAGTCAGTCGGCTAAAGTCCGGAAAGTAATCGTGCGCTCCGCTTGGAAGCACGCGTGGGCCGGCTCGGACAACCAAGTCCTTTGGGCCACCCGGGTGCGTTCATCCAGCGGAACCTTTCCCTGGATCACATGCAGTTATCCCCCGCCTCTCAGTGAATCTTCATGACGACTCCCGGACGGATGCTCCCGAAAAATGCCTAGCAGCGACGTCGTGATCGTGGGAGGAGGAGTGATCGGGCTCTCGATCGCCTACGTCCTGGGCGCGAGGGGGTCAAGCCGACGGTCCTCGATCGCCGCGAACTTGGCCGCGAAGCCTCGTGGGCGGGGGCCGGGCTGATTCCACCAGAGGGGGAACGGACCAGTACCCACCCCATGTCGATCCTCCGGTCGTGGAGTGCGCGGATCTATCCGGCGTGGTCCGCTGCGCGAGGGAAGAGACCGGTATCGACAACGGCTACCGACGCACGGGGGGCGTCGACGTCGCGGCAACTCTCGAGGAAGAGGATGACCTCCGCTCGATGGCCGGCCGTTGGCGACGTGAAGGAATCGTCTTCGAGCGGCTGGCGCCTGGCGATTTCGGCGGTGTCGAGCCCGCCTTGAACCCCGCGCTTCGTGTCGCGTACTTCCTTCCCGACCGGGCCCAGATCCGCAATCCGCGACACCTTCAGGCACTCGCGGCGTCGCTGACGAAACGTGGCGTGACGCTTCGGGCGGAGGACGCCGTGGTCGGCTTCAACACCGTTTCGGGCCGGGTTACCGCCGTTCGGACCGAGCGAGAGCAAATCGCCTGCGGGACCGCGATCGTCGCGGCCGGAGCCTGGTCGGCCGAACTCTTGAGGACGCTCGGTGTCGTCGTGCCGACGCCCCCGATCAAGGGGCAAATCGTGCTCCTTCGTGGCGAGAAACCGTTTTTGACGCGGGTCGTCGAGCACGGCCGAAACTATCTCGTCCTGCGCGACGACGGCCGGATCCTGGCGGGTGCGACCGAGGAGCACGCCGAGCTTCGACACGCGGACGACGTCGGTGGGTGTGCGGAACCTGATCGATGAGGCCATTCGGCTCTGTCCGTGCCTCGCCGATGCGGAGGTTGAGCGGCGGTCGTGGGCCGGGCTAAGGCCGGGGAGCCTCGATACGCGGCCGTACCTTGGCCCGGTGCCGGGGTCCGAAAACGTCCTGGTCGCGACCGGCCATGGTCGAGCGGGTTTGCAACTCTCGCCCGCGACCGCGGAAGTGGTCGGCGACATGGTGCTCGGTCGGCCCTCGAGAATCGATCTCGCCCCGTTCCGGGTCGGTCGCGAAGCGGCCGAACCGGATGACGGGGCGTTTCGATCGTGAACCGGGACGGCCAGCCGTTCGCTCAGGCGGCCGCGGGTGGGACGCGAGACGCGAGACCGCGACGCCAGGCCGCGGCGCCGGCGACGGCGAGCACGGCCAGAACGACGGCCCCGACGACGCCCTGCGAGCCGCCTTCGACGAAGCCGTAGCTGTGCAGGCCCACGCCGAGCACGAAGTTCACGCCGTACCAGGCCATCACCACCGAGAGGAAGCAGACGACCGACGCGACGACCAGGCCGAAGGTGTTGACCCAGCCGGCGAACCGGCCGTGGAGCGGGACGAGGTAGACCAGCAGGGTGATCAGGGCCCAGACCTCCTTCGGGTCCCAGCCCCAGAACCGGCCCCAGGAGTAGTCGGCCCAGACGCCGCCCAGGATCGTGCCGGCGGCGATCAGGAGCACGCCCGACCTGCATGGCGCGGTAGATGAAGTTCGACAGCGGCTTGATCGTCAGCGCCGTCTCCTGCATGGCCACGGCCCCGGGCGTCGAGCTTGCTCCAGGCCGGTGCCGCGCGCTCGCGCGGATCTCGGCGACGGTCGGCTTGGTCAGAGTGGCCACGCCGCCGCCGGCCTCGCTCGACGCGGACCGTCTGCACCGCCGTCGCGGCCGAGCCGACCTGCGGCGCACCGCGATCTCGGCATGCTCCTCGATGCGAGCTCGTCGCCGCCTCGCTGGAACAGTCGCGGCTGACAGCACGCGGTTGACGGCCTCGCCGCCGATCGCCAGGACCGACCGAGCGAGACCATCCCGCCGCCAGCCCGCCATGACCGCGAACACGTAGAAGAGCAGTGTCGCCGGTCGTCCAGCTGGTCGCCGAACGACGCCGTACGACGCGGCCACACCCGCGCCCCGACGGCCAGCAGCGGAAGCCCGGGGACCAGCGGCAGCGCCAGCTCGGCGAAGCGCGGCGAGCGGCGGTAGGTGGCCGTCAGGTAGTAGCCCATGGCGATCAGCCCGAGCGCCCAGGCCAGGCCGAACGCGGCGTAGCTGGAGACCTCGGTCAGCACGTGGATCGTCAGCCAGAAGTTGCTCCGCAGGACCGGCTGCAGGCTGTTGATGCTCGGGTCCAGCAGCGGCACGTTGACCGCCGTGATCGTGCCCAGCAGGGCCACGCGCCGAGCCGGCCAGGGCGGTGAAGGTCTTGCGGTAGATCAGCTCGAAGACGAACGACGAGGACCGCCGCCACCAGGGCGACCCAGATGACCGTCTCGTACATGTTGGTCACCGGCGCCCAGCCCGAGATCTGGACCCGCAGTGAGAAGCCGTAGACCTCCAGGCCGATGCCGACGAGCAGGCCGAGCATCCCGCCCAGGTAGACGCCCCGGCCGAGCATCCCGATGGCGGTCTTGGGCCGCGTGGCCACGAAGCCCAGGCTCACGGCCAGAAGCGCCAGCGCCGTGCCGTAGGCGACGGGGCCTGCCAGAACGGGGTTGATCCGTTGAAGTGGGTCTCCCGGTCGATCATCGCGAGCGTGGGATATTGGCGGCGTTCACGGCCTCGCCAGCTTCCGCGAGCCGGCAGCATCGCGGCGGCCGCGGCCTCGGCGACCTGGCCCGGGGTCCGGTCCTCGGCCTGCTCGAGGTCGCGGTAGGCCGCCAGGAACGCCTTGGCTCGGCCTCGGGGAAGCCGGCGGCGACCAGGTCCTCGGGCTTCGGGCCTTGAGCAGGACCTTGAGGGGCACCCAGACCGAGCTGTCGCGGAGCCAGGCTCGAGAACTTCTCGTCGAACCTGGCATCCTCGCCCGGGTCGTGACGCTGGTCGCACGCGGGATGTCGTTCCAGTAGGTATCGAGGGCCTTGAGCGATGTCGAACTCGATCGGCGCCAGGCCGCGGGTTCTTGGCGCTCGCGGCCTTCTTGATCACGGAGGTGATGTGCCGAGGGCCTTCGCGTGTCGGGCCGGGGCATGACCCTGACGCACGGCCGACGAGCAGCTCGTCGGTCGCTGTAGCGCCTTGTAAGCGACGAGGCGCGTGGCCCACGTCGATCGCCCGCCGCTCGGTCTCGGTGAGCTCGCCCGGTCGGATTGGGGTTCGCTCGAACTTGCGCTTCTGATCGTCGAGCCCGGCCACCCATTCCATGAACGGATGCGTATGCCCGTCCCGGCGATCTTGGCGTCCTCGATCTCGCGCGGGGTCAGCCACTTGTGCTCCTCGCTGAGCAAGTTGGCAAATCCCTTGAGGGCCGCGCGGTCCTCGGAAGCGAGTTGGCCGTCTTCAAAAAACGCGTAAGGGCCGACCCGCTGAGGTTTTTGTCGGCGGCCAGACGCTTGAGTTCCTCCCGGTCCGCGGCAGTCGTCTCCGGCCGCGCGGCCGCCGACTCGAGGCGGGTCTGAAGTGATTCGGCTAGAATCAGGCGTTTGAGCGGGAGGTAGTCGACAAGGATAAACGCCTGATCGTCCCAGTACTCGGGGCGGACCGACCAATCGAGGGCGGGTCTGCCACCGAACCAGGTCGCGACAACCTTGTCGGCGTCGTCGTGGAGCTTGATCGTCTTTCCGGCCGAAGATCTGTTTGATCTCTTCACGGGAGCTCTTCGCCTGGTACATCGCGACATCGGCCCGGCGCAGCAACTCGCTGCCGGTCGTGTCCGCCTCGGTGCGGATCGCGATGCCGATCGAGGCGCTGGGCGCGATCTCGATGCCGTCCACCATCAGCGGCTCGCTCAGCCCGTCCAGGATCAGTTGCGCGCACTCGAGCAGTTCGATCTCGTCGGTGTTCTCCGCGACCACGGCGAACTCGTCGCCGCCGAGCCGGGCGATCATGATCTCGGTCGGCAGCAGGTCGCGCATGCGGTGCGCGGCCAGTTGCAGCACGGTGTCACCCGCCGCGTGGCCGAGCGTGTCGTTGACCTCCTTGAAGCCGTCCATGTCCAGGAGCATCAGTGCCAATGGCCGGTCCCGGGCGAGCCCCTCGTCCAGGCGATTGCGAACCGCCCGGCGGTTGGGAAGCATCGTCAGGTCGTCGGTCTGCGACAGTGCCAGCGCCTCGGCGGCACCTGTCGCCTCGCGCAGGGCCAAGACCAGCCGGCCCATGGCGGCGATGAGGGTGAGCAGGGCCGGCGTCGCCACGTACGGGGCGAGCCCGGCCGATGGGCGCAGCGTCAACACCACGATCGCCACGGTGGCGGCGACGATCAGCAGCGCCGGACCGCGGCGGCGGGGGATCGCGGCCAGTGTCGTGCGGTTCGTCCGGCAGGCACTGCCGATGATCAGGGCGAACGCGATACCCCAGACCACATCGTTGACTGCGGAGAAGCTGTACGTCGAGGACGAAACACTCGTCACGAACTGGCCGTCGGCATATGCCAGACAGACGAATCCGACGCACGTCATGACCGCGTGCTTGAGATCGGGCCGAAGCCGCAGCACCACCTGGGCGACGACGAGCAGGGCGAGTGCGAGGTCGACCAGCGGGTAGAGCAGGGCAAGCAGCAGCGGGAGGCCCTGCTTGCCGGATGCGGTCGCGACCGGCATGAGCAGCAGCGTCGAGGCGAGGCACGCCGTGCCACCGCAGATGACCACCACGTCGAGCCAGGTGGCCAGACCGCGGCTCACCTGTTTGCGTTCGTCGAGGACCAGGTAGGCAGCCATACCGACATAGGACGCCAGAAACAGCCACTCTCCGGGTGCCGGGAACTGCGCCGCGTCGGAGAGCTTGCCGGCGTTGACGACGGCCGCGCCGAGTGCCCACAGCATGATCGACGTCAGCAGAACGAGCAGGGGTCCACGGCGCTTGCGGATGACCACCGCCGCACAGGCCAGCCGCAGCAGCAAGATGGCGAAGAAGATCCCGAGGCTCGCGACCAGGATCAACTGCTCGGTGTCGCCGGGCTTGCCCACCAGCACGAGGTGCGTGGTCAGGGCGGCGCCGATCACCACCCAGCCCACCGGGCCGAGGATGCGCACTGCCGCCGAGAGGCGCGTGCGGTCATGCCGTGCCTGCATCGACGCCTTCCTCAGCTCGCGAGTCGTGCCGTGCCGGGGGGCACGGGCGGCAAATCGTGCGAAGCGGCCAACAGTCCTAGCCCTTGCACATATACATTCGGCCTTCGGCACCGTGACCTGAGCCCGAGTGGTGCCTTGCTAGTCAATGTGGGCGAGGATCTGATCGATGTCGCCGGTGCTGGTGACCGGATTGACGAAGCAGAGCCGGAACATCGTTTCGCCTTTGTGCTCGGTGGGCGTCATCAGGCCCAGCCGGTTGGCGATCGACCGTGCGCTCCAGGCGTGGTACTGCGCCGAGGTCCATCCGACGCGGCGAAACAGCACCACCGAGAGCGTGGGATCCCCGCCGAGGGTGAAGCGGGCGGATTCCTTGATGCGTCGCGCGGCGTAGGCCGCCAGCACCAGGCAGTGCTCGACGGCCGCTCGATAGGCCGCGGTGCCGTTCGCCATCAGGGACAGCCACAGCGGGATGCCGCGCGCCCGGCGGGTGAGGTGGATCGCGTAGTCGGCGGGGTTGACGTGGTGATCCGCGCTGACCGACTCGAGATAGCTGGCGACCTGGGTGTGTGCGCGCCGGGCTCGCTCGGGGTCGCGATAGATGACCGCCGCGCAGTCAAACGGGCTGAACAGCCACTTGTGCGGATCGATCGTCACCGAGTCCGCCGCCTCGATGCCACGGAAGAGCGGTCGCGCCCGCTCGGACAGAAGCGCGGCGCCGCCATAGGCGGCATCGACATGCAGCCAGAGGCCGTGTTGGCGGCACAGCGCGGCGGCGCTCGCGAGGTCGTCGATGGCTCCGGTGTTCGTTGCACCCGCTGTCGCGACCACGGCAATGATGTCGTCGACGTGCAGGCGGCCAAGGATGCGGGTCATGGCGTCGGCATCGAGGTTGCCGTTCTCGTCGCCGTCCATGACCAGATCGCAGCCCATGATCTCAGCGGCCGATGCGATCGAGGCATGCGCGCTGTTGCCGGCGACGAGCACCGTCGGCTGGTGCCCGGTGCGGCGCCGGCAGTCGTAGCGGGCAGCCACGAGCGCGCTCAGATTCGCCGTCGAACCGCCGCTCACGAACGTGCCGAACGCGGAGTCGGGCATGCCCGCGAGTTGGGCGAGCCAGCGCAGGGCGGCTCCCTCGGCATCGACGACGACGCCGCCTTCGAGGGAACTGCCGGCGTAGACGCTCGCGGCCGAGATCGCAATGTCGGCAACGACCGACATGACGGTCGGCGAACCGCCCACAAACGCCAGGTATCGCGGATGGTCAGCCGGCAATGCGGTGGGCATGACCTGGTCGCGAAGGACACGCCACGCCGCGGTCGCACCGATTCCGGCGTCCTCGATCGGCGGGAGCGGGGCTACTTCCTCTCGTCCGGGGAAGGTGTCGTCACGAAACGTGAGCCGGTCGATCGCCCAGGCGTTGACCTCGCTGGCAAGGTTCTTCTCCTCAGCTGTCGGCCGATGCACGTGTCAGCCCCCCGAAGTGTGCACGCGGCAGGTCTCGCGAGGCGTCAAAGGTTCGATCATCTGCCCATCCTGCCCGGGAAGTCGCGCGTCCGCATACGGTCAGTGGCGCTGCGACTACGCCGCGGCCCAAAGCGATCGGCCATAAGCGGATGTATTGCCTCGGCCCGATGTCCGGCCGGAACTGAATGCCTACAGCGGCGCGACCGTTCGGTTCGGGTAGCGTCGGCTCGTCTACCGAGCACATGCCGAGGAGGTGGGACCGATTACCGCCACAGCAGGCCGGGTGCTCCCACGACACGGCCACGCGGTCGAGCCGATCTAGGTGCCGGGGCCGCCCCCGACCGGTACCGCGAAAGGCTCCGCATGCAGAGTTACCTGTCAGCTGATGAGCAGTCCCGCGTCGTCGCCCGGCTTCGCGCCGCGGGCTGCGTCTTCGCCGAGGACGAGTCGCGCCTGCTCATCGGCGCGGCCGAGACCCCGGACGAGCTTGCCGCGATGGTCGATCAGCGCGCGAGCGGGCTGCCGCTCGAGCACGTCCTCGGATGGGCCGAATTCTGCGGCCGGCGAATAGCCGTCGATCCCGGCGTGTTCGTGCCCCGCCGCCGCACCGAGTTTCTGGTCCGCCAAGCCGCCGAGTTGGCCCGGCCGCGAGGTGTGGTGCTTGACCTGTGCTGCGGATCCGGCGCGGTCGGCGCGGCGCTGCTCGATGCGATGGGCGGCGAGGTGGAGTTGCATGCCGTTGACATCGACCCGGCCGCGGTGCGATGCGCCCGGCGCAACGTGCCGGTCGGCGCGCAGGTGTACACGGGCGACCTCTACGAGCCATTGCCTACGAGATTGCGGGGCCGGGTCGACGTGCTCGTCGCCAACGCGCCGTACGTGCCCACCGACGCCGTCGGGCTGATGCCGCCCGAGGCGCGAGTACACGAGGCGCGGGTGGCGCTCGACGGCGGCGCGGACGGGCTCGACGTGCTGCGGCGGGTGATCGCTGCGGCGCCGGACTGGCTGGCCCCTCAGGGCCATCTGCTGTTCGAGGCGAGTGAAGGGCAGGTGGCGCAGGCCGTCGAGACCGTCGCCCGCACCGGGCAGCTCGTCGCGCGCGTGGCCGGCAGCGAGGAGTTGAACGCCACGGTCGTCATCGCGACGAGGTCGAGGGTCGGGGATCGGCCGGACAGTTGGAGTCAGCCGGGCGCAGGTACCGGATCTGGGGCGTGCGACATCGGGGATCGGTAAGGCGCGAGCCGATCCGCCCGGAAGCCGGCCGTCGCGCCCCGCGACGCGCTGACCGGCCGAGACCCCGCCGAGCGCTAACCGGCCAGTGCGGGTACCGGAGCCGGCCGCAGCAGGCGCGGGGTCAGGGCAATGGTGGTGATCACCGAGGCCACCGCCATGATCGTCATTGCCGACGCGGGCGAGACGTGCTCGGCCACCACGCCGGCGATCGTCGCGCCGACCGCCTGCATGGTCAGCATCCCGGAACTGTTCAGGCCGAGGGCCTGGCCACGAATGTCTTGTGGGGTAAGGGCAATCAGGCGATCCTGCAACAGCAGGCTGGCTCCGTACCCGAACGAGGCTACGGCCACGGCCAGCGCCGCGAGCGGCATCGGCGGGTGAACGGCGAAGAGCAGGTACGGCACGGCGAGAAGTAATCGCAGCGGGCTGATCAGCCGTCCCCGCCACCGGGCCGGAACGAACCGACCGAGTGCCGTGTCGCCGGCGAGCATCCCGAGAGCGGCCGCGACGAACAAGACGCCGGCCGAGCGCGGGGCAAACGGCACGAACAGCGCCTCACATCCGACGATCAAGCCGTTGGGTACCCACATCGCGAGGTACGCGTCGCGGCGATCGGGCGAGGACCACAGCCGTGCGTTGCCGGCCCACGTCTCGCGAATCGATGCCCGCCCGGATGCTCGCGGCGCCCGATCGGTGAGGCCGGCGCGCACGACGACCGCACTGGCCAGGTAGAGGCCAGCGCCGATCAGCAACGCGCCGCGGGCCGATGCGAGGGCGACCAGTGCCCCTCCGGTGGCGAACCCGACGATCTGCATGACGCCGACGGACATGTTGAACATCGACCGGCCGAGGATGTAGGCGCCTTCGGGCAGGATCTCGTTCACCAGGCCCCACTGGATGCCGCTACTCGCCGCGTTCACCAGGCCGTTGGCCAACACGATGGTGAGCAGCAGCCAGACCGGGGCGGCCGGAATCGTCAGCGCCAGTGTCGCGAGGGCGAACAGCACGCCGATGGTGACCAGCGCGGTGCGCGGGCGGACCCGATCGGCCAGCGACAGCAGTGTGGCCGCGCCGATCACCTGCGCGAACGACGCCCCGAACATGGAGAGCGCCGACAGGAGGGCCGAGCCGGTGCGCGCGTACACCAAACTGCCCAAGGCCAGCCCGCTCATCGTGGCGGCGACATTGCGCACCGACGTCGCGACGAAGAGCGGCGTGAACTCAGCGACTCCGAAGACTTCCCGATACGTCCGCATGGCGAGAGCCTGCGGCACGGCACCGCCGCCGACTACAGTTTCGCGTGGAGGCGAAACATGGGATTGTGGCGCGTCGGCGCGGACGAGCTGGCCGGTAGCCGTTTCACCGTGTCGGCGCTGACCGAAACCGTCGCGTCGCTTGCCACACTGGCCGGAGTCCATCCGAGTCCGGGCATGCGTGACTGGGTGCAGACCCATCGATCCGCCTATCGCGAGATGCTCAGCGCCGATCCATTCGTGGGTGCGTTCGTCGCCGCCGTGTTCCGGCCGCGGTGGATCTCCGACCTGGTCACCGTCCCGCCGCGACCCGACGATCGAACGTTCTACGACGAGCTGCGCCGCATCCGGGAAATGCCGGCCGCGCAGGCGCGTCGCGAACTCGCGGTCGACGGGCGGCTACCGCGGGCGCTGCGAGTCCCCGATCTCGCCGGACGATCCGCCGATCTGCTCGAGTGGGTGTGGACGCGCACAGTGCGCCCGGACTGGCCGCGCCGGCAGCGCATCTTCGAGGCCGACATCGTGTCGCGGACCCAGCGGCTGGCCACCGGCGGATGGGCGGACGCGCTCGATCACATGCGTCCGGGCATGCGCTGGCTCGGTGACGGGCGCCTGCAGATCAACACCTACGACTACCCGCCGCACGATCTCGTCGACGCCGACCTGGCCTTCATTCCGTGTACCTCGGGACGCGGCTGGGTGGCCTGGGATCAGGGCCGGCGCTACGCGATCATGTACCCCTGCTCGGGGATGCTCGCCGATCCGGCCGCGGGGGCATCGCCCGAAGCGCTGGCCCGGCTGATCGGGCCGGCCCGGGCCGCGATCCTCGCCCAGCTCGCCGAGCCCCGCAGCACCAGTCAACTCGTCGCCCTGACCGGGTACGTGCTGGGTTCGGTGGGCGGGCATCTCAAGGTTCTGCTCGACGCCGAACTCGTGCAACGACGCCGGTCGGGCCGCTCGGTCCTTTACTACCGGACCCGGCTCGGCGACCGGCTGGCCGGGCTGAACTGACCCGCCGGCGCTCAGTTGTTGCTGACGACCTGGCCGGAGTTGATCAGCAGACTCCGCCCGTCCGGCGACGTGATGAGACTGAGTTGCTCGGTGTCGCTGGTGACCGAGCCGGAACCGGCCGACACCGCCGAGAGCCGGATGGTGACCGTTCCGGCGGCCGGGTCGGCGTTGAGTGGCGTGACGTTGACCTTGCTGAACCGTGTCCACCAGTTCCGGTACGCGGCGAAGCCCTGCGCCTTCAGCCCCGGTCCGAGACGCCCGAACGCGGTATGCAGGTCGCCGGGGATCAGGGCGTAGTAGTCACTGACGAAGCGCTGCATCGTCGCCGCGTTCATCGGGTTGGCCGGTGCCGTGGTGGGCGGCGTGGTCGTGGGCTGAGAGGACGGACTGAGACGACGACTGAGACGACGACTGGGACTGCTGGGACGAGTGGGCGGACGTCTTCGCGGCGGTTGTGCGCGGGGTGCTGGGTGGCGTGGTGGTGCTCTGTGCATGGGTCCCGTGGCCGCCGCTTGTCAGCAGAAGTGTCGTGACGACAGCGGCCAGCACGGCGGCCGCGGCTGCGGCAATCGGCCAGACGGGTCGTCGCCGGCGGGAGGCCGCGGGCGCGAGCAGGGTCGGCGGTGCGGACGGCGGCTGCGCCGGGGGTTGGGGCGGGGCTTGGTGCGCTTGGTGCGCAACCGTCGGCCCGGTCAGCTCCGATGCCGGCAGCACCGGGCGCGCCGGCGGCACTGTGCGCATTGGGGGCAGCGTGCGCGTCGAGCCGGGCGCGGCGCCGGCGGGCCGCCCGTCCCCACCCGACGTCAACGCGGCAACCACCTCGGCGGCGGCCGGGCGTTTGGTGGGTTGCTGCTCGAGCATTCGCGCGAGAAGAGCCTGGTACGGGCCGGCGTGCTCGGCGGGCGGTGCGGGCTGACTGACGATGCGCACCAGTACGGCCAGCGGGTCGCGGTTGTTCTCGTCGAAGGGTGGCTCTCCCTCGATCGCGGCGAACAGGGTCGCGCCGAGCGACCACACGTCGCTGGCCGGCGACGGGGGAGCGCCGCGCGCAACCTCGGGGGCCAGGTAGGACGGCGTGCCGATGACGAGGCCCGTCTGGGTGATCGCGGTGTCGCCGGTCTGGCGGGCGATGCCGAAGTCGGCGAGCTTGGCCACACCCCGGTCGGTGATCAGGATGTTGGACGGCTTGACGTCGCGGTGGACGATGCCGACGCTGTGCGCCGCATCCAGCGCCGCCGCGACCTGGCCGATGATCGACCGGGCCGAATCGAGCCCGATCCCGCCGGTGGCCCGGATACGGTCGGCGAGCGTGTCGCCGGCCACGTACTCCATGACGACATACGGTTGCCCGCTCTCGACGACGAGGTCATAGACACCGACCGCGTTGGGATGCGACAGCCGCGCGGCCAAGCGCGCTTCGCGGACGATGCGGTCCAGGCCGACTCGTTCCGAGCCGTCGCCGGCCGGGCGCAGTTGCTTGATGGCAACCGCGCGATGCAGCAACTGGTCATCAGCGAGCCACACATCGCCCATGGCGCCGTGGCCCAGCGGGCCCCTGCGCAGGTAGCGATCTGTAAGCCCCGAGTTCTCGGCCACGCCCTTCCCCGAAACGCCATCCTGTTCGGCGGACCGGCGTCACGGGACCCACCGACGAACTACCCGAGGTTATCGGAGTACGCCCCGTGACGTCGTGCCCCCCGTCCGCACGCGCCGGGGCGTGCGCAACGGGATCGCCGAGGCCAAGGCGCGCACGGCCGCGCACGGACTAGCCGGGACCTGCACGGACTAGCCGGCCGATGGCGGTGCGGGGTTCCCCGCCAGGGTGTAGCCGACAAGCGCTGTGGCATGGCCGTGGCCGATGCCGTACTCCGCCTTCAGCCAATCGACGAGTTGCTTGTGCTTGCCCAATCCGGACGAGCGAATCACGTCCATCCAGTCGCTGATCGGCTTGCCGTACTTCTTCTCGATCGAGGCGAAGTAGTAGGCCGGGCCTTGCACGGGCTTGGTCATGTCCGTCTCCTGGTGTGATCGGGCGTGCCCGGTTGTGGGTCCGGGTCGAAGGCTCACCCGTACTTCGAACGGGCAGCGCCTGGATCGACAGGAGCAGAGCCGAACGCCGAGACAGGTTCTGGCCGCCAGCGCGGCTATGTGCCGACTGGCGGCCAAACCGCGTCGGCGCAACGGGCCGGTGGCTAGCCTCCGGTCGGGCGGGCCGCGGCGCGTTCGAGCAGCACGGCGCGCTCGCGCGCGTTCCTGGTCAGCGAGGCCGCGCGCTCGAACTCGTGGCGCGCCTCGTCGTGGCGGCCGAGCCGGGCGAGCAGATCGGCCCGCGCGCTCGGCAGCGCGTGGTAGTTCCGAAGCGCGGCCTCGCCGGCGAGCGCATCGACGAGGTCGAGTCCCGCGGCGGGGCCTTCGGCCATCGCGACCGCGACGGCGTGATTGAGCCGGACGACCGGAGTCGGCGTGAGCCGGGCAAGGGCCTCGTACAGCGCGGCGATCTGCACCCAGTCGGTCTCTTGCGCGGTCCGCGCCCGAGCGTGACACGCGGCGATCGCGGCCTGCAGCGCGTACGGACCGGGCGCGCCCCCGATCTCGCGCGATCGCATCAGCGCGGCGAAGCCGCGCCGGATCAGCAACTGATCCCAGCGCCCGCGATTCTGCTCGAGCAACGGGATCGGGTCGCCTGCCGGACTGGTCCGGGCCGCCGATCGCGACGAGTGAATCTCCATCAGTGCGACCAGGCCGTGTACCTCCGGCTCATCCGGGGCGAGTTCGGCCAGTACACGTCCGAGGCGCAGCGCCTCCTGGCAGAGCGCCGGGCGCATCCAGTCCTCACCGGCCGTGGCCGCATAGCCCTCGTTGAACACGAGGTAGATGACCTCGAGCACGGAGGACAGGCGCGCGGCGCGTTCGGGCGGCGCGGGGACCTCGAACGGTATGTGCTTGTCGGCAAGGGTCCGCTTGGCGCGCACGATTCGCTGGGCGATGGTGGCCTCGGCGACCAGGTAGGCCCGCGCGATCTCGTCGGTCGTGAGGCCACCGAGCATCCGCAACGTCAGCGCGACCCGCGCCTCGGTGGACAGCACCGGGTGGCAGGCGATGAACATCAGGCGCAGCAGGTCGTCGCCGACATCGTCATCGAGTGCGTCTTCAAGTTCGTCGCTGCTGACCTGCTCACGGGTCCGCAGTTCGTGGCCGATCAACTGGTGCTTGCGCTCGAGCCGTTCCAGGCGCCGAACGCGGTCGATCGCCCGACGCTTCGCAATGACCATGAGCCAGGCGCCCGGGTTCGGCGGGACGCCTGACTCTGGCCACTGCTCAAGTGCTGCGACGAACGCGTCCTGGGCGAACTCCTCGGCCAGGCTGATGTCGCCGACCTTCCGGGTGAGGGCAGCGATCAGCCGGGGCGCCTCGATGCGCCACACCGCCTCGATGCTGCGGTGCGCATCGGTGGCCGTCACGCCGCCGATCAGAGCATCGTCGCCCTTTGCCGCGCAAGGGCGCGGCCGTCGCGTCTACGCGAGATCTGGCGGACCGAACACCTGGCGGATGTCGCCCTCGCCGTCGCCTGCGACCTGCCAGAAGCGTTTGGACAACTCGATCGCCTCTTGCTGGGATCGCGCCTCGATCAGGGCGAAGCTGACGATCATCTCCTTCGCTTCGACGAACGGACCGTCGGTGACGGTGATCTTGCCTGCGGAGGAACTGACGTGGACGCCCTGGTCGAGTCCGCCGGTCGCGAGCAGTACGCCGGCTCTGGTCATCTCCTCGACCAGTTCGCCCATCGCCGCGAACATCGCGTCATCCGGCGGCGTACCTCCGGCGTACGTCGTCATGAGAAAGCGCATGGTGGTTCTCCTTTGCCGTGGATCGGAAACAGCTGACATCCACTGCTTCGAGCAGGGGACCGCGAAATCGACATCGCCACGCAGGCTAATTCCCGATCAGGCCCGACGGCCCGAACTACTCGGGTGGTGGCGGCTGATCTGTCTGCGCCGTCTGAGTCCCGAACGGGATATGGACGCTCGGCGCGAACTGCGCCGCTGACTCCAGATGCAGCAACTGATCGTCGAAGAAGATGTGCGGGCGCAGCGTCTGGATGATCGGACCCTTCGGGAAACCGCCGAGGAAGAACGCGTCGTTCACGGTCACGCCCCACTCCTTGAGGCTCTTGACCGCTCGCTCGTGGGCGGGCGCATTGCGGGCCGTGACGATCGAGACGTGCAGGCGAATCTTGTAAGTCTCGTCGTGCCGCCGGCGTTCTTCCTCGCGCCGCTGGATCACGTTGATCTTGGCCAGGAAGTCACGAAGCGGGCCGGGATGGTGCGGTGTCACCGCGTTGGCGACCTCGTGGTCCTGGAAGGTTTGCAGACCGCCGCTCTGGTAGATCTGCTCTGACGTGTCGTCGGCGAGGACGCCGTCGAAGTCGAACGCGATCCGCAGGTCGTCGTCAGCGGCATCGGCGAATGTCGTCGACTCGAGCACACGCCCGGCAGGCAGGCCGAGTTTCACCGCCTCCATCACGTCCGCCTCGTTCGCGGACAGGAACAGCGACATGTGCATCGCCGGCATGAACCGGTAGGGAGACTTGCCCTGCATGAAGATCGCCCGGCTGATGTCGAGCCCGTGATGGGCGATCGAGCGCATCACCCGAAGGCCGGTGTCCGGGTCGTTGCGCGAC
Organism: uncultured Actinomycetota bacterium; assembly: GCA_963709985.1. Taxonomy (GTDB): domain Bacteria; phylum Actinomycetota; class Actinomycetes; order Mycobacteriales; family Jatrophihabitantaceae; genus DASXRA01. The sequence goes on from CAVPYQ010000007.1 coordinate 18,899, forward strand.
AGCACGATGACCTCGACGAGCCGCTCTTCGTCGGCGCCGCCGAGATCGTTGAGCGAAAGCAGTCGGCGGACAAAGGGGAAAGCCACTCCAGGATTGAGCGCGTCGTCGAGGTGAGCTTCCTGGAACTCGCGGTAGTTCTGCTCGCCCTGCTGCCGGAACACGGCGTCGGACTCGGTGAGATCGAACAACGCGCTGGAGGCGATGCCGATGACGAGCTGATCTTGCAGCTCGTAGGCCATGGCAACCTCCGGTAGGCACAGTGGACAGTCGGCGGATCGTGCCGGCCACTGCCTCATGGTCGCAGACGACACCGACAGCAAACGCCGTTTCGTCAGTCCTGCGGGCGGCTGAGCAGTTCGCCTGTGCGCAGCGCAAGAAAGACGACAAGCGAGACGGCAAAGACACTGACCATCGCGTCCTGGACCCACCCGAGCCAACGGGGATAGTGCAGGCCGAATATCGCCCGCGGCAGACCGACGAGAAAGGCGGCGGCAAGGGCAGTCCCACACGATGTCGATCGTGGCCTGCGTCCGGCGGCTGCGCGGTGGTCGCACGGGCGAAGTGTGTCACGCACAGCCCGCGGCTGTTTTGCCCTACTGTGCAAGGGATTCGTTGCAGATCAGGTTCACGCGCGGGTCAAATGCGAGAGAAGTCCTTGCCGTTCCAGGCCCACAGCTTGTCGACGGGGTTGGACCCGCACGCCGCAATGGGCTGGTTCAGCGGACAGTCCTTGGTCTCCAGTCGACCGCCGACGAAGGCGAAGCCGAACGCCAACCCGATTCTGTCGTTGCCGACCGGTTGCCCGGACGGGCCGATGTTGCCGTTGGCCTCGGCCTTGATGGCGCCCCAGCCGAGCGGTCCGGTCGTGTAGGCGACGGCGTTGCCGCTGCCGTCGCCGGAGAAATTACCGGTGACGATGAACGTCGCATCGTGCATGCCTTTGAGCAACGTGCCGTGTGCCGCCGCGTCGGCCGGTGCGCCGATGGCGGGAGAGTAGGGGTAGGTGCTCGTGCCGGCGCGTATCCAGTCCAGGCTGGTGAGCTTCCAGAATCCGAGATGTGCGGCCTGGTCATAGCTGATCGCCTCGAACCCGCCGGGTATGGCGACGACTACGAGTTGCTGGCCCGGGGTCAGCCGGGCCAGCCGCGCGGTGGCCTGGGCGCGACTGGGCTGCGTGGACCTTGTAGACGCCGTAGACGCCGTAGACGCCGTAGATGTCGCCGGTGCGGTCGTCGTGCCAGGTGCGGATGAGCCGGTCGCGGCACTCGTGCTGGCATACGCACTCGGCGCGGACGGGAAGTCGTGCGACGGGGAACCGTTCTGCGCGCCCTCGTGTCCGCTGCCCGTCGTGGTCGTACTGCATCCGGCCGCGAGTAGTACCACGCCGAATACGCCCGCTACCGCGACCGACATTCGCACGACGGAGCGCATTGGCATGGCACCCTCCCCGGGACCGTGTGCCCGCAGCGTATGCCGAACCGTCGGGTGAGCACCGATCGCGACACCCAACTCAAGACGGCGAATCGTCGATGACGCGCAATTCGCCCACCCACCCCGCGTTCGGCGAGGCCGCAGAATGAGGCCGCAGACTACCTAGTCGCCGCTGACTGACCGGAGATTGCCGCGACGGCGCGGGCCGTGGTGGGCCGGGCGGGTCACCGCTGACTGCGCCAGGACCGGTCGGCCTTCGCCGGCCAGCTTCGACTCGTACATCGCGGCGTCGGCGCGAGCGACCAGGGTGTCGGCATCGTCGTCGCCGGCTGTCCACACGACGCCGACGCTTGCCCGAGGCGCCATGAGCCCGTCGCCGATCGCAATGTCGCCGACCAGCGACCTCGCCATGCGGGTGCCGATCTGCATCGCGTCCTCGGGGCCGGCCACGCCGGGGCAGATCACGAGGAACTCGTCCCCGCCGAGCCGGCCGACCAGATCGCCGTCGCGGGCGACCGCCAGCAGGCGCCCGGCAACTTTGCGCAGCAGTTCGTCACCTGCGGCATGGCCGAGCCGGTCGTTCACTGTCTTGAAGCCGTCCAGATCGAAGAACAGCACGCCGACGCCGGAGTCGCCGTGCCGGCGTTTGATCAGCATGCGTTCGAGCGCGTCGATCGTCGCGGCGCGGTTGTGGCAGCGGGTCAATGCGTCGTAGGTGGCCCGCCGCTCCAACTCCTCGCGCAGGCGCGCGTCGTCGGTGACGTCGGCGATGCACAGGATCGCTCCGGTGACCACGTCCGAATCGGAGGTGAGCGCCCGGACGCTGACCGCGCAGCGCCGCGAGCCCAGGTAGCGGTGCGTGAGGGCGAACTGCAGGTCGGCGTCGCGGCCCTCGGCGAGTGCCGCGATCACCGCCTTGTTCAGCGCGGGGCGATCGGTCACGGCGATGTTGCTGAACAACTCGTCGACGGTGCGCGCGTCGCTCACTCCGACGATGTCGTCGAGGCGGTCGTTGCTGTAGACGATGGTGCGGTCGATATCGATCTGCAGCACGCCGAGCGGCAGCGCCTCGGTGAGCCGGCGCAGCAACTGCTCGTTGGCGCGCAACGCTTCCTGCGCTGCCATCTCATCGGAGATGTCGATCATCTCGGCGATCACGCCGAGGTGTTCGGGCTCGGCGAGCAGGTTGCGATTGGTGATCTCGAACCAGATCCACGCCCCGTCGCGGTGCCGATGCCGCAGCCGAACCCGCTGGACCGTCACGGGGTGGCTGAGCATGTCCATCCAGTTCGCAATGGCGCGCTGATGGTCGTCAGGGTGGACGAACTCCAGGGATCGGCGGCCGACCATTTCCTCGGCACTCCAGCCGAGGATGCGTGTGTCGCATCGTCCACGCGCCGGATCACCGCGCGCTCGTCCTTGTGCATCACCGCGAGGCGCGGGCGGATGCCGTTGTCGGCAGTGGTCGCGTCGTCGTCTGTTGTGCGCTGCCCGGTGACGCAGCACATGAGCACGCCGTGGCGGTGCCGCGCATCGACGAAGTGCATCACCACGGTGTGCTCGGGATCGGAGATGAGGTGCACCTGGATGTGTGCCGCGCCGAGCTGGACTGCCTGTTCCCACGCGTCGATCGTGGCGACGAGTTCATCGGGCAGGACGAATTGCAACGCCGTTGTGTGCCGGTCCAGCACTGTCTGAGTGGTGAATGGAACAGATGCCGGGATAGGCACGAACAGGCCCTCCGGACTGACGGCGGCAACCTGCATGTGCGGGTGCCGGTCGAACAACGCAGCCAACACAGTGTCGAGCGCCTCGTCGGTCAGCCGGGCCGGATCGGTCACGCCCGGTAGATCGACTACCGCGAGCCCGGGTTGAGGACTCTCTGCCGGCAATGAGCAACGGTTGTCGCGATTCGGTAGGTATTCAGTGACCCGAGGCGGTGCCGCTCCGCGCCGGAAGTCTCATCCTGCGGCACCGAACAGGCCGGCCAGCAGGTCACTCGCTGCGAGCGGGGCCCGCACCGTGAGCGCCATCGCCGAGGGCAGGAACCGCAACGTGAGGTCGAAGAACGGGCAGCACTCCTGTTCGGCGGCCGCCAGAGCACCGATCTCGGCCGCGAGGCCGCCCGACGCCGGGAACGTCAATCGCACACCGTCGGGAATCTGCTCGCGGGCCACGCATCGGTCGAGGAGCGTGCGCCACTGCTCGGCACGGACGGACATCTGCGTAGCGGCCAGCGCGCACGACACCGGCGCCTGCCGCCACGGTTCGTCCAGATCGTCGGCACCCGCCGGCGGCAAATCGGAGACGGCCGCCGGGTTGACCAGGTCGCGGGTGCAGCCGCAGTCGGCACGGCACGCCCCGTCCGGCGCCGGACCGCGAAGGTCGTGCTCGGCGGCGCGCAGGCTGGCTGAGAAGGCCACCAGTTCGGCGAGTTGCCGGTCGGCGTCGGCGATGCGCTCGGCCACCAGCGCGCGCAGTCGCGCCCGCACCGGGGCGCAGACTCCGTTCTCGCGCACGTCAAGCAGATCGGCGATCTCGTCGAGGGAGAGCCCGAGCAGCTTGGCGGAGGTGATGAACGTGAGCCGGTCGACCGCCGTGTCGTCGTAGACGCGATATCCAGTGGGCGTGCGTTCGGCCGGAAGCAAGCCCGCCCCATCGTAGAAACGCAACGTCGTTGCGGGTACACCGGAGCGTTCTGCCAGTTGCGAGATGCGATATCCGTCCACCGCTCGACGGTAAACCTTCGACCCGGCTCGAAGGTCAACTTGCGTGTCCCGCCCGTTTCGGTGGGCCCGGCCGCTGTTACGGCCGGGCTGATTTTGACGATTGTTTTGCGGGCTCTCCTTAACGTCGCGATTACAGGCCGAGGGGGGCTGACACTGTGGTGTTTTGTCACGGCGGTAACGCGCGCAATCGACATGCGCGAGGTGAGCGCCGACGCGCTCGCACTTCATCGGCACCGTGTCCGGTCGCCGGCAACGACGCACTTGCCCTCGCATCGACGTCGGGCGGTGATGCCGCGTGACCGCGGTGCGGGCGGGCAGTTCCGGCAGATCCGCCGGCCTGCTACGACCAGTGCAAACGGGCCGGCGCGGATGGCTGGTCGTCGCGACCGGCATCGGGCTCGCCGTGCTGGGCGTGCTCGTCAGTATTCGTGTCCTCATGCCGGCAGCGGATCACCGGAGCAAGGCGTTCGGCATCGGCGACGACGTGCCGACCAGCTTCGGGATCGTGGCCGTCGAGTTCGTCCGCAGCGTCGACGGAGTGAGCCACCGCGCGCTGGCCGGAGCCACCCACGGCGTTTCCGGCTACGTCGACGAAGGCCAGCAACAGATCCAGGTTGCGGTCGCGCTGACCAACCGGGGCAGTAAGCCGATGACCTACACCGTGCGTGACTTCCAGTTGCGGGCGACGATCAAGGGCAAGACCTCGGTGTTGCGCGCGACCTCGGGCGACTTGCCCGACGGGCGAATCCTGCCGAGCGCAGGCATCGAGGGCCACCTCGACTTCACCCTCCCGGCGGCCGACGCCGTCGGCACATTGCTCTTTCACGACCCGGTCGGCCCAGCCGGCAAGGCACCCGTCGCCATCGAACTCGGCACCATCGCCGCGACCGGACCCGCCGCCACTCACTCGCACGGCTAACGCGAAATCATGAAGGACGGTATCGCCATGTCCCACGACAGCGCGGCCGAGTCGGCCCGACCCCGCACGCTCGCGGAAGTGATCGGCCTGGGCGCACCTGCCGGCGCGGCCGCCTACGCCTGGTTGATCGAGGTGCACGCCCGATCAGCAACGGCCGGGCCGGTCGCACGTCCCCGCCTGATCGCCTCGCTCGTCGACATCGGTGCCGCCCTGCCTCTGGTGCTCGCCGCGGTGTACGCCGCGCTGATCGTCTCCGGCCGAGTGCGCGACGCGGACGGGCCAGGGCGGCTCACGACGGCCTCGCGCATCGCGCTCATCTCGGGTGCCGCCTCGCTGGCCGTCGCGGTCGCCGCGGCGTTGCGGCCGATGCTCGGCGGCGGCGGTGCCACGCCGCAGTTGCTGCCGGTCGTCAGCGACGCCGTCGTGGCGATGCCCGTCGCGATGTTGGTCGCGTCCGCGGCCTGGGGGATCGGGCAGGTATGGGTATCCGGTGGACGCGGTGCGCGGCGGCGGATCGTGCCCGCCGGCATCGCGGCAGTCCTCGCCGCAGCGACGGTGACCGGCGGATCGGTGTTGGCGCCGTCGGCCGCGGGCGCCGCCCCGACCAACGGCGCGTGCCCGATCGGGGCGCCGCTGCGCTCCTACGACGTTCAGTCGATCAACGTCAACATCCCGCTGAACCGCTTCGGTGATCACGACCCCAAGGGCGTGATGTACGTGCTGACGAACAAGATCGCCGCGGTGCGCGCCGAGGAGGCCACACAGAAGGTGTCCATCGGCCTGCGCGCCGACCCGATCCAGCCACTCGTCATCCGGGTGAACGAGGGCGAGTGCCTCGCGATCCACTACACCAACTCCGCCGACGGCGGCTCGTTCGGCGTGCACGTCGACGGGCTGTCCTTCGACATCGCGTCCTCGGGCGACTCGGTCGGGCGCAACCCCGACTCGAGCGTCGCGAAGGGATCATCGGCCGACTACCGCTACTACGTACCGGTGGACCGCACTCTCGAGGGCGCGCACTACCTGCACCCCGGCCCCGGTTACCGCGATCTGGTCAACCACGGCCTGTTCGGCGCGGTTGTGGTGGAGCCGCCCGGCTCGACCTACCTCGACCCGAACGCCGTCGACGAGGCCCACGCAACGGTCCTGCAGTCGGGCTGGGAAGCGATCATCCGCCCGGCCGGCGCAGCCGAGTTCCGCGAGAACGTCCAGCTCTACCACGAGATCGGCAACGAGAACGAGAAGACCGCCGTCCTGAAGAAGTACGGCGTGCCACTGCCGACTTCATCGACCCGCACACCGACGCCTACCGGCCCGGCACGCGCGCGATGAACTACCGCTCCGAGCCGTTCATCAACCGGCTCGGACCTCGCGCCCGTTGCAGGAGGCGCACGCCTACGGCTCCTACACCTTCGGTGATCCGGCGACGCCGATGCCCCGTGGCTACCAGGCCGACCCGACGAAGTTCCGCATCCTGCACGCGGGCAGCGAGATGTTCCACGTCTTCCACATGCACGGTGGCGGAATCCGCTGGCGCTTCAACCCCGTCGCCGACCCGACCTACAACTACGCCGACACCGGGCTGAACAAGCACCCGATCGAGCTGTCGGACTCCGAACGACTCGACTCGCAGACGTTCGGACCGGGGGAGTCGTACAACCTCGAGATCGAGGGCGGCGCCGGCGGCGTGCAGCAGGGTGCAGGCGACTTCCTGTTCCACTGCCACATCGCCGAGCACTACGTGGCCGGCATGTGGGGCTTCTGGCGCGTGTACGACACCCGCCAGCCCGACTTCGCGCCGCTGGCCGACCGTGCAGCCATCGGCCTCGTGCCGCCGAAGCCGGTCGACTCCACCGGCCTGATCGGGCGCACCATCAACGGCCAGAAGATCACCGCTGCCAACCTCGACAGCTGGGTCCGGCCGCAGCTGCCGCCGAAGGGTGTCCGCAAGAACTCCAACGACGGTGCGGTGTGGAACTGGACCACCAACCCGGCCGAAGGCGACCCAGTACCTGGGCGAGCCCGAGGACACCACGGCCTACCCGGACTACTACAACAACCCGGCCAAGGCTGGTCACCCCACCGCGCTGCCCGACGACACGTTCGTGGGCAACCGGCCGGTGCTGATGTTCAACCCGCTGAACGGCCGACCCGCGTTCCCGATGATGCGACCACATCTGGGAATGCGGCCGCCGTTCTCACCGAACGGGCACTCCGGTGCTCCCTACCTCGGCGAGATGGGCAACGCCGCGCCGTCAGCACCGATCACGGCGACGCATCTCGATCCGTTCGCGGGACGCGCCGACGGGATCTGCCCGGCCAAGCAGTCCAACGGCGCCGCGACCGTCCTGCGGCGGTTCAACGTCGTCGCGATCGAGCACCCCGTGCAGGTCACGACGAAGGACACCGACCCGACCGGCATGGTGTTCGTGCTGGCGCACGACAAGGCGGCAATGCTCAACGGCACCAAGCCGCTCGAGCCGCTGGCGTTGCGTACAAACGTGGGTGAGTGCGATGCCGTGACGCTGACCAGCGAACTCAGCGACACCAACGCCTCGAACCACTTCTCGCAGGTGAACATCCACATCCACCACGTGCAGTTCGACACGCAGGCCTCCGACGGCGTCATCACCGGCATGTCCTACGAGCAGGCCGTGCGGCCGTACAAGGTCGAAGACCCGCAGTTGACGGCAGCGACGGCCGCCGGCGCGACCGTGCTGCACCTGTCGAGCGTGGCCAAGTTCCAGGTCGGGGAGAGCATCGGCGTGGGCCTGGGCACGGAGGGACCCGCTGCCACCGGCACGGCCAACGCCGGCCAGTCCGGGCAGGGCCCTGAGATCCGCACGATCACCGCGATCAACGCGACGGCCAAGACCGTGACGCTGTCCGCGGCACTCAAGGTCGCGCACGCCGCGGCCCAGTACGCCGGCACCGAGTTCGTCCAGTACCGCTGGTACCCCGACGTGAACCTCGACAACATGTTCTTCCACGACCACGTCGACGGCATCCACACCTGGGCGCACGGCCTGGTCGGCCAGCTGATCATCGAGCCCAAGGGCTCGACGTACCACGACCCGCGCACCGGCGCGCTTGCCGACTCGGGCGCGATCGTCGACATCCACGCCACCAACCCGGTGGCCGCTGGCGCAGGCGTGACGGGCAGCTTCCGCGAGATGGCGCTGTGGACGATGGACAAGGGCTTCGGCGCCACGTCGGACTCGATGCTGAATCTACGTGCCAATCCGCTCGCGGACCGACCAGGTGATCCAGCGCTGAAGTTCAGCTCTTACACCTATGGCGATCCGATAACCCCGCTGCCGAGGGCGTACGCCGGCGACCCGTTCGTCATCCGAACTATCAACGTCGGGCCGACGGTGGACACGTTGCACGTCGACGGCCATACGTTCGGCTACGAGAACCGATATCTGGACCCTGGCGGTCAAGTCGAAGGTGCCTCGATCGACACATTGCACTACGGCATCTCGGAGAAGTTCACCCTGATCCTCAAGGGTGGCGCGGGTGGTACCAGCCACCTGCCGGGTGACTACCTGTACTTCAACGGCATCGACCGGCGTATCAGCGACGGTGCGTGGGGCATCATCCGGGTGCTGAAGGGTCAGGTCACGACCGATCCGAACGACCCGAACTACCTGCAGCCGCTGCCTGGCACCTCACCGGCGACGGCGCCGGCGCTGCCGACGCAGACCGGCGGTGCGCCGCCACAGCCCTCGGCGGTCGACAACCCGTGTCCGGCCAGTGCGAGCCCGCACGCGATCAGCGTGACCGCGGTCCGGGTGCCGAACGTCGACAACTCGATCCGCTACGCCTACGTCCCGACCGACCAGGCGCCAGCCGTGCTGGCCGGGATTCGCAAGCCCGAACCGCTCGTGCTGCACCTGCTGGCCAATGACTGCGTGAGCGTGTCGGTCACCAACAGCACGAAGGAGAACAAGATCTCCTTCCACCTGGCGGGCCTCTCGTCCGACATCGCCTCCAGCGGTGCCGACGTCGGCTGGAACCCGGACACGGCGATCCCCAACGCGGCCACCCGCACCTACACCTACTACGTGGGTGACGCCAAGATGGCCGGCGGCAGCATCACCGACATGACCGGAGGCTTCGACAAGCGCGGCCTGTACGGCGCGTTCACGGTCTCGCCGGAGGGGGCGACGATCCGCAACCCGGTCACCGGAGATGTCACCGACGTGGGCGCCTCGGTCGACGTGGAACCGCAGTTCAGCCCGAGCTACCGCGACCACACGCTCGTGCTGTCCGAGGACGAGACCCAGATCGGCGCCAGCTTCATGCCGTACCCGGTCACCGTCGACAAGCCGGGGTCGGTGCGCACGAACTACCAGCAGGCACCGCGCGACGACACGCGTCCGGATGCCTTCAGCTCGGCGGCGTTCGGTGATCCGAGCACGCCGTTGCTGTCGGCGTATGCCGGCGACCGCGAGGTCATGCACGTGCTGGTCGCGCCGGGCAGCGAGCAGATGCACAGCATGAACTTCGGTGGGCTGTCGTTCTCGCTCGATCCCAACATCCCGAACGCGGACTCGGCCGAGACCCGGGCCGTCGGGCCGTGGGAGATGCTGACCGCGACCATCTCCGGCGGCGCGGGCGGAGCTACCCACCAACCTGGCGACTACTACTACGGCGACATGCGCCGGGTGTTCACCAAGGCCGGGATGTGGGGCTTGCAACGGGTGCTGCCAGTGCCCGCCTCCTGCCCGGCACCGGGGAGCGGACTCGAGTGCCTGCCGCAATGACCCGTGGCCGTGCCGTCGGTGGCGTGCAGCCGCCGACGGCACGTCGGGGTCTCTGGCTGGTCCTGCCGATGGTCGGTGTGGCCCTCGTGGCAGTGCTCGGTGTGGTGATCTGGATATCGCCGCACCGATCCCCGACGGGGGTGGTGCCCGGCAGCGGGGCGCTGGCCGAGTCGCCCGCACTGGCCGGACAGGGCGGACAGGTCAGCACGAGCACGCGCCAAGGGCAGCCATGCCGGCTACGACGCCACGGTCGAGAGCACGCGCACGGATATCGGGTCGACGACGCTGACGACGCTCGACGTGTTCCTGTCGACCGAGGGAGAGCCGGCAAGCGCTCCGACGGCCTCGGCGGTGCTTACGGGCGCCGATGCCCGGAGGCACGTCGTGGCGCTGTCCATCGTCGGGTCCGGCCACTGGATCTCCGGTCCGCTTCGGCTCGCGCCCGGCCGCTATCACGTCACGACCCGATTCAACCGGCAGGGCAAGCCGGTGATCATCCCGATGACCCTTTCGCTGGTGTAACCCCGCGCGTGTTCACGACGGAGGAATGATGCGGTCCCATCGCCTGATCAGACGATCCGCGCTCGCGGTGGTCATCTTCGTCGTGACGATGATGCGGCTCACCGGCACAGCGTCGGCGCACGCCCAACTCGAGGGCAGCGACCCGCACGCGAACGAGGTCGTCTCGACCGCGCCGCAGCGGGTGACGCTGACCTTCGGTGAGCGCGTCGAGGTCGCACGCGACGCCATCGAGGTGTTCGACGATCACCTCAAGCGGGTCGACCTGGCCGAAGTGTCCGCGGTTCCGGGAGACGGCAACCAGATCCGGGTTGCCCTGCGGCCGAGGCTCGGCGACGGGACGTACACGGTCAGCTGGCACGTCAGTTCGTCCGACACCCACCCGGTGTCGGGCACCTTCCGGTTCTCGGTCGGCGCCCCGAGCCAGGTCACCGGCAAGGTGGCGATCCCCGGGCGCAACGACACGGCCGGCTTGATGCTCGGGATCTTCCGAGTGCTCGGCTACGGCGGACTGATCCTCGGCCCCGGCGCATTGTTGATCACCTTGGCCCTCTGGCCGGCCGGGCTGGCCATGCGGCGGACCAGGCGGACGTTGTTCACCGGGTTGGCGCTGCTCGGCGTCAGCGCGTTCGGCTCGCTGTTCCTCGAAGGAGTCTGGGCCAGCGGGCTGCCGTTGCGCGCGATCTGGGTGTCACCGGGCTCCCTCGACACCCACTCGCGGCGCTTCGACACGTTGTACGCGTTCCGGTCCTACCTGCTCGTGCTCTTTGCTGCGCTGCTGGTGGCGGTCGTTTCGGCAAAGACCAAGGCGGCAAGGCAGGCGGGCGCGCCGGCGAAGGGCACCGCGATCCGGCGCAGAAGCCCAGTGACGCCCCGCCCGCTCGTCCCGAACTGGGCCATCGTCGCGGCGACCGCGATCAGCACGCTGCTTCTCATCGGCACCTGGACGCTGGCCGGCCACCCGGCCGCGGGGTTCCAGACGCCGATCGCCATGTTCGCCGACCTGCTGCACATCTCGGCGATGACGATCTGGCTCGGCGGCCTGGCCGTGCTCACGATCAGCCTTCGCCCGGCCGAGCGCGCGGCCGACCTGGCGGCCGTGCTGCCCCGGTTCTCGAAGATCGCGTTCTCGTGTGTGGTCGTCCTCGTCGCGACCGGCAGCTACCAGACCTGGCGCGAGGTCGGCTCCGTCGACGCCCTGTTCCGGACGACTTTCGGCCGGGTGCTGCTGGTGAAACTCGTTGCGGTGATCACCGTGGTCGGCCTCGGCGCGCTCGCCCGGCGGTGGGTTCAGCAACATCTCGTGCGCCCGGCACCGCCGGCCGACCCACCGGTCGCGGCGACGAGTGCGGCGCTGTCCAAGCCGCGGCCGCCGTCCGGCCGCCGCGGCAGCGGCGTCACCACGCTGGTGCGCGAAGCCCCCGTTGTCGTCGAGGCTGAGCCGCTGCCGGTCCGCGGGTTGCAACGTGGCCTGCTGGCCGAGGTCGGCGTCGCCCTGGTCGTGCTGTCGATGACGGCGGCCCTCGTCGTCTCGGTGCCCGCCCGCGAGTCCTACATCCGGCCGTTCGCCCGCACCCTCACCGCGACCGGCCTGCAGGTCAGCGTTCGCGTCGACGCGCCGCGCATCGGCGACACCGTCATGCATCTGAGCGCCCGCACGCCCGCCGGTAAGGCGATCCCGCTCACCGGGTTGCGCGGCTCGGCGAGCCTGCCGTCGGCCAAACTCGGCCCGCTGCCGCTGCGTCTGGCGAACCCGGCCGGATCGGCGAGCAGTGGCAGCCAGGACGTCGGGATCACGTTCCCGCGCGCCGGCAAATGGGTCCTCGCGCTGACTGTCCAGACCTCGGCATTCGACGCGAGTGTCTTCTCGGTACCGATTTCGGTCCGGTGATCGGCCCAGCCCGACCACGTGTCGTTCGTCTAGTTTCCCCTTTGTTTCTCGGATAGATCTCGGCGCCGGCCCACCGGCTGGACGCGCCGGACCGCCGATCCTCGTCGGTCTGATCGGTGGCCCGCCGCACACCCGTATTGGGGGTGAAGTGCCCCCCGGGTGTAGCTGACGGATTCGGCCGGCAGCTAGCAGGGTGACTGCCTGCGAGGTGTCGTTCGATCCGGCTCCCAACCGGAACGGCCGACACGTCGTAGTCGGGATCGGGGGATCTCCAACTTCCGGCTCCTGCAGCGGCGCGATGTTGCGCCCGCGGTCAGCGAGCGCCGACCGTCACCCGAACCGGGTGGCGGACCCACAAACGTCCTTGGGGGGATGGCTCCACATGAAACGTATGACAGGTATAGCCGCCGTCGTCGTCACGCTTGCCGTGGCCGGCGGCTTCGCGACGGCAGCCGTGATCCCTCCGGGGGTCAACGGCCCCGGGCTGGCTGCGGTCGGTCCGGTGAGCGCCACTGACGGATTCCCGGTCTGGTACAAGGACAAGACCGGTCTTCGGCTGGAGAACTGCATCACGGCCGACCCGCTCTGCCCGGCCCGCGGCGCTATGCCGGACCCGGCGGCGCCCGTCTCGTTCCCCGACAACTACCCCGACGAGGGCTTCTACTCCCTGGTCGACACCGGAGCGATCGACATCAGCGGTGGCGGCAAGGCCCGGCTCGGGATCGCCCTGGAGCAGGCCTTCCGCAACGGCCCGGTCGCCGATGGCGATCAGGTGACCTTCGCGCGGATGCGGATCAAGGTCACCAACCTGCCCGACGGCGTCGACTACAAGTTCACCACCCCGGTCGGGACCAAGACCCTGCAGACGTCCGGCAAGGTGGCCGGCCTGCTGTTCGACACCGAGGACATCGGCATCGGCGGCACGGGTGACTTCACCGGCGCGCTCGGCGGGCGGATCGGGCCGTTCCTCACCTGGGACACCTTCCCGAACGACCCGGCCCTCGTGCCCAACGCCGCCGGCAGTGACACCTACATCGGCGACGGCGCGACGCTGCACGCGATCAAGGGCAGCCCGTACGGCGTCAACTTCTTCCGCATCGAGGGCCCCGGCATCAACGCGAACCCGACGGTCGACGCCTGCCCGACGGTGGCCGGCCCGCTCGCGGACTGCATCGAGACCAACCTGTTCTCCGTACAGGGCAAGCTCGCGACGACCAGCGGGGTGACGGCCGAGCAGGCCACCTACTCGCGCTCGTCGGCCGGCAGTGGCCTGCTCGACGTCTTCGCAAGCTCGGAGGTCGGGCCGCAGTCCATCCAGGTCTCGGACGCCTCCGGCGCTGCTCGCCGAGTTCGACACGACCGGCCTGGCCGGCAGCAACGGTCACTACCTGGCCCGCATTGCGTACACCGGCGCTCAGCCGCCGGCCACCGTGAAGGTCGAGAACGTCGGTGACGTTCCGGTCAGCTCGAAGCTGATCAACGTCGTCGACCGCATCACCGGCACGGCCAGCTACGACACCGGCACGCGACTGCTGACCGTGAACGCGGTCTCCAGTGACACCGCGGTGCCGCGGACGCTCACCGTGACCGGCTATGGCGCGCTCACGGCCGGGACGTTCGTGTCCGGCACGCTGGACGCTCCGCCGCCCACCGTCACCGTGACCTCCGACGCCAAGGGCTCGGCCGTCCTGCCGGTGACAGTCACCGGTAGCTCCCGCGCTCCGCTGCCTGTCGTCGCCCAGGCCGGCCCGGACCAGACCGTCAGCGCGGGCCAGACCGTCACCCTGGACGGCACCGCCTCGGCGTTCGCCCAGACGTTCTCCTGGACCAGCCCGGCGGGCATCAGCCTGACCAACCCGACAAGTGCCAACCCGACATTCGTCGCGCCGGCGCCAGGTACGTACAGCTTCACCCTGACCGTCACCGGCCCGGGCGGACCGAGTACGGCAACGGTGACGATCACGGTCAACGCCGCAGTCACCGCAGTCGCCAACGCCGGCCCGAACCAGACCGGCATCCAGCGGGGCACCAAGGTCACTCTCGACGGCAGCCAGTCCGTCGGGGCGGGCACCTACGCCTGGACCCAGGTCGTCAGCCCCGGTGACCCGACGGTCACGCTGACCGGTGCGAACACCGCGAAGCCGACCTTCACGTTCCCGTTCTACAAGTACCCGGCCAACAACGGCCTGCTGCAGTTCAAGCTGGTGGTCACCAGCCCGGACGGTTCGAGCAGCCAGGCCCAGGTCACGGTCACGCCGACTCCGGACGCCGTGGCCATCAGCAAGGCGCTGTACACCGCCAGCAAGAAGGAATGGCGGGTTGACGGCACCACCAACAAGGCGGCCGGTCAGACCGTGACCGTCCACCTCGGCGGGCTCAACGGACCGGTAATCGGTACCGCGGTCGTCGACGTCGCCGGTGCCTTCGCCGTCCGGACCACCACCGCCGGTGTGGTCGGCGCGAACGGGCAGACGGTGAGCGCTGAGTCGCAACTCGGCGGCGCCACCGTCGGGTTCGTGATCAAGGTTCAGTAACCGCACGACAAGCACGGCGATCGGTCCCGCTCCCCACCCGGGGAGCGGGACCGATCCATGTCCGGACCGTGGCGCTGGGCCGCCGAGTTGGCCACGACGGCCGAGTGCTGACCGTGCATTAGGGGCAATTCCGGCAGGTTGTCGCCCGGGTACTAGTGCCTTCGCCTAATGGCGGCTCGTACCAAGATTGCGAAATAACTGTGGTGTCAGACGAACTCGCCAAGGACATCACCCAAGGAGCACTCATGAAGCGCATCACGATCGCCGCCGGAATCGCCGCGGCCACTTGCATGATCAGCATCCCGGCTGTTGCCGCGCTGGCCAGCAGCAACGGCTCATCGGGCAACAGCGGCCCGTCGCACTCTCAGCTCGTCGATGACCGCAGCGGCCCGAACCGCGGCAGCGACGACATCACCCAGGCAGCGACCCCGACCTCGCTGCCGACCTCGGCCGAGCCGGGTGACGACAACGGCACGCACGCCGAGCCGGGTGATGACCGTGGCAGCGCTGCGACGTCCAGTGACGCCAACAGCCCGATGGCGACATCGAGCGATGACAACAGCCCCGCCACCGAGCCCGGCGACGACAACGGCACCGACGCGACCGACAATGACGACAACAGCCCGCCACCGAGCCCAGCGCCGACAACGGCCCGGCCACCGAGCCCGGCGATGACAACGGCACGCACGCCGAGCCGGGCGACGACAACGGCACCGCGACCGAGAGCGGCGACGACAACGGTGGACACCACGGTGGCCGCGGCTGACCGCCACGCTTACCCGATCAAGGCCCCCAGGACGCACCGTCCCGGGGGCCTTGATCGTGTCCGGCTAGTGGCCGGTCACAGGCTCACTGCACGGGCACCGAAGAAGTCCGGCCCGGCCTCGAGGGCCGCCAGCACGTCGACGGGAACCATCGAGTCGGCGGTGACGATCATGATCGCCTCGCCGTCGTTGTCGTCGTGGGGATGGCGGCCGACCGCGGCGGACACGATGTTCACCCCGGCATTGCCCAGTGCCGTTCCGACCCGTCCGAGCATCCCGGGCTGGTCGCGATAGCGGAAGACGGCGAGGTGCTGCTCGAGTTGCACGTTGAACCGCGAGCCCCAGGCCTCGAGCAGGTGCGGCCGGTTTCGCCGTCCCGAGCAGGGTGCCGACCACCCGCGTGGTCTCGCCGCCGCTTCGCAGGCGGACCCGGATCGAGGTCGGTGAAGTCCTTCGCGTGCGGCGTGCTCTTCTCGGCGATCACGATGCCGCGCTCCTGCGCCAGGGTGAAGGCGTTGACGTCGTTCACCGCCTGCTCGGTGTGCCCGCCGAGCAGGCCCTTGACGACCTGGATCGTGAGCAACCGGCTGTCGCGTTCGGCGATGCGGCCGAGGAACTCGACGTCGACGCGCGTCGATCGGACCGGCTCGCGGCCAGCGCGGCGGCGATCCGGCCGAGGCTCGCGCACAGGTCCAGGAACGGCCCGACCGCCTCGAGATCGTCCGCGGCGATCGCGGGAAGGTTGACCGCGCTCGTCACGGCACCGCCGGTGAGCGCGGCGATCGCCTGCTCGGCGGCCTGGTAGCCGGCGCGGTCGGTGGCCTCGGTCGTGGACGCGCCCAGATGCGGAGTCACGATCACGTTCGGGTACCCGAACAGCGGGTGGTCGGTGACCGGCTCGCTGTTGAACACGTCCAGGGCGGCGCCGGCGACCTTGCCCAGATCGAGCGCCGCCTGCAGGTCGGCGTCGACGACCAACGGCCCGCGGGCGACGTTGAGGATCCGCACGCCGTCCTTCATCTTCGCGAACGCCGCGGCGTTGAGCCAGCCCACGGTCTCCGGGTTCTTCGGCAGGTGCACCGTGATGAAGTCGGCGACGGCGTAGATCTCGTCCGGGCTGCGTCGCCCGCTCCACGCCGAGCTCGCGGAAGCGCTCCTCGGCGAGGTACGGCGTCGAACGCGATGACCCGCATGCCGAATCCGCGGGCGCGATGCGCAACGAGCTGGCCGATCCGGCCGAACCCGATGATGCCGAGCGTCTTCTCGTGCAGTTCCACGCCGGTGAACCGCGCGCGGTCCCACTTCCCGCCGATGAGCGAGGCATGGGCCTGCGGGACGTTTCGGGCCAGCGCCAGCAGCAGCGCCATCGTGTGCTCCGCCGCCGTGATCACGTTGGACTGCGGGGCGTTCGCGACCACGACGCCGCGCCGGGTGGCGGCATCGACATCGACGTTGTCGACGCCCACACCGGCGCGGGCGACCACCCGCAGCCGGTCAGCCTTGGCCAGCAGGTCTGCGTCGACCTGGGTCGCTGAGCGGATCAGGATGGCGTCGAACTCGGCAATGCGCCGCTCGAGTTCGGCGCGATCCCAGCCGATGCCGAGCTCCACGTCCAGGCCCGCCGAGCGCAGCAGTTCGATGCCGGACTCGCCGATGTTCTCCGCGACGAGGGCCCTCATCCGAGGTTCGCCACTACCCAGTCGATGCACGCCGTCAGCGCCTGCACGTCGGCCGGCTCGATCGCCGGGAACATCCCGATGCGCAACTGGTTTCGGCCCAGTTTGCGGTACGGCTCGACGTCGACGATCCCGTTGGCCCGCAGCGTCTTGGCGACGGCAGCCGCGTCGACTTCGTCGGCGAAGTCGATCGTGCCGACCACCATCGAGCGCTTGGCCGGGTCGGTCACGAACGGCGATGCGAACTCGGCCTTCTCCGCCCAGCCGTACAGATGCTCCGACGACGCCCGCGTGCGGCTGACGCAGAAGTCGAGGCCGCCACCGGCGAGCATCCACTCGATCTGATCGGCGAGCAGCAGCAGCGTCGCCAGCGCGGGCGTGTTGTAGGTCTGGTCCTGCCGCGAGTTGTCGAGCGCCGTCGCGAGCGACAGGGAGGCCGGAGTCCACCGGTCGGGCGCGCCGTCGAGTTCGCCGATGCGCTCGATCGCCGCCGGGCTGACCAGCGCGAGCCACAGGCCGCCGTCCGAGCCGAATGACTTCTGCGGCGCGAAGTAGTAGGCGTCGGCCTGGCTGACGTCGACCGGCAGGCCACCCGCGCCCGAGGTCGCGTCGACCAGGACGAGCGCGTTGTCCGACGCCGTCGGGCGTCGCACGTCGACCATCACGCCGGTCGAGGTCTCGTTGTGCGCCCACGCGATGACGTCGACGTCGGGGTCGCTGACCGGCGAGGGCGCATCGCCCGGCAGGCGCGGCCACCTTGACCGGGTCGGCTGAGGAACGGCGCCCCGGTCGTGACGCTCGCGAACTTCTGGGTGAATTCGCCGTAGACGAGATGCAGCGCGCGATGCCGGACGAGCCCGCAGGCCGCGGCGTCCCAGAACGCGGTCGAACCCCCGTTGCCGAGCATGACCTCGTAGCCGTCGGGAAGTGCGAACAGCTCGCGCAAACCGTCGCGGACCCGCCGGACGACGGCCCGTACCGGAGCCTGCCGGTGCGACGTCCCCATCAGGTCGTTGCGGGTGGCGAGATCCGCGAGCGCCTCGGGGCGGACCTTGGACGGCCCGCACCCGAAACGCCCGTCGCCGGGCTTGAGATCTGCTGGTATCTGCAATGCATCGATCACTGTCACAACGAGAGGCTCTCTACTCGGTCGGGCTCCGAAAGCGGACCAGCCGCGTCCAGCGCGGCGCCGACAGGTGCTTCTACCGGGGCCCGTGCGATGTTAGACGCTCGCATCCGGCCGGCATCGGCCCGTCCGCGCTGGTGTTCCCCGTGCGGTCTCGACGTCACGTTTCGCCGGGGCGGATCGCATCATTTCCGGCCGACGTCGTCGATCCCGAGCGTCACTCCGAACCGACGTCGAGGTGCCGCATCGCCATGGCCGGATCATCCCAGGCGCACCGGCTGATCCGCGAAAGCCGATTGACCGTTTTCATGAATGTTTTGCGGGTACTTCCTAACGTGTGCAGGCACAGACCTCGCGGGGCGAGGGCTGACCGGGGACCGTCTGAAGAATTTCGACACACGAGGCCGGGAGGCCTGCCATGAGCGGAGTCGTGTCGGCCCGGGGACCTGTCGGCCTCAACTGGGTCCGGGGACGGGCCGGTCACGCGCGGGCATCCGCCGCGCAGGCCACGTTGCCCGAACTCGTGCCCGGTGAGCGCGTCCTCGTCCGCGCTGACACGACCGGCGGCGGTCAATGCGCCGCGACGAATCGCGCCTTGCACTGCCGCGCCGCGCCCGCTGGGCCCGCCCTGGCCTGGTCGCGGATCGGCTGGGAGGAGATCGCGGCGGTGGGCTGGTCGCGACCGGACGGGTTGATGCGGCTCAGTCTCTGGCCCGCAGGGCAGGCCGAGACGCAGATCGTGCTGCAATTGCCGGCCCGTTCGCGCCTGGCGGACTTCGCGGCCGAGCAGGTGCTGACGAGCCGACTCGCCACTCGAACGGTCCGGCTGACGGCGGGATGCGACGCGACGATCTGCGCGGTGCGCGTACCGGGCGAGGACGGGGTGACCTGGAAGGTGCGCCTCGAGTCCGGCGCCGACCCCGCCGACCCGGCGATCAGGCGCGCCGTCGACGCGGCATTGCGCTCCCTGCGGGCGCAGTTCGGCTGCTGAGCGCACCGCCGTGAAGACCGACGTCGAGCGCGACGTTCACGCGTCGCGCAGGCGCAGCAGCAGCCCGCCGACGAGCAGTGCCGCCGCCGCCCACGCGGCGAGCACGCCGAGGCCCGCCCACGGACTGATCGGCAAGTCGTGGACGTTGGTGGTGGCCTGAATGGCCAATCCGGCGCTCGTCGGCGCGATCTGCTTGAGGTGGCGCTGCCAGTCCGGATCGGTCACGACCTGGGTCAGTATCGGGAACAGGTAGAGCAGCCCCATGATCACCCCGATGGCCGTGGCCGAATCCCGAACGGCGGTAGCGGCGCCGAGGCTGAGCAGCGCGATCAGGGCGAGATAGAGCACCGAGCCGCCGGCTGCCCGCAACGTCGACCCGTCCGTCAGCGACAAGGGCGAATAGCCGTCGCCGGGCATGGCGAGCCGCCCGGCGAGCAGCGAGCCCAGTACGGCGATGAGCCCGGCGGCCAGCACCACGCCGGTCAGCGTCGCTGCCTTGGCGGCAAGCACGGCCCATCGCCGCGGCATCGCGGCCAGGGTCGTGCGGATCATGCCGGTGCCGTACTCGCCGCTGATGACCAGCACGGCGAGCACCGCGACGACGGCCTGGCCGACCTCGATCCCGGTGAGGCTGATCTTGGCCAGGTCCTGGTTGCAGCCGCTGGACGGGCAGTCGACGGTGGCCGACGCGGCGGCGCTCACGCCGACGGTCAGCACGACGGCGGCGAGGCACAGCCAGCCGGTGCCGGCGACGGTGCGCAGCTTCGTCCACTCCGCGTGCAGCGTCGGTCCTCACGCGTCGCGCCGGCGGATGAGCATGACGGCCAGGCCCAGGGCGACCGCGGCCCAGGCACACAGCACGGCGAAGCCGGCCCACGGCGCCAGCGGGAAGTAGCCGTTGGCCGGCGAGTAGTCGTAGCTGACCTGCGGGTACTGCGGCACGCTCTGCTGGATGGCAAAGGCGGCGGCGGGGGTGATCCGGAGCAGCCACTGCCCGACGCCGGTCGGCAGCACGGAGGCGACCGACAGGATGTAGGGCACCACGATCGCGACGATGACGGCGGCGACGGCTCCGGCGCCGCGCCGCAGAATCGCTCCGACGGCAAGGGCCAGAACGGCGGCGACGGCGAGCAGGGCCGCCGTGCCGGCGATCACCCGCAGTCTCGGTCAGGGGGCTCACCGGGGGCACGTAGTTGCCGTTGGAGCGCAGGACGGGCTCGCCGACCGCGACGGCGGCCGCGGCGGCGACCAGCCCGGTGACGAAGGTGACGGCGCCGATCACGATCGCCTTCGCCGCCAGGACCCGGCCGCGCCGCGGGCTGGCGGCGAGCGTGGTGCGGATCAGGCCCCGCCGGTACTCGGTCGTGACGAACAGCGCGGCCAGGACGATCAGCACCATCAGCCCGGCAAACGCACCTTGCAGGGTGTGCTCGATGCTGCCGCCGAAGCCGACGGTCGGGGCGATGTCGCCCGACCCCTTGACGGTGAGCGCGTCGCCGGACTGCGTGAACCCGCCGGAAACCGCGGCCGGTCGGTCACCGGCCGGGGCGAGATCGGTGCCGCTCCACGCGCTGCCGGACAGGCCGCCCGGCAGGCTGATGTCGTCGAACTTCGCCGTGGCCGTCGTGAAGGACTGGATTCCGCTTGTGCTGCCGAGGTGTTTGGTCTCCTGCTGATAGGGCGGCGAGCCGACGAACAGGCCCGCCTGCACGGTCGAGGGCAACCCGGCCAGGTGGGCGGTGCCGACCTTGGTCCAGTGCGTACCGTCCGGCGACTCCTCGCCGGTGAGCGTGGCTCCGGAGCGGGTCAGCCGCAGCCACCGAGGCGAGGTCGCCGAGACCACGCTGTGCGTTCCGGCCCGGTCATGGGTGAAGTTGTCCTGCATCCGCACGCCGTGACTGCCGGTGACGCTGATCGCGGCGTAGGCCGATCCCGGTTCGGTGCTCTGCTTGATGAGGATCCCGGCCTTGGCCCACGGCTGGACGCCGGCGCGAGCGCCCGGCGGGAGGCTCGACGTCGCCCCACGCCCGGCCGGGGCGCCGCCGGGCGCGAGGATCACGCCGGTCAGCGAGCTGACCCGAAGCGTGATGCTGCCGTCGCCGGTCAGTGGCTGGTGCACGAAGTAGGCGGTGTCGAGCACCGGTTCACCGCCCGGCCCCAGCGGGATGCTCGGGCCGCCCTTCGCGCACTTGCCGTTGGCGCACGTCTCGGTATGGCTGCCGCCGGCGGCGAGCAGCGCGAACAGCACGATGACCACGGCTGCGGCCACGGTGCCGATCACCCAGCCCCGAACCGTCCGGAACTTCGTCCACTCGGCCCGCACCAGCTGCGCGAAGCCGTCGCGGCCGACCGGCACGTCCGAGCGGTACGGCGTGATCGTGGCGGTCATCGCGTCACTTCGCCGACGGGCGCCGCCCGGAACTCGACCGCGTCCCGGGTCAGCTCCATGTAGGCCTCCTCGAGGGTGGCGTGGTGCGCGGACACCTCGGAGAAGGGAACCGAGCTCTCGGCGAGGATCGCCACGATGCGCTCGCCGGGCAGCCCCGTCACCGTGATCGTGTCGCGGTCGGTGGCGGCGACGGTGGCGCCCTCGTGGGCGAGCACGGTCATCGCGTCGGACCGGGCGGACGTCCGCAGCGTGACCCGGTCGCCGGAGGCATCGGCGATGAGGTCCGCCACGCTGGCATCGGCGACGAGCCGGCCGCGACCGATCACGACGAGGTGGGTGGCGGTGTCCTGCAGTTCGCTCATCAGGTGGCTGGACACGAGAACGGCGCGGCCCTCGGCGGCCAGCGATCGCAGGAAGCCGCGCATCCACACGATGCCTTCGGGGTCCAGGCCGTTGAACGGCTCGTCGAGCATGAGCACCGGCGGGTCGCCGAGCAGCGCCGCGGCGATGCCGAGCCGCTGTCGCATCCCGAGGGAGTAGCCGCCGGCCTTGCGCCGGATCACGCTCTGCAGGCCGGCCTGCTCGACCACTTCGTCGACCCGCCGCGCGGTCAGGCCCTGCGAGTGGGCGAGCCACAGCAGGTGATTGCGGCCGGTGCGGGCCGGGTGCAGCGCGGCGGCGTCCACCAACGATCCGACGTGGCTGAGCGGGTGGCGCAGGCTCCGGTAGGGCTGCCCGCCGATCAGCGCCCGGCCCTCGTCGACGGCGTCCAGGCCGAGGATCACCCGCATCGTCGTGGACTTACCGGCGCCGTTCGGGCCGACGAATCCGGTGACCTGCCCCGGCTCGACCGTGAACGACAGGCCGTCCAACGCCAACGTCGGCCCGAACCGCTTACGCACGCGGTCGACTTCGATGCTCGCTTCCATACCCGGAACGCTATGGAGCGCGCCGCCTGTCGTCGTCACGCTGCAGAGCGATCTTCACCATCGCCTGTGCGGGGGAGGGCGAACCAGGGCATCCCTCCCGTGGGGGACGGCAGCGCGCCCGGCAGCGGGTGACAATGCTGATCGTGAGCCGAGCGGGCTATATGCACAGCGGGTGGGTCGAATCGGCCCGGCGATCCGCTGCGTCGCCCCGTGCGCCGGCGATCACCGGGGGAGTGCTCGCCCTGATCGGCGTGACCGAGGCGATCACCCGGGCCGCGGTCACCGACGTGAGCGCACAGGTCGGTTTGGTGCTCTGCCTGCTCGCCCTGTTCACGACGCTGCCGCTGGCTGTCTTGCGTCCGGAGCCGGCGGCGGTGGCGGTCAGCGCGGCGTGCGTCCTCTCGCTCGCGCTGTTTCACACGCTGACGGTCGCCGGGCTCGGCGTGCAGTTGATCGTCCTGTACCGGCTCGGCCGCTGCACCGGGCGGTGGATCGCGGTGGGACTCGCCGCACCGTTCGTCGTGCTGGCGCTTGCCGGGTCAATCGGCCACGGCGGTAGACGCGAGGCCTGGATCCTCACCGTCGTGCTCGCGTCGCTGACCCCGGCTGCCGCCTTGGCCGGTATCACGTTGCGTGCGCGCAGCGATGCCGCGCAATCCAGTGACGCCAGGCAGGCCATCGCCGGCACCCTGTACGAGCACACCGCGCGCGGCGAGCGGGCCCGGATCTCGCGCGAACTGCACGACGTCGTCGCCCACCACATCTCGATGATCGCCGTCCAGGCCGAGACCGCCCGGCTGACCACCGCGGGCCTGCCCCCGGCCGGCGCCGAGCGGCTCTTGTCCATCGGCGACACCGCGCGCGCCGCGCTGACCGAGATGCGACGGCTGCTCGGCGTGCTGCGCGAGGACGCGGACGTGGGGCAACCGGACCTGCAACCCCAGCCAGGCCTGCGCCAGCTCAACGAACTGCTCGATGCGGCGCGCGAGGCCTCGGGCGTGGGCACCCGCCTGATCCTGCGAGGGGCACCGGCCGCGCTCGACCCCGGCGTCGAACTGGCCGCCTACCGAATCGTCCAGGAGGCCCTCACCAACGCCCGCCGGCACGCGCCCGGTGCTGCCGTCGACGTGGAACTGCACTATGCCGACGACGGATTGCGGCTGCGTGTCCGCGACAACGGGCCGGGACCGCCGAGCCCGCCTTCGGCATCGGCGTCCGCGGGCGCCGGTCACGGGCTGCTCGGCATGCGCGAGCGGGCGGTCGCCGTGGGCGGGGAGTTGCACACGTGCGCCGCGCCCGGAGGCGGCTTCCTCGTCACGGCCAGCCTGCCCGGGAAGGGCGAGGCGGCCGGATGAGCAGTCCGCCCGCCGCGGTGCGGATCGTCGTCGCCGATGATCACCAGGCGGTACGCGCCGGATTCGCCGCTTTGCTCGCCACCCAGCCCGACTTCACCGTCGTCGCAACCGCCTGCGACGGGGTCGAGGCGGTGCGCGTCAGCCGCGAGACGAGCCCGGACGTCGTGCTCATGGACGTCCGGATGCCGAACCTGGACGGCATCGAGGCCACCAGACGGATCGCCGGCTCCGCACCTGACGGGCCGCGCATTCTCATCCTCACGACCTTCGACCTCGACGAGTACGTCTACGACGCCCTGCGGGCCGGAGCCAGCGGCTTCCTGCTCAAGGACGTCACCGCCGAACGGCTCTTCGACGCGGTACGGGTGATCGCCGCGGGCGACGCGCTGCTCGCACCGGCGGTGACCCGCCGCCTGATCAGGGAGTTCGCCCTGATGCGCCTCGATTCGCCCGCGCCTGAACCCCCGCGGGCCCGTGCGCTCAGCGCGCTCACGGCGCGAGAGACCGAGGTGCTGCGTCTCATCGCCGAGGGCTTGTCCAACCGGGAGATTTCGCTCCGGTTGCTGGTCACCGACGAGACCGTGAAGACGCATGTGAGCCGGGTGCTGGCCAAACTCGGGCTGCGCGATCGGACCCAGGCCGTCGTCACGGCCTACGAGTCGGGGCTGGTCGTACCGCGCTCGCGCTGACTGCGGCTCAGTACCGGCCACTGATTGTCGATAGTGCCCATGTGTCCCGATCGTTTCCCGGCGTGGGCCTCAGCACGAGGCTGATCGCGTACAGCGCTGCCGGAATGTACGCAGGCGCGGCATTCCTCGGGCTCAGCGATGGGTTCATACCGGGCGGTCCGGATTTCTCGGTTGTTCCGGGGCTCGTGGCCCTCGGACTCGTCGTCGTCATCATGCTGACCTGGCCGCGGTTGCCCCGGTGGGCATTGGCGGCGCTGGGCCCGCTCGGTGTGGCGCTCATTGCGGTGGCGTTGGCCACGACGCACGGTGCGGGCGACGGAGCCGTCCTTTACATGTGGCCCGTGCTCTGGAGCGCGTCCTTCTTCGGTGGGGTTGGCGCAATCTCGACGGTGGCCTGCGTAGGCGTCGCCCACGCGATCGCGCTGTCCGTCCTGCCCACGGCGGACGGCTACGCCGCGCGCTGGCTCGACGTAATGGTCTCGGTCTCGATCGTTGCCGCGGTGACCTACCTACTGGCCCGGCGAAACGCCGACCTGCTCGCCCGAGTGACCGTCGAGGCACGGACCGACAAGCTCACCGGCGTGCTCAACCGGCGCGGATTCGGCGAACTCGCGGCACAGAACCTGGCGCAGGCGCGGCGGGACATGTCGTCGATCGCGATCGCGGCGTTCGACCTGGACTTCTTCAAGGCGGTCAACGACGGCTGGGGTCACGAGATCGGCGACCGGGTGATCGCGCACTTCGCGAAGGTTCTTCTCGCCAACACACGCGAGGCGGACGTCGTGGCCAGAGTGGGCGGCGAGGAGTTTGCCGTACTGCTGCCCAACTGCGACGCCGAGCGGGCTGCGGACTTCACCGAGCGGGTCCGCGACGCCCTCGCGCGGCATGACGATGCCGAATTGCCACTGGTACGCACGAGCGCCGGCGTTGCCGCCGCCGTCGCACCGGCAACCATCGAGGCGTTGCTCCAGGATGCCGATAGCGCGCTTTATGCCGCGAAGCGCGCCGGGCGGGACCGGACCGTCGTCTTCGAGTACGAAGTAACCGGCTGAGGTCAGGGCGCGGTCGAGCAACGGACCGCGATCCGGCGCCTGCGCCAGATTTGTCGATCCTTTGACGCAGGCGACCTAGCTTGCGGTCACTCAGCTTCCGATCGGCTACCCCGGAGGCATCATGCCCATATCGCGTCGTACTGCGCTCAAGATCGGGGTATTCGGCGGGGCGGCCCTGATGTTGCCGCTGGAACGGACGGTCGGCGCCAACCCGGCAACACCGCCGCGTCTTGCGTCGAGCCTGCTGCCGGCTCCCTTCACGATTCCGTTCGCGGTGCCGCCCGTTCTGACACCGGTCCGCACCGACAGCACCACTGACTTCTACCGGATCGTCATGTCCGCCGTGCAGGCCGAGGTCATCCCGGGCTTTCAGACGACTCTGTTCGCTTACAACGGGACGGTTCCCGGCCCGACGATCCGCGTCGTGCAGGGGCGCCCGACCGTGGTGCGCCAGATCAACACCCTGCCCGCGAAACACCCGACGCTGAACTACACGCCGTGGACGTCGGTGCACCTGCACGGCTCGCCGTCTGACCCGCAGTACGACGGCTATGCCAGCGACGTCACCAATCCCGGCCAGTACAAGGACTATCACTACCCGAACACCGAGGCCGGGCGGACGATCTGGTACCACGACCACGGGGTGTCGCACACCGCCGAGAACGTCTACATGGGTCTGGCCGCGCAGTACCACATTCTCGACCCGCAAGAGGAGTCGCTGCCGATTCCGCACGGCGAGTTCGAGGTGCCGCTGATCATCGGCGATGTCATGTTCGCGGCGACGGGCTCGCTGCTGTTCGACAACCACGACGGCTCGGGCATGTACGGCGACGTCATCCTGGTGAACGGGCGACCTTGGCCCGCGATGAAGGTGAAGCGCCGCAAGTACCGCTTCCGGGTGCTGAACGGTTCGGTGTCGCGCTCCTACAACCTGTTCCTCGACTCGGGCGACCCGCTGACCGTGATCGGTACCGACGGTGGGCTGGTGCCGCACCCGGCTCCGGTCAAGCAGCCTGCGGATCGGTATGGCCGAGCGCTACGAGGTCGTCATCGACTTCGCGAAGTTCCCGGTCGGGCGCCGTGTGGTGCTCGGGAACCACAGCCCGAAGAACAACATCGTCTATCCGAACATCGACAAGGTCATGGCCTTCGACGTCGTCGGTGACCCGTTCGACCCGGCGGACAACTCGATTCCCGACACGCTGAACCCGGACAACCCGACGATGGCGCTACAGGTCGGCGATGCGGTCAAGAGCCGCTCGTTCGAGTTCAAGCGTGACGGCGGGCAGTTCACGATCAACGGCCACACCTGGGCCGATGTCGTCCGCAGCGGCTTCACCCGGATCGAGGCGAACCCGCGCCACGGCGACGTCGAGCTGTGGACGTTCCGCAACTCCTCGGGCGGATGGTTCCATCCGGTGCACGTCCACCTCGTCGACTTCAAGGTCGTCGACCGCAACGGCCGCCCGCCGTTCGCCTACGAGGTCGGCTCGAAGGACGTCGTCTACCTCGGCGAGGGCGACACGGTCCGCGTGCTGATCCACTTCGAAGGCCGCGGCAAGTACATGATGCACTGCCACAACACGGTCCACGAAGACCACGACATGATGACGCAGTTCCAGGTCTTCGACGACGCCCAGCCCTCGTTCGATCCGTTCAGCGCGCCGCCGCTGGCGCTGCCCGAAGGTCCGCTGTAGGCGCGACATGACAGCGACGATTGCGGGCCGGTCCCGCGCAGGTTCGCCCCTGGCCGCCCGCCAGTACGCCGAGCTGTCCGCCGCGGTGCTCATGGCGGTGGCCGCCGGCATCCACGTGGCGGTGGTCGGAGAGCATCTGCATGAATGGCCGCTCGCGGGCGCGTTCTTCATCGCCCTGGCCGCCTGGCAGGCGCTGCTCGCGTTCCTGCTCGTCCGCCGTCCCGGGCCGCTCACGCTGCTCGCCTCGATCTGGTCGACCGTCGGTGTCGTCGGCGTCTACGTGTGGAGCCGGACGACCGGCCTTCCCTTCGCTCCGGCCGATCATGCCGGCCACGGCGCGGGCTCGCAGGCCGGCCACGCTGTCGGCGGACACGGCAACGGGGTTCCGCTCTACCCCGGAGCATCGAGCACCGCCGAGCCGGTCGGTGCGCTCGACCTGGCCGCACTGGGCGCCGAACTCGCGATGATCGCGGTGCTGGTCTACCTGTTGCCCATGCGCCATCGAGGCTGGACGAGCAACGGCATCCTGGCTGTGCGGTGTGGGGATGTTGGCTCTGCGCATGACGGGGGTGCTGAGCTGACGCTGGCCGACGTCACCGCGCACCTGCGTGATGCGCGGCAACGGCGCAAGATCCGACGCTCGTCGCGACGGTACGGAATCGTTCGTGCGTTCGCGCCGATCGCGGTCGTCCTCGTGGTGCTGGCCCTGGCGGTGGTGATCGTCGCCGAGCCGGTCCGGGTCGGCTCGGGCAGCATGGCGCCGACGTTCCACGCCGGTGACCAGGTTCTCGTCGAGAAGCTCGGCCGGCGGGCGCGCCATCCGCACCGGCGGGACGTCATCGCCTTCCACGTGCCGGGTTCCTCGGGCTTGCTGATCAAGCGAGTCGTTGCCGTCGCCGGTGACTCGGTCGGGCTCGCCGACGGAGTACTCGTCGTGAACGGGAGGCAGTTGCACGAGTCGTTCGTCGACTACAACCTCGTGGACGCGACCTACTTCGGCCCGATGCAGGTGCCGCCGAGAACCGTGTTCGTGATGGGCGACAACCGGTCGGACTCAGTCGATTCGCGGCGCTTCGGTGCCGTCCCGACGAAAGACGTCGTCGGTCGTGTAGTCATGCGGATCTGGCCGCCATGAGCGAGGTTGCGGCACGCTACGCGCATTCCGAATCCGGCTACGCACTCTCCGAAATCGCCGCGTACACCCGCTCGCGACTCCTTGCGGCACCCGATGGTCGAGTGTCATCGCCGCCCGCCACGCGCGAGGCTCACGAAACCCAGGCCGGGCGGCAGCGGCCCGTCCGGCGCGCCCGCCGACGCGGCGATCGTTAACGAGGCGTCGCGCTGGGTAGACAATGACGGCATCCTTGAGTCAGCTCACACGCCACCCTCACCCCGCGTGGGCCACTTATGGAAGAAATGCGAGGTTAGCCACCACGATGTCAACGGCTACCCAGCTTGCGGCACCGCTGAGCCGGTTCGTCGGACGCACGGTCGAGCTCGACGATCTCGACCTGGTGCTCCGAGAACATCGCCTGGTGACGCTGCTCGGGATCGGTGGCATCGGCAAGACGCGGCTGGCTCTTGCCGTGGCGGCGAAATGGCGGGCGATCGTCGAGGAGGTGATCGTCGTCGACTTTGCCGCGCTGCACACGGGTGATCTCGTCGACGGCGCGCTGCTCGAGGCCGCCGCGATCGGATCGCAGTCCGGGCGGGCCGCGTTGGACGCGACGATCGAACACCTCGGCTGCCGCTCGGCGCTCGTCGTGCTCGACACCTGCGAGCACGTGCTGGCATCGGCCGCTCAGGTTGCCGAACGGCTGCTGCACAACTGTCCGGGCGTCCGCGTGCTGACCACCAGCCGCGTGTTGCTCGACGTTACGGGCGAGGTGGCGTGGCCGGTGCCACCCCTGCGCACCGACGAGGCCAGCGCTGACGCGGCACCGGCACCGTCGGACGCGGTGGCGCTGTTCGTCGACTGCGCGACGCGCGCCGTGCCGGCCTTCCGTCTCGACGGGCAAACCACCGACGCCGTGTCGCGAATAGTGCACCGCGTCGACGGCATTCCGCTGGCGATCGAACTTGCGGCCGCGCGCCTTCGGGTGCTGACCACCGACGAGATCGCCGCGGGCTTGTCCGACCACCTGCGCATGCTCGGCGGCGGACCGGTCCGGGCCGCACGCCACCACACGATGCGAGCGTCGCTGGACTGGAGTTACGCCCTGCTCGATGCGCGGCTGGCGGCCCTGTTCGCGCGGCTGTCGATCTTTGCCGGCGGGTGGACGCTTCCCGCGGCCGAAGCCGTGTGCGCCGACTCCACGCTTCCCGCCGAGGCGATGCTCGACGCCGTTGCCGGACTGGTCGACCGGTCGCTGGTGATCGCCGAGCACGACGGCCCGACGACGCGGTACCGGATGCTGGATTTCGTGCGGCAGTACGCCCGGGAGCGGCTGGCCGGCGACCCGGCCGCCGATGAGGTCGCACTGCGGCACCGGCTCTACTTCCGCGACTTCGCCGAACTCGCCGATCGGGAACTGTGGGCGGTTCGGCCGGACGGGCGGGCCCGGCTCGACGCCGAGGCGCCCAACCTGCGTCAGGCCGTCGTCCACGCCTGCGACGAGGGCGGCCCGGACGCCCTGCGCCTGGTCGGCGCGTTGGCGCTGTACTGGCGCGAGCGGGGCCGGCTCGTCGAGGGGATCCGGACGATCGAGCACGCCCTGAGCGTCACGCCCCCAGAACCGTCGTCGCCGCGTGCCCTGGCGCTGGGCGTGCTGTCCACGCTGACGCTCTGGCGGGGCGACTTCGCCCGAACTGCCTCGGCGGCCACCGAGGCGATCGCGATGGCTGAGACGGTCGGCGACTACCGCGCCCACTCGCACGCCGTGGGCCGGCTGGGCTGCATGATCATGCTCTCCGAGCCGGCTACCGGAGACCCCATGCTGCGGCAGGCGGTCGAACTCGGCCGCCAGGCCGAAGACGACGTGGCACTCGCCGACGCACTGGTCTGTCTCACGCTGAGCCACCACTTCCGGGACGAGCGCGAGTCGATGACCCGGATGGCGGACGAGGCGATCGCGGTGGCCGAGCCGCAGGGCTACGACAACGACCTGCGCTGGTGCCTGTGGTGCACCGCGCACGGCGCACTGGCCGCGGGCGAACTCGACGACGCACGAGCCCACGGCGAGCGCGCACACGGCCTGCTGAGCGGACAGGATCCGTTCGGCCACATGTGTGCCGTCGAGGTGCTGTCCGTCCTGGACGCGCTCACCGGCAACCCCGCAGCCGCGCAACGCCGCGCTGAGGCCCAGCTCGAGCGGGCCAGGCAGGAGACCGGACGGCTCGGCTACGGCGTCCTCGTCCACGCAATGGCGGTGGCTGCCCTGGCCGCAGATGACCTCGCGGCTGCGAAGTCCTGGGCCGCCAAGCTGTACGAGCAGGAGGCGCAGGGCGCGGGCTACCTGGCCTGGCACGCGCAGGAGGTGCTCATGCGCACCGCACTCGCCGAGGGCGACCCGCAGGCCGCGCGCTCGCACATCGAGTCGCTGATCGAGGTCGCGCGCCGGCTGGGCAACCGCCGTGCGCTTGCCATCGCCCGCACCGGGCTGGCCCGAGTGCTGCTGCTCGAGGGCGATTTCGCCCGGGCCGACGTCGTCGCGCATGACGCCCTCGGCTTCCTGATCGAGCACGAGTGGCGCATCGATGCCATTGCCGCGCTGGAGACTGTCGCAGCGACTGCCGCCAGCACCGGCCGCCCGCAGCAGGCTTCGCGCTTGTTCGCCGCCGCGCAGAAACAGCGCGCGGCACGCGGCATCATCCGGTTGCCACCCGAGACCGCGGTGTGGGACGGCTACGTTGCCGCGGCCCGCGAAGCCCAGGACCCGGCGGAGTTCGCGGCGGCCTTCGACCAGGGCGGGCGCCTGACGCTGGAGGAGGCCGCCGCGTATGCGCGCCGCGGCCGGGGCCGGCACAAACGCGCGGCGGGCGGCTGGCACGGCCTGAGTCCGGTCGAGGAGCAGGTCGCCCGCCTTGCGGCCAGCGGGCGCAGCAACGTCCAGATCGCCGAGGAGCTGTTCATCTCGCGGAGCACGGTCAAGGCGCACCTATCGCACATTTACGCCAAGGTCGGCGTGGCCAACCGCATCGAGCTCGCCCGGGTCTCGTCCGGCTGGAACACCTGACGATCCGCGCGAACCTGGCCAGGTGGCCGATGTTCGCGGGCACGCAGATATCTAGCGTTCTGCCGCATGGGCGCCGACAGGTTCTCCCTCCCCGTCACGCCGCCTCGCACAGGGGGCGCGACGTCACTGTCTTCGCGCGCGAGAGCGTCGCGGAGCGGTCAACCTGTCGGCGCTCATATCACCCATCGCCCAGTGACCCGAGACATCCGCGACGGCGTCCAACGACGGCTCGTCAGCGTGCTGATCGACCTCTGGCGCGCCGAACAGTGTCTCGACACCGAGCCGGACCGGGCCCGCGAAC
Organism: uncultured Actinomycetota bacterium; assembly: GCA_963709985.1. GTDB lineage: Bacteria > Actinomycetota > Actinomycetes > Mycobacteriales > Jatrophihabitantaceae > DASXRA01. The sequence goes on from CAVPYQ010000007.1 coordinate 50,835, forward strand.
TCATCCGCGAGGCGCTCGGCCAGGCGAACGTCGAGCCCGACGAACTGCGAGACATCACCATCGGGATTCATCCAGGAGTGCTCGGCGCCCGCGGCCTTGCGGCTGCGGTGTCGGGGCTCGCACAGGCGTCCCCAATTCCGCTGACGATGGACGTAAGCCCGGCTCGGTTCGCCCACGCCGTCGAGACCGTGGCCTATCTGCTGATCGCCGAGACGCTGGCGAAGGCCGGCGGCGACGCCGAGGTGACCCGCGTGCACGTCGCGGCATACCGCTCCGGCCCGGATCTCATCGTCGAGGTGTGTGACGACGGCCCGGGCGGTGCGGACCGCTACGGCCGCGGGGTCCTGGCCGGTCTGCGGGCCCGGGTCGTGGCCCTCGGCGGCACCATGCGCGTGCTGAGCCAGGTCGGGATCGGCACCCGGATCAGGGCGTCGCTCCCGCACGCTGACCGCGCCGTCACCTAGCCCGGGTGTCTCAGCGGATCCGCCACGGGAGCACCGTCGCCCGGTGGTCGGCCGCGATCTCGTGCAGCGGGCACGGCTGCCGGGGCTCGCGTGGGCAGAGCACGAACGCCTCCGTCACCGTCGCCCGGTAGAGGCGGTACCGGGAAGGCGCGACCACGTCGTCCAACGCGATGTCGGACGCGCCGCGGGTTGGCGCACCGGGGTATATCTCGATGCCACGGTCGAGATCGGGCCCGGACAGTTCGGTGGCCTGGGCCGCGAGATACACCGCCCGGCCCGAGTACGTCGGCACCTGCGAATCGAAGATGACCAGGCTGACTTGCGGCCGGCCGGCGACATTGCGCGAGTGCACCGCCTCGGCGGCCGATACCCAGTAGAAATCGGCGTAATCGGCCGTTGCGAAGTACACCGGGGAAACCCACGGGTTGCCCTCGCTGTCGGCGGTGCCGAGCGTCAGATAGAGATTGGTGTCGATGATGGCGCGAGCGTGCGCGTCGAGATCATCCATCCGGCCACTATTGCGTAGCAGTGTCGGCGGGCGCGTCGGGTCAGCCCGGCCAGATCGCGTAGCTGTTGGCTATCGGGCTGACGGCCCCGGCGGACTTCGTCAGCTGGGTGTACCTGCCCGGCGTCAGTGCCGCGGTCAGGATCGTCGAGGGCCCACCGTCGAACATCGAGGCGCTGTAGAGGCCCAGCCCGCGAGCTACGCCCTGCGCGTCGTGCATCGACAGGCCGCCGCTCAACGCGGGCACCGTGTCGGTCCGCGCCTGCACCGAGGCGATCACCATGGTCAGCCCGCCCGGCCGGACGCCGACGATGGTGCGGGCGAACGCTGGTGTCCTGCTCGCACTGCGGATACTGCGCTACGCCGTCTTTGAGTAACGATCGACCGACCCCGAGTGCGGTCTCGACGGCCGCCGGCGCGTCGGAGTGCACCGCGGTCGCCAGGCTGACCGTGGCGCCCGTGACGATCCCGGCCTGAGAAAGGTGGGTGCGCCCCGCGCCCTGGGCGAGCAGCACCATTCCGCCCGCAGGCGGCGCCGCCGTCGTGATGGCCGAGTGCACAGCGATAACGACCCCCGCGCGGCTCACCAGGTACTCGCTCACCGGCTGGGTGTGCGTGACGAACGTGCGCTTAGCGGTGCCCCACCGGGCGGTGAACACCGCGATGCCGTCAGTGGGCAGCGTGTCCGTGTTGAGCGCGTCGGCGCCGACCGTCGCGCCACCGTGGCGCAGGCTGATGTCGAGCCAGAGATTGCCGGTCGCACCGAGTCCGTTGCGCTGCAGGATCACGGCGGTCTGATGCGCCTTCGTTCCCTTGACCGCACGCGCGCCGCGTTCGACGACCGGTCCGAGTGGCGAGTTATCGGTCTTGACCGAGAAGAAGTCGCCGTTGACGGCGGCGATGGCGCCGGTGCCGGCGAGCTGTGTCGACTGCTGGGTTCGCGAGGCGATCTGCGGGCCGCCGATCGGCCCGGTCCGCGATCGCACTCCCGGCCCGGCGAGGTTGATCTCGGTGACCCACATCGGCGCGCGCCCGGCCTTGGTGTAGCGGGTGATGACGGTCCCGGATCGGGACATGACGCGGGTGGTCGAGGCGCCGCTGTACACGTCGGCGGGTGCGCAGCTCGGAGTCACCGCCACCTGGGCCGCCGCGCTGATCGCCGCCGTGGCCGCGGCCGCGAGCGTGCCGGCCGACGCGGCGGCGGTCGCCTGCGCCGCTGCGCGGGCGTCCTCGGCGGCCGGGATCGCCGGCAGCGCTGCGTCGTGCGCGGCACGGGCCGGGGCGATGGCTGCTTGCGCCCGGGCGGCACTGGCGGTGGCGGCGGTCGCCGCGGCCTGGGCGGCGCTTCGCTTGGCCCGGGCGACGTTCAGTGCGTGAACGGCGGCTGTGCTGGCCGTGTGCGCGTTGCCGGCGCGCATCGTGGCGGCGTGCAGCGCGCTCTGCGCGACTCGTCGGCGTGGTCGGCGGCGAGCCAGTGGAGATGGGCGGCATGTGCTGCGCGATAGGCGGGCATCCAGATGCGGGCCGGCGGGTGGGTTCGCTGCACGGCGATCCAGTGCGCGTTGGCCGATGTCCAGGCATGCAGCGCGGTGAGGTACCGGGTGTGGGCGCGAGACGCTGCCCGGCGCGCTGTTGCTGCCGTCGCGTCGGCCGCGGCCGCCACCTGGCCGGCGGCGCTCGCGGTGGTGGCAGCTCGAGCCGTAGCGGCAATGGCCGCCTGGTAGGCGATGTCGTCGACACTGACCGTGTGCTGCGCGGCGTTTGCCTGCGCGATTGCGGCGGTCAGGGCCGCCGCGGTGGCCGACTCGTGGGCCCGGGTTGCGGCCAGGGTGGCGTCGGCGCCACGCAGGGCGTCGTTGTCGGCGGCGTTCGCCTGCGCGGCGTCGCGAAGGGCGGCGTTCGCGACGAGCCATGCGGCCTTCGCGTCCGCGGCCCCGTCAGCGCGGGCGGATCCGGCCGTCGGCGCAACCAGGACGAACACTGCAAAGGCGAGCAGGAGCAGGCGCCTGAACGGTGTCACTCCACCGCCGATGCGCCGGTCAGTCCTCACGGATGACCTATCGACCGCGAGGGCGCCGAGTTGACCTGCGCCTCGCGCAGATCTGCGGCAACCGACCGGCAGCCGCCACCGGACCGCCGCCCGGGCACCGATACCTCGGCCGCGGCTGGTGGTAGGGCGGCGAAACTCGCATCATGACTGCGGCCCCTGCCGCAGCCGCACCCGGTCGGTGAAGCCGGCCAGCACGCGCGGCGCGACCCGCTGGCCGACGGCGCGCAGGGCCGGAGCGGCCAGTTGCTGCGCCGGGACGTGTACGCCGCCGAGGAAGGCGAACCGGGTCTGGTCTCCGTCGGCTACCGCGGCCATCGCCCCGACCAGGAAGCGGCTGCGCATCACGCACCACCCCGGCCGCAGCACGATGTCGAAGCGGGCGCGCAGGCCGGCGTAGCCGTGGGCGTACGCCTCGAGCCGTTCGCCTTCTCTGCGGGTGATGCGCAGTGAACGGACGTCGGCGAGGTAGGCCGGCAGTTCGTGCTCCAGGTCGGCGGCCACCGCCCAAACAAGGTCGATCGGCGCGTCGATGGTGGTCTCGGCGACGACCGCGCCCGGCACCGCGGCGCCCAGCACGTGCAGCCGCCGGATGCTGTCGAGCGTGGCCACCGGCCAGGTCGGCGTCGTCATCGCTGCCATCCTTTCCGGAAACTGAGGCGGGCCCGCGACAGGCGCGACTTGACCGTCCCGGGCGCTACGTCGAGCAATTCGCTGATGGTTCGCTCGTCGAGGCCTTCGAGATCGCGCAACATCAGCACCGCGCGATGATCGGGGGCGAGGCGATCGAGAACGTCGCGGACGTCGATGGCGAGCATCGGGTCGTCGCGGGCCGGAACGTCGGCCAGTTCGGCCGGACGCTCGCGGGCGCTGCGCCGGGCGATCCGCAGCGCCTCGCGAATCGCGATTGCCCTTGCCCAGCCGTGCAATGCGGCCGGTTCGCGCAGTCCCTTGAGGCCGCGAAAGACTGCGATGAGCGCCTCCTGGGCGGCGTCGGGCGCGTCCTGCAGGGCGATCGGCCCGCACCAGCGCTCGATCGCCGGTGCGAGCACGTCGAGCAGGTCGGCCATGGCCAGTGCGTCACCACGTTGCGCCGCGTGGACCAGTCCGGCCAGCCGCGCAGGTGACTCGTCGTCGTGCACCCGACACCTCCTTACTGGCCTAGAGGGCGCTCGGCCGGCAAAGGTTCCCATGCTGTTCGGCACGCCACGTCGGCGAACCGATGGGCTCGACCGGCGCTCTTGACTGGTATGACAAGCACCCTTGCGCCGACCACCCACCGCTACGTCCAGGCCGGCGGCCTGCGCTTTCATGTCGCCGAGGCGGGAACGGACGGGCCTCCGGTGCTGCTGCTGCACGGTTACCCGCAGCACTGGTACGCCTGGCGGCACGTCATGGCCGACCTCGCCGGCGACCATCGCGTCTACGCACTCGACCTGCGCGGCGCCGGGCAGTCCGACGCTCCGCGGCGTGGCTATGACAGCGACACCCTGGCGGCCGATGTGCTGGCCGTCCTGGACGCACTCGACCTGCCGGTCGTGCAGCTTGTCGGGCACGAGTGGGGTGGCTGGCTGGGCTTCACCCTTGCCCTGTCGGCGCCGCATCGCTTCAGTTCGTTCCTGGCAGTGAACGCACCGCACCCGTGGCTGCCGCATCGCAAGCTGCTGCCGCAGGTGTGGCGGTTCTGGTACACGGCCCTGCTCGAATACCCGGTGCTCGGCGCCTGGGTCATCCGGACCCGCCCGGGCGTGCTGCGCTGGCTGCTGCGCCGAGGACGCCCTGGCCTGCCGGACGCTGAGGTCGAGATCTTCGCCGCGGTCGCGCGCGAGCCGGCCCGCGCCCGCGCCGGGCAGCAACTGCACTGGCAGGTCGTCGTCCGCGACATCCCGATGCGGCTGAGCGGTCGATACCGGCGCCGCCACCTGCAGGTTCCGACGTTGATGCTCGCCGGCTCGCGGGACTTCGCGCTCTCGCCGCGCAGCCTGACCGGGGCCGGGCGCCACGCGGACTCGCTGCGGGTGCGGGTCGTCGATGCCGGGCACTACCTGCCCGAGGAGCGTCCCGCCACCGTCGCGGCCGCAGCGCGCGAGCTGTCCCGGCCCCGTGCGTCGTGACGGATCGGCCTCGGCCTCGTCGGCGGGTTGCTGCCCGGGCTCACTCCACGCGGTAGGTGACGTGTGTGGCGGCCGGCGAACTCGTGACGCGCACCGGTTGGAGGAGCAACGTGGTGGCGACGCCGTCGAACAGCCGCTCCCCACCGCCGAGCAGCAGCGGGACGATGTGCATGTGCAGTTCGTCGATCGCGCCCGCGTTCAGGTACGCATTGATCGTGGCGGCGCCGCCGGCGATCTCGACGGTCTTGTCGCCCGCCGCGGCCGTGGCCTGCTGGAGGGCAGAGTCGATGCCGTCGGTAACGAAGTGGAACGTGGTCCCGCCGTCCATCGTCAACGGATCACGCGCGTGATGTGTCAGTACGAAAACCGGTGCGTGATAAGGCGGTTCGTCGCCCCACCAGCCTTTCCAGTCCAGGTCCCACTCGCCGCGGCCGGGGCCGAACATGTTGCGTCCCATGACGTACGCGCCGGGTGTCTGCTGCCACTCGTCGATGACCGCCTGATCGTCGCCCTGCGGCGTGAAGTGCCATTCGTGCAGGCGCATACCGCCCACGCCGATCGGGTTCTCGGCGTCCTGCCCGGGTCCGGCGACGAAGCCGTCGGCGGACGCGGAGACATTGCAGGTAACCCTTGTCAACGCTGCCATCACTGTTCCCATCGGTTGTTGCGACCAACTGCCGGCTGCGCGCGGGCGCTGGGTCAACCTACCCAGGTCGTCAGACTGCCGTCGGTAGCAGCGCGATGGTTCAGAGCGCGCCGAGCGGAACGGCCGCTGCCATGGCCTGGTATCCGGCGTCGTTGGGGTGCAGGTGGTCGCCGCTGTCGTAGGCCGCGAGCAGGCGCCGCGGATCGGCCGGATCACGGACGGCGCGATCGAAGTCGACCACGGTGTCGAACAGGCCCGAGCCGCGGATCCATGCGTTCACCTGCTGGCGGACGTCCTCGGTGTGCTGCGTGCCGTACGAGCCGGGCCGGCCGAACGCGGGCGTGATAGTTCCGCCGAGCACGCGGATGCCGTGCCCATGCAATCGCGTGATGATCTGCTTCATCCCGGCGATCAGTGACGCCGAGTCGGCCTGGTGGTCACCGCCTATGTCGTTGATCCCTTCGAGCAGGATCACGTCGCGCACGCCGTCCTGACCGATGACGTCACGGTCGAGGCGGGCGAGCGCGGACGGGCTGGCCCCACAGCACGCCGACGTGTCGAGCAGTTCGTTGCCGCCGATTCCCTCGTTCAGCACGCCGAGCCGATCCGGTCCGTGCTCGGCGGCCAGCCGGCGAGCCAGGAAGTCGGGGTAGCGGGAGTTGGTGTCGGTCGTTGATGCGGTGCCGTCGGTGATCGAGTCGCCGACCGTTACGACATCGGCGGCGTGCTTGCCCACCACGCTCACCCCGGACAGGAACAGCCAGGACGTCGTCGTCGTCGTGAACGCGGCGCCGTCGACGTCGGCCGCGTGATTTCCCGTTGCGAGATAGGAGGTCTGGTGGGCGTTGCCGAAATCGGCGTGCTCGGTCGGCGGACCGCTGTCGGCGGGAACATAGAGGCTCACCGCGAGGTCGGACAGCGGCGGCACGTCCAGCCGGGCCGGGTCGCTCACCAGATCGGCGCCCGGGTAGAGGATGACATCGGGCTGCCCGCCGAAGGTCAGCTCGGCCGATCTCCCGGTCGCGACGGTGGCGCCGCTCGACCGCAGTCCGATGTCCGCGGCCGTGATATGCACCGGCGTTTCCCCGAACGTGTTCGACAGTCTTATCCGGACCGCCTGGCCGGGCAGTGACGAGTGCACGATCAGGCGGAGCGTCTGGTCCGCGACACCTGCCTGTTGCGGCTTCTGCGGAGCGGCCGCCCAGGTGCCGACCCAATGCGCCGCGTGCGGCGGATCGCTTGCCACAGCGGGGGATTGCATCGTCAGCGCCGAGGCAGCGGCGATGGCGACCACTGCCGCCCGATACATACGTGACCGGTTCGGCCAGTGGCAGTGCATGCGGCAACCTCCGTCAGCGTCGCGTACCGGGAGCGAAGCTAACAGCGGTTGCGACGCCACCTCGACCGGTTGCTACCAACCCTGCGACGAGGACGGCGAATCATGCGACGAACGGTCAGCGCCCGGCCGCTCGGCGGTGGGTCATCGCCGTGAGTCGGCCGGCTCGGGTCGCTTCGCGGGCGGCTCGGCCTGCGCGGTCGGCTGTGTCTGTGCAGTCGCGCGTCCGCCGACGAGAACCCGCCAGAGGATCGACGGTTTGAAGAATGTCTCGGGACGCTCGATGAATCCGGCGACGAGCAGGAACTGCCGGGTGAGCACCGGATCGGTGCGGGCTGCCGTCGTCAACCGGTCGAGGTAGCGGTTCATGATCTTCGTGTCCGGCCCGCGCCTGCCTTCGACCTCGTCAAAGCGCAGGTCGCCGCCGGTGGCGATCTTCCAGGCCACGTCCTCGATGCGATGCGCCCGGGCGAAGTACTTGCGCGTGTTCAACGGGCCGCGCGCCAGCATGTCGCGCAGGGCCACTGCCTGCAGGGCGGCCACGGTCATGCCCTGGCCGTACATCGGGTTGAACGACGCGATCGAGTCGCCGAGCGCCAGCAGGCCCGACGGGAATGCGCGCATCTTGTCGTAGCGCCGGCGGTTGCTGGCCGGGAAGTGCGCGGGCTGCAGATCGGTCACCGGCGTCGCCCCGACCAAGGCGTCGGCGATTGCCCTGTGCTGTAGACGACCCGCAAATGCAAGGTAATCCTCGTCGGTACGCGCCGGGCCCGACTCGAGCAGGCCGCCCAGCGTGACGATGTGCGTGCCGTCCTCCTGCGCGATCATGACGCCGAAGTGCGGCGTCTCTGCCGGCGTGATGACCGTGACGATGTCAGCGGGCGTGCTGTAGTCGGCCAACTGCCAGCGCCGCGTCAGATACGCCATCCGGCAGCGCACCTGCTCCTCGACGGGCTTCGGGTAACCGAGCCTGCTCAACCACAGACGGCAGCTTCGACGCCTTCCCCGATGCGTCGACGACGAGATCGGCCTCGATCTGCTCCACCGGGCCGCCGCCGGCCGGGCTGACCTCTACGCCGGTCACCCGCTGCGGGTCGTTCGCGATCGGGCCGAGGACCTCGATCCGGTCGCGTATCCGCACGCCCGCCAGCGCGGCGACCCGGACGCGGGCGTGCTGCTCGAGGAACGGACGGGTCAGCGCGATGCCCGGTACGCCGGCCCGGCCGCGGGCAAGGCGCCCGCCGCCGATCGTCCACGAGCAGTCCTCGGTGAGGTCGCCGGTCACCGCGCCGTCGTGGATCAGTTCGGCCATGAGGCCAGGCAGTAGCGCGTCCCACGCCCGCATGCCACCTGGCTGCAGGCCGTGCGCGTGCTTGCTCTGCGGAACGCCGCGCCGGTGCTCGGGGCCGCCCGGCAACGTGTCCCGTTCGAGAACGGTCACCCGCCGGTAGAACCGCGCGAGCGCCGCGGCCGCTGCCAGTCCGCCCATACTCGCGCCGATCACCACGGCGTGCTCACGTGTCGTGTCTTGCTCGCGCTGGTACATGTCGTCCCCTCCGAAGCCGGTCGTCAGCGGTATTTCGCCGCCGGTCGCGACCCTGGATCACCCCGTTGGGCCAGCGAAGAAATCCAACATCGGGTGGGCTGGGCCTGATCCCGACATAACGTCGCGCGGACCGCTCGATGCGCGCCGCTGCCTGACCGCGTTCGGGTCGAACGGCCCGGCCGGCGCGCGGTCTCAGATCGAGGGATATCTACCTGGCCGGCCGCCCGGACCAGACCACCGCAGCGGTGCCCGACAACCTCGTCCGTGCGGTTTCCGTGACCGTCGCGCCGACCCCTCGGCGTCGCCGGGCGCCGCTCGGCGGCGAATCGGCCGGTGCCATGATGGCCTGGGTCAATCGGGGTCGCGGTAGAGCACGGCCCGACATCAGCGAAGGTGGGCGATGCTCAGCCTGGACGGGGTCGCCTACGGTCTGGCGCCGGTACAGCAGAGCTACCTGTTGCAGGCGCGCCAGATGCAGGCGTTGTCGTTCATGGTGCACATCCCGCTGGTCTGTTTCGGCATCGCGTTCCCGGCGATGATCCTGTTCATCGAATGGCGCTACCTGCGTACCGGTGACGAGGTGTTCCGGGCGTTGGCCCGCCGCTGGAGCAAGGTGCTTGTCACGTTGTTCGCGGCCGGTGTCGTCACCGGCACGATCCTCAGCTTCGAGATGGCGTTGCTGTGGCCGAACTTCACGGCGACGTTCGGCAGCGTCTTCGGTCTGGGCTTCGCGATCGAGGGATTCTCGTTCTTCGTCGAGGCGATCTTCATCGGCATCTACGTCTACGGCTGGGACCGGCTCTCGCCGCGGGCGCACTTCCTGGCCGGACTGCCTATCGCGTTCGCGGGCATCCTCGGCTCGTTGATGGTCATCACGGTCAACGGCTGGATGAACCACCCGCAGGGCTTCACGCTCGTCAACGGCCGGGTCACGCACGTTCATCCGGTCCAGGCCCTGTTCGGCAACACCTACTTCTGGCACGAACTCGTGCACATGTACCTCGCCGGCTACATGGTCACCGGCTTCCTCGTCGCCGGCGCCTACGCGATCGGCCGACTGCGCGGGCGGTGGGGACGCTACGAGCGGATCGCGCTGGCGGTGCCGTTGACGGCGGCCGCGGTCGCCGCGCCGCTGCAGGTGCTGGTCGGCGACTGGGCGGCGCGTGAGGTCGCGACGGAGCAGCCGATCAAGCTCGCTGCCCTGGAGGGTTTGGGGTCGACGACGCGGGGAGCACCCGAGCACCTGCTCGGCTGGTACACCAACGGACACGTCGAGTACGGCATCGAGATTCCGCGGCTGCTCTCGCTGCTGGCCTTCCACAACCCGAACGCCAAGGTCACCGGGCTGAACTCTTACCCGGCCGACGCGATACCACCCGTCAACGTCGTGCGCATCGCGTTCCAGATGATGGTGGGCATCGGGACGTTGCTGGCGCTCTGTCGCTGGTGTTCCTGGTCGTGCGCTGGCGCCGCGGCCGGTTGCCGGTCAGCAACTGGTTCTACCGGGCGCTCGCAGTGGCCGGCCCGGCGTCAGTCGTCGCGCTGATCGCCGGGTGGGTGACGACCGAGGTGGGCCGCCAGCCGTGGGTCGTCTACCGGGTCATGCGCACCGACGCTGCCGTCACCGGCGCCTCGGGGATCCCGGTCAGCTATGCCATGCTGGCGCTGGCCTATCTCGTCCTGGTCGCCGCCGTCGCGTGGACGCTGCGCAGGTTGGCGGCCCGCCCTTTGCCCGACGGTGTGTCGCACCCGCCGGCAGACGTTCCGTCGACGGTCTGAGCCATGCTGGACACGTTGGTCTTGCTGTTCGTGCTGGCCGGGCTGGTCCTCTACACCGTGCTGGCCGGTGCTGATTTCGGCGCCGGGCTCTGGGAGTTGCTGGCCGGTCCCGGCGAGCGTGGCCGGGCGATCCGCGATCACGCCCACCACGCGATCGCCCCGGTGTGGGAGGCCAACCACGTCTGGCTGATCTTCGTGCTCACCGTCATGTGGACCGCGTACCCGGTCGTGGTCGGGTCGGTCGCCTCGACGCTGATGATCCCGATCTCGGTGGCGGCGCTGGGCATCATCTTCCGTGGCCTGGCGTACGCGCTGCAGTCGGCCACCGACGTGCCGCGCGAGCGTCGCATCATCGACCTGACCTTCGCGGTGTCCTCGATCCTCACGCCGTTCATGCTGGGCGCGGCGATCGGCGCGATCGCCTCGGGCCGGGTTCCGGTCGGCAACGCTGCGGGTGATCTGGTCAGCAGTTGGGTCAATCCCACCTCGATCCTCTGTGGCTGCTTAGCCGTGGCGGTAGGTGCGTTCCTCGCCGCGGTGTACCTGGCCGCCGACGCCGCCCGGATCGGCGATGCCCGCCTCGAACAGGCTTTCCGGATCCGGGCCCTTGGCGCCGGCGTCCTCACCGGCGCGATCGCCCTGGCCGGGTTGCCTGTGCTGCATCACGACGCCCGGCACATCTTCGACGGGCTCACGTCGGGCTACGGACTGGCGGCCGTCATCGTCTCGGCGGCGGCCGGCTTGGGCACGCTCGGTCTCGTGTGGGTCTCCCGATTCCAGCTGGCCCGGGCGAGCGCCGCCGTGGCTGTCGCGGCGATCCTCGTCGGGTGGGCGGCCGCCCAACGCCCGACCGTGCTGCCCGGCCTCACCCTGCACCAGGCCGCTGCGGGGCGCGCCACCCTGATCGCCGTGACCGTCGCCGTGCTGGCCGGCGGCGTGATCCTGGCGCCGTCCCTCGGCCTGCTGTTCCGGCTGGTGCTCACCGGTGGTCTGGACCCGCACAACGCTCCGGCTCCGGTTGCCGCGGCACCTCGCGAGGTGCCGACCCGGGCGGCCGATCACGGGAATGCCGCGCGCCTGGCGCTGGCCTGCCTGCTGGCCGGAGTCGTGCTGCTGACCGTCGTGGACGCCGGCGCCGCCCACGTGTTCGGCGTTCTCGCGTTGCTCGCCGCCGCCGTCCTGGCCTTTCGAGCAGTGGCGCCGGCCGACCTCTGAGATCGCCGGGGAGTGTTCGCCGACCCCGACTTACTGCACCGAGGCATTTGTATGCCATCTGCATATGTCCTTCTCCGGACTGGTTCCTGGATCGTCAGGGCGCCGGGTCAGTCGTTGATCAGGCCGAGCTGGCGGAGCAGGCCCAGCTCGTCGAGCCGGCCCCAACGTTCGACGATCCGGTCGCCCTCGACGCGGAAGATGTTGACGCCGGCCAGGGTGATCGTCTTGCCGGTCGGCCGGGCGCCCATCAGACCCGTCGCCATCCGGGTGCGGTCGCGCCGCTGGTGCTGCATCCGTGGCCCGCGTTGACGACCGGCGCGCTGCTGGCCCGGCGCCCCGCCGTGGCCGGCGCCGCGTTCGCCGCATCCAGCCTGCTTCTCGCCCGCCGGCTCCGCGACCGCGGCGTGCCGGCGGACGGCATGACCCGCGCGATGGCGGGCGGCGTCATCCAGACCTGGCTCGGTCTGGGCCGGTGGTGCGCACAGTTCGCCGGCCCGGCCGTGGTCGCTGCGCTCGTCCGTCCGGGCGGTCGCACCATACGCACACGTATGGAACGACGGGTCGCCGGCGGCCTCGTTGCTGCTCGGGCCACCGCTGACCGACTGGCTGCGGCAACGCCCGACTACGCCGCCACTGCGCTACCTGGCCACGGTCCTCGCCGACCAGGCGGCGTACGGCGCGGGTGTGTGGACGGGATGCGCGCGCGAGCGCAACTTCACGGCGGTGCTGCCTTCGGTGATCTGGCGGCCGGCCGACCGGCTGCTGGAGTCCCGCGAGGAGCGCCGACGCTAACGCGGGCGTTCGAGCGGCGGCACGTGATCGACCGAGCGTTCTGCTGCGGCGCCGGACGCGATCGCGCCGGACCCGATCCGCCGCCCGCGGTGCGGCACATCGAGCGTGTGCGCGCCGCGCAGCGCCTTCGTCGCCAGGTAGCCGGCGTTCGCCGCGGACAGGTGCACGCGCGTCGGCACCTGCTCGGTCACGGTCACCCCGAGCCGGACGAGCTGCGCGGCCTTGTCCGGGTTGTTGCTGAGCAACGCGACTCGCGGCAACTGCAGGGCGCGCAGCATCTGGGCGGCAACCGTGTAGTCGCGCTCGTCCTCGGCGTGACCGAGTGCGAGGTTGGCCTCGTAGGTGTCCAGGCCCGCATCCTGCAGCTCGTACGCGTCGAGCTTGGTGTACAGGCCGATGCCCCGCCCTTCCTGGCGCAGGTACAGCACGTAGCCGCCGACGCGGGCGACGCGCTCGACCGCCTCGCGCAACTGGGCGCCGCAGTCGCATCGCTGGCTGCCGAGAACGTCGCCGGTAAGGCATTCGCTGTGCAGCCGGACGAGCGGCACCGTCGCCGGATCCGCGTCCGCGCCCGACGCGAGCGCCCGGTTGCCGAGGCCCAGCGCCAGGTGTTCGCGCCCGTCGACCAGTCCGTTGAACGTGAACGCGCGCGCGGTCGTGGCGTACCCGTCGACGAATCGAAGGGGCAACGTCACCTGCGTGCGGATCGTCGCGGTCGGCGGCACGTGCGTCATGGGCATCCCGGATTCAGGTCGGATTCAGCTCGGGCAGAACCGCGGTGAGAGTGCGTACCGCAGCAGCACGACGTCACCGATCTGGCGCACCTCGGCAAGTGGCGCGCGCCGGCACGGATTCCACGGGAAGCGGCCTTCGCCGACGAAGCGCCGGGCCCGCGGGTCGCCCACGAAGAACGGTGCGACGACGAGGTGCAGTTCGTCGGCCAGGTCGGCGGTGAGGAACTGGGTGTGCATCTCCCCGCCGCCCTCGACCATCAGCCGCCGCACACCCCGGTCGTAGAGGTCCTCGCTGATCCGGTGCATGTCCACCGGCTGGCCGCCGTCGACGACGGTCGCCACGGACCCGAGCCGGTCGCGAGCCGCGTCGACCGACACGCTCGCGCAGTAGACCACCTTCTCGTTGTCGCCGGTCGCGAAGAAGTCCGCGCAGGGGTCGAGCTGCCCACGCCCGGTCACGGTGACCTTCACCGGGGACGGATGCAGCCCGCGCGCGATCCGGTCGTCGCGTCGGGCCTGCGAGCGGACCAGCAGCCGCGGGTTGTCGTTTCGGACGGTGGCCGCTCCGACGAGGATCGCGTCGCAGGAGGCGCGCACGGCGTCGATCCGGTCGAAGTCGGCGTCGTTGGACAGCGGCAGGCGTCGCACGGTCGCACTGTCGAGGTAGCCGTCGATGGACATGCCGCAGCTGAGCAGGGTGTAAGGACGTTCAGCCACGTACAGCACCTTCGCCCCCAGCGCCGGTGGGCACAAGTTCACGATCCGGATCGGGCGCGTCCGGATACGTCGACGGCGATGCGAGCGGCCGCGAGCCGCGCCGAAGCCAGGTGGCCAGCAGAACTGCGGCGCCCGGCAGGCTGGCGGCGATCGCCATGACGCCGTAGACGGTGGCGACTGCGACTCCCTGACCGGCTCCGAGTCCGGCCGCCGCGAACAGCCATGCGGCGACGCCTTCGCGCGGGCCCCAGCCGCCGATGGTGGTCGGTACCGTCATCGCCAGCAGCACAACCATCGCGATCGGCAGCATCCGCGTGTTCGATGCCGTCGAGCCGGCCGTTCGGGCGGCGACCAGGAATGTGGCGGTGTGGCCGGCCACGACGACGACCGACGCGAGCACGATGCCCCACCGGGCGCGCCTCGACGAGCAGCCCGGCGTGGACATCCTCACGCGCCGTGCGCAGCGTCCGGGCCCATCGCGACGCCCCGCGTTGCGGCAGCACCCGAATCGCCAGCACGACACCGAGACTCGCAACGACGACGACCGCAATGACGATCGGCATCGACCGCCGCACGGGTGAGGGAAGCGCCACGAGCACGAGCACCGCGAGCACCGCCTGCACGGCCTGGCCGGCGAAGCGTTCCCACACGACAGACCGGACACTGCGCCCGACGTCTCCGACGTCTCGACCATGGCTCACCGCGCGGTGCACGTCACCGAGCACGCCGCCGGGCAACGCCGTGTTGAGGAACTGGGAGCGGTAGTAGGCCGCGATTGCCGTCCGCAACGGCAGGCCGACGCCGAGGCCACGAGCGACCAGGGTCCATCGCCAGGCGCAGCTCACCGTGGTGACGACGGCGATGCCGGCGGCCACAACCAACGTCGCGCCGTTGATGGTGCGCAGTCCGTCCAGGATCGGGCCGGTGCCCAGCCGCCAGACGAGGATCGCCAGGATCGCGACGCCGCCCACCGGGCGCGCCCACGCCCATGCCGTCTTGCTCATCCTGGCCAGTCACCTCCTCGATGGGCCGCTTCCTGTCGAACCGCCTCTTGTGCAAACACGCACGCCGGGGCGTGTCCGTTCATCCGGGCCTCATCGAGGTATCGCGAGCAGGTCCTGGTGGTGCACGTTCACGCGCAGCCGGCCGGCCGATGCGTCGGCCCGGCGGCGATCGAGGTAGGCGCGGGCGGCAGCGCTCAATTCGGGACGTTGCTCGCATGCCGCGTCGACCCAGCCGGTGAGCCACTCGGCCACCAAAGGCGCGGCTGAACCGTCGAGGCGCCAGGGGCTGGGCCGCACGAGCACGTCGGCACCGCGACGGGCGAAGGCCTCGGCCGCCGCGCCGACTGCGTCTGGTCCGAGCAGTTGCCGGCCGTCTACGCGACGGCGCTGGTGGGCGTTGAACGCGCCGGTGAGCGACTCGTCCAGCGGGTCGGGCGGTGTCAACTCGACGCGACCGATCACCGAAATGGTCAGCAGCGCCGGACAACCGGCGTCGGTACAAGCACCGACGATCCGGGCAAGTTCCGTCCGCGGTCAGCATGTCGAGCAAGGCCGATGCGGTGATCAGTGACGCGCCCGCCAGTTCGCCGTGCTCGAGCCGCGTGATGTCGCTCTGCCGGGTCTCGACGGTGACCGCGGCGCCGTCGGCCGCGACCGGCGGCATCTGCGCTCGGGCGTGGGCGAGCAGGTCGGCATCCCGGTCGTACATGACCCAGTGCTGCGGCCCGGCCAGCCGTGGCGCGAGCCAGCGGGCCATCGATCCGGTACCGCACCCGAGATCGTGCACGACGACGGGCCCGCCCACCGGCAATCGGCGCCGGACCTCGTCGACCAGGTCGGTCGCACGGGCGGCGGCGTCCGCCGGTTCGCGCAGGTCGAGCCAGGCCGGGGTCACCCGCACCGGCTCCTGCTCGGTCATGAGGCCACCACGCTTGATCGGTGGCCGGGGTGCTCGGTCATGCGATGGCCGGCGCGGTGAGCACGCTCGCGACCTGGGCAGCGGCGGCGGGCCAGCCGGGCAACGTCTCTCGACGTTCCCGCGCGGCCCGTCTGAGGTGTTGCCGCAAGTCGGCGTCGCTCAGCCAGTCGCGCAGTGCCGAGGCCAGCGCCGGCGCGTCGTCGGGCGGCACCAGCAGGCCGGGCGGGCGCCCGTCGGATGCGTGGCCGAGCGCGTCGGGCAGCCCGCCCACCGCCGACGCGATGACCGGCAGGCCACGCGCCAATGCTTCGGTGACGACCATGCCGTAGCTCTCGCCACGCGAGGCGAGCACGAGCGTGTCCGCGGCGGCGTACGCCCCATCGAGTCGCTCGGCCGGGTACGGGCCGGCCAGGCAGAACCGATCGCCGATGCCGTCCGCGTCGGCCTGCCGGCGCAGCCGGGCGACGAATGCCGGTTCACGGTCGAGCGTGCCCACGCAGACGCAGCGCCACGGCAGGTCGGCGATCGCCGCCAGCGCGCCGAGTAGTACGTCGTGCCCCTTGTGCGCCGTCACTGCGGCGACGCACAGCAACTCGCGCGCCGTCGGCAGTACCTGGCGCAACATCGGCCGGGTTCGGCGCCGGGCTCGGCCACATGCACCCGGTCGGGACGCAGCGCGTACCGGTCGAGGAGTCGCTGGCGCGTCCACGAACTCGTGGTGAGTACAGCGTGGGCGCCCGCCAGGACCGCGCCCTCCGCAGCGCTTGCGCCGGCGACGACATGGCCGGGCGGCCCGTCGCCCAGCGCCATATGGACCAGGACGACCAGCGAGATCCGCCGGGCAGCGGGCACGAGCACGGCCGCGGCGGTGGACGCGAGCAGGCCGTCGACCAGCACGACGCCGCCGTCCGGGATCCCCGCGATCACGCGGGCCAGGGCCTGCGACGACGCGGCGTCCGGCCACGGCCACGAGCCGGCCACCGCGTGTTCGCGTACCAGCCAGCCCATCGCCGTGAGCTCACGGCAGATTCGGCGGTCGTAGGTGTTACCGCCGCTCGGCGTCGCCGGATCGTCGATCCCGTCCGGGACGACGACGTCGACCAGGTTCACAGCGGCCGTTCGTAGCTGGCCCAGGCGACGTGCGACTCGTGCAGCGTGACCTCGATCGCGGCCAGCCCGCGCGCGGCCGCGCCGAACTCGCCGGCGTTGATCCGGTCGGCGAGGCGGTCGGCGATCACCTGGGCCAGTGCCTCCGTGGATGTGTTGATACCGGCGAACGCCGCCTCGTCATCGAGGTTGCGGTAGCTCAACTCGCCGACCACCGCGTGCAATTGCTCGGTGGCCAGCCCTATGTCGACCACGATGTTGTCGGCGTCGAGTGCCTCGCGGCGGAAGGTCGCGTCCACGACGTAGGTGGCGCCGTGCAGGCGCTGCGCCGGTCCGAACACCTCGCCGCGGAAGCTGTGCGCGATCATCATGTGATCGCGGACGGTCACGCTGAACATGCGTTCATCCTTCGTCGTAGCTGATCGTGTGGCAGAGGGCGGGCAGGGTGCCGGCCGAGAGCCGGGCCATGACATCGGGCAACTCCGCGAACGGCGAGCTTCCGGTGATGACGGCATCGAACGCCGGATCGCGCAGCAGGTCGAGCGAGAGGGCGAGCCGATCGGTGAACGTCCGGGTCGCTCGCCGCGCGGGTGCGACGGTGCCGACCTGGCTCGCCCGGATGCCGAGCCGCCGCGAGTGGAAGGCGCCGCCGAGTGACAGGGTGACCTCGGCGTCGCCGTACCAGCTCAGTTCGACGACCGAGCCCTCCGGCGTCAGGAGGTCGAGTGACCGCTGCAGCCCGGCAGAGGTCGCGCTCGTGTGCACGACGAGGTCGCAGCCGGTCGCTGCGTCGGGCGGCAGGGCGAAGTCGACGCCGAGCGCCGCTGCGATCGCGGCCCGGCTGGGATCGACGTCCACCAGAGTCACGGACACGCCCGGGAACCGGGCGAGCAGTCGCGCGACACAGCAGCCGACCATGCCGGCGCCTACGACGGCGACCCGGTCACCGATGAGCGGCGCGGCGTCCCACAACGCGTTCACCGCGGTCTCGACCGTGCCGGCCAGCACCGCGCGCGCCGGCGGCACGTCGTCCGGCACGACCACCACCGACCGGGCCGGCACGACGAACGCGGTCTGGTGCGGGTAGAGGCAGAAGACGGTGCGCCCGCGGAGCGCCGCCGGCCCGTACTCGACCATGCCGACGTTGAGGTAGCCGTACTTGACCGGACCCGGAAACTCGCCGTCCTGGAACGGCGCCCGCATGAGGGCGTACTGGCTTTCGGGCACGCCGCCCCGGAACACGAGCGTCTCCGTCCCGCGGCTGATGCCGGAGCGCAATGTCCGCACCAGAACGTCGTCCGGACCGGGCTCGGGCACCGACACCGGGCCGATCTGGCCCACGCCCGGCTCGCTCACCCAGAACGCGAGCGCGTCGCGCACCACCGGTCCCATTCGTCCTCCGGCCCCCCCGGGCACATTGAACCGCACCGGTCGGACTTCTCGTGTCATTGCTTACGCAGGCCGCCGGGGGCGATCGAGAACGGCCATCCCCGGCAACGCCGTCGGATCAGCCTCTGGTCTGCACCCGATCCGGTTCGAGCGGGGCTCCCGTCTGCGTGTTGCGCCGCGCCCCGACATGCAGCACGACGAACAGCGCCAGCGCGGCGACAGCGGCGATGCCTTCGGCCCAGGCACTCAGCGTCTTCTCGGTGTACCAGATGTTCTCGTACATGTTCGGGAACGGACCGAACGCCCCGACGTCGACGTACCTGTAGACGACCACTGCCGCGGTTCCGGCCGCGGCGACCAGGAAGGCGAACGCTGCGGTGTAGCGACGCGGCCGGACCAGCAGCGCCACGGCGGCAAGCACGGCGACAGCGCCTTCGGCGCGGAACAGGTCCGCCTGACTCAGCACACTGGACTTGACCCCTGCGTAGCTGGACGCGAGGTCGAAATGCACGTAGGCATCAACTGCCAGACCTGCCACCACAACGACGATCAAAGCCGTACGAAGCGCGAACCACCCTCGAGCATTCATCGCAGTCACCGTCCCCTGAACCTTGCAACCCGGAATTGTCTCTCTGCAGCCAACACAGAGGCACTTACCTGAGAACACGGCATCGCGCCAGGGCCGGTTCACATTTGCACCGTGCTGTCCGTCCTGAAGACCGCCTGGCCCGGCTCACCCGACCATCTGGCCTGATCGAGGGCACGCGCGGAGAAACGCCGTTCGCGCGCGGCCGGATGGCCGCAAGCGGCGCGCGTTCCGGCCCATGGAACATCGCATTGCCCCGGTGCCTGCGAAGCGATTAGGCAGGTAGTGCCGGCAGCCGACCGGCCGGCGTCCGAGGGCGTGCGATGGGCGAGGGCGAGGAGAGCGGATGACCGGCACCGAGGTCGTCGAGCGCGCGGCACAACGCCTTCGCGACGCGGCCGGACGCGGCGTTCCGTGCCTGCCGATCCGCGACCTCGTCAGCGACGGCGACGTGGCGACGGCGTACGCGGTACAGCGTCGCAACCTCGACCTGCGCCTCGCGGGGGGCGCCCGGCGCGTCGGGCGCAAGATCGGCCTCACCTCGGCCGCGGTCCAGAACCAGCTCGGCGTGACACAGCCGGACACCGGTTGGCTGTTCGACGACATGGCCGTTCCGAGCGGCGGCACCGTGCCGGCGGGCCGCCTGCTTCAGCCGCGCGTCGAGGCCGAGGTCGCATTCTGGCTCGCCGCCGACATTCCCGCCGACGTCGACTCGATCGACGACGTCAGGGCCGTCATCTCGACCGCCGTCGCCGCGATCGAGATCGTCGACAGCCGGGTGCGCGACTGGGACATCTCGCATCGTCGACACGGTGGCCGACAACGCCTCGAGCGGGATGTTCGTGATCGCGGACCACCGCGTGCCCATTGCGGACATCGATCCCCAAGACGTCTGGATGACGATGCAGCGCAACGGCGAGGTCGTCTCGACCGGAAGCGGCGCGGCGTGCCTGGGCGACCCACTCAACGCCGTGCTGTGGCTCGCCCGGGCCTCGGCGCAGCTCGGGGACCCGCTGCGCGCGGCGAGCTGCTCTCGCGGCGCGCTCGGCCCGCTGGTCCCGGCCGGCCCGGGTGACCACGTGCGGGCCGAATCAGCGGTCTCGGAACGGTCGACGTGCGACTTCGCGGGAGGAGGTGGGGCTGGATGGCTAAGGTCGCAATCGTCGGCTCAGGCAACATCGGAACCGATCTGATGATCAAGATCATGCGCCTGTCGGAGCACGCTGGAGTGGGCGCGATGGTCGGCATAGACCCGGACTCCGACGGTCTGGCGCGAGCGGCGCGCCTCGGCGTCGCCGGCGATCGTCGACCGGCGTCGACGGACTGCGTGGCGCATGCCGGAGTTCGCCGAAGTGGACGATCGTCTTCGACGCCACGTCCGCCGGAGCGCACCTGGCCAACGACGCCGATCCTGCGCGCCGCACGTGCAGTGTGGTCGACCTGACGCCGGCCGCGATCGGCCCGTACGTCGTCCCGCCGGTCAATCTCGACGAGCCACCTCGACGAGCCGCAACATCAACATGGTCACCTGCGGCGGCCAGGCGACGATCCCGATCGTGGCCGCGGTCGTCGCCGGGTGCGCCACGGTGCCGTACGCCGAGATCGTCGCCTCGATCGCATCGAAGTTCGGCCGGGCCGGGCACCCGGGCCAACATCGACGAGTTCACCGAGACCACCGGCGCGCGCGATCGAGCAGGTCGGCGGAGCGACGCACGGCAAGGCGATCATCGTGCTCAATCCGGCCGAGCCGCCGCTGATCATGCGCGACACGGTCTTCTGCATCGTCGGACGACTGCTGACCGCGACGCAGTCGAGCCATCGGTGCACGCACATGGTCAGACGGTCCAGGAGTACGTCCCCGGCTACCGGCTCAAGCAGGACGTGCAGTTCCGGCCGCTCGGCCGGACGAGCATCGAGAACGACCTGCTGCCCGGCGCCGGCCGCGGCGAGCGGTCGCGCTGGTCGCGATCTTCCTGGAGGTCGAGGGTGCTGGCCACTACCTGCCCGCCTACGCCGGCAACCTCGACATCATGACCTCGGCCGCGCTGCCAGGTCGGCGAGCGACTGGCCGCCTGGACGGCGGCGGCATGACCGGCGACACGGTCGCGGATCGGATCCCGCTCTACGTCCAGGACGTGACCCTGCGCGACGGCATGCACGCCATTCGGCACCGCTACTCGCGAACCAACGTCCGGCAGATCGCCGCGGCGCTCGATGCGGCCGGGGTCGCGGCGATCGAGGTGTCGCACGGCGACGGTCTCGCGGGAAGCAGCGTCAACTACGGGCCGGGCAGCCACACCGACTGGGACTGGATCGCCGAGGCCGCCGCGGTCGGTCGAGCACGCGAAGCTCACCGCACTGTTGCTGCCGGGCATCGGCACCGTCCGCGAGCTGCGGCGGGCCTAGGGACGCCGGCGTGCGTTCGGTGCGGATTGCCACGCACTGCACCGAGGCCGACATCGCCAACCAGCACATCGGCGCAGCGCGCGAGCTCGGCATGGACGTGTCCGGGTTTCTGATGATGGCGCACATGGCGCCGCCGGATGCCCTTGCCCAGCAGGCGCAAGCTCATGGAAGCCGCCGGCGCGCACTGCGTCTACGTCACCGACTCGGGCGGCCGATTGACCATGGACGAAATGCGGGCGCGGATCCGCGCGTACCGCGAGGTCCTGCAGCCCGAGACGCAGATCGGTGTCCATGCCCACCACAACCTCGGTCGCTCGCGGTCGCCAACTCGATCGTCGCCGTGGAGGACGGCGCCTACCGGGTCGACGCCTCGCTCGCCGGCCAGGGTGCCGGGCGCGGGCAACTGTCCGATCGAGCCGTTCGTGGCGGTGGCCGACATCCTCGGATGGGACCACGGTTGCGACCTGTTCGCGTTGATGGATGCGGCGGACGACCTCGTGCGTCCGCTGCAGGACCGCCCCGTTCAGGTCGACCGGGAGACGCTGACTCTTGGCTACGCCGGCGTGTACTCGAGCTTCCTTCGGCATGCCGAGCGTGCGGCTGCGGAGTACGGCCTCGATGCCCGCGCGATCCTCGTCGAGGTCGGCCGCCGCGCGATGGTGGGCGGCCAGGAGGACATGATCATCGACATCGCACTCGACCTGGCCCGCCGCCGCGACGAGGCGCTCGCCGAGACCTGACGCCTCGATGGGAACGCCCGCTCAGGGGTTGTCGCGGACGTCCGAGGACAGGCCGAAACTGCCCGACCCGTCCTCGTCCGCTCTCGCCGGCGGTAGCCGCCTGCGGGTGGCGAGCGAGGCCCAGGACACGTCGTCGTCGTGCCACGGCAACCCCGGCAGGTCGTGGCCCATCCGATCACGCTTGACCCGCAGGTAGCGCAGGTTGTGCGTGTTGGCGTCGACCGCGAGGGGCACACGTCCGACGATCTGCAGCCCGTAGCCCTCCAGGCCCGCGCGCTTGGTCGGATTGTTCGTGAGCAGCCGCATCGTGCGCACGCCGAGATCGGCGAGGATCTGAGCGCCCGTGCCGTAGTCGCGGGCGTCGGCGGGCAGTCCGAGTTCGAGGTTGGCGTCCACGGTGTCGGCTCCGGCGTCCTGCAACTGGTAGGCCTGCAGCTTGTGCAGCAAGCCGATTCCCCGACCCTCATGTCCGCGTAGGTACAAGACCACGCCGCGACCCTCCGCGGCGACGGTCGCGAGCGCCTGCCGCAGTTGGCTTCCGCAGTCACAGCGGCGCGAGCCGAGCACATCGCCGGTGAGGCATTCGGAGTGCACCCGGACCAGCACGTTCTCGCCGTCTCCGATCGAGCCCTTGACGATCGCGAGGTGTTCCCGCCCGTCGATCAGGCTGCGATATCCGAACGCCGTGAACGTGCCGGCGTCGAGCGGCATCGTCGTCGCCGTCACCCGCTCGACCTGCCGTTCGGTCCGGTGCCGGTAGCGGATCAGGTCGGCGATCGAGATCAGCGGTATGCCGTAGCGAACGGCGAAGGCGCGTAGCTGCGGCAACCGGGCCATGGTCCCGTCCGGATTGGCGATCTCGCAGATGACGCCGGCCGGCGGCAGGCCGGCGAGACGGGCGAGGTCGACGGCGGCCTCGGTGTGCCCGGCTCGTTGCAGGACACCGCCGTCGCGAGCAAGCAGCGGGAACACGTGGCCCGGGCGGGTGAGGTCGTCGGCCGAGGTGTCCGGGTCGGCGAGCAGCGAGATTGTCCTCGCCCGGTCGGCGGCCGAGATGCCGGTCGTGACGTCCGTCCGGGCGTCGACCGAGACGGTGAACGCGGTGCCCATGTGCTCGGTGTTGTGCACTGGCCATCGGCTGCAGGTGCAGCCGATTGATGGCGGCTCCGGTCATCGGCACGCAGATCAGCCCGCGGCATTCGTTCATCATGAACGCGACGATCTCCGGGCTGATCTTCGCGGCGGCGACGATCAGATCGCCCTCGTTCTCGCGATCCTCGTCGTCGATCACGACGACCGGCCGCCCGGCCGCGATCGCCTCGATCGCGCTGGCAATGGAGTCCATCAGACAAGTAGGGCCCCTCGCCACGCCCGCCGGATGCCTCGATGCCACTGGATGAGACTGCGCGTTGACCCGCGCTCGGCCCCGGGAGACAGTGATGCCGGGCCGATCGACGTCGCCCCGAACTGACCCGACGCCGAGGAGACTCATGAGCGTGGACGTACCGGAGGCACCTGGACGCCCTGAGGCATCGCGCGCGGATGCGTTCCGCGAGCAGATCGCCGAGATGAAGATCCCGGCGCCGAATGCGGGGCGCGACCGCGTCCTCGCGCGGCTCGGCGGCCTGCTGGCGGTGCTCGGCGTCGCGCTGGGTGTCATCGGCTATCTGCTGTCGAGCGGCACGGACAACACGCTGGACCAGAACGATGCGATGGTCCTCGCGCTCATCGGGATCTCGTGCTCGATCGTGGGCTCGGCGGTCTTCCTGAGGTACTCGCTGTCGGGGTTCCTGCGGCTGTGGCTGGTGCGGCTCATCCACGAACAGCGGCAACGCTGATCAACCGCGCGAGGTAGCGCGCCGCGTGCCGGCGCCCGCAGCGGCGTTGCGGCCGGCGATGTAGCCGAACGTCAGCGCGAGCCCCATCGGGGCACCGCCGGACCAGTACGCCTGCCCGCCCGGCGAGGCCACGCAACATCCCGCGCCGAACAGGCCGGGTACCGGGTCGCCGAGCACGTCGAGCACCTGGGCGCTGGGATCGATGATCGGCCCGCCGGCGGTGTCGAACATCGCGGCCCCGATCAGCACTGCGTAGCGCGGCCCGTCCGGGCTGAACGGGGCCATCGTCGGGTTCGGGTTCGCGTCGTGCAGGCGCGTTCGTAGCAGCGTTCGATCGCGGTGGCCCCGCGCGCGAAGACCGGGTCGTGGCCGGTCGATGCGGCACGGTCGAACTCCGCGACGGACGCGATGAGATTGTCGACGAAGTCCGGGGCCAGCCGCACGCCTCCGGTGCGCGACGCCAGGTCGGCGAGACGCTCGTCGATCCGACTCGCAAGCTGCGGCCAGGTGTCGGCCACCAGGACGTGTGCGTTGTCCCCGCCCGGCGGCGGAACCGGCGAGCGTGCGCCGGGCTGCCCGGCAACGACCGAGTCATAGATCTGGATCAGCACCCGGCGACCGTGCCGGTACTGCCCGGCGTCCCAGCCGAAGTGCACCTTGGCGCGCTCGGTGAACACGCCCTTCTCGTTGACCACCCGCCGGCCGCCGCAGTCGACCCAGATCATGCTGTCGCCGTAGGGGAAGTGGAGCAGTTGCGGCACCCGTTCGACGTCCAGGGCGAGCTCGAACGGCGCGTTGCCGAGGTAGGCGCTCGTCATGTTGCCCAGGCCCGCTCCGAGGCTCATGCCGATCCGGAGGAAGTCGCCCGTGTTCGTCGCGACAGCGGCTACGCCGTCGACCGGTCCGGGCAGATACGTCGCCCGAGCCTGCGCGTCATGGCCGAAGCCGCCGGTGGCGAACACGACCGCATTGCGCGCCGGGATGCTCAGCACGCCGTCGTCCACCTCGGCGACGACCCCGGCGATGTGCCCGTCGGGCTCGGCGAAGACGTCGACCACTCGGTGCTGTAAGCGGATGTCGACACCTTTGCTTTCCAGGTACGTCACGAGCTGGCCGACGTAGGCCGCGCCCCGGATGCCGAACGCCGGGTCGCCGTCGTCGACGATCAGATGGCGGCCGTGTGGCACCCGGTTGTCGGGATGCTCGGCGTGATACTCGGGATGCCCGAGCGGGTCGCCGTACGCCGCCGGGCTGATGCGCGAGTGCAGCGCGCCGGCTCGCTCGAGATACAAGACCGCCTCGGCGGCCCGGTCGTAGAAGGTCTCCAGCAGCTCGTACTGCAGGGCTGGCAGGCCGAGGGTCTTGCCGTCGGCGCAGTACAGATCCGGGTAGGACAGCCGCGCCATGAACCGCAGGCAATCCGGTCGCGGGTCGGAGATCCCGTGCAACCGAAGGTGCGCCCCGGATCACGATCGACGCCAGCGCGCCCGGCAACGTCCTGGTGCGACTGTGGGACGTCGCTCCGGGCGGCAGCGCGGTGATGTTCGATGAGAACGTCGCGCTGATCGAGCAGGCGGGCCGGATCACGTTCGACCTGAAGTCCACCGACTGGACCTTCGAGCAAGGTCACCAGCTCGGGGTTCAGGTCGGGACGATCGGCAGCAACGGCTGGCGCGACACCCCGAGCGGCAACACGATCCGGGTCACCGCGGCGCGGCTGAGTCTGGCGCTGCAGGACCCGCGGTTCGACGTGCCGACCCAGGGCGACCGGTCGCCGTTCCTCGACACCTACCTGAGGCAGTTCACTCAGACGCTCACCGGCGTCGGCGAGGGCACCTTCCCGCTTGCACTCGGCATCCGGCCCTGAGCGGATCGTCCTTCCGCAGCCGGTAGATCTGCCAGGTGAGCCCGATCCACGTTCGCAGCCGCCGACCTCAGTGGCAGTGGTGCTCGCTGCCGGCCGGCCCGGTGGCGCCCAGGTCGTCGTCACGGCCGGCGGCAAGGCGCGACCACTGCGATGTGGGTCGGCCGTCGAGGCGGAACTGGTCGCCGTCAAGCCGGAAGTCCTGTGGCCAACCTGCCGGCGAGTCCTCCCAGTTCTCCTGGCGGCCGTAGATGGTCATGTCGAGCACGCCGTACGAGGGCGCCATCGACTCGACGCCCCGCCCGGTAGTCCAGTAGGTCTCGAACACACGGTCGTCTTGGCGCAGGTAGCACGCCTTCATCCCGAACGCCCGTCCGGCGACGAGAGCGTCACGTGACTCGGCGGGAACGGAGTACCACGGCACCTCCCAGCCCATGAAGTCGCGGTAGCGCGAGGATCTCCTCGAAGGGCCCTTGGCAGAAGACCGCGAACGTGACGCCGCGCGAGTGCAGGTAGGACAGCTCGAGCACCTGGCCGTTGAAGAACGTGCAGCCTTCACACTGGTCGGCGGCCGGCCTTCCGGTGTGCCACATGTGGTACGACGCGAACAGCTGGGTCCGGCCTTCGAAGACGTCGAGCAAAGGCACCGAACCGTCGGCACCGATAAGACGGGTGGTCGGGTCGACCTCGACCATCGGCAGCCGCCGGCGGGCTGCGGCGATGGCGTCGCCCTCACGGGTGTGCGCCTTTTCGCGCAGCCGGAGTTCGTCGAGTTGTTTCTGCCAGGTCTCGCGGTCGGTGAGCGGGGGCGCTATTGGCGTGGGCATGAATACCTCCTGGTTTGAGGGCTATGACGCTAATAGCAAGTGCTATGGTCGAGCAAGTACGCGGGAGGTGTTCGGTGCCGGTCCAGCGGGGCTATCGGCAGGCCTGCGGAGTCGCGCGCGGCCTCGACATCGTGGGGGAGCGGTGGGCGCTCCTCGTGGTGCGCGAGCTGCTGCTCGGACCGAAGCGATTTACCGACCTTCAGCAGGCCCTACCGGACGCGAGCCCGAACGCGCTGTCCGACCGGCTGCGCGAACTGGCCGACGCGGGGGTCATACGACGTCGGCAGCTGCCGCTGGGCAATGTGCGGGTCTACGAGCTGACTGACTGGGGTCGCGGCCTCGAGCCGATCGTGCTCGCGCTCGGCACCTGGGCGCTGGCTGCTCCGCCGACCGCGGACCAGGTTTTCGTGAGCGCGGACAGCGCCATGCTGGCCATCCGCACCTTCTTCGTCCCGACGCCGAGGCGGCGCGAGGCGACGCTCCGGATCGAACTGCGCGACCACGCTGCTGCCTGCGTCTTCGGCGTGCGCCTCACGTCGACCGGCGCCAAGGTCACCCACGAGCCACCCGAAGAGCCCGATGCCGTCCTGGTCACCACGACAGATGCCCTCGTCGCAGCCTTCGGCGGCGACAACCTGGCCAGGGTCGTCGCTGCCGGCGCCGCCATCGACGGCGATCCGGAGGTCGTGCGTCGTCTCGTCGCGGGCGTGCGCATCCCGAGTCCAGAGACCAGTGGTACCGCACGCTGACTACGGGTAGCCGAGCGCTCCGAGCTCAGCCCGCGCCGCGAGCCGATGCACCCACGGGCCGATTCGCCTTGCCCTCGTCTCGCCGTCTGGACGACGTCTTGGTGGTCTCAGAATCCGATGGCTTCGCGCAGCAGCAGGACGGTGCCGCGCCCGGGCTCGTACTCCGCGTTGAGGATGAGCAGGCGATTGATGGCACTGGGCTGCCCGTAGACCCTCATGGCGCGCTCGTGCTCCAGCGGGAGGCAGTGGTCTTCGACGCGGCGCAGCGCGGTGCTCAGGTCGGGCACCACCTTCTGCGCCCCGACGATCCAGATGGCGCGAGCGGCGCCGAACGCGTACCCCGATAGTTGGCTTCCGGTAGCCGAAGCGACCACAAGGGAGCCGGTCTCGGTGACGGCGTGGACGCTACCCACGATGACGTCGGGGCTGGCGAGCATCCGCCGGATCTCGTCCATTTGGGTGGCGCGGTCCATGGTCATGCTGCGTGGCCCGATGCCGTCGTAGCGCCCGCTGTCGTTGATGTCCCCATGAATGCCGGACAGGCGCAGGGTCTCGCTCGCCGGGGCGTACACGCTGGCGCCCTCCGGTATCAGATCCTTCAGGCGGGTACGCGCGGCAGCGGCGTCGTCGAGGATTTCGACGGTGAAGCCGTGTGCCGTCAGCGCGGCGGCCGCCCGCTCGAGTCGATGCACGGGGGCCGGATCGGTGAACACCGTCTCAGAGACTTGCGTGGTCATAGTGGCTCCTGGTTGTTCGCTGGATGATGGGTTCGTCTCGCCTTTGCTCGACAGGGCAGCCCTTCGGAATGTGAGGCGAGGGCGCCGGCCTCACGTTTCGGCGCGCTGGGTTGTCGAACTGGTGAGGGATGCGTACGAGGAGGCAGGCGACACGATGAGCACCCGATCCGGGTCAGGACTCGGCCAGTTCGATCCGAGCCTGGACGTGATCATGAGCGAGCGGCGTCAGCTGATCAATCTCGCCTACCGGCTGCTCGGTTCCCTGGCCGAGGCCGAGGACGTCGTGCAAGAGACCAACGCCCGCTGGTACGCCATGTCCCGGGAACAGCAGGAGGCCATCGAATCGCCGGGCGCCTGGCTGACGACGGTCGTCAGTCGCATCTGCCTGAACCTGCTCGACTCGGCCCGGGCGCGGCGGGAACGTTACGTGGGCGAATGGATCCCCGAGCCGCTGCCGGACGCGGCGGAGTGGATCACCGGGCGTCGGGGAGACACCACGGTCGACCCAGCCGACCGGGTCACCCTCGACGAGTCGATCAACATGGCCTTCCTCGTCGTGCTCGAATCGATGACCCCGGCCGAGCGCGTCGCGTTCATCCTGCACGACGTCTTCCGCTACCCCTTCGCCGAAGTCGCCGAGATCGTCGGCCGTACCCCGGCGGCATGTCGCCAACTGGCCTCCTCGGCCCGCCGGCGCCTTCGCGCCTCGCAGGCTCCTGCGACCCCATCAGCCCGGCAGGCCGGAATCGTCAGGGACTTCAAGAGGGCATGGGAAGCCAAGGACATCGACGCCCTCATCGGCCTGCTCGACCCTGACGCCAAGGCGATCGCCGATGGCGGCGGCCTCGCCACGACGTTCGCTGCGCCCCATCGAAGGCGGCGAGCAGATCGCGCGCGCCTGGGTCGAAATCGCCAACCGGAAGCCCAGCAACATGACGTTCCTGGAGCGCACGGTCAACGGTCAGCCCGGCGTGGTGGCTCGGCAGGACGGCGTCATCGTCACGGTGTTCGCGTTCGACGTCGCAGGCGACCGGATCAAGCGCATCTGGGTTGTACGAAATCCCGAGAAACTCCGTGCCTGGACGACGGGCGGCGCTTGCTAGTGGGACAGGTACACGCGACGCGCAGTGCCGGCCAGGAAGCCGTTCTGCTCCTCGGCCGTGCGATCGCCGAGGATGGACTGCGTCGCTGCGAGCAGGTCGGCCGCGCTCCACAGCAAGCCGTCGACCGGGAGATGTGTGGCGAACATGCACCGATCCGCTCCGAAGATCTCGACCGCGGCGCGTAGCCATGCGGAGATCTCTTGCTCGCTCGGACCGAAGATCAGCGCCAGGCCCTGCAGTTTGAGCGTGACGTTCGGGCGCTCGGCCATGGCGATCAGCGCGTCCTGCCAGCGCCGGAAGCCGGCCGCACTGCGGTCGAGCGGCCAGCCGGCCGCCTCCAGGACGATCGGCACGTCCGGGAACGAGTCCAGCAGATGCTCGGCGGCGGGGAGTTGTTCGGCGTAGAGCAGCAGGTCCCAGACCAGGCCGCTGGCGGCGACGCGCTCGAATCCGCGCAGCCATTGGGGATCGGTGAGGTAGTCCGGCCGGGCGCCGAGGCGGGCGAGCGGGTCGTCGGCCCAGTACAGCGGCTGACGAACGGCCCGCACGACGGGCAGATCCTGATACCGGGCAAGCCGGTCGGCCAGGCCGCTTGAGCAGAGGTCGACGGCCGCGATGAACGCGTCCGGCGTGCCGGTGTCGTCGTGGCAGCGCTGCACCCATTGCGCCTCGGCAATCGGATCGACCGCCCCGAACTCGCAGGCCACGCTGGCGGTGACCCCGGCCGGGTCGACGTCGGACCAGTAGTCGCCGGGCGAATAGTCGCGGGCGATGTCGTAGTAGTTCGCCAGCAGCGCCGTGAGTGCCGGGCTGCGCTCCTCGATCCATCGGTAGCTCAGCCGCCGGGTGTCGAGCAGGTGGGCGTGAGCGTCGACGACCGCACGGTCGGGATCGGTGACGTCCGGGTGAGTCACCAGGGCATTATCGGCCTGGTCCACCCGATCAGTTCGTCAGGAGGATTCTCGACGCCGGCCCTAGACTCTGCCCGCGTGAATCCTGCTAATTACGGTCCATCCGGTAGCAACCGCGGATGGTGGACATTGGTTGTCGCCGGGATCGTGCTGGCGCTGGCCGCTGGGGGCGGCACCTGGCTTGTAACCCGTGATGACGGCCAGCAGGACGCTCGGCGTTCGCATGTTCGTACCGAGTTGCTCGCCCAGGCGCATCCCCGGTCGAGTTGTCCGAACGCATCGGCGATGCCGCCCGTTCAGGCCGGGCAGACGCGGGTCAGCGTCGTACGCATCGTCGATCACTGCCTCGCCTTCCGCAGCGAGGTCGTCGCGGCGAACGCCGCCCAGTCTCGGCTGGCGACGCTTCGCGCGGACCCGGCCGTCGTGGCGGCCGACATTCCGGCGAGGGTCGTGCCGGCCGCCGCCGCGACGGGTACGAAGCCGGTCAAGCAATGGGCGCTGGACGACCTGCATGCCGACCAGGTGCGCAAGCTGTGGCCGGCCGGGGCCGATGTCCGGGTGGCGATCATCGATACCGGCATCGACGACAGCAATCCGGATCTCGCCGGTCAGGTGGTCGAGAAGGCGCCGTGGTCGCACGTGTATCACGGCGAGGACGACTTCCACGGCACGCACGTCGCGGGCATCGTCAGTGCGAAGGACGACGGCCACGGCGTGCTGGGACTGACGCCGCAGGCGAAACTGCTCGACGTCCAGTACTGGGACGAGCACGGCCAGCACGGCGACACCGGCGAAGACATCCGCTGGGCGGTCGACCACGGTGCCGACGTGATCAACATGTCGTTCAGCGGGAGCGACCTGTCCGACACGGAGGAGGCGGCTCTCCTCTACGCCGAGCAGGCCGGCGTCGTCGCGGTCTCCATCGCCGGCAATTGCGGGTTTCGCCTCGAGTACAAGGTCGAAGGGTGCAAGCGCCGGAACGAACTGCGCTACCCCGGCGGGTACGACGCCACCGTGCTGTCCGTCGCGGGCTACAACAAGGACCACGGTCGAGGTTGGACCTCAACCTCATCGGCCAACAGCAGCGTGGACCTTGCCGCCCCTGGCGACGGCATCGTTTCGACGTGCCTCGATGCCGGACAACGCCGGTTTGCGATGCGAGCGGGACATCGATGGCCGCGCCGTACGTGTCCGCGACCGCTGCGCTGCTGCTCGCGCGGCACCCCGATGCGACACCGGCGGCGATCCGTGAGGCGATAGTCCGCTCGACCCGCCCGGCGCCTGGTCATCCCGCGGGCGTGCACTCCGACGCATTCGGCACCGGGTTGCTCGACCCGGTTGCCGCGGCGGCCTACCTGGATCAGCACCCGGGTGGCACGATCCCGCGGCCGAGCGCGTCGAGCGGCACCGTCGCGCCGGACGCGATCGTCGCGGGCTACGTCGGCGCCGACCACAAGATCGAGCTGACGACCGCCTCGGGCGGAAAGATCCCGGTCGCCGGGGTGCAGTCGGGCCAACCCGCCGCGCGGATAGCGTTCAGCCGCGACGGCGCGTGGTTCTCCGCCGCGGACGGCACGAACCTCGCCATCGTGAACGTCCAGTCGCGCCGGCAGGAGACGGTGACCTGCGCCTGCCGCGGCGTCGCCTTCAACGACAAGGGGCAGCTGCTCACCGCCGACGGTGACGTGATCGCAACCTACGAGCCGGCTACGGCCGGCCGGCTGCACGGCGTGCGTGTGCGTAACCCCGGCGCCGGACTGCCGTCCGTCATGCCGCTGACCGTCGAGGGCTCCGGCGGCGGGGTGACCGTCGTCGGCGCGCAGTTCGCCTCGGCCGGCTACGGCGCCTTCGGGGTGCGGCCGGACGGCACGATGTTCCTGATCGGCCAGGGCCCCGACCCCGGCGTCGACCGGATCGTCATGTCCGACGATGGCCGGTGGGTCGCGTGGAGCATCCAAGCCGCGTGCCTGCGGCGCAGCCAGATGGGCATTGCCGATCTGAGCCGGCCGGGGACGGCGGCATACGTCACCGGGCCGACCGCCGACGGCGAGGCCCTGCAGATCCACTTCGACGGCAACAACGTCGTGGCCGGCTGGGCGCCGCTCCAGCACACGAGCAGTGGATGCGGTGAACCGCCCTGGCCGCCGGCGCAATGGCAACTGGCGCGTCCGGCCATGGGCACCGGTACCGCGTACGAGCCGGCCACGGCCCAGTGGTCGCGGGCCGGCGACCCGCGCATCGTGCTGCACCGGTGGCCGTCGGGGGAGGGGCTCTACCTCCAGCCGACCAAGACCATCCACGCAGTACGAGCTGGCGTTCGGGCCCGCGCCCGGCGGCGGGGGCCTGCTTCAGCTCGATTCGCAGGTGATCGACGCCGTCGCCCGGCCGGACGGCTCGAACCAGACGCCGCACGCAAGCGCCCGCCCCGTCAGCGCCGACCTCGTCAGCGCCGACCTCGTCAGCGTCGGCGCAGCCGTCGGGATCGCCGGCCACAGTCGATGCGGCGATCGCGCGCTACGAGAAGTTCCTGCACGCGCTCGGCGCCAGCGACGTCGCCACGATCTGCGAGATCGCCGGCCCCGGGATGAAGAAGGCTGAGGCACAGGGCATCGGGCCGTGCCCGACGGCTTACCGCATCGTGTTCCAGATGATCTCGCCGGCACAACGAGCGGCTCTGAAGACCGCGACCGTCGACCACGCCCGCGTCACCGCGCAAACACCCAGCAAGGTCTTCATCCCAGCCGCCGCCGTGAAAGCGTCAGTCACGTTCACCAGCAGCGACCTCGGCGACTACACCCTGGAATACCTGCACGGTCAGTGGTACATCACGGGCTAGCGACTTGTTCGAGCGTTCCGCGAACGCCGGTTCGACGTGGGTACCGGACGTCTCGGCCAGACGTGGAATAGCGTCTTATGTTCAATGTCGATCACGCTGCGTCGTACACGAGGCGAGGTAGTTACGACCGAAGCGCATTGGAGCCTGTGAGGGTGCTAGCGCGATGGGACTTGACATGGAATGGCAAGCCATTCCACGATCTATCCTTTCCCGATCACCTGAGCTGAGGTGACCCATGTCCCGTACGCGACGACGGGTGGCTATCGCTGCCGCCCTGCTCATCGTGCTGGCCGGCCTGGCTTCCGCGTCCGCCCAGCAATTGCCGCAACCCGTGGTCGGCCAGCCCGGCGGACTGCTGGACAACGGTGGTTTCGACGTCGGCGACCGGACCGGCCATCCCATCGGCTGGGCAACGCTCGGCGCCGCCGACGACGCCAAGATCGTCAACCTGCAGGCCGACCGTAGCGCCGGGCTCGGCTCGCTGCGGATCATCGACTCCAGCGGCGAGGGCGTCTCGGTGCTCAGCGACCGGATCGTCGCCTCAGCCGGGAAGCAGTACACGGTCCAGGCGCAGCTCAAGGGCGGGAGCGGCAGCCCGCCCAATCTCACGCTGCGGTTCTACGACTACAACCAGACCGTGCTCGACTCGAAGATGGTCTCGCCGACGTTCAGCACCGACTGGCAGACGGTCGCTGTCACCGGGATCGCCCCGGCGAACACGTCGCAGGTCAGCGTCATCATCTCCACTGCCGCCGTCGGAACCTCCTACTGGGACGAGATGAACCTGGCGGCGGCGCCGCCGTCCTACGACCCGGCCCTCGGGACGTCGCGAGAACTGTTCCTCGACGACTACCGCATCGGATCGGCCGACAACGTCGGGCGCGTCGTGCATCCGGCGACGAAGCGCCCCGCTCCGGTGCTGCGCGCCGACCAGCCATGGGAGAGCAGCGCCTACATCTACGGCTCGGTGTACAAGATCAACTCCGCCTACCGGATGTGGTACACCTGCTACAACGACCAGGCGCCGAACTACTACCTCTGTTACGCCGAGAGCCGCGACGGCGTCCACTGGACGAAGCCGCACGTCGGCACGATCGGGTACAAGGACATCCCGGCGTCGCAGACGAATATGGTGCTCGCCGGCGGGGGCACGGTGGCCTACAACCCGGACGCGCCGGCCGACCAGCGCTACGCCGCGCTGAACTTCCATACCGGCACGGTCAACGACACCCTCGGCTACTACGCGTTCTTCTCGCCGGACGGCTACCACTGGACGTCCGTGCAGGACAAGCCGGTGCTGCTCGACGGTGACGTCTCGAACGTCACCTGGGACCCGGCCGGACACCGCTACATCGCCAGCATCAAGAAGCGGATGTTCACCTCACGCACACCCGGGATCTACGACCGGTCCGCGTTCATCGCGACGAGCACCGACTTCGTGCACTGGACGACCCCGCAGCTCGCGGTCAGCGGCGACAACGCCGACGACGGGGCGGCCGAGGCGGCGGGCGGGCTGGAGGCCCAGGTCTACGGAATGCCGGTGCTGCCCTACGAGAGCATGTTCATCGGGCTGCCCTGGATGTTCTCGATCACCGACTACACCACCGGCGCGTCACAGAGTGCCGGCGACGGCCCGATCACGCCGCAGATCGCGTCCTCGCGCGACCTGGCCGACTGGAGCCGCCCGGTACGCGATCCCGTACTGCTAGCCGGCCAGCCCGGGGCATGGGACGACGGCACGCTCTACACCGCGTCCGACGTGCTGGTCGACAACAAGACGGTCTCCCTCTACTACGGCGGCTTCAACGTCTGGCACGGCGGCGAGGTGGCCGGTGATCCGAGCCGTGACCACCAGGTCGGGCAGGTGGGCCTGGCGACCTGGCGGCGCGACGGCTTCGTGTCGCTGACCAACGCGGCGGTGCCCGGCACCGGCGATCCCGGTCAGGTCACCACCAAGCCGGTCACGTTCACCGGCAAGACGCTGCACGTGAACGCGACGGTGCGCCCGCAGGGCTCGCTGAAGGTCGAGGTGCTCGACGCCGGCACCGGGCAGCCGATCCCGGGCTACACGTCCAAGATGATCACCGGCGACCAACTCGACGCGAGCGTGTCGTGGAGCGGTGGGCAGCCTCTCGCCGCGCTGGCCGGCCGCCAGGTGGAGTTCCGCTTCGGCCTCACGAACACCGACCTGTACTCGTACTGGGTCAGCCCGTGAGCAGCGTGCGGCGCAGGCGCACCAATCGGCTGTCGTAATCGCCGTGCAGGCCGAGTGGCAACCCTCGATGCATCAACAGGTTGCCGCCGTAGGTGGCTCCGTTGCCCAGGTCCTCGTAGCGGGCGTCCGGGTCGAGCCCACGCAGCCGCAGCGCTTGCCCGACTGCGGCGTGCCGGACGCGCGGTGCGAAGGCCAGCACGGCGATCTCTGATCCGTCCGCCGCCACGAACGCGACGCCGAACGTCTCGTCGGTGCGCGGGGAGCCGAGCCGGTACTGCCGGCCGAACTGGACGAGAGGGCGAACATCCTTGTAGGCGCGGATCGTCTCGCGTGCTTGCGCGAGATCGGCGTCGCTCCACGACGCGAGGTTGCCGCCGATTCCGAGAACGCCGCACATGGCGACGTGGAAGCGGAAGTCGAGCGGCGTGGACCGGCCCGACAGCGATCCCGGGACGTCGGTGACCCAACAGGCCATGCTCATCGCGGAATGCGCGTAGGTATAGCCCTCCTGGATGAACAATCGGTCGAGCGCGTCGGTGTTGTCGCTGGCCCACATCCAGTGCGTGCGGGACAGCGTCGAGAGATCTCCGCGCCCGCCGCCCGACGCGCACGCCTCGACGAGCAGGTCCGGATGCGCTGCTCGCAGCCGGTCGAGGACGTCGTTCACACCGTGGACGTGGTCCACCCACGGGTTTCGCCCGGACGCGGAGTACGGCTCGGCCAGAGCGCGGTTCATGTCCCACTTCAGGTAGTCGAGGCCGACGTCGGTCACCAGGCGGTCGAGCGTGGCACCCGCCCAGTCGCGGACCTCGGGCCGCCCGAAGTCGAGCAGGTATTGGTGCCGGACCTGCGTCGGTGGCCTGGTCGGCCAGCGGTAGATCCAATCCGGATGCGCGCGGTAGAGGTCGCTGTCCGGATTCACCATCTCCGGCTCGACCCACAGTCCGAACATCATCCCCAACTGGTGAACCTTCGCCGCGAGATCAGCCAACCCGTCGGGGAAACGCGAAGCGACCGGCCGCCAGTCGCCGAGCCCGGCAGTGTCGTCGCCGGTTGGACGGAACCAGCCGTCGTCGACCACGAAGAGTTCGACGCCGATGTCGCGGGCCGTGCGGGCGAGTTCCAACTGGCCGGCGGCCGTGACGTCGAAGTACGTGGCCTCCCAGGAGTTGTAGAGCACCGGACGCGGGCGTTGCGGATCGGGAAGCACGCGCTCGCGCTCATACGCCTGCCAGTTCCGCGAGGTCGCGCCATGACCGCTCGCGGTATAGATGCCGATCGTCTCCGGCAGGTTCAGCGTCTCGCCCGTCGCGAGACGATGCGGCAGGTCGCCGCCGGCCCCGAGCGTGACGTGGGTGCCGCCGTCGAGGAGGGCCTGCGCCGTGGCCCGCCACGAGCCGCCCCAGGCGAGCGCAACACTCCACACCTCGCCGTGGTACTCGTCCGCGTCGCTGTCGAGCGCGAGCCACGGCTGATTCTCGTGCCCGGCGATGCCGGTGCGCGACTCGGTGACGACCCGGCCGATCTCGAGGCGACGCTGCCGTACCTGCGTCTCGGCGGCATAACCTCCGGACAGGGTGGTAAGCCGGTAGCCGGTCCGCGGCGGCGGGGCCCAGGTCGCCGAGGCAGCCCGGCGAAGGACGACGGGATGGTCCGCGTCGTTGTGGACCTCCGCCGAACGGATAAGGGCGTCGTAGCCGGGATCTACGCGGTAGTGCAGTGTCACGCGCAGCGGGTAATGCCGGTCGGCCAGCCGGATCGTCAGCTCCTCGCCGTCGACAGTCGCGCCGACGCCGTACAACTCGGCGGAGCGCACGCCGTCGCCGAACTCGACCTCGAGGGCCGCCTCGTCGTGGCGGTAACCACCCTGGACGACGTACTCCTCCAGGTGCGCGCGAGGATGCGACCACGTGCCGGACGGGCGCGCATGGGTGGGCGTGCGGACGGCCAATTCGCGAGCGTCGTCGAGCGTGATCCGGGCGCCCCAATGGATGTGGCGCACGGCCGATTCGGACTGGTCCGGGTCGTGGTCGACCGCCAGGGCGTATGAGAACGTCGTGCCGTTGAGCAGGTAGATACCCGTGGCCGGGCAGTGGTCGACAGGCACAACTATCGCAGGCCGAGCAGTTCGCGCGGGTCGCCGTCGAGCAGCCACTCGACGGTCTCCGATCGGATGGGTGGCAGCCCCTCCGGTCGGGTCGCGGCGAGGTCGCGGATGCTCTGAGCGGCGTCGGCGGGCGTCCAGATCGGGAAGTCCGAGCCGAACAGCAGTTTCTGCACGACGTCCCATTCCTGGGCTCGGGTGAGTGCGAGGTAGCCGTCCAGCGGGCGAGCCCATGACGCCGAGATGTCGGCGAACACGCGGCGGTTCTTGCGCACGGTCACGATCGTCTCGCGCTGCCAGGGATGGCCGAGGTGGGCGATGATCTGGGTCAGGTCGGGGTGGCGGCGGGCGACCTCGTCCACGACGAGCGGGTTCGACACCGAGAGCTTGCCGGCCGGGCTGGGCGTTGCGCCCATGTGCCACAGCACGATCAGCCCGGCGTCGGCGGCGGCTCGGTAGAAGGTGTCGTGGCGCTCGTCGGCCGGGTCGAACAGGGCCAGCACCGGGTAGAGCTTGATGCCGCGCAGGCCGCGACGCACGCCGTCCTGCAACTGGTCCAGCACGTCGTCGTCGCTCGGGTCCAGGGCCATGAAGCCGACCGTGTTCGTCTCGGTGTTGGCGCAGAACCACTCGACGTACTCGTTCGGGGTGTCGACCCCGGCGGCAGTAGCGCGCAGGCCGAAGACGAACGCGAGATCAACCCCGCGCATCGCCGCGTCGTAGTCGGTGGGGGCGTGGTCGGGGTAGTCGTAGCCGTACACGGGTTGCCAGTGGTCGTGCCACTCGCATCCCCAGTGCTTTGCCAGGTGGCAGTGGGTGTGGACGTCGATCACGTGCGCTCCTACTTTCTGATGACGGTTCCGGGCCGGTCGCCGGTGTGCATGCCCGCGTCGACGACCGCCCGGCCGCCGACGAGCACGAGGTCGATGCCGTCCGGGTACCGCTGTGGCCGGTCGAATGTGGCCCGGTCGGTCAGCCGATCGGGCGAGTACACGACCAGGTCGGCGGGGGACTGCTCGCGCAGGACGCCGCGTTGAGGCAGGTCGGCGACGCGAGCGGGCAGCGAGGTGCACTGGGCGATCGCGCGGGTGAGACCGGACCCGGACCCCGATGCGTAGCGGGCCAAGAATCGCGGGAAGCACCCGTAGGAACGGGGGTGCGGCGCACCCGCGCCGGTGACACCGTCCGGGTCGAGGCACAGCCCGTCCGAGGCGACGACGGCGGCCGGATGGTCCAGGACCGTCTGCAGGTCGTCCTCGCTGCGGCCGCCGGCGACGATCAGGACGGACGTGCCGAGTTCGGCGAGCAGATCGAGCACGAACTCGTCGGCGTCGGCCTTCCCGGCGGCTGCGACGGTCTGACCGACGAGTGCCGTGGCCGGCGAGTCGTCGGGAACGTGGCTGATCGTCAACTCGTCCCAGCCGAGCGCCCGGTGCTGCCATTCGGCGCGGATCCGCGCGCGCACGTCGTCGGTGCGCAGCCGCGCTGCCATTGCATCCGCGCCGCCCTCCTGGGACCAGGCCGGTAACACCTGGGTGAGCGGGGCGTTGCCGAACAGGTAGGGGTAGATGTCGACGCCGACGGCAAGCCCGCGGTCGCGCGCCGCGTCCACGAGGTCCAGTGCCCGGCGCACGGAGCCCCAGTTGCGCCGGCCCACTGCGGTGAGGTGCGAGATCTGTACCCGGCAGCCGGTGCGCTCGCCGATCCGCAGCGCCTCCCGGACGGACGGCACGAGGTTGTCGCCGTAGTCGCGAACATGCCAGGCGAACAGGCGGTCGTGCTCGGCGACGACCTGGGCGAGGCCGGCCAGTTCGTCGTCGGCGGCGTAGCAGAGCGGCGCGTAGACCAGTCCGGTGGACAGCCCGAGCGAGCCCTGGGCGAACGAGTCCGCGAGCAAGCCCTCCATGGCCTGCTGCTCCGCCACGGTCGGGGCGCGGTCGGCGAATCCGACGACGCCCGCTCGCAATGGCAGGTGGCCGGTGAGCGTCGCGACGTTCACCGACGGGCGACCGGCAGCGATCGCATCGAGGTGACCGCCGGTGTCCTGCCAGCTCAAGCGGACCGCAGGATCCAGGTCGAGATAGCTGACCGCCTTGCGAATCGCGCCGACGTCGGCCCCAGGCGGCAGCGGGGCGACGGCGAGACCGCAGTTGCCCACTAGTTCGGTGGTGACCCCCTGGTGCACCTTGCTGTAGGCCTGCGGCACGGAGAGAAGGGTCAGGTCGGAGTGGGCGTGGATGTCGACGAAGCCGGGACACACGACCGAACCCGACACGTCGCGCACCTCATCTGCGTCGGCCGACAACTTGCCCGGCTCGGCGATGCGGGCCAGTCGGCCGGCTCGCACGAGAACGTCTGCGTGCCGGGCCGGCACCTCGCCACTGCCGTCGACCAGAAGCCCTCCGGCCAAGACAAGGCTCATGCGATCCTCCTCAGCGACCAGGAATGCATTGAGGTATTCGGAACAATATTCCACAAAAGGTGAGCGGCGGAGAGGACTAGTTGCTGGGTCCACGCGTTGCGCAAGGCGGTCGTGGCACCCGAGAAGCGTATGGTCTGGAGACGCGAGCCGAGTCGCCATACTCAACCGGTCAACTGATGATCACGGATGTTGACACGGGTTTGGGCGCCCGCGAGGATGACGGGGATGGAATTATGTTTCGGTACGTGATACACGGCGGGAACACGACTCCCAGGCAGGACGGTGTCGAATGAGCGCAATGACGCGCGGCGTCGCTTCGGACGGCTCGCACGCCAAGTCGGATGGGTCCGGCACCTACCATGTTCAAGCCCTCACCCGCGGGATGCAGATCCTCGAACTGCTCGCGGGCAGTCGCACTCCACTAACCCTGGTCGGCCTGCACAGCGCCAGCAAGCTGCCGAAGAGCACACTGGTGCGGCTGCTGAGCGCCCTCGCGGAACAGCAGTTCATCGTCCGGGTCGACGACCGTCCCGCCTACCGGCTCGGGCACAAGGTTCTCGATCTCGGCATGGCCTATGTTGCGAGCCTCGACGTGTCCGAGACTGCGCGTCCCTACCTCACCCAGCTAGCGGCTGACACCGGCCACACCTCGAATCTCGGTGTGCTCGACGGGCCGCAGGTGCTACACGTAGCCGTCGAGACAGCGACCCGGCCATTGCGGTTCGAGTCACGCGCCGGCGAGCGCGCCCAGACCTACTGCACCGGGCTCGGCAAGATGCTGCTGGCCGGACTGCCGGAGAGCGAGCTCGCTGCGCACCTCCCAGCACGGTTGACGAAGCTGACGCCGAACACGCTGACCAGTCGCGCCGCGCTGAGCGCCGCCCTGGCTGAGATCCGCACCAGAGCTTATGCATCCGACGACAACGAGCACAGCGTCGGGCTCCGCTGCCTGGCCGTGCCGGTCACGATCGACGGTGAGGTCATCGCGGCGCTGAGCGTGTCCGGTGCGTCGGGCGAGTTCGAGGCGTCCGCGCAGAAGGGCTACCTGCGGCACCTGCGCGAGACGGCCCGGCTACTGGCCGACGATCCCGAGGTCGTGCATGCGCTGCGCGAGGTGCCGAAGTCGACAGCGGCGCCAGCGCCCGGGCACTGAGGCGATCCCGGGCGCCATTCCTCACGGTCGGCTCGTCAGCTTCACGTCGATCTTGGGGCCGACAAGCACCGAATCTGATGCGGGACGTCGTTCCGTGCGTGCGTGTCTCGCTGATCGAGATCTTGCGCCAGCCCACCAGCCGCTCCGGCAGTACGCAGATTAGTACCTGCACTAATTGCTGATCTGGACTGTTTGCCGATCGCACAAACGTGAAATAGTGTGTCATGCGCGCTCGTTCGTCGCCGCACATTTGCTGGCTGGCGGGGCGTTAGCTGATCGCATCCGGATAGCAGAGGTGCGGCAACCCTGGGGCAGGGAGTGGATTACATGGACGGACAGCATTTCCCGGCTGGTGCGGCGATGGTCGAACGTGCCCGCCGCGTCATCCCGGGAGGGCTCAACTCCTTCAGCCGTAAGCTCGGCGCGCCACACGGCTTTGCCAGATCCGCCGGCGCGTATCTGTGGGACTTCGACGGCAATCGCTACGTCGACTTCCATGCCGCCTTCGGCGCGATCGTGCTCGGCCACAACGACCCTGGCGTCGACGCCGCGGTCGCGCGCGCGGCGCAGCCGATCGACCTCGTCGGTATCGGCATCACCGAGCCGGAGATCGAACTGGCCGAGCTGGTGTGCGAGGCGATCCCGGCAGCTGAGCAGATGGTTGCCTGCACGAGCGGATCCGAAGCGACGTTCCACGCGATCCGGCTGTCCCGTGCCGTGACCGGGCGCCGGTACATCGTCAAGGTCCAGGGTGGCTACCACGGCTGGCATGACGCGGTCGCTCGGAACGTGATCTCTGAGCCGGACCTGGCCTACGGCTTCGATCCGATGAGCGCGGGCATCCTTCGCGAGAATCTCGACGCGACGCTGATCGCCGAGTTCAACGACATCGCCTCGCTGGAGAAGCTGTACGTCGAACACGAGACTGATATCGCTGCGGTCATCGTCGAGCCGATACCACACAACGTCGGCACCCTGCTACCGGACGCCGGCTACCTCGAAGACCTGCGGCGTCTGACCAGGGCGCACGGCACCGTGCTGATCTTCGACGAAGTCATCACCGGTTTCCGCCATGCCGTCGGTGGATGGCAGCAGATATCCGGCGTCGAGCCCGATCTCACGACCTTCGGCAAGGCGATGGCGAACGGTTATCCGATCGCCGGCCTGACCGGTTCGCGAGCGCTCATGCGCAGCTTCAACACCGCCGGTGGCTCGGTGCTGCTGGCGGGCACGTTCACGGGCCATCCCGCGATGTGCGCAGCCGCGATCGAGACGGTACGGCAGCTCCGCGACACCGACGTGATCCCACGCGCGGCCGCGCTCGGCGAGCGAATGCGCCGGGGGCTGGCCGAGATCGTTGATGAACTCGGCATTGCCGCGGTCGTACGTGGCTACGGCTCGGTGTTCTGCCTGTACTTCCTGGACGGCGAGGTCCATGGCTACCGCGACCTCATGCGCAACGACGGCGCCCGTTACACCGCCTACCACCGCGGCATGATCGATCGCGGTTTCGTGATGCTGCCGATGTCGCTCAAGCGGAACCACGTGTCAGGTGCGCATACGGCGCAGGACATCGACCTCGCGCTGGAGGCGAGTCGCGACGTGCTCAAGCAAGTGGCGAAGTAGCGGCGTTCCGCTGCCGCCGCACACGCTGCTCGTCATATCCGGCTTCGGCCGGACAGCTGGTCTTTCCCTATGGCGGAACTGGATTTTGTGACTAGTTGATCGGGAGAGCGAGTCTGCAGCCAATCGACGCCGGCTCTTAAAGGGTGCGAAAGCCCGGTTCTTGACAGAGGTGCGCGTACGAACCATTCTATTCGACACAGCGTTTCATGTCTGCGCCCATCTTGGGGCCGGCCAATGTACCGGACTCACTGTTCAGCGAGGTGTCATGAGAAGATCGCGCCGTATCCAGGTACTGATCGCGGGGCTGACCGCGATCGCGCTGGCCGCGTGCTCGGGGCCGAGCAACCACAATGCCGAGAATTCGCAGTCCCCTGGCGGGAAGGCGCTCAACGTCTTCATGTACCAGAAGCCGGTGGGCGTGTTCGGTCCGCTCGCGCCGGCCTCGGGTCCGGACCAGGAGGTCATCTCGCTGGTCTACGACACGCTGATGATCGGCGGCCCGGACGGTAAGCAGGTGCCGATGGCGGCCGCCGCGGCGCCGTCTGTCTCCGCCGACGCCAAGACCATCACGTACAAGCTCCAGCCGGGTCTGAAGTGGAGCGATGGCCAGCCACTGACGAGCAAGGACCTGGTGTTCACCTACACCCGGGCCGCGGACACCACGACCGGCAGCGGATGGTCGGCCTACCTGTCCAACGTGCAGGGTGTCGCCGACTTCGTCGCCGGCAAGGCCAAGACGATCAGCGGCTTCTCCGCTCCGGACCCGGAAACGTTCGTGATCAAGCAGACGGTGCCGAACGTCGGGCTGGTCGGCCAGGTCAGCGCGATCGGGATCCTGCCCGAGCATGTGCTCGGCACGCTCCCGGTCAAGGACTTCGGCACGAACGCGTGGTTCCGCAAGCCCACCGTCACGTCGGGTCCGTACACCTTCGTGGACTACAAGACCGATCAGTACGTTCACGTGACCGCGAATCCGAAGTTCCGTCAGCCGGTCGGGGTCAAGGACATCTACCTCAAGCCGGTGACGGCAGCGGTTGCCACCCAGGAACTGTCCACCGGCGAGATGGACATCGTGTGGATCTCGGCCAGCGACGCCAAGACGGTGCAGGGCTTCTCCAACGTCACGGTCGACGACGTTCAGGTTCCGGGCTTCGTGCGGGCCACCTGGAACCAGAGCGAGCCACGGTTCAAGGACCCGCGGGTGAAGCAGGCGTTCCTGTACGCGGTCGACCGCGCCGGGATCGTGAAGAGCGCACTGGACGGGCACGGTCGCGTCAGCAACGACGTCCTCGATCCACTCTGGTCGGGAAGCGACCTCAACCAGTACCCGTACGATCCGGCCAAGGCCAAGCAACTGCTGAAAGAGGCGAACTGGGACTCGAGCAAGCCGGTGCAGCTGGCCTGGGTACCCGGCGGCAATCCGGACCGCGACGCGGCGGCGACCGTAATGCAGCAGCAACTGAACGCGGTCGGCATCAAGCTCGAGCTCAAGCAGGTGCAGACCTCATGGTTCACCGGCGCCTACAAGAACCACACCTTCGACATGGTGCTCTACGGCGGCGGCGACTATAAGACGGAGCCGGCCAACATCGGCCCGATCACGAACTGTGACGCTGGGGTTCCGAAAGGACCGAACAACGGCCTGTACTGCAACAAGCAGCTCGACACGCTGGTGGCACAGGCGGTCGCCACGGTGGACCCGGCCAAGCGCGCGGACATCTGGAAGCAGGCGGCCAAGGTCGAGAACGCCGACCCGTCGATGATGTGGCTGTACAGCCTGGACAATCTATTCGGCGTGAGCAAGCGCATCCACGGCTTCCAGCCGCTCACCAACGTCGCTTGGTTCGAGCCATGGAAGTGGACGGTGACCGGTTGACCGTCGGCTGAGACCCAACCGTCGCGCCGGGGCTCGGGCAGAGTCCCGGCGCGACTGCGATGGTAGGAGGTGACAGCGAGTGGGTGCGTTCCTGGTCCGGCGGATCGTGACGATGGTCCTGGTGTTCCTGCTGATCAGCGTGATCATCTTCTGGCTGGTGCACATGGCGCCCGGCGATCCGGTCAGCCGGCTGATCCCGATCGACCAGTACAACTCTGCGACGCCGGCGTTCCTTGCCCAGAAGCGTCATGAGCTTGGTCTGGACCGGCCGCTGTTTCTCCAGTACTTCCACTGGTTCGGCGACGCGGTGCGTGGCAACCTCGGGTACTCCGTCGCCAACGGGCGACCGGTCAGCGCCATGATCGCCGAGCGCGTCGGTCCGACGCTCGAGTTGATGGGCCTCGCGCTCGCTCTCGGCATCGCGATCGCGTTGCCGCTGGGGATGCTCGCGGCCGTCCGAAAGAACGGCGTCGTCGACTACCTCGCCACCCTGGTCAGCCTGGTGACGATCTCGACGCCGACGTTCTTCTTGGGCATCGTCGCCATCTACGTCGTGTCGCTCAAGATGCACCTGCTGCCGTCGTCGGGCATGTCCGATCCCACCAACGGGTCGACGACCGACCTGATCCGGCACCTGATCATGCCC
The DNA here is from genome assembly GCA_963709985.1 of uncultured Actinomycetota bacterium. Taxonomy (GTDB): domain Bacteria; phylum Actinomycetota; class Actinomycetes; order Mycobacteriales; family Jatrophihabitantaceae; genus DASXRA01. The sequence goes on from CAVPYQ010000007.1 coordinate 95,788, forward strand.
GTGGCGGTTCTGGGTCTGGCGACCGCCGGCCAACTGACCCGCTACGTCCGCTCCGGCATGCTCAGCGAGCTCACCTCGGATTACGTGCGCACGGGCCTGGCCAAGGGCCTGCCGATGTGGCGCGTCGTGGTGCGGCACGTCCTGCGCAACGCGCTGATCCCGATCATCACGATCATCGCGATCTTCCTGCCCAGCCTGCTCGGCGGCGCGGTGATCGTGGAGCAGGTCTTCGGCTGGCCCGGCATGGGACAACTGGCAGTGACGGCCGTGACCGGCCAGGACTACTCGGTGATCATCGCCTTCGCGCTGCTGGTCGCGATCCTGGTGCTGCTGTCCAATCTGCTCGCCGACCTCGCATACGCGGTCGTCGACCCGCGGGTGGTGCTGAAATGAGTGTCGGGGAAGACCTTGTCAGCGGGATGGAGCCGATCGTCGCGGGCGCGGCGCCGGCCCGGCTGCCCGGGTCGCACGACGAGCCGGTCGGCGCGAGCCGTCGCCGCTCGCCGCTTTCGATGGCCGCCCGCCGCTACCTGCGCAACTGGATGGCGGTCGCCGGCGGCGTGGTGCTGCTCGCCGTGCTGGTGACCGCGTTCGCCGTGCCGCTGTTCGTCCACCTAGATCCGAACGCCGTCGACCTGCTGCATAGCCGCCGGCCGCCCGGCCACGGCCACCTGCTGGGCACCGACCTCACTGGGCGCGACGTGTTCGCCCGGCTGGTGTACGGCGCGCGCGTCTCGATGGGGATCGGGCTGGCTGCTGCCGCGCTGGCGGTGCTGCTCGGGGCGATTCTCGGGGCCGTCTCGGGCGCCTTCGGTGGTTGGCTCGACATGGCGATCATGCGCACGGCGGATATCTTCCTGTCCTTTCCCAGCACGGTGGTCGTGATCGTGCTGGCGGGCATCTTCGGTCCGAGCGTGTCGATGCTGATCGTCGCGCTCGGAGTGTTCGCCTGGCCGACTTGTGGGCGGGTGGTGCGCGGCGTCGTGGTCACCATGCGCGAGCGCGAGTTCGTGCAGGCGGCGCGGGCGGTCGGTGCCGGACGGCGCTGGCTGATCACCCGGCACTTCCTGCCGGCCGCGCTCAGCCAGCTCGTCGTGATCTTCACGCTCACCGTGGCCAACTGCATTTTGCAGGAAGCCGGCCTGTCGTTCCTCGGACTCGGCGTCCAGCCCCCTACGCCGAGTTGGGGGAACATGCTTACCGACGCGCAGAGCGTGACCGTGATCAGCTCGATGCCGTGGCTGTGGCTGCCGCCGGGTATCGCGGTCGCCGTGGTGGTGTTGTGTGTCAACTTCGTCGGCGACGGACTGCGCGATGCCGTCGATCCGCGGCAGCGATAGGGATCTGCGATGACCTCGAACAACGCTCTGCTCGACGTGCGGGACCTGGTCGTGCAGTTTCGCACCATGGACGGCACGGTCCGCGCGGTGGACGGTGTCAGCTTCACCGTTGGCGAGGGGGAGATCCTCGGCGTGGTCGGGGAGTCCGGCTCGGGCAAGAGCGTGACGGTGATGTCGATGCTCGGGCTGATCCCGCAGCCGCCGGGCAAGGTAGCGGCTGGATCGGCACTGTTTCGTGGCAGCGACCTGCTGCGTGCTTCGAAGCGCCGGTTGCGGCAGATACGCGGCGAGGAGATCGGCATGATCTTCCAGGATCCGATGACCGCACTCAACCCGGTGATGAAGGTGGGCAAGCAGATCACTGAGACGATCCGCGTCCACCACAGGTCCACGTCGTCAGCCGTGGCGCTGGACCGGGCCGTGGAGTTGTTACGGCTCGTGGGCGTGCCGCAACCGGAGGAGCGCGTCCACCAGTACCCGCACCAGTTCTCCGGCGGGATGCGTCAGCGCGCGATGATCGCGATGGCGATCGCGAACGGCCCGGCGCTGCTGATCGCCGACGAACCGACCACCGCCCTTGACGTGACGATTCAGGCGCAGGTGCTGGACATGTTGCGGCGCGCGCAGGCCGAGACCGGTGCGGCGACGATCTTCATCACGCACGACCTGGGCGTGGTCGCCGAGCTGGCCGAGCGGGTGATCGTGATGTACGCCGGGCGGATCATGGAACAGGGCACGGTGCGCTCGATCTTCACGGCCCCGCGGCATCCGTACACGGTCGGGCTGCTGCGGAGTCTGCCGTCGCTCAAGCACGATGCCACGACCCTGACGCCGATTCCCGGTAGCCCGCCGAACCTGCTGGCACCGGCCCCGGGGTGCCCCTTCCAGCCGCGATGCGAGGTCGGCCGCGATCGGGACATCTGCGCGACCCAGCGTCCCCCATTGGTAGAGGTGGCTTCGGGGCACACGTCAGCCTGCCATTTCGCCGGCGAGGTCGGATCGTTGATGCCGGTGACCGCCGGCGCCGGCGAGGGGGCGAGATGAGCACGGTGGCACACGAGGCGGGGGAGTCCGGATCCGGACCGCTGCTGGAGGTGCGCGATCTGGTCAAGCATTTCCCGATCCGCAAGGGGGTGTTCCGGCACGTAGGCAGCGTAGTCAAGGCCGTTGACGGCGTGAGCTTCGACCTTGATCGCGGCGAGACTCTCGGCCTGGTCGGCGAGTCCGGCTGCGGGAAGTCGTCGACCGGCAGGTTGCTGATGAGGCTGGATGACCCGACGGCCGGCGAGATCCGCTTCGACGGGCAAGACCTTGCCGTGCTGTCGGGGGACGCCCGTAGGTGGATTGCCCGGCAGATCCAGATCGTGTTCCAGGATCCGTATGCATCGCTGAGTCCGCGCATGACGGTGCACGACATCGTCGCCGAGCCGCTTCGCGTGCAGAAGGCGTACGGCCGAACCGGGCCGGACCGGGTGAGCAGAGCCCTTGCGTCCGTGGGACTGGCACCGCAGCACGCGAACCGGTACGCGCACGAGTTCTCCGGCGGGCAGCGGCAGCGCATCGGCATCGCCCGGGCCCTCGTGCTCGACCCCAGCGTGCTGGTGCTCGACGAGCCCGTGTCGGCCCTCGACGTATCGATCCGCGCCCAGGTCATCAACATGCTCGAGCAACTGCAGGACGAACTGGGCCTGGCGTACCTGTTCATCTCGCACGACCTGTCCGTGGTCCGCCACACGTGCGACCGGGTCGCGGTCATGTACCTCGGCAAGATCGTGGAAACCGGTCCGCGCAAGCAGATCTTCAGCGCGCCGAGTCATCCGTACACGCAGGCGCTGCTCTCGGCCATCCCGTCGCCCGAGGTCGACGACACGCGCGATCGCCGCGAGCGAATCGTGCTGCGCGGAGACGTGCCCAGCCCCAGCAACCCACCGAGCGGTTGCCGATTTCGTACGAGGTGCTGGAAGGCCCAGGAGATCTGCGTGACCGAGGAACCGCCACTGGTCGGGCCGGACGCCGACCACCTGGTCGCCTGTCACTTCCCGCAGGCCATCGAGGTGCTCCGCGGCGAGCCGGTCGGTGCGTACCCGGCCGCGGAGTGACGCGCTGGCCGACCTTGACGCTGCCCAACGCTGCTGACAGCATGCAACACGTGGAAAGTTATTCCGTGTTATCAGCTGATCGTGGCCGACGCATGGGAGTGTTGGTGATCGGCGCCGGGTTCATCGCCGACGCGCACATCGCCGCGCTGCGTGCGCGAAGCGATGCCAGACTGGTTGGGCTGATGGATGCCGATCCCGGTCGCGCCGCGAACGCCGCCCGCGTCAACGGCGGCGTGAACCACACCACCGACCTGGCGGAGGCGCTGGCCTGGGACGACGTGGACGCCTGCATCGTCTGCACCCCGAACGACACCCACCTGGAACTGGGTTCTGCCGTCGCCGCGGCGGGAAAGCACCTGCTCGTCGAGAAGCCGTTGGCGACGTCCGTCGATGATGCCGAGGCCATCGCTGCCGCCTTCGCCGCCAGTGGCACCGTCATGATGGCCGGTCACACTCATCGTTTCTACGACTACGGCCGCGAGGTCAAGAACGTGATCGATGCAGGCACGATCGGGGCTCCTGTGCTGGTTCGGCTGGCCTTGCTGGGCGGGTGGATCTGGCCGGACTGGCGAGCCTGGGTGCTGGATCCCGCGCGGTCCGGCGGCCACGCGCTGCACAACGGCGTACACCTGCTCGACCTGGTGAGCTGGTGGATCGGAGCCGCCCCGACCAGCGTCTATGCGCGAGGCCGCAAGCAGACCGCAGCTGAGCTAGACATCCACGACTACCTGGAGATGGTGGTCTCCTACGCCGACGGCACCACGGCGATCTGCGAGATGAGCCGCGGCCACCGGCCGACCACGCTGAGCCAGCGCGACGTCCTGGTGATCGGCAGCGAAGGCACGCTGGCCCTGCCGTGGACCGCGGACGCGTCGTTGTTGTTCACCGAGCGGTCGGTGGAACTCGTGCCGGGCATTGCCGGCGACGGTTTCGCCCGGCAGTTGGACGCCTGGGTTGCCGCCATCCACGGCGCCGCGCCGGCGGTGTCGGTCGAGGACGCGGTCCGGGCGGTCGCGCTCGGCGTCGCGGCCGAGCAGTCGATGGCCACCGGCCGCGCCGTCGCGGTGACGCCGGCCGAGGTCGGAGCGGCATCGTGACCGGCTCGAGCCAGGCCGCCGCCTCGGCCCTCCGCTCCGCTCCTCGCTGCGTTCTGGCCCATTCAGCACGCGATGGCGCTGACGCTGCGGTACTCGCTGCGATGCTCGCAACAGGGCCCAGGAAGGACTTGGCCTCATGACGGTGCGCGTGCTGCTCGCCGGGTGGGACGGCCTCGGCCAGCAAGACCACCAGCGCGACATGTTCTGGCCCGCCCTGCGGCAGCATCCCGGATTCGACGTGACTGGTGTCGTCGGTGAGAAGGGCGCTGCGCACGCCGAACTGCCCGCATTCGCTGACGTCGCCGAGGCGGTCGCGGCCACGGGGGCCACGCTGGTCAGCGTCTGCGAACAAGGCGCGCGGCGCCGCGACGTCATCGCCGCCGCCTTCGCGGCCGGCGCGGACGTGCTGGTCGACCGCCCGCTGGCCGACACCGGCGCTGAGGCGCAAGCCTTGGCCGAGCAGGCCGAGCGCGCCGGTCGGCACTGCATCCCGGCGTACTTCCACCGCTTCCATCCACGCATCCGGGCAGCCGGCGCCGCCGTTGCCGCGGGGCGGCTCGGGTTGCCGTGGAACGTGCAGGCGGACTTCTTCGTCAGCGGCGGAAAGGCTGTGCCGGATGGCGAGATCGCGAACTTCGCTGCGTTCCCGGTCGACGCCGTGCTCAGTCTGATCGGGCAACCGGTGCGCCGCGTGCACGCCGTGGCGAGCGCCCGCTTCAGCTCGTCCGCCGCCGACGACATCGCCGTGCTGATGCTCGACCACGCGCACGGCATCACGAGCACCGTCGTCGTCGGGCGGCGCCCGAACCCCGGTGGCACCGGGGAACGCCTCGTGCACCGGTACCGGATCAGCGGCTCACACGGCACGATGCTCGTCGACGCCGCCGCGCCGACGATGCTCGTCGACGGCCGCGACGGGGCGTTGCCGGACCCGAGCCGGCCCGACGTACTTGCCGCGATGCTGGACGAGGTGCACGCCATCGTGGCCCATGGGGCTCGTTCCACATTGAACGCCGGCGCCGCCGTCGCGGCCGCCCGGGTGATCGACGCGGCGCGCGCATCGCTGGCGAATGGCCAACCGGTCGACGTGATCGAGGAGAACGGATGAAGCTGCTCAGCTACCGCCGCGACGGCCAGGTGCGCCACGGCGAACTCGGGGACGCCGGTGACGCCGGTGACGCCGGTGACGCCGACACGGTCGCCGAGTGGGGCGACGGTGACCTCTCGGTGGCGCTCGCGGCGGGGCTCGCCCGGCCGGCTCCGTCCGGCACGTTCGCCCTGGCCGACGTGGAGGTGCTCGCGCCGATCCTGCGGCCGGGCAAGGTATTCGCCGTCGCCGCGAACTACCAGGAACACGTTGCCGAGACGGGTGGGCAGCGTCTGGACAAGTCCGCCCTGGTACCACGCCTGTTCCTCAAGCCGGTCACCGCCGTCACCGGTCCGGGTGCGACGATCTCGCTGCCGCCGGTCAGCACTCAGGTCGACTGGGAAGCCGAACTCGTCGTGATCATCGGCCGCGGCGCTCGCGACGTCCCGGTCGAGTCCGCGCTCGACGTCGTCGCCGGATACGCCGTCGGCAACGATGTGTCCGCGCGCAGCGTCGACTACGGATTCGCGCGAGATGTCGGCCAGCCCGGAGCATCCGCCGTATGGTTCTTCGACTGGCTGGCCGGCAAGTCCTTCGACGGCTTCGCCCCGTACGGCCCGTACCTGGTCACCGCCGACGAGGTACCCGACCCACAGGTGCTGCCGGTGACTCTGGACCTGAACGGGGTGCGCCGCCAGGACGGCTGGACCAAGGACATGATCTTCTCGGTGGCCGAACTGGTCGCCTTCGCTTCGCGGATCACCAGCCTGGAGCCCGGCGACGTCATCTTCACCGGCACCCCGGCCGGCGTCGGCGCGGCGACCGGCGACTACCTGAAGCCGGGCGACCGGATGGAGGTCCGCATCGGCGACCTCGGCGTGTTGGTCAACACGGTTCGCTGACCTCCAGATCGGCGGCCGGGATCAGGTTCAGTAGCGGGGCGCCCGCAACGTAACGCTGCAGGTTGAGGCAGAACAGGTCCCAGATCCGTTCCCGGAAGTAGGTACTCGACGTCGAGCCGGAGACGTGCGCGGAGACAATCGTGTTGGGCAGGTCCCAGAACGGGTCGTCGGGCGGCATGGGCTGGCGGTAGTGGTCATCGAGCGCGGCGCCGGCGATGACACCGCGGCGCAACGCGTCGATCAGAGCGGTCTCGTCGACCACCTGGGCCCGCGCCGGATTGAGCAGCACCGCGCGTGGTGGCAGTTCGGCCAGCGCGTCCCGGTCGAGGTAGCCGCGCGTCGAACTCGTCACGGGCACGGTCACGACGAGGTAGTCCAGTCCGGCGAGGAACTCGCGTCGCTGGGCCGACGTGAACGTGCGGTCCGGGACGGGCGGTGACTCGGCGTCCTCGACCGGGTGGTAGCGCAACTCTCGGCCGCCGGGGCGAAACCGCGACAGCGCCCAGACCTCCAGCCCGAGGGCCCGGCAGCGACGCGCCAGCTCCTGGCCGATGTTCCCGTAGCCGAGGATGCCGACCCGGCGCCCGCGCAGTTCCGCCTGGAACTTCGCGTCGCGGTTCCAGCGGTGCGCTCGCTGCTCGCCGAGTAGGCGGACGAGGTCGCGCTCGAACGCCAGCATCATCAGCACGCACCACTCGGCGATCGGGATGTCGTTCACGCCGCTCGCGTTGCACACTCGCACCCCGGGCGGCAGCACCACTCCGTTGAACTGCGAGTAGCCGTGCGAGCCGAGCTGGATCCACCGCAGCGACGCCATCTCGGCGACGTTGGCCGGCGCGACGTCGGAGAACAGGACGGCCGCATGGTTGTCCGGCAGCACATGGTCGGGGCCAAACGCATCGACGACGTCGATCGACGCGTCAGGGACAATCGCCCGCGCCCGATCGAGACCGTCCGGCTCGACGGGCTGCGCGACGACGATGCGCACGGCGCTTCTCAGCTGGTGAGCGTCTTGCCGGGCACGCTGGAGAACTCCTCTACACCCGGTACGAACGGGAACCGGTCCTTCGTCTCGTCGCTGAGCAGCACGCCCAGCCCGGGGGCCTGCGGCGCAAGCACGTAACCGTCCTCGATGACGAGGTTGTCGCCCCACAACAGCGTGTGCAGCTCTCCCGGATCGGGGATCGCCTCGACGATGACAGTGGCCGGGCTGGCGAAGGCGGCGTGCAGGTTCTGCAGGACGCCGCACCCGGCGCTCCACGAGTGCGACGCAACGCCGGCCCCGGTGGCCATCGCCTGCTCGCCGACGGCGAGGAAGTCAGACAGTCCCAGCCAGGCGGCGTCCGGCTGGGCGATGTCGAACGCACCGCGCGAGGTCCACAGCCGGAACTCGTCGGCGCTCGTGAGCTGCTCTCCGCCGGCGATCGGGATCGGCGACGCCTTGCGCAGCTGCGCGTACTCGTCGGGATCGTCGTAGGGGAGGGGCTCTTCGAAGAACAGCAGGTCGTAGGGCGCCAGTGCGTGCAGGGCAGCCGTCGCGGTGTCGACGTTCCACCGCTGCACTCCGTCCCGGTGACCCATGTGCCCGTCCAGCGCGATACCGATGTCCGGACCGAGTTGCGCACGCATCAGCTCGAGCTTGCGGACTTCGACCTCGACCTGGGCGGCGGCCTCGGCCCCGGACTGGACCGGAGGCCGCCCGCCACCGGTGGTGTCGAGATAGCCGGTAGCAACCTTCACGGAAGTGAAGCCGAGTTCCACGTAGCGGTCCAGCTTGCGCCGGAAGGCATCGGCCGGCAGCAGCGACGGCCCGCCGGTGGCGTAGGCCCGCAGCCGGTCGTGCTTGGCGCCGCCGAGCAGCTCGTACACCGGGACGCCCGCGGCCTTCCCGGCCAGATCCCACAGGGCCGCCTCGACACCAGAAAGGATCGCCGCGCCGACGCCGACCCGCGCCCAGAAGCCGAGGCAGCGCCGCATGCGACGCGAGAGCACCGTGACATCGACCGTCGTCGGCGGCGAGCAGAATCGGCCGCACGTAGTCGACAACTCGGGCCGACGAGCTCCGGCGCGAAGTAGCCCGCGTACGTTTCGCCCACCCCGACCAGGCCGCGGTCGGTCCGGATCTCTACGAACGCCGCGCTGCGCCGACGCTTGGCGACGGTGATCCATCGATCGTTGCTGGCCGGTCCGGTGAGCAGGACCGGCTCGACGCTCGTGATCCGCATTGCCGTCCTCTCGCGCCGGCCCGCCGAAGCATGCCCCTCGCGGACCCAGAATGTCTGAAACGCTGTGCCATGTCAACGATGCGTACCTATTGACATGGAACGTAGAAGTGCGTTTCATGTTGTGCGATTCCGTTGGGAAATGCCGGATCGCGAGTGGCTATGGAGGATGTCGATGAGCTTCCGGAGGAAGGTTGCCGCCGTCGCCGCGTGCGTGACAGCCGCACTGCTCGGGCCGGTGACTGCACAGGCAACGCCAACTGCCGGCGGTTATGCGCTGACGTGGTCGTTCGAGAGCGACGCCGTCGCCAGCGTGCCGGCCGGCTGCACGACGCCGTCCGGCCGGGCGCCGGTCACGGTCAGCGCCGATACCGCACACCACGGAGTGCATTCGCTTCTGCTGGCCGATGACTCGGCGACCTCCCTGCCCGCGGTCGCGTGCGCCCGGCCGGCCGCAAAGGGCGCCGACATCAGCTTCGCCGTGGATCCGGTCGCCGTGCCCAACGGGTTCATGGTGGACCTGCTCGGCACGACTACCGGGGGAACGCATGGTGTGGTTTTCCACCTGCTGTTTCGCGGTACGGGCGCGGTTCAGTGGTACGACGGCTCCCGGTGGCTGACGGTCGCCCCGGCCGGCGGGCCGTCTGTCGGACAGTGGAGCACCGTCGAGGTCGCGACAACCGCGGACCAGGACATGGCCTACGTGCGGGTGAACGGCCACTACCTCGGTAGCGGCGGGCCCTGGGGGATCAACCCGATCGTCGCGATCGACGGTTTCCAGTTCGCCGGCACGGGCACGCCCGCAGTGGGCGATCACGTGTACTTCGACGACGTGAGCATGGGCGTGGCACAGCACCAGCGTCCGGCCGAGGTCACCGCCGGCTACCACATCGGCCCGATCACGACGATCGCCGCGTCGAGCACGCCGGTGCAGATGCCGAACACCGCGGCCCGGGTGCGCCTGCCCGACGGTCGCTGGCGCATCCTGATGAGCTATCCCGCCCACACCGACGCTGCGGCCACGGCCGGCAACGAGTTCGCGTACTCCGACGACGGCGGCCGGACCTGGCACGACTACCAGGCGCACAACCCGATGCCGGACGCGCCGTCGTTCATGCTGACCAGGCTCGCGGACGGCAGCCTGTTCGCGATCAACTACCACGGCTACGTCGCGCCGCAGCTGAACCAGTCGGTGATCGAGACCGCGGTGTCGACGGACGACGGCGCTACGTGGACGCAGCGGGACGGATTGATGACGGCGCCACAGGACTTCGCACCGTACCCGTGCGAGCGGCCCACCGGATGTACCGCATTCGTGCAGGTGCACAACGTGCTGCAGGATGCGGACGGCACCATGTACCAGTCCGCGTACGGCCGCTACGCCGGAGATACCAAGCTGCGCCAGGCGATTCTGGTGTCCCATGACGGCGGGATCAACTGGACCGTAGAGGCCACCGTCGCGTACTCGACCGACATCTACCCGCCGGGCACGTCGTATGACGGCTACTGCGAGGGCGTGCTGACGAGGGCGCACGACGGCTCGCTGCTGATCGTGATGCGCACCGGCAGCTACCTGCCGATGTACACCTCCCGCTCGACGGACAACGGCAAGACCTGGTCCGCGCCGCAGCAGATCCACACCCCGAGCGGGCAGACCGTGTCCAGCGTGTACCCGACGCTCGACCGACTCGCTGACGGGTCTCTGGTGCTGCTCGTCGGGCGGCCGGGCTACTCGCTGCTGCGCTCCTCGGACGACGGGCGCACCTGGTCGGACCAGACGTGGGTCGACTACCAGGACTCGGCGAACGGTTTCCTGCTGCCACTCGGCGGCCAGTCCGTGATGGTCTTCGGCGACCGCGGCGCCAACTGGCAGAGCCCGCTGCAGTACGCCGTCTGGAGCCGAACCGTCGTCGTGGCCGGGCGATCATGACCGTGCGCCTGCAGTCGCCGATCGTGCTGACGAGCCGCCCGAGACGGCACCGCTCGGTCATCGCCGTCGTGGCAGTCGCAACTCTCGCCATGGTGTCCGGGCTCAGTGCGGCAGCCCCCGGGAGTGGGCCGACGCCGACGCCTGCCCTGATCGCCACACCGCCACTAGGCAGTGGCGCTGACCCGAACGCCGACGTCCTTTCACTCGGCGACAGTTGGAGCCCGTGGAACCCCGCACCGGGGCAACTCGGCACCTGGGGCGTCGGCTTCGCGGCCGACCAGGTGCTCGGCGACGCGTACTGCAAGAGCCAGCCGACCGCCCTGCAGCGCATGCCGTGCGCCGGCACCACCGCGAAGCGGATTCTCTCGACCTGGTCGCGGCACTACGACGATCCGACCGCGCCGCAGGACGAGGGTGCCGGCGTGTCCGAGCAGAACGGCCTGGCGTTCACCGACGATCTCAACGGGGCGATGTTCGACGGCTTCGACCTGACGACGAGCACCCGCCTGCGGGACGGGCGGATCCTCACCGCGCAGTTCACCGCGAACGTCACCAGTCCGACCGGGCTCGCCGTCCGGATGGGGGCCAGCAACGACGTCGGCCGCACCTGGACGGCGTGGACCGCGGCGGTCGACCAGCCGCCGACGCCGTTGGGGTGGATCCGGGTGCAGCGCACTTTGCTGCAGCTCAACGACGGCACGCTGCTGATGACCGGGTACGGCGCGATCAAGGCCACCGGCGAGGGCGTCAGCCTCGTGTTCCAGAGCACCGACGACGCGCACACCTGGAGCGTCCGCTCGATGGTCCATGGCCCCCGCGGCATCAACGAAATGGCCATGGCCCGCACGTCGGACGGCCGGCTGTTCGGCCTGTTCCGCGAGAACGGCTCGCCGTCGGGGCTGCTGCAGCTGTATCCCATCCTGCAGGCCTTCTCCGACGACGACGGCCGGACGTGGACGCCGTTGACCGAACTGCGCGCGCCGGACGGTCTGCCGAACGCGGGCGCTGACCCGAATGTGATCCTGCTGCCCAACGGCACGCTGATGGCGTCCTACGGCCGGCCGGACAACACCGTGCTGGTGTCCTGGGACGGCACCGGGCGGACCTGGGACAAGGGCGACACGGTGTTCGCCAACCCGGTCATGAGCACCGACCCCGGGCGCTACCACGGCTCGAGCGGCAACACGACGATCCAGCCGGTCGGCACCAACTACGCGCTGTACTGGGGCGACACCTGCCACACCGTCTACCTCTGCCGCGAGTACGGGCAGGACACCAAGGTGTTCATCCGCCGCATCGATGTGGTCAAGGGCGGCGCCGGAATGCTCGACCTGATGACCGGGTACCTGGACGGCTCGGTCAAGCTCGACGGCCAGGTCCGTCCGCCCGAGCCGCGAGCCCCCGAAGCGCGGCTCGCCGGTGCGATCGACGGCTCGACCGGCGTCAACGCCGCCGCGTTCCTCGAGCCGGGCACGGACTTCACCATCGCGCTCGACCAGCCCCGAGACCTCAACCAGATCGGCCTGATGCTGGGTAACGGTGTCCCGCAATCGGTGAACATCCAGACGTCGATGGACGGGCGGCGATGGGGTGCGCCGATCGTGAAGATCCGCGACACCGTGGACCACGCGATGCGCTACTACACGTTCCCGTCCGTGACGGCCAGGTACGTCCGGGTGTCTCCGACGGACGACCGACAGACCACCATCACCGAGCTGGAGCTCTACAGCCCGGACACGTGGAGCTTCGAGAACGACGCCGCCAACTCGGTTCCGCGCGGCTTCACCAACACGAGGTACGCGACGGTTGCCGACTACCTGTTCCCCGGCTGGCACTCCCAGAAGCGCATGATCCTGGTCGACATGGACCCGGACTCGGAGGCAACCGCGACCCTGCCGACACCGGATGTCGCTGCCCAGCACGCGTTCTTCGCCTACTCGGGCGAGGGCTACGGCGCCGGAATCATCTGGGACGTCAACGGCAAGGATGCCTCCGGCCAGCAGGTGACGGCCTACCGGTTCCTGCTGGCGCCGAACTTCACCACCAAGAAGTTCGACCTTTCCGCCTGGAACGGCACGAGCTGGCAGCTGATCAGCACCGGGGCGATTCCGCAGCCGGCGAACGAGGTCATGTTCCCGGTCTCGATCGACACGACGTCCGCCCAGGCCACGCTCACCGTCAACGGCGTGCCGGTGAGCACGACCACGCACGCCAACCCGGTGACCAGCTTCGACGGCCTGACCTTCACCACCAACGGCGACAAGGCAGTGAACATGGAGGCCAGCTTCGACTCGATCAACGTCACCGCCCTCGGTGCTCCCGGGGCGCTGACCCACTAACCGGCGCCGCACCGCCGCTCGCTCAACCGATCCGGCTCAACCGATCCGACCGACCGATCCGACCGACGACCCGACCGACCGATCCGACCGATCCGACCGACGAGGAGGCCTGCAGTGACAGGCATGTGGCTCAAGACGCACGGTGGTTTGCGCCGGTGGGGAGCGAGAGTGCTGTCAGCGGTGGCAGGTGCGGCGGTCACCGTGGTCGTCGTGAGCCACCTGTCTCCCACCGCGTCACGACCGACCGGCGGGTCGCTGCCGTTCTTCGGCCCGACCATGCCGACCGGCGCCGGCGCGACGTCCGACTCGACGGCGTACGGCCTCGGCTCGCAGTGGCACGTCCTCAACTGGGGACCGGGTCAGCTCGCCGCGGTTCCGGCGTCCGGCAGCTACAACACGGTCGACGCCGCCGGTCGCACCGTCAAGCGCATCCTGGTGAGCTCGCAGGCAAACCCCGATGTCGGCTCGGCCGCCAGTGTCAACAACATGTCCTACTCCGACGACTCGGGGCTGACGTTCCTGAACACCATCCACAATTCGCCGGCCAGCGCGCTGAACCTGGCCCGGCTGCGCAACGGGCAGCTGATGGCGATCGACTTCATCCCCGGAGCAGTGGACTCGACGCACACCTCGATCACTCTGCGGGTTCGCAAGTCGAACGACGGCGAGCACTGGACGCTCACCAACGCGCCATTGAGCGCACCGGCCGGGAAGACATTCGGCGGGGTACGCGTCCACCGCCGGATCATCGAGCTGCCCGACGGCACGCTCATGGTGCCCGCCTACGGCACGTTCGCCGGTTCGTCACGTGGGTACTCCGCGATCCTGCAGTCCACCGACGGCGGAACCTCCTGGACCTACCGGTCGATCATTCCGGCGAGCATCACGCCGGGAACCAACGAGGTCGGTTGGTCATACACCTCCGACGGGCGGCTGCTGGCCGTGGTCCGGACGGCGGCCACCCCGAACACGCTCGTATACAGCTACTCCGACGACGACGGGAAGACGTGGGGCGAGGCCCAGCCACTGTTGGGTCCGGACGGCAACCAGGTCCAGGGCATCTACCCGGACGTCGTGCTGCAACCGAACGGCACGTTGCTGCTCGCGACCGGCCGGCCGGATGTCCGGGTGCTGGTGAGCAAGGACGGCACGGGTCGCAGCTGGCAGGTGCAGGACACCGTGTTCGCCAACTACCCGTCGACCGGCAACAACGGCCGCTATGACGGCAGCAGCGGCAACACCACGATGGAGAACGTCGGCCCGAGCCGGACGTTGCTGTTCTACGACCAGTGCCACGTCTGGGGATGTGGCGCCTACAGCGAGCAGTTCGGAGTCGATGCCGAGCAGGTCGGCGTGGTCACCCCGGGCGTGGGCCGCATCGACGTGATGAGCCGGCTGCTGGACGGAACCGACACGCTCACCGGCACATTCGCCAAGCCGGACAAGCGATTCGCGGAGATGCGCCCGGCCGGTGCGTTCGACGGAAGCTCCGCCTACGGCGCAGAGGCCCGGCTGGTGGGTACGCCGACGCGTCCCGGCCAGATGGTGCTGACGCTGGATCGCGACTACACGATCAACCGGATCGGCTTGATGCTCGGGCACGGTGACGCGCAGTCGGCGAAGGTGCTGCTCTCGGCCGACGGGAAAACCTGGTCAGCACCGGTGATCGATGCGCAGGATCGCAGCGACCGGTCGATGAAGTACACCGACTTCGCGCCGCAGACCGCGCGCTACGTCAAGGTTCTCGCTCCCGCCGGGTCGGCAACTGTCACCGAGCTCGAGCTGTACTCGGCCGATGTCGACACCTTCGAGAACGAGTTGCCGTTCGCGGTCCCACGCGGCTTTACCGATGCTGTTCACGCCTGGGTGCTCGACGTGCCCGACAACCCGGCCTACACCGATTTCGGTGGCGACCACAGCCAGACGTATCTGCGGCTGTGGGACAAGTGGACCGACGACAACGCCCGGATCACTCGACCGACCGCATCGACCGACCACCTGCACGCGCAGATGATGTGGGGAAGCGGCGACTTCCGCACCAGCTTCACTGTCGCCACCAAGGGGACATCGACCGGCGGAAGCTCGGTGCAGCCGTGGGAATTCCGTATCCGGCAAGGCAATCCCGCGGTGGTGGAGGTGAACAGCGGCAGCGGTTGGACGTCGCTGGGAACGCTCGCCGGAGCCGTACCGTTGCGGACCGACCTTCCCCTGAGCATCGACGCCACGGCGACCAGCGCGACGTTGGCCGTCGGCGACAAGTCCTTCACCACGACGACTCCCGCTGCCGCGGTGACGGCAGTCAACTCGGTCGTGTTCACCACCGGTGACCCATCCGAGTACGGCGGCGAATTCCAAATCGACGACTTCTCGGTGACACCGGAATCTGCCGGTAGCTGAACACTTCTCACCGCTTCCCTGGAGGATCGGCAATGCATCGCATCGCACGCGTGGTAGTCGCCGCTGCTGCGGCCGGAACCCTTGTCCTGAGCCCGTCGCCGGCGACCGACGCGACGGCCGCACCGGTCGAGGAAACACCTGCGGCGGCAGTGGGTTCCGACTGTCCGGCACCGTCGGAGGGCACCGTCCGCACCTTCGACGACGAACCGGCCGGCCAGCCACCTGCCGGCACCACCACCCGGGGAACGGCGATCGTGGCCGCCGCCCCCGCCGGAAACCAGGCGGTCCATGTCACCGACAAGTCGACGACCGCGGACAGCGCGGTGATATTCCCGGCGTCGGCCGCGGCGGCCCGCCGGTTCGGCATCGATCTCGCCCCGCACATGGCGATCCCGTTCGACCTCGCCGTGCACGGGGTGGACTCCGCCGGAAACGACGTCGTCGCCTATCGGCTGCAGATCGGGCCGGTCTACACCTGGGGGCACAGCACCGCGGCGCAGGTGACCACCTACCAGGGCACGGCGGCGGAGCAGTGGGCGGTGATTCCGGATCTCACGGCGCAGGACTCACCGAATCGGATGGTCCTTACCGCCTCGCCGGACGCGCTGGTGATGCAGGTGGGCGACTTCGTCTTCCGTACTACCGCGCACGTGGCGTCCGCGGCGGCCGTGACCGGCTTGGAGGTCGCATCCTCGGGGGTCGCCGCGACCGGCACGGACCTGTACGTCGACAACCTGGCGATGACCGACCAGGTCGAGCCGGCCGATCTCGACCCGGGAGTTGCCTCGACCGGCCTGGTCACCCGGCTGACCGCCACGACCCACGCACCGTTGTCGGCGGTCGCGACGATCACCGACCCGACGGCCGATCCGCGCCAGCTACGGGCGGAGGTCTACGTCGGCGATCGCTGGGTTCCGGGGCAGATGACCGGCCCGACCGGGCACCTCACTGTTCGCGCCGCTCTCGATGAGCCGAACATCGGGCTACACCCGGTCAGCGTCACCGTGACCGATCAGCGCACCGGGCTATGCCGCTCGATCCAGATGAACACCCAGTCGTTCTCGCCGATCCCGACCTCGGTGGTCTCCCAGGAGGCCGGGCCGGAGCAGCCGCGGTTCCCCGACGCGGTGCGGCTCGAGGACGGGCGGATCGTCGTGGCCTACCACTACGCAACCGCGCACACGAATGCGAACGGCGTCATCCGGCTGATCAGTTCCTCGGACGACGGGCGCACGTGGACCAGGCCGGTCACGGTGGTGGCCACCCAATACGACTGCCGAGACCCGAAGATCACGCAGTTGCAGGACGGGACATTGCTGCTCACCACGTTCGAGACGAACTGGGCCGCGGGCGGCGCGAACGTCGGAACCTTCGTCTACCGCTCCACCGACGGAGGCAAGACGTTCCCCACCTTCACCAAGGTCGAATCGACCGTCGGCACGTACGAGCACGGGCCCGCCGTCCAATTGGCGAATGGGGATGTGCTGCAGCCGCTCTACGGATCGGGGGCACGGATCGCCCGCAGCACCGACGGCGGCAAGACGTTCCCGGCCGACCAGGCGATGACTGTCGTCGGCGACAACTCGCAGTACACGAATCGGGAGCCGAACATCGTGCGGCTCCCCAACGGCGAGCTGGTGATGATCATCCGGATGTACTTTGCGTCGGTCGGTGCCGAACGTGAGTCGCGGATCGTCCGCTCCTTCGATGACGGCCACACGTGGACGGCGCCCGAGTGGACAGATATTCCGGCCTCCTCGGACCATCTGCTGCTGACCAAGGACGGGTCGGTACTGGTGACATTCGGGAACATCCTGCAGTCGCTGCGCCCGACGTACGCCTCGCTGATCACGAACCCGTACGGGCCGTGGACCGGCTACCGCCAGTTGCCGGTGTACAACTCGAGCTCCGACGACCAGGCCAATCCCAGCAGTGTGCAATTGCCGAACGGCTCGTTGCTTTCCTTCGGCTACAACATCATCACCCGCCAGGTGGTCAGCTGGCGGACCTGGCCGTTCATGTACCGCTGAGATTCAGGCGCCCACATATGAAGATCATGACGATCTACGCGCACCCGGCCGACACGATCACCAACTGTGGCGGCACGTTGGCTCGCCACGCGGACAACGGCGACGACATCGTCGCGCTGATCCTGACGCACGGCGGGCGGATCCATCCGAACAGCTATGCCGAGGAATGGCGCAAGGACCGTCCGGATCCGACCGTCGTCGGCGCTGGGCTCGACGACGTCGTCGCCAACAAGAAGCGAGAGCTCGAGCGCGCGGCCGAGATCGTCGGCATCGGCAAGTTGATCACGTTCGACCTGGACGACTCGATGATGACGGTGCACGAGGACGTGGTCGATCGCGTGGCGGAGGCGGTCGCCCGCGAGCAACCCGACGTCGTCATCTGCGACTACCCGCAGAACCCGGTTGTCACCTCGAGCGGACACACCGTGGCGACGATGACGGCGCTGGCCGGCATCAACCGAGCCGGTATCTACCTGCGCAATCTCGACGGCCGCGCCGAGGTGCACGTCAAGCAGGTGTTCTTCACCTCGTTGCCGGTGATGGCGACCGACGGGTTGAGCCTGTACGGCGTGCGCAACGATCTGTTCATCGACATCACGCCGGTGGTCGGCCGCAAGATCGCTGCCATGGACTCCTTCTCCAGCCAGGGCTACTCCGGCCTGTTCGCGCGCAAACTGATCGAGTCCAACAACGGCGAGTTCGGTAGAGCGGCGGGCGTCAACTTCGCCGAGGCGTACAGCCGAATGCGCAACGAGACGCATGCGCTGCTACCGCTCACCGATGCCGCGTCGGCCGAGGATCCGCTCACCCGGCACCTGACGTACTCGCAGATCGACGTCCGGGCCACGTATCCCGTGAACGGACTGCAACGGGATCGGACGTAGCGTCTTTGTGATGAGTCCAGATCCCGTCACCTCGTACCTGCAGCGGATCCGCACCGAGACCCTCGACGAGGTTGCGGGATTCGCGCCCGAGGCGAGCGGGCTGTCGATAGCGCAGATCGCGGCATCCGGCTGGCGGCTGCACGAGGCGCTGTCGACGCCGGTCGCCGTGCTCGACGCGGCAGCGCTGGATCACAACCTGCGCACGATGGCGACTTGGTGCGCCGAGCGCGGCGTGCTGCTCCAGCCGCACGGCAAGACGACGATGGCGCCCCAGCTGTTCGCCCGGCAGGTCGCGGCCGGCACGCACGGCCTAACGGCCGCCACCCCGGCCCAGGTGCGCATGATGCGACGAGCCGGCTTCGGGCGGATCCAGCTCGCCAACGAGCTGACCCAACCTCGCGAAGCTGCGTGGATCGCGCAGGAGATCTCGCGCGACGACGGGTTCGAGTTCTGCTGCTGGGTGGACTCGGCGGCCGGCGTCGGCATACTCGAAGCCGCCGCGGCGCCGTACGGGGTCGCCCTCGATGTGCTGATCGAAATCGGGAGCCCAGGCGGGCGCACCGGATCCCGCACCGCGTCCGACCAGGCTGACGTGATCGCCGAGATCGCCCGGTCGCCGCACGTGCGGTTGGTCGGGGTCGCCGGATACGAAGGCGCCGTTGCGGGCGATCGCAGTCCGTCGTCGCTGCAGACTGTTCGCGAGTACCTGCGGCGAATGCGCTCCGTGGCGGCCGACTTGCTGGCGGCGGGGCGATTCGAAGGCGACGGACCATGGACACTGACCGCGGGCGGCAGCATGTTCTTCGACCTGGTCGTGGCCGAACTCGCGGCCGGTGAACACCCGGACGCGTTCCAGATCGTGTTGCGCAGCGGCTGCTACATCGCGCACGACCACGGCCTGTTCGCCGCGAACCCGCCCTTGGCAGGAGCCGAGAAGGCGCTGCGCCCCGCGTTGACGGTGTGGGGCACGGTTGTCTCCATGCAGGACGGGCAGGCCTTTCTGGACGTTGGTCGGCGCGACATCTCCTACGACCAGGGCCTTCCCGTCCCGCTTCGGCGACACCGCCCGGGCCATGGCGACGTCGGACTCATTGATGCGTCGGTGACGGCGCTCAACGACCAGCACGCGTTCGTCCGGATCGGTCCCGGCTCGGATGTGCAGGTTGGCGACCGGATCCAACTCGGTGTCTCGCATCCGTGCACCACCTTCGACAAGCACCGCGTGCTGCCGGTGCTTGACGACGCCGGCGTGATCATCGACGTCGTCCGGACCTTCTTCTGAAACCTCAGCCGGGACTGTGATCGCGGCGGTACTGGTCGCGGAATGTGCTCGGCGCGACGCCGACGTGCCGGGTGAACAGCCGAGAGAAGTAGTTGGCGTCGTCGTAGCCCACCCGGGCGGCGACCCGGGCCACGGCCAGGTCCGACTCCGCGAGCAGCGTCTTCGCCTCCGACAGGCGCACCTGGAGCAGAAACTGCTTGGGGGAGCAGCCCGCCTCGTGTTGCACCGCCGCCCGCAATGCGGCCACCGACAGGCCGAGCGCGCGGGCATGCTCGAAGACGCTTCGCGGTTGCAGCGCGTCGGCCCGCAAGGCCGCCAGCACCGCGGACCCACTGCCATCGCGGGCCCGGGCGGCTGCTACGAGGAGTTCGTGCGTCGCGGCGGCCGCGGCGGCGTCGCGCTGCGGGTCGTCGTCACGAGCACAAACCCGCAGCAGTCGCTCGAACGGCTGCGCCAACGTGGCGGGTGCTGTCTCGGCGGGTCGGCGGCGGTCGAGCACCCCGAGTTCCTCGTACGCAGACGCGGCGCTTCCGGCGAACAGCACCCACCGCTCCGACCAGCCCGCCGCTGTGGGGCCATAGGAATGCTCGACGGAGGGGAACAGCCAGAACAGCACGGGGGCCCGCAGCGAGATCTGCCCGACGGCCGTCCGCAGCCACCCCTCACCGCGATTGACCAGCACCGCCGCATGGCAGTCGAGCGTGCGCTCACGCACCGGCGCCAGTTGCCCACCCTGCGAGCCGGCACCCAGGCAGACCAGGCCGAGCCGCCAGTGCGCCCGTCCAGGAGTCAGGTACCGCGCCCACGACGTGGTCGCCATGTGCGAAGAATCCAGGAACCGGCGCGCGTTTGTCCATCGGTTGCAGGACGATCGCGGCCCAGACTTGATCCGTGCTGACCTCTAACGGCTACGTTCTCGACGAGTCGCCGCGCCGCCTCGGCCGGCTCGAACCGGTCCCCGACGTTCAGCGCGACGATCGGGCGGCGCTGTGGCGGAGGCTGCGGCGCGACGGCTACCTGTTCCTACCGAAGGCGCTCGACCCGCAGGACGTGCGTACCTTCCGGCGGCACTACTTCGCCACCCTGGCCGGCACCGGGCTGATCGCGCGCGGCAGCAACCCTATGCATGGCCGCTCGGGCGGGGACGGTGTCGACGCGGCCGAGTTGCGGCGCCTGCTGTTCGGCCAGATCGTGCCCGGTCACGAATACGCGCAGTTCTGTACCCGACCCGCATTGCGCGACTGGTTCGGTTGGCTCTACGGCAGCGAACCGTTCCTGCATCGCCGCAAGATCATCCGCCACGTGCGCCCCGGCGAGGCCGGGATCGGCACCGCTACCCAGGCGCACTACGACCTGGTCTACATCCGCGCAGGGCACCGACCGGCTGCTGTCGGCCTGGATCCCGCTCGGCGATTGCCCGGTCGACCGCGGCGGGCTGGTCTACCTCGAGGGCAGCCACCACCGGGTGCGCCGCGAGGAGCAAGAGGGGATGCTGAAGCGGCCCGCCGCGTCGATCACCGCCGACCTGCCGGCCCTCGCCGACGAGTACGGCACCCGCTGGTTAGCAGCCGACTACGCGGCCGGCGACATCGTCGTGCATTCGCCCTACCTCGTGCATGCCTCGCTCGACAACACCGACCCTGGCGGGATCATCCGGCTGTCCACCGACATTCGCTACCAGCGCACCGACGAGCCCATCGACTGGCGCTGGCAGAACGATTGGCATGACGCCGACGGCCTGTGATCGTGCCCCACCCAATTGCTGATCATGGTGGTGCGCCAAGCGGTTGCCACGACAATCCGAGCGGCTGGCGGTCTGCGGTGCCCTCACCGTGCTGACTGGCAGCCGATTGTTCGACGCACTCGGCTAACCGCCGGCGCCACAGGCTGGGGTGATCACCTTGCTCGTAAAGGAGGACGAGGCCGTAGTCCAGGGCACGCCCATTGCGCGCATGACGTGACGTGCATGCCCGATAAGCCCGTTCCCGGCCCGCCGGTGGGTGTGCCCCGTCGGCGCCCAGCTCCGGATCGTGTCAGACGTCAAGCCCTGGACGTCGGCGTAACGGCGGGAGGCTAGGTCGCGAGAGGCCAGTGCGGGTGCTTCGGTGCGCGGTCCTGGAAGGTCAGGATGGCGGGATTCTGGATGACGCCGTCACGAATTTCGATGGCTCGACGAATGGTGGGGTCTGCGTCCCAGGCGTCGCTTCCGCCCAGGATCGTGCGTAGGAAGGGAATCAGCGCCTCACTGATCTCCCAGGTCGCGGCGTTCCACAGGTAGGACGGGCTGTGATCGACGGCGTAGTAGCGGACGTTGTCGCCGACCACGAAGGTGGGATCGGTGAACGTTGTGGGGCGTGCCCAGCTGAATCCCATGGCCTCGTCGCAGGAGACGTCGATGATCAGGCTGCCTGGTGTCATGTCCGCAAGGTCGTCGTCGGTCATGAATATGAGCGGGGCATCGGTGTCCTGGAGCACGCAGTTGACCACGATGTCGTGCTCGGCGAGGAACTCTGCGAGGGGCACCTTGCCGTTCTCGGTAACCGCGTGGCTCACTCGCGCCGTGGCGTTGTCGTCGTCGAAGTGGACGATGCGCGCGGAGTGAATCGGTGCGGCCACGGCCGCGACTGCACGGTGGGTGAGTACGTCGACGTCATGCACGTCCAGCGCGTTGAGCGCCGCGACCGCACCTCGGGCAGTCGCGCCGAAGCCGATGACCACGGCGCGCAGCCGACGCCCGTAGGCACCGGTTGATCCGGCGATCGTCATGGCGTGCAGCACGGAGCAGTACCCGGCAAGCTCGTTGTTCTTGTGGAACACGTGCAGGTTGAAGGAGCCGTCGCTGTTCCAGTGGTTCATCGCCTCGAATGCGATCAGGGTGAGCCGCCGGTCGATGGCGAGCTGCGTGAGTTCCGTGTCCTGGACGCAGTGCGGCCACCCCCACAGGACCTGCCCAATGCGCAGCCCGGCGATGTCGCTCCGCAGCGGCTTGGGTTGCAGGATGATCTCGCACGCCTCGACGAGTTGCTCGCGAGTCTTGAAGCCGGCGACCCAGCCCTTCAGCTGCTCGTCGGACATGCCGAAGGGGACCCCGTAGCCACGTTCGAGGTAGATGCGCTCCCGCAGATCATCAGGAATCCGGGCGAGATGGTGGGGATGTAGCGCAAGCCGGCGCTCGTTCTCCTTGTGTGATCGGGCCATGACGCCCAGGCGCAGCTTGTTCACGCGGTTTCCTTCGGCTGGGGCATCCCGTGCTCTATCCGGTCGCTGCAAGGCCACCGGGGTACCGAGTCGAGCAACGGGCCTACATCCAAGCCGCTCACCCAGCGCTCACTGGAGGGTCGCCCCTGAGCCAGCTAGGTCGGACCGACGCGAAGAAGGTTCGATGCCCGGTTGGTGACTCATCGGAATACCCCCGTATTCGCGGTGATCAGTGACGGATGCCCCTGCGGCCACCGACGCGGATCCAGACAAGCAGCACGATCACGGCTCCAACAACAGAGCCGATGATGCCCGAAGGCTGGAAGAAGCCGTCCTGCTTGTCGTGGTGGAAGATCAGGTAGCCGATGAATCCACCGACGAACGACCCGATGATGCCGATGAGGATGGTCATCGGCACCGTCATGTCCTGCTTGCCGGGCACGAGCAGTCGGGCCAGCGCGCCAGCGATGAGTCCGATGACGATGAGGCTGATGAGTCAGGCCAATCATGATGCCCCCTAGCAAGTCGTGCGACAGGCCTTGTTGGGCCGCAGTCGGCCATGCGCTCGAGGCCTCCATTCTGCATCGCGAGTTCACCAGCGGCGACCGTCGACCGATCGCGAACCAACACGACGGCAGCGACATCGGCAACCTAGGCCCCAGAGAAGCGGATCATCCATTTCCTCGGGTTGTTCGATGACGTGCTTGTCCTGGATCGGCTGAGCCCCCGCGGATGTGCTGACTCATGGGTAGGCGTACGCGGGTCAAGGTCCCTGCCTTTGCCCTCTGATTCGGGCGCACTCTGGCACATAAGGGCGACACGCGGGGAGTCGACATGTCTGACTGGGAACGCCTCGAGATCTCGCGGGAAGCCCGAGCAAGAGCCACGACCAACGCCGGTCCGACATCCGAACCCTACGACTCGGCACTCGCCCGCTACCTGGCCGCGGTTGCCGACGGCGGCGACCATGAGGCAGTCCCACGTCTGAGCGGGTGCCGGTTAGCAATGGTGTTCGGCTCTAGAACCATCCCCAACGAGGAGGCGAAGAGTGCTCGTAACGGTGGCACCGCCTCGAGTTGGTGTGGCAATTGCACCGCGCAGTGGCAGGCTGGTTGGTGTGAAGGTCTGCGTGCCCGTAACACCGGACGGTGTCGTCGACCCGCGCTGGGGCCGCGCACAACGCGTCGCCGTGGCCACCATCGCGGGTGGTGAGGTCCAAGATTGGCAGGAGTTCCAAGTCGATTGGAACACCCTTCACGATGCGGGCAGCGAAGGCGCGCACCACGCCCGTGTCGCGAGCTTCCTCCGTGATAACGGCATCGAAGCGATCGGTGTCAGTCACGTCGGTCCGGGCATGCGCCGGATGCTCGAGACGATGGGCATCCGCCTCGTCACCGACATCACCGGCGATGCGCGGGATGCAGCCGCCGTGCTCGGCTAATCGCGCTTGAGCGGATGTGACCAGCGGCGCGGCCGCCGTGCATCAGTCCAGTGCTCGCAGCGACGGCGCGGCAGCAATTTACGCGGCGGCGACCGTCGCGACGGCTGCTGGTCCAGCGTGCCCCAAGTCGATACTGCTGATCGCGTTCGCTGCGCTGTCGTCACGACCGGGGCGGGCGGTTGGCCTTCTCGCGGGATATTCAAGCCTTCGTTGACCGGCGCCTGCCGTTGGGACGTAACGTCCGGGCACCAGGTGCCGACTCTCCTGTATGCAACCCGACACGCGTATGACGAACCCGCTGCCGATGGATGTCCGCGAGCTACTTGATGCGCCGAACTACGTCCACCTGTCGACGCTGCGCGCCGACGGCCGTCCGCGCAACCACGTCGTATGGGTCGGCCTCGAGGACGACCGAATCCTGATCTGCACTTCGGACGTGACCTGGAAGGCCAAGGACATGCGGCGCGACCCGCGGGTCGCGCTGTCGGTCATAGACCACGTCAACCCCTACCGGATGGCGGCCCTTCAGGGCCGGGTGGTCGAGGAGCGCGCCGACGAGGGTTGCCGTCTGATGGACCCGATCAGCATCAAGTACACCGGTGCACCGATTCCCGAGCCGCGGGCCCGACCGCGTGTGCTTCGTTATCGAGGTCGAGCGAGCGGGTCAACGAACGCTGGACTTCGTGCACCGTCCAACTGCCGCCACTGATCAGTCCAGCTGATCGCCGCGCCTGCCGCCGGCTACCCCGTGAGATCAGCCGGTCGGGTCGGCATTGGTCGCGCGTTGGCCGTAACGTTTGCTCGCTGCCCGCGCACTCTTCAGGAGGCGGCAGCGCGTTTCTTGGGAGGGGCCATGGCGGCACGGTGGCATCGGGTTGCGAACACCGACGTGCCCGACGAGGGGCGGGTCAACTCCGTCGAGGTCGACGGGCATGCGCTGGCCCTTGCTCGCTGCGGTGAGCGTCTCGGGGCGTTGGAGAATCACTGTCCGCACCAAGGTGGGCCGCTCGGCGAGGGATCCATTGAGAAGGGCCTGCTGCGATGCCCGTGGCACGGCTACGACTACGACCCGATCAGCGGGCAGCCACCGGGCGGGTTCAGCGACTCCGTGGCGAGCTTTCCCGTCGAGGAGCGCTCAGACGGCGTCTACGTCGAACTGCCGGACCGGCCCAGCCCCGTCCACACTGTCGGCGATGTGCTGGTCGAAACGCTCGTGGCCTTCGGGATAACGCACGTCTTCGGCATGGTCGGCCACTCGAACCTCGGCTTCGCTGACGCCCTCCGCAAGGCCGAGCAGCGCGGGGAGATCACCTACATCGGCATCCGTCACGAGGGCGCTGCGGCGTTCGCGGCGAGCGCGTACGGGAAGCTGACCGGACGGCCGGCAATGTGTTTCGCGATCGCCGGGCCGGGTTCCACGAACCTGCTCACCGGCCTTTACGACGCCAAGCTGGACGGCTCGCCGGTGGTCGCCGTGTCGGGGCAGGTGCCCTCATCGGTCCGTGGCCGCGGAGCGTTCCAGGATCTCGACCTGTCCAGTGTGTTCGCCGACGTCGCCGTGTCCTCACAGGTCGTGCTCGCCGGCAGCGACCACGCCGAGCTTGCGGCGCTCGCGGTCAAGCGGGCTATTGACGGGCGTGGGGTGGCCCATCTCGTGTTGCCGGACGAGGTGCAGGTGCTGCCGTCCGGCCAAGCGCCTGCGGCGCCGGCGGGGCGGCTGACGGCCCGGCAGATCCTTCCGGACGAGCGCGCATTGACGCGCTCCGCGGCGCTCGTGCGTGATGCGCGCCGTCCGGTTTTCATCGTCGGCCACGGCGCCCGTGCGGCACGTGAGCAGATCCAGACCATGGCCGAGCGCCTCGGCGCGCCCGTCCTGACGACGTTCAAGGCCAAGGGCCTGATACCGGACACTCATCCGCTCGGGGCCGGGGTGCTCGGCCGCAGTGGCACACCGGTCGCGAGCTGGCTGATGAACGAGGCCGACCTGCTCGTCGTCGTAGGAGCGTCGTTCTCCAACCACACTGGCATCGCGGCGTACAAGCCGATCGTGCAGATCGACGATGCGCATACCGCCATCGGGCGTTTCGACGCGGTGACCGAGCACCTGCTCGGTGACGCGGCGCTGACCGTCGCCGCGCTCGATGCCCGGGTCGACGATGCGCGGGCCGAGGACCAGACCGCCGACGTCGCGGCACGGTGGTCGATCTGGCGAGCGGAGAAGGCGCGGAGGGTGGCCGACGACCGGGGCGCCGGCGTATCGGCCGCGGCGGTGTTCGACGCCCTCGCCCGCCACCTGCCCGACGATGCCGTCGTCGCGGTGGACGTGGGCAACCATGCTTATTCCCTTGGCCGTTATCTGGAATCGGCGGGGCAGCCGGTGTTGATGTCGGGCTACCTCGGCTCGATCGGTTTCGGCTACCCGGCGGCGTTGGGCGCTTGGGCGGCGGCGCCCGGGCGTCCGATCCTCGCTGTCACGGGCGACGGCGGCTTCGGGCAGTACAGCGCCGAGTTGCTCACCGCAGTCAAGTACGGGATCCCTATCAAGCACCTGCTGCTGGACAACCATTCACTCGGCAAGATCAGCAAAGAACAACTGGCGGCGGGTGTACCGGTTTGGCACACCTCGCTGCACAACCCTGATTGGGCTGCGTACGCAGAGCTATGCGGCGCGATTGGGATCGGCGTCGCGCGACGAGACGAACTCGACGATGCATTCGCCGGGCTGTTCGCCGCCGAGGGTCCCGCTCTGCTGTGCGTGCAGCAGGACGCTCAGCTCCTCTGACATCTTCGATGGGATGACAATGACCGCGACGCGACCCGCCTACGACGACCTCAAGGCACTGTTCATCAACTGCACACTCAAGCCCTCACCGGAGCGCAGCCACACGCAGGGGCTCGTCGATGCGAGTGCGCACATCATGCGGGAGAACGGCGTCCAGGTCGACATCGTCCGCGCGGTCGACCACGACATCGCGACCGGTGTGTGGCCGGACATGCGCGAGCACGGAGCGGCCACCGACGACTGGCCGGCGATCTTCGAGACGGTGCTGGCGGCCGACATTCTCGTTCTCGCCGGACCGATCTGGCTGGGCGACAACAGTTCGGTCATGAAGAAGGTGCACGAACGGCTCTACGGCGGTTCGCATCTGCTCAACGACGCGGGCCAGTATCTCTACTACGGGCGGGTGGCGGGCTGTTTCATCACCGGCAACGAGGACGGCATCAAGCACTGTGCGATGAATGTGCTCTACACGTTGCAGCACATCGGCTACACGATCCCGCCGCAGGCCGATGCCGGGTGGATCGGCGAGGCCGGGCCGGGTCCGTCCTACCTCGACCCTGGCTCCGGCGGTCCGGAGAACGACTTCACCAACCGGAACACGACATTCATGACGTGGAACCTGATCCATATGGCGCGCATCCTCAAGGATGCAGGCGGCATCCCGGCGTACGGAAATCAGCGCTCGGAATGGGACGCTGGTTGCCGCTTCGACTACGAGAACCCCGAATACCGATAAGGGATCCGTTGGTGGCGTGAACGGATTCCGCCCGTCGCAGCGGCTTATCCGAGTCCTGGTGAGTAAGCCCAGGCGACCGGCAGGGTGAGGTCGGGCGTGCTCATAGCCAGGTCGTAGTCGACGACGCGGAATCCGGCTCGCAGCAGGGATATCACGCTCGGGTGGGGACCGGGCAGGCATACCGTGAGGTCGTCCGCCTCGGCGGCACGCAGTGCGGTCGTCAATGCGGAGGCAGCATCGGCTTCTGCGCAGGTGAGGTGGACGAGGTTGCCGCCGCGCAATACCCCGGCGGCGACAATCCGCTGAGCGTCCCGCACGATCAACGGCTGGTCCGACGGAGCACGGGCCCAGAATGCATAGTCCGCCGAACGGTTTCCGGTTGCGAGTTGGGAGTCGGCGGCGCCGGCGCCGGCCGCATCGGCGCGTTCGACTTGCAACGTCGAGGAGGGCAGCCAGGCCCGTCGCCCGCTGAGGTAGAGCAGCGGCCATGACGGCTTCAACCCCGCGCGGGCGTACAAGGGGAGTGCGCTCGCGTGTTGCGAACTGAACGTGAAGCGTCTTGGTGCCGTGTGGTCCGGCCACAGCGCTCGCAAGAGCGCCCCGCCCATACCGAGGCCGTGCTGATCCGGGTGCACGAACAGGTCGGTGAGCATGGACCCCAATGCACCGCGACGAACGGCACCCCAGGCGGTGATGCCGCCCTCCTGCACGAGAACCTTGACGGTCGCGGTCCGCAACAGAAAGTCGACGTACTCCTTATCGGCACCGGATTCGGTGTCCGCCTGGCCCGCTGCCTTCGACAGGCTCCCGATCTCGGCGATGTCGCCTGTGCCGGCAGCGCGAATCGTGAATTGGCGCTTCCGGCCGGCTTGTTCGTTCATCGGCGGCCGCCGGCAAGGCGGTAGGCGGCCGGAATGGCGCGCAGTCGGAGCATGGCGACGGTCCCCAGCAGCGGGCCAACGGCGAGTGGGAGCAGAGCGAGGTGCCATCCGAGGCCGTCAGCGACGACGGGGACGAGTCGAATGCTTGCGGCCGTAAGGGCAAAGCCGAGGGCGAGTTGCAGGGCGAGGATCGAGCCGGCGTAGCGAGGCTCGGCAAGTTCGGTCACCGCGGCCGAGAACTGGGCTGAGTCGGCGATCACCGTGATGCCCCAGATCACGAGCAGGCCAACCAGTACCGCTTTGGACGAGGCGAAGGCGATTGGGCTGGCCAGGCAGCAGGCTGCGCTCAGGATCATCGCTCCGCTCGTGGTCATCGTGCGCCCGATCCGATCGGCAAGCCGGCCGGCGACGACCGCCCCGGTCAGCCCGGCCACTCCGACTGCGGCGAACACGGTCACTCCGGTCTCGGTGACCCCTGGCGCGGCGCCGGTCGCGGCCCGCCGCGCCGCGACGAAGAATGACGCCATCCAGGCCCACAGGGCGTACAACTCCCACATGTGGCCGAGGTAGCCCATCGTCACCAACCGCAGCGGACGTTCGCGAGCAAGCGCCCGCCCCGCCGCCGCGATGTCCAATGGCGGCGAGGCGGCCGCACCCGGACCGGTCCGCACCGGGCTGATCACCAACGCAGCCACGAGGGCCAGGCCTGACGTTGCGATGATCGTGACCTGCCACGGCACGTCGCCAATCCCGCGGACGAGGTTCGGTGTCGCCGAGCCGAGCGTCAGCGCGCCGACCACGACGCCGGTCGCTACGCCGCGGCCGTGGGCGAAGTAGGTGGCGATCAGTCTCACTGCGGGCGCGTACACGCCGGCCAGCGCAACACCTACGAGGAAGCGCGCCGGCAATGCGATCGCGAGACCATGAGCGGCGAGCAGTCCCAGGTTGGCGAGCCCGGCTGTGACGGCAGACCCGCCTATAAGCCAACGGGATTCGAGACGATCGGGCAGGTTCAACAAAGCCGCGCCGACGCTGCCGACAACGAATCCGATTTGCACGACGATCACAAGCCAGGCCGCTCCGGCCGAGGACAAGTGCCACTGTCGTTCCAGGGCCGGAACGACAGCCGTCGCACTGAACCAGGACGCGTTGGCCAGCACAGCGGTCAGTGACACGAGCACGAGTGCACGGCGTGGGCGCACTGGGCGCGCGTGAATCGTGACGGACGGGCCGTCCAATCGGGATTGGGCCATCAGGCAGCCGGGGCGTTTTCGCGTAGGTAGGCAACGAATCCGAGGACGTCCTCGGGCACCAGTCGCCCGATCGCGCCGCTGGAGTAGACGCTGACCAGCACCGCGCCGTTCGGGTCGAGCACGAAGCCCGTCGACTGGAGATATTCGGGCTCGGCGTTGACGAACGCGCCGGTCAAATCGGCGACGTGCTTGGCGTCAATGCTGTGGCCCACGGGGAACGTCAGGCCGTGCTTCGCGATCAGGTCCTGCGTCGTCGCTGCGTCATCGACCGACAGCGCGATGACCTTGACGCCGGCCTCGGCCAGCCGGTCAGCGGCCCGCTGGAAGGCGCGCAGTTGGGCGTTGCAGTACGGACACCACGAGCCGCGGTAGATGAGCACGACCCCGAAGCTGCCGGCGAGCGCATCAGGTAGTTGCACGGTTTCTCCGCCGACGACACCAACGGACAGGGAAGGAAAGGAGTCAGCTGGCTTGAGCATGGAATTCGATTCTCCTTGGATGAGAAATTATTGGAAGCTGGACTGGCGTTGTTTAGTGCCAGTGCGCGCCGGAGGTCTTACCTCGGCGAGCAGACCTCGAAGCGAAGGATCGAATGGGTGGCCGCTGAGACACACGGCACGGCGGGCATCGCGGGCGACAAGGTCCTCGATGCTGAGTCGCAGGCGTGGCTGCACGCGCTGAGCCACGCCAGCAGCCGCGAGCGGGACACGGCTCACGCTCGGTTGCACGAGATGCTGTTGCGCATCGCACGAAGCGAGACGCGGCGCCGCAATGCATCGCTGCGGATCTCCGGGCCGGAACTGGATGACCTTGCTTTCCAGTCGGCCGCTGACGCAATGATGGCGATTACCAGCAAGCTATCCACATTCCGCGGGGAAAGCCGATTCACGACATGGGCGTACAAGTTCGTGATTCTGGAAGTGTCCGCGAAGATCGGCCGGCACTTCTGGCGTGACCGCGGCGTCTCCTTCGATGCCGAGGACTGGGATCGCCTACCTGACCGGTTCGGCCTTCATCCGGCTCAGGAGGCCGAAGGGCGCGACCTGGCGGCAGCACTGCGTAGCGCGGTGGAGGAGGAGCTGACCGAACGTCAGCGCATGGTGTTTGTCGCGCTGGTCGTCAACGACGTCCCGTTGGATGCGCTGATCGTCGAGCTCAACACCAATCGCAATGCGGTCTACAAGATGATGTTTGACGCCCGACGTAAGTTACGGGCTGCGCTTGTCGCAAAAGGTTATCTGGGCAGCAACGACGTAAGGCACGCGCATGAGTGAGTGGACGGCCCTTGACCGCTTCCTGCAGACCGATCCGCGGGATGTCGGATGCGAGCAGGCGATGGAGATTCTGCACGTCTATGTCGAGATGATCGCTGTCGGCGACGACGCCGAAGAACGATTGCCGGGTGTGGCGGCCCACCTTGCGGCGTGCGGGCCCTGCAGCGAGGACTTCCACGGTCTGCTGGCCGCGGTGCGCGCCGCGAACTGAGAGTCGCACAGTAGGTAAGACCGCAGATTCTCCGGACGCCTATGTAGCGACCGCACTCACCCATCAGTCGCCGGAGCGGCTGCCTGACCGAACCACTTGCGTAACTGGCTCGTTTGGACGCCATGCCCGGCGCGGGCGAGACTCTTGCCGCACGCACGAAGGTGCCCAACATGTCGATCAAGACAACCGTCCTGCCGGGGCAGGACACGCTGCTCGCGTCTTGGAGCGCTTTGGCGCAACTATCGCCCGGCGCACGGGTGATCCGTTCGCGTACGACCGATACGGCCGTGTTTCCCTCGTGGACGCCGTTGAACAACGCCATCCTGCTTAACGCGCATGATGGGGCAGCCGCCGCTTCTCATTTGATGAGCGTCTATGCCGACGCCGGAGTCGACGTGTGGGCGTTGTGGATGCCCAGCCGCGTCACCGACCTGGACGCACCCGACGCGGTGCTAGAGGTCGGCGATCTCAAGCGCGACACCACAACACTCGTCATGCAGGTGGCCCTACCACCGGGGCTACGCGACCACCACGGCGTTGTCCGCACGTCGATCGCCACGGCCAGTCGGGCCACCGATGAACCAATTCCCGCGGCTGACCTCGGGCATCCGGACCACGTGCCAGGCCTATCGGCCTGGGTGATGGTTCATGACGGTCTGGCAGTTGCCGGCGCCTGGAGTTTTCTGCACGGGAGCGACTGCGGGATGTATGCCGTAGGCACAGTCCCGGAGTGGCGGCGACGAGGCTTTGCCCGATCTCTTATGGAGCATGTGCTCGCCGATGCGCAGGGCCGGGGTGCGCGCACCGCGACCCTGCAATCGACCCGGATGGGGCAACCTCTCTATCAGTCGCTTGGCTTCGAACCGGTGGGCCGCTACGAGGAGTGGATTTCGCAGTGACACCACGATCGGGGCTAGATCGACGACATCTGGCGCTCGAAGGCCGCTGGATCTTCGCGCCAGGCGTGATACCCGGACTGCGACATCGGATCGGGAAAGATGTTGTTCTGGCCGGCCTCGACGCCGTCGAGGATCGCAGCGGCGACGTCGGATGCGCTGGTCTTCGGGATTTGGAAGTTGCGGATCATGTCCGTGTCGATGGCGCCCGGGAAGACGCCGTGCACGGCAATCCCTTTGTCAGCGAGTTGAGCGCGCAATGCCTGCGTGATGGACGCGGCAGCTGCCTTCGATGCGCTGTAGCCGCCCATCGGCGGTACCGCACCGAACACGACGAGGCTGAGCAGGTTGACGATTGCTCCGCCGCCGTTGCGTTCGAGCACCGGCGCGAACGCCCGCGACATGGAGATAGTGCCGACAAAGTTGGTGCGCATGTCTGACTCGATTGCGTCGAGATCGCCGGTGAGTGGGTCGGCGAACGCGAGTGATCCGCCGTTGTTGACGAGCAGCGTTGCGTCGGCGGCCAGCTTGGCCGCCTGGTCGACCTGTTCCGCGTCGGTGATGTCGAGCGCGACCGGCACGACACGTGGGTCGCGCTCGGCCAGGTCCTGCACGGTCTCAATGCGCCGCGCGCCCGCGTACACCCTGGCGGCGCCGCGATCGAGCAACGCCTCGACAAGTGCCTTACCTAGGCCGCGGTTTGCGCCGGACACGAATGCGGCACAGCCGTTGATCTGCATGGTGAGCTCCTGGATAGGGGTCAGTTCGTGTCTCAGCATCGAGTCGGCGGCGCGCGTTACCCAGGTCTCTGTTGGACCAGGGGAGCCGCTCAACGTAGGTCTGGCAGAACCAGGTAACGGATCCGTGCGGCAGCGAGACTGATTGGCATGGACCGACGGACGGAGCTGTCCGAGTTTCTGCGCTCCCGTCGTGCCCGGTTGGCCCCGGACGCCGTCGGTGTCGTGCCGTTCGGCGGCCGACGCCGAGTGCACGGCCTGCGCCGCGAGGAGGTGGCCCAACTGGCCGGCGTGAGCGTCGACTACTACGTGCGCCTGGAACAGGGCCGGACCAACAACGTCTCACAAGCCGTGCTCAACGCCGTGGCCCGGGCGCTACGACTTGACGATCAGGAACGCGCTCACCTGTCACGTCTGGCCCGACCGGATCGCCGGCCACGGAAGTCGCCGCCACCGCAGCTGGTCCGCCCGCCTGTCCGACATTTGCTCGAGGCGCTGACCGACGCGGCCGCGTTCGTGGTCGGCCGGCGAACCGACGTGCTCGCATGGAACCGGCTCGGGGCTGCGCTCATCGGCGATTTCGACGCGATGCCTGTGCGCCAGCGCAACTTCGCCCGGCTGATGTTCTGCGACAAGCAGGCACAGTGCTTGTTCGCCGACTGGCCGGCGAAAGCGCGCGACCTGGTCGCGTTCCTGCGTGTCGATGCCGGCCGCAACCCGGGCGATCCGGTGCTGGCCGAGTTGGTCAGCGAGCTTTCCGTTCACAGTGAGCTGTTCCGAGACCTGTGGGCGCAGCACCATGTGCGCGACAAGGGGCACGCCACTGCCCGGCTATTGCATCCGGTCGTGGGCGAGATGGACCTTTCCTACGAGGCGTTGCGGCTGCCCGATGACGCGGACCAGTTCCTGGTCACCTATAGCGCCGCGCCCGATTCGCAGGCCGCCATGTCTCTACGACTGCTGGCCTCCTGGCAGGCGGACGTTCATCCTGCCGGAAAGCCATAATGAGCGCGGGCGTCCGCGACGCGCTGGGTCCTGGGTCGGCGCTAAATCGGTTCGGCCCGTCGACAACGCTGTCGACGGGCCGAACCGAGTCCGGGCAACGGTCAGCCGGCGACGATGCCCTCGCCACCCACGGCTCCGGGGACGGTGACCGCGCCAACCTGCGACAGCGAGCCGTCGCTGCCGATGCGGAACGCGTCGACAATGCCGTTAGCGCCGGTCTGCGCGTACAGGAAGCGGCCGTCGGAGGAAACCGCCGCATCGACAGTGCCGGCATCAGTCGCTGTGTTGCCGAGCGCGGTCAGCGTGCCGGTTCCGCCGTCGTGGTAGCCCGAGAGGCTGCCGCTACCGGCGTTGGAGGCGTAGAAGTCCGATCCACTGCGCACGATCCAGCACGTGGCGGCCTGCCCGGTCGCCTCGCGGTCGACCAGGGTGAGCGTGCCGTCGTTGTTGAGGGTGAAGGTCGCGACCGCGTTTGCGGCCTCCGAGACGACGAGGTGGCCGCCCGCGTCGAAGGTGGCTGCGAACGGCACCTGGCCCGGATCGGCATTCACCACGGGCTGGGCCGACAGGCCGCCGAAGCGGTCCACGGCAAAGACGTCGATGTTGTTGCCGTTGGCCTTGGTGGTGACGACAAGCTTGCGCCCGTCCGGGCTGAACGTGACCTGGCCGGGCGTGTGGGTGAACTCGGGCGTCTGCGTCGGGTCGAGGCCGAGTGACCGGTGCCATGAGGGCACCCGCACAAGGCGGTCGTCGACGCGCAGGTAACCCTGTACGGACCCGCCGTCGCGGGCGTTGAGCACGTAGACCACGTTGCCGCGCACGGCGATGCTGACCGGGAATGATCCGCCGGAGGTGATCACCTGTTGGCGGGTGAGCCGGTCGCCGTGCACGGTGAACACCGTAACGCTGTTGCTGCCGGCGTTGACTGCATAGAGCAGGCCGTTTTCGCGGTCATAGGCGAGCGAGCCCTGCGACGCAAGGAAGTCGACGACGGCGCCGGTGAGCGCGCCGCCCTTGCCGCCGGTCTGGAATACCCCGGCTTGGTGCAGGCTGCCGTCGCCGGCGCGGTCGTAGGCGACGACCGTGTTGCCCGCCAGATTGTCAGTCTGGACGAACACCGGCGCGGAATGGTCGTCGGGTGATGCCTGGGCCTGACCGGCGAGCAATGCCGTGGCTGCGACGGCTATGCCGCCGACGCCGACGAGCCGAGTGGATTTCTTCATGACGCTCCTCAACTGGCGAATCGTGCTTTGACCACCAGTTAGCCAATGAGCAGCCGCAGTCTCTTACTGCTCACGGCGTGCGTTTCGCGGTTGGTAAGAACTCATGGCAGAGTCAGGAATATGCCGACGGCACGAGTACAACGCGCCAGCCGTCGGGGTCTTCGAACGTCAACGCGCCGAGGTCGAGCCAGTACGGGTTCTCCGGCGCGACGGCCGAATGGCCGAGTGCGACGAGCCTTTCCGCAACGACATTCACCGCCTCCCGACCGGGCAGATAGAACGCGAGAAGGTTGTCATTCGTCGGGGCCAGACCCAGGTGGGCCGCGTCGCCGTCATGGGTGGTGAACTCGATGTGCAGGTTCGAGCCGGGTAGGCCGAGCATCACGCCGCTGTATCCCCGGTGGTCCTGAAAGCTGTCGATTCTCGCCAGGCCGAGACCGTCACAGTAGAACGCCAATAGGTCATCGAGTCGGCTGGTCGGCCGCGCAATGCGAATGTGCGAAGCAAGCGAGGCGACGTTGACCGGCAACGTCATTCGGTGGTCCGCTGCGCGTTCGAGGTGATAGTCCAGCCAGACTCTGTCGCGCAGGTCGATGCCGTCGATGCGGATGCCGGGCGCATAGCCGGAGGCAGGGGTGAATGCGTCCCGCTCGATGGCGAGCATCCGAAATCCCTGCCGCTGGTAGAACCGCAGGTTGCCGATGTCGGCGGCCGCGGTGGCG
Organism: uncultured Actinomycetota bacterium; assembly: GCA_963709985.1. Taxonomy (GTDB): domain Bacteria; phylum Actinomycetota; class Actinomycetes; order Mycobacteriales; family Jatrophihabitantaceae; genus DASXRA01. The sequence goes on from CAVPYQ010000007.1 coordinate 131,756, forward strand.
ACGACCAGAGCCGATGCTTGCTCGGCAGTTACCAGATCGAGGGCGGCGCGCACCAACTGCCGGCCGATGCCCCGGCCTTGTAGACCTTCCCGCACAGCCATGTTCTTCAGTTCCACCTCGCCCGGCCGGTTGGTGTCGACCAGTTGCAGATGGCCGATCACGTCTGCACCGTGTAACGCGACAAGGACGCGACCGGCATCGAGGTAGGAGTCGAGCTCGGCCGGGGAGTCCTCGGCCAGCTCGAACAGCGGCCGCAAATCCTCTCGGGAACCAGAGTGGAGGTCGACGCGCACATCGACGGCAGCCGACTCGGTTGTGGCCACATCATCGTTCGGGACTGAGCTCATGGTCATCCAACGTCTCGGCCGGTCGAGCGCATCCATCGCTCGATTACGACTGTCTTAACCGTCGTGGCGGCACGGCGGCGAACCGGACTGTCCACTGTGGACGATCGATCGTCGCATCGATTCAGCCCGCGGCAGTCAGCGAGACTCGAGTTGACTACCGACGAGAGCACGCTCAATGGCGTCCAGGCGTGCCCCGATTGCCGCCAGGTCAGCGCGGGTCGCGTTCATCTGCTCGAGGTTTGAGCCAGACGACGATGCTGCCGCCCGGGCTGAGCGTCGCCTCGGCGACATCGGCCGCGCCGTCGGCATTCTGCGCCCGCAGCGCGGCCTCGACGTCGGCGCGGCGCAGGCCTTCCTTGCGCAACGAGCGGTCGACGAATCGCCCGTCCTTGACGAGTGGGATGTCCTCGCCCTCGAACACACGCACGGCCCGGTCGGAGCGATTGACGACGCGCACGACGAGAGAGTTCACGCCGAGCAGCACGACGGCGCCGAGCAGGCCACCGGTCAGGCTGTCGTCCGGCCCGATGATCGCGTTCTGCACGACGTTCGAGAGCAGCAACACGACCACGAGGTCGAAGGAGTTGAGCTGGGCGAGGTTGCGCTTGCCGGCCACCCGGAGCAGCACCGCCAGACCGCCGTAGACGAGGACGGTCCGGACAACCTTCTCCCCGACAGGTACCCCGAGCGTCCACAGATCCGACATCTCAGCTCACGACCGAGATGCCGTCGTCGTCCTTACCGGGCGCTGAATCGATCACGCGGATTGGTCACCGGTCGGCCCGGCGGCGTTACAGTCCGATCAGTCTGAGCAGTTCAAGCAGTCCACGGGGGGCCCGGCCGATGTCCGACGGGGGAGCGCCAAGATGACGGCTGGTACGCAAGAGGTCGTAATTGCGACAAAGCTGTTCGCGCCGAGCCCACGCCACGAACCGGTCTCGCGCCCGCGGTTGTACGCGCGATTGCGCCATGGCCTCGGGTTGCCGCTCACTCTCGTCGTCGCTCCCGCCGGGTGGGGCAAGAGCACGCTCGTCTCTGGTTGGCTGCGCCGGGAGGACATCACCACCGGGTGGGTATCACTCGATCCGGGCGACGACGACGTCAAGCGGTTCTGGCGCTACTTGTTGCTTGCGGCCGGCCGCGTCGATGACCAACTCGGCGCGGCGGCGCTGCGCCGCCTCGACGCCGCGGGATCCGACGTGCTGCGCGACGTGCTCCCCGTCTTCGTCAACGAGGTTGCGGCTTTCCCGGGCGACGTAGTGATCGTCCTTGACGACTACCACCTCGTCACCAAGCCGCAGGTGCACGAGTCGATCGCGACGCTGCTCGACCGCTGCCCGCCGCAGTTGCATTTGATCGTGAGTACCCGATCAGACCCGCCGCTGCCGTTGAGCCGGATGCGCGTGCGCGGCGATCTGGTCGAGGTGCGCGCGGACAACCTTCGCTTCACCGTCGAGGAAGGCGCGGACCTGCTCAACCGGGGTCTGGGCCTCGCGCTCTCGCCGAATGACGTGCAGCGCCTGGTCGTACGGACGGAGGGTTGGGCCGCGGGCCTGCAGCTGGCCGCGCTTCGCCTGGCCGATCGCAGCGATCGTTCCGAGTTCATCGCGCGATTCACCGGCGCGGACCGGCACCTGGTCGACTACCTCGGCGAGGAGGTTCTGGCCCACCAGCCCGAGCATGTGCGTGACTTCCTGCTTCGTACATCGGTGCTCAATCGGATGTGCCCGGAGCTGGCCAATGCCCTGACCGGCCGCGACGATGGCGCGAGTCGTGCTCGACGAGATCTACCGCGCCAATCTGTTCCTGACGCCGCTTGACGACGAGCCGGTGTGGTTCCGCTATCACCAGCTGTTCCGGGGCATCCTTCGCCACGAGCTGGGCCGGATCGCGCCGGACGAGCCGCCCGAGCTGCACGGGCGGGCCGCCCGGTGGTACGCCGCGCACGGCGACATCACCGAGGCGGTCGGGCACGCGATCGAGTCGCAGGACTCGGTGCTCGCGGCGCAACTGGTGGCCGAGGCCTGGCGGCCCGAGTTCAACGCGGGCCGGCTGCAGACCGTGCAGACCTGGCTGGACGCCCTGCCCGCCGAGATCGTCTCGGCAGATGGGCAGCTGTCGGCGGCGCAGGTGTGGCTGGCGCTCGACTCCGGCCGCCTCGACGACGTGGCCGCTCCGCTCGCGGCGGCCGAGAGCGTCGTGCCGGGCGACGTCCATCTCGGCGTGCTGCGGGCGCTCTACACGTACAAATCCGGAGACCTCGGCGAGGCGGCGCGTCTCGCCGGTCGCATCGAGGGTCAGGCCGGCGATCCGTTCGTGTCGACCGTGCACAGCCTGCTGACCGGGGTGACGGCCCTGTGGTCAGGCGAGCAAGAGCGCTCCGGCGACATGCTTCGCGAAGCGGCGGTGCACGCCATGCGCGACGGGAATCGCCTCGCCCACATCTACGCGCAGGGCTGCCTGGCGTTGCTGGCCGTGGAGAGCGGCGATCTGCCGGCCGCGGAACGTCTCGTGGCCGAGGTGGACGCCGAGGTCATGCAGACGCTGAGCGACGCGCACTTCGTCGCGATGTTTCCCGCTGTCGCCCGGGCGCGGCTGGCCGCCGTGAGTGGAGACTGGACCGAGGCGTTACCCGCGGCCCTGACCGCTGTCGAGCTCGCCGGCCGGGGCGCCGGCCGGCTCGAGGTCGCTGCCGCGCTGCTCACTGCGGCGATGGTCGCCCGCGCCGCGCCGGCTGAATCCGTCGCACCGGAGGACCTGCTGGCTCAGGCGCGGGCGGTGCTGCGGCAGTGCGCCGACGCCGGTCCGGTCCTGCGCGCCTGGCAGGCCGCGGAGCAGCGGGGCCATCAGCCGGCTGCGGCACGGCGCGGCGTCGTCGAGCCGCTGACCGAACGCGAGCAGGCCATCCTGCGGCTGCTGCCGGGGCCGATGTCGCAGCGCGAGCTCGCGAATTCGCTGTTCGTCACGGCGAACACTCTCAAGACGCACCTGCGTGCCATCTACCGCAAGCTCGGCGCCGAGTCGCGCGGCGACGCCGTGGTGCGGGCCCGGGCGCTCGGCCTGATCTGACATCGCCCGGCGGCCGATCAGTCGCCGGCCCGTAGCGCCAACCCGTCGCGCACCTTGGCGACGAAGCCCGGCACGACCGCGCTGATGATCAACGCCGTCGCGAGCCAGCCGAGGACGACGTACGGGAAGTACCGGTACGGGGCGCTCGGCACCGGCCACACGTTGTGGTACAGCACGAACCCGGCGACGCCGGTGCCGATGATCGGCAGCACCGCTTCGAGCTTGGACCGGCGCGCGAGGCGGCGCACGGCGGCGACATTCGTGAGGATGTACATCACGAGCAGGCTCAGCACACCCAACGTGGCCAGGTAGAAGAACACGTTGAGCGGCGGCACGTCGGCCAGGCGGAAGCTCGTCAGCAGCACGAGCCCGACGAGCATCTCCAGGGTGAGCGCCCGAAGCGGTACCCGGGTATGTGGCGAGACCGTGCCGAGACGCCGTGCTCCCAATCCGTCGCGCCCGAAGGCGAACATCATCCGGGCCGCAACGGTCACGCCGCCGAGTCCGGCGCCCACGGCGCTGAGCACCGCACCCGCGTCGAGCAACGACGGCAGCCCACCGCCGACGTAGCGATCAGCGAGATCACCCAGCGGCGCCTGCGAATTCTGGAACGTCGAGACGCCCGTCGCGTCCAGGCCGAAGCCCAGCGACTGCGCGACCATGCAGGCCACGTAGAAGACCGCGCCGAACGCGACGGCCGCGATGATGGCGTGCGGAATCGCCCGACGCGGCACGATCGACTCCTCGCCGAGGGAGCCCGCCGACTCGAACCCGGCGAACGCCAGGAAGCCGGACGTCGCCGCGATCGCCAGCGTCGAGATGCTCGTACCGGGCGGCAGGACGAAGACCTGCCCGGACAGCCCGCCGCCACCGGCAGAATGCGTGCCAGTCGCCAGGCGCACGTAGATCGTCACTACGAGCACGAGGATGAGCACCACCGACACGACCTCGAACACCAGCAACGATCGGGTCGTCGGGCGGATGCCGCGGGCGGCGAGAAGCCAGATCACCGCCCAGCCGACGAGCGCGATCGGGAACCAGTCGGCGTCGTCGGCGATGTGCACCGAGTGCAGGAACGCCCGGCCGAAGATCGCCACTCCCATGATCGAGACGGGCGGGAAGACGAGGTAAGTCCCGAGCAGCGCCCAGCCCGCGACGAACCCCATGCGCGGCGTCAGCGCCTTGCCGACGAACGCATACACCGATCCGGCATGGCTGAACTCCGCGGCGAGGCGGACGAAGCCGAACGCCACGAGCCCGACGCCCAATCCGGCCAGGACAAAGGCAAGCGGCGCCGCCCGGCCGAGTTCCTTGCGCCGCCGCGATGCCGGTGATCGACATCGCCAGGGTCGGCGCCATCACCCCGATGGAGACGGCCGCCGTCTCCAGGAAGTGCAGCTCGCGCCGAAGCGCCGGCTTGGCGGCGGCCTGCCCCGCGGGCTTCGGTTGGCCTGTGGGTTCGTCGACAGTTTGCGGTTTCATCCGGCCAGCCACCCTCCGTCGGCTACCAGCACCGTGCCGGTGACGTAGGACGCCTGCGGCGAGCACAGCCATACGGCGGCGGCCGCGATCTCGTCCGGCTCAGCGATGCGGTTCATCGGCACCGCCCGCAGCAATTCGTCGCTGACGTTCGAGGTCATGCCGGTGCGGGTCACCCCGGGTGCCAGGGCGTTGACTCTGATGCCGGCGCCTGCGAGTTCGAGCGCGGCCGTCCGGGTCAGTCCGTTGACGGCGTGCTTGGCCGCCACGTACGGGCCGTTGTCGGGCATCGCCGCGGCGCCGAGCATCGAGGACGTGTTGACGATCGCGCCCGATCCCTGGCGTCGCATCTGGGCGATCTCGGCGCGCATGCAGTGCCATACGCCGATCAGGTCGACCTGTAGTACGCGCAGGAACTCGTCGGCGGGGTACTCGTCCAACGGCAGGTACGGGCCGGCCACCCCGGCGTTGTTGTGCGCGGCGTCGAGGCGGCCGAAGCGTGCGACAGTTTTCGCGACCGCGTCGGCCATCGCGTCGATGTCGGTGACGTCCGCGGCGATGACCTCCGCCTCGCCGCCTGCGGAGTGAACGGCGTCGGCGGTCCGGTCGAGCCCGTCGGCGTCGATGTCGATCAACGCGACCGACTGCGCCGGCGACGGCGAACGCCACTGCGCTGGCCCGGCCGATGCCTGATGCCGCACCGGTGACGAGCGCGACGTGTCCGGACAGATCGGTAGCCACTCCTCACCCCCCGGTAGGACGGTGGCATTGATCAGGCACGGTAGTGCCTTTCCAGGACGGTGCGTAGGGCTGCGCGCCCGCGATGCAGCAGAACCCGTTGATTCTGCGGCGAAAGCGACAGTGCGGCGCAGGCCTCGTCGGCGCTCATGCCGTGGACGTCGCGCATCGTGACGACCAGTCGTTGCCGTTCCGGCAGCTGGTCGAGCGCGCGGTCGACCATCTCGACGACCTCGCGGCCGAGTGCGCGCCGCTCGGGTTCGTCCCACGGCCGGGGCGCGCCGGCGGACGTCCAGTGCCCGGGATAGGTGCCGTCCGGACCTTGGAATCGGGCGGGGTCGACGGCCGGCGTATCGGCTTCCTGCCTGGTCAGTGCGGCCGAGGCTACGGTGCGATATTCGCGTGCTCCGCGCGTCTTGGCCCGGTTGATCAGGATCGAGAATGTCCAGCTGCGCAAGGAGGAACGCCCCTCGAAGCGCTTCAGGCCGTTGATGACGCCCAGCCACGTGTCCTGCACGACGTCCTCGGCCGACTGCCGGCACGACACGTACCCCCGGGCAACGCGAAGCATCACGGGCGACCATTCGTCCACGATCTGCCGGAACGCGGCCTGGTCGCCTGCGCGCAACCGCGCGACAAGCGCCTCGTCATCACCGGAGACCGGTGCGGTAGTGGGCCTGTCGATGACACCGAGCACTGTCCGATCACTGGGCTGGGACATGTGAACCCCCTTGCCGAATTTGGCTTGAGGGGAGCCTGTCGCACGGCGGTGGCGCGTACCTCCCCCCACCGCCGATCTCACCCGGGTGAGATCGGGTGACGGGCGATGCTGCGCGGCACGTCCGCGCGCACGCTTGTGCAATGGCGCGGCGTTTCTACCGAATCAGGATCCGGGGCACCTTGAGCGAGAGGTTCGCCTCCGCGTTCGACACGATGCAGGTTGAGGCCGAGCGCGGAGCCACCGTGCTGTCCGGTGTGTGCATCGACGCGTCTGCCCTGTACGGCGTCCTTGACCGGATGCGCGAACTTGGCCTCGATCTGCTCGACGTCGAGTCATTCCCCGTGGCGCCGTCGCGCCCTTAGCGGGTCGATCGCTCAGCGCAGCGTCGCAGCGGCGACCGGCACGGCGAACGCCCGGCACCAGATCAGTACCGTCACCGGACGGGTGACCGCAATGCCCGCTGGAATCGGATAGTTCTGGTTTCCGCGGTTACCTCGCAAGTGGTTCAGCCGCGTGCCGCCGTCCGGCGATCGTCGGCCGGCACCGGGCACGACGAAGACGAAATAATCGGGCCCCGGCTCGACGTCGAGCGATTCCAGACGGATCACCTGCGAGCCGTCCACGAGCCGGATCAGCGCTGCGTCCCCGGATGCCCGGTGGTCGATGCCCGACAGGGCGCCCCGGCTCAGCGTGGTCGCTGTGCTCACTGGCGGCGCCGCCGTGCGCGGGGCGCTGCTTGCTGCCGGGAGCGCCGCGGCGACGCCGGGCAGTGGGTCGTTCACGGTAACGCGTGCGAAATGCCGGCAACACCGTGATGACAAAGGCGATCACGAGCGGCACGGCCTGGGCAGCAGCCGTCACGGCAAAGCCCCGGCCGAGCCGGGGGAGAACCCAGCCGAGCGCGAGGGTCAGAATCCCAACGCTCGCCGCGAATCCAAGTGCTCGCGGGCTGGCGAACGTCGACAGCGCGACGCCGGGCTTCCAGGCGAAGAAGGCAACGCCGCCAAGTGCGCCCACAGCCGGAACCACGAAGGAGGTTCGTGGCATCGTTGCCAGGCGCCGTGCGCGGCCGGTCATTGTCGTCGTCATGCTGGGTAGTGCTGCGGCGGCACTGGACCGTTACGCGCGCGCCTGTCAGGGAGCGGCGCGGAAGGCAGCGGTCAGGTCTTGTTTCGCCGCGTCGGAGAGTGTGTCGAGCGGGATGTGCCCGAGCGTGCGCAGCGTGCTCCGCATCTGCCGGAGGTACTCCGCGCAGCCCGGGCACAGAGCGAGATGCGCCTCGATCTCCTGGCGGGTCGCTTCGTCGACGAGCCCTTCCAGGTAGTCGCTGACGATGTCGACCAGTTCCTGGCAGGTGATGGTCAGGCCGGGTTCGGTCATGTGCTCAGCCTGCTTCGATCAGCTCGTGGTGGCAAGGCGTTCGGCTTCGGAGATGGCCCAGGCGGCGTTGACGAGTCCGATGTGGCTGAAGGCTTGTGGGAAGTTGCCGAGTAGTTCGCCGGTTTGCGGCTCGATCTCCTCGGCGAGCAGGCCGACGTCGTTGACGAAGGCGGCGGCTTTCTCGAAGACGGTTCGGGCGCGGTGGATTTGGCCGGATTGGGCGAGGGCTTGGGCCAGCCAGAATGTGCAGAGCAGGAAGCAGCCTTCCTCGCCGGACGAGTCCGTCGATGCCTTCTTCGGCGCGGTAGCGGTAGACGAGGCCGCGGTCGTCGGTGAGCCGTTGGGCGATGGCGTCGATGGTGGCGAGCATGCGTGGGTCGTCGGCGGGTAGGAACCCGACGATCGGCATCATCAGGTTGGACGCGTCGAGGGTGGTGGAGCCGATGTATTGGGTGAATGCTCCGGCTTGGTCGTTCCAGCCGTCGCGCACGACGGTTTCCCAGATTTCGTCGCGGGTGCGTTTCCATTGTTCGACTCGGTCGGTGGCGTCGAGCAGGGCGGCTAGGGAGATGGCCCGGTCGAGGGCGACCCAGCACATCACCTTGGAGTAGAGGAAGTGCTGGGGGTCGCCGCGGACTTCCCAGATGCCCTGGTCCTTCTCCTGCCAGCTGCTGGCGGCGGTGTCGGCGCAGGCGATCAGGAATCGCTTGGTGTCCTCGTCGATGTCACCGAGTTGCTCGGCGAGTCGGTGGGCGGCGCCGAGCAGTTCGCCGTAGACGTCGATCTGCTGCTGGTTCCAGGCGCCGTTGCCGACGCGCACGGGGCGGCTGTCGCGCCAGCCCTCCAGATGCGGAAGCTCGCGTTCGGTCAGGTCGTGTTCACCGCCGACGCCGAACATGATCTGCAGACCCGCCTCCGGGCCGATGCCCGACGCTGCCGCGGTGGCCAGGAAGGCGAAGAAGTCGCTGGCCTCGTCCGGGCAGGCCGCGACCCACAGGGCCTCCATGGTGAAGCTGGCATCGCGGACCCAGGAGTAGCGGTAGTCCCAGTTGCGTTCGCCGCCGATGCCTTCGGGCAGCGACGTGGTGGCCGCCGCGACGATCGCGCCGCTGGGCTGGAACGACAGCCCCTGCAGGACGCGGCCGCTGTGGTGCACGAGGTCGGCCCACGGCCCGGTCATAGGACTGGTGCAGCGCCGACCACGATCGCCACGCCTCGACGGTGTTGTCGATCTGCGCCGCCAGTTCGTCCTGGGACCAGACGCGGGCGGGCACCTCCTCCAATGTCGAGCGATGCACGGCGAAATGCATCGCCTCGCCCGCCCGCAACGACGCGCGTCCGTGTGCCCGCGACATCTCCAGGGTGAGCGGCATCGGGGCGGTCAGCACCAGCCAGTCGGCGCCGCCGCGGGCGGTAACCCCACCGTCCACAGTGGACAGCAGCGGCACCACCAGCCCGTACTCCGGACGGGGTTCGTAGGAGACATCGAACTCGACCTCACCGGTGGTGCACGCGGCCCGACGTACGAGCAGGTGCGGCACGTCACGGCCCAGGCGATGCCCACCATTGTCGGGGCCCATCGCCAGCAGATCGGTCAACACGAGCGTCCCGGACGCCGTGCGTGAACGTCGTCTCCAGCACCAGCGTCCGCTCGACATAACGGCGCGTGACCCTCGCCGTGCCGGCCGGCTGAATCTGCCAGTAACCCGCCTGCTCGCCGAGCAACCGCCCGAACACCGACGGGCTGTCGAAACGCGGAAAGCTCAGCCACTCGACCGATCCCGCAGTGCTCACCAGCGCGCTGGAATGACGGTCGGAGAGCAGGGCATGGTCAGCGATCGGGGTACTGGACATGGTCGTCTCCCTCTTCGAGGTCTCGTCACTGCAGACTCGCGACCCGCTTTGGCGTTACAGACGTAACGCGTGGGTCGCCACCAGTGACCCGTCTGCATGGACGAGTTCGATGTGATCGTGATCGGAGCGGGGCCAGCCGGTGAGGTGCTGTCCGGCCGGTGCGCCGACGGCGGCCTGCGGGTGGCGCTCGTCGAGCGCGAACTGGTCGGCGGCGAGTGCAGCTACTGGGGCTGCATCCCGAGCAAGACGCTGATCCGTCCCGGTGACGTGGTCGCAGCGGCCCGGCGGGTGCCGGGCGTCGTGCCGAGTTGGACGTCGCTGCGGCGTTCGCTCAGCGCGACTACATGACCAGCAATTGGAGTGACGCGGGCCAGGTGCCCTGGTTGCGCGAGCACGGCATCGAACTCGTCCGAGGAGTCGGCCGTCTCGACGGAACACGTGCCGTCACGGTCGGTCCGCGCCGCCTGACGGCCAGTCGCGCCGTCGTCCTGGCGACCGGGACGCGGCCCGCCTTGCCGCCGATTCCGGGACTGGCCGAGGCGCAGCCGTGGGACAACCGCGACGCGACTGCCGTAAAGGCCTTGCCGCGCCGGCTGATCGTTCTCGGCGGTGGGGCGATCGGTGTCGAGATGGCACAGGCGTACCGGCGGCTCGGCTGCGAGGAAGTCACTGTCATCGAGGTCGCGCCGCGCCTGCTCGCCCGCGAGGAGCCGTTCGCCGGTGAGGAGGTCCGCGCCGCTCTGGAGGCCGAGGGTGTTCGGGTCGTCGTCGGCGCACGGGTCGACCGGGTGGACCGCGACGGCACCGACGGCCCGGTAGTGGTGTCATTGGCGGGAGAGCGGTTGATGGGCGACGAGTTGCTCGTCGCCGCCGGTCGCCGGGTAATGACCGACGAGCTCGGGCTCGACACGGTCGGTCTCGCGGCTGGACGGCTACGTCGAGGTGGATGACCAGCTGCGGGCAGTCGGCCTCGATTGGCTTTACGCGATAGGCGATTGCAACGGCCGCGCGCAGCTGACCCATATGGGTAAGTACCAGGCGCGTATCGCGGCCGACGTGATCCTGGGCCGCGATGTCCGCGATCGCGCGAGTGTCGACATAGTGCCGCGGGTGACGTTCACCGATCCGCAGGTGTGCGCGGTCGGCTTGACGGAAGCGCAGGCGCGCTCGCGTGGCCTGCCCGTCCGTACTGTGGCGTATGGAACCGGCGATGTGGCCGGCGCATACACCCAGGGCAACGGCGTTCGCGGCACCAGTCAACTCGTCATCGACTCGGAACGCGGCGTGCTGGTCGGAGCGACGTTCATTGGCCCAGGCGTGCAGGAGTTGCTGCACTCGGCGACGATCGCGATCGCGGGCGAGGTTCCGCTCGACCGTCTCTGGCACGCCGTCCCGTCCTTCCCGACGATCAGCGAGGTATGGCTACGCCTCCTCGAAACCTACGGATTGTGAGGAGTGCCGTCGTGATGCCGGACGTGTCCTTCGTGAACCTGTTCATCGTCTGCCTGGTCGCGGCTGCCGCGCCCCTCGCACTTGGATTTGCGCCGCGCCTGCGGTTGCCTTCCGTGATTCTGGAGATCGTCGCCGGCATCGTGCTCGGCCCGTCCGTTCTGGGCTGGGTAAAGGTTGATCTGCCGGTCCAGGTGCTCGGGCTCATCGGGCTCGCGTTCCTGCTCTTCCTTTCCGGGCTGGAGATCGACGCTCACCGGTTGCGCGGCCGGTTGTTGCGTGTGGCGGTGCTCGGCTACCTGATCACTCTGGCGCTTGGCGTCCCGATCGGGGTGGCGTTGCACTCTGCCGGTTGGGTTCGCAGTCCGCTGCTGCTCGCGATCGCGTTGTCCGCGACCTCACTCGGCTTGGTCGTGCCGGTACTCAAGGACGCCGGCAAGTCGGACGGCGAGGTGGGCCAGACGGCGATCGTCGCTGCCACCGTCGCGGACTTCTCGGCCATCCTGTTGCTGTCGTTGTTCTTCTCGGCTTCTGGTGGCAGCACGGGCAGCCGGGTCGTGCTGCTGATCGCGTTTGCCGTGCTGGTCGCCGTCACCGGCCTGGTGGTATCCCGGACCGGACGGTCGATGCGCCTGGGCTCTGTCCTGCTTCGCTTGCAGGACACCACCGCCGAGATCCGCGTTCGTTTCGCTGTCGTGTTGCTCATCGCGTTCACCGCCCTGGCCGAACGCTTCGGGCTGGAAAGCATTCTCGGGGCATTCCTGGCGGGCGTAGTCGTCAGCATCGTCGACCGCGACTCGGCGAGCCACCCGCACTTCCGGACCAAACTCGAGGCGATCGGCTTCGGCTTCCTCATCCCCGTCTTCTTCATCAGCAGCGGCATCAGGCTCGATCTGAAAGGCCTGCTCGACGCCCCGTCCGCGCTCATCCGGGTGCCGATCTTCCTGCTGGCGCTGCTCATCGTGCGTGGCGTTCCCGCACTGCTCTACGTGCGGACGCAGGGCCGCCGGTCGGCGATCGCGGCCGGACTGCTGCAGGCCACGTCACTGCCGTTCATCGTCACGGCAACGCAGATCGGCGTGCAACTGGGCCGGATCTCTCCGGTCACCGGCGCCGCGCTCGTGTTCGCCGGCCTGCTCTCCGTGCTGTTCTTCCCGGTGATCGCATTGAGCCTGCTGCGAAACGGCGAAGCGGAACCGTCGACCGCTGAGCCTGAGCGGCAGCCGCTCACGTCCACGACGATGTAGCGCGCCGCTCAGCCTCGATCCAGCGATGATCATGGCCTGGCGAGCGTGCCGTAACGCCGAGATGCCCTTGTGTAGCAGGAGAATCAGAGCTGTCTAGGAACCGATTCCGGCTGTCACGAAGGGCATCTTGAAGATGCAACATCTCACGCGGTGCGGGCAGGGGCGGGCACGCTTCGACGATCCGAGTCTCGTGTCGGCCGGTGGCCTGGTCCCGGTGCTGGGACTGGCCGAGCGGGTCGGGCTGCGGGCCCTGGCCGGGAAGCATTTGACGGTGCCGACGGACAAGGGTGCGCACGCCATGGAGGACGATCCCTACCCGAACGCGGTCTTCGACGAGCAGCTCGCACACGCCCGCGCCGCGCTCACCTCGAACGACGATCAACAGGACTCGGTGGCAACTCGTTTCGGTGCATCCGGGCGCAGCCCGTGCGAGGTCAGCCTACGACGCCGCCGGCGCCGAGTCAGCGCTGGTCTGGATCTTGAGACTGCACCAAAGCTGCGCGCGTTGGGCCGGCGTGCGGAATCGGAGATGGGTTGGATCAAGGCCGCTTCACGAGCACAGCGCGGGTGTAGAGGAGGTCGAAGCCGCTGCGCTGAGCGTTCTGTTGTGACTTCGACGCCGGTTGGGTGGTGATGACACCGACCTTGCAACCCGCGGCCACCGCGTCGGCGAGCCGCGTGGACAGCAGCGCCGACTGGATGCCGTGGCGTCGATGCGCCGGGGCGGTGGCCGCACCGGCGAACTGGGCGATTCCCTCGGCCGTGGTCCGCAAGCCCGCGCCACCCGCGATCACGCCGTCGCGGATTGCGATGTAGCGGGCGATGTCGGCGTTCGCAGCGTCACGCTCGGCGTCGAGGTAGGTCTGCCGCGGAAACTCCTCGCGCCAGGGCACACCCTGCGTGTCCGGCGCGGCGACGGCATCGGCCATCAGCTCCAACCACACTTCGAACTCGTCGTCGCCGCTCGGGCGGATCTCGATACCGTCCGGAACGACCACGTCGTAGTGGTCGGCGAGGGCGAAGCCGAGCACGTTCTCGAACGACTCGAGCCGGTAGCCACGATCGGAGAGCACGGCTGCGATGTCCGGGTCGGCCAGGTGGGGGAGCTCGACCTGCACGGGCGCGTCGAGGGCCGCGTAGGCGCGCTCGACCTCGTCGAGCTCAGCCGCGGTCGGCACTCCGTCGAAGCCGACCCCGACCACCTTGTTGTACGGCGAGTCGTCGTCGGCGAAGCTCGCCAGCCCGCCGGCTATGGGGATGACGAAACCTCTTCCATCCGCCTTGCGGGCATGCGCGGCCAGGGCCGAGGCTTCGATGAGTTGTCGCTCGACGCGCTCGATTCGCGCGGCCAAGTCGGCATCGCAGAACAGCGGCATACTTCTGTCGGTCATGACTGTCGGGCTCACTTTCGAGGCACGCTGCGGCCGGGATCTCGACGCAAAGCTTCGCAGTCGTTCATACGACTGCGGACCAGCCCCTACCGTGCCACGTCCACCGCCCGCGGTAGGTGCATGCCGCCGGTGTATTTCATGCACCGCGACGGCGGTCGGTGGGTTCACACATCGCTGGTAGTCAGGCGTGGATGGCGCTTCGCAGTTCGGACGGCGTCTGTCCGAACACTTGCTTGCAGGTCAAGGTGAGGTGGCTGTGGCTGGCAAACCCGTGTTCGGCGGCAATGGTTGACAGATCGCGCCGCGGATGGTCGAGCAGGGCGTGGGCCGCTGCCCGGGCGCGCAATTCGCGCCGGTAGCGGTGCATCGACGTCCCGGTCAGCATGCGGAACTGGCGGGCGAGGTGATACGGAGACACCTCGAGGCGTCCTGCGATGTCGGTGACGGCCACCTGCTGGGTCAGCGCATCGCCGAGCAGCCGTCGAGTGTCTTCGACGCGCTCGCGAACGAGGCGACCGGTGTTAGCCCGAGGCGTTCGTTGTTGCGGCAACGCTTCGACGACGGCGCCGAGCGCGTCAAGGGCGAGTTCCTCGAGAAGCATCGCGTCGTGACGTGCGCGGCCGGCTGAGAGCGCAGCCTTCATACGCAGCCAGCCGCTCGCCGCCAAGGGGAGGTGATCAACCGGGAACTGCCCCGGACGTTTGCGTGTCAACCGGCCGGTCAGCCGTTCGAGCAACTGCGGATGCAGCGCGATGAATACCGAGCGATCGCCGGCCGGCGATACCGGTCGGCGTCGGTACTCCGTGCCGGCGTCGTAGAGCAGCACGCCGTTACCGTCAGCGCATACCCGGCCGGCTCCGGGCCGGATGATCTCGACCGTGGTGAATGGCCACACGACGTGCGGTAGGTCGCCGATCGTGTTCGCGCTCGTCCACAACGGGTCGTCAGGCGGGCAGGAGAACTCACCAAGTACCAGCTCATCGGTCGCGAGTAGGACGCGCACATGCCCGGGGCGTTCAGCGCCGGAGCCGCGCAGCCCGAGTCCGCTTGGGCCAACATCGGACACCGTCACGGGAACAGCATCATCTCGGCGCGCGCCGCCTGCAAGCGTGTGGCCGATTCCCCTTGCTGGACGAGCACGAATGTGACAGCGCAGGACGCCTGCGCAGACCTAGCATCGCCACGACACAGGGGAGTGATCATGAAATCACCTCATCGAGGCCAAGCCCGTCGATTCGGTCGGGTGACCGCCTGCTCGGCGGTCACGATGCTGGCGTTGCTCGGCACACCGGTCGACGGGCATGCCTCGGCGGCGCCGTCAACCACGCCGTCAACCACGCCGTCACCAATACATACATGGGCCGGTGACCAGCCCGGTGAGGGGTACGGATGGGCCGTTAGCGAGCTTCACGACGTCGACCACGACGGTGCAACGGACGCCGTCATCGGCGCTCCGTTCCACGCCAGCGCAGCCGGTTCGAACGCAGGTCACGTCGACGTGCGTTCCGGCCGCTCCGGCGCCATCCTGCACTCCTACTTCGGTCTTCCGGGCGAGTTGCTCGGCTACGCGATCGCCGACGCCGGTGACGTTGACGGCGATGGCGTGCACGACGTCGTGATCGGGGCACCCCAGGGCGGCCTTTCCTGCACCGGCAGCGAGGTGGGCCCAGGACACGCCTACGTCCGGTCGGGGGCAACGGGCGCCCTCCTGCTGACTCTCGGTGGCGCACCAGCCCGCGCGCACCTTGGCGCTGCCGTCAGTTCCGCGGGCGACATCAACCGGGACGGTCACGCCGACCTACTCGTAGGTGCGCCCTGCGCGGGACCCGCCGGTGCCGAGAGCGGCGCGGCATACGTGTATTCCGGCGCTGACGGGACCGTGCTCCGTACTTTCGCCGGTGACGCGGCCGGTGATCACTTCGGCATCGGGACGGCGCCGGTGGGCGACATCGACCACGACCGCATCACCGACGTTGCCGTCGCGGCGACCGATGCCGGCCCGGGGCGACGCGGAGTGGTGTCCGTGTTCTCCGGACGGACGGGCAAGCGGCGACTCCAGCTGTCCGGTGGCCCCGAGACCATGGACCTCGGCTGGTTCTTCGTCGCCGGTGTCGGCGACGTCAACCGGGACGGCACTCCCGACATCTACGCCGGCGACTTCGACGCCGGGGCGACCTCTGAGGGCTCCCGAGGCGCGGCCTTCGTCTTCTCCGGCGCGACCGGCAAGACGCTGGATGTCTTCCGCGGCTCGACACCGAACGCCGGCGCCGGACCCGGTCGGGGCGCGGGCGATGTGAACCACGACGGCGTCCCCGACATCGTCGTGGGCTCCTACACCAGCAGCGACGGAGCACCCCTCGCCGGCCGGGTGGACGTGTACTCCGGGCGCACGGGTCGGCCGATCCGGACCTACATCTCCTCGATCGCCGGGGAGAACCTCGGCTTCGACGCCGTCGGGATCGGGGACGTCAACGGCGACCGGCACCCCGACCTCCTGGTCTCGGCGGCAAGCGGTGACACGGTCTACGTGCTGTCCACAGCGTGACCGCCGATCCGGTGACCGACAACGCCCCAGGCTCCGCGCTGCACTGGTCCGACGCGGCCGCGGACCAATTCGAGTTCTGGCACGGCAGATGGCGGGCCGAGACGGTAGCTGGGGGCACGAATCCGCCCGTAGTCGCGTCCAACGAGGTGTCCTGGCTCTGGGGCCGGGTGGCGCTCCTCGAAGAGTTCTCGATGCCCGCCGGCCGGAGTCACTTCCACGGCCGCAGCGTCAGCGTTCCCGTCGCCGGGCGGGGCTGGTGCCAGACCTGGGTGGACAGCGACGGACAGTACCTCGACTTCGTCGGAGGCCGGGTCGAAGACGAGATGATCCTGGACCGTGCCGCGACCCGAGCCGACGGCGGCTTCGTCCGACAACGGATGCGCTGGTGGGACATAGCTTCAGACACCTTCTCGTGGGACTGGTTGCGCGCTTCGGACGCCTCAACCGAGTGGGAACTGCACTGGCGACTGCGCTACACGCCGAGTCACAGCGGTCACTCAAACGCGCGCCGACGTGGCGAGGTAGGACCGCATTCGGCGTCGAGCCAGTGACCGAACATCGCCCTGAGCGGTTGGATCCGGCGTACGAACCGACCGTGCACGGCGCGCAACATACGGCCGGGTCTGCGTTGTCGTACGTGGCCGTCGTGGTCGGACAGGCCCTCGGCGTCGCATCGCTTCGCCGATGTGACATGTCTGGTCTGATTGATGGCGATGTGATCGATGCTCAACAGGCCGGGGGAGCGGTGTGGAATGTGAGCGGTGGGCGCCCCGAGTTTGCGGCTGGTGGGCCGTGCGCATGCCGGAGCAGGGATGTCGCGAATCGCGCAATGATGCCTCTGTCCGAGCCGCCGATGTAACGTCGAGCACCCGAGCGGCCAATGAGAGACGTGAACACTCCCGAACGTCCCGACGTCGGATCGATAGCGACAGACGCCGACGCCTTCGAGGTCTTCTACCGCGAGAACCTCGAGACGGTGCGACGCTTCGTCGCCCGAAGGGTCGCCGATCCCCATCTGGCGGCCGACCTGACCGCCGAGATCTTCCTCGCGGCCGTCGACTCAGCGTCGTCGTACCGGCCTGACCGGGGCATTCCAGCGGCTTGGCTGATCGGCGTGGCGCGCCATGTCGTGGCAACCGAGTTTCGCCGCCAGTCACGCGATCGTGCTGTGGTGAGTCGGATCTCGGGCCGCCGTCTGCTCGACGCGGACTCACTGGCCCGGATCGAGGAACGCATCGATGCCGAACGTGAGGCGCGCAGGCTCTACGACGCCCTCGCGTCGCTGCCCCGCCGCGATCGCGCCCTCATGGAGTTGGTCGCGCTCGACGGGCTCTCGATCACTGAAGCCGCAGCAGTGCTGGGGGTGAAGCCAGGCACCGCGCGGGTCCGGCTGCACCGCAGCCGCGCCCGGATTCAGTCACAACTGCGACCGTTGGCCCAGGAGGTCATCTCATGAGTCTCGACATGTTCGAGCAGTCCCTACTCACCGAGCTGCGGCAGCACGTAACCGCCCGAGGCCGCGACCGCACCGCGGCCCGGGACCGCACCGCGGCCCGGACCACTCCCCGCCGGCGGTGGACCGTCGGCCTCGCCGGGGGTGGTCTGGCCACCGCAGCAGCCGCCGTCGCCATCAGCCTCGGCATCGGTGTCGCCGGCCCGAGCGCGGCCTACGCCATCGAGTCGCAGCCCGATGGTGCCGTTGTCGTCACGGTCTATGACCTCTCCGACGCCAGCGGCCTCGAACGGGCCCTCGCCGCGAAGGGCGTCCACGCCGACATCACTTACGTCCGGGGCTTCTCACAGGCCGACGGCCAGACGCGGTCGACGTCGGGCATCGACCGCGCCGGATGCACGATCGCACTGGCGAAGGTCGACGGAGGACTGCGGTTCACGCTTGCCGCCACCCAGATCGCCAGCGGTGCGACGCTCGACATCGTCACGAGTGGTTCCAGTCCCACCGACGTCGGATCGCCGGTCGCGGTGACCTGGTCGGGCGGTCTGTGCTGACGCACGCCCGAAGTGCGTGCGCCCCGGGAACGTTGACCAGGGCGCACGCACCCGACGATTCGCCCTTCAGGAACCGGCACAGAGCTGACGGACTCGCCGAGCTTCGCGCGACACAGCAGCACCACCACCTACAGTCACGGCGCTGCTGGCTCAGCCCGCTGAGCGCGCCGCCTGGCCGCCGAGGCGTCGTCGACTCCGCCGGCCGCAGCTGGACACGGCAGCTATTGCCGGGTGGTTGAACGCTCAGGCTGCCTGCCAGGCGGCGCGGGCCTCGGGAGTGGTCGGATCGAAGTCGGCCTTGGTACGGCGGAACAGGTCCTGCAGGTCTTCCCACAGCTGATACGGCAGACGGGCGGCCCCAGAACCAGTAGCCGCAGTAGACCTTGTCGATGACCAGGCCCGGCGCGAGCACGATCGTGTGCGGCACCGTGGCGGCATGGTGCGGGTCGGTGTACTCGTCGATCTCCAGCGTGCGTTGCACGTCGAGGTCGCCGTCGGACAGGAAGGTCCACCAGGCGCCGGTGGCGATCTTCATCTTGTTGGTGTCGTGCAGGTCGTTGGGCAGAACGGTGACGAGCGTCGTGAACGCGACCGGCAGGAGTTCCTGCAACTTGAGCAGTTCCTTGTGGTGCTGACGCTCGCGCGGGCAGTGCTCGCCGCGGCCGAGTTGCAGCACCAGTGCGTTGTCGCCTTGCAGCGTCGACAGCTTGTGCTTGGTGCCTGTGTCGTCGGGCAGTTCGAAGTCGGGCAGGACGGTTCCGACGGTAAGTCCTTTGCTCATGGCGGTTTCTCCTCAGGCGGGTCGGATGCCGGCGACGTTCAGCCGCAGGCGGTAGATGCTGGTCAATGCGGTGATGTAGAGGCTGCGGCCGTCGGCGTCCCCCCAGGCGAGGTTGTGCGGGTCCTCGGGAAGGTGCAGCGTGCCGAGATGACGGCCGTCCGCGGCCACCACCCAGATGCCGGACGGCCCGCAGACGTAGAGGTTGCCGTCCTGATCGACCTTGATGCCGTCGATGGCGTCGTCACCGGAGGCACCGGTCATGTCGAAGAACTCGATGCCGCCGGACACTGAGCCGTCCGCAGCCACGTCGTAGCGCATGACGACCTTGTGCGACGGATCCCAGTCGCCGACGTAGAGGTGGCGCTCGTCGGGTGAGAATGCGAGACCATTCGGTCCAGCAAGGGAATCCGCGATCAGCGAGACAACTCCGTCACGGACCATGAACACGCCGCTGAACGGCAACTCCTTCTTCGGGTCGTCGTAGACGTCGGGCAGCCCGAACGGCGGATCGGTGAAGTAGAGCGTTCCGTCCGATCGGTAGACCAGATCGTTCGGGCTGTTGAGCCGCTTGCCGTCATAGCGGTCGGCCAGCACGGTGATGTTGCCGTGCGGTTCGACGCGAACGACGCGGCGGTTGCCGTGCTCGCAGATCGTCAGCCGGCCCTGCGGATCGAGCGTCAATCCGTTGGAGCCGGGCTGGTGATAGCGGCCGATGTCGACGCCGGTGTAACCGCTGTGCGAGCGGTACACAGACAGCCGGCCGTCCGCCAACCGGTAGATCTGGTTGGTATTCGGCGAGCTGAACAGCAGCGCGCCATCTGGTGTCCACAGTGGACCCTCGGTGAACTCGAACCCGGTCGCGACGCGGTCCAGAGGAGTGCCCGGTGTCAGAACGCTATCCAGCGCGGCAGCGGCCCGCGTCACCGAGTAGGGAGCCGGCTCGGATGTCCCGGCGTCGATGTAAGAAGTCCAGCGTGGCGTTGCGAAGCCAGATGTAGTTGCGCGGCGACGCGGAGATCGGCCCGTTGATGCCGAACACCGCGATGGTGAACGTCTCACCGGGTCGCGCCGAGCGAGTCAGCACGACCCGGTTAGGGGCATTGAATCCGGCGACGACGTGCCCTGCCCGCATCGCCCAGCGCGGCCGGCAGTTCGCCGTTCACCCACACCTCGGCGTAGTCGTCGACGACGACCTCGAAGACGACGGTGCAACCTGTCGGATCCAGGTCGCCGACCCGCGATGGAACGGTGACCGAGAGCCGGTACCAGTTGAAGCACACGCGCCCTGCGGCCAGGCGCGACGCGTCTGCGCCGGCGTCAGCGTCTGCCACGAGGAATCGTCGAAATCGGCTGCTTCCGCGTGCGGCACGATGTCGAATGTCCTATTAGGACGGTCGCCCGGCCCGAGCGGATCAGCCTCGGATCCCACCGAGACGAAGTCGATCTCCTCGACGCGCGCATCGCTGTAACGCCATTGCGCGCCGACCAGAGCGGCCCCTTCGTCGGTCTGCAGATCGACCACCGCTGCCGGACGGCCGGGCAGCAGCTGCGACGGGCTCGGCAGCATCACTCACACCTCGACCTTCGTCACGAAGTAGAGGAAAGGATCGGACGCGTCGACGAACTGGTGCGGCACCCCGTTCGGGATGACGAGAACGTCGCCGTCGCGCAGCTCGTGCGCGCTGTCGCCGGTCACGACCTTCGCGTTGCCCGATACGACATGCATGATGTCGACCACGCTGTCGTGCAACTCGACCTCGCCCGGCCCGGTACGCCGACCGGCATCGAGCTTGTAGCGGGGCGTGTCGAGCAGCAGCCCGCCCGTCTCGAACTTGCCATGCTACCGTCTCGCGGGCGATGAATACCGCGTCGCGTTGTACCGCGTCGCCGGCCTGCTGGCCAATGACGGCGAGTTCCTGGTCTTCGTCGGCCGACGATGCGCCGCTGACGCCGATGGCTCCGACCACGTGCCCATCCACGACGATCGGCATGCCGCCCTGCAACGGAACGGCGCCTGCGAGGTGCAATGCAGACGGTCGCCCGCCTGACGCCTGATCCTCGAAGTCCTTACTGGGGCGGCGGAATATCGCCGCAGTGCGCGCCTTGTCGGTGGCCACCCCGACGCTGGCCACCTGCGCGCGATCGGGACGCCACAGGTAGATCAGGTCGCCGCCGGAATCCACGACGGCCGCCACGGGCGCGACGCCACGTTGCGTCGCCACAGCGGCGCACGGCCTCGGCGGCCCGCCGGGCGTCCTCGTAGGTCAGCGCCGGTACCTCGACGGTGGAGAACGACGTCTGCGCGCCGGCGATGGAGACCGACTCGTCCTCGTCAGGTGTCTCGCCGCTCGTGCCGATCGCGCCGACAACTTCGCCGTCGACGGTCAGCGGCACGCCGCCGGTCAGCGCGCGGGCGCCGTGCAGGGCGAGGGCGCCGAGGCGGCCGTCGCTCACCTGCTTCTCGATGTCGCGGCTGGGCCGGACGAAGATCGCGGCAGTGCGCGCCTTGTCGATGGCCACCTGATCGCTGGCCGCCTGGCTGCCCTCGGTGCGGCGCAGTGCGAGCAGCGCGCCCCGATGCGTCGACGACGACGATGACAACGCGGTAGCCGCCGGCCAGCGCCGCGCGCTCGGCGGCGGCGATGACGGCGTCAACACCTTGGGTGTCAAGGATTCTTCTGGTGCGGACCATGAGGGTCACGCTCCCCTCGTATCGAGCGCGGCCGCCCATATGGCGGTGTCCGCGGTGATGAACAGGATGTTGCGATCGGCGCCGCCGAAGGCGAAGTTGACGGCGCCCGGCACGCTGATCTCGCGGAGCGAGGTCGCCCTCGGGGGAGAGGACCTGCACACCGGATGCCGACGAGACGTAAACGCGGCCGGCGTCGTCGACCTTGATGCCGTCCGGAAACCCCGGCGTAGTAACGGCAAACAGTCGCTGGTTGGCCAGATGCCGGCCGTCGACGACGTCGAAGGCGATCACGTGATGGGGCAGGTTGACGTAGTAGGTGCCCGGTTCCTGGTTGGCACCGCTGTCGGTCACGTAGAGGACGGTCTCGTCCGGTGAGAACGCGATGCCGTTGGGTTTGCTGAACGAGTCGGCGACGACGGACAGCGAGCCGCTCGCGGGGTCGAAGCGGTATACGAAGTCGCCCACTTGCGGCTCGGGACGGAAGCCCTGCAGGTAGCCATAGGCCGGATCGGTGAACCAGATCGTGCCGTCGGATTTCGTCGCGACGTCGTTGGGCGAGTTGAGGCGCCGGCCGTGCCACGAGTCGACGATCGTCGCGGTGGCACCGCTGATCGGGTCGAGCCGCCGAAGCTGCGCCGCAGTGTGCGGTGAACCTTGCTCGCAGACGATCAGCGAGCCGTCGAGGCCGGCCGACATGCCGTTGGGCATGACCAGATCGGTATCGAGGACGGTCACCCGGTCGGCTTCGAGGGGGAACCGGTTGCCGTCGAGGGCGAGGCGCTTCACCACCGCGCGCGGCGAGATCCGGCCCGGACGCGGCAGCGACGTGAAGTACAGGGCGTCCTCGCCGGGCACGTACACCGGCCCCTCGTGGGCGTCGACGTCGACCACCCGGGTGGGCTGCCGGTTTTGGCCGTCAGTCGGGATATGGCCGAACTGGCGGCCATGACCGAGGCGGGCCACCGTGGTCATGTCGGCGCCCCGGCCAGCGCCGGTTGCGCGGCCAGCGCGCTGCGGCCCAGTCGCTGCGCGATCACGTCGGAAACCCGCAGCGCATTGGCGATGATCGTCAGCGTCGGATTCACCGCCGTGCTCGACACGAAGAAGCTCGAATCGGCGACGTAGACGTTGTCGACGTCGTGCAGCTTGCAGTTCAGGTCGAGCGCGGACGTCGCCGGGTCGGTGCCGAAGCGGATGGTGCCGTTCTGGTGCGCGACGCCACCGATGCCCAGACGCCCGCCGGCGTACGAGTGGTTCTCGTAGACCTCCGGCCGGCAGTGCATCGCGTCGAGGAGGCTCATGAACTTCTCGCGCAGCCGCTGGTGGGCCTCGAGATTCGTCGGTGTGTACGCAAGCTGGATTCCGCCGTCCGGACGCAACGTCACCCGGTTCTCGGGCAGCGGAAGGTCCTCGGTGGTAAGCCAGAAGTCGATCGAGTGGCGGGCAAGGTCAGCCGGATCGGCGGCGTCCGGCACGTCGAATCCGACGAGTACGGCGTCGCTCTTGCCGAGCATCTGCATTGCCCCGAGCGGATAAGGCCATTCTCCGTCGCCGAAGTAGAAGTCGTTGATTCCCAGGGTCTTCTGGAACTTCGTCGGATTCGGCGTCTTCGAGAACGCGATCAGCGACGAGTTGTTGTGCAGCATCAGGTGTCGCCCGACGACGCCCGACGAGTTGCCGAGGCCGTCGGGGTGCTTGTCGTTCGCGGACGCCAGAAGCAGCGCCGCGGAATTGATCGCGCCGCCCGCTACGACAACGACGTCCGCCGAGTACGTCTCGACAACGCCGTCGCGTTCGACGACCACGCCGGTCACCGTGCGCCCGGATGCGTCGGTCTCCAGACGCGTGACGAGTGCGCGGGTCAGCAGCGTGACGTTCGGGTAGCGCAGCGCCGGCTCGACGCAGATGATCTGCGAATCGGCTTTTCCGTTTACCAGACAGGGGAATCCGTCGCAGGTCGCGCAGCGAACGCACGCCGAGAACTGCGGCGACGCCTCGTCGATGAGGATGCCGTTGGGCAACGGGAACGGGTGCAGGCCGGCGCCGGCGAGGTCGCTGCTCAGCTGCAGCGATGCGCGGCTCGTGGCTGATCGCCGGGTAGGGGTAGTCCTCGGTGGCGGGCGGTTCGTCCGGGTCGATGCCCCGCTCGCCGTGCACCTGGTAGAGCCGTTCGGCGCTGGTGTACCAGGGTTCCAGATCGGCATAGCTGATCGGCCAGGCCGGCGAGACCCCATCGACGTGCTGGATCGCCTCGAAGTCCCGCTCGCGGAACCGGAACAGGATCGCTCCGTAGAACTTGGTGTTTCCGCCGACGTAGTAGTTCTGCTTCGGCTCGAACTCGTTGCCGTCCTGATCGGTCCAGCTGCCCGAGTTGTGGTAGCGCCCTTCCGCCCAGACCGCGGCCGGGCTCCAGTTCTCCGGTTCACGAGGCAGCCAGTCGCCGCGTTCGAGCAGCAGAACCTTCGCTCCCGTAGGGGCAAGCGCGTGGGTCACGGTGCCGCCGCCGGCCCCGGATCCGATGACGATGACGTCGTAGTGATCTCATGATGAGGTGGCTCCTTCAGACGATGGCCAGAGGCGCGACCCACGCGCCGGTGGCGCCGCGCAACTTGGCGTGCGAGATGACGAGCAGGAATTCGGTCAGGCCGGCGGCCGCGATCTCGGCAAGGCGCAGGTTCTCCACGACGACGACGCCGTGCCGGGTATTCAGCGTCTGCGGAACGACAAACGGCTCGGCCGGATCCTCGGCCGGCACCGGCCCGTAACTCCACGTGTCGCATCCGGTCAACGCAACCCCGTGCGCGACAAGCCACTCCGCGACGGCCATACCCGGGCCCGGCTCGCCTTCGCCGTAACGGTCGTTGTCCGTTCCCCACAGGGAACCCCAGCCGGTGTGGAAGAAGACGGCGTCGCCGGGCTGGACGTCCACGTCGGCGACATCGTCGATGCCGATCACGTCGCCCGGGCGAGAGCCGCGGAACGCCGCGTCGCGCAGCCACGTCAACGAGCACGCCGCGCGTGACGATCTGCGGCAACGTGTCGACGCCGAGCTTGTTCGTGCCGTGATCCTCGGCGATATCGGCCAACTGGTAGCCGTTGTAGGTACGGTCGCCGTCCTGCAGATGATTCAGCGCATCCATGTGCGTGCCCATCTGCTGCGTGGCGGTGACCTGCTCGACGATCCAGTTGACGTTGTTGCGCCCCCAACCGGCGGCGCCGGCATCAGGCCGGCGCCGGTTGATGTGGTGGTAATTCGTCGTCAGGTACTGGCGAAACGTCCGCCCGGGAAAGGCCGGGATGTCGGCGTGCAGTACATGCGCGAGGTCGTACACGACGCCTCGGCGGACGAGCCCCACAGCCGAGAGCACCTTCGCCGGAGTGATCTCGTTCAGCGCACCGGCCTCGTCGCCTGCCCCGTACTTCGACGGCCACCAGCGCGTGAGGACCTGGCTCATTCCGACGACCAGGTGGTCTCGAACGACGGGTAGAGGGTCA
Source organism: uncultured Actinomycetota bacterium (assembly GCA_963709985.1). Taxonomy (GTDB): domain Bacteria; phylum Actinomycetota; class Actinomycetes; order Mycobacteriales; family Jatrophihabitantaceae; genus DASXRA01. The sequence continues at coordinate 156,951 of CAVPYQ010000007.1, forward strand.
GCCCGCCGTCGACGAAGATCGTCTGGCCGGTGACGTAGGCGGCCTCGTCCGAGCAGAGGAATGCCACCATCGCGGCCATCTCCTCGGCGTCGCCGGCGCGTCGCATCGGGATGTGGCTCTCCACCGCTGCCCGCTTGACCGGGTCGTCGATCCACGAACGGTTGATCGGCGTGACCGTCGCCCCCGGGCCGACACCGTTCACGCGAATGCCGCGGGCGGCGTACTCGAGCGCCAGCGTGTGCGTCAGGTTCTGCATGCCGCCTTTGGATACCGAGTAGCCGACGAAGCGCGGCTTGGGGATGACCTGGTGCACGCTCGACACGTTGACGATCGAGCCGCCGCGGCCGCTGTCGAGGAAGTGCCGAACCGCCTGCTGTGCACACAGGAAGGCGCCACGCAGGTTCACCGCGAGGACGCGATCGAAGTCCTCGACCGCGAGCTTCTCGGTGTCCTCGGCGATCTGGATGCCGGCGTTGTTGATCAGGTAGTCGATGTGGCCGTACTCCGATACGACCTGATCGAACATCGCGGCGACTTCGCCGGCGTCCGAGACGTCAGCCGCGACGAGGATCGGCTTGGTACCAGCCTCCGACATCTGCTTCATGCAGATGTCCACGCCGTGCTCGATCGATTCCTTGGTCTCTTCGGCGCCTTCGGGCCGTCCGACGTAGTTGATCGCTACGTCGACGCCTTCTTGCCCGAGCCGGATGGCGATCGCTTGGCCGATGCCCGAACTGCCTCCGGTTACGACGGCGACCTTGCCCTCTAGTCCCTTCACGGTGTGCTCCTCACGGCGGATGACTTCGGTGTTTCATGTGCTGTCCCCGCGGCGGGCGAGACGTTTCATCACCGGTTCGCGTAACGCAGCCAATGCGGTGGAGGACAGAGGCACATGTCCATCGAGAGGTTCCCCGTTACGCGTGACGCCTTGCCGGGACAAGGGGGCACGATGGCAGCGGATCTGACTCCGGCCAGCCGGTTTCCAGACCTTGGGCTGGCCGACCATGCGGGCGTTCATCGTCGGTTGAGTGAGGTGGCCGAGGGTGACCCGTTGGTGCTGAACTTCTTCCGCGGTTGGTGGTGTCCGAAGGAGCAGGCCTTCTTCCGGCGCCTCGTTCGCCTGCAGGACGAGGCCGAGGTCGCCTACACCCGTCTGGTGTCCGTCAGCGTGGATCAGCCACCCGAGCTGTCGGCGTTCCGCGCCGGGCTCGGCGCGAGGTGGACCTTCTTGTCCGATCCAGATCGGAAGTACCTCGACGAACTCGGACTGCGGGAAACGACGGACAGGCTTCACCACCCGTACCGGCCGGCGACGTTCACGCTGCACCCCGATCTGACAATTCACTCGGCATACAACGGCTACTGGTTCTGGGGACGGCCGAGCAACGAGGAGCTCCGCCAAGATCTGCGCGCGATAACCCGCGCGATCCGGCCGGACTGGGAGGTGCCCGGGTGAACTGGTGCTGGTTCGCTGAGCTGGCCGAGCCGGTCGCCGGGGCGCTCGCCGACGCCGAGATCCTCGACGTGGAGGGTCGGGTCATTGGCTCGCTGGCGGCGTGGCCCGCCGGGCGCAAGCCAGTAGCCGACGCCGTGCGGATGGACGCTCGGCTCGTCGACCCGAGTGGCACTGCAGCGTGGATCTCTCTCGTACTGTTGCCCCGCGACCGCTCGCCGTTGTTCGACGACCCCGCTGTCTCAGGGGCCCTGAGATCGGTCTTGTCCTACCCGGCGCCTGACGCCGTCAGTACGTTCGTCCGTGACTCCTCGCACTTCGCCGGGGCGATCACGGTACGGCGCGACGGACCCGCCGGATTGCGCGACGATCCGTTCGCCCGACTCGGGGCCGCCCGCGTACTCAGGGTTGGTCCCGGCCTGTTCGGGCGTACAGCTGCCGGTGCCCGGTCCCGTCATCCAGCGTTATAGCGGCAAGCCGTGGCCCGCCTCGCGCTTCTAACCATCCGGCCAGACGGCGCACCCGGCTGCTGTGTTGGCGCCTCTTCGCTCGGGACCTCAACTCCGGCGGTGACAGCTAGGCGAGCGTCGCTGCCGGCTCGGCGACCTCCGCCTCGGCCACTTCCGGCTCAGCGATGTCACTCGACGGGACACCGCGCAGAAACGCCGCGGCCAGCACGGCACTGCCCACCGCGACGACGGCGCTGATCGCGGCGACCACGTGCAGCCCGTGGCCGAACGCGTCGCGGGCCGCACCGAGCAGGGCCACGCCCAGATCGTTCGGCAGCTGACCCGCGGCACCGACCGCACCGCCGAGCGTGTCGCGGGTCGCTGTCGCCGCAGCGGACGGGACACCGGACGCGATCGCGCCTGTCACCTGGCCGCGGTAAACGGCGGTGCCCATGACGCCGAGGATCGCGATGCCCAGCGCGCCGCCGAGCTCGGACGCCGTCTCGGAGATGGCCGAGGCCGCGCCGGCTCTTTCCGGCGGGGCCGACCCGACGATGAGGTCGGTGGCCAGCGTGAACACCGGCGCGAGGCCCACGGAGAAGACGACCGAGCCGGTGACCAGGACGGCCAGCGCGCTGCTGCCGCCGACCTGGGTGAGCAACCCGAGGCCCGCCGCGGCGACGACCAGGCCGACCACGATCGCGACCACCGGGCGGACGCGCCGCACCAGCAGCGGAGCCAGCATCGATCCGGCGATGAAGCCGAGCGCGGAGGGCACCGACCACAGCCCGGCTCGCATCGGCGACAGGCCGAGCACGAGTTGCAGGTACTGCGCCACGAAGATGTCGAGGCCGAAGACGATGAAGATGCCGAGGCCGTAGGTCGCCAGCGCCGCACTGAAGGCCGGCACCCGGAACAGCGCGAGGTCGAGGAGCGGGTCGGCCAGCCTGCCTTGCCGCCGCACGAACAGCACGCCGAGCACCAGCCCGGCAACGATCGCCACCGCGGCCAGCCGGCTCGGGCCCGCCTGGGCGAGTTGCTTGACTCCGTAGATCACGGCGAGCACCGCGGCCAGCGAGAGCACGGCACTGCGGACGTCGAGACGGCCGGGCCGCGGATCGCGGAACTCGGGCAGCAGCTTCGGCCCGACCGCGAGCAGCAGGACCATCACCGGCACGGCGAGCAGGAACACCGAGCCCCACCAGAACCGGGCCAGCAGCAGACCGCCCAGCACCGGCCCGATCGCGGCCCCGGCCGAGAAGCTGGTGATCCAGACGCCGATCGCGAAGGTGCGCTGGCCCGCGTCCAGGAACATGCTGCGGATCAGCGACAGCGTCGAGGGCGCGAGCGTCGCGCCGGCCACGCCGAGCAGCGCCCGGGTGGCGATCAGCATCGCGGCGTTGGCCGACCAGGCGGCCAGCACCGACGTGACGCCGAATGCCGCAGCCCCGATCAGCAGCAACCGCCGCCGGCCGATCCGGTCGCCGAGGGTGCCCATCGTGATCAGCGAGCCCGCGACCATGAACCCGTAGATGTCGATGATCCACAGCAGCTGCGCGCTGCTGGGGCGCAGGTCCGCGCTGATGGCCGGCACCGCGAGGTTCAGCACGGTCAGGTCCATGGCGTAGAGCACGCACGGAAGGGCGAGCACGGCGAGCCCGATCCAGTCGCGGCGCGTTGCTCTCGGTTCGGTCATGGCCGGGCTCCCTGCGGCGTCGGTGTCTGCGTCCTCGGTGCTCAGTGGCACCGACCGCCGCGCTTGTTACACGTGTTCGGGCAGGTAGTCCTCCAACGCCTGGCGGACCTTGGCGCGGGCACGATGCAGCAGGACCCGGTGGTTGGCGTCGGTGATACCGAGCAGGTCCGTCACGTCCTGGGCGTCCCAGCCTTCGAGGTCGCGCAGCGTGATCACCGTGCGCTGCGCCGGGCTCAGCCGGGCGACCGCCGCCCGCGTGACCGCCCGGATCTCCTCCGACAGCAGGGCGCGCTCGGGAATCCCCGACCAGTCGTCCGGGAACGACGTCCAGTGGCCGGCGTAGGGCCCGTCGCTCTGGAACCGGGACGGGTCGACCGCAGGTTCGGCTGCATCGTCACGGGCGAGCGAGGAGAACGGCGCCGAGCGCGCCTCGCGCCCGGATCGCCGCTGGGCGATATTGACCAGGATGCGGGCGATCCAGGTACGCAGCGACGCGCGACCCTCGAAGCCGTCCAGGCCACCGAGCACGGCCAGCCACGTCTCCTGCACAACCTCCTCGGCGACGGCCCGGCTCGGCGCGTACGTCATGGCCAGGCGCAGCAGCGACGATTGATGCGCGGCGACAAGATCGCGGAACGCCTGCTCGTCCCCGCGCCGAAGCGCGGCGAGTTGATCGGCAACTCCCGGCTCGGCAGTCACCGGGCGGACCGGCCGCGAGCCCACTCGCGGAACATGCCGGCCAGCGCGTCGGCCGTCTCGGGGGCCACCTGCTCGCGGGGCGTGGCCTGCAGGACGCGAACCGCCGTACGCATCTGCTCGACGTGCGCCGTGCAGCCGTCGCAGGACGTGAGGTGCTCACGGATCCGGGCCACCTCACCGGCCGGCAGGGCTCCCTCGAGGTAATCGGTGACCAGTTGGACCAACTCGATGCAGGCCATGTCGTCGATCATCTGCGTCCTCCTCGGGTGTTCTCGTACTGCAGAGGCGCCAATGGCCCGTTCCGTTACAGTGCACGACCCCACGAAACGCCCTGCAGCGAGGCCAGCGTTTCGAGGCCGCTCGCTGTTACGACGTCGGCGAGCTAGCGCCCGGCTGCGTCAAGGACTGCGGCCGACGCTGGCGCGTGTTGCCCGCCCGGCTCGACGGCGATGCGCGGGAGCACGCGGTCGAGCCAGCGGGGGAGCCACCACGCGCGAGCGCCGAGCAGATGCATTACGGCTGGCACGAGCAGCACGCGGACCAGCGTGGCGTCCACGAGAACTGCGGTTGCCATGCCGAGACCGAAGATCTTCAACGGCCGCAGGTCGCTCAGGGCGAACGCCCCGAAGACGCAGATCATGATTGCCGCAGCCGTCGTGATGACACGTGCGGTAGACGCGAGCCCACCCGCGATGGCGTCGGCGGCGTTGCGGGTGCGAAGCCACTCTTCACGGATCCTGCTCATCAGGAACAGCTCGTAGTCCATCGACAACCCGAACAGGATCGTGAACAGCATGACGGGAATCCACGGGTCGATCGGACCCGTCTGGCCGGCGTTGAGCAGATTCGCGGCCCAGCCCCACTGGAAGACGGCGACGATCACTCCGTAGGCGGCGCCGGTGGAGAGCAGGTTCATTACCGCGGCCTTGATCGGGATCGCGAGGGAACGGAACACCGCGCCGAGCAGCAGCAGCGACAGGCCGACGACCAAGATGATCACGGGCAGCAGCCGTTGCGACAGGTGGGTTGCGCTGTCGATGGAAGCCGCCGTCTCGCCGCCCACGAGGACACGAATGCCGGTTCCGGCAACGGCGCGTGGGATCACCTGGTCGCGGATCCGGTGGACCAGCGCTACGGTCCGGTCGTCCTGCGGTGCCGCGCCCGGGATGACGGTCAGCACGGCGGCGTTGCCGGCACGATTGACCTGCACCGGCGAGACTTCGGCGACGCCCGGCGTGGTCGACAGGCTTTGCCGCAGCGCGGCGACGGCTCGCGCGTCCGAAGCTGATGGCCTCGCGTCAGCGCGTGATGGGAAGGTGGCGCCGATGAGCAGGGGCCCGTTCGAGCCGGGGCCGAATCCGCGGGCAAGCAGGTCGTAGGCCTGCCGGGTGGCTAGTGATCGTGAGTTGTTGCTGGCATCGCCGTATCCGACTCGCAGGCTGATCAAGGGGACCGCGAGCACGAGCAGGACGACGAGCGCCCCACCTGCGACCAGAGCGGGTCGCCGTTGCACGCGGCGACTCCAGCGCCACCAGAGCCCCAGTGCCGAACCGCGGTCACGTCGGGGAACGCGAATCTTGAGCCGGTCGATGCGCGGGCCGAGCGCGCCGAGCGTCGCGGGAAGGAGGGTGACAGCGGCCGCCATGACCAGTAGGACGGCGACGCTGGCGCCGATCGCGGCGCCCGTGATGTAGGGGAGCCCGACAAGCAGCAGTCCGAGCAGCGAGATCACCACGGTGCTGCCAGCGAAAAGCACGGCACGTCCGGACGTCGCTAGCGCATCGGACACCGCACTGAGTGGTGCTCGCCCGTCCTGGAGGTGCGACCGGTAGCGGGTCACGATGAATAGCGCGTAGTCGATGCCGACACCGATGCCGAGCAATGCGGCGAGTTCGGGCCCGAACGTCGGCACGGTGAGTCCGTGACTGATCAGGTCGAGTGCGCCGAACGCCGCGGCGAGGCCGAAAAGTGCCGTGAGGATAGGCAGTCCCATGGCGATGACCGAGCCGAACGCGAAGAGCAGGATTATCGCCGCAGCCAGGATGCCGGCGCCCTCGGCGGCACCGAACTTCGGTTTCTCGATCTCGGCGATCGGCGCTCCGCCTGCGATCACCTCCAAGTCAGGACGACTTGCCGCACGGGTCGTGTCGGCGAGTTCGTGCAGCGCCGGCTTGGGCAGGTCGCCCGCGACGCTGTCATATCGCACCGTCGCGTACGCGATCGTCCCGTCTGCGCTGATCTGCCCGACGCTGCCCGCGTCGAAGGGCCCCTGGACGCGGGTTACCCGGGGAAGGTGACGCAATCGACCGAGCGTCGGCCTGCACCGCGCCCTGAGCGGACGGGTCGCGCAAGCCGCCCGGCGCGCGGAAGACCACCTGCGCCGCATCTCCTGCGTAGGCCGGAAACTGCCGTTGCAGCAGCGTCCGTGCCTGCTCCGCCTGGGAGTGCCCGCCGTTGAGGTTGTCGGTGAACTGGCTGCCCACCGTCCGGCCAAGCGCGGTAATCGCGATCAGGCCGAACAACCAGGCAGCGAATACCGAGCGGCGGTGACTGAAGCACCAGGCGCCGACCCGGCCGATCCGGGAGGTCGGGGCGGTGTCGAGCGGGCTCATCATTGCTCTCTCTCCGGGGCAGGTGTGCTAACGGCTGTTTGCGACGGCGACGTTGTCGGCTGCGCTCATGAGCCGCAGTCGAGCCGACGGCAACGTGCCGGCACCGTGGGCATTTCGCAGGGCGCGTGCCCACCACGCGAGATCGTGGAGGACGATCCGTGCGGCCCTGTCGACACGTGGGCCACGCGGCTGCCCGTCTCGTCAAATGCGTTGTGTACAAAGGGCGGTCGGGCCGCCGGATGCGCGTTCTGCCGACAATCACCTTGAACTGCATGATGTTTCCGGCTCCTCGAGTGAGTCGCGTCGAGGCGACTGAAACGCCTGCGCTGTCATCTATGAAGACGTGGCCGCCGAGTGCAACGTGACGTTGGCGCGGCTTGCTCACGCCGAGGCGATACGCGTGATCGCAGTCGCTGCGGCCAGGACGATGAACATCCCGTCCCCGAGCAGGAAAGGCGCCGCGTCGTGTACTCGGATCCGAGATGCCAGCGCGCCGGTCATCAGCAGCACCAGGCCGCCGGCGGCGGCGATGCCGATCGGTGCGAACACCAGGCCGACCAGTAGCCCCGCGCTCGCGGCGACCTCCAGCACGCCGATCAGCCGGTATCGCCGCCACGGGATGCCGAGCTTTGCCGCGGTATCCACCTGACGTTGAGCGGCTCTGAACTTGTCCCCGCCGGCGGTGGCGAACAGGACCGCGAGCAGGCCGGCGAGAACTGCGTGAGCGATGAACATCTTCGGCTCCCTGGGGCGGTCGAGGCGTCGTGGAGCTAAAGGACGAGGCAGCCCGCGGAGATGTGACGTCGCGCCGCTGTCACATTGCCGTGCGTTGTCGCGTCCTCTTCATGACGGCCGAAACTGAAGGGATGCGCGTGAGTCAGGGCACTGCGCAGGACGAGACGAAGTTCGCGGCTGCCTGGCGGCTGCACCGTCCGTACCTACTCGACCTCGCATTCCGCATGTACGGGCGTATCGCCGACGCCGAGGACGCCGTGCAGGAGGCGTTCAGCAGGCTGATGTGCGCCGACATCGACGAGATCCACGACGTCCGTGGATGGCTGATCGTCGTGGTGAGTCGCATCATCCTGGATCAGCTGCGATCGGCCACCGCGCGCCGGGAAATCCCTGCTGCGTCAGGGGATCTCGACGGCCGGAGCGCAGCGCCAGACCCGGCGGATCGGATCACGCTCGAGGACAACGTCCGGCTCGCCATGCTCGTCGTGCTCGAGCGCCTGACTCCGGCCGAGCGTGTCGTCTTCGTACTGCACGATGTCTTCCAGTTCTCGTTCGACACGGTCGCTTCGATTGTCGGACGCTCACCTGCGGCGTGCCGCCAGTTGGCGAGCCGGGCGCGGCGGCGCATCCGGAGTGGCACCGAGCCGGCACGGTTCGATGTCGACCTGCGGGAAAAAGACCGGCTGGCGCAGGGATTCATCGCCGCCTGCGCCGGGGGCGATCTCGATGCCCTGATGCAACTGCTCGATCCGGATGTGGCCGGCGATGTCGACTTCGGCGGTAGAGCCGCTCCCCAATGGGCGGTCGGGCCGTTGCAGGTTGCACGTGGCCTGCTGGGCCCCTTTGGACCGAGCTCCGGCAAGATCCTGGTGTCGCACCCGATCAACGGCCGGCCAGGCGTGCTGGCATTCCGCGGCAACCGGCTGATCGGCGTGCTCGTCCTGGAAGAACGTGCCGGTCGCATAACGCACGTGCACGCAATCGCCGACCGCCGTCAACTGGCGTCGCTCGGGACCGACATCGGGATCAGGACTCGATACTGAGGTGGCCCAGCTTGGCTGTGTTGACGATCAGTTCCCGTCCGAGGTCGAAGCGCAACACGACATCGGGGGCGAGCACGTCCAGCAGTGCGTTGAAGTCTCCGGTCCGGGCCGCGTTGAGGAACGCATCCTCGAGGCTCAGGGCTCGGCCAGGGCCGCGCGCCGGTGCTCACGGGGCGTGAGGCCATATTGACTTCGAAACGCCCGGCTGAGCCACGGAGCATCTGTGATTCCCCACAGTTTGGCGATGTCTGCGATTGGACGGCTGGCGAGTTGCGGGGAACGGAAGTCGTCGTAGCAGCGGCGTAGTCGTTCCTGCCGCAGCCATTGGCGAAATGTCGTGCCGTCGCGTGCGAACAGCCGGTGCAGTTGCCGCAGCGAAATGTTGTGCGCGGCAGCTACCGCCGCGGGGCTGAGCTGTGGGTCGGAGAGGTGCATCTGCAGGTAGAGCTGGATTCGCCGGTACAGCTCGTCACCTGTCGCCGCTGGGACGGGACCGTCCGCGGCGACCGTCGTGGCCAGCGCGCTCGCTACGAGATCGAGCGACATCTCGCCGAGCCGCCAGGCCGTCGTCCGCCCGGCCCGATCGGCCATCTGCGACGCGTTGACCAGGAACGGCGTGACCAACCGGCCGATCGTCGAGTCCGCGCCGACCCTCCGCGCTGTCACCGACGACGCGTCGATACCGCGTTCGGTGAGGGCGGCATGCGGGAACTGCAGCACGAGGTGGTCGAACTGATCGCCCTGGAAGTCGACCAGGTAGACACGGCGGCTGTCGAACAACGCGAGGTCGCCCGGGTTGAGGACGACCTGCCGCCCGTCCTGGGAGCCGAGCGTGCGCCCGCGCAACTGCAGCGCGAGCAGGCAACGGTCCTCCTCGGCCGCCCGGAGGGTACGGGGGGACCGCTCGGCAATCATCGGATCGGTGCGGATGCGAGTCGACGTCATCGACCCGGCTCTTGTCGTGCGAACGGCGCCGCGGAATCGCCCGCTGACCGTCTGGGTCACGTCGAGCTGGATGAACACCGCGCAGATGACCTCTCGCCAGTAGGCGAGCCGTTCGTGTGGTGGCACCTGCTCGGTCGAGAGCACCTCCTGCACGACCCGACGGTAAGTCGATGTGCGTAGCCGGACAAGGCCGAAGTTGTCGCTGCGTGCCACATCCGTTGGCGCGGCGTGCCAAGCGAAGGCCTCGCCGGCCCTGGCTGCTTAGCGTCGGCCCTTCCGAAGGGCAAGCCGCACAAGGAGGACGCTCATGCAGATCAGGGCAGGGATGCTTGCGGTCGACGCGGCGACGCGATTCGCCGACCGGCCCGCGCTGACCACAGCGGCCGGCACCGCGACGTTCGGACAACTCGATGCGGCCGCGAACCGCGTGGCGTCGGGCCTCGCCGCGCACGGAGTGCAGCCCGGCGACCGCGTCGGAGTTCTCGCCCACAATCGCGCCGAGGTCGTACACGCCTGGCTGGGATGTGAACGGGGTGCCATCGTCCGGGTGGTCCTGCACAGCCACTTCTCGATGGCGATGCACGTTGACCTGCTGCACAAGGTCGGCGCGCGAGCGCTCTTGTTCGACACCCGCTTCAGTGCGGACGTGGAAGCGGAGCGGGACAAACTCGACGCCGGGACACTGTTCGTGGCCATCGGCGATAACCCTCCGGCCTGGTCTGTGCCGTGGCCGGAACTGCTCGCCGCCGGCTCGCCCGAGGCGGTAGCCAAGGACGTCGATGAGGACGTGGCCGCGTTCATCCAGCCCACGACCGGCACGACGGGAACACCGAAGCCATGGACGCTAACCCACCGGTCATGGGCGGCCGTCGTGAACCAGAACCTGCACCACCTGGACACGTTCGCGCCGGGGCTGGCGGCGATCGGTCCCGACGACGTGGTGCTGCACGCGCACGCCCTGCAGTGGGCAACCGGATTCCAGCTGCTCTATCCGTATCTCGTGCGGGGTGCCCGGAGCGTCCTGCTCGACGACACGGCGTTCGACCCGGCCGTCCTGCTCGACACCATCGTGGGCGAGGAGATCACCGGCCTGCTCCTGCCGGCGCCCATGCTCGTGCCGCTGCTCGATCTGGTCGAGGAGCGGGGCGGGGTCGACCACCGGCTGCGTCGGCTGGTCGTTTTCTTCGCGACGCCGGAATTGCTCGAACGGACGACGAAGCTGCTCGGGCCGGTGTGGTGCCACGGCTTTGGCTCGACCGAGCAGGGCGCCGTCACGACCCGGCTGCTCGCGGCCGAGGCTGCAGACGATCACCGCCGGCTGGCCAGCGTCGGCCGGGCGGCATCGCCGTTCATCGAGGTCGCGGTCGTGGACGAGCAGGGCGGCCGGGTCCCTTCGGGTCAACTCGGCCAGATCGTCGTCCGCAGCGCGATGTCGACCGGCGGCTACTGGGGCCGGCCGGACCTGACCGAGAAATCGTTCCTGCCGGGCGGCTGGTTTCGCCCGCAGGATGTCGGATATCTCGACGACGAGGGATTCCTGTACTACGTCGACCGGGACAGCGACTCGATCCCGACGTCCGGCGGCACCGTGTACCCGCACCACGTCGAGGCCGCGGTGCTGCGTCATCCGGCCGTGGCCAACTGCGGTGTTGTCGGCCCGGGCGAGGATCGAGTGGTCGCCGCGGTGATGCTCAAGCCGGGCTACTCGGACACGCCCGCCCGCCGGGCGGAGATCCGCGCGGCGTCCGAACCGGGGCTCGCGCCGCACGAGGTGCCGGACATCGTCGTGGTCGACGAACTGCCCTGCGTGCTCGGCGGGGCGAAGGTGCAGCGCGCCGTACTACGCGAGCGGCTCGTCGAGATGTCGGCGTGAACCCGACCCGGGCGGCTCTGCTCACTGCCGGCTCGAAGGTCGTCGTGCGTGACGGCGCGGGCCGCACACGCACTGGAGCCGAACTCGTCGACAGCGTCGACCGGCTCGCCGGTGCGCTGGCCGAGCGTGACCTCGCCGGGCGGCGCATCGGCGTCTGGTTCGGCAACGGCATCGCTGCGATCGAGGCGACGCTGGCCGTCGAGTGGCTCGGCGCGACCCGAGTTCCGATCGATCCCGGCGCGCCGCCCGCGGAGGCTGCCGCGACCTGGGAGGCGGCCGGCGTGTCCGGCCGGCTGGTCGACGTCGCCCATACCGGCAGCGGCGAGCTCGTCCACGACGAAGACACACCGCTGGCGGGTGCGCCCTTGCTCCCGCTCGACGCGCCTGCCGAACGCACGGCGTTGCTCTACCCGCGCGCGGTTCAAGCGGGGCGACTGGTGGCCGTCCCTATCTCGTACGGCAACTGGGACGCGACCATGACGACGAACATCGCCCTGTACCGCAAGGGCGTCTACGGTTCCGGTTTCCGCGCGGACGAGTGCTTCCTCACCGTCCAGCAGCTGATGCACGGGACGGGGCTGGTCGGCACGTTCCCGTTCCTGCGGATGGGCTTGCCGCAGGTGATCCTGCCGCGATTCGACGCCGACGCCGTGCTGGATCTGATCCGGGAGGGCACGGTCACGGCGACGATGATGGTCACCGGCATGATGACGCGGCTGGCGTCGGCGGCCGCCCGTCGGCCCGGCTCGCTCGGCTCGCTGCGCAGGCTGCTGTACGGCGGCTCCCCGGCCGATGGCGACCAGCTCCGGTCCGCCGTCGATGTGCTCGGCGACGTGCTCGTCCAGGTCTACGGCCGGCTCGAGGGCGGATGGCCGATCACCGTGCTGGACCAGGACGATCACCGCGCAATCGCCGATGGGGACGCCGAACGAGCCACCAGCTGCGGCCGCCCGGTCGGCGAGGTGCACCTCCGCCCGTCCGGCGAGCTGTGCGTGCGATCGAGCATGGTGGTTGCCGAGTACGCGGACCCGGACGGCTGGTGCTCGCTCGGCGATCGCGGCCGCTTCGACGAGCGCGGCTATCTCCACCTGGCCGGCCGCACCGACCGAATGATCAACACCGGCTATCACGTCTATCCCGAGGAGATCGAGGAGGCCGTCCGTCGAATACCGGGCGTCGCTGCAGTGCTCGTGCGCGGCGAGCCGGACCCAGCCCACGGCCAGGCCGTCGTCGCCCACCTCGTAGCGGACGAAGGGCAGGCACCCGACACGCTCGCCGCCGCCGTTGCCGCCGAACTGCGATCACGCCTGGCCGGATACAAGATGCCACGCCGGTTCGTCGTCTCCGAAACCTTGCCAAGCAACTGATTCCTCCCGACCAGAAAGGGCATTTCATGCGCGCGATCGTCATCTCGTCCTACGGCGGACCGGAGGTCCTCACGCCCGCCGACCTTCCCGACCCGGTCCCCGCCGCGGGCGAGGTCCTGATCAGGGTCCGCGCGTTCGGGCTCAACCACGCCGAGGCCTACATGCGCAGCGGTGCATGGGGCCAGGTCGCCGAGGTCACCGGCATCGAGTGCGCGGGCACCGTCGAGCACGATGCCACCGGCCAACTCCCCACCGGCACAACGGTGATCGCGATCCTGGGCGGGATGGGCCGCACCCGTAACGGCAGCTACGCCGAGCTGGTCACCGTCCCGGCATCCAACGTCGTGCCCGTGCGCACAACACTGTCATGGACCGATCTCGTCGCGATCCCGGAGACGTACGCGACCGCATGGACCACGCTGCACGACAACCTGGCCGTCGCACCCGGGCAGTCGATCCTCGTCCGCGGTGCGACATCCGCGCTCGGACAGGCCGTCGTCGACCTCGCCGTGGACGTCGGCGCGAACGTCATCGCAACGACCCGCAACCCAGAACGGGAGCGACTACTGACCGACCTCGGCGCCGCCCGGGTGCTCATCGACGACGGCTCGATCGCTGCACACCCACCGGAAGGCTGGACGCCGGTCGACGCGGTCGTCGACATCGTGGGCAACTCCACCCTGCGCGACTCGCTGCGCCTTGTGCGGCCGCGCGGACGCGTCTGCCAGATCGGCTTCCTCGGCGGACTCGCGCCGGTCACCGACTTCGACCCGCTGGCCGACCTGCCCACCGGCGTCCAGTTGACCTTCTTCGGCAGCGCCTTCGTCCTCGGCACTCCCGACTACCCGCTCGCCGCCGTGCCGTTCGCCGACATCGTGGCCAAGGCCGAAGCAGGCCGCCTCCATGCGAAGCCGGTCCGGGTCTTCGACTTCGACGACATCATCACCGCGCACAAGACGATGGAGGCTGGAACCGCCGGCGGAAAGATGGTGGTCTCAGTGCCGGACTGACCATCGCCCGACGCACGGAGATTCATGAGAGGTCCCTCGCCGTCGGCGTAAGCGGCGCTGAACGAGCCGCGCACCACGTACCCCCAGTGCGGGCACTGGCACCGGTCATCAGGCAGTCCGGCGAACAGCGGGCCGGGGTCGGATGCGACTGGGAATGTCTCGAAAGAGACGGTGTAGTCGTCCAACTCGACGTAGCGACCCTCGATCACCGGCTCCGAGATTCCGATCGGGGCTTCGTCCTTGCGAGTGCGCGGCATGACTTCCTCCTGAGGCGGTCGGATAGTGCTGACGCCCCGAAGGCGTGACTTTCCACGTCACACCGTGACGCGCAGCAGCGGCAGGCCGTGCGCCGGGCTACCGAGCGGCCCGTCCCGGCTTGCCTGACAGTCGGCTGGACGATTACGCGATTGCCGCGGCGATGGGCTGGCCGCGCGAATGATCGTTAGCCGCGTGGCCCAGGCGCGCGCGACGTCGAATCCGGTGACCGGGATCCTCATCGCGGCACCGACTCGGCCGCGGCCCACAACTTGACATAGTGCAGATCCTGCGCGCATCCCGGACGGTGCCCCCATCTCGGTCGATCTGCACGTTGACTCGGCCAGGTCGCTCGTATGGACCCCGGCAACAGGACCTTTGTCAACTGTGGACGCGGCTGACCAAGGGAGTCTGTAATTGACACGAGGGCGCGCCGTGGAGGCGGGTGGGTTGTCGGGGATGGCGCGAGTGCTGTGCCGTGATGGGGGTCGGGCGTGGGTGGCAGGTATCGGGCGCTGCTGATAGGCAACTCGACCTACCTTGCTGATGAGCACAATTTGCAGCAACTCAAGGGTCCGATCAAGGACATCGCGGTGCTCAACCGGGCGCTGGTCGATCGCGACACCGGACTGTTCGACGACATCGACGTGACCCTGTTGCCCGAGGCGACATCGGGTCGTGCGGTCCGCGCACTGGGCAGGTTTTTCGGCAATGCCGGGCGCGATGATGTCCTGTTGGTGTATTTCAGCGGTCACGGCAAGCTCGACCAGAACGGACGGCTGCACCTGTGCATGCAGGACACCGAGACGACCGACCTGCTCGCGACGGCGGTGAGCAGTGCGCGAATCAACGAGTTCGCCGACGCATCGAGCGCCCGCAACGTCGTGATCGTGCTCGACTGCTGTCACGCCGGAGCGTTTCGGGGAAGCGACCTGGGTGCCGCACTCGCCGGCCCGGGCCGGTACGTGATGACCAGCTGTCGGAGCACACAGCTCGCTAATGACGCCACGGTGGAGAACAGCACGAGCTTTTTCACTCAGCACCTGGTCGACGGCCTGGTCAGCGGGGCGGCGGATACTGACGGCGACGGCTACATCGGTTTCTCCGACCTCTACGCGTACGTCGACCAGAAGCTGCGCGAGGCCGGCAAGCAGATACCACAACGGCGGGTGAACGGCGACGGTGACTTGCGCTTGGCCCAGCGGACGCGTCCCGCGAATGTTGACGTTGCCGCGGCGTCCGATGCGCCCCAGCCCGCAGTGGTCACCGCATCGCCGCCGCGTACGCCGCACGCGCCCACCCGCGGGGCCGGCACCGGCCGGCTCGCCGTGGGCCGGCGTCGGCGCGCGCTGCTTCTCGCGGCGATCGGCGTCGTCGCGGTACTGGCAGCGACGGCCTGGTGGTGGGTGCCAGGACTCGGTGACCGTCCAGGCTCACAGCAGTCAGGTTCGGGCAACACTCTCAGTGCATGCGCCGAGCCGGTGGGCGACGGGTGGCAACCGATCACACTCAATGTCGACCCGTCGGGCACGAAACCCATTGAGGGCGGCTCGTTGCTATTCCGGGTCGAGCACGGCTACTGGCGGGCACAAGGCAGCGCCTGGCAGGTGGCACTCCGGACAACCATGGAGGTCCGCGCGCCGAACGGTGCCTATCACCAACAGGCGCGGTACGCCTCGCTCATCGTGGCGGGGCGGGGGAACAACCTGACCTGCTACGCCACGACGCCGCCGTTCGTCGCCGCGCACACGCTCGGAGACGCGCTGATCGGCTTCGACGTACATTGCAAACCGGCCGGCCTCATTCAGCTCGTGCTCGAAGACGATGCAGACCGGATCAACGTCACGCCGGACACGCTCCAACCAGCAGCGTGCTGAGCGGAAGTCCCAGTGCTAGAACCGGTGGCCGCCGCACTGACCGAGCTGTCCGGATTCGGACAATCTCAAAATGAACGATTGGGGTGACAGCTCCGTGAGGAGGGGTAGACCCGCCAAACAGGCGGGAATCCGTCCTGAACGGAGCTAACGGTGCCGAAACGACTCACCCGCACTCTCACCCTCAACGGCGCGGACCGCACAGTCACGGTGGACGACGACGGCGAGGACCTGCTCTACGTGCTACGCGACCAGCTCGACCAGCACGGTCCGCGATTCGGTTGCGGGGTAGCCCAATGCGGCGCCTGCACGGTCCTCGTCGACGGAGAGATCACCCGTTCCTGCCAGGCGCCGCTGCGGACGGTCGCCGACGGCGCGAGCGTCGAGACCCTTGACGGCCTCGACGCGCATGGCTCGCTGCACCCGCTGCAGCGGACGTTCATCGAGCAGCAGGCCGCGCAGTGCGCCTACTGCATCAACGGCATCATCATGGGCAGCCTCGGCTGGCTTCGGCAGCGCAAGGCGTCCGGCAACACGGCGGTGCCGTCCGACGAGGAGATCAAGGCGTTCCTGTCCGGGGCGGCGCCCGGATTCACCCGCAACTACATCTGCCGCTGCGGCGCCCATAACCGGATGGTGCGAGCGATCAGCAGCGCCGCCGCGGAGGTGCTGTCGTGACCGGGTACGAGCTGTCTCGGCGTCGGTTCCTGACCGGCGTGGGTTCCCTCGCCGTCGCGTTCAGCCTCGTGCCCAGCGTGCTGGAGCGGGCGGCGTCCCGGGCGGGAGCGGCCGCACCCAACGCGTTGCAGGTCACCGAGACCTCCGACGCCGACTCGCTGTCGTGGCTCGTGCTGACGACGTCCGGCGTGACCATCCACAGCGGCAAAGTCGAGCTCGGCACCGGCACGCAGACGGCCCTCACGCAGATCGTCGTCGAGGAGCTGCACGTCGACGGACGGACGGTCCAGTACGTGCAGGGCGACACGCAGGTGACGCCCGACCAGGGCACGACGGCCGGGAGCAAGACCATCCAGAACGGCGGCCCGCAGCTCAGGTCGGCCGCCGCGACCGCGTTCCAGGCGCTGCTCGGGCTGGCCGCGCAGCGGCTCGGCGTGAGCAAGGATCAGCTCGTCGCGAGCGACGGCGTCTTCCGAGACACCGGCAGCGGGCGCCGTGTCACGTACCAGGCGCTGCTCGGCAGTACTGACCTCGTGCTCGTCGCGGACCCGGCTGCTCCGGTGGCGTCCCCCGAGGATTACGAGGTGGTCGGCCAGCCGGTGCAGCGCGCCGACCTGCCCGACAAGGTGACCGCTCACTTCGGTTACGTCCAGGACGTCGCCGTGCCGGGCATGCTGCACGGGCGCGTGATCCGCCCGGCGGGACGCAACGCCACGCTGCATTCGATCGAGTCCGCCTCGATAGCCCGGGCCACGGGGATACCCGGCTTCGTCAAGCTGGTTCGGCAGGGCAACTTCGTCGGCGTGGTCGCGCGGACCGAGTGGGCGGCCATCCAGGCAGCCGACCCCGATACCGGCGTGGTCGCGAACTGGGACGACGGGCAGCCGCTCATCGCGCAGGCCTCCCTGCCGGACGCGCTGCGCGATCCGGCGAACCAGTTCAGCTCCGTTGAGATGGTCAATCTCGGTGACGTCGAGCAGGGCCTCGCCTCGGCCGCCGTCACGGTCGAGGCGAGCTACTTCACGCCGTTCCAGATGCACGGGGCGATGGGCGCGTCGTGCGGCGTTGCCGACGTGCGCGGCACCCCCGACCGGTCGACCGGGATCCAGGTCACGGTCTGGTCCGGAACCCAGGACGTCTATGCCCTGCGCGGTTCGGTGGCGAGCCTGCTCGGCGTGCCGGCCGACTCGGTGCAGGTCGTCTACGTGGAAGCGGCCGGGTGCTACGGCCACAACGGCGCCGACGACGTCGCCGCCGATGCGGCGCTGCTGTCGCAGGCGGTCGGCCGCCCGGTCCGCGTGCAGTGGATGCGTCCGGACGAACACGGCTGGGAGCCGCTCGGCCCGGCCATGGCGCACGACTTGCGCGGCGGCGTCACCAATGGCGAGGTCGTGGGCGTGGGAGCACGTCCTGTGCTCGCCCACCCACAACAGCCGCCCAAACGGCAACCGCGGCACGCTGCTCGCCGGTGCGCTGACCGGCTCGCTCCCGGCAACCCTGTCCGGCAACCCGGATGATTCGGCCGGCCGGAACGCTCCCGTCACCTACAACTTCACCAACAACCACCTGGTCGGAAAGATGGTCCGCAGCTTCGAGACCACCGGCCCGACTTCGGGCGCTCCGGCCGCACCGCTGCGGTACCGCTTCCTGCGCTCGACGGCGCTACGGTCACTCGGCGGGCTGTCGAACTCGTTCGCCAACGAGTCCTTCCTCGACGAGCTCGCCGCCGCGAGTGGCGTCGACCCGCTGCAACTCCGGCTGCAGTCACTCGACGATCCGCGCGCGACCGCCGTCCTGAACGCGCTCGCCGACACCTGGGCGGCGCGGCCGCGCGGCGGGGACGGCACCGGCGCCGGGATCGCGTTCCATCAGTACGAGACCGAGTTCACCTACGTCGCCGCGTACGCCGAGGTGGC
The DNA here is from genome assembly GCA_963709985.1 of uncultured Actinomycetota bacterium. Lineage (GTDB taxonomy): Bacteria > Actinomycetota > Actinomycetes > Mycobacteriales > Jatrophihabitantaceae > DASXRA01. Next base: position 175,556 of record CAVPYQ010000007.1, read on the forward strand.
GGTCGACGCCGCCACCGGCGAGATCCAGGTGCGGCGGGTCGTCGTCGCGCACGACTGCGGGCTGGTCATCAACCCCGACGGCCTGCGCAACCAGATCGAGGGCAATGTCGTCCAGGGCGTGAGTCGTGCGCTGAAGGAGGAGGTGCAGTTCGACGCACGCGGCGTGACGAGTCTCTTTTGGGAGCAGAACTCGTTCCATCCGACACCGCCGTACTCGGTGGTGCGGTTCAACGAGGTGCCGGCCATCGACGTCATCCTCATCGACCGTCCCGAAGACGTCGCCTGGGGCGCTGGTGAGCCGACCATCGGGATCACGCCCGCGGCGATCGGCAACGCGGTCTTCGCCGCCACCGGGGTGCGCATCCGCACCCTGCCGATGACCCCGGCGCGGGTCCTCGACGCACTGCAGAACCGGTAGCGCCGCGGTTCCCGGTGGAGTTCCTTGACGTAGCGGCGGCAGGGCACCGGGATGGGCCCGGTGTTGCTGGACGCCGGGTAGACGAACGGGCCTTCGTCCGTCCAGTCGCAGCCTTGGTAGAACCGGCGAGCTCGCGCATTGCCGGCCACGACGGCGAGCGACGCGCGCCGGTGGCCGTTCGCCGCGACCAGCCGCTCCGCCTCGCCGAGCAGATCGCACTCACGGGCGCAGTGGATGCGTCGCGACTAAGAAGTCGGGGGCGTGCCCGCCACGTGCCGATGCCAGGCGCGCAGGCGGTCATTCGCGGGACGCTCCGCGACTTCTATGCGACGCTCAGGCTGAGGGTCGATTACGACACCGAGCCAGATCGCTGAGCATTGCTCGCAAGTCGAGCGTGTCGTCTCGAACCACTCGCGCGCGGGGCTCCCTCGTCGGCGTCGCCGAGGACCTCGCTGGCGATGCCGGTGAGGCCACACGAATGTCCAATATAATGCTAATGTTAAATTAGTGTCCGAGGGGAACTGGAGGCCGTGCACCGACTGCGTCCAGATCGAGGTGTAGGTGAACCCGGCGAAGGCCGCGAACCCCAAGGCGAGGCTACCGATCAGCACGCCGGTGCCGTTCGGCTGGCACCTGAACGTGCGGGCACCCGACAACATCGCCGTCGAACTTCTGGTTATGAAGCCCGAGGTCAGCGCGATGCTCCAGACCTGACTCACGTCTCGATCGCGCGACATTGGCGCTAGCGGCTGAACACCCCGATGCCGTTGGCGACGGCGCGTTCGGCCACGCCGCCGGGGTGGTCGTTGACGACCGTGACGGTCGACGAGCCGGGCAGCTGGACGGCGCAGGTCGACGAACCGCCGCCGTCGAGGTTTACCCCGTCGCTCGCGCCGAATCCGTGGAGTACGGCGGCGAGATCGGCCAGCGTCATCCCGGTGTTGGTCGCGCTGATCCCGTCGAGGACGACCAGGTAGAGGTGTCGGCCGGTGCTGCTGATGCCGGCGCCCGTTCGCACGGCGGCGGTCTTCGCATCGACACCGGGCAGCGTGGTGCCGTCGCGCAGGATCGGCGCGCCACCGACGCCGAACCGCAACGGGATCGGGTCCGTGCCGACGAGCCGGTAGGTCACCGCGACGGGATCGCCGACGCGCAACTGGCGCAGTTCGTCGGCCCCGTTCTCGCGGCCGACGAGCACGGTGCTGTGTGGTGCGATCGGGCCGGCGCCGGGCGTCGGGTTGACCGCCGACACCCGGCCGTCGCGCACGGTGACCTCGGCGGTGTCGGTGATACACGCGGCGGCGCGACTGGTGTCGCTGCCGCAGACGGCCCGCTCGCGCGACACGGTGCCCCAATCGCTGGTGAACGCGTCGATGCCGTCCTGCGCGACGGCGTACTGGTTCAGCCCGTCGAGCGGGAGGCGGCCGTATCGGGTGGTCACGGTGCCGGCCAAGTGGAGCGAGTCCAGCCGGGCCCGGCCGTCGACGCCCACCCCGATCACGTCCATCGTCGACGTGCCCGGGGCCAGACCCGGGCCGAAGCGCTGCGAGTTCGGTACGGCGGCCTTGAGTGGGTGCCCGTATGTGATCTCGGGTCCGTCCGACGAACCGGTCGCGTCCACGCCCGGGTGCTGAGACTCGTCGATGTCGAAGAAGTCGGCGTTCACGCCGGCGACGGCGTGTGCCGCGGTCGCCATCGCCGACACCTGCTCGCGGGCGCCTACCGCCGGTGGATGCAGCAGGCCGACCGAGACGCGCGGATCGGCCAGGTCGACTGAAACCAGGTCGCCCGTAGCCCGCCCGGTGGCGGTGGCCACCTGGAAGGTCGACAGCGCGACGCCGGACGCGAGCGTGCGCGTGCTCGTGACGACCGCGCCACCAGATGGCTCCGCGCCAGCCGCGAGCGAATCGCCGTGGGCCGGGCCGGCGGCACCCACCACAGCGCACGCGGCTGCAACGACGAGCACGGCGAACCGCGTGCTGAATATGGGCATGGCTGACTGCCTTCCTCCGACGACCGACCGGAGCTCATCGTCCTGTACAAACCGGCATCGAAGCAGAACAGGGGGCGAAGTGAACCTAAACGGGCGATGACCAGACCGGCCATGCGGCAGCGGTTCCACCTCCACACCGCACGTCGGCTACCACCCGCACCACACCTCACCAAGCGCGATATAGCTCCCTCCACCGACTCTTGCCGGCGCAGGGCACCACCGCTGCGCGCAACGCGTCGGTGACATCGGCGGCCATGGTCATGTGGAACGTTTTGAATGCGATCGCCGCCGGTGGTCTGGTGCGCGCGCTGTTTACCTGGGCGGACTAACCTGCGTTCGTGCTGGAAAACGTGCGCAAGTACATCGACCGCCTGCAGATCGACGGCTACTCGGTCGGGGACGACCATGACGACGATCCCGAACTTATCGACCCGACCGGACGCGCCGTCGACACGTGGCGGGAGAACTATCCGTACGACGAGCGCATGGACCGCGACGAGTACGACGAACAGAAGTACCTGCTCCAGGTCGAGTTGCTCAAGCTGCAGAACCACATCTTCGAGTCCGGCGAAAAGCACGTCATCGTCTTCGAAGGCCGGGACGCGGCCGGAAAGGGCGGCACGATCAAGCGCTTCATGGAGCACCTCAATCCGCGCTACGCGCGTGTCGTCGCGCTGACCAAGCCCTCGGACCGGGAGCAGCGTCAGTGGTATTTCCAGCGCTACGTCGAGCACCTGCCGACCGGGGGAGAGATCGCGCTGTTCGACCGCAGTTGGTACAACCGCGCCGTGGTGGAGCGGGTGATGGGGTTCGCGACCGACGAGGAGTACGAGCAGTTCATGAGTCAGGTGCCGTTGTTCGAGACGATGTTGGTCGAAAGCGGTATTCACCTGACGAAGTTCTGGTTCTCGGTCACCCAGTCCGAGCAGCGGACCCGGTTCATCATCCGCCAGGTCGACCCGGTGCGGCAGTGGAAGCTGTCGCCGATCGACTTGCTGTCGCTGGATAAGTGGGACGACTACACCCAGGCCAAGGAAGAGGTCTTCCGCCGCACCGACATCGACATCGCGCCGTGGACGACCGTGAAGTCCAACGATAAGAAGCGGGCGCGGCGTCAACGCGATGCGCTCATGTTCTTGTCCCGCTTCGACTACGACGGCAAGAACCCTGACGTGGTCGGCTCGCCCGATCCCCTGCTCGTGCAGCGCGGCATCGACGCCGTCGGCGACTGACACCGACCCGCACGGCTTCACGCCGCTCCAGCGTGACGTCACCACACTCGATCTGCCGTCCGGGTGCCCTTACGGCGAGGTCGACCAGTACGGGCAGGTGATCGACGTGCTGGTCTCGACCCATCTGCAAGTATCTCGAGCGTGCTGCCGACGACCGTCCACTGTGGACAGTCTGCGTGCGCCACGAGCGTCGACCAGGGGATGGGTGGGTAATGATCTGCCGCGGCCCCTGCGTGGTCGAGGCTTACTGGCCGAGCAGCCAGCCGTCGGGTGCGGCCAGGTCGGCGGCCGCGGCCGGGCCCCAGGAGCCCGGTGGGTAGGGCTGCGGTTCGGGGCGGTTGCGCAGCAGCGGTTCGGCGACGTGCCATGCGGCGGCGAGTCCGTCGGGGCGGGTGAACAGTGACCGGTCGGCGAGCAGCACGTCGTGGATGAGCCGGACGTAGGGCGGCAGCGGGTCGGCGTCCGGCAGCTCGGACAGCGCGATGGTGGCGTCGGCGACGTCGAGGGTCAGGTTCGGTCCGGGACGTTTGGCGACCAGCGTCAGGTTGATCGCCCCGCTGCCGGACATCGAGAACGAGAGCACGTTGCCGTCCTTGGGCAGCGACGCGAGCGGGCCCGCGGGTTCGCGCAGCAGCAGGCTCACGCGTTGGCCGTTGCTGGCGAGCCGTTTCCCGGTGCGCAGCAGGAACGGCACTCCACGCCATCGGTCGGTGTCGATCCACAGCCGGGCGGCGACGAAGGTGTCGGTGCGCGAGTCGGCGGCGACGCCCTGGACGTGGACCGGTAGCCGTCGTACTGGCCGAGCACCACCTCGGCCGGGTCGAGCGGCCGGAACGCAGTTGATCACTGTCTCGCGGGCGGCCTGCAGGTCCGCGGCGTCGAGGCTGGCCGGCGGCTCCATCGCCACCTCCGCGGCGACCTGGAACAAGTGGGTGACGAGCATGTCCAGCACCGCGCCGGTGTGGTCGTAGAACTCGGCGCGGTCGGCGATGTCCAGCGTCTCCGGCACGTCGATCTGCACGGCGCGCACGTGTTCGTGGTTCCACATCGCCGACGAACAGACCGTTGGCGAAACGCAGCACGTGCAGGTCCTGGGTGGCTTCCTTGCCGAGGAAGTGGTCGATTCGGTACACCTGCGACTCGTCGAGCACCGAATGCACCACGTCGTCCAACGCGCGGAAGCCTTCCGGGGACGTGCCGAACGGCTTCTCATAAACCACCCGGGCGCCGGTGGCCAGGCCGTGCTGGCCCGAGCGCCTTGGTCAGGTCGGCGAAGGCCACCGGCGGCACGGCGAGGTAATGCACCAGCTGCGCGTCAGGGCCCACGTCCGCGCGGGCCTGCGCGAGCACGTCGAGCAGACTTCCCGGGGTCGTCGGTGGCGAAACCACCGCCGGCGAACAGCAGCCGCCCACTGAATTCCTCCCACGCACCAGCCTCCGGTTGCGGCCCGAACTCGGTCAGCACGTCGTGCACGTGCCCGCGGAAATCCTCATGGGCGACATCGCCGCGGCCGTTTCCCACCAGGCACCACCGCTCGGGCAGCAACCCCGCCTCGGCGAGGGCGAAGAAGGCCGGCAGCACCATCCGCTTAGCAAGGTCGCCGGTGGCCCCGAACAGCACGAAGACGCTGGGAGCAGACATGCGCGCGACGCTACCGGCGCAATCACAGCCGCACAGCTGACAGATCGCATATCGAATCTCATGCTCGTGCTCCGGCCCACACACCCGACCACGCGATCCGACACGCGTCGCCGGTGCCGCCATTACCGGGGCAACGACAGCGTCGGACGCAAGCACGCCAGTGGTTGGATCTAGAGCAACGGATTGCGGGCCATCGGGCGAAGGGCCGCAGTCTGCTTCGATTGCGCCTACGGAGACAGTCCGGCGACCAGGTTGACCATCGTCGCGAGGATCATCGAGCCGAAGACGAATGACAGCAGGGCGTGACGGAAGGCCGCCGCTCGGATTTGTGTGGTCTCGAGGTTCGTGTCGGAGACCTGATAGGTCATGCCGATGGTGAATGCCAGGTAGGCGAAATCGGTGAACCTTGGCAATTCCTCTTGGTTGAAGTCGATGCCTCCGACGGTGCCCGAGTAATAGAGCACGGCGTATCGCAGCATGTAGAGGATATGCACGAGTGACCACGAAACCGCCACGCTGAGCACCGCCAACGATGCCTGTAGCGCCTGCTGCACGCCGTGCGTCGAGTTGGCCTGTACCAGCAGGTACGCGACAGCGAGCAGGCTCGCCAGGTTCGCCATGAGGAGCAGAAGGTCCGTGGCCGTTGGCGACGGATCATCACGCGTCGCCATGGCTGCTGTCTGCTCGGCGTCCCGGCGCTGGGTGCGGGCCCAGGTCAGGACGCAGAACGTCAATGCCGCCGCGCTCCAACCGACCGATGGCGCGTAGCCCCATCCGGCGAACAGGCCGGTGATTGTCGTGGCAGGCACGCCGATAGCCAGCATGAGCATGAGCAGGCGCCAGGCTCTTGGCCCGTGATCGATCGCGGGTGAGTCAGGCGTGGCCCGAGTGCTCACGAGCGCAGTCAACCAGCACACACGAGCGGGGATGGTCCGCCGCGCCGCAGGCTGCCTGCCCGCCACCGTTTGCTGCGGAACCTGACCCTGCCGCTAGAAGGCGATGTCGCCACCAGTCGCAGGTGATCGACATCGAAAGCGGCCCAGTCCAGCTGGTTGGTCACTCTCCAGCAGGGCCATGCCGAGAGGCTCGCGGGCCCTACCCCCAGTGTTCATCTGCGCGTCTACGATCAGATGTTTGGCGTTCACTGGACACCGTGCTTGGGAGTGAGTTCTCGTGGTCGAGCAGTATCGGGAAAGGGAAGACAAGTTCGACGTCGAGCCGGACTGGGCGCTACCGGACCTGAGCGAGCTTCTCCCCGCCGGCGCCGAGACCGACCGGCGGACCGTGTCGATCTCGAACCGGTATTTCGACACGCCGTCGCTGGACCTGCTGGCGCGCGGGGTGACGCTTCGACTGCGTCGCGGCGACACGGACACCGGCTGGCAACTCAAAGTGCCCGACGGCCCCGCCCGCACCGAGCTGCGCGTGCCCGCCAACGGCAGCCGCAGCGTGCCGGCAGAGCTCCGCGATGTGATCTTCGGACTATCCGGAGGAGCAGCGTTGCGGGCGGTGGCCACACTCGAGACGACGCGGACCCTCACCCGGATCGTCGACGCCGCCGGCGACACGCTCGCCGAGATCGACGACGACGCAGTCACGGCCACGCCCACCGCACCCGGAACGCAGGCAACACGGTGGCGGGAGATCGAGGTCGAACTCGGCGCCGCCGACGAACAATTCCTCACCGACGTAGCGCAACGACTGACCACCGCCGGCGCGGCCCCCTCGCGCAGCGCATCCAAGCTCGCCCGCGCCCTCGGCGCCACGACATCATCCGCGCGGCGCCGCCGACGGCCGCGGAGCCTTGCCGAACTGGTGGGCGACTACCTCCAGCAGCAGTACGTCGCCCTGCTCGACGGCGACCTCGCGCTGCGCCGAGGGCAGGACGTCATTCATGCCACCCGGGTGGCAACCCGCCGCTACCGCAGCGTGCTGCGCGTCTTCGGCGACCTGTTCGACCCGGATCGAGCCGCCGCGATGGATCGTGAACTCGCCTGGTACGCGGGACTGCTCGGTGTCGTCCGCGATCGTCAGGTGCTGCGCCGGCACCTCGACGAATCGGTATCGGCCCTGCCGCCCGAGGTCGTGTTGGGCCCGGTCGCAGCCAGTATCGACTCGCACCTGCATGGCGAGGAACTGGCCGGCCGGCAAGCCCTGAAGCGGCAGTTGCGCAGCAAGCGCTACCTCGCCCTGCTCGCCGATCTCAAGGACTGGAACCAAGAGCCCCCCGTCACCGACGCGGCCGCACTGCGGGTGGATGCGGTGCGGGACTACGTGAACCAAGCCAACCGCAAAGTGCGCCGGCGACTCCACCAGGCGCTCGCCGCCGGCGCGTCCGATGAGCAGATGCACCGAGCCCGCAAGGCCGGCAAGCGAGCCCGTTACACCGCCGAACTCGCCCAGCCCGTCATGGGGAAACGAGCCCGGCGCATCGTCAAGCGAGCCAAGAACGTGCAAGACGTCCTCGGCGAGCACCAGGACAGCATCATCGCCGGCGAGCTATTGCAATGGATGGGCGCCACCGCCGGCAGCCGGCCGGGAGAGAACGGATTCACCTTCGGGCTGCTCTACGCCGCCGAACGGCAACGCTGGTACATCACCGGCCAGCAGGCCCGAAAGCTCCACTGGCCCTAGCCCGACCGACCCCAGCAGGCGTACCGGACTTGACAACGGAGTGGGGGGCACGGCGACCGAGACGGCCGACCGGGCCCACCTACCGCGGATCCCGTTCATCCCGAACAAGCAGGTCTACGTCCTGACCTGCATCGATCCACGCGTCGACCCGGCGGACATCCTGGGCCTGACCCTCGGGGACGCGATCGTTGCCCGCACGGTGGGCGGACGCGCCAATCAGGCATTCCTCGACGACCTCGCCTGGATCAGCTACCTCCACGAGACCAAGACTCCTGATGCCGACTGGTTCGAAATAGCTGTCATTCACCACACCAACCGTGGTTCGGCTCTTATGGCTGACGATCAGCTACGCCGGGGGTTCGTCGAGCGCGGCTTCGACGACGCCGTGCTACGAGCCACGATGGTCACCGATCCGTCCCTCACCGTTCCGCTCGACGTGGAGAAGATCATCACCTCGCCGACGGCGTCCGAACACATCAAGGTGTCCGGCTACAGCTACGACATCAACAGCGGAAAGCTGCGTCTGATCACACCGGCAAGAAGCCGCACGGCGGCCAACGCTGCGATGGCCTCCGGGCGTGCGTCGTAACCGCGGAACCGGGCACAGCCCTGTAGTCGTGGGCGACCAATTTGCCTGCGGCTGCAGGCACTGGCTGATCGCGCTTCGCTCGATCTCCTTTGTGTCCGTACGGACTGACGGCGGTCGTGTTACCCAGGTGTTCAGAGCGGTCCTATCGACCCACGTGGCAGCGCGCGAATCTGAACCTCGGCGCCCGGGACGCGCTCTACGCGCGGTCAGGGCGGCTGCTCACCGACGGGGCGGCTGGCGTCCTGAACGGTTGTGTCGTCGCTCAGCCTTGGGGCATCCGGGTCCAACTAAAGGGGCCGAACGAGGTTGCGGTCGTGGGGTTGTGCGCTCCCGCAGCGGCGGTGAGCTTGAGCCACTCGAGCGGGAACGTGCTGCCGTGCACGACGACCCGGTGGAAGTTGGGGACGTCGTAGTACGGGTGGCTGGACCATGCGTCGTAGCTGCACACGTCGGCGTCGCCGGTGCACGGCGCAGCGGGCGCCAGCGGGTTGTCCGAGCGATACGTGTGCGAGTCGCCGGTGAAGAGCAGGACGGGCTTGCCGAACACGCTGGTGTGCGTGGCGAGGCTGGACACGATCGGCTCGTAGTTCGTCAGGTGGGCAAGCGTCTTGCCGTCGAGGTCCCACATGTCGGCTTGCGTGATCACGACGACGCCGGCGGCGTGCTCGGCGGATGCCAAGCCGAACGCGGTGTCGAGCCAGCGCAGGTCTGCGCCGGTGCGTTGAGCGGCCTCGTCGGTCTGCGCCGAGGTGACGGGTGCTCCGTACCAGGGGTCGGCGTCGTTGTTCGAGCCGCCCGGCACGTTAATGGTCACGAACACGATGCCCCGCTTCTGCCAGAGCACGTTCTCCGCGTACCGGGAGTCGGTGGGGTGGGCGCGGTTGGGGATCTGGGCCTGGGAGAGCACGCGCAGCGTGCCGCTGCCGAGCGTGCGCCCCGGTCGGTGGAAGAAGATCGAGCGGACGAGCGCGAGGTTAGCGACGGGGTTGCCGGCGGCGTAGTCGACGGGTTGGCCGGTGGCCGGGTCGAGCACGTAGTTGATCTGGCCGGTGCTGGGGTCGTACGTGCCGCCGCCCTCGCCGGCCTTGTGGCAGTCGGCCCATTCGTTGTCGCCTGGCGTGTATACGAGCGGGTCGGCGTAGCGGGTCCAGAGCGCCGCGATCGACCGGTCGTACGCCGCGGTGCAGTACTGCTTGCCGGAATGGATATCGCCGACGTGCAGCACCGTGCTCACGTCGGGATCGGCGTTGACAGAGTCGATGAACGACGGAGTCGCCTCGAACTCGGCCGTGTCGCCCTGGAACGTGCCGTAGGGAGCGTCGCCGTACACCGCGAGGGTGAACGCGCCGCGCGCGCCTTGGTCATCCGCGGATGCCGTCGTCACCGGCAGCGCGCAGCAGGCCAGCACGGTCGCCGCCGCGATCCAAGAGCGCCTCATCATGTCTCTCCCCGATTGCCGACTCCGAACCTCGCACAGCCTCGCGGTAGTCGTTGGGCGGTAGGGAACGCTGCGGTTAACGCCAGACGAATAACTCTTGCCGTGCGGTTGGCGGCGCGGGGACGCTGCCGGTGCTGCGGACCGCGGGGTCGTCGGTGGCCTGAGCACCTGGTCGGGATCGCGCCGGGCGGGACGAGAGGCAATCGCAGAGTGCGGGTTGCACGTCTGTGTGGCTCAGCCTTGACAGCGACCTGCGGGGCGCCTACGACTGGAGGAGGGGTTACAAAGTCGCACATTGCACTCGGAAGGATCGAGCGGATGACCCAACGATCAGGTCACCGGCCGGCCGAGCAGGACGCGATCCGTGCGGTCGCCGACCGGTTGACCCGTCAGTTCCCAGAAACGCCCTCTGTTGAGATCGAGCGCGCGGTCTACGGGAAGTATGGCCAGTTCGAGGACAGCCCGGTTCGCGACTTCGTCGCGGTGTTGGTCGAGCAGAGCACGCGCCGGCGTCTGGCCGGGCAGGGACACGGCCGGCATCGGGCCTGAGCTGCGTCGGCCTAAACGGTTCGGCAGTCGGGAACGCGGCCGGCACACGAGGTCAATGGCCGAGACGTTCGGCTCTAGGCGCCGCTCGCCTCGAGGGGCAAGGTTGGAGACGAGGCGGGTCGACGGGGATGAGCAGCAGGCCATGGCCAGCAGGTACCGGATCGGCATCGGGTTGCGCCCGGTCCAAATCGCGTTCAACCGTCTCGCCACCTACGGCCTGCATGCGCCCTGCCGGCAGATCCTGACCGTCACGCGCGGATTCTGCTTGCTGCCTCGTTCCCCGCGCGCCGAGGTGGAGATCACCGACTGGGCTTGGCTGGCCGGGCGGACGCCGCGCGAGCTGGCCGGGGCGCTGCTGAGCTCGCTGCCCGACCGATGGGCGCACACCCAGACCGCGGCGGCGCAGGCCGAGCAGGCCGCGAGCACGGTTGCGGCGACAGACCGTGACCTTCTCCTCGCCGCCGCCTGGTTACACGACATCGGATACGCCGCGCCGCTCAATGACACCGGTTTTCATCCGGTCGACGGCGCCAGGTATCTGCGCGGGCTGGGCGCGCCGATGCGGCTGGCGGCGCTGGTTGCTCACCACTCCGAGGCGGAACTTCTCGCCGAAGCCCGTGGCCTGCTTGATGAACTCGAGCCGTTCCCACGAGAACGCTCATCCGTCGCGGACGCGCTGTCCTATGCCGACATGAGCGCCGGTCCGACCGGGCAGCGCATGACAATCACCGCCCGGCTGGCCGACATCCGCGCCAGACACGCCGCCGAACCGCCCCGACTGAAAGCCGCCCGGATCAGGCGAGAGCCATTGCTGCGCGCCGCAGCGGCACGCGTTCAACGACGAATGACCTTGCAACCCTGCAGGCAGAAGCCGCGATATATGCAGTGCGGACGGTTTCCGAAGCGGCCGTTGGGGATCGCCACCGGCCCGACCCGAGCTTCGATGCCGGCTGCCTTCGCTCCCCGCAGGAAGATCTCGCCGTTTCCGCTGACCGGATGGGCGTGGTGGGCGTAGCGGTGCGGGTCGCCCCACGGCCAGTTCTGGCCGCTGACCGGGAGTTCGGCTTCGATGGCTTCGTAGTACGGGCGCAGATCGCCATACGAGATAGGCCAATCTGCACCGACGCCGTTGTCGGTGTACGTCGAGAAGTCGGACGGGTGCAGCCGCGGTACGTACCCCGCGTAGTGCACCATCGAGCCCCCGACACCTCGGCCGGAGTTGTTCGACCCGAGCGGCACCGGGTCGGCGCCGCCGATCAGCCGTGGCTCGGTCCAGTACAGGACGTGTGCGCCTCGCTCGTCGCTTACCCAGTCGCGGTCCGGATCCCAGAACGGGCCGGCGTCCAGGCACACCACCCGCCAACCGGCCCGGGCGAGCCGCTGGGTCAGCACGCTGCCACCCGCGCCGGCGCCCACAACCATCAGATCGACCTCGTCGTCGTCGGCAAAGCGGCGCATGTCCTTGCGCAGTTGGTGATTCGTCCGCGATCCGTCGTTGGGCAGCAGCCAGGCCGACTCATTGCGCTTGCGCACTGCCCCGTAGCGCAGCCAGGTCGGCCTCACTGCTGCTTCCCACGATCGGCAGGTTCCCCGCGATCGGCGACCTCCCAGTGCTCACGCCGATCGATGCCGAGATTGAGGTAGCCGCGCGGGTAGGCCGGACCACCGAAGCCGATCTCGTTCCAGGCCCACGGGTGTGCGTAGAACGCGGTGCATACGTAGCGGGTCCACAGACTCCACACGTGCGTTGCCGGGTACTCGTGCCAGGGCTTCGCGTCGTATGACAGGTCCTGGACGGCCTGGATCAGCCGCGACTGTTCGTCGTCGGCCAGGTGCGCGAACGCGTCATCGAATCTTGCGCGGGCGTCATCGTCGAGCCATCGCAGCGTCTGGCGCCAGGCGTCGGCATCCTCGGGCATGTCGTCGTAATGCCATCCGTCGGTCTCGCCGCGGGCCAGCCGAGTGTCGATCAGTTCAAGGACGGGCACCCGCGGCTCGGCGTCCTGCGCCATGAGCAGGTCGAGCAAAGGGCGCGCAACCGAGACCTCGAACGAGGTGAAGAACGCCAGTTGCGTCGTCGGAGAAAGGCGTTCCAGCACCACACCGGCAGTCGCGTCGTCCCAATGAGCTGTTTGGGCCAACGCGTCGAAGTCTGGGAAGCGCTTACCAGAATCTTGTGGAGTCACGGCTGCCTGCGCTGGTGGGCGATATGGTGTCACGCTGGCACCACCGGCTCGTCCTCGCGGCGCAGCACCGCGGCGAGCAGCCCCATGCCGCCGACGAGCGCCGCGAGCATCGGCGCGAACACCGGCGGCCCGCCCTCGATGTTGTACCGGGTCCAGCCGCCGGGACGCTGCTTGATTCCGCGCAGGTGCAGGTAGGTGCCCTGCAGTCCGTTGACGACGATGGCCGCCGACGCGATCGGCAGGACCGTCTTCGCCGCGCGGTGCGAGGCGACGGAGGCGATGCCCGCCGGGATCGCGGTCGGCACGACGGCGACCGGCCACCACATCATCTTGTTGCCGAAGCTGGCCGCATCGTGCTCCATGTAGATCTCCGCTGCGGTGATCGCGGCGCCCGCCGCGGTAAGGGCCGACAGCATGCGCTCGAAGCGGCCCGTCCGAACGTCGCGGATCAAGCCCATCGCTAGCTCTGCTCCTTCTCGCCGGGCAGGTACTGCTGCACCTTCTGCTTGACGCCTTCCTTGACGACGCCCCAGGTGTCCTCGTCGCCGTGCAGCAACGCCGACGCGGTTGCCTTCGCCTGCTCGAACGTGGCGTGCGGCGGTATCGGCGGGACGTTCGGGTCGCAGCGCACGTCCAAGACGGTGGGCCGGTCGGCCGCCAGCGCGCGCTCCCATGCCGAGCCGAGGTCGTCGACGGTGTCGATGTTGATGCCGGTTAAGCCCACGCTTCGCGCGAACGCGGCGTAGTCGACGTCGGGCAGGTTCTGCGATTCGGTGAACTTGGGTGCGCCTTCCATCGCACGCATTTCCCAGGTCACCTGGTTGAGGTCGTTGTTGTGCAGGATCGCGATGATCAGCCGAGGGTCGGCCCACTGCTGCCAGTAGCGGCTGATCGTGATCAGTTCGGCCAGGCCGTTCATCTGCATCGCACCGTCGCCGGAGAACGCGATCGACGCACGGTCCGGGTGGGCCCATTTCGCCCCGATCGCATACGGCACGCCGGGCCCCATGGTGGCGAGCGTTCCGGAAAGCGAGCCGCGCACGTTGCCGCGGAACTTCAGGTGCCGCGCGTACCAGTTCGCCGCACTACCCGAATCCGCCGCGATGATCGCGTTGTCGGGCATCCGGACGGACAGTTCGTGGAAGATCCGCATCGGATTGATCGGATCGGCATCGGTCATCGCGCGGCGCTCGGCAGTGGTCCACCAGCGGGCGACGTTGTGCTCGATCTCAGTACGCCATGACCGGTCGGTCTTGGGCGTGAGCATCGGGATGAGGGCGCGCAGCGTGGCTTTGGCGTCGCCCACGAGGTTGACCTCGTACGGGTATCGCATGCCGATCCATTTACCGGACCTGTCGATCTGCACCGCCCGCGCCTGGTCCAGGTCGGGCAGGAACTGCGTGTACGGGAAGTTGGACCCGACG
>CAVPYQ010000008.1:0-45394 GCA_963709985.1 uncultured Actinomycetota bacterium
ACCACCTCGACCTCGCCCGCCGTGGCCGCGGCGAGCAGATCCTCCAACGCCGGGCGCGACGCCGCAGCCCCGGACACGCCAGCATCCAGGTACTCGCCCACCAACACCAGACCATGCGCGCGGGCCAGGGCCCGGCACTGCTCGCGTTGGGTGTCGATCGACGTCGAGTCCACCTGCCCGCCGGTCGAAACCCGCAGATAGGACACCGCGCGCGGCAGGCCAGCACCAGCGCGCCCGCCCGGACCGCCACCCGCACCCATGACAGGCATCCTCGGATGCCCGCGGCGCCGATGCCAACGCCTGGCTTAGAGGTCCGTCCGATCGTTGAGCACCTGTGCCGGCCTGGTGCTCCCCGACCCCGACTACCAAATGGCTACACGAGCGCTGTAGTCGCGGTAGGCCCGTGTTATCCGCAGTCCAGGCCCGTGATTGCGGGGCTGCACTGAGGTCTCCTGCCTGGATCTGGTCGTTGCTGGCCGCGGTGGGCGGCTGGATCTGATCGTAGCCGGGCCGGTGGCGCCAACCGCGGTGGTTGTGGCGTGCTGCGTGTCGGCGCGGGACCTGAGGCGAGCGGTCAGCGGCAGCAGACATCCAGTTTGGTAACGATCGCGCATGCGGTTTCCACGGTCGACGCGTGTCGTGGGACCTCGACGCTGGGCCACTGCGGTCCACGTCGACGACGACCGCGATCCAGGGTCCCATGGGCTGGTCACCACGATGCTCACCTCGGCCGAGCGCTCGTCCATGTCCAGACGCAGCGTGACCGTGCAGCCGAGTACCGCGATCGGTGGCTGGGTAACCTGCGGCGCTCAGCTGCGGCACGCTCCGGACCGTGCCGCGCCTCTCGGCTACTTCGCTCGGCCCGCCAACCGCCCAGCCGGTCCATAGCCGGCCGTTGATCGCATAGCACGAATGAGCGGCTCGGCGATCCACGCCTGCACGGCCGCACCGCAGGGACCCCGCGCGGAACGACCGGACGGCTGGCGTGGGGCGGCACGCCGGTGCGATTGCGCACCGCGACTGGCAGATCGCGCCGAGCGCCGATTGGGTCGTGCAGAAGTGGCTGCACTTGAGCTGCGGCGCGGTGGTGTTATGTGCGGCTCGGACGTCGGCCAGCTACGCCGGGCGGATCGCCTTCCGCATTGCTGCGACGGCGGTGGCGCGAGCTGCGGCAGATGCCAGGGCGGGCGGTGATTGCCCGGCTATCGGCTGGGTTCTGCGCCTTCGACGGCGCGGGCCAGTTCGACGCGGGAGGACACGCCTACCTTGCGGAAGATGTTGGTGAGGTGGGTCTCGACGGTCTTTTGGCTGAGGAAGAGCAGCGCGGCGATCTCGGGGTTCGTCTTGCGGTCGACGACGAGGCGGGCGAGTTCGAGTTCGCGTCCGGTGAGCGATGCAACCCCCAGCCCGGTGGCTGGGCGTGTGCGGCGATGAATCGTGCGGCCCAGCTTGCGTAGTTCACGTTCGGCCTCGAGTTGCCAGCGAAGAGCGCCACGTTCTTCGAGGACTTCGACCGCCCCAGCGAGCTCGATCACCGCACGGTCTGGGTCGCCGGTCTGCGCCAGTGCGCGGCCGGCGATGATCCGCGACAGTGCTGCTTCGACGGCGGCGCCGGCGGCCTCGCAGGCCGCGACCGAGGCCAGCGCCTGTTCGACTGCGGCGGTGGCATCACCCGCGTGGAGGGCGAGCGCGGCGCGAGCGCGTCGAGCCCATCCGTCTGCCATGCCGAGCCCGGTCGTGGTGGCGACAGCTTCGGCGGCTGCCACGGCGTGCGTGGCCTCCTCGCCCCGGTCGAGGGCAAGCAGGCTGCCGGTGAGCACGCCGAGGAAGCTGGCCCGCCATCCGCCCGGGACCAGGGGGAGTGCCGGCCCGCCGGCCGACGAGACGAGCAGCTCGACGGCGCGTGCATGTTCTTCGCGCTGCGACCGGACGACCGCCATCATGACGTTCGACCAGGTCGACACGAGACTGTCGTCAAGATGACGAGTGAGATCGACGCTCTCCTGCACGCTCGGCAGCGCGGCGTCCGGCTCGCCGAGATACACACCGACGAACGCGCGGTTGAGCAGCGACCAGGCAAGGGTCTGCTCGTTACCCGACAGACGTGCGGCTTCGATCGATCCGTCGAACAATTCTGCTGCCTCGACAAGCTGGCCGCGGACCAGGAGTGCCGAACCGAGGGCCTGGATGAGGATGGGCAGCAGCTCGCCCTGCCCGGTCGCCCGCGCAACAGCAAGGCCGTGGGTGCCGTGCGCGATCGAATCCTCGAAGTGGTCCAGGTACAGCTCCGCGCCGGTCAGGAAGGCCATCGCGTCGAGCCGGATGGCGAGCTGCGCGTCGGGCATCGCGTCGATTAGCGCGGCCGTCTCGGTGCGATACCGCTCCGCCTCCTCGATTTCGAGCGCGAAGGCGCAGGCCATGGCGACGACGGCGCAGGCGGCGGCGATGAGCGGCTGGTCGCCGAGTGCTCGCGCGACCTCCAGTGCGCGCAGCCCCCAGTCACGCGACTCGAAGTACGGCAAACCGGAAGAACGCATCGAGCGCGAGGCTGATCAGCAGCGACGCGGCCTGGGGTGAGGCTGGGTCGGGAAGCGTCCGCAGGGCGTGTTCGAGCCGGGCGTGCGCGTCCTCGTGGCGGCCCAGCAGCTGCTCGATGCCGGCACAGGCTGCGGTCAGCGCGACGCGCTGCGCGACCGCATCGTCGGGGAGCAGGACCAGGGCGTCGAGCATCGACTCGCGGGCGGGCGCGAACTGGCCGGTGGCTGCTTGCGCCGATGCGAGGGCGGTCAGCATGTCGACGCGGGGCTCGGCCGGACCGCAGTCGCCGAGCAGGCGAACCGCGGCGGCGAACCAGCGTGCTGAGCTCGCTGGCGAGCGTTGGGTCGCTGCCTCACCGGCCTCGCGCAGTAGGGCGACGGCCGCGAGGTCGCCGCGGCGTGCGGAGTACTCGACGTGGTGAGCCCGCGCCGACGGCCGAAGCACCGATCACCGCAAGAGCCTCGGCGCTGCGGCCGTGCGCGGCCAGCCGCCACCCGCCCGGCGTGGCTTCGTAGACCGCACGCCGCAACAGCGGGTGCCGGAACCGGAACCGTCGCGGCAGCTCGGTGGCGCGGACGAGGTCCAGGCGCAGGAGTTCGTCCATCGCGTCGAGTTCAGCCGATTCGGATAACGCCGCGGCGGCCGCGGCGAGCTCCGGCTCGAACGGGTCGCCGGCGACGGCGGCGCCTTCGAGCATGGTGCGAGCATCCCGGGTCAGCAGGCCAAGCTCCTCGGCCAGCGCGGCCGCGACGCTCGGCGGCACCCGGGATTCCGCGAGGGCGACCCGGACGGGCGCACCGCCCGGCTGTGCACCGATGTTCTGCATCCGGGCCAGCTGCTGGAGGTAGAACGGATTGCCGCCGCTCTGCTCGTAGAGCCCGGCACGCTCAGCGCGCCGCGCGGCCTCGCCGAGCAGCTCTCCGCCTCGGCGTGGGTCAGCGCCCCGAGTTCGAGTTCGACGAGTGAGCCGGCGCGTTGCGCGCGGGCGAACGCATTCGACAGCCGGTGCGGCAGCTGGCGGGGCCGCGCACCGACACCAATGAGCACCGGACCGCCGGTGGGCGCTGGATCAGCGCGGTCAGCAGCTCCACCGATCCCGGGTCTGCCCAGTGCACGTCGTCGAGCACCAGCACGAGTGGCTGCTGGTCCGCGAGCAGCTCGAGCAGCTCACGCACCGCCCGGTGACTGCGGTAGCGCTCGTGCTGCAGCGCCACCTCGTCGCCCGACGGCGTGTGTCGCCAGCGACGGGAGCACTGTCGCGAGTTCGGCGCGGGCCGATTCGGCGAGTAGTTCGAGGTGGCGCGGATCAAGGCCGCGGAGGTAGTCGTCCAGGGCATCGACGAACACCCCGAACGGCACGTCGTTCTCCAGCTCGGACGCGGCGCCGGACAGCACCACGTGGCCACGTAAATCGGCGCGCGAGGCGAGCTCGGCGAGCATTCGCGTTTTGCCGATCCCCGGCTCGCCGACCAGTTCAACCGCGGCCGGACGGCCGTGCGTCGAGTTCGGCGAGGGCCTGCTCGAAGACGCCGAGCTCGACCTGTCGCCCAACGAGCTGCGCGCCCCCGTCGGCCATCGCTGCCTCTCTCTTGAGCTGAGGGTAGGCCCGGGTGGCCCGGAAAGCTCAGGGTGCGGACCAGGGTGTCCGCCCGATGTCGCACAACCGGCGGGTCAGCAGGCTGAGCGCATGCCCCGCTTCCTGCTTCAGCACCGTCACGAGCCCGCCGACTGCGGCGCCGCGTTCGCCGCATTCAAGGGCCACACCAGCCCGTTGCGTCGCCGGCCGGCGATCGCCTCCTGCGTGTCCGGCGACCACGGCATTTGGTGGACCGTCGACGCCGAATCCGAGCAGAGGGCGCTCGCCCTGCTGCCGTTCTTCGTCGCCCAGCGAACCGTCGCCACCCGCATCACCGAGACGGACATTCCCTAACCGACCGCCCGTTCCGCCAGCAAACCACCACACAAGAAGAAGGAGCACGCCATGTCACGCCCGAAGCCCGCACACAACATCGCCGCCCGCATGGGCCGGTGGAGCGCATCCCACAAGAAGACGGCGATCTTCGGCTGGCTCGCGTTCATCGCAATCGCCTTCGCCGCCGGCGGTGCGCTCGGCACGAAGCATCTCGACGCTGCAAAGTCCGGCACCGGAGAGTCCGGACGCGTCGAGGCGGTGCTCAGCGACCACTTCAAGCAACCGCTCGGCGACGGCGTCCTGATCCAGAGCGCCCACCACACCGTCGACGACGCCGACGTTCCGCGCCGCAGTCCAGGACGTGCAGCGTTCGGTCAGCGGGCTGCCGCAGGTGAAGGAAGTGCACTCGCCCTATGCATCGGGCAACGAAGGCCTGATATCGCGTGACCGACATACCGCACAGCTCACACTGGAGCTTCGAACGACCGATGCCGCCGAGGCGAAGAAGCTTGATCTCCCCGTCGAGCGGGCGATCACCGCGGCCGCCGCTCGCCACCCCGACCTCGTCATCGAAGAGTTCGGTGTCAACGCCAACCGGCAGATCGACGACGCCGTCTCCAAGGACTTCAAGAAGGCCGGTCTGTTCTCGCTTCCGGTCACGCTGATCGTCCTCGTCGTTGCCTTCGGCGCGCTGGTTGCAGCCGGGCTGCCGCTGCTGCTCGCGCTCACCTCTGTCGTGGCAACGATGGGTCTGCTGGCACTGCCGAGTCAGGTGTATCCGTTCGATGAGCAGATCGGTGTCATCGTGCTGCTGATCGGCCTGGCCGTCGGTGTCGATTACGCGATGTTCTACCTCAAGCGCGAGCGTGAAGAGCGCGCCGCCGGGCTGGGTGAACGCGCAGCGCTCGAGGCGGCCGCGGCCACCTCCGGGCGGTCGGTGCTGATCTCCGGGCTGACCGTGATGGTCGCGATGGGCGGCATGTTGTTCACCGGCGACAAGACCTTCGTCGGGTTCGGCATCGCGACGATGATCGTCGTAGCGGTCGCCGTCCTCGGCTCGCTCACCGTGCTGCCGGCCACCCTGGCCGCGCTCGGCGACAAGGTCGACAAGGTGCGGATTCCGTTCCTGCACAAGCTGCGCCGCTCCGATAACAGCGGTCGCATCTGGGGTGCGATCCTGGATCGCGTCCTTCGCCGACCGCTGGTCTCGGTCGTGCTCGCCGGCGGTGCGTTGCTCGCGCTCGCCCTGCCCGCACTGGACCTGCACATCGCCGCACCCGGCTTCGACTCGATGCCGCAGAACCTGTCCGCAGTGCAGACCTACAACAAGCTGCTGAAGGCCTTCCCGGACAACACCAACAGCGCGGAAGTCATGGTGCGAACCGACAACGCGCACCGTCCGGCGGTCACCGCAGCGATCGTCGACCTGGAGCGGCAGGCGATCGCCACCGGACAGTTCGCGACGCCCACCAACGTCGACTACAACGCCGACGGCACGATCGCGCTCGTCTCCATCGCGATGCAAGGAAAGGGCGTGGACGACAAGGCGCTGACCGCGCTGCACACGCTGCGTGAGACGGTCGTGCCCGCGACGGTCGGTCGGCTCGACGCTGTCGAGGTCGGTGTCTCCGGTCCGACCGCGAGCGAGGCGGATTCCAACCGTCAGATGAAGGCGGCCGCGCCGTGGGTCTTCGCGTTCGTGCTGACCCTCGCCTTCCTGCTCATGCTCCTCACGTTCCGCTCGATCGTCATCGCGATCAAAGCGGTGCTGCTCAACCTGCTCTCGGTGGGTGCCGCCTACGGCGCGCTGGTGCTCGTATTCCAACGCGGCTGGGGTAAGAGCCTGCTCGGGCTTCAACGCCACCGGAGGGATCATCGGGTTCCTGCCGATCTTCCTGTTCGTGATCCTGTTCGGGCTGTCGATGGACTACCACGTGTTCATCCTCAGCCGGATCCGCGAGGCCTACGACCGCGGCATGTCCAGCGACGACGCGGTCGCACACGGGATCAAGACGACAGCCGGAGTGGTCACCAGCGCCGCACTGGTCATGTTCGGGGTGTTCTCGATCTTCGCCAGCCTCCAGTTCATGTTCCTCAAGCAGTTCGGCGTCGGCCTGGCCATCGCCGTACTCGTCGACGCAACCATCGTGCGCGCCGTATTGCTGCCCGCGACGATGAAACTGCTCGGCAACTGGAACTGGTACCTGCCCAGCTGGCTCGAATGGCTGCCCCGACTCAGTCATGGCGAGGCGCGCGAGCCCTCGGGCCACCAGGTGGTACCCGCGCCGGCGCATGTCACCCCGGTGCCGGTGGAGGCGTAGGCCGCCGGCACCCCGCGTGGCCCCCGGACCCCGCGGGCCACGCGGAACCCGATCAGCAAGCACACCGCCAAAGGAGCGTGAGTCCCATGTCGTCGACCATCACCGCTGAGGCGCTGTTCGTGAGCAGCCTGCAGCCGTCCGATCACCCGACCACCGAGCAGTTGACAGCGGCAGTCCGCGACGTCCTTCGTCGATGCGGCGGCCAGCATGGCTGCGCGTCGGTATGCGCCCTCGAATACGGCGATCACCCGGACACCGCCGCCGAGCGGATGCGCTGGGCAATCGCCATCAGCAACGACCTCAGCCGGCTCGCGCACATCGCCGCCTGACCCACGTCCGCAAACCCTGCTCAGCGAACAACAACCAACGAGAAGCCATGATCACGCACGCCGCACTCACCACCGAGATCGTCGACCAGCACCGAGTCGAGTTGCAGCGCCAGGCGCACCAAGCACGACTGGCCCAACACGCGACAAGGACCACGCCGCACCGCAACTCGCGGAGCATCCGCCGGGTCAAAGCGCTGCCCAAGCTGCTGCGCCGAGCACAACCCGTCATGGGTGCGGCTGCGTGCCTCACCGTCGTCATCGCCGTGGCCATGCTCGTCTCAGGCGTCAGCCGCGTCGGCCGCGTCGGCCGCAACCCCGGCTCGAAGCACGGTCGTGCTCGACGAGACGTTCGTGTATCCCGTCGGCGACCCGAACCCGTGTCCGTTCGAAGTCACCTACCGCAACCAAGGCACCTTTTTCGTCACCACGTTCATCGACGCGGACGGCAACACGATCCGCGAGCTCGACCGCGGTGCCTACTTCCTCGAGTCCTACTCGGCAAACGGGAACGTGATCTCCTCCAAGAGCCCGGCGGTGGGCCACCTCGACCCGGCAACGAACATCGTCGTCGGCACGGGCAGCCAGCGGCACTTCACCGTCGCGGGCCTTGGCATCGTCTACGCGCAGGCCGGTCGATTCGTCATCGACGGGAACACCGGCGAGACCATCTCGGTGTCCGGTCTCGATGTGCCACTCAGCGACAAGCTCTGCACCGCACTCACGGCCTAGGGGTAGGCAGACCGCCACGGGCGCTCGAACCCCGAGACGCCGCGCGCAGAAATCCGAGTGACAGCCGGGGTCGCGCCCGATCTCCGGAGCAGCGTCGCAGCCCATCCTTGATGTATCCAACGGACAAACAATGAAAGCAAGCAAATGATGGAATCGATTCGTGCAGCCTTCCGCCGCGAAGGCCTGGTCCGGGCGCAGGACGGACGAGTCTTGGGTGGCGTACTGGCCGGACTCGGACGCCGCATCGGCATCGACCCATGGCCCGCTCGCCTGCTCTTCGTAGTCGGACTCATGCTGATCCCCGGCAGCCAGCTGCTCGTCTACCCGCTGCTGTGGATTCTCATGCCACAGGCCGTCGAGACGCCGCCCGCCGTCGCAGCTGAGAAGACGACCACCACGTAGGCAACCAGCCCGAGCAACGTTGGTCGTACCGACGCCCGAACGGCGCCGGCCGCGGGGCGCTGGTCCGCAGCGGCCGGGGGGAATGACGGCGCAATTGCGGCGGCCGTCTACGGCAGCCGGGAAGCCGGTGTCCGGCACCGGGGCGTCGCTGATCATCGCGTCCTAGCGGGTGGTTGTGATTCGGCGCTTGAGCGCGCGCAGCGCCATCTTCGGGCCTTGCCCTCGGCGATCTTGCGCCGGGAGTAGGCGCGTCCAAGTCAGGGGGGTGAGTAGGGGTAGTACCCCGATGTCCTGGATCCCACGGGTCGCGATGCTCAGCCCATGCCGCGATTCCTGCGCCGGCAGCCTGTTTCCTCGCAACGATGAATTGGACGGGAGAACGCCATGACCTCGTATCTGACCAAGGTGGCCGCTCCTCTGGACTCAGCCCGGGCAGGCAACCACCGCGCGGTCCTCGCAGTCACGTGTATTGCGCTGGCGACGGTCGTCTCCGCTGTCGCGTCGCTCAACGTCGCGATTCCGTCGATCGCACGGGACACGCACGCCAGCCAGACGCAGTTGTCCTGGATGGTCGACGCCTATGCCCTGGTCTTCGCGGCGCTGCTGCTGCCGGCCGGCGCGCTCGGTGACCGGTACGGCCGGCGCAAGGCGCTGCTGGCCGGGCTGGCCGTCTTCGGCGCCGGTTCGGTGGCGGCGATGTGCTACGCCGACGCCGGCTGGCTGATCGGCATGCGTGCCGTCCTAGGGGTGGGCGCGGCGCTCGTGATGCCGGCGACGCTGTCGACGATCACCAGCACCTTTCCGCCGGCACAGCGCGCCCGGGCGGTCGGCACCTGGGCCGGCGTGGCCGGCGGCTCAGCGATCCTGGGGCTGCTGACCTCCGGCCTGGTCCTCGAGCAGTGGTCGTGGCGCTCGGTGTTCGCGCGTCAACGTGGTGCTCGCCGTCGATGGCGATCATCGGCACGCTGCGCTTCATCCCCGAGTCGGCCGAGTCCGACGCCCCGAGGTGTCGACTGGACCGGTGCCGCGCTGGCGGTCGTCGGCCTGGGCGCGCTCGTCTACTCGATCATCGAAGCGCCGACAGCCGGCTGGGCGAGCGGACGCACGCTCGTCGGCATCGGGCTCGAGCCTCGTGCTGCTCGTCGGCTTCCTCGGCTGGGAGCTTCGGGCCGACGAGCCGCTGCTGGATCCGAGGCTGTTCAAGCACCGCGCGTTCGCGGCCGGGACGTTGTCCATCACGCTGCAGTTCTTCGCGTTCTTCGGGTTCATCTTCCTGCTGCTGCAGTACCTCCAGCTGGTCCTCGATGACAGCCCGTTGATCGCCGCGCTCAGTCTGATCCCGATGGCCCTCGGCATGATGCCCAGTGCGCGGGTCATCGCGCCGAACCTCGCCGAACGGATCGGCACCGGCCGCGCGTGCGCGCTAGGTCTGTTCATCGCCGCGGCGGCGCTCGTCTGGCTGTCCACCCTCGACTCGTCCAGCTCGTACTGGGTGCTGCTCGGCGGGCTGATCCCGCTCGGGGCGGGCATGGGACTGGCGATGACGCCCGCGACCGCCGCGGTCACCGACGCGCTGACCGACGGACAAGCAAGGCGTCGGATCGGCGATGAACGACCTCGCCCGCGAGCTCGGCGGCGCGCTCGGGATCGCGGTGCTCGGCAGCATCTTGCAATCGGTCTACCGCGACCGCCTCAACGTCGGTGGTCTGCCGCCGGCTGCCTCCGACCACGCGCGCGAGTCGCTCGCCCTCGCCGCACGGCTCGGGCCGCAGGTGGCCCACAGCGCCCAGAGCGCATTCGTCGACGGCATGCACTATGCGCTGCTCGGCGCCGCCGCCGCCATCGTCGCCGCCGCCGTGGGCGTGCTCGCCCTACATCGGCACTGATCGCGCATGGACACCGACGTTCAGCGCTACCTCGATGAGTTGGTCGACGGCCGCGATCGTGGTCTCGTCATCGCGGCCGCAGCGACACCGTCCGAGCCGTGGCTTCCTGCGCATCCCGGTGGCGTGGTCCGCGATGAGTCTCGACTCCGCGACGGCCAGCTCGACCACCTCGAGCAGCTCGCCGGCGCGCCCGGAGGGTCTGTTGCGTTGATCTATCGAAGGCGGCAGTGTCGTCGCCGCGCCCAGCGCTGGACCCGATTACAGGCGCAGCACGAGCTCGGCGAACGCGGCGCGAAGTCGATCATGGGTGGGCAGTTCGGTGGTGAGTTCGTAATGGCCGCGGCGTAGGTTCTGAACGAAGGCATGTCCGGTCGCGATCGTGCGCAGTGAACCGATCGTCTTCAGTCCGCGCATCGGCCGCAGCCGGGCTTTGAGTCGGCCGTGATCAGCTTCCATGCGGTTGTTCGAGTATTGCTCAAGGACATGTCGCGCGGCCGGGGCAAGCTCGTCGATCACACGGGGGTAGACCGGCGCCCGATCGGTGGTGATCTCGACCGGCGACGGGCCGCAGGTCAGCGCGCGGGCGAAGAACGCCCGTGCAGCCGCGCCGTCGCGGCGTTCGCAGATCAGGACGTCGATGACCTGACCGTGCTGGTCGATCGCCCGGTACAGGTAGGTCCAGCGGCCCGCGACCTTGACGTACGTTTCGTCGACGAACCACCTATCACCCGTCGCGTGGCGTGCCGGACGCGCGGAGTCGATGAACTCCGACGTGAAGGTCTGCACCCACCGATACACCGTCACGTGATCAACCTCGATGCCACGCTCGGCCAGCAACTCCTCCACGTCGCGGTAAGACAGCCCGTAGCGCAGGTACCAGCGCACTGCCACCGCGATCACCTCTCGCGGGAAGCGGTAGCCGGCCGGAGCAGACGAGCCAGACCTCGAATTGATCACCCGATCAGTCTCCTCACCCGAGCGGCGGCCCAGCCAACGCAACAGACCCGGTCATATAGATGGCTGCCGATATGAGGACCTTCGGCTCTGCCGCCGCGTGGGCGCAGCGGCGCACAGTCGTGGTGTGGCCGATTCCATCGCCGTGGAACTATCCGGGTTCGCTGGTGCCGAGCTTCTTGCGGTGGCGGCCGATCCGGTGCGGTGGCGGCTATTGGTTGCCCTGGCCGGCGGGACGCGGTGTGTGTGTCAGCTGCAGCCGCCCGCCGGGGTGAGCGCGCCGGCGTTGTCGCATCACCTGCGGGTGCTGCGCGAGGCCGGGCTGGTCACCGCCGCGCGGCGAGGCCGCTGGATCGACTACACGCTCACCCCGGATGCGCTGGCCCGGCTGCGTGACGCGCTGCCGCTGACCGACGCGGCCACAGATGCCGGGTGCGTGCCGGGTGGTCGCTGTGGCTGACACGAGAAGAGTCGCGGCCGAGGTCGGCTCGGAACACACCGAGTGGACGGGCCGGGCGCGTCGGGTGGCTCTCGCGCTGGTCGTTGCGCTTGCCTGGCTGGCGGCGCTGCGGGTGAATGAGACGGTCTGGGACGCCGTGGTCTACCGGTGGGTTGGCCTCGACGAGAGCAGCCGTGTCGGCTCGGCCGTGCATTTCTTCCTCGCCGACACCGTCAAGATCGTCCTGCTGCTGGCCGGGGTGATCTTCGTGGTCACGGTCCTGCGCAGCTTCATGTCCGTGGAACGCACCCGGGCGCTGCTCGGCGGCGCCGCGAGGGCGTCGGCAACGTGTGGCCGCCGGGCTGGGCGTGGTGACGCCGTTCTGCTCGTGCTCGGCGGTGCCGGCATTCATCGGATTCGTCGCCGCCGGCGTACCGCTCGGCGTGACGCTGTCGTTCCTGATCGCCAGCCCGCTGGTCAACGAGGTCGCGATCGTGCTGCTGTTCGGGCTGTTCGGCTGGCAAGATCACCGCCCTGTACATCGCGGCGGGATGGTCATCGCGATCGTCGCCGGGACCGTGCTCGGCCGGCTGCAGCTGGAGCGGTGGGTCGAGCCGTTCGTGTTCGAGACCAAGCTGCGCGGCAAGCTGGTCGACCCGTCGGCCGGGCTGTCGTGGGACGACCGACTGGCGATGGGCCGCGAGGAGGTCGTCTCGATCCTGCGCAAGGTCTGGCCGTACCTGCTCGTCGGGATCGGCGCTCGGCGCCGTCATCCACGGCTGGGTCCCGGCCGACTGGTTCGCCCGCACGCCGGCCCGGGCAACCCGCTGGGCGTGCCGCTCGCCGTGTCGCTCGGCGTGCCGCTGTACTCCAACGCCGCCGGCGTGCTGCCCCTCGTCGAGGCGCTGCACGACAAGGGCCTGCCGATGGGCACCGTGCTCGCGTTCATGATGAGCGTCGTCGCGCTGTCGCTGCCGGAGATGATCCTGCTGCGCCGCGTGCTCAAGCCGAAGCTGATCGCCACCTACGTCGGCGTCGTCGCCACTGCGATCCTCGTCACCGGCTACTTGTTCAACCTCGTCCTCTAATCCACGAAGGATGGCATCACCATGGACATCAAGATCCTCGGCGTCCGGCTGCGCCAACTGCGCAGACGCTCGAACGCGTCACCCGCGCCGCCCTCGCCGAACTCGGCATCGACGCCAAGATCGACCACATCACCGACTCCGCCGAGATCGTCGGCTAGGGCGTCATGAGCACGCCCGCACTCGTCATCGACGAACAGGTCGTGCTCGCCGGCCGGGTGCCGAGCGCCACACAGCTGCGCGACCTGATCGCGGCGAAGGCCGCAGCGCACCACCAATGACCGCCTCGCCGTCGCGCGCCAAGAGCGGATGACAGGACGCCCTAGCTGCCACGCGCGGATCGTGCACATTCGACAGTCGCCGACAGGTCGCCGCCAGCCGCGGTCCTTACGCCCAAGGATGACCCGTGCATGCGAACGCCCTCAATTGCGCCGAGACGGCCAAGTCGCGTCGCGGTCCGTGCCAATCGGCGTAGCTGGTTGGGCGCACACGGCAACGCAATCTGGGCCGAGGCGCTATTGGGTCAGGCGATAGATCGCGAACGCGGGGCCGGAGATGATGAGGAACCAGCCAAACGCCTTGCGCAGGGCGCTGCCGCGCATCTTCTGCGCCCAGGCTGCGGTGATGGTGCTCGTCGGAATCGAGCCGACTGCGAGGGCTGCAGCGACGTTCCAGTCGATGTGTCCGAGTGCCCAGTGGGTGGCCGCGGTGGGAACGGTAAGGACCGCGATGACAAGCAGGCTTGTGCCGGCTGCCTCGGTCATCTCCAGACCGAACAGCACCAGGTACATCGGGACGAGCAGGAATCCCCCACCGTTAGCCAGCAAGCCGGTGAACAGTCCAACGCCGGCCGAGGCCACCACGAGCATCGGGCGGTTCCTGCGCCGCGCCGTGCCCGTGCGCAGGGACTCGTCCGAGATCGGGCCGATGATCCGCTGGCCGACAATCGGCAGCACGAAGCCCGACGCGACGAGCAACGCCGTGCCGCCCACCGCCTGAGACAGCAGCGCGCCGATGATCGTGACAGGCAGGGCGCCGGCGACTGTCCACGCTGCCGCGCGCGGGCGCGCGTGCCGATTGCGCAGGTAGGGAACGGCCGCGATCACCGCCGTGGGTAGCGTCGCCGGAAGGGGTGACGCGACTGCCTGCAGGCCGGGAACGCCGAGCAGCGACAGGATTGGCGTAGCAAGTGATGACCCGCCGACACCGAAGAGACCGCTCAGTGCGCCCAAGACGGCGCCGGCCGCGACGAACGCAGGCCAGGGCGCCACAAACCGCGATGCTAGCCCGCCTCCATTTCGCCGGCCGGTGACGCGAGTTGCCGGTCGTCAGCCGAGTGCGAGCAGGCCGATCATTGTGCGGGCCGTTCAGCCGGCGTCCTCGAGCTGACTTGGCCATTTTCCCATCGCCGCGAGACGAGGCGGGTGGAAGCCCCCGCATCAGCCGAGGCTCCCACCCTGTTCGTACGCCGAAGGTCAGGTTCGGCGTGGCCCCGCATGTTGCCGCTGCCGTCGAGCGGACGCTCAGCTCGAGGTCCTGTTCCGTCCTGCGGCCCGGACCGGTGGCCGTACGCCGGGCCGTCGGTCGTCGCCTGTTGCTCGTGCACGGACCGGTGCCGTCGCGCAGTCGGTCACGGTCCTGGTCGTGAGTGCAGGTCGCAACCGGATCTTGTTCGGCCCCGGTCCCGGTCCGCTGGTGGCGGCCAGAGCCACCCCCGTCGGGACGAGGATCGCGACCGTTGCGACACCGCCGATCAGTGCCGTCCTTCGCAGGTTCTTTCTCATCGTTCCCACCTCCTTGTCTGACAGCTCCAAGTCAAGGCGGCGACCATGAGGCGCGTGCGTCGACGCCGGTGAACCTTCGATGAAGAAGGAGCTCGGCACGAGCGCCACGAGACGTGACAGGTGGAGAGGCCGGCCGAGACCTTGGGCTCCCCCGTCGTCACCGATCGGCTGACCATCGAGGCATCCGACGAATACGAGGGGATGTTGTGATGACCATGATCGAGGACACGCGAGCGCGACCTTATTGCTACGCCTGGGCGAACTGGCGTCCGACTTGTAAGCGGTCAGTACGAGCGGGACGATCCGGCTGGCGGACTACCAGGGACGCTGGTCCATCCTGTTCGCGCACCCGGCCGACTTCACTCCTAGGTGTGCGCCATCGAGATCGTCGCCTTCGCCGAGCTGTACCCGATGCTGCGCCGAGCGCAATACCGAACTCGTCGAGTTGTCGATCGGCAGTGTTTGTTCGCACACGGCATGGATGCTCAACATCGCGGACAAGCTCAAGGTGCAGGTGCCGTGCCGTTCCGCCGTTCCGGTTCAATGCTGACCTTGATCGTAAGGTCGTCGCGGCGTACGGGATGGTCATGCTCGGTGAGAGTGTGACCGAGACCAACCTGGTGTGCGTTCGTCATCGACCTGGCGGAGTGCTCCGCGCGGTGATCTACTACCCGCTGGCGACGGGCGCAACACCGACGAGATCCTGCGCCTGGTGGACGCATTGCAGTCCACGGATACGAGCAAGGTGGCGACCCGGCGAACTGGCGGCCGGGTGGCACTGTCATCGTGCCTCCGCCGGCGACCGCGGAGGCGGCCCGCCGATGTCTCGAGGAAGGATTCGACTGCGTCGACTGGTATCTGTGCCGCAAGGCAGGTCTAGGGCTTCAGCGTCGCGAGGACGGCGTCGAGGCGGTGTGTTGCTTCGTCCGCGACTCGTTTGAGCTCGGGCCGGTCGCTCAAGGCGACCATGATCTGCGGGTCGAGGACTTCTACGATCGTGCCGCGTTCGGCGGCGCGGACGACGACGTTGCACGGCAGTAGGAGCCCGAGGCTGCGGTCGATGCCGAGCGCTTGGAACGCGAGTGGCGGGTTGCATGCGCCGAGGATGATGTAGTCCTCGACCTGCTCGCCTAGCTTGGCCTGCATGGTGGCGCTCACGTCGATCTCGGTGAGGACGCCGAATCCCTGTTCTTTGAGCGCCTCGCGCACTCGCGTGACCGTTTCGGTGTATGGGGCGTCGAGCGTGATCGTCTTGCCGTAGCTCATCGAATGATCCTTTCTGGTTGGGCGGTTTGGTAGCTGGCGAGTGCAGTCTGGGTGAGTTCGTTGCGCGGCTCGTGACCGACGGCGACGAAGATCTCGCTGCCGCCCGTCGTCCGTACCCGACGATGATCACGTCGCGTAAGTCGCACGCTGCGCCATTCACCGGCTGAGCGCGGAGCGGCTGGCCGCTGGCGCCGATGCGCCGGCCAAGGTGACTGTCAGCGTGGGGGACTCGGCCAAGGTGCTGTGCACGGTGCAGTGCCTGGTCACTGCGAGCAGCGCGTCGAGCGACTCGAGCGACACCCCGTCGCGAAGCTGAACGTCGATGTGGAGGGCGGTGACACGTGCCGGCCGGGAGCCGAGGGTGTATTCCGCGGTGACGGTGAGTCCCGTGGTGGGCAGCTGGTGGCGGGAGAGGTAGCGGTGGGCCTGGTAGGCCGTGCGGGAGGCCAGGCTGGCGACGAGCAGCTCGGTCGGCGTCGGGGCGGTGTCTTCGCCGCCGTCAGCGACGGGCTGGTCGACGGTGATCGTGTGTTCGCGCACTCCGACGGCGAACTGGTCGCCGTTCAGGTACTGCACGGTCATTGTGCTCACGGTTGCCGCCTAGGCGGAACGAGCAGATTGCCGGGTGGCGATCTCTTGGCGGACGTCGTCCATGTCGAGGTCGCGTACGGCGTTGATGACCTGTTCGAGCGAGGCGGCTGGCAGGGCACCCGGTTGGGAGAAGACGAGAATGCCGTCGCGGAAGGCCATCAGCGTGGGGATCGAACTGATCTGTGCCGCGGCTGCGAGTTCGGGTTGTGCCTCGGTGTCCACCTTGCCGAACGTGATGTCGGGGTGCTGCTGGCTCGCGGCGGCGAAGACCGGAGCGAATCTCTGACAGGGACCGCACCAGCCGGCCCACCAGTCGACGAACGTGATGCCGTCTCCGGCCACGGTGTCCTCGAAGGTGTCGGCGGTCAGATTGACTGTTGCCATTACTCGTTCACCTCTGTTTCAGTGATACCCCCATGGGTATCTGGTTCAAGGGTGTCGGCGCGTCGCTTGTTCCCGTGCAGGTCAGTGATCAAGCGCAGGTACTCGGTATTCCCGGCCAGTTGGAGGCGACGCCACACCACGCTGGCCGGACGCGCCTGGCTCGCGTGTGCGGCAATCGCGGCGTTCTGGCGATCGCGGTCGACCTCGACGACGTAGTCGATCTCGTCTGGCTCGTGGCCGATGAATGCCGTTCCGTGCTCCGCGTTGAGAGCGGCCGCGATGTCGATCGGCAAGGTCCAGGCGAGGACGGGCAGGCCCAGGACCTCGGCGGCGGCGAGCGCGGCAGACGTCGCCGCGACGTGGTCGGGGTGGCCGGTGACGCCCGACGGGTCGAAGGCGAGCAGGCCGTCGGCGCGGGCTTCGCGAGCAGCGTCGATCACTTCTCCGGCGAGCTCGGTGCGGCAGACCGACGCGAGCGACCCGTCCGGGTGGTGCAGGAGTGTGAGCGTCGTGACGCCGAGTGCGTCCGCTGCCGCCGTCAATTCCTCGGCGCGTAGGCGATACAGGTCGCCCTCGACGCCGTGCACGGTCGACAGCTCCCCGTGCGTGAGACACATAACCGCAAGGCGCGTGCCCGTGTCGAGGAATGCGGCGAGTACCGCGCCGAGCCCGAACGATTCGTCGTCGGGATGCGCGACAACGGCCAGCACGGAACTCCAGCGCGGAAGTCGTGCGCCGGCGCGGTACTGCATCGCCACGGGTGCCATGTCAGCCAAGCGCGACGAACAGCTTCTCCAGCTGCTCGATGCTTGTCCCTTCGGCGGCACGCGGGTCGTCGCAGCAAGCCCGCAACCCGTCCGCGACCAGGCGAAACCCGGCACGGTGCAGCGCATGCGTAACCGCGGCGAGCAGGGTCAGCACCTCTGCGGAACCGCGGCCTTCCTCGATCATGTCGATCAGACCGCCGAGTTGGCCGTGCGCTCGGCGCAGACGCGCAAGCGCATCGTCGCAGCCCATTCGCGTGGGTTCCATATAGGTCTTCCTTCCACGCGGGTCACCGACCGCCGATTGAGGCGACAAGCGCCTGCACCAGCGATGGTCCGGCCGTAGCCAGACCACCAACAGGGCCCAACGTCCTTACCCCGGGGGGTATATTCAGAATACCACTGGGGGTATACGCCGCCAGATGGCTGCGCAAGCCGCGGAATGGCGAAGCGTGCCATCGCGCTATACCCCGCGGGGTAACGAGCTGTGGAGGTTGTAGTGGAGTTCACCGCGGACGAGGCGAACGACGTACTCAAGCGGCTGCGCCGCGCCGAAGGGCAGATCCGCGGCGTTATCCGACTCATCGAGGAAGGCCGCGACTGCGCCGACGTGGTCACCCAGTTGGCGGCCGTCTCCCGCGCGCTTGACCGCGCCGGATTCAAGATCATCGCGTCTGGGATGCGCCAGTGCATCACCGGTGAGGGCGACGCCACGCAGAACCAGGAGCAGCTGGAGAAGCTGTTCCTGTCGCTGGCCTGACCCGCCCTGCCCGAGCGACGCCCGCCGTGACGACGGCGGGCGTCGCGTTGTATTCGGCATTGCAGCCGCCCGTTCGGCCTGGGCTGCGATTCCCCTTTGCCCACCGCGGCACGCCACTTGTCCGCATACCCCATGGGGTACTTGCGAGCCAAACGTAGGACCGGGTACGGTCGTCCTTGTGGATACCCCCCTGGGTATCGAGGAGGTTTGCGAAGTGATACCCGAAGTCGACCTGCCGGCCTTCGCCGTGGCGCACGCCGCCGGCGCACTGGTGATCGATGTGCGCGAGCAGTTCGAGTACGTCGGCGGGCATGTCCCTGGCGCGCTGCTGGTGCCGATGTCGCAGGTCCACGCCTACATTCCGGCGTTGCCGAAGGGTGAGTCCGTCTACGTCATCTGTGCAACCGGCAACCGCAGCTACACCGCCGCCGGTTGGCTGCGTAACGCTCAGATTGACGCCATCTCGGTCGCCGGTGGCACGAGCGCGTGGACGCGCCGGGGGCGTCGCCGTCGTTCGTGGGCCGCGCGCCGACGAGTCGGCTGCCTGATCGGCCGTGAGGAGTCAGAAGATGCTCGAGATCATCCCTATCGACACGCCGACCCTCGGTGACCGCTCCTACCTGGTGCACGACGGGCGCGTCGCGTTCGTCGTCGATCCGCAGCGTGATACCGATCGCATCCTCGAGCTCGCCGCTCGGCGTGGTGTCGAGATCCGGCACGTGTTCGAGACGCACATTCACAACGACTACGTGACTGGCGGCCTCGCCCTGGCGAAGGCGACCGGCGCGGCATACCACGTCAATGCGGCAGACCCGGTGCGCTACGAGCGGGCACCGGTCCACGACGGCGATCTGGTCGAGGTGTCGCCGAGGCTGTCCGTGCGCGTGCTCGCTACGCCGGGGCACACGTTCAACCACATGTCCTACGTCGCCGTCGTCGACGGCGAACCCGTCGGTGTGTTCACCGGCGGATCGCTGCTCTACGGCTCGACCGGCCGCCCGGACCTGCTCGGACCTGATCACACCCACGCACTCGTGCACGCCCAGTACCACTCCGCCCATCGGCTGGCGGCCGAACTCCCCGACGCCACCGAGGTTTTCCCGACGCACGGGTTCGGCAGCTTCTGCTCGGCGACCCAGGCCGAGGGCGATTCGTCCACGATCGGCAATGAGAAGACCGTCAATCCGGTTCTGACGCAGGACGAGGAGGACTTCGTCGCCGACCTGCTGGACGGGCTCGACGCCTATCCCGCCTACTACGCGCACATGGGGCCGGCGAACCTGGCCGGACCATCGGATCCGGACCTGTCGCCGCCGGCACTGGCTGACTCTGCGGACCTGCGCCGCCGCATCGAGGCGGGTGAGTGGGTCATCGACCTGCGCAGCCGCACGGCGTTCGCCGCGGGTCACCTGGCCGGAGCTCTGAGCTTCGGGCTGGACGGGTCGTTCGCGACCTACCTCGGCTGGATCATCCCGTGGGGCACGCCAGTTACCCTGCTCGGCGAGACCCCGGAACAAGTCGCCGAGGCCCAGCGCGAACTCGTCCGCGTGGGCATCGACCGGCCGGCGGCAGCGGCGACCGGAACCCCCGAACAGTGGAGCGGCGCCCGGCCCCTCGCAACGCTGCGCCTGGCGAAGTACGACGAGTTGCGCACTGCCAACGCCGAGCGCGACATCGTCCTGCTCGACGTGCGGCGCAACCTCGAATGGGCTGACGGGCACATCGCCGGCGCGGTGCACATCCCAGTGCACGAACTGCTTGCGCGCATGGGCGAGGTCCCGACCGGCGAGCTGTGGGTCTACTGCCACACGGGCTACCGCGCGGCCCTCGCCGCGTCCATTCTGGGCGCGAACGGCCGCTACGCCGTCGCCGTCGACGACGAGTTCGAGAGAGCCGCCGACGCCGGTGTCGACGTCACCCACGCGACGGCGGTGGCGGCATGAACATGTCGACCGCGCTGAAACGGCTGTTCCCCAGAGCCTACGACCGGGTCTCGCCGCGTCAGGCGGCCGCGCTCGTCGACGAGGGAGCGATCCTCCTCGACGTGCGCGAACTCCACGAGTGGCAATCAGGACACGCGCCGGCCGCTCGGCACATCCCACTCGGCCAGCTGACCCAACGGGCAGGACAACTGCCTGCCGGTCGTCGCATCGTGACCGTGTGCCGCTCGGGTCACCGCTCGGCCCGCGCGGCGGCACTACTCGCCGGCGCCGGACACGACGTGGCGAACCTGAGCGGCGGAATGCATGCCTGGGCCCGCGCAGGCCTACCGGTTGTCGTCAAGCGCGGAGGTCCCGGCCGCATCGGCTGACGGGCTCTGCGCTTCTGCGCGAGGAGATGATCTAGCCACATGCTCGCCGTCGCGATCACGGCCGGTGTACTCATCGGCCTGTCGCTCGGTGCGCTCGGCGGAGGCGGGTCGATCCTCACCGTCCCGGCCCTGGTCTATCTCCTGCATCAGTCGCCACATGCGGCGACGACCGGATCCCTCGTCATCGTGGGCATCAGCGCATTGGCCGGCGCCGTCGTAGCCTGGCGTGGCGGCCGGGTCCGCCTCGCGCAAGGTGTCACGTTCGGACTGCTCGGCCTCGGCGGGTCATTCGTGGGCAGCCGGTTGTCGGCCAGCGTCGACCCGGACGTGCTGCTCACCGCGTTCGCAGCGCTCATGTTCCTCGCCGCCGCGGCGATGCTGCGCCGCTGCCGCACGCCGGCATCGGTCGCGGCCGCGCCTGCCTGCGCCGTGACGGAGGTGTCACCCGCCCCGGGCGGGGCGCGTGGTCGCGGTCGCAGATGCGCCGCGGGTTGCCATCGCGGCTTCGCGGCCACAGCCCGACCTCCGGCGCGCAGCCACCACGGTCGCCGCCGCAACCGCGGTCGGGCTGCTGACCGGATTCTTCGGCGTCGGCGGCGGGTTCGTCATCGTCCCCGCACTGGTGCTGGCGCTCGGGTTCGACATGCCTGTCGCCGTCGGAACGTCGCTGCTCGTGATCACGATCAACAGCGCTTCCGCGCTCGTGTCGCGCCTCGGCGTGCACACCCACCTCGACTGGCCGATGCTCGGACTGTTCACCCTCGCCGCCATCGCCGGATCGATCGCCGGTAACCGGGTCGCATCCCGCGTCAACGCATCCAAACTCACGATGAGCTTCGTGGTGCTGCTGCTCGCCGTCGCCGCGTACACCGCGGCCCGCTCCATCCCGCACCTGCTCTGAGGGCTCTTCCCTGCGACGCGCAGAGGTCCCACCCTGTGCGCGACACAACCGCGCAGGCGGCGGTGAGCGCCCTCGCGGTGCCACGGCGCCAAGGGGGAACTTGATGCGGTGCTGATGTGCTGATCGCGGAGCGGCTGGGCGTCGATCCCGCCGAGGTGGACGTGAGTCCGTCCTACGAGGTCGATTGGGAATTGATCAGGACCTCGGTTCCGAACTACGAGGTCCGCGTCGAACTGGCACGTGCGGTGACGGCCGCGCAGGCAACGCAAGGGGAATGCCGAATCCACGGCTACAGCCAGACCACCCAGGTGTTCCCGGTACTCGACAGCAACGGCGCTGGACTGGGAGTGCAGCCATTCCAACGCGCACGAGTCGAAGCCAGTGGCCGCGCTTGGGCCGTGAACGAATGGGAACCATCATCCGTTCGGCAGTGATCGCGGCCATCACGGTCGCTGGTGGCTTCGCCGCGCTGCTGTTTCTGCGCCACAGCGGATGGGCGTGGGCCTTGCTCGGAGGTGTCGCCGGTGCCGGGGCCATCGGCGAGACAGCGTTCCGGGTTGCGACGTCGCGGCTGCGCGGGCATCCGATCGGAGTACGGCAGGCACTGGAAATCGCGGCGCCGGTCGGCGTTGTCACCGTAGCCGTGGCCGCGGCAATACTGGTGGCGTGGCTGGGCAGCGAGGTCGTAACAGCAGGCGGCAGCGCTGCGGAGAAGACCGCCTGGGGTATCGGTGTCGGAGGAATCACCGCCGGCCTGGTGCCGCGTTCGTCGACCCCCTCAAGGACGGCGGGATCAACGCCCGGCGAATACGAGCTGCGTTCCGGCGAACGTTCGCATCCGACTCCGGCCTCCCGGTCAACCTTCAGAAGTCGATCATGACACCGGGTCAGGAGGTCAACTGGTCGACCTGGACAGACCGCCGCGACAGGGCGCGCGAGTTCGACACCTACGTCCATCCGTCTGCTCGAGACGATCGCGGCGGAACGAGCGGGGCCGCTCAGCCGGCGGCCGGCCGCGGCTAGCGAGGTCAACGCGTCCCGTGCGTGGGCGAGCCACCCGGGGGGCGTTCGCCGTGCACCGCGTCCCGCGAACGCGGCTGGCCGAGCGCCGCGCTGACCGTCCACTGTGGACGCGGCGAGGATCAGGGCTTCGGTTGCGGCCGTTCAGACGTCCGGGCGCGTCACGCCGACGTCGCTGCTGCCGATGACGCCGAGGATGGTGAGCCAGCGGACCAAACCTCGTGCGGCTGCCCACAGCGCAGCTCCGGCGAGAACATCAAGCAGGTAGTGGTTGGCGGTGCCCAGCACGATGAGTGCTGTCAGCACCGGGTAGCTCACCGCGGCAACCTTCACAGCGCGCCGCCGGGTGAGGCCGTACACGGTGGCGCCGCACCACGTGGCCCACGCCAGGTGCAGTGAGGGCATCGCCGCGTACTGGTTGGCTATCGCTTGGGCCGCGGCCGGCACGCTGGCGTCGGACCCCCACCAGCCCCAGGCGCTGAAATGGGCGAGGGTGTCCTGAAATCCGGCCCCGGCCAGCAGGCGCGGCGGCGCAGTGGGGAACCACCAGAAGCCGGCCAGGGCGCCGAGCGTGACGACAGCCAGGACGCTTCGCGCCTCCCGGTACGCGGCGGGGCGCGCACAGTAGGCCCAGATGAGGACCCCCGGGGTGACCAAGAAATGCAGCGTCGCGTAGAAGTAGCACGCCGGCACGGCGAGCGCGGCGAGGTGATCCAGACTGTGATTGAGGAAGCGCTCGGGGTCAAGGTGAAGCAACCGCTCGATGGTGAGCAGATCGTGTCCGTCGCGCTGCGCGCGGACGGTACTGCCGTCGATCACACCGCGGATCGCGTCATAGACGCCGTACAGCGCCGCCGCGAACAGCAACTCGCGCCACCACCGGTACCTGCGAGCCCCAGCCACGGCCCGTCCAAGCCGGGACGGCTCCGCGAGCGTCCGCACACCCCGGTGTTCCTCGGTCATCAGGAGCGTCGTGACCGGATCGCTGCGTCGATCAACGTCGTGGACGACACAGGAATTGATTCGGACACAGAACTAGTCTAGGACGGCGCTATTTTTGTCTGGTGAATGTCCTACCGCCCAGCCCGCCCGTAACCGTCGGCCCCGCCGGCGCACGTGACGCGACAACCCGCTGGCTCTTGACCGAGAGCGCAACCCGGCGGCGGCGAACAGTGCCTTCCGGCCCTACCAGCGAAGCTCACGCAGACCGGGCCGCGATCCCGGGGCGTCGGGCCGGCATTCATGCGTCTTGTCGAGCGTCTCGAAGCCGCGGAAGGGCGCGCGCTGATGTCACGTGTGGGCAACGATCATGACTGAACCACGACCCGGCGCGGGCTCGATGCCGCTCGAGGTGCCGCGGCACCGGTCGGGGCGCCCGTGAAAGCGCGACCGTTGGCGTTCCTGCCCTCACCGACGCAAAGCGTGTGGCATCTCGGTCCGCTGCCGATCCGCGCCTACGCGTTGTGCATCGTGGCGGGAATTCTGCTCGCACTGATGGTGGCCGAGCGGCGCTGGCGCCGCCGCGGCGGCATCGATGGACAGCTGTGGGATGTGTCCGGCTGGGCCATCGCGTTCGGCATCCTCGGCGGGCGCCTCTATCACGTCATGTCCGACCCTGAGCTGTACTTCCAACCCGGTAGGCACCCGCTCGATGCATTGAAGATCTGGGACGGCGGCCTGGGCATCTGGGGAGCGATCGCGCTCGGCGGTGTCGGCGCCTGGATCGGCTGCCGCCGCAAGGGCATCCGGCTGTCGGTATTCGCTGACACCGTCATCCCCGGCGTCGTCGCCGCCCAAGCTGTCGGACGGTGGGGCAACTGGTTCAACAACGAACTCTACGGCGGCCCGACGAGCCTGCCCTGGAAGCTACAGATCCATTCCATCGACGTGGCGACCGGTCATGCCACGCTCGCCGCTGCGGGCCATCCCCTTGTCGTGGGCTACTACCAGCCGACGTTCCTGTACGAGTCGCTGTGGGACATCAGCCTCGCGCTCGTGCTCGTGTGGGTAGACCGCCGCTATCGGCTCGGCGCCGGTCAGCTTTTCGCGCTGTACGTCATGGGATACACCGCCGGCCGCGGCTGGATCGAGGCATTGCGCCACGACCATGCCAACCACATCCTCGGCTTGCGCCTGAACGACTGGACCTCTCTCATCGTCTTTCTTGCCGGGGCCACCCTGTTCCTGTACCGGCGTCACCAATACTTCGCGACGCCCTACCGTCAGGCCGCGCCGACGCCCGAGACCATCAGCACGGCGTGACGACGCGCCGCCGCCCAAGTCGCTGACTGGATGGCCGTCGCCATCAAGCAGTGAACCCAGCAGCACTCCCCCACCGGTCGTCGCGACAGCGCAGCGAACACGATCAGCAGTATCGACTGGGGCACGACTGGACTAGCAGCACGATCCGCCAGGTCAGCCGCGACTGCGTTCGGGACCTCGCCACGCGGATAGGTCCGCTCGTGATGGATCGTCCCGTCGGCTCGTGGATCTGCGGGTCAGCCGTCGCGACGGCCGCCGCCGCGCACTGAGAGCTCCGGAATCATGCTACGGACGCGGCACCGCTGGTCACGTCCGCTCACGCGCGACTAGACGAGCCCGGCGGCTGCCTCCCGCGCGTCGCCGGCGATGCCGGTGACGAGGCGGATGCCCATCGTCTCGAGCATCCGGCGCATGCCCGGACCGACGTGATTGACACCGATCGCCTCGATGCGGTTGTCACGCAGGAAGCTCGCGACACGGGCGTGGTGCGCCCCTTCGCTGCCCGCGTCGTGAAGGGTGTCCCAATCGACCTGGAACTCCTGCCAATCCTGGACCTCACCACCCGCGATAGTGGCCACGGCGACGCGTTGCGCGCGGCCCCAGCGCGGGTCGATGGCACCGTCC
The DNA here is from genome assembly GCA_963709985.1 of uncultured Actinomycetota bacterium. Lineage (GTDB taxonomy): Bacteria > Actinomycetota > Actinomycetes > Mycobacteriales > Jatrophihabitantaceae > DASXRA01. The sequence goes on from CAVPYQ010000008.1 coordinate 25,263, forward strand.
GGTGTTACCGGAACGCAGACCTTCACACCGAACAGCCTGCCACGGCGGGATGCCACTGGCACGCTGACTCGATGGAGGCGGTGCCGACCCACTTGAATAGGCCGAGGACCGGAAATACTGGACTATAAACGTCGAGCCGCCTCGGGGAATCGAACCCCCGAACCCACGCACTACGAGAGCTCCTCGCCTCCCCGCTGGCGATGACTCCAGAGCCGAACGCCACAGCTAACAGGCCAGTGCTCCGCGTTATGGTGAGCGTATTCGTCGGCGACCGACAGCGCCCCCACGACCTCGACGTGCCAGAGCGCCGCCCAACAGACGATGTGGCCAGCGATGAGTGACGATGCGTCGCTGAGCTTCGACCAAGCCCGCTCTGACGAGCAGCAGCTCGTGTTCGACATCCTCGACGAGGCGGCCCGCTGGCTGGATCGCCGGAACATCTCTGAGTGGCCAGCTCAGTTCAGCGACATGAGCGACTGGCGAAGCGAGCGCATCGCCGCACACATCGAGGCCGACCACACGTGGCTCGTACGCACCGACGGCGAGGCCATCGCACCGATCACCCGCGCCTCCGGCACCCGCCGAATCGTGCTCGCTCGCGCCCGCATCCGCCGCCTCTTCTTTCTGATCTGGCTATGATCGCTATACCCTGGGGGGTATCTCGGTCGCCGTAGACTCACACGGCCACCGCTGCATTCGGCTGTCCTACGCCGCCGAGGCGGAACTGCTAGGTGGACGCGATCGATGGGGATGCCAGAGTGACCCTGATCGGCGGCGCATCGGCGAGCGTGTTGTGGACGGTGCAGTGCGAGGCCACGGCCAGGAACGCATCAAGGCGATCCAACGGGAACTCAGCAGGCGGGGTGACATCGATGCTGATCCGGGTGACCCGGTTAGGCCGCCCGCCCATCTCGTAGTGCAGCGACACCGCCAGCCCTTCGGACGCGAGGGTGTGGCGCGCCAAATAGCGTCGCGCGTAGAACGCGACGCAGCTGGCCAGACCGGCTAGGAACAGCTCCGTGGGAGTCGGTGCGCTGTCCTCGCCTCCGGCGTCGGCGGGTTGATCGACAGTGATGGTGTGCCCGCGAACCTCGATCGCGAAGCGGTCGCCTTCGAGGTGGCGGACGTCGAGCTGCTCAGCCATGACTGGAACCTCGGCAATCTCATGTACCCCTCACGGTCGTCCGAAAGGGGAAGGAAGTTGCACTGACCAACGTCCCCGCTTTTCCGGACCGTGCCCAGGTCTTACGGGCTCGAACCAGTGCGTCGAGCGGGTGTGGCCTCACGTCGCTGGGTCGGATCTCAAGCGAGGGAGAGGAACAGTTTCTCCATCTTTGCGCTGTCTACACTATCGACTCCGCCGCTGTCTGCGAGGCACTGCTTGAGGCCGGTGGCGATGATTGCGTACCCGGCCCGGTCGAGGGCCTTGCTGACCGCGGCGACCTGCGTGACGATGTCCTCACAGTCACGCTGGTCCTCGATCATCTTCAGAATCCCGCCGATCTGGCCCTGGGCGCGGCGCAGCCGTTTGACGATCGGGTCCATGTTCTCGTACGGCAGTTCCACCACGGGTCCTCCTCATGCTTAGCCGATCCCACAATACCCCACGGGGTACCCGTATCAGCGCGCTTCGGCTCGTTGCGGCGAGGCGAGCTGTGCGTGGATCTCGCTCATGTCGAGTTCCCGTACCCCGGCGATCACCTGCTCCAGAGCCGACGCGGGCAATGCGCCGGGCTGGGAGAAGACGAGCACGCCGTCGCGGAAGGCCATCAGCGTCGGGATCGACCTGATGCCGGCCGCGCCTGCTAGTGCCTGTTCGGTTTCGGTGTTCACCTTGCCGAACACGATGTCGGGATGCCCGAGGGCCGCCTTCTCGAACACCGGCGCGAACGCCCGGCACGGGCCGCACCAGGAGGCCCAGAAGTCAACGAAGACGATCTCGTTGTCGGTGATCGCCTGCTCGAAGTTCGCTGCGCCCAGTTCGGCAGTAGTCATGCCAACTCCTCGTTGTCGAATACCCTACGAGGTAACTATGCCATACCCAGGGGGGTATCTGTTAGTGTGCATGGGAGAGGGAACCGCCGGGCTTCGTTCAGGCATTCACCGCGACCACTTGTGCTATCTCGAGGAGAGCTGTGACCACCACCGTCAAACGCGCCCAGCACCGGCATGACGCCGAGCAGACACCGGTGGGGTGGCTGGCCCGGCTGGGTGCCTGGACCGGCAGCCATCTGCGGATCGTTCTCGTCGCATGGCTGATCGTGCTCGGGGCGTTCGGTGCGTTCGCGCCGCAGGTCGAGTCGGCACTGTCTGGTGCGGGCTGGCAGGACAGCACCAGTTCCTCGGTCAAGGCGCGCGACCTGATCGCGAAGAACTTCCACGGGCTGAACTCCACGGCGTTGCAGGTCGTCGTGCACGACCGGTCGCGCACTATCGCCTCGGACCCTGCCGCGCAGCAGGCGATGGCCCAGGCCACTGCGCTGCTGAAGGCCGACCGACGGGTCAGCGTCGTCGTCGCCCCGCAGAACGGGGTGAGCATCTCGCGTGACGGAAAGACGGCGATCATCCAGGCCGGCGCCAGCGCGAACGCCAACGACATGGTCCGTGCCGCGGACGCCCTCGCCACGCCCATAACCCGGCTGTCCAGCCAGGACGTCTCGATCAATCTGACCGGATCCAGCGCGCTGTGGGCGAACTTCAACAAGGTCAACCACGCCGCGATGATGAAGTCGGAGATGCTGTCCTGGCCGGTCACCATGATCGTGCTCGTGATCGCCTTCGGCAGCCTCGTCGCCGCTGGGCTCCCCCTCATGCTCACACTCGTCGGGCTGCTGACCGCGGCGGGTGCGCTCGTGCTCTCGACACACTTCGCGCCGGTCAGCATCTGGGCGCTGAACTTCGCCATGATGTTCGCGCTGGCCCTGGGCATTGACTACGCGCTGTTCATGGTCGTGCGCTTCCGCTCCGCGCTGCAGCGCCGCAGGGACGACCCCGACCCGCGCCAAGCCTCGATCGATGCGATCGCCGAAACCATGGGCACCGCTGGCAAAGCCATCGCCTTCAGTGGACTGACCGTGCTGGTCTCGCTGTCCACCGTCCTGATAGTGCCCAGTCCGGCGTTCCGCAGTATGGCGCTCGGAATCATGCTGTCGGTCATCGCGGTCCTGGCCGCCACGTTGACCCTGCTGCCCGCCGTGCTCGGCAAGCTCGGTACCCGCATCGACGCCGGCCGGCTGCGCCTGCCCGGCGCGCTGGACCGTGCAGAGGCGCGCGCCGAACGGCGCCGTGCCGTCGCCGAGACCACCGCGGCCACGACCCCGGCTGAGCCGCGCACCACCGGATCACCGCATCCGCACCTGCATCACACCGTCGCCGGACTGGAACGGGCGTTGCACCATTGGGGCGGCCTGCTGCACCGGCGCCCGTGGGTCGCCGGCGGTCTCGTGCTCGTCATCCTCGGCCTCCTGGCCTGGCCGGTGATGTCACTGCGCACCTCGATGCCGAGCATCGCGATCATCCCGCAGTCACAGACCGCACGCGCCGGCTACAACCAAGTCGTGGACGCCTTCGGCCCCGGCGCTCCCGGCACCCTGTCGGTGCTGACACCGGCCGCATCGCAGGCACAGACCGTCGCAGTGCTGACCAAGGACCGCGGGGTCGCGGCCGCGCTGCCAGCCGGAACGTCCAACGGGTGGACGATGACCCTGGCCATCCCCACCACCGACGCCTCGGCGCCGGCCACCGGAACGACCATCGACCGGCTGCGCTCCGAACTTCCCGCCGGTTCGCTTGTCGGCGGCGCGGCGGCCGAGAACCACGACCTGCAAAAGGCGCTGTCCGCCCGCACCCCGCTGGTCTTCGCGCTGCTCGTCGGCACCGGCTTCTTGCTGTTGCTGATCGCGCTCGGCAGCCCACTGGTCGCCTTCCTCGGCGTCATCACCAACCTGGCCTCGATCGCCGCCGCATTCGGCATCGCGAAATTGATCTTCCAGGACGGCCACCTGTCCGGTTTCCTGCACTTCCAGCCACAGGGATTCGTCGACGCCTGGGCGCCGCTGTTCTTCGGCGCCATGCTCACCGGCGTCGCCATGGACTACACCCTGTTCCTACTGTCGGCCGCCCGCGAACACTACGACCGGACCGGCGACCCCCAACACGCGATGCGGATGGCCATGCGGACATCAGGGCGAGTCGTCGTCGCCGCCGCCGCCGTGATGGTCGCGGTCTTCCTCACGTTCGCGCTCTCGGGCCCGCTCGCGCCCAAGGAGATGGGCATCATCCTCGCGATTGCAGTCTTCCTCGATGCACTGTGCATCCGTCTGATCCTGCTGCCGGTCATGCTGCGCCTCACCGGCCACGGAGCGTGGCACCAGCCCCGCTGGCTGGCCCGCATCCTGCCCCGCGTCCACTTCTCCCACTGACCGCGTCGCCTATCGACCGCCGCACAGACACAGGACTCATCGCCATGCCGACTACGGAATCAGCGTCACCCTGGAAACAGGCTTCACCGAGACCGTCGAACACATGCGCACCGCACTGGCCGAACAAGGCTTCGGGGTTGCTCACAGAGATCGACGTCGCAGCCACCATGAAGGCCAAACCCGACATGGACATGCCGGCCCACCCGGCGCATCGTGCTGGCCCGCCACGCCCGCAACCGCCGCCTCGGCGACGCCGTGCATCAATGGGCCTTCTGCGCGATGCGCGGATCACCCGGCGCCAAGGCCTACTACAAAACCATGCGCGCCCGCGGCATCGGTCACCAAGCCGCGATCCGCCAACTATCCAACCGACTCGTCGGCATCCTGCACGGCTGCCTCAAGACCGGCACCCCCTACGACGAAAACACCGCCTGGGCACACCACATCACCGCCGCCGCTTGACATTTCAAAACATGGGATGTCTGCCGCTGCGAGCGCGATTCTGCCGAATTGAGTGCGTTGCTGGCGCGCCTCTTGTGCGGTGAAAACCGTGTCTCGCTCGTCGCCTCGATCGTCGTTGGCGCCCCACAGTGGTGGGGATACATGGTCGGCGTTGCCGAGTGGGTCTCGCCCGCGCTGGCCTACTGTTGTGCGATGTCCACCCCTTTTACCGACCTTGTCGAGCGGGGCGGCCCGATCCTCGGTGACTGCGCGACGAGCACACGCCTGCAGTTTCAGTCACCGTTGCCGACGCAGGAGGACTTGGGCATCGTGGCGCTCGTGGATGACGACCTCGGCGCGGCCGCGATCCGTGCGGTGAGCGCCGGTTACGCGGCGACCGCGGTGGAGTTCGGGTTGCCGATCGTGATCGATGCACCTACCTGGTGGGCTCGATCAGATCGCCTGGCGCGGCGAGGTATCACCGGCGAGGAGGCCGACCGTCTCGTACGGCTCAGCGCAGAGGTTGTGTTGCCCGTGCGAGATCGATTCGACAATGTGTACGTGAGCGCTCCGCTCGGTCCGTCAACCGACGGTTATCGGGCGGGCAACGGTTGATCTCGACCAGGCGGTCAGCTATCACCGTTGGCATGCCGACCGCCTGGCGAGAACCGATGTCGATTTCTTGCTCGCCGCGACATTCTCCACCGCAACCGACCTGGAAGCCGCCGCTCATGCCCTTGCCGCGACCGGGTGTTCCTACGTGCTCGGCCCGGTCGTGACGGCGTCGGGCAGCCTGCCCGACGGCACACCCCTGCATGTCGCGATCGACAGGATCGAATCGATCGTGGCCCACGCTCCGATGCATTGGGCTCTGTGTTGCACCCACCCCGATGCCGCGCGCAGAGCCATGGACATCGTCGGCTCGGCCGATCCCCACGCGCACGACCGAGTGCGGCAGTTCAGGGGCAACGCCAGCGCGGCCAGTCCCGCCGAACGCGACGCCGCCGATCATGTCCTGTCCGACGAACCCGAGCCATGGGCGCTGGCCGCGATGCGCCTACACGATGAACACGGGCTTACGATCCTTGGCGGCTGCTGCGGCACCGACGACCGCCACCTTCTGTCGCTCGCCGTGCGGCTTACACCTCTGGCCGCCCTTCCACCCCTGCCTCGCCCAGCACCACGGCAGTAGCACACAGACGCAGGCGCCACGAGTACTGCATCTAGCGTCGCGCAGAAGTACAGCCCAACCACGGAACGAGACCGGTAGGACCGCAAGGATCTGGCCCTGAACGACACACTCAGAAGGTTCAGCGAACACATTCCGAATGGCCACGACCTCCCAGGCGGATCGACGGGAGCGTGGACCACCTCGCCGTGCGGCAAGCGAGCTGGGCCAGACAGATGGCCTGAATTCGGAAGCCAAGCGCTTTGACGTGGTCGAGAAGTCAGCAGTTGATCTACGGCTCAGCCAGGTCCGCAACCGCTCTCGCCGGCGTCGTCGGCGAACCATCCGCGGCCGATCCTATCGAGCCATCCCTAACTGCTCTTGCGCGCGAGAGCCGTCTGATACGTGCGTTCCACATCGCTCGCAACTGCGCGCGGATCGACATGAGCGATCGAGCAGCCATACGTGAAAGTCGACCGGTAGGCCGCCTGCAGTGGCACGCAATCGCAAGATCGCAACTTCCACCCTTGGGGAGCGGCCCTGGGCGCGCGGCGCGCCATCGGGCGCTGATTGGCTGACACCGAAGAGGTGAGGAGACCACGGACCGACAGCGGCCCATCCCCCCGATCCATGGCCGCTTCACGTTCGGCGCAGGTACGGCTACGCCGAGGCGATCATGACCGTCCGTCGCGGGAATGGAAGGCCGCAGGTGTGACACATCGGAGTCCTCCAACGCTGACTAAGACGGCAGCGCCCCGCTGACAGAGGTCGCGGGGCGCTGTCGGGTTCGGCGCAGGTGCGGCTACGGGCAGGGTGCCCGATCATGACCGTCCTTCGCGGGAAACGTGACCGCGTTAACGCCGAAGCGTCTACCGCAAGTATGCGGCGACAGCCCCGAGACGCACGAGGTCGCCTCCAACCGGCGCCGCAGGTGTAACGCATCCGAGTCCTCCGACGCTAATCAGATACGGGCCGTCCCGCCACCCCTCTCATTCCCCCCGCGGTGGGTGGCGGGACGTTTCACCCGGGGGGGCGTCCCCGCCGTCCCCTCCTTTCCTCCCTGGGGGCGGCGGGACGTCATACGGGCGCGCCCCGCTCACCTTCGGGTGGCGGGGCGAAGGTCTATGTTCAGGCCCATGCCCGACACTGCGGCGGTCCGCGATCGTCTCCGGGAAGTGAACAGCCTCGCCGACCGGATCCCGGCGGAAGTTCTCACGCATTTCGCCTTCGGGTTACCTGACGATCTCGATCGACTCCCGTATCTCGACCTGACGATCGAGCAGGCACGCACGTCGTTACCCCCGGTCTACGCCGGCAGCCTCGTCGCCCTGACCGATGCCGGTCTTCTGGTTCAGGTCGCCTACATAGATGAGGAGGTCGGGCCGCTCGATATGTGGCCCCTGCGCGGCCGGGTTACGAAGATCGGCTTGGCGTTCGACCCTGACGGCCGGGTCCGAACCGATGCACTGACGGTCACACTCGACGGCGCCGAGTCCACAGTCAGCCTGCCGATCTCGCAGCGCAGACATGACCCTGACTTCGTGCGCCGCGTGGTCGCCGCACTCATCGGCTCCTGACCTCGACGACGACAGCGCCCCGCCCTGTGGGGCTCAAGGACCTCATCCAGGCCCTCGTCAGGCAGCGTGCTGGTATTCGTTGATCAGTCCACCGAGGACGTGTGTTCGACGTAGCATGCCTGTGGGGCTCAAGAACTCCAGCCCTGACGTGCAGCATCGGCTCATTCGTCGGGCTGGTGCCCAGCGAACACTCCTCCGGTGCCTCCCGGATGCAGGGTTCGATCACCAAGACCGGCAACACCCACGCCCGCCGACTGCTCGTCGAGGCCGCCTGGCACCACCGTGCCGGCCACCGGCAAGACCATGCGCGAGCGGTGGGAACTGGCCCCGCCGGCAGCCCGGGCCCGCGGCGACCTGGGTAACCGGCGACTACACGCCCGCTGGGTCAACTTCAACCTGCGACACAAACGCCCGGTCATCGCCAACGTCGCCATCGCCCGCGAACTCGCCGGCTGGTGCTGGTCGCTGGCCGTCATGGACTGACCCGCCCCGAAGCCGCTTCGTCCCCGCTGTGCTGGCAGCAGCGCGTGGAGCGACCCGCGACACAGCTATAAGCAGCCAGTCACCCAGCTGGCGACGCTCGACTCTAGACACGCGGCCCGCTCCTGCCGAACAGCCCGTCCTGCGGTAACCAACCCGCGCACATCAGTCTGACCGCGCGTCGCCACCGACACGCTCACCACCACAGGCGCCGACGAAGCCAGAGGCGCCCGCCAGGAGCAATCCCGGCGGGCGCCTCACCTTGCCACTTGACAGACGGTCACTCCATATCAGCTGTCGAGCGGACCTTCGTCCCGCGTCGGTGAAACCGCGCCGGCCCCGGCGTTGCGGTCCTGGCGGGGGACGTCGACCGGATGTTCGCGACCTTGGTCATGTGCGGGGTCCTCGGATTCCGCGACGAGGTCGGATTTCCGGGTGACGTCCGGCCCTGTCTGCGCGACACGGCCGGCCCCTAACGTGTTGATGAGCAGTAATGGGCGAGCACAGCCCGCCTGGTTCCCGTTTGGCCTGGACGGGATCGGGGCGTACCGACGGGCCCGGGCGATGCCGGGCCCGGGCAGCACGCAACGCGCATCGGCCGTCCCGAATACAGGGTCGTGTGAGGGACCATGCGAATCACCGTTCCGCGGCGGACAGCCGTGTCGATCATCGCTGCCGGACTCGTCGCGATAGCGTTCGCGTTCGCTCCGACGGCCCAGGCGACGGCGCCGGTCAACGGCAAGTACCGCACCTACGCCTACATCGTCGCGTCGCGCACCAGCTCGACCGTGCAGATCAACGGCCTGGTGAAACAGGACTACTCCACCGGGCTCATCCGCAGCCACGGGCGCACGATCTACCTGCAGCGAAGGCTGAACGGAACATGGCAGACGATGCTGTCGCGGGTGACCGACTGGTACGGACGGTTCGCCGTCGTGTACGTCTCGGTGGCCACCTACTCCTACCGCTACGTCGTCACGGCCAGCGGCAGCGCATGGGGCACCACGAGCGGCGTCGCCACCCCGCCGGCGCAAACGGTGAACCAGCAGATCGCCGCCTATGCCAAGACCTTCGTCGGCAGGTACCCCTATGTCAGTGGGGGGAGTTCCCCGGCGACGGGCTTCGACTGCTCGGGGTTGACGTCCTACATCTATCGGCATTTCGGCCGCACGATCGCGTCGACGGCCCAGGGGCAGTACAACCAGTTCCGCCGGCTGGCGCGCAGTTCCGCGTGGCCGGGCGACCTGGTCTTCTTCCACGATGGCAGCGGATACGTGTTCCACGTGGGCGTGTACGAGGGGTCGAACATGATGGTGGCTGCCGCGACGCCGCAGGACGGCATCCGCTACCAGAGCATCTGGTCGAGCAACGTCACGTTCGGGACCATCACCCATTGAGCGGCTTGGTCCGGTCAAGCTGCTCCGATGACGCCGCATCCGAGGATGCCGAGAGCTACGGCTTGCGGGCGAGTGCGTACAGGCGCTGGGTGGCTTCGCCGCGGGAGATGAGCGGACCGCGGTGGTACCACTCGACGTCGACCAGGCCGGCTGCCTCCACGGTGGCGACGACCTCGGCGGGGTCGTACAGGACGACGTCGAGGTCGATGCCGTGGCCGAACCAGTCGGTGATGGTGCATACCTCGGCGCCGGCGTGCAGGGCGAGCACGAGCCAGCCGTTCGTGCGCAGGGGGCGTACCAGCGAGGCGATCGCGGCCGGCAGTTCGGACGCGGCGAGGTGGATGAGCGAGTACCACTCGAGCACAGCGCCCCACCCGCCGTGGGTGGTGGGACGCATCAGCTGGCGTAGATCGCCGACCTGGTAGCTGACGCCGGGCGCTCGCTCGTCGTGGGCGATCCCCCGGCGCTGCGCGAAGGTCTGCGCGTACTTCACCACGCGGCTGCCCGCGCGGGGTCCTGCGTTGCGACCGTGCAGGCGTGGATCGCAGAGCCGCTCATTCGTAGGTATGCGATCGACAGCCGGCATGGACGGGCTGGGCCGTTGGCGGGCCGGGCGAGGTAGGCGAGCGGCGCGGCACGGTCCGGAGCGTGGCGCAGCTGAGCCCTGCAGGTCACCCAGCCACCGATCGCGGTACTCGGCTGCACGGTCACGCTGCGTCTGGACATGGACGATCGTTCGGCCGAGGCGCGCATCGTGGTGATCTGCGGATGATTATGCACTCATGGGCATGTCTACTCGTGGGTCGATTGCCGCCAGGTGCCTTGGGGGACGGACCGGTCGCAAGGCCGGCACCGGGGCTGAGCCGATCGTTACGAGCATCGGCCCAGCCGAGAGATCTGCTGGGACTTAGGTCCTTCATCGCCGCAGACCTTGGTCTGGTCGATTCGGGCTCAGCGGGCCGTCCGGTCCGGGGCGATGCGAGCGACGCTGTTTAAGAGAGCCGTCTGCCGGGGCGAATTCATCTGTGTGAGGAGGCCCATGAGCACTTGGGTGTCCCGGCACGCCGCGGGCCGCTTGGCCGGGTCGGTGCTGGCTGACGCTGCTGGGCCGATCCGCTGCGCGGGTAGCGCGGCACACCCGGCGATAGTGCGGGGCTGGCGTTGATGGGCTCACTGCGGGTTCCTCGTACGACTGGGGTTGTGACCGCGGTTCGGGCGTACCGGCTTCCGGTGCACGAGCGCATCTTTGTGCAAACCAGCGGTGGCCACGAAGTCGGTGTCGATCATGTCTATTGGGCCTCCTATCTCGAGGCGCAGTTGGCGCCGCGCCGGTCCGCGCCGAAGGCGGCGGCCCGCCTGTTGCGCCGCTGTTGTGAACGACTCGTGTTACCGGAGGTGGCCCTCGGTGAGGCGTGCTACCTGCTCGAACGAACTGATCGCGGAGGCAGTCGTGTGCACGCACCGCGCGGTGCGGGTCGAGTTGAGCGCCGACCGGCGTGCCATTCGCATGCGTGTCACTGCCAGGGGCACCGCTCCGGTGGACGTCGGCGGGTTCGCCCCGGCGCCGGCTCGGGCGGATGTGACCCGTGCAGATCGATCGTCGGACGCGTGGACAGTCAGCCGATCCGACAGCGTGACCGCGTTCTCCACGGTTGTGGCGCTGCCATCTGTCGACCTGAGCGACCTTGCGAGCTGACGTTCGGCGGCGCCTGATCGGACTCGCGGCTACCGTTCGCAAGCCTCGAGCCGGCCTGCTGCTGACTTGGTCAGCTGGCCTGCCGGTAGCGGTCGAGGATCGCTGTTTGCAGGGTCGGTGTGGAGGTGCCGAGCGCGGTGAGGATCGGGGGCACTGGCCCGGTGTTCGCGGTGATCAGGCTGAGGGCGATGTGTTCGACGCCGATGTGCCGATCGTGGCGGGTGAGGGCTTCGCGGAGGGATTTTTCCAGGGTTCTCTTCGCGCCTGGGGTGAACGGTAGATGCCCGGTGGGTGGTGCGCCGGGCGCGCGGTATCGGCCGGTCGCGGGTGCCGGCCTGATTTCCGCGCTGGGCGACACGGGGACGCTGCGCTGGGCGCGGCGCCGTCGGCGCCAGCGGCGAAGCAGGCCGCGGTGGCGGTGGCGGCGGGAGCGGCCGGGCCCGCAGTGCACGGCTTGGCCGGCTCGGGTGAGGCTCTCGGGTGCGAAGGACGCCTCGATCCTGGCGCGCACGGCGTCCAGGTCGACGCCGATCGCGGCCAACGCGTCTCGGTCGAGGTCGGCGAACAGGGCGGCTGCGGCGCCGAGCCCGACATGACGCGCGATCTCCTCTTCGACACGCTCCGGAGTTAGGCCGTGTTCGCGGAGCACGGCGCCGGCCGGTGCGTCGATAGCCGCGAGCGCGAGCAGCATGTGCTCGCAGCCGATATAGCGGTGGCCGAGGCGTCGGGCGTGTTCTTGTGCGTGGATCACGACGGTACGGGCGTCACCGGTGAAGCGTTCGAACATCACCGCCTCCCGATGCGCCGGCCGTATTTGCGGTGCACGGTCTGCTTGCTGACCCCGAGCCGGTCGGCGATCTGCTGCCAGGACCAGCCCAGTTTCCGCGCGTTTTCGACCTGGAGGATCTCCAGGCGTTCGGTGAGCGCCCGCAGTGCCGCGACCGCACGCAACCCCACGTCGGGGTCGTGATGGGCGGCGCCCTTGGCGATCTGAACCGTGGTCTCCACGCCCGTCAACATATGCTGACGTCGCCAGTTCGTCAACATATGCTGACACGCTGGTCGTGTTCTGGGTGGAGCTGGAATCAACCCGTGGCTCAATCCGTGGGTTGACGCGTGGCCGGTGTGTGCGGCGGACAGTTCCGGGCATGACAACTTTCGAGTACGCGTTGAATGTCGCTCTGGTTGGTCTGGTCGTGCTGCAGATCCGCGGGATCCGGTTGACCAAGACGGCTCTGGTGCTGCCCGTGGTGATGACGGCGTGGGCGGCCTCGCAGGTTCTGCACGCGGTCCCCACGGGCGGCAACGACGTGGCGTTGGAGGCGATCTTCGTGGTGGCCGGCGTGATGCTGGGCGCGGCGGCCGGCGTGGTGACGGCGGTGCGCCGCGACGGCACGGCGGCGATGGCGAAGGCCGGTGCGCTGGCGGCGGCGTTCTGGATCGTCGGTATCGGCGCGCGGGTCGGGTTCTCGGTGTGGGTGCAGAACGGCGGAGCTGTCGATGTGCGGCAGTTCAGCGTGGCGCACCAGATCACCGGCGGGCCGGTGTGGGGGACGGGGTTCGTCCTGATGGCGCTGGCCGAGGTCATGACCAGGACCGGGGTGCTGTATGTGAAGGCGCGCCGCTGTGGTGCCACGATCGAGCGCGGCGGGCTGGTGCGCCGGTTCGTCACGGCGTGAGCGGTTGCAGCGCTCGCGAGAGGGGTTCCGGTGGCAGCATGAGCGCCATGGGGCCGGTCTCGCGGCTTCGCGCCGCACGCCGCAGCGGGTTGGCGGGCGGCATCGCCGCGTTGCGCGTGATCGGATTGGTCGCGCTGGTCTGGGTGGTGGCGCGCGAGCACCGCTCGGACGGGTCGCGCCCGGTGCCGGTTCCGTGGCTGGTGGCGACCGCGGCGGCGTGGGGGTGCTGGCTGATCTGCTGGCGGCGCGCACCGGCAAGCCGGCTCACGCTGGCCTGCTTGGCGGTGCTGGCCGGGGCCGGCGGCGTGGTGGCCGCGTTCGCCCCGGTCGGCATTGCCTTTCCGGCGATCGCGGTGCTCGCCGCGTCGATGGCCTTCGACACCGTGCCGGCCGTCGGGGTCGCCGCTGTCGGCGCGGTTGCCCTGATCGTCAGCGTGCTGCTCCTCGGCACGCCGGGGTCGATCATCGCCGAGGGCCTGCTCGCGATGGTCGCGGCGCTGCTGGGTGGGGCCAGCCGCCGCCAGTACCGCGACCGGGCCGCGCAGGCCGAGGCGTTGTTGGGTGAGCGCATGCGCGCCGACGCCGAACGTGACCGCGCCACCGCGTTGGCCGAACGCAACCGGATCGGACGCGAGATCCATGACGTCCTGGCCCATTCCCTCGGGTGCGCTGTCCGTCCAGCTCGAGGCAGCCGACGCGCTGCTCGACGACGGAACCGACGCCGCCGCGGTGCGCCCGCTCCTGCAGCAAGCACGCCGGTTCGCCGTCGAGGGCCTGTCCGAAACCCGCGCAGCCGTCCACGCCCTGCGCGACGAACCGGTCGCACTGACCGAACAGCTCACCGCCCTGGCCCAAGCCGACGGCGCCGAACTGAACATCACCGGCACCCCGCGCCCGCTGCCGCCGCAGGCAGCCCTGGCGCTCTACCGCGCCGCGCAGGAGGCACTGAGCAACGCGCGCAAACACGCCCCGGGCGCAGCCGTGTCGCTGTGCCTGACCTTCGGCGCCGCAACGACCGTGCTGCTCGTGACGAACGGACCCAGCCCGGCCACCGACCCAAACGCCGATCTGTCCCGACTCCGGCAGCGGCTTCGGCCTGCGGGGCATGCGCGAACGAATCGAGCTGCTCGGCGGTGAAGTCCTGGCCGAATCCCACGAGCGGGGCTTCACCCTACGAGTGGCGGTGCCCGCATGAAAGTGCTCATCGCCGACGACCAGACCGCTATCCGCGAGGCCCTGGCGACACTGCTGCAGACCATGCCCGGCATCGACGTCGTCGGCCTGGCCGCCGACGGCGAGGAAGCGATCACGCTGACCGACCATCTCGCACCGGACGTCGTGCTGATGGATCTGCGGATGCCCCGCATCGACGGCGTCGAGGCAACCCGACACATCCGCGCCGACCACCCCAACGTCCAGGTCGTCGTACTCACCACCTACGCCGACGACGAATCGATCATCACCGCCCTACGCGCCGGCGCGATCGGCTACCTCACCAAAGACGCCGGCCGCGACCACATCCGCCGCGCCCTCGACGCCGCCGCCGCCGGGCAAGCCGTCCTCGACCCCGCCGTGCAAGCCCGCCTCGCAGAAGTCGCCAATCTCCCGAAACCCGCCCCTTCCTTGGCCCTGCCCGACGGCCTGACCGAACGCGAAGCCGAGGTCCTACACCTCATCGCCACCGGCCTGTCCAACACCGAGATCGCCACACAACTGTTCGTCAGCGAAGCCACCGTGAAAACCCACGTCAACCGCATCTTCGCCAAAACCGCAAGCCGAGACCGCGCACAAGCCATCGCCTACGCCCACCACCACAGACTCACATAGCGACCCACAGCCCGAGCAAGATTCACCTGCGCCGGCGCACACAGTGAACCTCCCCCAAAACCGTGGAGGCATGCACTATGAGGAGTAGTCATGCCAGAGAAGCGACGGAAGTTCGATCCGGAGTTCCGCGAGGGTGCGGTGCGGATCGTGCGGGAGACGGGAAGCCGATCGCGCAGGTCGCTCGCGATCTTGGGATCAACGAGGGCACGCTGGGCAACTGGGTCGCCAAGGACGCGCGCCGAGCGTGAGGGCGCCGACGGCCTGTCGCCGCGACGATCGACGGAGCTGAAGCGGCTGCGCGGCCGAGGTCGCCGAGCTGCGGATGGAGCGTGATGTCCTAATAGGACACGTCGAACGACGGGTCCGGGCACGCCGCAGCCGACGTCTGGTGATGTCTTAGCCCGTCGAGGTTCTTGCTTGAGACCGGCGCATCTCGGCGTGTCCGGCCCGTCTTCGATGCTGTGGTGGCCCAGGGTCGGTCGTGGTTCGAGCCCGCCCGCGGGGTGACGTCATCGATGTGCTGAGCCGGCGAGCTCTCTGCTGAGAATGCGACGTCCCCGCTGGTTGCTGGGATCGCGAACGGCTCTATCGGAGGTCAGGCCCTCGAGCCTTGCTATTAGGTCGCCGCGCGGTGCCACCGGTCCCTCGGGCCGGAGGAGAAACCCACTACTGCGTAAGGGGATTGCATGGCCGTGTTCTGCGGCATCGACTGGGCCGAGGGCCATCACGACATCGCGCTCATCGACGACGACGGCGCGCTGGTCGCCAAGCGGCGTATCCAGGAGAGCCTGGACGGGGTCGCGGAGTTCACGGCGATGCTGGCCGCGGCCGGCGACACCGCGCAGGAGCCGATCCCGGTCGCGATCGAGACACCGCGCGGACTACTGGTCGCCGTTCTGCGTTCCACCGGGCGACCGATCTACCCGATCAACCCGCTGGCCGTGGCCCGCTATCGGGAACGCACCTCGGTGTCGGGCAAGAAGAGCGATCACGTCGATGCGATGGCGTTGGCGAACATCCTGCGCACCGATGCAGCACCTGCACCGGATGCTGCCCGACGACTCGTCGCTGGCCCGCGTCGATCACCGTGCTCGCACGTGCCTATCAGGACGCGGTGTGGCGGCGCACCAAGCTGGTGCAGGAGCTGCGTGCCCGGCTGCGCGAGTACTACCCGGGGTTCCTGGCTGCGTTCGCTGCCGGATCGGGGTCCGGGCGCGGGTTGTCCACGACCCAGCTGGCCAGTGCCGATGCCCGCGCGGTGCTGGCGATCGCACCCAGCCCGACCGAAGGCCTGAAGGTGTCCAAGGCCAGGGTCGAGACGGCGTTGCGCCGAGGCGGACGGCAGCGTCGCATCACCAGCCTCGCCGCGAGCGTCGTCGCCGCGCTGCATGTCCCGCAGCTGCGCCAAGATCTCCTGGTGGAGCAGGCGATGCGCACCGAGACGCTCGCCCTGCTCGGCGTGCTGGACGCGATCTGCAACTCGGTCGACCAGCTCGCCGCCGCGCTGGCTGAGGCATTCAGCCAGCATCCGGACTACGAGATCATCACCAGCTTCCCCGGCCTGGCCGACCTCAGCGGCGCGATCGTGCTCGCCGAGATCGGCGACGACCGCGAACGCTTCCGCGACGACCGCGCCTTGCAGGCCTTCGCCGGCTCCGCACCAGTCACCCGCGCCTCGGGCAAATCCCGCACCGTCACCCGGCGGCGCACCAAGAACAACCGGCTCGCCGGCATCGGCTACTCCTGGGCGTTCACCGCCGCCGCCCGGCCCTCGCCCGCGCGTGAGCACTATCTGCGCCGTCGCGAACGCGGCGACGGACACCCTGCCGCGCTGCGGCACCTGTTCAACCGGATGCTCGGCCAACTGCACCACTGCCTGGCAACCGGACAGAGCTACGAGCCGATCAAGGCTTTCCCGCACGCCACGCCAGGACATGCCGAAGCGGTCGCTGCTTGACAAGTTAGCGACATCGGAGGTCTCAAGCGCTCCGTGGTCCTGTGGGTGAAGGAGGCGACGAAGTGAGCGTGGCCCGCTTCATCGCCGACCAGAGGACCGTGCTACCGGGTGCCACACGCGGTGTGCTGCGCATCCTCGGGGTCAGCATCTCCTGGTTCTACAAGTGGATCGACCGGCGAGCCCACCGGCCGCGAGCAGCGGCGCGGGCGAACTCGACGCCGAGGTGCTGAGGTGGTTCGAGGCATCCGGAGCGCACGTACGGCTCGCCGCGCATCCACGCCGACCTGCTCGAGTCCGGCTGGTCGGTGAGCGTGAACACCGTCGCCGAGTCGATGCGCCGGCAAGGCCTGGCCGGCCGCAAACCCAAGCGCAGCAAGGGATTGACCCGCCAGGACAAGACGGCACCGAAGTTCGCCGATCTGCTCAGGCGTGACTTCACCGCGCCGGCGCCGAACGTCAAGTGGTGCGGCGACATGACCGAGATCCCGACCGACGAGGGCAAGCTCTACCTGGCCACCGTGCTGGACTTGTTCTCCCGCCGGCTGCTGGCCTGCCCCACCAGTGAGCACCCGAACGCCGAGCTGGCCTGCGACGCGATCAAGATCGCTGCCGCGGTGCGCGGCGGCCGCGCCTCGATCGACGGGGTGATCTTCCATACCGACCGCGGCTCGACCTACACCGCGATCGAGTTTCACCCAGCTGTGTAAGGACAAACTCGGCATCAGGCAGTCGATGGGCAGGGTCGGGTCGTGCTTCGATAACGCCGCCGCCGAGTCGTTCTTCTCCACCCTGGAACACGAGGTCCTGTCCCGGCACCACTTCACCACCCGAGCCGAAGCACGCGCCGTCGATCGTCGCCTGGTGCCACGAGTTCTACAACACCCGACGACGGCACAGCTCCGCGGCGTTGCTGCCACCGACCGAGTACGAGAAGATCGCCGCCGACCAACCGGCCGCGGCATAAGGAACCCTCCACGATTCGAGGGGAAGCTCACACCAGCGATCTCATGGACCGGTGCTCACCACACGACGCGGGGCACGACATCCCATCAGCGGTCACGTCTCCTCACGACCAGCGGGCGCACGGTCTGCCGCAAGACCTCCAAGGCCAGATGCGAAGAGTGCTGACCCGCCAGCCGCTTCCAACACCGAGCCTGCCCCAACGACCGGCCCAGCAGAACCCATGAGATCCGGACGTGCGTGGTCAACGGACTCGACGCATGAGTATGCGGTCGCGCTGGCGGCTCGGTAGGCGATCGCTTCCGCCGGAGGGGCGCAAGATCCGTCGATCTGTACCGGACGGAGCTCCGCGAGCAGCGGCGCAGATGGATCTTTCTCGAGCACCAAGAGCGTCTCGCAAACCAACGTTATTCGAGAACCCGCCAGCAGACACCCGGACACCGATCGGCGTCGTCGTGAATGCGCTGACCGTGGTTCTCTCGATTCGCGCAAGGTGGATTCGATCGGTGCCGAGCAACCTGATCGTGACAGACCTGGTGTTGGCCGGTCAGCCGATGGTGTACCCGCCGTCGACAACGATCGTCTGGCCGGTCACGTATCCGGCGCCCGCTCCGGCCAGCCAGACGAGCATCGCGGCGGCCTCGTCGAGATTGCCGTGGCGATGCATCGGGATTCGCGCCATCTGCTTGTCGAGGTAGCCGTCTGGATATCTTTCGGACATCTCGGTGTCGAAGTAGCCGGGCGCGATGGCATTGACTCGGATTCCCTTGCGCGCGGTCCACTGATTGGCCAGGTCGCGGGTGAGCCCGACCAGCGCTGCCTTGCTCGCGGCGTAGGCCGCTTGCGGCATGTTGCAGATGAAACGCGATCACGCTGCTGATGTTGACGATCGCGCTGCCAGGTCTCATGATCCGTCCGCACGCCTGAGCGGCCCAGTACGCGCCGCTGAGATTGACGTCGATCACCGCGCGGAACTGCTCGGGTGACTCGATCGTCGCCGGGACCGCCGTGCCGACACCGGCGTTGTTGACCAGGACGTCGACCCGGCCGAAGCTGGACATCGCGGCCTGGACCAGGTCCGTGCAGGCCTGTGGCTGGGTGACGTCGGTCGGCACAACCAGGGCACGACGGCCGGTTGCCCGCACCTGTGCGGCTGTCGATTCGAGCCGGTCGACCCGGCGCCCGGCAAGAACGACGTCGGCGCCCATCTCTGCGAGCGCCGTCGCGAAGCGCACGCCCAGCCCAGCGGAGGCTCCGGTGACGATCGCGACGCGGTCATCGAGCCGGAACAGGTCGGCGATGCTCATCGATCTGCACCCATTGGTCACGTCCGGTCTCTGCGTTCGCCCGCATGGGAACCGGCACTCATTGTGCCCTTCGGCGTCCTCGGCGGTGGATGTGACCAGTGCTCTATACGTTCTGGTACCAGATCACAGGTCGCGGAACCACCTGTAGGGGCTCGTTGATCAACTAGTTGGGTTTTGCGCTGCGTTTCGGTGCCTTCTTGATGATCGGGCAGGCGTGTCAGTGGACGTCACCGAAGGTCTTGGTCATGGTCCCGCTGTACGTGCAGCCTCCGAGAACAACAAGCGCCTCGAACGCTTGAAGCAGCCCCCATCGAGGCGCGGGCCATTCGGGCCAGGAACGCCCGCGGCTGCGCAGCCTGAACTGCGCGTCGAACGGCAGCGGTCGCTGCGCAGCGTGCGGGCCGCGAACGAGGCCGCCGACGTGGTGGGAGGTCGACGGGAACCTGCACGGCCATTCGCCGGGCGAGACGATCGGCTACCTCGCGCACTGCGCCGACTACGCCGACGAGCAGGCCGAGCTGCGGGAGCGTGCGCACCGGGTGCGCACGACGGCGTCGTTCGTGGTGACGGCCGAACGCGATACGTGGTTCGCCGACTGTTCGGCCGCTGATCTGGGCGTCAACCCGGCGCCGTCAGCCCGGTAAGGACGTCGAGGGCGCTCGCCTCCGCCCGCAGACACGTCATGCCCCCGACGCGAACGCCCGCCCCCAGACCCGCAGTGGGGGCGGGCGATCCGGGCTTGTGCGTCAGTCGTCTGGGTGGCCGGTGAACGCAAGCCACAGGCCGAGCGCAACCGTGGCCGCTCCGGCGACAGCCAGAATCACGGCGACAGTCATTAGCAACGCCCCCGATCGCGTGGCGTTTACTCGGCACTACCCACGGTATCTGCCTGTGCGCTGCCGCCGCTAGGACGCGACAACGCCCGTGAGGAAGGGGGCGCGGGACGCCCCCGCAAAACGTCCCGCCACCCACCACCGGGAGGGATTGGAAGGGGTGGCGGGACGTGCCCCTGTTCTGGTCAGCGTCGAAGGACTTGCATGTGTCACATCTGCGGCCTTCCATTCCCGAGAAGGACGGTCTTGATCGCCTGTGAGTGGCCGTACCTGCGCCGAACACACAGCGCGCCCCCGCCACTCGAAGGTGAGCGGGGCGCAATGCCAAACGCAGTTGGCGTTCTAGCCGGTAACGGCGCCGCACCCGGTTCGGCGGCGCGCTGCCGTCG